>NZ_CP009268.1:2400000-3600000 GCF_000807255.1 Clostridium pasteurianum DSM 525 = ATCC 6013 | reverse complement strand
CTAATTTGTCGTGATATTTAAAATATAACTTATAATATTCATAAGCTTTATCATCATTTTTTAACTCCTCGTACAAACTAAAAAGCTTTTTGCACACTTCTATGGTTTTAAAAATAATATTATTTTCTACAGATATATTAAAGGCAATTTTTAACTTGTCTAATGCCAGGGAGAGATTTCCTCTATTTTTAAGATAATCACTGTAATCTAAAAGTATATTAATCTTGTAAAATAAAAAAGTTTCTTTTAGGTCTATATTTAATGCTTTACAAAAATATTCATTTGATTTTGTAAAATTTCCTTTTTTTTCATATATAAGAGCTAATATTCTGTATACTTCTGGTAAGACTAATTTATAATTGAAAGAGTTCATTATTTCAATGGATTTATTTAAAAGTAATATTGCCTTATCATAATTTCCACTTAAATAATTCATTTCTCCTAGATTATATAAGGACACTCCAAAGGTAGATTTATAATTTAATTTTTTATCAAAGGTAAGGGCTCTATTATAAAATTTAAAGGCATTTTCATAATCTTTAAGATTTTTATAGATTTCTCCTATATTAGTAGAAGTTTTTGCAAGATAGAATTTGTAATTGTATTTACTGTAGTAATTTTTATTCACAGACATTTTTAAAGCAGTTTTTTCTGCATCATTATAGTAATCAAAGCTTTTTTCATAGTCTCCTAGATTAAGCAAATTATTGCCTATATATATTAAGGATAAAACTTGTATATCACAAATATCTTCTTTTCTTGATATACTTAGAGATTCAAAAAGGAGGGATAGAGATTTTTCATAATTACCTATGTTGGTTAAAGCTTCACCAACCCTTAGGAGTGAAACAGCCATACCTATAGTATGATTAAATTTTTTACATAATTCATAAGAGTTATTGCCAAATTTTATTGTATTAATGGAATTTTCATATTTAATTTTATCAAGTTTTTCTAAAATCTCATTTATGGTAGTTGCATTGTCACTGTTAATCATAACAATTAATCACTCCAATGTGTTGATAAATTTTATATATTAAAAATATAACAATAAAATGATGTAAATTCAATTATTACTTGATATTTGTACATTAATAAAGTTGAAAAATAATTTTACAATTATAAATTTTAGGAGTATAATGTTATTAAAAATAAAATATTTATTTGCTAGGGGTGCCAAATTGGCTGAGAAGGAAAAATCCTAACTCTATGAACCTGATATGGTTAACACCATCGTAGGGAAGCAAGGGTTTGTATATTATAGAATTACAAAGCTTGCTTTATGCAGGCTTTTATTATACGCATAAAGAGAACAAACCTGATGTTTATCCTGCATCAGGTTTGTTCTCTTTTTAAATTTAAAAATAAAGGAGTGTACTATTATGAATTATACAACACAGATGGATGCAGCAAGAAAAGGAATTATTACAAGAGAAATGAATATTGTTTCAGAAAAAGAAAAGATAGATGTAGAAAAATTAAGAGAATTAATTGCTGAAGGAAAAGTAGTTATACCAGCTAACAAAAATCATAAGTCTTTAGATCCAGAAGGTATTGGAGAAGGTCTTAGAACTAAGATAAATGTAAATTTGGGAATATCAAAAGATTGTTGCAGTATAGAAAAAGAATTAGAAAAAGTTAAAGTGGCTATTGAGATGAAAGCAGAAGCTATAATGGATCTATCTAACTATGGAAAAACTGAAAATATGAGAAAAAGAGTTGTAGAAATGTCTACAGCAATGCTTGGAACTGTTCCCATGTATGATGCTATAGGATTTTGTGATAAGGAACTTCAAGATATAACTGTGGATGAATTCTTTGATGTTGTGGAAAAACATGGACAAGATGGAGTGGATTTCATTACAATTCATGCAGGCCTTAATCGTGAAACTGCAAAAGCGGTTAAAAATAATCCACGATTGACTCAGATAGTATCTAGAGGTGGAAGTCTCTTATTTGCATGGATGGAACTAAATAATAGAGAAAATCCATTCTATGAATATTATGATAGACTTTTAGATATCTGTGAAAAATATGATATAACTATTTCATTAGGAGATGCTTGCAGACCTGGTTCATTAAAGGATGCTACAGATCCAGCACAAGTTAAAGAACTTATAACATTAGGGGAACTTACTAAAAAAGCTTGGGAAAGAAATGTACAAGTTATGATAGAGGGACCTGGACATATGGCACTTAATGAAATAAAGGCAAATATGTTACTTGAAAAAAAATTATGTCATGGTGCACCTTTTTATGTGTTAGGACCTTTAGTTACTGATGTAGCTCCAGGATATGATCATATTACTGCAGCTATAGGTGGAACAGTGGCTGCTTCCAGTGGAGCGGACTTTTTATGTTATGTTACTCCAGCAGAGCATTTGCGTTTGCCATCTCTTGAAGATATGAAAGAAGGAATAATTGCCTTTAAGATTGCAGCACATGCAGCAGATATAGCTAAGGGAATAAAGGGAGCTGTTGAGTGGGATAATGCCATGAGTAAAGCTAGGGCAGAGCTTGATTGGGAAACTATGTTTGATTTAGCTATAGATAGCGATAAGGCTCGTAAATATCGTACGGAATCTTCACCAGAAGATCCAGAAACTTGTACAATGTGTGGAAAAATGTGTTCTATGAGAACAATGAAAAAAGTGCTTAATAATGAGACTTTAAATATAAAATAGAATTTGATTCACAATAGGATTAAAGGGCAAAATTCTTTTTAGTTCGTCTTTTCTCCTATTGTAAATATATGAAGTTTGAGGGAAGTGAATCATATGGTTGTTAACGGAAAAGAAATGAATTTCAGAGATGGTATAACTATAGAAGAATTGTTAAATGAACTCAAAATAGAGGCTTATAAAGTGGTGGCAGAAGTAGATCTAAACATTATAGATAAAACAGAATATGCCACAACTAAGCTTACTAGCGACTCTAAAGTAGAATTAATAAGATTTGTAGGAGGAGGTTAAGGTATCTAGTCTAATAATTTATTAAATTTAGAATTAAAAAATATTAGCATAGCATACTTAATTAATTTTTTACTTTAATATGCTTAAAGTTAGGAGACAATTAAAATGGATGAATTTATTATTGGTGGTACAGAGTTAAAAAGCAGACTTTTTATCGGTAGTGGAAAATATTCTTCAAATAAAGTCATACCAGAACTACTGGAAAAGAGTGGGGCACAAGTTATTACTGCAGCACTTAGAAGGGTAGATTTTGAATCACAAGAAGAGAATATTTTAAATTATTTAAAAAAAGATACAATAATAATGCCTAATACTTCAGGAGCGAGAAATGCAGAAGAAGCTATAAGACTTGCAAGAATTGGAAAGGCAGCAGGATGTGGAAACTGGGTGAAAATAGAAGTTATTTCAGATAATAAATATCTTCTTCCAGATAATATAGAAACAATAAAGGCTACAGAAGTTTTAGCAAAGGAGGGGTTTGTAGTTTTGCCATATATGAATCCAGATCTTCCTGATGCAAAGAGAATGTTAGAAGTTGGTGCAGCTGCAATAATGCCTTTAGGTTCACCTATAGGAAGTAATAGGGGTATTAGAACAAAAGAAATGATTAGAATTCTAATTGAAGAAATAGATCTTCCAATAGTAGTAGATGCAGGTATAGGTAAACCATCAGATGCTGTTTTAGCCATGGAAATGGGGGCATCAGCAGTATTAGTTAATACAGCATTGGCTACTGCAGGAAATCCTGTGCTTATGGCGGAAGCCTTTAAACTTGCCGTTGAAAGTGGTAGAAAAGGATATTTAGCAAAGGCTGGTATGGAGAGAGAATACGCTGAAGCATCTTCACCTTTAACAGGATTTTTAAGATAGGGGGATGGAATAATGAGTTTTTTTGATGTAGCTGCTAGATTACAAGATTATGATTTTGATAGCTTTTTTAATAGTGTAACCAAAGAACAGATTGAATATATATTATCTAAAGATACACTAAGCAAAGAGGACTTTATGTGTCTTTTGTCACCAGCAGCAGAGGACTATATTGAAGTCATGGCACAAAAGGCGCATAAAATAGCAATTAATAATTTTGGCAGATCTGTTACCTTGTATACTCCTATATATATAGCTAATTATTGTGTTAATAAATGTGCATACTGTGGATATAATGTAGAGAATGATGTGCACAGAAAAAAACTTACTATGGAAGAAATTGAAAAAGAAGCACAGGCAATATATGCTTCTGGTTTAAGGCATATAATTCTTCTTACTGGTGAATCAAGATTTCATAGTCCGGTGTCTTATATAAAGGACGCTGTGAAATTATTGAAAAAATATTTTAGTTCTATCTGTATTGAGATATATCCTTTAGAGGAAAATGAATACAGAGAACTTATAGAAGCAGGGGTGGATTCACTTACTATATATCAGGAAACTTATAATATGAAAAAATATGATGAAATTCACTTAGCAGGCCCTAAAAAGAATTATAGATATAGAGTAGAAACTCCTGAAAGAGCTGCAAGAGCTGGAGTAAGAGGAATGGGTGTAGGGGCACTTTATGGACTTGACAGTTGGAGAAAGGAAGCTTATTTTTCCGGACTTCATGCAAGATACATTCAGGATATGTTCCCATACATGGAGATAAGTATGTCTGTACCTAGAATAAGGCCTCACGCAGGAAGTTTTACTGACATTAAAGATGTAACTGATAAAAATTTAGTACAGATAATGCTTGCTTTCAAAATATTCCTTAAAAGGTCAGGAATAAATGTAACTACTAGAGAATCAGCAGAGCTAAGAGATAATCTTATACCACTTGGAGTAACTAAAATTTCAGCAGGAGTTTCTACAGAAGTAGGAGGACATTCTTGTAAAACTGAAGATCAAGGAGAAAAACAGTTTGAAATTTCAGATAAGAGAAGTGTAGGAGAAATAAGAGAAATGCTTAAATCAAATGGATACTGTCCTGTCATGAAGGATTGGGAGTATGTGTAGTTATGAATAGAAAACTCTTTATAATTACAAATAGAAAACTTATAAAAAAAGGTGATTTATATACAGTAACAGAAGCCTGTGTACAAGGTGGAGCAGATGCTATTATTTTAAGAGAAAAAGATCTTTCATCAGAAGAACTTTATATTATGGCCTGTAGATTAAAAAAAATTATTAATAACAAAATACCTCTTATAATTAATGGTAATTATGATGTTGCTGTTAGGTGCAAAACGGAGGGAGTACATTTAAGTTATGATATATTTATTAAATTCAATAATAAATATAATGAATTAAAAGGTGTATCAATTCATTCCTTAGAAGAAGCTAAAATGGTAAATAATATGAATGCTGACTATATTTTGACCGGTCATATATTTAATACAGCTTGTAAAGCAGGACTTCCTGGAAGAGGAATAGAGTTTTTGAAGGATATTTGTGGAAATTTGTCATTACCAGTTATTGCAATAGGCGGTATAGATGAAAATAACATTAACAGCGTTCTAGAAGCAGGAGCTAGCGGAGCAGCCATAATGTCATCTGTTATGGAAGCTGATAATCCTAAAGATGTTGTATATAAAATGAAAAGTATTATTAATAATTTTTAGTGTAAATAATACAACAATTATGATGCGTAATTTTACTAAGAAAAGTGTATATAAGACATATGAAAATGAATATATACATTTTTCTATGTAAAATTTGTTTTTTTATTGATTTATATTAGTACATTGTGTTAAAATGGATTAGGTAATTTAATAAGTCGAATGAAGATAGTGGAATAATTAGACATGTGAAAATAAATAATAGGTCAAAGGGAGCATATTTGACTGATATTATTTAAAATGTTTTAATTTAAACCGTTATTGGACGAAACTCTGGAGAGACTCAAAGGAGCACCGAAGGGGAAAACTAGATTTATAGTGAAACTCTCAGGTAAAAGAACGGAGATTATATATTAAAAGAAACGTCTATGTTGTGTATCAAAAGTTTATTTATTACATAGAGAGTTGTTTTTAATTCTTCGCGCTTCTCAGAGACTAATTTTATTTAGTCTTTTTTTATTTATACATATTGATTGTTTTATTTTAAGTTAATTAAGCCTATACTATGTTTAGGTAATTTATTATTCAGGAGGAATTTGTTAAAATGAAATCATTTATCACAGTAATCGGAGAAGATAAAATAGGTATTATTCAAGGCATAACTTCAATACTAGCAGAAAATAAAATAAATATTATGGATATAAATCAAACTCTTTTGCAAAACTATTTTACAATGATAATGTTTGTGGATTTATCTAAGATGGAAATAGATGCTAAAAGGCTAAAAGAAAAGCTTGATGAAGAAGCTGAAAAACTTGGAGTTACAATTAAACTTCAACGTGAGGAAATATTTAGATCAATGCACGAAGTATAATAGATTAGGAATTGGGAGTTGAAAAAATGATTAATAATAAAGACATACTTGAAACTATCAATATGATTGAAAAAGAAAATCTAGATATTAGAACAATAACTATGGGTATATCACTTTTAGATTGCTGCGATCCAGATGGTGAAAAGTGTAGACAAAAAATATATGATAAGATAACGACAAAAGCTAAGGATTTAGTTAAAATAGGTGAACAAATAGAACTTGAATATGGAATACCTATTATACATAAAAGAATATCAGTAACTCCAATAGCATTAGTTGCTCAAAGCAGCAGTGATACAGATTATGTAGAATATGCAAAAACTCTGGATAAAGCTGCAAAGACTGTAGGTGTTAACTTTATAGGTGGATTTTCTGCATTAGTTCATAAAGGATGCACACCTGGAGATAGAATACTTATAAAATCTATTCCAGAAGCATTAGCAGTTACAGATAGAGTTTGTTCTTCTGTAAATGTTGGAACTTCAAAAGTTGGAATAAACATGAATGCGGTAAGGGATTTAGGAGAAATAGTCAAAGAGGCAGCTTATATTACAAAAGATAATGGAAGTCTTGGATGTGCAAAACTTGTAATATTCGCTAATGCAGTTGAGGATAATCCTTTTATGGCAGGAGCATTTCATGGTGTAGGAGAAGCAGATTGTGTTATAAATGTAGGTGTCAGTGGTCCTGGAGTTATAAAATCAGCTTTAGAAAATGTAAAGGGAGAAACCTTTGATGTTGTAGCTGAAACTATAAAGAAAACTGCATTTAAAATAACAAGGGTTGGCCAATTGGTAGCTACTGAGGCTGCAAAAAGACTTGATGTACCTTTTGGAATAGTAGATTTATCTCTTGCACCTACTCCGGCAGTAGGTGACAGTGTAGCTAGAATACTTGAAGAAATAGGACTTGAGGTTTGTGGTTGTCATGGTACAACTGCTGCATTAGCTATGCTTAACGATGCAGTTAAAAAGGGTGGTATAATGGCCTCTTCACATGTAGGAGGACTAAGTGGCGCTTTCATTCCCGTAAGTGAAGATGAAGGTATGATACATGCTGTAGAAATTGGTGCATTAAATATAGAAAAGCTTGAAGCTATGACTTGTGTTTGCTCAGTAGGTCTTGATATGATTGCTATTCCAGGAGATACACCTGCATCAACTATTTCTGGAATGATTGCTGATGAAATGGCAATTGGAGTAATAAATAATAAAACCACAGCGGTAAGAATAATTCCCGTTTATGGAAAAAGCGTTGGTGACAGAGTTGAATTTGGCGGACTTTTAGGAGCTGCACCAGTAATGGCTGTAAGCAAATTCTCTAGTGAAGATTTTATTGCTAGAGGTGGAAGAATACCTTCACCAATCCACAGTTTTAAAAATTAACTATATTCTAATTAATTATAAAAAGTAAAAATAAGATATGTAAATATAAAAAGCTACCTTGATTTGAAAGTTATTTTCTATTAAAGGGTGGCTTTTTTATTATCTGTTATTGAAAATGTAATATAAACAAGTTGTAAGGATGTGATATTAATATGAATGGAGAAAAGAATGGTGTAGTTTTAGCACTAATGTTAGCCATGTTTTTAGGGGCTGTTGAAGGAACTGTAGTAACTACTGCTATGCCTTCTATTGTGAAAGAATTAAATGGATTTAGTCATATGAATTATGTTTTTTCCTTATATTTATTAACCTCAGCAATTTCTACTCCTATATATGGAAAATTATCTGATATATATGGAAGAAAAATAACTTTGTGTACAGGTATTATAATATTTTTATTGGGAAGTATTCTATGTGGATTTTCACACAATATGTATGAACTTATAGCTTTTAGAGCTGTACAGGGAATAGGAGCTGGGGCTATATTTACCATAAGTTACACTATAGTTGGTGATATATTTAATGTTTCTGAACGAGCAAAAGTACAAGGATTTCTCAGTACTGTCTGGGGAATATCAAGTATAGGAGGGCCATTTCTAGGAGGATTTTTGATTCAATATATATCCTGGCACTGGATTTTTTTTATAAATATTCCTTTTGGTATAGTATCTATAATACTTTTAAAGAAATACTTAAAAGAAAATTTTAAAAAAAATATTGTCAATATAGATATTTTAGGTTTAATAATTTTAAGTTTATCCATTATAATATTTTTATATGGAATAATTTCTATTGAAAAGAATAGTAATTTTTATTCGATATTTTTAATAGCTTTATCAATTGGCTTTTTAATTATATTTTATTATATAGAAAAAAGAGCAAAAGATCCTATTATGCCTTTTGAAATTTTTACGAGGCATAACATAATAGCTAATATTGTAAGTTTACTAGTTTCAGCAATTTTAATAGCTTTAGATGTATATATGCCTTTATACATACAAAGTATCTTAGGATATAGTGCAGCAATTTCAGGATTAGCTATGGCACCAATATCTATAGCTTGGCTTATATCATCAATTATATTATCTAAATCTATATCTAAGTATGGTGAGTCTTTGTTAGCTTTTGTATCATCTATAATATTACTTCTTAGCTGTATATTCTTAGCTACTTTATATCTAAAAACTTCTTTGATTTTAATGATATTATATGGATTTATTATGGGATTTGGTTTTGGTGGATTATTTACAACTCTTACTATGATAGTTCAAGAATCGGTAGAGTATAATAAAAGAGGAGCTGCTACTGCATCAAATTCATTACTTCGTACTATAGGTCAGACTATAGGGATAAGTGCTTTTGGAATTATATTTAATTTAAATGTTTCAAAATATTTTTATAAATTAGGAATAACAAATATAGATACCAATAATTTATACAGTACTGGAAAAGTAAATCTTTATCAAATAAAAGGAGCATTGAATTATGGTATACATATAGTGTTTTTAATATTAATAATAATTTCTATTATTTCAGTGTTTCTATCTTATAGACTTTTAATAAATAGTAAGGATGCTTAATGCTGAAATTAACAACCTGACCCTGAAGTATTATAGTGACTATATTTAATTATTTATCTAAGAATATGAGGTGTAAAAATGGGGGCTTTTAAGAAATATATACATAAATACTGGAGAGGATTTTTACTTGCGATAGTATGTCTTATATTAGAGGCCAGTTGTGATTTGCTGCAGCCAACTATAATGTCAAAAGTGATTGATATAGGTGTAAAGAATAGGCAAATAGATTATGTATTTAAAATGGGAGGAATAATGCTGGGAGTTACAGCATTAGGGGCTTTGGCTGCCTGTGGACGTAATTTCTTATCCAGCAGTGTTTCTCAAAAATTTTCATCAGATATAAGAGTAGATATATTTAAAAAAATACAAGATTTTTCTCTGGATAATATTGATAAATTCTCTAAGGGATCTCTTATAACAAGAATTACAAATGATGTGACTTTACTTCAAAATTTTGCTAATGGGCTCATGAGAATCTTTGTAAAATCACCTATTGTATGTATTGGAAGTATTATTATGGCTTTAAGGCTTAATATTAAACTTTCTGTAGTGCTACTTGGAGTAATTCCAATAATTGCTTTAGTTATATTTTTAAATATGAACATAGGATATCCCTATTTTATTAGAGTACAAAGAGCATTAGATAGAGTCAATAATACGGTTAGAGAATATCTTTCAGGAGTTAGAGTGGTAAAGGCATTTAATAGATTTGATTATGAAACAGATAAGTTTAAAAAAATAAATGATGATTATAGCCTTTTATCTGCTTCAGCAATGAGAATAATGTCTATATTTTCACCTATAAATGGCATTATTGTAAATATTGGAATAATTATAATATTGTGGATTGGAGCCGTTAATGTGAATGCAGGTAATATGCAAGTAGGTCAAATAATAGCTTTTACAAATTATATGACACAGATACTTTTCTCAATTATGATAATATCTTCATTATTTAATATGTCAGTGAGAGCTAGAGCCTCAGCAGAGCGTATAGGAGAAATATTTAAAGAAGAGAGTACTTTAAAATACAACAATATTGAAGATAAAGAAATTAAGTATAAAGGAAGAATTGATTTTGAGCATGTTTATTTTTCCTATGGTAATAAAGATAAACCAGCATTAAAGGACATAAATTTTACCTGTATGCCAGGAGAAAATGTAGGTATTATTGGATCTACAGGTTCGGGAAAGACAACTTTAGTCAATCTTATTCCGCGTTTTTATGATGTGACTTCTGGTAGTGTAAAGATAGATGGTGTGGATGTAAAAGATATGGATAAAGATAATTTGATGGATAGAATAGCTATAGTGCCGCAAAAGTCTATATTATTTACAGGGAAGGTCATAGATAATATAAAATGGGGAAAAGAAGATGCATCCTTAAATGAAGTCATAGAAGCATCCAAGATCTCACAGGCTCATGAATTTATTTTGAAATTTCCAGAGAAATACAATGTACTTATTGGTCAAGGAGGAGTTAATTTTTCAGGAGGACAAAAACAGCGTGTAGCCATAGCAAGAGCAGTAATTAAAAGAACTGAAATACTTATAATGGATGATGCTACTAGTGCGGTAGATGTTACTACAGAGAGTAAAATAAGAAAATCATTAAAAAATTATACAAAAAATTTTACCCTCATAACAATAGCTCAGCGTATTACTTCTGTTATGGGATTGGACAAAATAATTGTACTTGATAATGGTGAAATAAAGGGAATTGGAAAACATGAGGAACTTATTAAAAATTGTGATGCATATAAAGACATTTTCTATTCTCAAATGGGAAAGGAGATGATATCTATTGTCAGAAAATAACAGCAAATATTCAAAAGAAAATATTAATATGTCCCGCATCAGTGGACGAAGCAGAATAAGAAGAAGTAAAGGTCCTGTAGAGAAACCAAAAAAATTTAAAGAAACTCTAAAAAGACTATGGTATTATTTCGGAAAACAACGAAAACTATTATTAATTGTATTTTTTATTACAATAGTTGATGCCATAATTACATTATTGGTTCCTTATTTAATAGGAAGGGCTATTGATACTATACCTATTGATGGCAAAGTTAATTTTAAAATACTTAAAATTATTTTACTTGCATTAATAATATCTTATTTTTTAGACGCAGTATTAACTTTTTTTCAAGGATGGCTTATGGCAGGAACAGCACAACATATAGTGAAAAATATGAGAGCAGATTTATTTAAAAAATTTCAAAAGCTTCCTATAGTATTTTTTGATGGAAATACTCATGGTGAAATTATGAGCAGAGTATCTAATGATGTAGACAATGTAAGCAGTACTATATCTCAATCAACTACACAGCTTATGTCTGGTATGATAACTATAATTGGATCACTGATTATGATGATTATTCTCAGCCCATTACTAACTTTAGCTAGTATGATTACTGTTCCCTTAGTATTTTTGCTAACTAGAATTATTGCTAAAAATACAAATGTTTTATTTAAAAACCAACAGAAAGAATTGGGAAGGTTAAATGCTAAAATAGAAGAAGCCATTTCTGGAATTTATGTAGTAAAGGCCTTTAATCATGAAAATAGAGAGATACAAGAATTTGAAGAAATTAATAATGATTTATATAAAGTATCTTTAAGAGCACAAATATGGTCTGGATATTTAATGCCTCTAATGAATGTAATCAACAATATTGGTTTTGCGGTGGTTGCAGGTGTAGGAGGAATTCTTGCAGTAAAAAATATTGTAACTATTGGTATTATAGCTAGTTTTTTAAGTTATTCAAGACAATTTTCAAGGCCCTTAAATGATCTAGCCAGTATATTTAACACTCTTCAATCTGCTGTAGCAGGAGCTGAACGGGTATTTGATACATTAGAAGAGAAAAATGAAGATGAGGATGCTGTAGATGCTACAATATTACATAATCCAAAGGGAAATGTAATATTTCAAAATGTTAGTTTTGGATATCGTAAAGATTTAAAAATTCTTAAGAATATAAATTTTAAAGTAAAATTTGGAACCAGTGTTGCTTTAGTGGGCCCTACAGGAGCAGGAAAAACCACTATAGTGAATTTACTTACAAGATTTTATGATGTTTCTGCAGGTAAAATATTTATAGACAACAAAGATATAAGAGAATATACTCGCGATAGTTTAAGAAGATGCTTTGGTATGGTACTTCAGGACACTTACTTATTTACGGGAACAATAAAGGAAAACATAAGATATGGAAAATTAGATGCTGCCGATGATCAAATAAGGAGAGCAGCTATTATGGCAAAAGCTGACGACTTTATAAGGGATTTACCTAAAGGTTATGATACTTTATTATTTGAAAGTGGGAGTAATTTGAGCCAAGGACAAAGACAACTTTTAGCTATTGCTAGAGCCATACTTTCCAATCCGTCTATATTAATTTTGGATGAAGCTACAAGCAGTATAGATACTAGAACTGAAATGAAAATACAACAGGCAATGTCAAAATTGATGGAAGGTAGAACAAGTTTTATTATAGCCCATAGATTAAGTACTATAAAAGATGCAGATGTTATTATGGTCATAGACAATGGACAAATTATTGAAAAGGGAAATCATGATGAACTTATAGAAAAAAAAGGTTTTTATTATGATATGTATCTTAGTCAAGTTAATAGTATGGAAAATTAGATAATAGGAGAAAAGTGCGGAACACTTTTCTCGGTGGAAAGTTGAATACATGATTCTTGCTTCGTCTTTTCCAACAAAACTGTACTATTTTGAATTTTCTAAATATTCATAAGCGTATTCAGCATATAAACTGCTAGCTATTTGAAGAGCATCCTCATCAATGTTAAATCTGTCATTGTGCAGTGAATAAATAGCATCTTTTTCAGTATTTCTTGCACCAACTAATGCAAAAACTCCAGGAACTTCTTGAAGATATTCAGCGAAGTCTTCAGATATTAAAAATGTCTTTTTTTCAGCTATGGCATCTATAGACAATATTTCTTCTACAGCATGTCTACCCATTAAAGCAAGAGTATAATCATTTATTACTGGTGGAACAGTAAAATCATATTCTAGATCTGCTTCGGCTTTATAAGATCTCGCTGTACTTTGAATTACACGTTTTATAGCATGAGGAATATTTTTTCGTACCTCATTGTTAAAACATCTTGTAGTACCATGCAGTACTGCTGTATCTGCTATTACATTATATTGAGTTCCGGCAGTCATGGTACCTACACTTACTACCACTGGTTCTAAAGGGTCTATCTCCCTACTTACAATGGATTGTAAATTTAAGACTATGGCTGATGCTACAACTAGGGCATCTACAGCTAAATTTGGCTTTGCACCATGTCCGCTTTTACCCTTTACGGTTATTTTAAATTTATCTGAGGAAGCCATTCTAGGGCCACCTTCAATAGATATTTTACCACAATCTATATCGGGAACTAAATGTATACCAAATACACTATCAACTCCATCTAAAAAGCCCTCGGTAACTAGAGATTTAGCTCCACTTCCAGCTTCTTCTCCTGGTTGAAAGATAAGTTTAACAGTTCCACTAAGATCAGGTTGTATTTCTTTTAGTATTCGTGCAGCTCCAAGTAGTGAAGCCATATGACCATCATGACCGCAAGCGTGCATATATCCTGTATTTTTTGATTTATAATTTATAAGGTTACACTCGGTAATAGGCAAGGCGTCTATATCAGCACGAAGAGCAATAGTTTTACCTTTTTTTCCACCTTCGATGGTTGCAAGTATACCTGTACCGGTATTGCTGGATATTTTATAGGATATTCCCAATTTATCCAGTTCGCTTCGTATTTTTCTTGAAGTTTCAAATTCCTGCAGACTCGGTTCAGGGTATTTATGAAAATGTCTTCTCAATTCTACTATATAATCCTTATATTTTGGTGCAATAGCTTTAATATTCATTTATTTCATCTCCAATCCTTTAACAAATTATCAATATTATTGTTGATTATATAATAATACTGTAGATATTAATTTGATTATTAACATATTGTATAATTTAATTATACTACAATATTAAGAATTTTAACATGGTAAGAGCTTTATAGAAAATGTAAAGTTTTGTATTGACATTAAAATATTAATGTGCATATAATCAGATAATAGTGAATCTTAGTAAACTACAATTTAGATTGTTATTTATCTGAAAGAATTGTATAAGGTATGTGGTTTCTTATATACATATAAACAAAATTATTTATATTGACACTGTGTAAATTTCAATTTATGTTAGAAATATAAGATGTTAAAATTAAATATCTTATTTGGGGGATTTATGGATTTATTTAATGGAACATTAGAGAATATAGAACCATTGTATGATGACAAAATTGTTTTAGCCAAGAAGCGATTGGATTCTTTGGCAAAACCTATTGGTAGTCTTGGCGAACTAGAGGAAATATCTTGGAGGATGGCCGGGATAACTGGTAAGATAAATAATAATATAAAAAAGAAAAATACAATAATAATGTGTGCCGACAATGGAGTAATTGAAGAAGGTGTCAGTTCCTGTCCTAAAAATTTAACAGCCGTTGTAACAGAGAATTTCACTAAAGGTCTATCGGGAGTATGTGTCCTTTCTTCCCAGGCAAAAGCAGATATAACCATTGTAGATATAGGGGTGGACTATGATTTTAACAATAAGCATGTAATAAATAAAAAAATTGCCTATGGCACTAAAAATATGAAAAAGGGTCCGGCAATGACTAAAGAAGAAGCCATAAAGGCTATAGAAGTTGGGATAGAAATAGTAGATGATTTGGTAAAGAAAGGCTATAACCTTTTTGGTACAGGAGAAATGGGAATTGGAAATACATCTACCAGTACAGCAGTATTAAGTGTACTTTTAGATATGGATCCAGACTATTTATGCGGTAAAGGGTCTGGTATTACTGATAAAATGCTTGAAAATAAGAAAAATGTTATAAAAAAGTCTATAGAATTTAATAATCCGGATAAAGATGATATATTAGATGTAATATCAAAAGTAGGTGGATTTGACATTGCTGGATTATGTGGATGTTTTTTAGGAGCAGCAAAGAATAGAGTACCAATTGTCATAGATGGTCTTATATCATCTGTAGCTGCACTTTGTGCTTATAGATTGAATAAAAATGCCAGAGAATTTATGTTTCCATCTCATCTGTCAATGGAACCTGGAGCTGAATATATAATGAAGGAGCTTAATATGAGGCCATTTTTACATATGGAAATGAGACTAGGAGAAGGTTCAGGATGTCCACTGGCTTTTAATATAATAGAATCAGCACTGGCTGTGATTAATAATATGAAAACTTTTGAAGAATTGAAAATGGAAACAGATTATTTAATAGATATAAGGTGATTAAATGGGAAAGATAGTATTAGTAACAGGGGGAGCAAGAAGTGGAAAAAGTGGCTTTGCTGAATCTTTGTTTAGTGGAACCAAGGAAGTTGTCTATATAGCTACGGCAAAAATATATGATGAAGAAATGAAACAAAGAGTTGAATTACATAGAAAGTCAAGACCTAGTGAATGGATTACTTATGAAGGTAATTATAATATAAAAAATGCGGTGGTGGACAAAAAAAATTATATTCTAGATTGTATCACAGTTTTTACTTCTAATATTATGTTTGATATTACTAAAGATTGCGAAATTATTTCACCTGAGAAACAAAGAGAAGTGGAAAACACGATTATGACAGAAATAAAATCTTTAATAGATAAAATTAAAGCTATAGATGGAAATATTGTTATGGTTACAAATGAAGTGGGATATTCTATAGTTCCGGAAAATCATTTGGCTAGGGTTTATAGAGATATAATTGGAAGGATAAATCAAAAAATTGCTAAACTTTCTACAGAAGTCTATCTTGTAACCTGCGGCATACCAAGGAGGATAAAATAATATGCTTAAAGCATTTATACTGGGACTTCAATTTCTAACTAGACTGCCAGTAAATATACAGGTGGATTTTCAGAAGAAAATTCTTGCAAAAACTCCTGCTTTTTTTTCTATAATAGGAATGATAATAGGTGGAATAGCAGCTATAGTATATTATTTATTGAGTTTTTTTAATAAGGATTTTGCAGCTGCTGGGGCAGTTTTAAGTCTTATAATAGTTACTGGAGGACTTCATATGGATGGACTTTCTGATACCTGCGATGGATTCTTCTCTTCAAGGAGTAGAGAGAGAGTACTTGAAATTATGAAGGACAGCAGAGCTGGAAGCTTTGGAGTTATTTCCATAGTATTTGATATATTGTTTAAATATGTTTTGTTAAAAAGCATGACTATAGAAGCAGCAATACCAGCACTTATTTTATCCTGTGCTATAGGGAGAACTATGATTGCAATGCTTCTTTCCTTTGGAAAGTCTGCAAGACCAGGTGGTATGGGAGAGATATTTATGAGTAAAAACTCAAAATTATATTTTGCTGTAACGCTTTTAATATTGATTATTATTGGAGTGATTATTAGTAAATATGCTTTTTTGATAGCATTATTTGCAGCAATTATTTTTTCACTGATGTTTATGAAGTATTCCTATAAAATAATAGGAGGAGTTACAGGAGATGTGTATGGGGCTAATTGCGAACTAAGTGAGATAGTTGCTCTTACAGTATTTCTTGTATTAATGAGATGAATATAGTTTTTGTAAGACATGGTAGTACTGAATTAAATCATAAACATGTATATGCAGGTGTAATTGATTCAGAAATATCTCAGAAGGGAATAGAAGAAATAAAGAGTATAAAAAAGTATCTGCAAAAAATAAAATTTCATGAAGTTTACAGTAGTCCTTTAAAAAGAGCTGTCAAGACCACAGAATTGTTAGATGAAAATTATAAAATAGATAGCAGGCTTTCTGAAATGAATTTTGGAATATTTGAAGGTTTAAGCTATAGTGAAATAGAAAGCAAATATGCTAGGGAAAGCAAAGCTTGGGTAAAAGATACGTTGAATTATAAAATACCTAAAGGAGAAAGCTTAATAGAGGTTTTTAATAGGACTAAAGCCTTTATTGAAGAGGTAAGCAGTAAGAGAGGAGATATACTTGTGGTTACCCACGGTGGAGTAATTGCCTGTGCTCTGTCTTTGGTTTTTAATCAATATGATTATTTTTATAGGTTTAAAATAATGCATGGAACTGCTTCGGTGATTTCAATAGAGGATGGTTATATGTATATTAAAGCGATAAATTGTAGAGATAATATAATGGATGTGTTATAAAAATGGTGTATCAATTATTCAAACCTACTTAAAGTATTATTTGAACCTTAGATATACCCTAAAATTTAGTATTTACCAAAATAGGCTTACTTTTATTTAAAACCCAATGCATAAAAACATTTATTTAATAAATTTAGTATTATCCGAAAGACATCCAACACCTTCTGGAACATTTAAGTGACCATTTCCATCTAATTTATACTCTTTTCCTTCAATTACAAATACAGAGTTACTTGTATATCCATCTTTAAACCAATTTACTTGATTAAATGCACGTCTTTCAGCTTCAACCTGATATTCTGGATATATAAGTCCATTATCTGTTAAATAAAACTTATTGGAATTTCCATCGCTATTAACTTGAAACCATCCTGGCTTAATACCAACATTATTCAATATATCTTTAATTTCAGTATTACTATATCCACCAGTACGAACAAGAAAAGCAGTTTTATCTTTTGCAAGGCTTGAAATCAGTCTCGATGTTTTACTTATTTCACCGTAGTCTGATGATGGTAAGGTCAAATCGCTATCTAAGCCAAGTTGAGAAAAAGGCATATAAACATTGCCATTATCACCAACTGTAAATATGGATGTTGTACCAGAACTTGTCTGCAGCTTATAAAAAGAACCTTTATTCAAATTAAGCACATTATTATTTGCAGTAAACTGCTGAATATTCTTGCCTTGTACTTCTGTAAGGGATGAAAGCTGTTGTCTATTTGCAATAAGTTGTTTTCCAGTATCAATGGATATACTGTCTGAAGATGAATTATTATTTAAACTTCTTTTAGCCAAATTATTTAAAGATTGTATTAATTTCAACTGCTGACTTCTAAAATTGTAATATATATTTCTATTAAGCTGTGAATATATATTATTATTCAATCTCAACATTAATCAATTCCTCCCATATTTTTTATTTAATTTATCGGATATGTTTGCCAAATCTTAACATCTATTTCAAATTATATTAACTTTTATAATACAATTTTTAATATTATCACTTTAATTTTTAAGTGTACAATAATGAAGTCATAATATAATTTTATACAATAAATAACCCTTGATAAAATATTGGCAAATCCTAGTGGTTTCTCTATATTCTTTTCATCATTAAACTCCTATAATCTTTTTAATATCAACTTGATGGACATATCCTACAATTGTAAATTAAAGTTTAAATTGTATTGATAGTTGACTACTCAACTATAATGATATATTATATATCTAACGAGTTATAAGAAAGGATACCATATATGAATGATGAAATAACATCTTTGATTAAATTTAATGCAAAAATATATAGAATTACCCAGTGTTACATGGATAAAAGACTTGAAAAATTCAAATTGAGCACAGGACTATATCCATATTTAATTATACTGAGCAGAAAGCCTGCAATAAGTCAAAATGAAATAAGTAAAGAAATAAATGTAGATAAAGCCATGTCTGCTAGAGCTATTAAAAAGCTTATAGAATTGGGATACATATATAAAAGAGAAAATAAAGAGGATATAAGAGCTTATAAATTATTTTTAACGGATAAGGGAAAAAGTATTGTTCCTGAAATTCTTGTTATTATAAATAATTGGATATCTATTATAGTGGATGGATGTAGTGAGGAAGAAAAAAAAATAGGAATTGAATTTTTAAATAAAGTATTAGTAAATGCTAGAAAATATAAAGGAAGATGTGTAGAAAGGACTGAGGAATTTTGAAAAATAAAAGTGTTCTAAATAAGAATAGATGGTTAATACTGCTTACAGTAGTATTAAATACTTTTATGTGTTGTTTAGATGCAAGTATTGTAAATGTAGCTTTACCTGTAATGTCTAAAGAACTTGGTGTGAATATGGCATCTATTGAATGGGTAGTTACCAGCTATCTGATAGTCATATCTGCTACGATTCTTATATTCGGAAGATTAGGGGACATTAAAGGCAAAACTAAAATATTTCAATTGGGAATAATTTTATTTACCATCGGATCTTTTTTATGTGGTATGACAAATTCTCTTCTTATATTAGTTATGGCAAGGGGAATTCAGGCCATAGGAGCAGCGGCTACCATGTCTAATAGTCAGGGAATTGCAACTCATGTGTTCCCATCTAATGAAAGGGGTAGAGCACTTGGAACAATTGGAACATTTGTAGCCTTAGGAGCAATGGTAGGACCGCCTATAGGAGGATTTATTTTATCCGTACTAAGTTGGAAGTACATATTTTTAATAAATGTACCTATAGGTATAGTTACTTTCATACTTTCGATGAAAATATTTCCTAAGAGTACAGCGGAATTAAATGAAAGATTGGATATTAAAGGGGCAGCTTTTTTCGTAATAAGTATAGTAACTCTATTTGGGGCATTAGTTCATGGGCAAAATACAGGATATAATCATCCTATAATAATTATTGGGTTCATAATATCTATAATATCTTTAATACTATTTATAATTGTTGAAAATATAGTAAAACTTCCATTACTTCAACTGAGTATTTTCAAAAACAATTTATTTTCCTTAAGTATATTTTGTGGATTTGTATCATTTATAGCTCTTAGTGCAATGACTATTATTTTACCTTTTTATTTTCAAGATGTACTAAAATTATCACCGGCTATAACTGGTTTATTTATGATGATTTCACCAATAATTTTATCTATAGTTGCTCCTGTAAGCGGTTATCTATCGGATAAGATAGGCTCAGAATTTCTTACTTTTATTGGACTTATATTTATGAGCTTAGGTTTTATATTGATGTCTAATTTAAATGAAAATTCAGGTTTGATTATTACAGCTATGTTTATAGCTATTATGACTATAGGAAATGGTATGTTTCAATCACCTAATAATTCTCTAGTTATGTCTACTGTAAGTAAAAATAAGCTAGGTATAGCTGGCAGTATAAATGCATTTGTGAGAAATTTAGGAATGGTTCTTGGAGTTTCATTAGCTACTTTAATTTTATATAATAGAATGAGCTATAAAATAGGATACAGAGTTACAAATTATATAGAGGGAAGAAATGATGTATTTATCTATGGTATGAAGTATGTATTTATTGGAGCAGCAGTATTGTGCAGTATAGGAGCTATAATAACTGCCGTAAGGTTGTATTCCGGCAAAGAAGATAGCGAAAATAAAAGTAAAAATACTATTGAAGAATATTAATATAAATTTATATTTTTCTGGATTTACCTAGAGATAACTTGTTTAAGAGCGTATTAGAAAAAATCTAATACGTTTTTTTTTAATTATTTATCATGTTATGGCAGGGTAGTAACATATATATTTTATAAACAAGTAATTAAAAGACTATACATGATTAAATATAAATTTGTTTCAGGGGGTGCAGTATGGAATTTAAAGACTTAATAAAAAATGACAGAGAAGGTAGAAATAACATAAAATTTAAAGGAACATTTTTGGATTATCTTGATATTGTTAAAAAGGATCCAGACGTAGCTAAATTATCTCATAAAAGGTTGTATGACATAATTATGAGACGTGGTTTTGAAGTATTGAAGCCAGAAGAAAATCCTAGAATAAGAAAAATATATGGCAATGATGTTATCAAAAAATATAATTTTTTTAAAGATGACTTTTTTGGCATAGATAAAGTTATTATGAAAATAGTAAATTATTTTTATTCTGCTGCAATGAAGGGTGAAGAATCAAGACAGGTATTATATCTAGTTGGACCAGTAGGAGCAGGAAAATCTTCTTTAGTAGAAGCTCTTAAAAAGTCCTTAGAATCAGCTCCGCCTGTATATCATTTAAAGGATTGTCCTTTACATGAAGAACCTTTGCACTTAATACCAAATCATCTTAGAGAAAAATTTGAAGAACTTTTAGGAATAGAAATTGAAGGTGATTTATGCCCTGCATGTAAATATAAATTATTACATGAATATGATGGTCAGTATGAAAAATTCCCTGTGGAAACTAGTAATTTTTCAATAAGATCACGAAAAGGGATAGGGGTTGTACCACCAGTAGATCCTAATAATCAGGATACTTCTATTTTGACAGGTTCAGTGGATATATCCAAAATGGATATGTACTCAGAAGATGATCCTAGAATATTCTCTTTAAATGGAGCTTTTAATGTTGGTAATAGAGGACTTGTAGAATTTATAGAAGTATTTAAGAATGATGTAGAGTATCTGCATACTATTATAACTGCTACACAAGAAAAATCTGTACCATCACCAGGAAAAGGTTCAATGATATATTTTGATGGTATAATTCTTGCCCATTCCAATGAAGCTGAGTGGAATAGATTTAAATCAGATCATACCAATGAAGCTATATTGGATAGAATTGTAAAAGTTGAAGTGCCTTATTGCTTGGAGTTAAATGAAGAAGTAAAAATATATAATAAAATACTGAAAAAGAGTAAATTTAAGGCTCATATAGCTCCGCATACCATAGAAACAGCTGCTGAATTTGCTATATTAAGTAGATTGAAACCTTCAAATAAAGCAGATCCACTCACAAAACTTAAAATATATAACGGAGAGGATATTGTAGAGAAGGGAACTACTAAAAAAATAGATATTTCTGAACTTAGAGAAGAAGCTGGACTTGACGAAGGTATGCATGGTATATCAACAAGATTCATAATAAAAGCAATAGATAATGCTCTTTCAGTTTCTGAACATGAATGCATAAATCCCTTAAGTATTATGGAGAGTATAATTAAATCTGTTAAAGATTTAGATATAGCAGAAGATCAAAAGAAAAAGTATTTAGGATTTATACAAGATACTATTAGAAAAGAATATAATAAGACTTTGGAGAAGGAAGTTACAAAGGCATTTATAAATAGCTTCAGGGAACAGGCAGAAAGTTTATTCAATAATTACTTGGATAATGCAGAAGCTTATGTAAATAAAACAAAACTTAAAGATAAATCTACAGGTGAAGAGCTTCAGCCAGATGAAAAATTCATGAGATCAATAGAAGAGCAAATTGGAATTTCAGAGAATTCAGCTAAAGGTTTTAGAAGCGATGTTACTTCCTATATGTTCTATGTAGTAAGAAATGGCGGAAAAATTGATTATACTGCGTATGAACCTTTAAAGGAAGCTATAGAGAAGAAATTAACTACTTCGGTTAAAGATTTGTCACGAATAATAACTAAGTCAAGAGTGAGAGATAAAGAGCAGGATGAAAAATATAATGCTATGGTGCAACAGATGAAGGAAAATGGATATTGTGATCATTGCTGTGATGTAGTATTGAAATACGCTGCGAACAATTTATGGAAGGATTGATATTATGGCATTATTCAGAGATCATAATTCAACTCCTTTAGGTCATGATAGAGCAGTGGAGGACAGAAGAAGACATCGTCAGCTTGTTGAAAAGTCTATAAAAGAAAATCTTGGGGATATACTTTCAGAAGAGAGTATAATAGGACAGACGAAAGATAAAAAAATAAAAATACCTATACGAGGAATAAAAGAATACCAGTTTATATACGGAAAAAATGCACCTGGAGTTGGCAGTGGTGATGGAAGTGAAAGGAGAGGGCAGGTCATAGGAAAAGATGGCTCTCAAAGCGGAGGTAAAGGTAACAAAGGTGCTGGTAATGAAGAAGGGGAAGATATCTACGAAACAGAAATTACTTTAGAAGATGTAATGAATTATCTTATTAATGATTTAGAACTACCAGAAATGGATAAAAAGAAATATGCAAAAGTGCTAACTGAAAATGGAACAAAAAAGGCTGGATATCAAAGGCATGGTATCAATCCTCGTCTTGCAAAAAAGAAAACAGTTGTAGAAAAATTAAAAAGACAGCAGGGAAAGAAAAGAGCACTGAGAGAAGAAAACATCGATGAAGAAATAGTGAGATTTCCTTTTAGAAATGAAGATTTAAGATATTATAGAATAAAAAAAACTTTTAAAAGGGAAAGCAATGCAGTAATTATATGTGTTATGGATGTTTCTGGATCCATGGATAATACAAAGAAATATTTGGCGCGATCTTTCTTTTTCATTCTATCTCAGTTTATAAGAACAAAATATTCCAACGTAGAAATAGCCTTTGTGGCACATTCAACAGTAGCAAAAGAGGTAAATGAATTTGAATTTTTTCATAAGGTAGAGTCTGGTGGTACCTATATATCCAGTGGGTTAAATATGGCATTGGATATTATAGACAAAAGATATAATCCATCTAATTGGAATATATATACCTTCTATGTTAGTGATGGTGACAACTGGACAGAAGATAATGCTAGAGCAGTTGCAGCTTCAAAGAAACTTTCCGAAGTATGCAATATGTTTGGATATGCAGAGATTATGAGTGGATATTATTCCACTAATATAAAAGAAAAACTTGTAAAGGAAGTTCCAAATAAGAATTTTGTTGCTGTATCCATTAAGCAGAAAAATGATTTATGGACTGCGCTTAAAGATATGCTGAAAAAGGAACAAGTGAGGTGATATATTTGGAATATACTGTAGCTAGTTTAGAAGATTGGAATAAGAAAATTGAAAATATAGTAGATGATATTGGACTTGACTATTATGATCAGGAATTTGAAATAATAGGATATAAAGATATGCTTGCCTATGAAGCATACCTTGGTATGCCTTCTAGATATCCTCATTGGAGTTTTGGAAAAGCATATGAAAAAAATAGTACTACTTACAGTTATAATTTAAGTGGTCTTCCCTATGAAATGGTTATAAATTCAGATCCTTGTATTGCCTATTTGATGAAAGAGAATACATTACTATTACAGATATTAACTATGGCACATGTATATGGTCATAATGATTTTTTCAAAAATAACAGACTTTTTGCAGAGGGTACCAGAGCAGATTATACCGTTGAAATGTTTAAGACTGATGCGGATATGGTAAGAAGTTATATAAAAGATCCAAGTATTGGATATGAGAGTGTTGAAAGGATACTGGATGCTGCTCATGCTATTAAGCTTCAGACTTCAAGAGTTGTAGGAGAAAAGAGAATAACTGATGAGGAGCTTAAAAGAAGAATAATAAAGGAGTATACTAATAAAAATACTAATAGAAGTATATTGGAGCCTTATAAAAAAGATGAGGCTCCTGATATAAGTAAAATACCTCTTGAGACAGAAGATGATTTATTATATTTTATCATAAGATACGGAGACTTAAGCGAATGGGAAAAAAATCTGCTTCAGGTAGTACGTAAAGAAACATCCTATTTTATACCACAAATAGAGACTAAAATTATGAATGAAGGATGGGCAAGTTATTGTCATTATAATATTTTAAAAAAGCTGAATCTTCCTGATAAACTATATCTAGAATTCATAAAACGCCATAATGATGTTATCGCACCTGGTATAGGATTTATAAATCCTTATTTTATAGGATTTAAAATGTTTGAATATTTACACAAAAAATATGGAAAAGAGAAGATATTTGAAGTAAGAAAACTTGAAAGAGATGAATCCTTTATAAGAAGATACCTAACAAAGGAACTTTGCTATGACCTCAATTTATTTGAATATGCAAAAGAAAATGAAAACTATGTAATAAAGGATATTCCAGACGATAAAGGGTGGATAAATATAAGAAATACTCTTTGCAGTTCCTGTGGTATGGGGATGATTCCTTATATTAGAATAACAGATATGTCTATACGAGATAAGACATTGACTCTTGAACATGTTTTTGATGGAAGAGAACTTAATATGGGTTATGCTGAATCTACTATAAAATATATATATGAATTATGGGGGCATACTGTAGTTTTAAAAACTAAAATAGAAGATGGAGAGTTAAGCTTAATATGTGAGTCAAAAGACAGGGTTATAAAGAGGATGACTCAGATGAAAATATAATATATTAATAAAGGCACTGTTAAAGCTATTGACTTTAAGGGAACGTACATAGATTTGTGTAAATCAAATCTATGTACGTTCTTTTTATGTCAATGGAGAAAAAGACGAACTAAAACTTGAAAATTTTTCTGTAGTGTAACGGAAGAAAAATATTTTTATTTGATATTTGTTCTTTGAACTTTACACTTTGATGTTTGTTTCGTCTCTTACCTCCATTGTGTATAAATAAGCTGTGAATTAAATATAAAAATAATTCTTAATTGTGTAGTAATTTATTATTATAAAGTTCTGTAAGTCCTAATTTGTCTATCCTATTTTTTATTTCTTTATTGTCAGTAGAATAAAGTCCTAGTTTTTTCATTCTTTCAAAATATTCTGCTCCAGAAAAAGTGAATTTGATTTTTTTGCCATCTGCCGTATTGTTTACTCTATAATTTGAATAGGAAATTATATCTCCTATAGCAGTAGAATTTGGCAGTATTAAAGGGGGTAATTTGGCTAAATATCTAACTGCATTATGGCCAGCTAAAGAACCAGTACACATAGCTTCAGTATGTCCTATAAAAAAACCGGACTTTTCACCTGCACAAAATAGATTATCTATACCTACAACTTTTAAATCATTAGTTCTTGGAGCAGCTGTTAAGTATCTTATGGAATTACCTTTTCCACCTGAATAAGGGTCTGTAAATCTTACTTTTTCCAAACCTTTAATTTTTCTCAATTTATCCAGTGGATAAAAGGGAGTCATAAGCTTTATATGTCCTGTATCTAACAATACCAAATTTTCAGCAAATTCTTCAAGGGCATATTGCTGGCAGACCTTTAACTTTAACTTTTCAAGATTAATATCCTCTTTTGGAATTTTAAGTGTTACTACTCCATCCTTATCAAGCTTATCTAATAAGTCCTTAGATATACTTTCTCTTGATATTTCACAGGAGCCGCTAAAGGCACCAAAGCTGCCATCCTCTCTTTCCGATACTATATCTTTTGCTCCAGCTAGAGCACTAATGCTTACTCTGCCGCCAAAAGTAGGGCATCTTAGTATGCACATTACACAGCCATTGCCATATTTATAACAATTATTCATACCACCTGTGGAACCAGTAGCATCTATAAATACATCGCCGTCTATAAAATTTCCATTTTCAAGTTTTATACTTAGAATTTTATTTTCAAGTTTTTTTATCTTTACAACTTTAGATAATGTATTTATATCTATTCCCAAATTAATTAAATGTTTTTTTACTTCTGGTTCAATATTATTTACATTATAGGGCCAGGCATGTTCATGAGATGGAAAGTGAATATTTTTATGTGTGGCATTATTATCTGTTATGTGGATTAAATCTCCTGCACCTAAGTTTATAAGTTCTTCAGCGGCTGTATATCTTCCGTTGTTCCTCATTATTCCGCCTACATTTCCTAGACCCAGTAATAAGTCAGTCCTTTCGTATAGACTTACATCTGCACCTGCTCTTTTGGCTGTAATAGCTGTTGCACAACCAGCCCAGCCGCCGCCAATAATTATAACTTTCAAATTTACCACCCTTTCAATTAAAGCAATTATTACTATCATATGCATTAATTCTTATTTTGTTCCAGTTTTTTGTATTATTTATATATTGAATTTTATAATAGTTTGATTTATCCTAAAAATAACGCTTTATTTTTTGGATGTATTTTGCTAAAACGTATACATCAATAGTCATAATTTAAAATATATTAATATTTAAGGGAAAAGAGATGACTTAAGTTGAAATCTGTAAGATTTATAAGAAAAGATGTATTTAATCTGACAATACCTATATTTACAGAGCAGTTATTTGTAATGTCTATGGGAATGATTAATACCATGATGGCAGGTAATATAGGAAAAGAGGCAGTATCTGCAATTGGAATGGTAGATTCAATAAATAATATATTTATTGCATTTTTTTCAGCACTGGCAATAGGAGGGACGGTTGTAGTTGCTCAATTTATTGGACAAAAAAATGATAAACTTGCAAATGAATCTATGAAACAAGTTTTATATTCAGGAATTTTAATATCCTTTGGAATAACCTTAATTACATGGATATCTCGTAATCTGCTTATATCTTTGCTTTTTGGTTCAGCTGAGGGTGAAGTTATAAGAGATACTTATACTTACCTGGGTATAACACTTTTAACTTATCCTCTTATAGCTTTGAACTTAATATGCAATGGAATATTAAGGGGTGCTGGTGATAGTAAAACCCCAATGAAAATAAGTATATTTATGAATTTTATAAATGTAATTTTAAGTTTTATACTTATATATGGAATAAATATTGATGATGGCATTATTAAAATAAATACTCCAGGGTTAGGAATAAAAGGTGCTGCTCTTGGAATTGCCTTTGCCAGAATAATAGGAGCAATAACCGTTTTACTGGTTCTTTTGAGGGGAACAAAAATAATAAAATTAACTAAATTAACTGAATTTAAATTTAACAAACAGCTATTAAAACCAATTTTCAGCATAGGTATTCCTGCAAGTGTAGAATCATTACTTTTTAATTGTGGAAAATTAATTACGCAAGTATATATTGTAGATATAGGTACTATAGCTATAGCGTCCAATGCCATAGCAGTTTCTGTAAGTAATATGCTTAATATACCAGGTAATGCATTGAGTATAGCAGCTACTGCACTAGTTGGACAATATATGGGCAGAAGAAAAATAGAGGAGGCTGAAAGATGCTTATTATATATGACAAAGCTTTCTACGTTAGCATTAATATCAGTAGGTATAATATTTATACCTTTTTCTAAAATAATTTCATCTCTTTATACTCAAAATTTGGAGATTATAAATCTAACTACTAAGCTTTTAATAATAAATGGTTTAGCTATGTGCCTCTGGGCAATTTCTTTTGTTTTGCCTGCTGGTCTTAAAGGGGCAGGGGATGCCAAATATACCATGATTACCTCTATTATAGGTATGTGGATATTTAGAATTACTTTTGGATATGTACTTGGGATTCCGCTGGGATTAGGACTAATAGGAGTTTGGATTGGAATGTATACAGATTGGTTTGTGAGGGGAATTTTATATATAATAAGATTTAGAAAGGGTAAGTGGAAAAATATTGTTCTTATAGGAAGAAATAATAATATTTCTAAAAATAACTAATATAAAGACAAATATGTGTGATACAATCATATTATATAATAATGTATAAATAATATGTAGGGAGTATTATATTAATGGCACGTTTAAATATTTCTATGGATGAGGTTTTAACTTTAATTGAAAAGAATGCGGATTACGATAAAAAGAGGATAAGAAGCTTAGGCGCTATTAATGATAAAGAAGTTGAAATAACCGTTGGCATAGGATTTTTACCTAGTATTAAGGTCATTCTTGTTTTTAATAAATTTAAAGAGGGCAAGATTTATTTCACTTTAAATTCTAATGATAATATTATAAATATGTTTATGGGTTTTTTAAAGAAAACGGATGGTGACAATTTTATATATATACACAATAAAGTGGTTATTGTGAAGGCGAATAAATTCCTTTTGAAAAATTTTTCCGGTATCCAAATTATAGATTTAAACATAGTAGATAAAGAGGTTTATGTTAAGTTATATATTAATAAAAATATATAGTTATAATCAAATTACTAATGTATTAAAAGATTATAAGTACATGGCATGTTTTATAAAATGTCATGCACTTATAATTATATTTTTAATAGAACTTTAGTGATTTTACCAACTTTGTATTTTTTAATATAGTTCTAAAAATAGGATAGCCTAGACAAGTTACAACTATGAATTCTCCTAAAGCTACTTCTCCAAAGCTCAATAAAAGTGGCAAATTTAATATAAAATGTAGTTCTAAAGCAATTACTATACCATTGACAATAGAAGGATATATTGTTGCCATTAATAGATTTTTAGTTTTGCTTATTAAAAAGACGGATATAAGAGTTGCAATACTTCCAAAAGCCATATCTACAAGCCCCATTGGACTAAATATATTTGCTATTACACAGCCAAGTACCAGTCCTGGTATGTAGCCATAATCTATAAAAGCTAACAGTACCATAATTTCTGTAAATCTTAGCTGAATTGGTCCATAACTTAAAGATGAGATTGCTATGGTTAATGCACCATAAATTGCTGCTGTCATTGCTGTTCTTACTAGATTTCTTGTTTGAAAAAAATTTTTCATATTTATCCTCCACTTTTTTAGTAAGCCTTTTAAATTTAGAAATTACAGCATTAGTGCATATTAGATTATAAAATCCCATAACTACCTATTTTATTTATATTTTTTAATGCCGTAGTTTTATTTAATGACAGGAGGCTTTCGAACTGTCATTAAAGATTTTATCAGTTTGTACGAGAAGTTTCAATAAAATTTTATATTACATCAATTATATTGAGAAAGGAGTAATACATGAGCGTAAATTTAAAAAGACATAGAATAAATATAGCTATGAAAAGGGAAAAGTCAGATCTAGTTATTAAAAATGCAAATATAGTTAATGTGTTTACAAAGGAAATAATAAAGGGAGATATAGCAATTTATAAGGATCAAATTGTAGGTATAGGTAATTATTCCGGGGTTAGGGAAATAGATGCTGAGGGTAAATATGTCTGCCCTGGATTTATAGATAGCCATATGCATATAGAGTCTACTATGGTAACTCCTGGAGAGTTTGCAAAGTCAATAATTCCCCACGGAACTACAACGCTTATAGCAGATCCCCATGAGATAGCTAATGTTTGTGGAATCAATGGAATAAATTTTATGCTTAATCAGTCAAAAGGGCTGCCATTAAATATATATTATATGATGCCTTCCAGTGTACCAAGTACATCTTTTGAGAATAATGGAGCAGATTTAACAGCGGAACTTATTGAACCATTTTTATCAAATGATAAAATATTAGGTCTTGGAGAGGTTATGGATTATCCGGCTGTAACTAACGGCCATGAAAAAATGTTGAAAAAAATTGATTTATTTGATAACAAGATTATTGATGGTCACTCTCCAAATCTTACAGGAGAGGCACTAAATGCCTATAGGACTGCTGGTATTATGACAGATCATGAATGTTCCACTATAGGGGAGGCTTTAGAAAGATTAAGGCTTGGAATGTATCTTCAAATAAGAGAGGGTTCTGGGGCTAGAAATCTTAAAAATTTAGTGGAGGGACTTATTAAACATCATATGAGTTTTGAAAGGTGTATTTTTTGTACGGATGATAAACATTTGGAAGACATAAGAAAAGAAGGCCATATAAGTTACAATATAAAAAAAGCAGTGAAGTATGGAGTAAATCCAATAGATGCTATATGTATGGCTACAATAAATTCTGCTCAGTGCTATAAATTAAAAAGGTTAGGTGCTGTAGCTCCTGGATATTCCGCAGATATATTGATATTAAATAACTTACAAGACCTAAGTATAGATAAAGTATTTTATCGTGGAAAGGTTATTTATGAAAATAAAAAAGTTTGTACAAAAATAAATATAAAAATAGATGACAATAATGTACTTAACACTGTAAGATTGCAAAATATAACTATTGAAGATTTGAAAATAAAGATTGAAAATAATACAGCTGAAGTTATAGAACTTTTGCCTCATGAGTTGATTACAAAAAAGAGAGAGTTAAAGGTAAAAACATTAGAAGGTAATTTTGTAGCTGATGAGTTATTTTCAAAAATAGCAGTAATAGAGAGGCATAAAGCTACAAAAAATATAGGGCTTGGTATAGTGAGTAATTTTAATATTAAAAATGGGGCTATAGCCAGTACCGTGGCTCATGATTCTCATAATTTGATTGTAATAGGCGATAATGATAGAGATATGTTATTGGCTATTGATGAGATTAAAAAAGTAAATGGTGGTTATACTGTTGTAAGTAATGGAAAAATTAAAGGAACTCTGCCGCTTCCAGTAGCAGGACTAATGAGTGATAAGAGTTCTGAATATGTGGAAACAACTTTGAATAAAATGCTTGAAGAGGCTTTAAAACTTGGAATCAATAAAAATATAGATCCATTTATTACATTATCTTTTTTGGCTTTACCTGTGATACCAGAGATAAGAATTACAGATAAAGGACTTTTTGATGTAACACAATTTAAATTTATATAGAATATTTAACGGAAAAATAATATTGAAAAATATTTTAATAATACTTAAAATGAATAGTATTAATAGAATAAAATGAGGTGTGGATATGAGTAGTATTGCAGGAAGCGGTTGTGAATTATTAATACCGTTATGTGAAAGAAAACCGCTAAAGGAAATAGAGAGAAGTATTATTAAAAGATATAGAAAGTATTTATGGACGAAATTTGTAAGAGCAATTAAGGATTTTAAATTGGTGGAAGAAGGAGATAAGATTGCAGTGGCTGTTTCTGGCGGGAAGGACAGCTTGCTTATGGCAAAATTATTTCAACAATTGAAAAATCATCCTCAGATAAACTTTGAATTAGAATTTATCGCCATGGATCCTGGTTTTCACGAAAGTAATAGAGAATTACTACTTAACAACTGTGAATATCTAAATATTCCTGTACATCTTTTTGAGTCTGGTATATTTGAAGTGGTAGAAAATATAGCTAAAGACTATCCTTGCTATATGTGTGCAAGAATGAGAAGGGGAGCGCTCTACAATAAAGCCAAAGAATTAGGATGTAATAAATTGGCATTAGGACATCATTTTAATGATGTTATAGAAACGACTATGCTAAATGTTTTATATTCAGGTAATTTTAAAACTATGAAGCCAAAATTAAAGGCTACAAATTTTAAAGATATGGAATTAATAAGGCCTTTGTATTATATTGAAGAAGATGATATTAAAAAATTTGTAAGGAATAATGGATTAGCTACTATGAATTGTGGATGTATAGTAGCAGCACAAAAAACCTCCAGTAAAAGAAAAGAAGTTAAAGATTTGATAGGTGAATTAAAAAAGAATTTTAGAGATGTGGATAAGTCTATTTTTCAATCTGCACAAAATGTGAACTTGAATTCCATTGTAGGTTGGGAGAAGAATGGCGAAAAGCATTCGTTTTTAGATATCTATGATGAAGAATAATGAATTATATAAAAATTTACAAAAAAATGTTTGAAATATTTTAAAAATATTGTATAATTTATTGAAGGATGGAAGAATTTTGTATTGATGACTTTATAATAATTTATACAATAAAAAATGTATCTATATACAAATAATAATGTATAAAACTCTTCTGGGATAAGAATCCGTGAGAAGAGTTTTTTATTTTACGCATAGATTCTGCACTAACTTACATTCTGCTAAATGAGGAGATAATAGTGTTACATCCCTGTATAACTCATCTAAAATTATCACCATAGATAAAATTATTTGGTAAAAGATATATAAATCTTTATCGTGAGGATTATGTTGAAAGGATGATATATATGTTAAAATTAACTCCCATGGAATTTATCTTTAGGGGTATACCGGAATCTTTTTTAATAGTATTGGTAGCTTGCATATTCTGTAATAAGAGTATTTCTAAAAAATCAATAGCAGGAGCTACAATTATTTTAGCTATTTCAACATATCTAGTGAGATTATTACCCATTATGTTTGGGGTGCATACTGTATTGATTAGTATAATCTTTATTTTAATTGGAGTATACATTCTCAATATATCCATAAATAGAGCAATTCTTTCTATACTTGTATCTATAATATCAATTATAGTCTGTGAGCTTATAAATACCTATGTAGTAATGTATATTTTAAAAATAAATAAATTTAAAAATGATATATTAAAAATAATATATGACACTCCATCCTTAATTATGTTTATGATAATAGTATTTGTACTTTTTAAGTTTAATGATAAGTTCAAAGATAAACATAATAAATTATATATATCTAGAAATAATGATTAGAATACATGAATACAATAAAAATTGTATATTTTTACAGGATTATTTTGTATAGTGAATAAAATTACAATCATTATAAAATAAAATATCAGATTTTTTATAATAATTCCATAAAAAAACAATTACTTTACTATTAAATATATTTTTTACATATATTTTATTTTTTATTATAACGTGGTATAATATTCCTAAGGATATTGTTGGAAGGATGTGCTATATGTTAAAATTATCGGCATTGGAGTTTTTCTTCAGAACTATTCCGGAGTCTTTTTTGATAGTAATGGTTGCATACATTTTTGCAAATAAAAAAATATCTAGGAAAAGCTTTATTGTAGCTAGTTTGATTTTAGCAGTTATAACTTACTTAGTGAGATTACTTCCTATTAGTTTTGGAGTAAATACTATGATTAATATGATAGTTTTTATAATAATAGGAATTAATATTATTAAGATAAATATTAATATAAGTATTATTTCAGTATTTATTTCTGTAATATCTATTTATTTATGTGAATGGATAAATGTTATCATATTAAATGATTTGTTTAATATAGATAGATTTTCTAATGATTATTTTAAATTTTTACTTACTATGCCGTCTTTATTTATGTTTGCGATTGTAGTTTTGTTATTTTATATGTTTATAAATAAGTTTGTTAGGAGATAACTTCAGAATGTTTTTGGTTGAAAAATTGTCTAAAAGTATTGTGTCAAATATATGTAATGCCTCAGAAATAGATAAAGATGAATTAGAGATGATAGAATATGGTGCATTAATTTTTATTTTAAAATCAATAAATATAATATCTGTAATAATATTTGGAGTAATATTTGGAGTGTTCTTGGAGAGTTTAGCAATAACTTTTACAATTATTATACTTAGAAAATATTCAGGGGGAGTACATTCAGATTCTCCTAACAGATGTATAGTTATTGGCACTTGTATTTCAATACTTTTTCCAATAATTGTAAATAAAATTTATAATTATATTCCATTCAAGTTTGTCAATGTAATAGCAATAATAATTTTAATATTTTCCTATTATATTATATTAAAATTGGCACCTGTAGACAGTCCAGCAAAACCTATAGTTAATATGGAAATGAGAAAAAATCTAAAAAATATGTCAATATTAGTTATGACTTTAATATCAGTTTTATTGATTTTATTAACAATTTTATACATTAACTTTGCATACATAATTTTACTAAAGATACTGGAATGTATATGCTTTGGAGTGTTTTGGCAATGCTTTTCACTAACAGTTCTAGGACATGTTATTATGGGAAAGATTGATAATATCTTAAAATATATTGTAAGGAAGTGAAAAAATGAAGAATAAATTAAAAAATACTCTTAAAAAAAACATCAGTGTCATATTTAAGCGTACAGCATTTTCTACTTCAGCTTCAGCTTGCACTTTTTCTTTCTATCAGCCCAAGGAACCAAAATGCTTACAAAAGAAATAATATAAGGGCCATAATGGTCCTTATATTATTCATTTTTAAAATAGGTGTGTGAGAATAATATGGAACAAATTCAGCAAAATGAAGAAAAAAGAATAAATGAAATAATTTCTATAGTGAAATTAGCATCACTATTTTTTTGTGTTATTGTAATATATGAGAAAATATTTGAAAACCATTTATTTGGATATAACTATAATAATTTTTTGAAGATAAACTCTACAGGATTACTTGTATTTTTGGCAATATTCTTGTGGTGGTTTTTTTCTCATCTGATATCCAAAATATATAGACTAAAATACAATTTTATAATAAGGACTGTTGAAAATAGTATTCTTATTGGGATCTATACTACATTGATACTCATAACTAACACTTATTCAAACCAAATAAAATGTCTTTTTTTGCTTGTAATTATATCTTCTACACTTCAACTTGGAAAGAGAATGGGAATGATTACAGCATGTATTTCTTCTGCCATAATTTTAATTATAGATTTTACCTATGTTTCTGTGGGAGATATAAATTATTATTTTCAAAATGATTTGATTATAGTGGGGGTATTTATTTTAACAGCCTGGCCATTAGGACATTATAAGGAAATGGAAGACAAGAGAATTGCAAATAAGGATGTACAATTAAAGCTTTTAAACAGTAAATTAGAACAGAATGATGAGAAGAGAAGATTTATGGAAGAAAATTTGATAAAGAATAAATCCTGTTATGATTTACTTATTGAAAATTCCTATGAAGCTATTTTGGTACATCGTAATAATAAATTGATATTCGTAAATGAAAGTGCAGCTAAACTTTTAGGATTTAATAGTTATTCAGATATTATAGGAAAATCTATTTTATGTTTCTTACCAGATGAAGGTAAAGCTAACTTAAAGGACAAATTTTGTAAAATATATAAAGAAAAATTGCCTAAATTCGTGTTTGAGGAAAAAATATTAAATGCAAATAATGAAATTATAGCTATTGAAAATACCTCTTGTTTTTTTATTTATGAGGGAAAACCTGCTATTCTCAGCATTTTAAGAAACATAACTTTTGAAAAGGAAGTGCTAGAATTACAGAAGGATGTAGAAAGAAATACAAAACTTTTACAGGAATCTAGAGAATTTAATAAAACTATTACAGAATTCTTTATAAATATATCTCACGAGTTAAAAACTCCGCTTAATCTTATATTTTCTGCATTACAGATGATAAAGTTGTATAATAAGGATGGAGACTGCAATTATATACAAAAGAGAAATGATTATGTGGACATTATGAGAACAAATAGTTATAGGTTATTAAAACTTATAAATAATTTGCTGGATATAACTAAATATGATACAGGTTTTTTAAAACTTCAATTGGAAAATACTAATATTGTAAATATGATAGAAGATATAACTCTATCTATATCAGATTATGTGGAAAGTAAAGGTATTAAACTTATTTTCGATACTAATGTAGAAGAAAAAATAACAGCTGTGGATGCAGATAAAATTGAAAGAATTATGTTGAATTTACTTTCAAATGCTGTTAAATTTACAAATTCAGGTGGGCAGATACTAGTTAATGTAATAGATGAAGGAGAAAATGTTTCTATTATGGTAAAGGATACTGGAATAGGCATACCAGAAGATAAAAAGAAATTGATTTTTGAAAGATTTGGACAAGTTGATAAAACACTCAGCAGAAATAGAGAAGGAACTGGACTTGGTTTATCTTTAGTAAAATCTTTTGTAGAATTACATGGAGGGACCATTGATATTGAAAGTGAAGTTGATGTTGGAAGTAATTTTATTATAAATTTACCAGTGGTACATGTAGATAAAAGTGCTGAAAATAAAGCTTTTTATGAAACAAATACAGAAAGAATTAATATTGAATTTTCAGATATATATTCATAATTAATTATAAATGGAATTTTTGTATTTTAGAGAGTGGGTAAATAATGTTTGGAATAATTTTAGCTTTTAAAATTTTTATTATAATATTTATTATAGCTGTAATTTTATTAATTATGTTATTGCTTATTCCTTATAATTATTTTATAGAAGGTAATACAAGAGAAAATTTTAAAGTTAAAGTTCATGTAAATTGGTTAATAGGTATATTTAAAATTATTGTTTTTAATTTGTCAGATCAATTTCAAATAGAGGTTTATTTTTTTAATCTACGTATTTATTCCAGTTTTAAAAAAAATAGAAATAAATACATAGAAAATAGCAAATCTATAAATAAAAAATTTAAAATTAATTTAAAAAATTTAGATTTAAATTTTTTAAAAAAAGTATTATCCTATTTAAGGGATGTCTTTTTAATATTGAAACCTAACACTTTTAATATAAAGGGAGTATATGGGTTTGAAGATCCTTTTTTTACAGGAGCTATAAGTTCTGTATTATCAATAATAAAACTAAATTTTAGTTTAGTAAAAATAGATGTTTCTCCTGTTTTCGACAAAATTGTCTTAAATATATTAATTGAGGCTAAAGGAAAAGTAAATCTTTTTAAGATTATATTTGTTATTGTAAAAGTATTAAGAGAAAAAGAATTAAGAAAGTTTATATTAACAAAAGTTTAAATTCTTACATAATTATTGATCATATCTAAATATTAATAGAGATTTTTGTAAAATAAGATTAAAGATTAGGTGTTTATCCATATAATTTATTTAAAGTTAATTTAAATATAGAGAGTTGCACCTAAGAAATACTTTATATATAAGGAGGTAGCAAATGAATAGTCAGGCTTCTTTAAAAGAAAATCTAGATACCTTATTTAATAACTTAGAGAATTTTTTAAAAACTGAAACTGTGATAGGTGAACCAATAACAATAGGGGAGACTACATTGGTTCCAATAGTAAGTCTTTCTTTTGGATGTGGTACAGGAGCAGGAAATAATAGTGGTAAAAGTGAAGAAAATTCTAAAAATGGAACGGGTCTTGGAGCTGCAGCCAAGGTTACTCCCAATGCGGTAATTGCAGTAACAGGAGATAAAGTTACATTATTACCTATATCCGGCAAGAGTAATTTGGATAGCTTGATTAATTTAGTACCAGAAATAGTTTCAAAGTTCAAGTCAAAGAAATCTGATAAAAATAATACAGATAGTAAAAGCAGCGGAAATAAATAATATCTAAAAATCTTGAATAGTAGTAACTATTTTGATATAATTGTTAAAAACTAATTGTAAAGACTATGATGAGGAAGAGTATATAAGTTTTATATTTTAAGAGAGTTGGATAAGATATCTTATAAAAATGAAAAATTATAATTGCATTTTAATAGTGATATCTAAGCTGAAAATCCAATAGTATACCTTATAGAAGGCAGCCTCTAAGTTTCCTATTGAGAAATTGGGATTACAGGATTTATTGAAAAATAAAATTTTTATTATTTACTATCCTGTTGTTCTTATAATAGATAAAGACGTGTTCCTCACGTTATAGGGGAAAGAAATATTTTTTTCTACTAAAGAGAAAGTCTAAAATAGGCTTTAATTAGGGTGGTACCGCGAATGCTCTTCGTCCCTTTCAGGGATGAAGGGTATTTTTGTCATTTTTATATAAAATAATTTAAATTAAGAAATATAGTGTAGGAAATTAAATAGTATTTACAGTGTTTTATGTACTACTTTTATATAAGAATATAACTTAAATTACTATATAAATAGTTAGAATAATTAAAGTAATTATAGTAAAGCCTATGGTTAGAATAAATAGACCATAGGAGTGAAGATAGAAATATGGAAGTAGTAAAAGTAAGAACTGAAGATGATAAAGAGAGATATTATGTAGCTGATAAAGAGGGGTTGCCTGTAGAATCAATATTAAAGTTCATTAGGTTTAGGGATAATACAAACTATGCAAGAAATACTTTGCGAATGTACTGTCAACATTTGAAGCTATATTTTGAATATTTAGAACAAAGGGAATTGAATTTTCAAAAGGTAACTATTGATGACTTAGCATTATTTGTGAATTGGTTACAAAATCCTTATAAGAGTCTAAAGGTTATTCCCACAGATAAAATAGATTCAGCAAGAAGTCCAAGAACTATCAATGTAATAGTAAATACAGTTTTAGCGTTCTATGACTATATTTTAAGACATGAAGAATATAGCAACAATATTTCAGATAGGTTAAAGAAATTTTTATCTGCTCCAAGTAGAAATTTTAAAGGATTTTTATATGGAATAGCTCATGAACAGAAGAAAGTTACAAGCAATATATTAAGGATCAAAGTTCCAAAATCCAAACCTAAAACTTTAAAAAAAGATGAAATAGAAATGCTCGTTAGAGCTTGTAATAATCTAAGAGATAAGTTTTTATTATTACTACTCTATGAAACAGGTATGAGAATAGGCGAAGCCTTGAGTTTATGGATAGAAGATTTTGATGTAAGTGATATGATTATTGACATCAAAGACCGAGGTGAACTTGAGAATAATGCAGAGATTAAGACAGTATCAAGTCCTCGTAGAATTGATATTTCACAAAATTTAGCTGATATGTTTATGGAATATATAGCTGAATACCATACTGATGAAGTTGAAACTAATCATGTATTTATAAAAATAAGTGGTAAACATCAATATAAGTCAATGAACTACATTGATATAGATAATTTATTCAGAAAATTGGTAAAGAAAACTAATATATATGCTACGCCACATATGTTTAGACACAGTTCATTAACAGTACTTAGAATGGCAGGATGGCAACCTGAATTACTTAGAATAAGAGCTGGTCATAAAAATATCTATACTACTTTAAACACATATATACATCCTTCGGATAAAGAAATAATGGAAGAGTTCAATAAAACTCAATCTAACTTAAAATTAGATATTTATAATGAAGGAGATAAATAGTGTGAAAATACAAGAAATTAGAAGTAATCAACAGAATAAATATGGTGAAATAATTGAGTATTTGAAACAAGACAATGAATATTGGATAAATAATGACAAATGGGATTTAACTGAAAAATTCTTTGTAGGGAAGAAAATCTATGCTGTAAGATATATTGATTTTGATAAGTTTAAAAATCAATATATTAAAAATGAAATTAAATATTATATTACTTACAACTTTAAAAATAACCTGTTGAAGAATACTTATATTGTAAAGTTAGGAAATACATTTAAACATTTTTCTGTCTTTATAAATAAATACTATAAGTTTCTTGAAACTTTTAATTCTATTGATAAAGAATCTTTTAGTCTAAAATTTAACAATTATTTGTTGATTAATAATGTAATGACTTCACAAGAAATGAAAGGTTTACCTTCTATTCTAGATTTCATCAAAGATTTCTATGATGACAGAGAAGAAACTGAAAAAGATATATGGTATTCAAAAAATATTAATGGTGCTAAAATTCCTGCAAGTGGAGCTAATAATGGAGTAAATAATCAACTTAATTTTAGTACTATTCCTATTTATTATAGAGAAACTATAAAAAAATATTTCAAAACTATTATTACAAAAAAAAGTTGGAATCATTGTTGTCAGATTTTAAATAATTTAAATTACTTTTTAAATAAGTTTTATTCTAATGGATATATTGATGGATTTATAGAACATTTATCAAGAAAAGATATAGAGAATTATTTATATTGGTTAGGTAATGATTATAGATACAAAAATCCAACTTATAGATGTAAATTTGTATCTTATATAAGAACATTTTTAGAATATATACAAATGGCTCAATATGATAAAGCTCCTAAAAAGGAAGTAGCATTTTTAATATTTCAAGGTGATATTCCTAAAAGAGAACTAAATAAGGATGAAGTTAAGAAAGCTAAATTTGTTCCAGAACCTATATTAAAACAATTAGATAATAATATTATGGCTTTAGATAGACCACAATACATACCTATTTATATTTTACTTAGGGAAACAGGATGGCGTGGCACTGATATATTGAATCTTAGATATAACAATTGTTTAGAGAAAATATGGAATAACAAAGAAGAAAATTACAATTATTATCTTTGTGGAGAAATAACAAAGACGGGTATAGCACTCCTTAAAATCCCGATTAGGGATAAGGTGGCTGAGATGGTTCAAAAATGTATTAATAAGGCCAAAGAATTGAGTACGGAAGAAAACAACTTTAAAAAATATTTATTTAATACTTATGAAGGTAAATTAAAAGGAAACCCATTGGCGAAACATTCTTTATTGCTTACAATTAAAAGACTTATTGAACAAAAAGATATTAGAGATGTTAATGGTGAATTATATCATTTTAGACTTCATTCATTAAGACATACAAGAGCTAAAGAATATGTAGAACAAGGTATGGGTATAAGTATTATACAACAAATATTAGGACATCAAAGCTTGCAAATGACAGTATATTATGCAACTGTAAGTGAAAATACTCTCTACGAGAAATGGAAGAATACTGAGGACTTAGAATTATTTAAGGTTGATACTAAAACCAATAAACTTGAAAAAATAGAGTTATCGTCAGACAAAGGCGAAAGCCTTATACGATATGAATATGTTAAAAAAAATTTAGATGCTGTTAGAGTTCCTTTCGGAATATGTTTTAAGCCTACTAAATCTCCATGTAGGCAGCAAATGAATCATTGTTTAAACTGTGGCAGCTTTTGTACTACTACTGAAAATATTCCTGAATATGAGGAAGAGATACAGAAGGTAAGAACTCAAATAGAAGTAAGTAATAGATGTCGTAGAGAATTATGGGCTGAAAAGAATGAGCATTATTTAGATATACTGGAGAAAACATTAGAAAAAGTTAGAGAACATAAATTAGTTCATAAGAATGGTAAATCAAGGGAGGATTTATAATGGCAGATAATACTAAAGGGTTGAAAGAATACGCAAAACAAAAAACAGAAGTGACTTTAGAAAAAGTTGATAAAGCCATTAGAGAACTTTCATTAAAAGGAGAAAAAATTAATTTTAATAGTGTGTCTAATTTAAGTGGAGTATCTAAAACTTTTATGTATAAAAATGAAGAAGTTAAACAAAGAATCGAAAAGCTTAGAGATAAACAAACTGAAAAAGTTATAAAACAAAAACTTAAATATGATAAGACCGATAAGTCAAAAGATATTATTATAATGGCTAAAGATAAAAAAATTAAAGAATTAGAATTTGAAAATAAGAAACTAAAACAACAATTGGAAATATTAAGAGGAAATTTATATGAAAAAGTATAGAGTACATTATTTACATATAGTCTATGTATAAATTGCCATGACAAGGGGCTTTAAATACCTTGTACACGAGATATATTAAGGAGAGAAATTTTATGGAAGAAATTCTAGAGATTTTAGAAAAAAATTGCAAGTACACAGAGGAAGAAATAGCGAAAATGACTGGTAAAAGTTTAGAGGAAGTAAAAGAGGTCATTAAAAAATATGAAGATAATAATACTATTGCAGGATATACTGCATTGATTAATTGGGAAAAAACAACTAAAGAAGAAGTGCTTGCATTAATAGAAGTAAAAATAACTCCTCAAAGAGGTGAGGGATTCGATAAAGTTGCTGAGAGAATATATAAATTTCCAGAAGTAAAATCTTGTTATCTAATGTCTGGGGGATTTGATCTTACAGTTATAATAGAAGGTAAGACTATGAAAGAAGTGGCTTTATTTGTTGCGGAAAAATTAGCAGTACAAGAATACGTACTAAGCACATCTACCCATTTTGTACTTAAAAAATATAAAGACAAAGGTACTATTTTTAGGGATAAACCAAAGGATGATAGAGAGGGGTTATTTATATGATGCTTGAAAATATGATACGAAAAAATGTAAGAAATATGCCTCCGTCAGGTATAAGAAAATATTTTGATATGGTAAATGAGATGGAAGATGCCATATCCCTTGGAATAGGAGAACCTGACTTCGTTACACCCTGGAATGTGGTTGAAGCAGGAATATATTCTTTAGAGCAAGGTCATACACATTATTCTTCAAATGCTGGCTTTATGGATTTAAGAAGAGAAATATCAAATTCATTGAGAAATAAATACAGCCTAGACTATAATCCAGATGAAATTATTGTGACTGTGGGAGGTAGTGAAGGGATAGATATAGCTTTGAGGGCTTTAGTGGGACCTGGAGATGAAGTTATAATACCAGAACCTAGTTTTGTTGCATATAAAGGATGCACTGCCTTTACTGGAGCAACTCCTAAAATATTAAATCTTAGAGCGGAAGATAAATTTAAATTAACTCCAGAGCTTCTTGAAAAAGCCATAACAGAAAGAACTAAGGTAGTTATAATGCCTTTCCCTAATAACCCAACAGGTGCTACTATGACAGAAAGTGAATTAAAATCAATTGTGGAAGTTCTAAAAGACAAGGATATAATAATCATATCTGATGAAATATATTCTGAGTTAACCTATGAGAATAAGCATGTATCCATAGCTAGCTTCAAAGAAATAAGGGATAAGACTATAGTAATAAATGGTTTTTCAAAGGCCTATGCCATGACTGGATGGAGGCTTGGTTATGTATGTGGAAATAAAATACTGATAAATGCTATGAAAAAAATACATCAATATGCCATAATGTGTTCACCTACTACAGCACAATATGCAGCTATTGAGGCATTAAAAAATGGAGAAAGATCTGTAAAGGAAATGGTAAGTGAATATAATAGAAGAAGACGTGTGATGGTAAATAGTTTTAAAAATATGGGATTAGAATGTTTTGAACCACTGGGAGCATTTTATGTATTTCCATCTGTAAAGAGTACAGGAATGACATCTGATGAATTCTGTGAAAAACTCTTACAAGAAGAGAAGGTTTTGGTGATACCTGGAAATGCCTTTGGAGAGTGTGGAGAGGGATTTATTAGAGCTTGCTATGCTTCATCTATGGAAGATATATTAGAGGCTATGAAGAGAATGGAAAGATTTGTAAAATCAATAAGGTAAAAATGCGGGAAAAAGACGAAACAAACATCACTTTTTATTGTCCACTATCAACTTTTAACTGAAAAAAGTTTCGTCTTTTTCTCCAAGTATGAATTAAAATAAGCTGCTATTTAGTTTTATCAATAATCTTTCCTTTAAATATATATTTTTCTTTAATTTTTAAATTTAATTTATTCATATATTTTTTTATAGTAGGTAAATCTCTTTTAGTAATAATAGAGATAGTTATTCCAGATTTGTTCATTCTTCCGGTTCTGCCAACTCTATGAAGATATTCTTTTGGATCTTCAGGTAAATCTAAGTTGAATATGTGAGTTATATCTTTAACATCTAATCCCCTTGCTGCAATATCGGAGGCTACTAAAAATTGAATTTTACCAGCTCTAAAATTGTTTAAGGCTTTTTTTCTTTCTTCTTTTTTGGCATTACCATATAAGGCATAAGAACTTATATGATGATATTGAAGTTTAGATACTATAAATTCTATTTCAACAGGTTTGTTTATAAATATTAGAGATTTTTTAGGTTCCTCAGCAGCAATTATCTTTCTGAGTAATTCAAATTTTTCTCTTTGATCTGATAGAAAATACATGTGTTCAACGTTAGTATTAAGTATTTCATCTTCAATTTTTATAATTGATGGTTCTTTCATTAAGGAAGAAGCTGAATTTATTGTTTCTTCATTTATACTTGCAGAAAAGGCCATTAATTGTCTGTCACGCAGAGTTGTTTTTATTATATCTTTTACTTTAGATATATTGTTTTTGTCAAGTAATTTATCACATTCATCAATAACTATGGTTTTAATAGTGTGACTTGATATTTTTTTCTTTTTAATAAGCTCAAAAATACGTCCTGAAGAACCTACTATTATGTGAGGTTTTTCCTTTAATTTTTCAATTTGCCTTGCTATATTCACATTACCTATTATGCTGCAGGATGTTATATCTCTAGAATAATTTTGTGATAATAATTTTATTTCACTATTTATCTGCATTGCCAATTCATGAGTGGGTACAAGGATTATACACTGCATTTCTTTCTTTTCAAAATTGATCCTGTGGAATATTGGAAGAAGATAGGCTAGAGTTTTACCAGTACCAGTTTGAGATTTTGCTATAATATCTTTATTTTCTAACGCCAAAGGTATAACTTTAGTTTGTATATTTGTAGGAATAGTTATATGTTGTTTTTGCAGGCTGTTTATTAAGTCAATATTTAATCCTAATTCTTTAAATGAAGCCATTTTTTTCTCCTTGTATAATTATATATTTATCTTGTTAAAAACTTTAATAATTGTATACTTTGTATAGATTTTTGTCAATTTGTTATCTTGACAATTGATAAAGTAGTATATAAAATTATGTTAACAATATATGTAATCAAGCCATGTTTAAAGAAATAATTAACTAATATTATATATTGTATTGCACCTCGTATTAAGTGCTTTTCATAATATTTTTATCATTGTATGATATAAAATATATTAAGTATTTTTGATTGTTATGTAATTTTATATGATTTAAATTAAAGAGGAGAATGGGTATGAGTATTGATTATAAATTAAATATGTTGAAGGATAACATACGTAAACTTAAAAGTGCAGCTATAGCATATTCAGGAGGAGTTGACAGTACCTTTTTATTAAAAGTTGCTCATGATGTTCTTGGAGATAAGGTTATTGCAGTGACAGCAAAATCTTCTACCTATCCTGAAAGAGAATTTAATGAGGCAAAACAATTTGCTGAGGAAATAGGGGTTAAGCATATTGTTATTATCTCGGAAGAACTAGATATTGAAGGCTTTTCAAAAAACCCCACAAATAGGTGCTATTTTTGTAAAAAAGAGTTGTTTACAAAGATAAGAGAAGTGGCAAAACAGAATAATGTAGAGAAAATTTTAGATGGATCAAATTTAGATGATACTAAAGATTATAGACCTGGTATGGAAGCCGCAAGAGAACTTGAGGTAGTCAGTCCTTTAAAAGAGGCGAATTTATCTAAAGGTGATATAAGAGATTTGTCAAAGTCTATGGGCTTAAGAACTTGGAACAAGCCTTCTTTTGCATGCCTATCCTCTAGAGTTCCTTATGGAAGTGAAATAACTATGAATAAATTAAAGATGATAGAAATTTCAGAACAATTTTTATTGGATTTAGGTTTTCATCAAGTTAGAGTAAGACATCATGGAGATATTGCCAGAATAGAGGTTTCTCCAGAAGAAAGAGAAAAATTTTTTAGTATAGAGTTAATGGATAAAATTGCAGATAGATTAAAGAAGTTGGGATTTAAATATGTAACTTTAGACTTTTTTGGATATAGAACTGGAAGTATGAATGAAGTACTTACAAATCAACAAAAACAGTTATAAAACAAAAATAGATTAAAATATTCAATATTTATTTTTTAAGATTATCTTGAAATATTATCATTAATATTTTATAGTGTAAAGAGTATTTCTATTGGTGAAAATGTTTATGGTCAGCATTGATGCTGGCCTTTTTAATTTAAAAGCAATTAAAAAATTGTCACAGCATTTAATTAAAACTTTATTTTAAAATAAAAATAATAAGAGGTAATATTATAATGGAAAATTTCTGTAAATTTAATATAAGCAAGCGGATTTTACTATCCTTAGAAAAGTTGGGCTATAAAAATCCAACTGAGGTTCAGAAAGAAGTAATACCTTTAGTTTTAAAGAATAAAGATATAATAGTACAATCTGAAACGGGCAGCGGAAAGACTGCTTCTTTTGGAATACCAATATGTGAGAAGATACAAATAGAAAACAATATTATACAGTCATTAGTAATCACACCTACAAGAGAATTGTGTGTTCAGATTAAAGAAGATATGTCTAACATAGGAAGATTTAAAAAAGTTAGATGTGCTGCCATTTTTGGTAAACAAACATTTTCATCTCAAGTTAGGGAATTGAAACAAAGAGTTCATGTAGTAGTGGGAACACCGGGAAGAATATTGGATCATATGGATAGAGGAACTATAAATTTAACAGAAATAAAATATTTAGTTATTGATGAAGCTGATGAAATGATGAATATGGGATTTATAGAGCAGGTTACAAATATAATCAATAAATTACCTGAAAAGAGAGTAACTATGCTGTTTTCTGCTACCATGTCAGAGCAAGTAAATTTACTTTGTAAGAAATATATGAAAGAAGCTATTACAATAAATATAAACTCTGAAAAGCCAATAACTGAAAGAATAGAGGATTATTATTATATTGTTGAAGGAAAAGATAAATTTGATTTACTACAAAAAGTTATATATAAGGAGCTGCCTAAAAGTAGTATTATATTCTGTAACACTAGAAATAATGTAGATACTCTATTTAATTTATTAAAGGATAGAGGATTCTCTTGTATTTCTATACATGGAGGTATGCTTCAAGAGGAGAGATTGGAGGCAATTAGAAGATTCAGTAGAGGGGAATTTACTTTTTTGATAGCTACAGATATTGCATCTAGAGGAATTGATATAGCTGATATAACCCATGTAATAAATTATGATATGCCTTTCGAAAAAGAAAATTATGTTCATAGAATAGGAAGAACTGGGCGTGCTGAAAGTAATGGCAAAGCCATAAGTTTTTTGACTCCCAATCAACTAAGATTTCTAAATGAAATTGAAGTATATATTAATAGAAGTGTAAAATTAGGAGAAATTCCAACAATAGATGAAATTGAAATGGGTAAAAAGTTTTTTCAGGGTAAATCTAAAAATCCTATTAAATTAAAAAGAGAAAAAAATTTTGAATTAAATAAAAATATATCTAAAATATATATAAATGCTGGTAAAAAGAAAAAAATTAGAAATATAGATATTGTTGGAACTATTTCTAGCATAGAAGGTGTTAATGCTGAAGATATAGGTATAATAGATATACAGGACAATTTTTCATATGTTGATATATTAAATGGAAAAGCTTCTTTAGTAATAGAAGAATTAAAGGATAGAAATATGAAAGGGAAAAAAATCAGATGTGAAAAGGCTAAAAAATAATTAAATGTTAACAATATGATTTTAGTGTAAATAATTGTAATAATTATAAAATTTTAAAATCATAGAAATAGTGAACTATTGCTTTTTTATATTAGTTAATGCATAATAAATGTGAACGAAAAATTCAATTTGTGGAATTATAAATATATTACCATTTAATTATTAAAAATTTAATATTATACTTAACTTTACACAGTTTTGAAGATTTTAGTTATCTCTAGATAATAAGGGGGAAAAATTGTGAATATATTAATTATATCTTCAAATAATACAGGTTGTGGTCATAAGAGTATTGCAGAGGCATTAATGGAGGAGTTTGGGGAGATTCCAGACACAAATGTAAAAGTAATTGAAGGATTTGACACAAAGGGAATATTATTAAATACAGTGGGTAAGTCCTATGGATTTTGCACTAGAAGAGCAAGAGTGTTGTGGAAAGCTGTATGGAATATATCATTAAGGAAACCGGAATTATTATCTAAATTTACTGAAACTGCTATGACAAAAAATTTTACAAAAGTTTTAGACCAAGAAAAACCAGATTTGATATTATCCATACATCCCAATTTTAATGCTCCTGTATTAAATATATTATATAAAAATGGATATAATATACCATTTATAACTCTTATAGCGGACTTAATAAGCATAACACCTTTATGGGTAGATAAAAGAGCGGACTATATCATTTCCCCAACCATGGAAGCTAGAAAAAAATGTATTGAATTTGGAGCTAATCCTCTAAAAGTGAAAGTAGATAAATTCCCTGTAAGATCAAGATTTTATAATAATAACACAAGAAAAATTCCTATCATAAATAATGATCCTAAAAACGCTTTGAAATTCCTGCTTATGAGTGGAGGAGAAGGTGTTGGTAATTTAGGAAATATTGCTGAAATTTTACTGGAAAATTTTAATTGTGATGTTAAAATAGTTGCAGGAAAAAATTCTATATTAAAAAATAAATTAGAAAACAAATATAGCCAAAAGTACGGTGATAGACTAGAAGTATATGGCTATGTAAATAATATTAATAAACTTATGGAAGAAGTGGACATACTAATTACTAGAGGCAGCCCAAATGTTTTGATGGAAGCTGTAGCCTCAAATTTACCAATAATAGTTACTGGAGAGCTTTTAGGGCAGGAAGAAGAAAATTCTTATTATATTGAACAAAAAAAGCTTGGAATGGTTTGTAAAGATTATAAGAATTTAAATAATTCTGTAAAAAGATTATTAAACCAAAATGGAAAATTATTAAAAGAAATAATGGAAGCGCAGAGACTTTACAGAGACCCTGATGCTACTAAAAATACAGTGGATTTTATTATGAAAGTTTTAATGGACTTTAAGTTGCATGCAGATATGGAAAAAAATACATTGGAGAAATTAATTTAATTATATTAAAAGACTATCTCGTAATATACTATTTATTACGAGATAGTTTTTTTGTATAATAATATTGTGAAGGCTTATTGAATTGTAATTTCACAAAAGATAAGTTATTATTAAAATTAATATATATTTATTTTTGTATATTGTTTTTTATGAATTACTCTATACATCTAAGTAAAATCAATCATAGTATAGTATTAAAAAGTAGCAAACGTTTACTACTGGCTTTTTTACAGGTATATTAGCTTGAATGAAAAAAAATGGAATATTATAATTAGTATGTTTAAGAATTTTTTATGTGATTTATGCATATGAAAAATTTTTTTATTATTTTATATATTTTGGAGGGGATATAATGGCTTTCGATACTAAGAAAAATAAAGATAAAGATTTACTTGAGGCAGTTGGACGCATTTTTGAACAAACTAAGAAAAATTTTAATATAGTATTTTGGAATGGTGAAACTATTAATTATACAGAAGAACCAGAATTTGTATTGAAGTTTAATGACAAGAGTACTTTTAAAAAAATACTGGCAAATCCTAAAACTATGACTTTTGCTGAGGCATTCATGGATGGGACCTTTGATATAGAAGGAAATATAATAGAAGCTTTAACCTTAAAAGATCAGTTTGAAAATATAGAAATATCAAATAAAGATAAAGTCACTTTATTGTTAAAGGGAACATCTTTTCCAAGTATAAACTTACATACAAAAGAGAAAGATAAGGAAAATATATCTCATCACTATGATATATCAAATGATTTTTATAGATTGTTTTTAGGTTCTAGTATGACTTATTCTTGTGCTTATTACAAAAGTCAAGATGATGATTTAACTAAAGCTCAGGAAAATAAGGTAGATCACATATGTAAAAAATTAAGATTAAAACCTGGAGAAAAATTGCTTGATGTAGGCTGTGGATGGGGACTTATGATCACTTGGGCAGCAAAACATTATGGGGTAGAAGCTCATGGAGTAACAATTAGTGAAGAACAATACAAATATGTATGTCAAAAAATAAAAGATGAAAATCTAGAGGGAAAGTGTTTTGTTGAACTTAAGGATTATCGTGATATTGAAGGTGAAGGAATATACGATAAAATAGTAAGTATAGGTATGTTTGAGCATGTAGGAATAAAAAATCTTCCTATTTACTTTGGTAAAATGTATGAACTTTTAAAAGAAGATGGATTATTTTTAAATCATGGCATAACTCATTCAAAAAATTCAAAGGTTGGAAAAGATGAAAGTGAATTTATTGAAAAGTACATATTCCCAGGTGGAGAATTACACACAATAAGTGGTGGAATCTCTATAATGGAAGATGAAAATTATGAAATTTGTGATGTAGAATGTTTAAGAGAACATTATTATAAGACTTTAGTTGAATGGGTAAGGAATCTAGAGGCAAATAAAGGAAAAGCCATAGAGTTTACTTCAGATAAAACTTATAGAGCTTGGTTATTATACATGACTGGTTGTGCAATAAATTTTAGAGCAGGGCTTATATCTATATATCAAGTACTTCTAAGTAAATCACCTAAAAAGCCAGGATTTAATATACCTTTAACAAGAGATTATATGTATAAATAAGGTATTAAGTTATGATATTTAATATGGTTTTTCATATATAACGTAAAAAGATAATAATCTATATATATTTAGAAATTGTTGGTATTATTTCGTGTTAAATATATATAGATTATTTTTATATGCAAATTTGACATATAAATATTTAAAATATAAAATTAATTAAAAAATAAATATATATTGATCTATAATATATATTTATTTTAAATAGTATGTAAGATTATATTGAAATGATAAGATAAAGTAATACACAAATTTAATTTAAATTATGAGGAGGATAGTACCATGAGAATATGGGGAAAGGTTATAAAAAATAATAAAATAGTAAAAGATGAAGTTGTAGTTTCTACAGATGATGGAAGTTATCAAGATAATTTAAAACTTTGCATAAGAGAATTATGTTATAAGATGGACATTTCAAAACCCTATTGGCTGCCTCCAAATGTAAAAGAATATAATAGAAGAAGAAAAACAACATTTAATGAAAATCATTTTATAGATAAAATTGACTTTGATAAATTTATTATAGAAGAAATATCCTCTAAAGAAGAATAAGTATAAGAATATATAAAGATTATTTATACTTTTATTGTTTTAAACAACAAAAAATTCTGTTACAATATAAAAAAGATGTATTTTGACGTAAATTGTAGAAAATATTTTTTATGGAAGTGTTTTAAATGCACAATATTATGTTTTTTTTAATTATGCTATTTACCTATTCAACTCTAGCTCTTATTTGTATTGTATTTAATACTATATACCCTAAAAAATATATAGGTTTAATATCAGCAAGTCATATATTAGGGTTATTTACAATTATTTTTTCCATATTTGACGATATTATAAAATTAAATTTTATAATTACTAATATTACGGTACTCTGTTTTTTACTAGCAAACTTTATTGCAATAATGGCTCTATTAAATTTTATAAATGCACCTATAAAATCAAATTATAAATATGTAGTAGTAATTATCACAATATTAGATATATTTTCTGTAAATTTTTTTCCAAGTTTAAGTGTTTTTATTCATAAAGTATTAATTATGTGCATCTATATTTTTATAGGTATATTAATAGTTAAGGTTAAAAATAATAATATAAGTAAAATGTGTTTAGGCATTTGCTGTATTATTTTCCCCGCACTTCAGATAATATTTGAGATCCTAATAGTTTTTATAATTAAGAATATTTTTAATTTAGATTTAGCTGTTTATGTAATTCAATCATTAGCTTGTTCATTATTTTTAATATTAATAACCATGGAAGATGAACGTAAAAATTTTAATAAACATATGAATATGCTTGAAGAAAAGGTTAAAGATAGAGAAGAATTTATCAATAGGGCAAATGAAATTGATAAATTAAAAATGGAATTTTTAGCAAATATATCTCATGAACTTAAGACACCTATAAATGTCATATTTAGTAGTATACAATTAGTGGAATTAAATTTAGCTAAAGATGATTTATCTGACAGAGAAAAAGCTTTGGATTATCTCAAATTCATGAAACAAAATTGCTATAGACTTATAAAATTATCAAATAATTTTATAGATATGAGTAAAATAGAAGCGGGTTTTATGGATTTGAATTTACATAATATTGAGATTGTGAAACTTATAGAAGATACTACTATTTCTATTGTGCCTTTTGCAGAGGAAAGAGGTATTAAAATAATATTTGATACAGAAATTGAAGAAAAGTTAATGGCCTGTGATGCAGAAAAAATAGAAAGAGTTATTTTAAATATATTATCCAATGCTATAAAATTTACTCCAAAAGGCGGAGAAATAAATGTTTATGTGTATGAGAATAATAATAATATGCATATATTAATAAAAGATAGCGGTATAGGTATTCCGAAATATATGCAGGATAAAATCTTTGATAGATTTACACAGGTTAAAGATGGTCTTCTAAAAGAAAATGAAGGCAGTGGAATAGGTCTTTCATTAGTTAAGCATTTAGTTGAAATGCATGGTGGAAAAATTACTTTAGAAAGTGATATAAATAAAGGCTGCAAATTTAATATATTACTTCCCTGTAAGGTAATTGAAGGTGAAAATGCAAGGGATTTTTCTAATAACAGTATTGGGATGAGAAGAGTAGAAATAGAACTTTCTGATATCTAAATTTTGCTAAAATATTTTCGCTATAAAAATAAAAATTTATATTGTTTTAATATATAGAGATGTGATAATATTAGGCATATAAACAGAGTTCTTTGTTTCAGATGGAGGTTTTTTGTTATGACCACTGAAACTTAGAAATCGTTATCCAGGGACATAGCAGCCGTTATCTCCCACTTTGTAGAAGATGGGAGCATTACAGATGGTAGTCATCGGATAAAAAGAAATGACAAGTCTAATATAGTATTTATGTATATTCTTTTTAGCATTTTAATCCTGTGGCAAGTAAGTGCATATACTATTATGGCTTGTTATTTATTGAGCCTTATTTAGACATCATAAAGAAATAATTAGCTAAAACAAATAGCATTTTATCTGCATCTTTGTCTTGTTATTTATTTCAGATGCCTTAATTTTAAAATAGATTTTATAAGAAAAGGTGAAGGAAATTGTGGGCAATTGATAAAAACAAATTAAAACTGTATGGATTTAATAATTTAACAAAGTCACTTAGTTTCAATATATACGATGTATGTTATACTGAAAACGATCAGGATAGAAAAAAATACATTGAATATGTAGATGAACAGTATAATTCTGAAAGGCTAACGGGAATTCTAAAGGATGTTACTGAAATAATAGGAGCAAGTGTACTAAATATTGCAAAGCAAGATTATGAACCGCAGGGAGCCAGTGTAACACTTCTTATTTCTGAAGAAGAAGTACCTTTATATGTGCTTGATCCATCTTGTAATAAGGGAATAGTGTCACCCATTAGAGAAAATTTAGTTGGACATTTAGATAAGAGTCATGTTACAGTACACACTTATCCCGAAAGTCATCCGCAAAATAGTATAAGTACTTTTAGAGTAGATATTGATGTAGCAACCTGTGGAACCATTTCACCACTTAAAGCTTTAGATTATTTAATCGATAGCTTTGATTCAGATATTATTACTATAGATTATAAGGTCAGAGGCTTTACAAGAGATGTAGATGGTCATAAACACTATATAGATCACAAAATAAACTCTATACAAAACTTTATTGCAAGCAGAACTATAGATAGATACCTTTTAACTGATATGAATATATATCAATCTAATATATTCCATACGAAGATGAAGTTAAAAGATATTAAATTAGAGAACTATTTGTTTGATATGGAAGAAAAAAGTTTAACTAAAGAGAAAAAAGAAACCATAATAAAGGCATTGGATAGGGAAATGACAGAAATATTTTATGGGATAAATATAAATTAGAGTTAAGAAAATATGAATAGTTTTTATAAATAACACTATCAAAATTATAACTAACAATTTTGATAGTGTTTTTATGATGAATGCAGGAAGAAATAAATAAGATAGATATTAATATTTATTGTTAATCTTTTATGCAATTGTATTTATTCTCTAAGTTAAAGTCTCGATGGAGTGCATTTATAGCAGCAACTGATGAAGGGGTTTTTACAAGGCACCATATAGTTGTATTGGAATCAGCAGTTTGTAAAATTTCTATTCCCTCCTTTGTAAGTGTTTTTAAAATAGTTGCCATAACTCCCGGTACATCTTTTATACCATTACCTATAAGTGCGATTTTACTACAGTTATCTTCATAGCTGTATTTTATATTTAAATTTTTCATCATTATGCTGAAGGGTATAAACTGATTTTTGTTAATAGTAAAAATTTTTTTATTTGGAAATACATTTATTAAATCTATGCTTATTTTATTTTCACCTAGCGTATTTAATATATTAAAATAGTTGCTATTTCCATCATTATCGGCTAATGAAACATTAATTTGAACTCTATTATTCATGTTAGCTATACCGGTTATTACAGAATTATATTTTTCGTTACCGTCTTTGTTAATTATAGTACCGCTGCAATGATTAAGAGTATTTTTTACTACTAGAGGAATATTGGATTTTGCAGCTATTTCTACTGCTCTAGGATGAATTACCTTAGCTCCTTGATAGGCTAATTCAAAAACTTCGTTGTAACTTATTTCTTTTATTAATGAAGCATTTTTAACAATTCTTGGATCAGCAGTCATTATACCATCTACATCTGTGTATATTTCTATTTTGTTTGCATTTAGTGCAGAACCTAAAATGCAAGCAGTAACATCACTGCCACCTCTTCCTAAAGTGGTTATATATCCATCTTCAGTTATACCTTGAAATCCAGCTACTACTGGGATTTTTTTTTCATTTAATATGGGTAAAAGTTTTTTTGTGTCAACGTTTATTACTGAGGCCTTTCCAAAATTATTATCCGTAATTATTCCAGATTGACCTCCAAGTAGAGGCACAGAATCTATACATCTTTTATTTAATTCATTACTCATAACTACAGTACTTATAATTTCACCACAGCTCATAAGCAAATCCGTTGCTTGTAAGTTACTTTCTTTAAAATGTTTGTCTAAAAGAGATAAAAGAGTATCTGTAGCATAGGGATCGCCTTTTCTTCCCATGGCAGACACCACTACCACAGGACTATAACCATTTTTTTTTGCATCAAGTATTTTCTCTAATACTAATAATCTTCTTTCTTCAGTGGAGACAGAAGTACCACCAAATTTCTGTATTACTATTTTCATGGCTAACCTCCAATATTCATATAAAATTACTTTTTAATCTTATATGTTAAAATTTGTATATCAATTATTTAATAGGATAAAAAATATTTTTTTATAGATATATATTAAAATACATACTTATATTAATAATAATATGAAATAAAAGGTAAATATGAAATAAATAATTTTAATTCACCATTTTTATAGCTATTTCATAGAATGAATATGAAAACATATGGAATGGAGTGAGTTTAATTGCTTCAAAATAGTGAAAATATAAATGATTTTGATATTTTTTTACCTAAGGGTGCAACAATCGTAATTCCCTTAAATCCAAAGGATACAACAATCGTAAAAGTAGATGACTTAGATTTGGATGGAAATTTAGAAGCAGTAATACCCTATAAATTATCTGACGAATACTATTTGATGGTTTTAAAAAAATATAATGGACAATGGCATAATGTATTTTCAATAAATGGTAAAGGAATAGGAATAAATTATTTAAACTATGTTGATTTTGATGGAAGTGGTGTGAAAAATATTGTGGTGGGTTGGCAGGTAGGTGCTATTTGGTCAGATCTTAACATATTTGCCTGGAAGATGTATGGTTTAAAAAGGATAGTAAAAAACTTAAACTATAGTATTTTACAAATATTTTCTGTACCTAAAACTAAAAGAAAGGATTTTGCAATATGGCAGCATGATACTGGTGAAGCCTATAAAATAGAGGTTTTTGGCATAGAGAAAGATAATATTTTTAAGGATAAGAAATTTTATAAAGATTATTTTAAAATAGTGGCTAATTACTATAAAAAGAAAGTTTTAGAGATGCCTGATGCTGCATTTTATTGGTATTACTTAGCGGATGCACAAATTAAATCAGGAGATAAAAAAGATGCATTAAAATCAATAGAGAAAGGCCTTAGTTTAAATATTGATTATCCTCCTAAAGAAGCTTTTACTAATCTAAAAGATAAAGCGGAAAGTAAAAGAGGGATTGTGGGATATGTGCCCAGTGAAATTTATCCAGCTTCACTTAGAACTATAGATGGAATTAAATGGGGATATATTAATGCAAAAGGAGATTTTGTTATTAAACCAAATTTTGATTCTGCGGGAGAATTTCAAGAAAATGGATTAAGTATAGTTTCAAAAAATGATTATATGGGAGTTATAGATGGCAATGGTAAATTTATTATAGATCCTAAATATGATTATATTGAAAAATTCAGCGAAAACATAGCTATTGCCAATAATAAAAATGGATATTATGCTTTTTCAGATATCGGAAAAATTATATTTCAACATGAATATTATATTGGAAATTTTAAAGAGGATAGAGCTGTATTTGTTGAAATACACGATAATAATCAGTGGATATATGGATATGTAGATAGAAATGGCAGAGTTATAATTTCTGCAAAATATGAGGTAGCCAATGAGTTCAATAATTCTAAAGCAGTAGTTAAATTATTAAAAGGTCCTTATGAAATAATAGGTATAAGTGGGGATACTATACAAAGTTTTAAATATCCCTTTGTGGGAAATATAAATGAAGGTTTATTGCCTTTCAAACAAGAAATTGATGGTAAATTTGGCTATATAAATGAAAAAGGCGAAGTTGTAATAAATCCACAATTTGGTTCAGTTGAGGCCTTTCATAACGATGTAGCTGTTGTAAATTCATCTACGGATTTTGAAAACAAATATGGATTGATAGATAAAAAAGGAAATTTTATTATACAACCTATATATAATGACGTAAAACTTTTAAATGAGGATATGGCAGCAGTTGGAAAAGCTATAGATGAAAATAATCCTTCTAAAGGATCAAAATATGCTATAGCTGATACTAAAGGCAAATTAATAACTGATTTTATATATTATGGAATTTCTGATTATAAGAATGGTCTGGCTTCTGTTTACAATGATACTTGTACTTTTTTTGTGGATAAAGAGGGAAAAGAAGTATCAAGTCTGCCTAAGGTAAAGGGTAGTGGAGTTATGACATTACTAGACGATATAGTTAAGGTTGATGTAGATAATCGAGTTTCCTATTTAAATAAGAATGGGGATATAATATGGAAACAAAATACAGAGGTTATATTAAAGGATCAGTATAAAATACAGGAAATTAAATATAATCCTAATAGAAATTATCTATTGTATTATCCTGAAGTTTTAGGTATTAGAGATAAAAAAAGACAAAGACATATAAATAAAAAAATTGCTGATTTAGCTGGAGTGAAAAAAATTGGTAGTGAAGAGCAGCTTGACTACAATTATTTTGGTGATTTTTCTATAGAATTTTTTAAAAAGAATTTGGTAGTGTTAGAAATACATGGATATAACTATCCTTTTGGAGCAGCACATGGTATGCCTACTTTAATTTATGTACATGTGGATTTAAAAGAAGGTAAAATATATAGACTAGAGGATTTATTTAAGAAAAATAGCCATTACGTTAAAGTACTAAGCAATATTATTGAAAAACAGATTAAAGCACAGGGAGAAGAATCAGAAATATGGATTAATGAATATAAGGGAATAAAACGAGACCAGCCATTTTTTATTTCACAGGATGTATTAAATATATATTTTTATCCCTATGAAATAGCTCCTTATGCGGCAGGATTTCCTACCTTTCATATACCATTTAAGGAGATTGATGATATCATAGATAAAAAGGGAGAATTTTGGAGATCTTTTAATTGAGTAGCATTGAAAAAGAGGTGTCTTATGAAACATATTTATAAAAAATATATAGAACATTTTAATACAAATCTTTTACAGTGTATGGTTTTAGGAAGAGGGCATAATGGAGTTGTATATTTACTTCCTGATGGAAAAGTGATAAAGGTTTGTTTTTCGGAAGAAAGCTGCAGAGGTGAATATTATATATTAAATAAGGTAAATGGAAATAAATATTTTCCCAAAGTCTATGGAATGAATGGAAATTATATGATAAGAGATTATGTAGGAGGAATATGTTTAAGAGATTATGTTAAAGAATATGGTTTTGATAGAGAGCTGGCCTTAAAAGTTGTAAGTTTATTGGAAGAATTCGATAAACTTAAATTTACTAAAAGAGATATTCGCTGTAAAGATATATTTGTGCAGCCAGATGGTACGTTAAAGGTTATAGATCCTAAAAAATGTTATTCTAAGGAGAGAGATTTTCCTAGACATTTGTCAAAGGGATTTGAAAAGCTAGGAATATTGGACTATTTTATGGAAGTTGTAAAAGAAAAAAGGCCTAAATTATATAGAAGATGGTTTCGTAAAATTAGAGAATATATAAGAGAAATTTCAGAAGAGGATGATTGAGTAAAGATAAATGGGTGAAAAAATATTTGATTTTTTTAAAGACAGTATTTTAAGTATAAATATTGTATATGCAGTTTTAATTTTTTATAGATAAAAATTATTAAAATTGTATATACAATATTTTATATAATAAAAGTTTGTAAATTGTAAAAGGTAAAAGTTTGCTTTTAATAATTATTTTGTATAATATAAATATAATATTTAACTTCTATTGAAGATATGATGAGTATAAATGTATATAATAAGTTTCATTATATAGGAATAATGAAGTTAAAAATAGATAATAATATACAGTTTGTAAGATTTTAAACGATTATAGATATAATACACTTTTACAATTACTTGTTGTTTATAGGAATATAGATTAATATAAGATATGTACTTTTAAGTAATTTGGAGATGATAAATTGTTAATAAATAGTTTGCTTAGGGGAAAAAATGTAAGATTAACTTCCCTTAGAGAAGAAGATTTTAATAAAATTTATGAATGGTATAATGATGCATATTCATTGAGACTTTTTGATACGATTCCAAGCTATCCCTATAGTGAGGAGCACATAAGTAATTGGATTAAAGAAAAGCAAAAATCTAGCAATGATTATATTTTTGCTATAAGAAGTACAGCTGATAATGATTTCATAGGATACATAGATTTAAACAGCATTTCATGGAACAATAGAGTTGCTACGCTGTCCATAGGAATAGGGGCCTCGGATGTAAGGGGTAAAGGATATGGTACTGAAGCAATGCAGCTAATTTTACAATTTGGTTTTCATGAATTAAACTTACATAGAATTCAACTTTGTGTATTAAGTTATAACAAGCCGGCTATTAGACTTTATGAAAAGGTTGGTTTTATAAAAGAAGGATGCTTTAGAGAATATGTTCAAAGAGATGGTAATAAGTATGATATGTACTTATATGGTATATTATATAAAGAATGGATTGAAGCAAGTTCTTAATTCAGGTGGGGATTCTTTTACCCCATCTGAACTTTTACAATATCATAATAGATTAAGTCTTAATTGTATTGGAGTTTAAATGCACTAAGGAGGGAGAAAATGAACGTATTAGTAACGGGTGGAGCAGGTTTTATAGGTTCGCATATAGTGGATTTATTAATAGAAAATAATTATAAAGTTTCTATAATTGATAATTTAAGTCATGGAAAGAAAGAAAACATAAATCCAAAAGCTGTTTTTTATGAAATGGATATAAGGTGTGAAGATATACAGGAGATTTTTGAAAAAGAAAAACCGGAATTTGTAATTCATAATGCAGCTCAGATAAGCGTACCCAATTCTATAATTGATCCCATAAATGATGCCAGTATAAATATAATGGGTACTATAAATGTATTGGAAGCATCTAGAAAAGTCAATGTAAAAAAAATTATATATCCAGCTTCTGCGGCCATTTTTGGTGAACCGTCGTATTTACCTATAGATGAAGAACATCCACTTGAGATGTTGTCTGGGTATGGGGTTACAAAACATACTGTTGAACACTATTTAAAGGTATATAAATCACTATATGATATAAATTATATTAGTTTAAGATGTTCAAATGTGTATGGTCCAAGACAGGATTATTCAGGAGAAGGGGGAGTAGTTGCTATATTTTGTGAAAAATTGTTAAGCAATGAAAAACCGTGTATATATGGCGATGGATATCAAATAAGAGATTTTGTTTTCGTAAAAGATGTAGCAAAAGCATATTTAATGGCCATTGAATCAAATGTAAATGGTATATTTAACGTTTGTACCAATTCCAAGGTTACAGTTAATGAACTACTTAGTACTATAAATAATATTTTACATAAAGATATAACAGCTACCTATACCCATTCAAGAGAGGGTGATATAAAAGATAGCTATATGTCTTATGATAAGATTAATGAAGTTATAGGTTGGAAACCAGAAAAAACTTTAATTGAAGGTCTTAAAGAAACCTTAAACTACTATAATAATTCTTTAAAAATTTAAAGACATTATAAAAAAGTTGTGAAACAACTTTCAGTAGAATAAAAATTAATAATTTATAATTAAATTTTTAACTGAAAAGATGTTTCACCTAATATATTTTGTGAAAATTATTATATAGGAAAATTTTTACCAGAAAAAGCCACCAGGATATCCATAGTTGCTGCCATAACCCCAATTACTATAGCCGTAATTGTTATATCCATAGCCATATCTACCATGATGACTTCCAAATAGTCCGCCTAACAAAAGAAATAGACCAGCAGCTGCCACTAATGAAGTAAAGGTACTGTGTACATGGCCTACATGCCTGTTGCTATCATCATAAACTTTATAATCAGATTGACTAGCGTATCCTACAGGATAGCCATAGCAATTATAAACAATGTCATTAGAAATATATCCTACTAATTGGTAATTTGCATCATAGACACAAGGGCCATAAACGTAACCCATTAGTTTATTTTTTTTACAATAAATTTTATTTCCACGTAAATATCCATAAGTTGAATCTTTGCGATCATAAATTCTTTCCAAGTGCTTAACCCCCCTTTAGTTTGTCTCAGTTTATCATCTCAATAGTAATATATGCACGTTGAGTGTTATTGGGAATTAATAATTGAATCTATATTTTTTACATTAGATGTAATTGTTGGGATCAATAAGAAATATAAGTTGAAATAGTTATTCATACAGAACTTCAAGGTTTATAGTGTATACTAGAAAGAATAAAAAAGATAATTAGTCTTTACGAATTGCATGTAAGTATGGTAGGATATCAAGTAAAGGTTATACATATTTTCATAAGACGATACTAGTCGAAAAGATAATTTGGAAGTAGTATTGTTAAGATGAGTGGTAAAGGTTTTATCTGGTAGTATGATATTTATAAAACAGATAAATCAAGATGAGATTAAAAACAAGGGATGAATTATTCCTAATAGGTATTAATTTTAAGAATTAAATTTTTATAATTTAAAAGATAGGGAGGCTTTGCCTCTTTTTCGTGTGTTTTATTAATAATACAAAATATATTTAAAGGGAGGTGCATGCTGGGATATTTAAATTGTCCTAGCAGAAGTTTATGAATAATGTTTTGTGTATGGGAGAATTGTTAATTGATTTTATATGCTCAGATGTAAATACTAGTTTAGATTTAGGAGAAAATTTTAAGAAAAAGGCTGGGGGAGCACCTGCTAATGTCACTGCTGCTATCTGTAGGCTAGGAGGAAAGGCATCTTTTGTTGGTAAGGTTGGAGATGATCCTTTTGGTAAATTCTTAAAAGATACTCTAGATGATTTAAATGTAGATACTTCTATGCTACTTATGGACAAGGTGGAAAAAACTACCTTAGCTTTTGTTTCATTAAAGTCAAATGGAGAAAGAGATTTTGTCTTCAATAGAGGAGCAGATGGATGTCTTAAGTATAATGAATTAAATTTGGACAAAATATATTCAAATAAGGTTATGCATTTTGGTTCTGCGACAGCACTACTTAGTGGAGATATGAGGGAAAGTTATGTAAGAATTATGCAGGAAGCTAATAGTAGAAATATCTTTATATCCTTTGATCCTAATTTTAGAGATAATCTTTGGGAAGAAAATGTAGATGACTTTGTTCAAATATCAAAGAAGTGTATTGAATTTGCTGATTTCATAAAAGTTAGTGATGAAGAATTAAAAATAATAACTGGTAAAGAAGATATGTATGAAGCTGTGGATGCACTAAGAGGAAATGGAAATAAAATGGTGGCAGTAACTTTAGGAAAAGATGGTACTTTAATCAGTACTAGTGAAAAAACAGAAATAGTACCAAGTATTAAGATAAAATCTATTGATTCTACTGGTGCTGGAGATGCCTTTGTTGGATCATTGCTTTATAAAATATCATTACTTGATAATGCAAAGGAACTTTTTAAAGACTTTAATACATTGAGAGATATTGTAGTATTTGCAAATAAAGTAGGTGCCATAGTGTGTACTAAACTTGGTGCAATAGCAGCATTACCTACTCTTGAAGAAGTAGAAAATATGAAATAGGGCTAATTAATTTTAGACGGAAATAAAATTGATAGTATTAAGCTCCATGTTCAATGTCATCAGTTTCAATTTAAAAATATATGTATATTTTTGTGATTATCTCAAATAATATTGATATTAACAATTAGTCTTGATATCAGTATAGGAGGGATAAACATGAGTGATAAGTCTAAAATAACCAAAGTGAAAAAAAATAAAGATGGAGATATTACAGATATAATGCTTGAAGACGGCAATATCCATTCTATAGAGGAAGCTATAGTTATGACAAAAAATGGTTCCATAGAAGGGGTAAATGTTGGAAAGGCTAAAAATGGAAGAGAATTTTTAAGAAGTAATCCTAATGGAGATGAAAATGACAATTTAGATAGTAAGCCTACATTTTGATGAATAATTGAAAATATTAAGAGTTTAAAATTTTTAATTTTTTAAATTACGTATATATAAGTCAGAAAAGCAGATATGAGAGCTTTTCTGACTTATTTTTATAAATGTAAAAAACTATGTTCACAAAGCTTGACTTATTTTTTTTATAATAATAAAATATTTTATGGTGGGAATTTTTAATAATAAAAATTAAATTATTACGATATATAATATTAGGAGGGATTTATGTGAATCAGGAAAAAGGAAATATCTCAATTCATACTGAAAATATTTTCCCTATAATAAAAAAATGGCTGTATTCAGACAGAGACATTTTTGTAAGAGAGCTAATAAGTAATGGCTGTGATGCGGTCAATAAATTGAAAAGATTAGCTGCTATAGGAGAAGCAAAGGTAAGTGACGATACTAAATACTATGTTAAGGTAAAATTTAATAAGGATAAAAAAACCCTTAAATTTATTGATAATGGTATAGGGATGACTGCTGAGGAAGTCAAAAAATACATAACTCAAGTAGCCTTTTCTGGTGCAGAAGATTTTATATCAAAGTATAAAGATAAAATGGATGAATCAAATCAAATAATAGGGCATTTTGGTTTGGGATTTTATTCTGCTTTTATGGTAGCGGATACTGTTGAAATAGAAACTCTTTCTTATATAGATGGATCAGAAGCAGTAAAGTGGATTTGTGATGGTGGTACTGAATATGAGATATCATCTTCAAATAAGAGTGAGAGAGGCACAACAATAACATTACATTTAAATGAGGAAAGTGTTGAGTTTGTAAATGAGTTTAAACTTCGAGAAGTAATTCAAAAACATTGTTCATTTCTACCTATAGAAATATACCTAGAAGATGAAGCGAAAAAAGAAGATGAGGATAAGAAAGAAGAAATCAAGCCTTTAAATGATATTCATCCTCTATGGATGAAAAATCCTAATGAATGTACAGATGATGAATATAAAGAATTTTATAAAAAGGTATTTCATGATTTTAAGGAACCATTATTTTGGATTCATTTAAATGTAGACTATCCTTTTAATCTTAAAGGTATTCTTTATTTTCCTAAGTTAGATCATGAAGCAGCGACTATTGAAGGTCAGATTAAGCTTTACAACAATCAAGTTTTTGTAGCGGATAATATAAAAGAAGTAATCCCCGAATTTTTGATGCTTTTAAAAGGAGTTATAGATTGTGCCGATTTGCCTTTAAATGTATCAAGAAGTTTTCTACAAAATGATAGAAATGTAGCTAAAATTTCAAAACATATAAGCAAAAAGGTAGCAGATAAGCTTACTGAGCTTTATAAAAAAGAAAGAGAAACTTATAATAATTTTTGGAATGATATAAATCTGTTTATTAAATATGGTTGTATGAGAGAAGACGATTTTTACGATAAAGTAAAGGACATAATCATATTTAAGAATACTGAAGGTTCTTATGTTACCTTAAAGGAATATTTAGAAGCTAATAAGGATAAACATGAAAACAAAGTATTTTATGTAGATGATGAAAAGCAGCAGGCTCAATATATCAGAATGTTCAAGGAAAATGATTTACAGGCGATAATTTTGGATTCAAAGATAGATAGCCACTTTATAAATTTTCTTGAAATGAAGGAAAATGGCGTTAAATTCAACAGAATAGATTCAGATATATCTGATACCCTTAAAGATAAGAATGCTGATGAAGAGAATAAAGAAGAAATAAAAAAAGAGACTGAAACTTTAGAAAGTTTATTTAAGGAAATACTAAATAATGACAAGGTAAAGGTAAATGTAGAAAGCCTGAAATCTGAAGAGATACCAGCAGTAATTCTTCTATCAGAGGAATCAAGAAGAATGCAGCAAATGAACAGCATGTTCCAAGGAATGGATACTGCAAATATGTTTCCTAACGATGAAACTTTAGTACTTAATAGAAAAAATAATTTAGTTAAGTCTATGCTGTTAAAAAATAATGATGAAAGTAAAAGGGAAGATATAAAATTAATTGGAGAGCATATTTATGACTTGGCAATGATGAGCCATAAACAGTTAGATGGTGAAGCTATGTCTAAATTTATAGCAAGAAGCAATAAGATACTTACAAAAATTCTATAAAAATAAATTATAAACCACAAAATGGACAAAAATATTTGGTCATTTTGTGGTTTTTCTATAGTTTATTAAAAATTATATTTTAATATTTCTTTTCTACATTAATCATTAAAATTACAAAAATTCTATAGAAAAATGCATCTATTTTCTTAAGTAAAAGTAACTATTGTAATGAGTTAAGAGTATCTTTTCTATTTTCCTGTTTATCTTTTAAATTTTCAAGATCACGCTGATTCATATTTTCTGAATTGTGATTTAAATATCCTTCGCCATATTTTATATTCTTTTCTACATTTTCTATTTCAGCTTTTTTACTGCTGCTTTCTCCATTGACAATCTTATTTTCTAAAGTTTTAATTTGTTCTTCTCTCTCTTTTTGTTTTTCTTTAGCCTGATCAATAGATTCAGCATTTGCAATATCACTGTGTTGTTCAAGATGTCTTTCTGTTCGTGTATATTTTTCTACAACATTTTCAAGTTCATTTAATTCATTAAATTTTTCACTGTTAGAATTAGAATGATTTTTATTTGATGTAATGTCTTTCATAAATAATCCTCCTCGTTTAATATGAATTCATATATAATTTAACCTTATATTATGGAGAATATGCTTTAAACAAAATACTAATATAAGTATTTAATAATAAAATTTTCATTATCCTGCACATTATTCAATAACGATAATAGTATGATAATATGAGTCTTATATTTTAGGAGGAAATTTTATTATGTCACAGTTTTATTATAATCCTTTATATAGAAATAATTCTTCATCAGAAGAAGAATTATCTGTACCAATGGAAGAAAAAGATGATATATTTGATGATGATAGAAATAAACACCATCCTGTAGGTAGTGTACTTGGAACTAGTGCAGCTAATAGTGGTATACAAGGAACTACTGTTAGCCCAGTAGCTGGAAATAATGGTTGTGGTGCTGTGGGAAATGTAGCAGGAACAGGAACTATGCCTGCAGCTGGAACTGTAGCAGGAGCTGGTGTGGTTCCTTCCAGTGGAAATGGAACTGGTACTGTAGCAGGAGCTAGTACTGGAAATGGAACTACAGTGGGAGCAGGTGCTGGAACGATAAGTTCCCAGGGAACTACAACACCTTCTGTAGCTTTGCCATCAGCTTGTGGTTCGGGAAGCTCATTTCCAGTAGAGAGTATAGAGTATACTCAAGGTTATTTGAGAACTCAAATAGGACGAAGAGTGAGAGTACAATTTTTGCTTGGAACTGGTACATTTCAAGATAGAACAGGAGTTTTACTGGAAGTTGGTATAAGTTATATAATTCTTAGAAATGAAGAAACTAATGCAAATGTATTATGTGATATCTATTCAATAAAATTTGTTGATTTTTTCTAGACATAATATAAAGCTATAATGTATACAATAACTGAATCTACGAGGTGAAAATATGGCATATTCAGATAGAGAACTCCTTGCAAGAATAATTAAATGTGAAGCTGGCGGTGAGGGAGACAATGGAATGAAAGCAGTAGCTACTGTTGTAATGAATAGAGTACGTGTACCTTATGGAGAATATCAGAGAATAGGTCAAGGGGATGTAAGAAAGATAATATATCAACAGGGTCAATTTGACTGTGTAAGATCTGTGCTTGGCGGAGTAGCTAATCCACAAACTATTTGGGCTAATCCTCCAGATCAAACTCATTATGATATAGCAGATTGGGCCATAGCTGGAAATAGGGTATTTACTATAGGAAGCTCTTTGTGGTATTTCAATCCATTTATCCCCAATTGCCCTAATAATTTTCCTTATAATGGTACGGGAATTTTTCAAGTAAGAGTGGGGCAGCATTGTTTTTATAATCCAACAGAATTATATGCTCAAACTTAGTAATGTATATATATAAATTTTGGGAGGTAATTTTATGGAGGATGAATATTATAGTGATGATTTTTACAGTCAAAAAGTATCAGATGCATATGATATTCAATATTGTGAATCCAATGATAATTTATCAGAAATAGATCAAGATAAAAATGAAAACAATAAAAATGTTGATTATAGAGAAACTACAGCAATTCAAGGCCAAGTAAGTGAGTTTAATCAAATTCAAGAGTCTTTTACAATTGCACCAGGTTCTCCAAGAGTACTTGGAATTGAATATACTCAAGGGTATTTAAGAACAATTATAGGAAGACGTGTTAGTGTAACTTTTTTATTGGGAACAGGATCATTAACTGATAGAAGCGGGATATTAACTCGTGTTGGTATAAGTTATATTATTTTAAGACAAAGTCAAACTAATACAGATGTACTTTGTGATATATATTCTATAAAATTTGTTAATATATTTGATTAGAAAATTATATCTATGTAACAATATGTATTAATAATAAATATATTATTAGGGTAATCAATAATTTTAAAGGCAGAAAAATGTACTATAATTTATATAAATCAATATACAGAAATCTAATTGTAGGTTTAGATACTAAAATACCAATAACTAATGGAAATGCAGTAACGGCTATAAATTTTGATAATGCAGCTACCACACCTCCTTTGGTTTCAGTACTTAAAGAGATTGTCAATTATGCTCCTTGGTATTCATCCATTCATAGAGGAAGTGGATATAAATCCATAGTTTCATCTAAAATCTATGAAGATTCTAGAAAGATCGTACTGGATTTTGTAGGAGGAGATATTTTAAAAGATACAGTTATATATGTAAAAAATACTACCGAAGCTATTAATAAGTTGTCTAATACATTGTACGGAGATGATAAATGTAATTTAATATTGTCAAGTAATATGGAGCATCATTCTAATGATTTACCTTGGAGAAATAAATATAATGTAGATTATATAAGTGTAAATAAATGTGGAAAGCTGGATTTAAGAGATTTAGAATATAAACTAAGAAAAAATAGAGGAAGAGTTAAACTTGTAACGGTAGCTGGTGCATCTAATGTTACAGGATATGTGAATCCAATATATTCTATTGCAGCTCTTACACATAGATATGGTGCCAAAGTCTTAATTGATGGGGCTCAGCTTGTACCACATGCACCCATAGACATAAAGCCTCATAATTCAGAAGATCATATTGATTATTTAGTATTTTCAGCTCATAAGATGTATGCACCTTTTGGAACTGGAGTTTTAATTGGGCCAATAGATACTTTTAGAGATTCTGCACCAGATTATGTGGGTGGTGGAACTGTAGAAATAGTAAATCATAATTATATAAAATGGAAAGAGCCTCCTGATAAAGATGAAGCTGGTTCACCAAATATTATGGGGGTAGTGGCTTTGGTTTCATCCATCAGAACTCTTAAAAGTTTAGGAATGAATAATATTAAAAATTATGAAGATTTGCTTACTGAATACACAATAAACAGACTTAAGGATTTACCAGAGGTTAAAATGTACTGTGTTTCTGATAAATTTAATGACAGAGTAGGTATAATTCCTTTTAATATTAATGGAATTCCTCATGATATAACTGCTAAAATATTATCTTATGAATGGGGAATAGCTGTGAGGAACGGCTGCTTTTGTGCACAGTCTTATGTAAGAGAATTATTAAATGTAAGTGAAGAGGAAGAAGAATATTATATAAAAGATAGTTCCATAAAACGTCCAGGTATGGTTAGAATAAGCTTTGGAATGTACAATGATTATAGAGAGATAGATTTAATGGTGAAAGCCATATCAAAAATTATAGAGAATAAAGAATATTATTTAAGTAAATACGGCGGAGAAACTATGGCTTAAAGTGTATGCAAAGCATTTTAAGCTGTAGTTTTATTTTTCCACATTTATGAATAAAAAATCTGTTTTATGCTCATTATAAATAAGAAATAAAACTGCACTTTATTAAAAGGGAGAATTTATAATGAGTAAAAAATTAAATTTATTAATGTTTAGTGGAGATTATGACAAAGCTTTAGCCGGGTTAATATTGGCAAACAGCGCGAAAAATGTAGGTGCAGAGGTATCTATATTTTTTGCTTTTTGGGGGCTATGTCTTGTGAGGGATCCTGAGAAAATGAATTTGGAAGATAAAACTGCCTATGAAAAAATGTTCGATATGGTTACACCTAAAGGACCAGATAGTTTACCACTTTCAAAGATGAACATGAGTGGTATTGGTAAAAAAATGCTTGTTAGAATGATGGAAGAATCAGATACTCCTAGTCTAGCTGCTTTTTTGAAAGGAGCTATTAAAAAAGGAGTAAATTTTTATGGATGTAAATTGTCTGTTGAAGTAATGGGGTTTAAGGAGGAAGAACTTCTACCTGAAGTAAAAGTTATAACGGCTGATGAATATTTAAAAGATGCTTTTGATTCTGATATTCAATTGTTTATTTAATTTATTACAATGTGAATATTTTATAGAGATAAAGTCAAAAATTTATAAAGAAAATAAATGAATGATGGAAGGAAGTGTACCTAATGAGAATAGGTGTTCCTAGAGGACTCTTATATTATAAGTACTATCCATTTATAAATAATTTTTTTAATGAACTTGGTGAAGAAATTGTAATCTCACAGGATACAAACAGGGATATACTGGACTTAGGAGTTAAGTTTTCTGTAGATGATGCATGCCTGCCTGTTAAAATATTTCATGGCCACGTAGCTTCATTAAAGGATAAATGTGACTATGTATTTATACCACGTTTTATGGAAACTGATAGGGGTCAATCTATATGCCCCAAATTTTGTGGATTGCCAGAGATGGTTAAAAACAGCATACCTGATATGCCTAAAATTATTACTGAATCTATTTATGGTCTTAGTGACAAGAAGTTATGGGATTTTTCAAAAAAACTTGGTAGAAAGCTAAATAAGAATAGAAAACAAATAGAAAGAGCCTTTATTGATTCACTAAATATTCAAAAGAGTTTTGATATAGGTAAAAATGATAAAAATTATAAAGTAAAAATTGCATTGGTGGGTCATCCCTATAATATATATGACAGCTTTATAAATATGGATATAGTAAAAAAATTAAATGAAATGAATATTGGAGTCATAACAGAAGAATATGTGGAAAAGGAAGATATAGATTCAGAAGTGAATAAACTATTTAAAAAACCCTTTTGGACTTTTGCAAGAAATTCTTATGGATTTGCTGCTCATGTGGGGCATAACAAAGAAGTTAATGGAATAATATACATATCTTCTTTTGCCTGTGGTATTGATTCTGTGGTAATAGAATTAATAAAGGATTCATTAAATGATTTTCCAATTCTTGTATTAAAAGTAGATGAGCAGACTGGAGAAGCAGGTGTAGAAACTAGGATAGAAGCATTTACAGATATGTTGGAAAGAAGGTGCAGCTAGTGAAAGTAACAGTACCTCATATAGGAAATACATATTTGGCAGTCAAAGCATTATTTAATGGATTAGGTATTGAATATATTATGCCAGAGTTCAATAATAAAGATGCTTTAGAGATTGGAGCAAAATATGCTCCTGAAGAAATATGTTTACCGTTTAAAATTATGCTTGGGAACTTGATTCAGAGTTTTAAAGCTGGTGCAGATACTGCCATAATACCTGGAAGTTGTGGACCATGTAGATATGGTGAATATTGTGAGATTTTTAAAAATACTCTTAAAAAGATGGGATGTGATATTGAAATAATAGTTGTAGATCAGCCTAAGGATATAGGAATAAAGGAGTTATTAAATAGAATTGGAAAGATATCATCAGAAAGTAATAAGTCAAGAAATGAACAGCTTAAAGCTGTATACAATGCTTATAAAGTTACAAAGCTTATAGACTATATAGAAGGGAAATCAAGATATTTAGCCGGATATGAGTTGGAGAAAGGTCAATTTAAAAAACTTTTGTATGATTGTAAAAGAGATGCTTTAGCCTGTGAAAAGCCCTTAAAAATGATAGAGGTTTTAAAAAAATATAAAAGAAGTTTAAAGAGTATTAAAATTGATAAAAATAGAAATCCAATTACTATATCCATAATAGGAGAAATATATACTATATTAGAGCCATTTTCTAATCTCTATGTAGAAGATAAACTTATGGATTATGGTGTTTCTGTAAAAAAAGAAATTAGTCCCAGCTGGTGGGTTAAAGATGCCGCATTAGTCCCATTAAAGGCTAATTCGATAAATATAAGAAGAGCGTCTAAAAAGTATCTACCCCTATATATAGGAGGGCATGCAAGAGAATGTATAGGTGAAGCAGTATTAGCTGAAAAGAATAATATGGATGGAGTAATACAGATATTTCCACTAGGATGTATGCCGGAGATAGTAGCTAAAGCAATATTACCAAAGATATCTAAAGATAAGGATTTCCCAATTATGAGTCTTGTAGTGGATGAAATGACAGGAGAAGCTGGATATACTACAAGAATAGAGGCATTTATTGATTTGCTTGAGAGGAGAAAAGAAAAATGTATTATATAGGTGTTGATGTAGGATCTGTAAGTACAGATATTGTAATTTTAGATGAAAATATGAAAGTAATTGAATCACTTTATTTAAAGACAAGAGGGAATCCATTAAAGACAATAAAAGATGGTTTTAAAACTTTACAAAATAAATATGATGATGATGAAATTAAGGCTGTAGGAACTACTGGAAGTGGAAGACAAATTGCATCCTTTTTAGTAGGAGCAGATGCAGTTAAAAATGAGATAACCGCTCATGCAGTAGCTTCACTGGATATAGATAAGAATGTAAGAACTATTATCGAAATAGGTGGTCAAGATTCTAAAATAATAATTTTAAGAGATGGTATTGTCACAGATTTTGCCATGAACACTGTGTGTGCTGCTGGAACAGGTTCTTTTTTAGACAGACAGGCAGAAAGATTATCAGTACCAATAGAAGAATTTGGGGATTTGGCATTGCAATCAAAAACGCCTGTAAGAATAGCAGGGCGTTGTGCTGTTTTTGCAGAATCAGATATGATACACAAGCAGCAGGTAGGTTATAAGGCAGAGGATATTATAAGAGGTCTTTGTGAAGCTCTTGTAAGGAATTATTTGAACAATATTGCCAAAGGTAAAGAATTAAAGGAAAAAATATTTTTTCAGGGAGGAGTAGCAGCAAATGTTGGTATGAAGTCTGCCTTTGAAAGAGAATTAGGTGTGAAGTTGTATGTACCTGAACATTACAATGTAATGGGAGCTATTGGAGCAGCTATAATTGGAAGAAATGTTGTTGAAAAAAATAACAGCAAAAGTAATTTTAAAGGATTTAAAACTGCTAGCGGTGATTTTCATTCCAAGAGTTTTGAATGTAATGGATGTTCAAATAGGTGTGAAGTTGTAAAAATTATTGATGAAAAAAATAGTAGTGGTTGTTTTGGTGATAGATGTGGAAAGTGGAGTAACTGCAGCTAAGGAGTGCATATGATACAGTTAAGCTTAATACATTATGTTTATTTAGGAGTAATAATTGCTATAATTACTATAATGTGTTTTAAAAAAGATGTAGTGCTTCCTTGTATAATTGGTCTTTTCTTAGTGGGTTTTATCTATAGTGGCAGCATAATGAAGTCAATCCAGATTATCTATAGAGCTATATTGACCTCTGGTAGAGCATTTTTAGAAATAGTAATTATCATAGCTCTAGTTAATGCCATGTCTAAATCCCTTAGCAGCTTAGGGGCAGATGTTATAATGATGAACCCTTTGAGAAAACTTATGACTAATGGTAAAAGAGCTTTCTTTATATTAGGATTTACTATGCTTATATTTTCATGGTTTATTTGGCCGTCACCAGCAGTGGCTTTTATAGGTTCTCTTATGGTTCCAGCTGCTATAAAAAGTGGTTTGCCAGAAATATGGGCAGCTGTTGCATTGGACTTATTTGGAAATGGCATGGCCTTATCTAGTGACTATTTTATTCAAGGGGCTCCATCTATAACTGCAAAAACAGCACAAATTTCAGATCCAATTGGAATCATAAAAGCAAGTTTTCCACTGTGGATGGTGATGAGTGCTGTAACTGTAATATCTTCAGCAATTATTATGGGAAGAGATTTAAAGAAAATTAAAAATATAGACAAAGATGAGATTGAAAATATAAATAAAAATTCAAATTTTGGAAGTAAATTTATTGCTGTAATAACTCCAATATTTTTTGTGATAGATGTAGCTGTAATGTATATTTTTAGATTAAAAGGAGGAGATGCTACAGCCTTGATTGGGGGCACGGCTGTAATTATAATGTGCTTAACTTCTCTAGTTAACTATAAGCTTAAGGATGCGTTTGGAAAGGTAACTTTATACATAAGAGATGGTGCCATGTTCAGTATGAAGGTTTTTGCACCTGTAATTATAATAGGAGCTTTCTTCTTTTTAGGAAGTAATGAAAGTGCTCAAGAAATTCTTGGATCCAATACAAATGGATTTTTAACAGATATAGGTATGTTTATATCACAGCGTACAAATATGAGTAAAATTTCAGTTATATTAATTCATTCTGTTATAAGTGGACTTTTAGGTATAGGAGGATCTGGATTCTCAGGATTGCCTTTAATAGGAACTTTAGCTGAAGTCTTTTCATCCAATGTTAATATAGATAGATCTTCTTTAGCAGCTTTAGGTCAAGTAATAACAATATGGGTTGGTGGCGGTACTATAATTCCATGGAGTGTTGTACCTATAGCAGCAATTTGTAATGTTGATCCCGTTGAAATAGTTAAAAAGAACATAATACCTGTATTATTTGGGATTATTGCAACAATATTAACTGCTATTTTTATACTATAATTTAATCAATAACAAGATTTATTAAAATTTTAATAAATTATTTAGCAGAAATTTGTTATACAGCTGAGTTTAAATGAATTTAATAATTGAAGGAAGTGAACTGCCTCTAAATATAAAATTTAAGTGCAGTTCTTTTTTATATTTTATAAAGAGTACTAAATTTTATTATATTGAATATGATTAAATATGAGAATAATCTTATATAGAAGATATGTTGTAAAAATATAGAAATTATACTATAATGTGTATGTGAATGATTTACCATGTATATGAATTATTATAAATACAAATCTAATATCAATATTTAGATTGATATTAGTAAAAGAGGAGGATTATTAATATGCTTACTGAACTTCAGATAGGTAAAAATAATTTAAAACAAAACTTTTACATAAAAAAGATTTGTAATTCTATAAAGAAAAATCTTTTTTCAGTAATTATAGTTTCATTAGTTCTATTTATAGTAATTATGTCTATTATATACAATAATGAATTGGAAAATGTAGATTCCAGAAATATGTTTGTTGTAAATAGGTTAAGTTTTATGAGTATAATTATTGGAATTTTAATTGGTTTCTTTTTAGCTGTGTTTGGTGAAATTTGGTATAGAAAAAGAATTTTTCAAAATACTAATAGGGAAACTATAAAAAATTATGCTAGAATTTTTAAAGCTGATATAGAAAGGAGCAGTAGATTATTTAAAAATAAGAGATTTGAGTTAATTAGAATAAGCAACATAACTATTGTAAAAAATTGGCTTGAAGCTTTTGGATACATATCTGCTGAATTTAGCAAAGAAGAATTAGAACAATTTATAAATTATTACTCTAGGATAAATAAACTTATAGAATATGAAAAGCGTATAAATGAGCATTTAGAAGGCATGCAGAGTACTACATTAAAAGATTATCCATATATGAAAGAATATAAAGATCTTATTGCGGTATTTAGTTTTGAGATTAATAATCTCTTTAAAGTGGACATAACTAAATTAAAAGAAAAATTAAATTTAATATGTAATCAGTGTAAATAATATATTTTAATGAATAATTGGAGATTTTTATTTAATGATTATGCTGAAAATTATGCATCTAAATCTATTGAAAGTATAAAGTTTTTAGTAGCTAAAATTTAATTGATATAAATTTATAAATAGTACAAGGAGTTTTAATATGGAAGATAATTATAGGGTTGAAATAGATAATTTAAATAGAGAAATAGGGAAAAAAAATATAAAATTGAAAAATATAAGTGATCAATTAGAAGAGGAAAATATAAAGAGAAAAGCTATAGAAAGGTCTTTTAAAGAAAATCAGGAAATTTTAAAAAAAGTGTTGAAGGCAGATAAAGTAAGAAAGGATTTTTTTGCTAATATATCTCATGAATTAAGAACACCATTAAATGTTATATTTACATCTACGCAGTTAATTGATTTAAATTTAAAAAAGCTTCATATTGAGGATAAAAATTTGTGTAAATATTTAGCTATGAACAGACAAAATTGCTATAGACTTTTAAAACTTATAAATAATTTAATAGATATAACTAAAATTGATTCAGGGTATTTTGATATAAAATTAAAAAATACCAATATAATAAAGGTAGTTGAAGATACTGTACTGTCTATAGCAGAATATATTAAAAGCAAGAATATAGAAATTTTGTTTGATACAGATGTAGAAGAAAGATATACTTCTTGTGATGAAGAAAAAATCAGCAGGGTAATTATGAATCTTTTATCAAATGCAGTGAAATTTACAAAGCCTGAAGGTAAAATAGAGGTTAATATCCATGATAGTGAGAATAAAGTGATTATATCTGTTAAAGATACGGGAATAGGAATTCCATTGGAAATGCAAAAGGTCATATTTGAAAGATTTGCTCAAGCCAAAGAATCTTTAGCGAAAGAATGTGGGGGAAGTGGAATAGGTCTTTCTATAGTTAAGGCATTGGTAGAAATGCATAAAGGAAAAGTTTGGGTTAAAAGTGAAGAGGGAAAAGGCAGTGAGTTTTTTATTGAACTTCCAGTTATATTACTTGAAGAGAAGGATGTTCCTAAAAATCATAATTTGGTAGATAATAAAAATAATATTATAAATATTGAATTCTCAGATATAGTAGGCTGATTGAAATAATAAAATTTTAAATTTATTCAATTATTTATAACACATACAGGAAAAAGATTTTAAGTACAAAAGATAGGTTTAAATAAATTTATTTTTATATGTAAATTGTAGATTTATTTTGTGTTTAAGGAAATAATGCTTAGAGATGAATATAAAATTTATTAAAACAATATAAATTTGTAATCCAAGTAAACGTTTTAAAAGTGAAGCAAAGTAATTTTGTATACAACAGGGCGTAGTATTAAAGTGGTCAGTTATTAAATAAAATTATAATATTAAAGGGATTAATCTAGATTCATATAAGAACTAGGGTTAATCCCTTTTATTATTTTGGAATAGTAATTAAAGGCAGAAAAACTCTTTTCACTTTGTATAGTTTATGTACTATAAATATGATAAAATTAATTTAAATTAATTTTTTATAAAGTATGCTGCAATGAATTAATGTATAAACAGTACCTTTAAGGGAGGATTATATATGTTTGATACTCATGTTCACACTACTTTTTCTACTGATTCTAAGCTTTCTATAGATAAGGCTGTAAAAAAAGCTTATGATGATAATCTAGGACTTATTTTAACAGAGCATATGGATTTAAAATTCCCTGTAGAAGGAGAATTTACATTTGATATAGATAAATATTTTCAGGAATACCATAAATACAGAAATAACAAGCTTTTGCTTGGAATAGAACTTGGTATGAGAGATGATTGTATAAATGAAAATGCAGATATAGGTAAGGGATATCCTTTCGATTATGTACTTGGATCCATACATTTTGTAAATGGAATAGATATATATGAGAAAAGTTTTTATGATGGAAAAACTAAGAAAGATGCATATAATGAATACTTTGAAAACATGCTGGAAAATATAAAAAGCCACAGTTATATTGATAGTCTTGGTCATATTGATTATATATGCAGGTATGCCCAATATGAAGATAAAGATATACATTATAGAGAACATGGGGATATAATTGATGAAATACTAAAAGCTCTTATTGATAGAAATATAGCTATAGAAATAAATACAAGAAGACTTTCTAGTAAAGACACTGTTAACAGTCTTATAGATATATATAAAAGATTTTCAGAATTAAAAGGCAAATATGTGACTATAGGATCAGATTCCCATAGTGAAAACAGTATAGGATTTAATTACAACCAGGCATTAAAAATAGCAGAATTGTGTAAATTAACTCCTGTGTATTTTAAGAATAGAAAAATGGAATATGTATAAGCCTTTTATTTTTTTATTGACATAAGGTAATTTACTTGGTAATATTTTAGTATAGTAAAGCGATAAAGCGATGCATCGGTAAAGTTAAATTAATGGAGGACTTATCATGGCAAATTTAAAGAAATATATACCAGAAGGAACTAAAGATATACTTTTTGAAGAGTGCAGATCAAAAATTAAAATAGAAGATTTAATAAGAGATGTTTATATAAATTATGGATATAATGAAATTATTTCACCTACTTTAGAATTTTATGATGTGTTTAATATGGAGAATCAGCCTATACCACAAGAAAAAATGTATAAATTGTTTGATAATAGGGGAAGAATTCTTGTACTAAGGTCTGATATGACAACACCTATAGCAAGAATTGCGGCTACAAAAATAAAACCAGAAATGTATCCATTAAAACTCTTTTATAGTCAAAATATATTTAGAGTAAATGAAGTTCTAAATGGAAAATTAAGTGAATTTACTCAATCCGGTATTGAAATAATTGGAGTAGATAGTATAAGAGGAGATATAGAAGCTATTATTACTGGAATAGAAGCTCTAAAAAGAATAGGACTTAGAAACTTTAAAATAGAAATAGGAGATTCTCAGTTCTTCAGACAGCTTACAGATAATCTTCCTCTAAATATGGAGGAAAAGGAACAAGTTAGATTATTTATTCAAAATAAGAATATTGCTGGACTTAGAGAATTTCTTGATAATAACAGCAAGATTATTGACCTCAATGCATTAGAGATACTACAGAGATTACCAGAATTGTTTGGAGGTAAAGAAATTATTACAGAGACTAGAGAACTTCTAGGTAAATCTTATGGGATAAAGGCTCTTGAAAACATAGAAAGAGTTTATGAAGTCATGGACAAACTTGGATATAGTAAATATATATCTATTGATTTGGGAATGGTACAAAATTTAAATTATTATTCAGGACTTATTTTTAGAGGATATTGTATGGAGGCAGGAGATAGTATACTCAGCGGTGGAAGATATGACAAACTTATAGAAAACTTTGGAAAGAAATTACCTGCTACGGGCCTTGCAATAAATGTAGATATAGTGGTTGAAGCTTTGAAAACTCAAGGGAAAACTTTTGCAGATAATAAGATGGAAAAAATAATACATTGTAATTTTGATGATTTACATAAAGGTTATGATTTAGTTATGAAATTAAAAGAAAAAGGTACAAAAGCAGAAGTGAGTCTGATGAAAAAATTAGAAGAAAGCTTTCAATATGCAGAAAAAATGGGTGTAAAATCTGTTATAAATATATCGGAACAAATGGAATATAAATTTGAAGATAATATATGGATAAAGGGCAGTAAAATAATAACGGAATAATATTAGAATTTATATTACTATTTGTTGTTATGCATGGGAAAAATATAAATTTTAGAAATGGAGAGCTACCAATATGGAATCTATAAAACCTTTAAGAATAGCACTTACTAAAGGAAGACTTGAAAAATTTTCAGTAGATATATTTGATAAAGTTGGTATTGATACTGAAGAATTAAAGAACAAAGGCAGAAGACTTGTACTTTGTGATAAAAAAAATAATATACAATTTGTACTGGTGAAAGCTGTTGATGTATTAACTTATGTAGAACATGGAGCAGCAGACATAGGTATAGTTGGTAAAGACACCCTTTTAGAAGAGGGAAGAGATTTTTATGAAGTTATGGATTTAAAGGTTGGTAAATGTAAATTTGCACTGGCATCTATACCAAGTTTTAACATTAACGAAGGATATAATAGAAAAAAAATTGCTACTAAATATCCTAGAGTTACAAGAGATTACTTTAGAAAACTTGGTATGGATGTAGAAATTATTAAAATAGAAGGTTCTGTGGAACTTGCACCTATTTTAGGACTTTCAGATGCCATTGTAGACATTGTAGAAACAGGGACTACATTAAAGGAAAATGGACTTATTGTATTTAACGATATATGTGATATAAGTGCCAGAATGATTGTAAACAGAGCCAGCATGAAGATGAGAAAAGATGAAATTAAATCATTAATAGATAATGTTCAGAAAGTAGTAAATGAATTCGATAAGATACCCCAGAAGAAATAGTAAATTTATATAGTTTTAAATGTTATTTTTTAAATAACCTTAAACAGGGAGGTAATTTTAGTGAGTGAATTAATCAATATATTAAAAGCCAATAGTAAAGAGGGAATAGAATACTTAGAGAACCTAAAGAAGAGAGCAGAAGGTATAGAAAATGATGTAAATATAAAAGTAGCAGAAATGCTTTCAGAGATAAGAGAAAAGGGAGATAGTGCAGTTATAAACTTTACAAGAAAATTTGATTGCGAAAGCTTGGAAAGTTTAACAGTGAAAAGAGAAGAGATAGATAAAGCCTATGAAGAAGTGGATGAGGAATTCATAGAAGCATTAAAGACGGCAAAGTCAAATATAACAGAATTTCATGAAAAACAAAAGGATAAGTCTTGGATTATGACAAAGGAAAATGGAATAGTAATGGGACAAACTGTTAGAGGACTTTCAAGAGTTGGTATATACGTACCAGGGGGAACAGCTGCCTATCCATCTTCTGTAATGATGAACGCTTTGCCAGCAAAGGTGGCTGGAGTGGAAAAAATTGTTATGGTCACACCTCCTAAAAAGGATGGTACAATAAGTGCAAGTATACTTGTAGCTGCAGATATTGCAGGAGTTGATGAGATATATAAAGTAGGAGGAGCACAGGCGATTGGAGCTCTTGCCTATGGTACAGAAACTATAGAGAAGGTAGATAAAATAGTTGGACCGGGAAATATATTTGTGGCCCTGGCAAAGAGAAGTGTCTTTGGATTAGTAGATATAGATATGATTGCAGGACCTAGTGAAATACTTATAGTTTCTGATGAAAATGGTAATGAAAAATTTATAGCAGCAGATTTAATGTCTCAAGCTGAGCATGATAAACTTGCCTCTGCAATTCTAGTAACTACTTCGCAAGAATTAGCTGTAAAGGTTCAAAAGGAAATAAAAAGACAAGTAGAAAGTTTAAGCAGAAAAGAAATAATTGAAACTTCTCTAAAGGATTTTGGAGTAATACTTGTGGTAGATAATATGGATGAAGCCATTGATTTAGGTAATAAAATAGCTCCTGAGCACTTTGAACTTATGGTAAAAGATCCATTTTTATATCTTGGAAGAATAAAAAATGCAGGATCAATTTTTCTTGGTTCCTATTCTCCAGAACCATTAGGAGATTATATGGCAGGTCCTAATCATGTGTTACCTACCAGTGGAAGTGCCAGATTCTTCTCACCTCTTTCAGTAGATGATTTTATTAAGAAATCAAGTTATATATACTACAGTGAAGAAGGCTTATATGGAGTTAAAGATAAGATAGTTAAATTAGCTGATACAGAAGGGCTTACAGCTCACGCTAATTCCATAAAAGTTAGATATGAGGACTAGTAGGAATATAAGTATCAAATGGGGAAAAACTCCATCTGAAACAAAGAACTCTGTTTATATGAAGTTTTAAAAGATCAACTTAAAATAAATTTAATAATAGCAGGAGTGATTTTTTATGGATAAAAGAGAAGCCTCTATTTCAAGAAAAACTATGGAAACAAACATAGATATGAGTCTTGAACTTGACGGAGAGGGAAACTCCAGTATAGAAACTGGTGTGGGATTTTTTGATCATATGCTTACACTTATGACAAAGCATGGACTTATGACTTTAAATCTTAAAGCAGAGGGAGATATCTATGTAGATTCACATCATTTGGTAGAGGATGTGGGTATAGTTCTTGGAAAGTGTATTAATAAAGCTTTAGGAGATAAAGTTGGGATAAAGAGATACGGAACAGCCTATGTGCCTATGGATGAGAGCCTCTCACTGGTATCTATTGATATCAGTGGAAGACCTTATTTGGTGTTTGAAGGTGATTTTAGTACAGAAAAATTAGGTATGTTTGAAACGGAAATGGTAGAGGAATTTTTTAGAGCAGTAGCCTTTAATGCTGGAATAACTCTTCATGTAAAATCTCTATACGGTAAAAATACTCACCATATAATTGAAGGTATGTTTAAGGCTTTTGGAAGGGCCCTTAAAGAGGCTATGGAGAAAGATTTCAGAATAAAGGGTGTAATGTCCACTAAAGGAAGTTTGTAATTGTTAACTTACATTGCTGTTATAATTAATTTTTACTAGTTGTACATTATATTTAATTAAGTATAAGGATTCATCTAATATAAAGAGATTTTTAAAACTGGTATTTTTAAATTTTGCTATATTAAAGAAGGGGTGATAATTTTGAAGGAAAAGACATTGAGTATAGTAGATTATGGCATAGGAAATTTGAGAAGTGTACAGAAAGCCTTTGAATCCTTTGGTGGAAAATGTAATATAACATCTAGTGTAGATGAAATTCTAAACAGTGATGGTATTATACTTCCAGGAGTGGGGGCATTCCCTGATGCCATGGAAAATATAAAAAAATTAAATATGGATAAAGCTTTAAAGAATGCAGCAGAGGCAGGAGTACCTATCCTTGGGATATGTCTTGGAATGCAGCTGCTTTTTGATGAAAGTGATGAGATTAGACCTACAGAAGGATTAGGCCTTATAAAGGGAAGAATAAAGAAATTTGAAGTCAATTTGAAAATACCTCATATGGGATGGAATTCTTTAAACATATTAAAAAAATCACCTCTTTTAGAAGGTGTAAAAGATGGAAGTTACGCATACTTTGTTCATTCTTATTATGCTGAATTGGAAGAAGATAATTTAGATGCAGACAGCTTTTATGGTATAAATGTGCCGGCAGCTGTAAGTAAGAATAATGTATTTGGTTTTCAGTTTCATCCTGAGAAGAGTGGAGATCCGGGAATAAAAATGCTTAAAAATTTTTGGGGGTTGTTATAGTGATAATATTTCCAGCTATGGATTTAAGAGATGGTAAATGTGTAAGATTGTATCAAGGAAAATTTGATGAGTCAGAAGTTGTAGGAGAAAATCCATTAGATGTAGCTTTAGATTTTAAAGCTAAAGGAGCGGAATATATACATATGGTGGATTTAGATGGTGCACTGAAAGGTGAAATAAAGAACTTGAGTATTATATCGGAAGTAATTAAGACTGTGGGCATTCCAGTAGAACTTGGCGGTGGTATAAGAAATATGGAAACTGTTGATATGCTTATAGATACAGGTCTTTCAAGGGTAATACTGGGTACCGCAGCATTAAAGGATATGAATTTTGTAAAGCAGGCGGTAAAAAAGTATGGTGAAAAAATAGCTGTAGGTATAGATGCAAAGAACGAAAAAGTGGCGGTAAATGGATGGATCGATGTAAGTGACGTGGATTACATTGATTTTGCGAAACAAATGGAGAGTATAGGTGTAAAAACTATAATATTTACAGATATAAGTAAAGATGGAACCCTTCAAGGACCCAACTTAGAGCAGCTTGAAAAAATTCATAAGAGTGTAAGTTGTGACATAATAGCTTCTGGTGGAATAAAAAATGTAGAAGATTTGAAGCATATAAAGGACATGGGTGTTTATGGTGCTATTACAGGTAAAGCCATATATTCTGGAAATATAAATTTGGAAGAGGCAATAAAGGTTTGTAAATAGTATTATCATCTTTATTATAATTAATATGGCTAAATTAAGATTTAGGAAGTGAGTTTAAATGAGTAAATATTGGAGTGAAATTACTAAAAATATAGAACCCTATGTTTGTGGTGAGCAGCCTAAAGATAAAAAATACATTAAATTAAATACAAATGAAAATCCATATCCACCATCACCAAAGGTTATAGAAGCAATAAAGATGGCTGCTAACGAGGATTTAAGATTATATCCAGATCCAAATTGCGATGAATTGAGAGATACTATTGCAGAGTATTATGATTTAAATAGAGACCAAGTGTTTATTGGAAACGGATCTGATGAAGTATTAGCATTTTCATTTTTAGCATTTTTTAATACTAATGAAAAAATTATATTTCCAGATATAAGTTACAGTTTTTATCCCGTTTATGCTAAATTATATAAATTAGATTATAAACTATCAAGTTTAAAAGAGGATTTTTCTATAAATGTAGAGGATTTTTTAGGTGAAAATGGGGGCGTTGTAATTCCTAATCCCAATGCACCAACAGCTAAAGCAATAGATTCTGATGATATAAAGAAAATACTTCAGCATAACTCTGATAAAGTAGTTATAATAGATGAAGCCTATGTGGATTTTGGTTGCGAATCTGTGGTAAAGCTCATAAAGGAATATCCTAATTTACTAGTAATACAGACTCTGTCAAAATCTAGATGTTTAGCTGGAATTCGTGTTGGATTTGCTCTTGGACAAGAAGAACTTATAGATGGACTAAATAGGATAAAAAATTCTATGAACTCCTATACAATAGATAGAGTTGCAGCAAAAGCTGCCGTTGCGGCTATTAAAGATGAAGAATATTTTAAAGAATGTGTTTCCAAAATAATAAATACGCGAGAATTAGTAAGTGAAAAATTAAAAAGCTTTGGTTTTGAAGTAATACCTTCAAAGGCAAACTTTATATTTACGTGGCACCCTGATATAGATGGAGAAAAATTATTTGCTACACTTAGGGAAAATGGATTATTAGTAAGATATTTTAATAAACCTAGAATTAACAATTACTTGCGAATAACCATAGGTTCAGAAGATGAAATGAATGTTTTTCTTGAGAAGCTTCATAAAATAGTTGAAAATATACTTCAAAAATAATTAAATTTTATATTTTTAGTGTATATAAAAATAAAGTTAGGGTTATGTAAAATTTGAACATAGTAAATGGGAATAGTTATTAAGAATATGAGTTATGTAATTATCAATAAAAAATTAATTGCGGTAAAATAACCTTTGAGGATGTGATAATATGCTTACTAAGAGGATAATACCTTGTCTTGATGTAAATATGGGCAGGGTTGTTAAAGGAATAAATTTTGTAGATCTAAAGGATGTAGGAGATCCTGTAGCAATTGCAGAATTTTATAATAGTGAAGGTGCTGATGAAATAGTATTTTTGGATATAACTGCAACGTCAGATGGAAGAAAGACTATGATAGATGTAGTAAAGAGAACTGCAGAAAAAGTTTTTATACCTCTTACTGTTGGTGGAGGAATAAGAACTGTAGAGGATTTTAGAGATATATTAAAGGCCGGAGCAGATAAAATATCCATAAATTCTTCCGCAGTAAAAGACCCTACACTTATAACAAGAGCAGCTGAAAGGTTTGGTACTCAATGTGTAGTTGTAGCTATTGATGGAAGAAAGAGAGCAGATGGATCTGGGTGGAATGTAGTTATTGCTGGAGGAAGAATAGATACAGGACTTGATGCTATAGAATGGGCTCAAAAGGCAGAAAAACTTGGATGTGGTGAGATATTACTTACCAGCATGGATGCTGATGGAACGAAAAATGGTTATGATATAGAATTTACTAGTGCCATTACAAAGGCAGTAAATATTCCAGTTATAGCATCAGGAGGATGTGGAAATTTGGAACATTTCTATGATGTATTTGAAAAAACTAATTGTGATGCAGCATTAGCAGCTTCTCTATTTCATTATAGAGAACTTACAATAAAACAGGTTAAGGAATACTTAAGGGAGAAACAGGTTAGTGTTAGATTGTAGATGATTAAAGTAGGTGAAAATATGAATACAAATGAATTATTGGAGTCTGTAGATTTTAGTAAAGGTTTAATACCAGCTATTATTGTAGATGTAGAAAACGGTGAAGTTCTGATGCTGGCTTATATGAATAAAGAATCATTGAGAAAAACTATGGAAACTAAAACTACTTGGTTTTGGAGTCGTTCTAGAAATGAATACTGGAATAAAGGAGCTACTTCTGGACATTTTCAATATGTCAAAAGTATAAGTCTGGATTGTGATAATGATACTTTACTTATAAAGGTAGAGCAGGTAGGGGCAGCTTGTCATACAGGAAGCAGAAGTTGCTTTTTTAAAACGATTGATATTTAACCTGACTAACTTGCCGTAAGTCTCCCCCTTCTTCAAGTGGGAGTTCAACGCCAAGTAAGCCATGCATTCGCAGTTCTAAAATTCAGATGGGGTAATACTAAATAATTATAAAAGAGAGGAATGATATATATGAATGAAATTATTAAGGAACTTTATGCTACAATTTTAGATAGAAAAGCTAATCCGATAAAAGATTCTTACACAAATTATCTATTTGAAAAGGGAGTAGACAAAATACTTAAAAAAGTTGGAGAAGAATGTACTGAAACGGTAATAGCGGCAAAAAATAATGATCCTAAGGAACTTGTAATGGAGACTTGCGATTTAGTATATCATTTACTAGTTTTATTGGCAAATCAGGGTATAGATTTAAAGGATGTTGAAGCTGAGTTAATTAAAAGAGAAGCTAAGACAGGTAACAAAAAGCCAGAAAGAAGAGAAATAGAAAATTTATAAGTGTATATTGACAATGAAATCAATAGAGGCTATAATAATAAACAAATATATCAAATATGAATACTAGGAATTGTTTGACATATTTGTTTTATCTGTCTATACATGCTAACTAGACAAACTAGAGGCTGTATTTTACCATAGGTAAAGTGCGCCTTTTTATTATTTAAGAGAATTTTTAATAGTATAATAGTATAGATGTAACAGTGTATTTCTTAAGAATTATTTATTCCCTCACATTACTATTAATATTTATAATAGTATGACATTTTTTTATAATTAATCATACTATATCAATAGGAATAGTAAAATAAGGAGGGGTAAGTGATGAACTCTATAAAATATTTCAATGGTATTGCATCAAAATGGAATGTAATTAGAAGTGAATACTTCGAAGAAAGATTGAAATATAAGGTTTTATCAAAAGCAGATATAAAGAATAAAATTGTAGCTGATTTAGGTTGTGGAACAGGATTTATTTCACTGGAACTAGCTAATGAAGCAAAATTGGTATTTTCTATAGATAATTCAGTTAATATGCTAAAAGAATTAAAGAAGTCAAGTATAAATAAAAATTTTAATAATGTGTATCCATTAAAATCTTCTCTTGAGGATATAACTTTATTTGATGAATCTTTGGATGCTATATTCATAAATATGGCTTTACATCATATAAGAAATGCAGATAAGGCTATAGGTGAAATGAGCAGAATACTAAAAAAAGGAGGAGTCATAGTTATATCTGATGTGATGGAGCATAATGGTGAGTGGGCAAGAGAGGAAATGTTTGATGAATGGCTTGGTTTCTCAAATTCACAGATAAGTGAATGGCTTATAAAATCAAATTTTAAAAATATTCATATAGAAAATACAGATTTAACTTGTAAGGGATATTCAAGTAAAGGAGAATATACTGAAACAGGTATATTTATTGCATCTGCCATTAAATCCTAGCAAAAGAATCAATCAGTATATTAGTCTATTTTAAATCATATTGTGTTAATAGAATTTCATAATTCATCATTATGAAAATTCCTTTTATTGTTTGATGAAAGATAGACTTATCATACTGAATTATAATAACTTTTATAAAATGCTTAATTTCTAAATATGGGAGGAACAAATTATGAAAATAGAATCTTTAGTAATTCATGGTGGAATAGATGGTGATGAGAAAACTGGAGCAGTTAATGTGCCTGTTTATCAAACTTCTACTTATAAGCAGCCAAGCTTTGGACATAATACAGGCTATGAATATTCAAGAACTGGGAACCCAACAAGAGAAGCTTTAGAAAAGCTTATTTCAGACCTTGAAGAGGGATATGCAGGTTTTGCTTTTGCATCAGGTATGGCAGCAATTACAGCAGTTATATCTTTATTTAAGACAGGAGATAAAGTAATAATATCCAACAATGTTTATGGAGGAACCTTTAGAGTACTGGATAAAGTTTTTAATAATTTTAATATAGGGTATAAAATTGTGGATACTACGGACTTGGAAGCAGTGAGAAATAATGTAGATGAGAGTGTAAAAGCAATATATATAGAGACACCAACCAATCCACTTATGGATATAACTGATATTGAGGGTATATCTAAAATAGCAAAGGAAAAGGGTATATTTACTATTGTAGATAATACTTTTATGACTCCTTATCTTCAGAAGCCAATTACTTTAGGAGCAGATATAGTTATTCATAGTGCTACTAAATATTTAGGGGGACATAGTGATGTTGTTTCTGGTCTTGTGGTAGTAAATACTGAAGAATTAGCTAAAAGACTGCATTTTATTCAAAACTCTACAGGTGGTGTATTAGGACCTTTTGATTCATTCTTATTGATAAGAGGTATTAAAACCTTGGCAGTAAGAATGGACAGACATAATGAAAATAGTAAAATAATTTCAGAGTATTTAAAAAGCAGAGAGGAAATAGAAAAAGTTTATTATCCTGGATTTGAGGATCATCCAGGTTATGAAATTCAGACAAAACAGGCAAAGGGATATGGAGGAGTAATATCTTTTGTATTAAGTGACAAGATCGATTATAAAAAGTTTTTATCAAATTTAGAATTAATTACATTTGGTGAAAGTCTTGGTGGAGTGGAGTCTTTAATATGCCATCCAGCTTCCATGACTCATGCGGCAATTCCTTATGATATAAGACAGGAAGTGGGAATTGTAGATAATTTAATAAGATTATCTGTTGGAATAGAAAATTCTCAGGATTTATTAGAGGATTTAACTTCAGCATTAAAAAAGAGTCTATAGAAAAATTTCATAATTACATTATAAAGAAGGGGTAAAGTGTGAATTATATAGAGGATATTAAAAATCTTATAGGAAATACACCTATCGTAAAAATTAATCATATACAAATTAAAGATGGAGTTAATATTTTTGCAAAGCTTGAATCAAATAATCCTGGTGGAAGTGTTAAAGACAGAATAGGCATTTATATGATAGAAGATGCAGAAAAGAAGGGCTTATTAAAGCCAGGTTATACAATTGTAGAAGCTACAGCAGGAAATACAGGTATAGGAGTAGCACTTGCTGCTATTAATAGAGGATATAATATCATCTTTGTAGTACCAGAAAAATTTTCTGTGGAAAAACAGACTCTTATGAGGGCTCTAGGGGCTAAAATTATAAATACACCAAGAGAGGATGGAATGCTTGGAGCAGTTGCAAAAGCTGAGGAATTACTAAATACTATTGATAATTCTATAAGTTTAAAGCAATTTGAAAATAATACAAATCCATTAGCTCATTATGAGACTACTGGTCCAGAAATATATAGAGATTTGGATGGCAAAATAGATTATTTTGTGGCAGGAGCAGGAAGTGGCGGAACCTATACTGGTATTGTAAAATATTTAAAGGAAAAAAATCCTAATATTAAAGGTATACTGGCAGATCCAAAAGGTTCAACTATGGGCGGTGGTATAGAAGGATGCTATGACATTGAAGGTATAGGTAACAATTTTATACCTCATACTATGGATATGAATTTAGTAGATGAAATTATAAAAGTAACAGATGAAGAAGCCTTTAATATGGTAAAAGAACTGGCAATTAAAGAGGGAATTATAGCTGGCAGTTCATCAGGAGCTGCTTTGGTAGCAGCATTGAAGCTTTCTGAAAAAATAGATAATGGAAATATAGTAACTGTTTTCCCAGATAGAGGAGATAGATATTTCAGTAAAAATATCTATTAAAGAATATCATTTTATATAACACAAAAATAGCTGTTTTAATTAAATTAAAACAGCTATTTTTGTGTTCGAATGGTTAGTTCTGTAATATTATATTAATATGGCGAAATATTATTTTGATGAATTAATTTATTGATTTTAGGATAAGTATTATTTAAGATTATAATTATAGTATTTCTAATCAATCAAAGCGGAGGTATCCAATGAGATTATTACTGGTAAATGATGATGGCATAAATGCAAAAGGTCTCCATGCCTTAGCGAAAGAACTTGAAAAATATTATGAAATAACTATTGTTGCACCAGATAGTGAAAAAAGTGCTTGTGGACACTCCATAACTATTTCAAGGCCTCTATTGGTGAAAAAAGTAAAATTAGAAGGCATAAATTCTAATGCTTATAGTGTTACAGGTACTCCTGCCGATTGTGTGAGAATTGGTATGGTCAAATTAGTAGAGAAAGACATTGATATGGTGGTATCTGGAATAAATATAGGAGCCAACTTAGGTAATGATATACTCTATTCTGGAACTGTTTCTGCAGCCATTGAAGCAGCTATTAATAATATCCCCTCATTAGCAGTATCTGTGCAGGCAGATAAGACTTTTAAAAAATTTTCTACTGCAGCAAGATATGCTAGAAAAGTTTTGAATTTAGCACAAAAAAATAATTCATATAATGATGTAGTATTAAATGTAAATGTACCGGGATTGGCGCAAAAAGATATAAAAGGAATTAAAATATGCAGAATTGGAGGTAGAGTATATAATCATAACTATGAAAAAATTAAAAATTCTAATGAGGCTGCAAGGTTTATTCTCAATGGGCAGATTAATGAACTCCATGAAAATGATACAGATGTACATTTTCTTAGAGCAGGATATGTTACTTTAACACCTCTTCATTATGATTTAACAAATTTTAAAATTTTAAGAGATGTAGAGAAATGGATAAAGTAGAAAAATTTTATTTAATTTATTTAGAATATTTTAATTATAAATACAAAATATATATTTATGATTAAAAGATTTATAATATATGGATTCTTGGGATTAAGTGCCGAAATATTCTGGACTGGACTTGGATCATTGCTTAGGGGAGATATTAAACTTACTGGTTATACTTATATATGGATGTTTTTAATATATGGATTAGCTGTTTTTTTAGAGCCTTTGCATGATAGGATTAGAAGCTGGCCCCTTTTACTAAGAGGAGGCGTTTATATGGTAATTTTGTTTTCTATTGAATATTCAAGCGGCTGGCTTTTGAGAGAATTTATAGGTGTATGTCCATGGAATTACGGCAATGGTCCGCTATCTATCAATGGTCTTATAAGATTAGACTTCGCTCCTGTTTGGTTCTGTTGTGGTCTTGGTTTCGAAAGGGTTCATGATGCCATCGATAGAGTATTTGCTCAACTTGGAGTCCACAGTTAATATCTGTTACTACAAATGATAATTCTTATCTTTGAAAAAACTATAAGTTTAAATTTTTTTTAATCTAAAAAGCTATTAAATCAATAAAAATTCTGTTTAGCCTATCACTAAGTAAGTTAAATAGAATTTTTATTTTTAACACTTATTTTAATTCACATTTCAATACTAGTTCTTTGCATTTTACTCTTAATGAATTATTTTCCAAGTGAAAACTTTTTACTTTATCCTCATAATTAGTAATCAGTACTGGTGTTACAACTTTTTTATTACTACTCTTTGTAAATTCTAGATCAATATTTGATAATGGGTATCCAACCTTAACAGTATCTCCTTCTTTTACTAATATATCAAAACCTTCTCCATTAAGTTCTACAGTGTCTAATCCTACATGAATAATCATTTCTAATCCATCTATGTAGTTTCATGTCTACTTTGTATTCTTCAGCCTTATTAAATACTTTATTTTGTATTTGTTATGGTGGAAAATTATATTGGGAATTTATAAATTATACAAAGTTTAGTAACAAATATATAGATGATTCGTAAATATTAATATAAAATTTGTAAAAAAGTTTATTTTTTAGTATAAAGTTTCGCTGATATATAACGAAAAATAGTATATAATGTAAAATAATTCAAATTAATAAAAACTATTAGAGATTTCATAAATTATTCAATTATAACAAATAAATATTGTATATTAATGATTTGGAATTTTGTAATTATAAGGAGGCAATTTTATGTCAATAAATATTAGCTCTAATTATAGTACAAGTTACTATTCAAGCAATTCTAATTCAATAGCATCAAATACAACTAATACATTTGTAAATTAGATTGGAAGTTATTGAATAGAATTCTTATATGTTGAGAACTTCCGCTTCCTAAAAAGTCTGGATTAGAATTTATAGCTTTTTCTATATAATTCATAAAATTTTCGTATACTGATAAACTAGAATTTACTTTAGCATTACCATTTTTAGCGGAATCAATAAAAGTGTTATATTCTAAAGCCAAGCCAAGAGTTATATGACCTCTTTGACTTTCTGGTAATTTTTCTAAAGCTTTTCTATATGCTTTTCTTACATATCCTGGTGCTGTTGCTGATGGAAAAGTTATTGTTCCTTCCTTTATCATTTTCAAATTGACATTTCCAGAAGCCTTCCTTATCATATGTTTTACATCATTAAATAAAATCATATCTTCTTCTCTGTCAACTGGGTCAGTTTCGTTATTAATTTCATTAAGTATTTTAGCAATAGAAGGATTATCGTCTTTAGAGATAATTTCATTAAGTTTATCATTAAAAGCTGATGCTTTATTAGAGTCAGAATTAGAAGTCGATTTAATATTAGAGTTAGTGTTAACTGTATAGTTGTTATTTGAATCAATGCTTTCTATTGGCATATATAATCTATCCTTTCTTTATTAATAAGTTGCATTATTTAAAAGTTCAATTAATATATCGAGAGAAATTATCAATACTTTTGTTTCCTAAATTCAAATTTAATAATTTAATTTTAGTTTTGTTTTATTCATGCGTTTGTTCTGGCTATGGAATATGGCACTGCAAAAAAATTGACTTTTTTATTTTTATAGAGTGAAAGCAATTAGCTTAGGTTATAATAGATTTATATAAGTTAGGAAGTGATATTATGAATTTAACGAATAAACCTAATAGATTAATTAACGAAAAAAGTCCTTATTTGCTTCAGCATGCTCACAATCCTGTAGACTGGTATCCTTGGGGTGAGGAAGCTTTTAATAAAGCTGACAGGGAAAATAAACCTGTATTTCTGAGTGTTGGATATAGTACCTGCCATTGGTGTCATGTCATGAATAGAGAATCCTTTGAAGATGAGGAAGTAGCAGAAATATTAAACAAGTATTTTGTGGCAATTAAAGTAGATAGAGAAGAGAGACCTGATATAGATAACATATATATGTCCGTATGCCAAGCCATTACAGGCAGCGGTGGATGGCCTCTTACTATTATTATGACAGCTGAAAAAAAACCATTTTTTGCAGGAACTTATTTGCCTAAGATAGAGAAATATGGACAGATTGGAATTATAGAATTATTAGATAAAGTAAACACAATGTGGATACAAAAAAAAGATAAATTATTAGAATCAAGTAATAACATTGTGGATTTTTTACAAAATGATACTGTGGATAAAAAAGGGAAAATAAATGAAGATATAATAGATGAAGCTTATAACTCATTAAAAAATGCCTATGATCCTGTATTTGGTGGGTTTAGTGATTCACCTAAATTTCCAATACCACATAATTTAAGTTTTTTATTAAGATATTATAAGATAAAGGGTGATAGAGAAGCTCTGCAAATGGTTGAAAATACTTTGGATTCCATGTATTCTGGTGGTATTTTTGATCATATAGGCTTTGGTTTTGCTAGATATTCTGTTGATTCAAAATGGCTGGTGCCTCACTTTGAAAAAATGCTCTATGATAATGCACTTTTAGCTATAGTTTATACAGAGACTTATCAAATAACTCATAAAAATAGATACAAGGAAATAGTACAAAAAATATTCGATTATACATTGAGAGATATGACTAATGAAGATGGAGGCTTTTATTCTGCGGAAGATGCTGATTCAGAGGGTGTAGAGGGAAAGTTTTACTTGTGGGATAAAAGTGAAATAGAGAATATTTTAGAGGAAGATGCTGATTTATTTAACAGCTACTATAATATAAAATCCAAAGGAAATTTTGAGGGAAGGAATATCCCTAATCTTATAGGTGAAGATTTAGAAGAACTTGAAAATGAAGAAACAAAAAATAAAATTAACCGATTAAGAGAGAAGCTGTTTAATTACAGGGAAAAAAGAGTTCATCCTCATAAAGACGATAAAATACTTACAGCCTGGAATGGGCTTATGATAGCAGCTATGGCATATGCAGGAAAAGTATTTAAAATAGAAGCCTATAAAAAGGCAGCTAAAAAAGCATCAGATTTTATTTTAGCTAATTTGATTGATAATAGAGGAAGACTTTTGTGCAGATACAGGGATGGAGAAACTGGGAATGTAGGATTCTTAGATGATTATGCTTTTTTTGTTTTTGGATTGATTGAATTATATGAGGCAACTTTTGAAGTACATTATCTAAAAAAGGCTGTGGATTTAAATGGTGAAATGATTAAATATTTCTGGGATGAAGAAAATTCTGGATTCTTCTTTTATGGTAAAGATAGTGAAGAGCTTATACTAAAGACTAAAGAAATATATGATGGAGCTCTGCCTTCTGGAAATAGTGTAGCTGCGATGAATCTAATAAGATTATCCAGAATAACCGGAGATGTTCAATTAGAAGAAAAAGTAGCAGAAATATTCAGCTTATTTTCAGAAAAAATTAATAAAGTGCCCTTGGGATATATAAACACTATTTCTGCCTTTTTAACTAATACAGTTCCAGATATTCATATAGTTATAGCTGGAGATAAAGATGATGTGAATACAAAGACCCTCATAGATGAAATAAATAAAAGATTTCTACTCTTTGCTTCAGTAGTATTTAATGATGAAAGTGATGAACTCTCTAAACTGATACCTTATATAGAAGATAACAAAGTGGTTAATAATAAGGCTACAGCCTATGTATGTAAAAATAAGGCTTGTCTGACTCCTGTTAATGATGTGAAGGAGTTTATGGATTTGATAGAGGAGTAAAGCGTAGATAAAAAATTAGTAAAACCTCACCTTAATTTAAGGATGAGGTTTTATTTTTAATATATTAGGAATTTAAAAATTTTTTGTATAAAAATATTGCCCGGCAGGGCTTGAAAAATCTAATGTTAGAAGTTTGAGGAAAATATTACAAGTAATATTTTGGAATAGGATTTTTGATATAATTATTAGCAAATTTAGTGATTGGTGATGATTATGCAAGGTGTTATAAAACAAATATTTGTGGATAATTGGGAAAAATTCAGTGAGATATATAAAGGGAAAATTAGAGCTAACATAAGTAGAGAAGTTGATAAGATGATTAATTGTAAATCCTTAGATAATGGATTTATTGAGTTTAAGTGTGAAAATTGTGGTCATATAAAAAGAGTTGGATTTAGCTGTAAAAGTAGATTTTGTACCTCATGTGGTAAGAAAAAATCTGAAGAATGGTCTGATGAAATGGTGGCAAGACTCATTAACTCAAAGCATAGACATATGGTATTTACAATTCCACAGGAACTTAGAATATATTTTGCTAGGGATAGAAAACTATTATCATTATTACCTAAATGTTCAGCAAAAGCAATTATGAGCTGGTTTAGAGATTTAAATAAAAAAGAATGTTTTACACCAGGAATAATCTCAGTAATTCATACTTTTGGAAGAGACTTAAAATGGAATCCACATGTTCACTTAATTGTCACCGAAGGTGGTGCTGGAGAAATTACAATTTGGAGGAATACAAAACATATAAATTATACAGCACTAAGGAAAAGATGGCAAAAAATATTGTTAGACGAAATAGGAATTAATCTTAAAAGTGGAAAAAAAGAATTTAAAAAATTAAAAAATAAGCTATATAAAAGGTTAGAGAATGGATTTTATGTATATGGAAAAGGTGAAATAAAAACAGCAAAGCAAGCAGGAAAGTATGTTGGAAGATATACAGCAAGACCAGCTATCGCTCAATGTCATCAATTTAATATACAAAAATATGGAATATAATAAAAATAATTGCACTAAGTTGTTTGACTATAATTTATAATAATAAAAACAATCAAAACATTATTTTTGGGAACAGCAAACAAACCCCAAAATAAAGGATTTTTTTGAAATCACATAAAATGAGGTGTGTTTTTGACTATGATGAAATCAATCCTTATAAACTACGTTTTTTGTTAGTTTTGTACTTTCCTCGTGCAAATTTTTTAATGCGGGAGTTTTGTCTATCAGGTCTTATAGGAATATCACTCCTTGAAACTTTCTCCATGATATCTTTATAAATTTTATTTCTTTTCCTTGGACTCTCTTCGAGATACATCATTATAAGCTTGTCTTTTAAACTTCCAATTAAAATATTAAAATTAGTTTTATATTCATATTTATTATTTTTGTCTTTTCTTTGAAATGCTACAAATTCATCACTATCTTTTCGTGCTAATTCAATCATATTAGATAAGTATATTGATGCATAAAAATCTTGTTCTATTGCTATTTTAGTTGTACCAGTAAAGTTTTCAATTTCAAGTCTATTCTTAAGTTCATCATATTTTATTTCTATACCCCACCTCATAAAATATAATTTTTTAAAATCACTTAAAGTTATAGATTCGTCAAATAAATTAGTTACTAAAACTTCTTCTACTCCTGATTCAAGATGAAATTTAATAATTCTTACATCGTATATTCTTTTATTATATTTAATTTGAATTATTTGATCCTGATTTGCTGCATTAATTTTTTTCCTAAAAGTACTATTTTTAAGCCTCATTACAAAATTAATATTCATTTTTATTAACTCAGCTATAAGTTCTTGACTTGGATATCCTCTGTCAAATAGCATTAGTTCTTTCATTAGCTTATTATCTTGTTTCATTTCTAAAATCATTTCTATGGCAGTTTTTCTTTCTGAAGTTTTATAACGATCTATTTTGCTTGTTATAACAAACTTATTTAATACATCAAATATACAAGACGCAGAAGCTCGAGCAATGGCTACTTCAGCATACTGATTTTTTGCATAACCAAACTCATTCCTTAATAATTCTGTATTAGGAAGTTCTATTGTTGTTCCATCAATTGCACATACTCTATATTTATTCCATAATTTGAGTTCAGCACATTCTGTATATATAACATCTATTATTGCATTATTTAATTCAATAAATGCTTGGTGCTAGTATAAAAGGTGTAGACACAAAGGAATAGATTTACAGAAGTGATAAAATAAAAATAAGGGAAGGAAAGTGTCTACAGATGGGAAGAACAGTTAAAAGCTATACAGAAGAATATAAGAACACAATAGTTGAATTATTTAACAATGGGAAAACGTATAAAGAACTTAACAGCGAATATGGAGTACCAAAAAGTACTATAAGGCAGTGGGTAAATAAGGTAGAGAAAAGAAATGACGGAACTGAAGAAAAAGAGAATAATATAAAAGAAATACTTAAAAGAGATGCTCTTCTTCAAGAGGAGAATGAAATATTAAAAAAAGCATTGTCCATATTCGCAAAGGCAAAATAGAAGAAATATATAAGTTCATTGATACCTACAAGCAATATTACTGCAGAAAAATAAAAAAGTACTTCAGCATAAAGATAATGTGTAAAACTCTTGGAATAAGCAGAGCTGCATACTATAAGCATCTGCATAGAAAGCCATCTAAATGGGAGAAGGAAGATAAGATACTAGACAAAAAAATATATAAGGAATATAAGGATTCTAAAGGAATATATGGAGCACCAAAAATTCGCGAAAAATTGATGAAAAAAGGTTTTAATCCAAGTCTTAAAAGAGTTCAAAGAAGAATGAAGAAGATGAATATAAAATCCATTATAATAAAGAAATGGAAACCATACAATACCAGCAAAAAAAGAGTAGAGCAAAAAGAAAATCTAATAAAAGAAAACTTTACAGCCAGTACAATAAACGAGAAGTGGCTTACAGATATAACTTATATTTATACACTGGAAGATGGATGGTGTTACCTAGCATCTGTATTTGACTGTTATAGTGCTAAGATAATAGGATGGTGCTTTTCAAAAAATATTGATGCTAGTATGGCTTTACAAGCTATTAAGAATGCCGTAAATAGCCAAAAACCTAATTACGAAACTCTTATAATCCATAGTGATTTGGGGTCACAATATACAAGCAGTGAGATTGAAGGATACCTTAATGAATTAGGCATACGTCATTCTTACAGTAAAAAGGGTTATCCATATGATAATTCACCTCAAGAATCATTTCATGCTTCACTTAAGAAAGAAGAAAAATTGATGAATAAATATAAGAATTTTTATGAAGCTAAAATATGCATTTTTCAATATATTGAAGCATGGTACAACAGAAAAAGAATACATAGTAGATCTGGATTTATTACTCCACAACAATGTGAAGATATTGCTAGAAAATCTGCTTAAATGTTTATAAAAAAAGTGTCTACACTATTGACATAAATCCAGCTTTAGGACTAATCTTTTGTCTGTTTTCTGAAAAAGCCTGCTTAGAAATAGTATCTTTTCGTTTTAAAACCACTTCAAAAAAATCATTTAATTCTACCTGTAGAGATTTATTTATCATATTGAGCATAAATAATACTGTTTCTTTAAAATTCATTTTTCCAGACCTCGTAAAATATGATGGATTTGTTCTATTAGAACATTTAAATATATAATCCTCAACCATCATTTTACTTCTTAATAGAGCTTTATCAAAACTTTTTTTGAAATTCATCTTAATCACCTTTAATCATTAGAGATACACAAAAACTATGTGTTCTTTTTGATTATTGTGGCAATTTTCAAATGTCAAGTGTTTTTTTAAATTTTCTTTACTTTTTCTTACATTTTAGCTTGATGACATTGGTCTTGCGGCTGTTTTTTAATGGAAAAGGTATTTAAAATATTTTAGCAAAACTTCACTTATGAAGTTAAATAATATATAACTTGATATTCAATAATACCTATTAGTGCACTACCAAACTTATGTTTTGAACCTTTATCACGACTCCAAAAGAATCCCGCTGCTCCCCAAATTATGCTTGCAATGATTGCTATTACAGACCATATGAGTATATACTTTTTACAATTTTGTATGTTTTTGATGTATTATTTGACATATGAATATACATCTTTTATCAATAATCGCATTTACAGTATTATACTTTATATATCGTATATTGGATTTATTTTTTTCATATAAGATTATCTAATTATTTTTCCTTTTCTTGAACAAGTTTACCCCAATCAAAAAGTGCAACAATAATCGGCCTTATTGAGATTCCAAATTTCGTTAGTTCGTACTCAACCTTTGGTGGAACTTCCGCATAAACAGTTCTTTTAACTATACTATCTCTTTCAAGCTCCCTTAACTGGAGTGTTAACATTCTATGAGTTATCTTAGGCATTTCACGTCTTAGTTCATTAAATCTTTTTTTACCATCAAGCAAACGATAAATAATTATACCTTTCCATTTTCCACCTATAATATTAAGGCTAGTTTCTACAGGACATTGATTATTAGTACATTCTTCATTTATTTTAGTCTCAACATAATCTTTCACATTATCACCTCGGTATAAAAAGTATACTTAAGTACCTTTTTGTATATTATATATAAAAAATGTGCATACTTCAATATATTTAATTTTATATTTATAATTATTTTATAATGAAGATTTAGGAATCTGAAAATAAATAACAAGCTAGGGACACTAGCTATTTTTTTGAAGATGCCTCATTATAATATTGAATTTGAAAGGTGGAAAAATACATGCCAATTGAAAAAGAAAAAATTATAGAAGCCTATAATTTTAGACACGCTTGTAAGGAATTTGATGCAGATAGAAAAATATCTCAGGAGGATTTTAATTTTATTCTTGAGACAGCTAGATTATCTCCAAGTTCTTTTGGTTTTGAACCATGGAAATTTGTAATTGTACAAAATGAGGCATTAAGAGAAAAACTTAAAACTGCAGCTTGGGGAGCTCAAGGTCAGCTGCCTACAGCAAGTCACTTTGTAATAATTCTTGCAAGGAAAAAAACTGATATGATTTACAGTTCTCAGTATATTTCTGAGTTTATGTATAAGGTGCAGCATCTTCCTGAAGATATTGCTGAAGGAAAGAAAGCTGCCTATGAAGGTTTCCAAAAAAATGATTTTAAGTTGCTTGAAAGCGACAGAAGTATTTTTGACTGGGCTTCAAAACAAACTTATATAGCTCTTGGTAATATATTGACCTCAGCAGCTGAAATAGGTATCGATTCTTGCCCTATTGAAGGTTTTGATAAAGAAAAGATAGAAGATATACTTGAAAGTGAAGGCATACTAGATAAAGATAAGTTTGGAGTTTCTGTAATGGCTGCTTTTGGATACAGAAAGGCTGACCCAAGACCAAAAACAAGGCAATCCCTAGAAAAAATAATAGAGTGGATTGGATAAATTAGCTATTATTAATTAGGCTACTCACTGCTGTTTAGGTAAATGTGGGGGATGTTTCATTTAAACAATATTTATAATGTAGAATATTATGCTGAGTAATAAATTTTAGCGGAAGTACACAAACTCTCGCTAAAATTTATCAATAAAATATTTATATTACTAAAACTCTTCTACCAATTCTATACCCATATTATATGCTTCCTTCATCAATTCTGCATTGTTAGCTGCATCATTAGAACCATATAGTTCACCGCCTAAGAGTAATTTACATGGAGCATCAAAACTTCCTTCAAAAATATTGTTTAAAATATATCTTAGTGGAGTGAAAGCTTCAGTATAGGAAGCATTTTCCTCCGGCGTACGTTGAGTGACTATAAGTGCTGCCTTCTTCTTTTTATCAAATGTCACAGAGAATCCTCCCTCTTCAGCAATTATATAGGCATATAATCTATCTAAAACACATTTTAATTTTCCATGAATTCCTCCCATATAGTTTGGAGAAGCAAAAACAATTATATCAGCATCATCAATAAGGTCATATATCTTGTGCATATCGTCCTTTAATACACATTTCCCTGAACGCTTACATACATCACAATTAATGCATCCTAATAATGCATGTACATCATTATTAGGACAGCTCTTTAATTTTATTTAATTATTGAAATAGCACCTTCTGCACCTTTTTCAAGATGAGCATCTAAATATTCTGCCCTTATTGACTTTAAACCATCTTTTAGTTTTGTAATCATTTCATTTTTCTTTTCTGATAACATACCATGAACTGGTATTACATTAGATGTATGAAGACCGAAGAAATAAGTATTATCTAAGTTAAGTCCACTCAATATTTCAATTTCCTCTTCAATATTTTGACGTAAGGTATTTTCTTTAAAAAGTCCTTTATTTAACTCTTCATCAAGCGGGCTGCCGGGATCAACATGTAAAGTAGCAATAAAGATGAGCTTTGGATTAATTTCATTTAGTAATTTACTATTTGCAATTGCATTTTCATGTGTTTTTTCACTACCAGCTCCTCCGATTATAATATTTACACTAAAATCTATACCGGCATTTGTTAAACGCTTCAGCTGTATTTTGGCTCCATCAACAGTAAAACCTTTATTAAAGTGTTTAACTACTTCAGGCATACCAGATTCTAAGCCAATATTAAGGTCATTAATCTTTAAAGCTCTTAATTCTTTAAGCTCCTCATCTGTTTTATTTATTATGTTTTTAACTGAGGCATACATAGCTATAGTCTCAACTTCAGGTAAAATTTCATTTATTTTATTTGCAATTAATTTAAGTTTGTCTGCACTTAAAGCAAAGGGATCAGCATTTACTAAGAATATACGATTTACTTTAGGATAAATTTTTCTAGCTTCTAATAAATCCTTTTCAATTTGTTCCATAGTTTCTATTTGAAAAGGAACATTGTTATACATGGTACAGAAGCTGCATTTATTATGACTGCATCCTGCAGTAACTTGTAGTAATAATGAGTTTGCTTCAAATGGCGGACGATAAACTGGTCCAGTATATTTCATTTTCATATCTCCTTTATTCATATATTTTATTAGGCATCTGAAAATAAATGACAAGTCAAAGATACGACGTATATTTTGAATACTACAAGGAAACAGGTTCCGCAGATAGTGAGCTATCTAAGGGTTCTGTTAACGCAGTAGGATTCAAAATAGACTAGTATACTGACTAGTTATTTATTTGAAGATGCCTTAATATAAGTTTACTACGACACAATTATTTAAGGTAGTACGCACTTTAAAGTAAGTTATGAAAATCATAAATGGGAAATATGAATAATTCCTAGATATGGTGAAAAAATAAAATGTCAAAGGAATATATATTTTATGATTATTATAGAAGGGAAGATTAAATTTATGTTAATCAAGGAAGAAATCCCACATGATAAAATATTGGATAGCACTCTTGAGTTGTCTCAGGAAGGGTATATGTTTATCAAAAATAGAATTGATCAGTACCAGTCTAATCTATTTCAGGCTCATTTGCTTGGAGAAAAAGTAGTTTGTATCAGTGGAGAAGAAGCATCCAAGGTATTTTATGATTCAGAACGATTTCAGCGAAAGGGCGCAGCACCAAAGCGAGTGCAAAAAACATTGTTTGGAATGAATGCCATACAAACTATGGATGGTGAGGCACATATTCAACGAAAGCTTCTTTTTATGTCACTGATGACCCCAGTGCATGAGAAACGCCTTGCTGAGCTCATAATGGAGAAGTTGCAAGCTTCTGTTAATAGATGGGAAGTTGCCGATAAGATTGTACTTTTTGATGAAACAAAGGATATTTTATGCCAGATAGCATGCCATTGGGCTGGAGTTCCTCTGCTGAAATCCGAAGTGAAAGATAGAGCAGAGGATTTTAGTAGAATGATTGATGCCTTCGGAGCTATTGGACCACGTCACTGGAAAGGAAGAAGAGCAAGGTCTAGAGCTGAAAAGTGGATAAAAGGGATAATAGAAGATGTACGTACTGGTAAGCTGAAGATTGAAGAGGGCTCAGCACTTTATGCCATGGCATTTCACAGGGAACTGGATGGAAGTCAGCTTGATTTACAAATGGCAGCCATAGAACTTATTAATATATTGAGACCTATTGTTGCTATCTCAACCTTCATTACCTTTACAGCTTTAGCATTGTATAAACATCCAGAGTGCAAAGAGAGGTTAATGACAGATCATAATAGTGATATTGAAATGTTTGTACAGGAAGTTCGGAGATATTACCCATTTACTCCTTTCTTGGGTGCAAGGGTGCGAAAAAACTTTATTTGGAATCAATGCGAATTTAAAGAGGGAATGCTTGTACTATTTGATGTTTACGGCACCAATCATGATTCTCGAATATGGGATAATCCTTATGAATTTCGTCCAGAGCGTTTTAAGAAACGAAAGGAAAGCTTATTTGATTTCGTCCCCCAAGGTGGAGGCGATCCTGCCAAGGGACATCGTTGTCCAGGTGAAGGCATTACTGTGGAAATCATGAAAGCCAGCCTAGATTTTCTTGTGAACAAGATTGACTTTCAAGTACCAGAGCAGGATTTAAGATATAGTTTGTCAAGAATGCCTACATTACCTAAAAGCGGATTTGTTATGAGTAGTATTAAACGAAAATTTAAATAAAAAGAAGCAATAATCTATTTAAATATAGAAGTATATTTGTTGAATACACTTCTATATTTATGTCATAGTAAATTTGTTATTTTCGTAAAAGAAAAAAAGTGAAGGTAGCTCCTATAGAAAGCTCTAATTTGTAGTAAGATTAAATTAGAGCTTTATTGACAGTATCTTAATTAATAATTACAATAATATTAATAATACTAAACATATTTGAAATGTATTAAATCTCAATATAGATGAAAGAGAGGATGGGCTTTATGAATTCAATTTTTAAGAGAAGAAGTATAAGAAAATATACAAAAGAAACTGTATCAGAGGATACAGTAAAACAGCTATTAAAGGCAGGTATGTCGGCACCTTCTGCAGGTAATGAGCAGCCTTGGGAGTTCATTGTAATAAGAGATAAAAGTATACTGCAGCAAATTATTGATGTGCATGGATATGCATCCATGCTTAAGGAAGCAGCCGTGGCTATTGTAGTTTGTGGAGATAAAAAAAGAGAAAAAGTGAAAGATTTTTGGGTACAGGATTGTTCTGCTGCTACAGAAAATATTTTAATAGAGGCACAGGAACTTGGTCTTGGAGCTGTTTGGCTTGGAGTTTATCCTGTAGAAGAAAGAGTAAAACCCATAGAAAAAATATTAAAGCTGCCGGAATCAGTTATACCATTATCAATAATATCAATAGGTTATCCTGGGGAACACAAGGATCCACCTAATTATTATGATGAAGCAAGAATTCACCATAATCAATGGTAAAAGATCGAAAAGCCAGTGGGAAAATATCTTTAATAGAAATTCTGAATATAAAAGTTATTTTAAGAATAAATGACATTATAAAAGGTCCAAGCTTTTAGAAAGCTGGGCCTTATAATTTTGTATTAATAGTACTAAAAGGATTTGATAAAAATTATTGACATTAAAGTAATGGAAGGAATGCCTATATTAAAGGTAATTACTTCTCTTGAAAAGAGTGTAGGAGGTACACTAGGTAACTTGGAATTGATTTTAGGGTTTAGAGCTATATTTGGAAAGTTAAGTATATCTGCCATCAAGGCAATAAATAATATATTTGCTATTCAAGCAAATTAAAAAAACTTAAACTTTATATTTATTATGAAAAACTTAATAAATTCTAGAAATAATTGACAAGGTTATTAATATATTCTACAATATTCATGTAGAAATATGTAGAAAAAATATATATTTAATAATACAATTTGAAAGGCTAAAATCACATGTTACGAGATTTATTTGCAAATGCTTCTATTTTAGTAGCATTTATTAGTATATTTCATCAGTTATTTAGGGATAAAAGCTTAAATCATAAACTATCCTTAAGTTTAAAAATAGCTATAAGTTTTATAGGTGGTTTACTTGGAATAATATTAATGATTTATAGCTTACATATTGACAATAATACAATAGTTGATTTTCGTAATATACCTATAATATTAACTGCAATATATGGAGGTTTAATTTCCTCATTTATAACTAGTTTGTTAATTGGAATATTTAGAGTTTCTTATTTTGGACTAAACCAATCCTCAGTCAGTGCAGTTATCTGTGCTTTGCTTATGGGAATAGGATGTGGTGTGATTTCTTATATAAGAACTTCCAAAAAAGACATCTTTATTTATTCTGTTATATACTCTTTAATAATTAGCACGGTATCTTTTAGTATAATTATAAACAATAGTAGAATTTTAATGAATATCATATTTGTATATTCCACAGCTATGATATTAATATCTGCATCCATATATAAATATACAGTGTATTTGAGTGGCCTAACTAGTATATATAGACAGCTAAAAGAAGGATATTCAAAAGATTTTCTAACTGGATTAAACAATGTGAGATGTTTTGATACTATTTTTAACAAAATGCTGGTTGATGTAAAAGAAAAAAATGAAAGGCTTTCTATGCTTGTAATAGATATTGATTTCTTTAAAAAAGTAAATGATAGTTATGGACATTCAAATGGGGATGTTATTTTGAAACAATTAAGCAGTATATTAATAAATACTTGCGGAAGTTCCGAAGTGGTTTCAAGAAATGGCGGAGAAGAATTTTCAGTTTTATTATTAGATTGCTATCCCAATCATGCTGTGAGAATAGCAGAAAATATTCGAACAGCAGTAGAAAACTATCCCTTTGAACTTAATGATGGTACAAAAATAAATATAACAGTTTCAATAGGTATATCTACTTATCCTGATATAACATCAGATCTAGATAAACTTTTTGAGGAAGCTGATTCAGCACTCTATAGAGCTAAACATACTGGAAGAAATAAAGTGATTTTAGCAGATAAAGTTACGCTTCATTGAATAATTGATCTATGTCCATGTATAGCCGCTGCAGTACTCAATTATAAAGAGTAGAACAGCGGCGAATCTTTAATTTCATAGTCTTTATTAAAACTTTATATCAAATTAATTTTTACTTCCTCCAATTATACTCCACAAATGGTATTTTACAAATAAATCAACATTGATAAATCCAGCATCCTTTAGCCATTCAATCTGACTGAGAAAACTTTCATGTATATCATCGCCTTTTACTTTAGGGGTATCTACATGTACAATATTTCTTTCCTGCCATTTTCCAAAGGTAGAGGTCCAGTTTTCATAATATTTTAGTTTATCAACTGGGATCTGTGATTTAGTGCTATTGACATAATTAACCCAGAATTTCATGCTGTTTATGTAAGCATCTTTATACAGTGTCTTCATTTCATCACAGTTAAAGAACCAGCCGGAAGGTTTAAGTAAATTATAGCAGATTTTATAGAGTGATTTTTTCTCTTCGGTTTCCAAATGGTGAATGGCAGACATGGAGAAAATTAAATCTGCTTTTGTATCTATTTTACTTTCTAAATCATCCTGTAGAGTTGTAATTATATACTTTACTCTGTTGGAGTAGGCACTTAATCTTTTTTTTGCTGCTTCTATAAAATCAGTAGAATAATCTATCCAGTAACATTTGGCATTTGGAAAATTACTCAATATTCTCTCTAAGAATATTCCACTGCCTGCACCTAAATCAAATACTATTATCTCATCATTTTTCTTAAAGGGTGCTGATTTTATTGCTTCATTCTGAAGAAAATCATATTGTGGCAGTACATATTTAATCATTTCATTGTAAGTTTCAGCCATTGAAAAAAATCTGTCTTTGTCTCTGTAATCCATTATAATTATCTCCCTTGTAAATTATTGTTTGTTAATTATGCAATCAACTTAGGCATTTAAAAACAAATAACAAGTCAAAGATGCCTTATAATTATATTATAGATAATTATATTATATAACTGAAATGAATATTAGTTATAATTATTATAACTGTAGAGAATGTTAAATAAATTCAATAGGGAATAATCTCTATCTTATGTGAATTATTTTTACAGAGCGTGGTATAGTAGCAGCAATCCATTATAAGATCATCGGATAAAAATATAAGTAATGAGGAAAGCTAATTAATATTTGGTTTTCTTCATTACTTTTTTATTTCAATAAATCTTCAAAATCTTTATACAATCTTTATACAGATAAGTACAATCTTAACTTAAATTTTATATGTAAGATGATAATATTAGAGTTGAAAAGAACAGGGGGTGCGACATTATGCAGGACGTTATATTTATAGCTCTGATTCTAATTGGATTTGTAGCTTTAAAATATTTTATAAACTGGTGCGAAAGGCAGCTAAGTAAAAAATAGTACTGGAGGGTTATTTATGATTTTTTTAGGAATAGTAATTATTTTATTGTTTATTTATTTATGTTATGCATTATTTAATCCTGAAAAATTTTAATTAGGTATACGCAAATAAATAGTAAGTCAAAGATGCCACGGATATTTTGAATCCTATAAGACATAGGTTCCAAAGATAAGAGCTATCTGAGGGTTCTGTTGACGCAGTAAGATGCAAAATACACTAGTATACTGACTGGTTGTTTATTTTAATATGCCTAAATATATGGAGGTCATTAATATGGAAATATTACAAATTGGGATTATACTTTTAATTTTTGTGCTCCTTTGCATCCCTTTAGGTAAATATATTTATAAAGTAGCAGAACATGAAAGAACTTTCTTAGATCCCTTATTAGATAAAATAGATAATTTTATTTACAGGATTTCAGGAATAAAAAAAGAGGATATGAGCTGGAAACAGTATATTTTAGCATTGATTTCCTGCAATGCTATAGCTGCTTTTATCGCCTATTTAATTTTAAGAATTCAGTCAATTCATATTTTAAATCCTAATAATATAGGAAACATGGAACAGGGACTTACTTTTAATACTGTAATAAGTTTTATGACTAATACAAATCTTCAAGATTATAGTGGTGAATCCGGACTTTCCTATTTTAGTCAGATGGCAGTAATTACATTTTTTATGTTCTTTGCAGCAGCTACAGGTCTGGCAATAAGCTTTGCATTTATGAGGGCAATTTCAGGAAGAAAAAGGGAAATGGGAAATTTTTATGTGGATTTAGTAAGAATTATAACTAGAATATTACTACCTCTGTCTATTATAGCAGCTATATTTTATATTCAGCAGGGAGTACCACAGACTCTAGTATCCAATAAAACAGTAACTACTATAGAAGGAAAGTTTCAAGATATTTCAATGGGACCTGTTGCAAGTTTGGAAGCTATAAAAATGCTGGGAACTAATGGAGGAGGATTTTTTAGTGCTAATTCAGCTCATCCCTTTGAAAACCCTACACCACTTACAAATGTTGTTCAGTCAGTTTCAATACTGCTTTTGGCAGGAGCAGTGGTAGTATGCTTTGGATATATGCTAAAAAAGAAAAAACAGGCAATCTCTATATTCATAGCTATGTCTGTGCTTCTTCTAATAGGGCTTGTAATATGTTATGCATCTGAAAAAGCAGGTAATCCTGCACTGGCAAATTTAGGGCTTAATCAGTTTGTGGGAAATATGGAAGGAAAAGAAGTGAGGCTTGGTATAGGTTTATCTTCGCTTTTCACTACAATAACTACAGCTACGTCCACCGGAGCAGTTAATAATATGCATGATTCATTGACACCTATAGGTGGATTAGTGCCGCTTATGAATATTATGCTCAATGTGATATTTGGTGGAATAGGTACAGGATTCATGAACATGATTATGTATGCTATACTCACAGTTTTCCTATGTGGCCTCATGGTGGGAAGAACTCCTGAATTTTTGTCAAAGAAGATTGAAGCAAAGGAAATAAAATTGATAGCACTGGCAATAATTATTCATCCTCTGTTAATACTCATGTCTTCGGCCCTAGCGTTAGTAGTTCCACAGGGAACAGAAAGTATATCAAATCCAGGATTTCATGGGTTTACACAGGTATTGTATCAATTTTCAAGTGCGGCAGCAAACAATGGTTCTGCTCTTGAAGGACTTGCAGATAATACTATGTTCTGGAATATTGCTGCAGGAATAGTTATGTTCTGTGGAAGATATTTATCCATGATAATTTTAATTGCTGTAGCGGCATCTTTAGCTTCAAAGAGATCCATACCTGCTACTTCAGGGACCTTTAGAACAGATAATGGAATATTTACATTGACACTTATATTTATTGTTTTGATAATGGGTGCCCTTACATTTTTTCCGGCGTTAGCTCTTGGACCAATTGCGGAACAACTTACATTATAAAAAGGATGATGTGATTATGGAAAATAAAAAATCTAAATTTATTACAAAGGATATAATGAAAGATGCATCTGTTGAATGTTTTAAGAAACTAAATCCTCAATATATGTTTAAAAATCCTGTTATGTTTGTAGTTGAAATTGGTTTCTTTATATCACTGTTTCTCACAATTTTTCCCAATGTATTTGGTGATACAGGAAACAATTTGAGGATTTATAATTTTATAGTAACTATAATTTTATTTATAACGGTTTTATTTGCGAATTTTGCAGAGGCAGTGGCAGAGGGCAGAGGAAAGGCTCAGGCAGAAACTCTTAAGAAAACTCGTAAGGATACCGTGGCAAAGCTTTTAGATTCCAATGGAAAAGTAACAGTAATAAGTGCCAGTGAACTTAAAAAAGGTGATATAGTTTTAGTGGAAAATGGAGATATAATTCCAAATGATGGTGAAGTCATTGAAGGGATAGCATCTGTAGATGAATCTGCAATTACTGGTGAATCAGCACCAGTTGTAAAAGAACCTGGTGGAGACTTTGCTTCAGTTACAGGAGGAACAAAGGTTGTAAGCGATTGGCTTAAAATCAAAATGACAGCTACTCCAGGTGAATCCTTCCTTGATAAGATGATTAACCTTGTAGAAGGTTCTTCAAGACAAAAGACTCCAAATGAGATTGCACTTAATACTATACTTGTAAGTCTTACGCTGATTTTTCTCATTGTACTGGTATCACTTTATCCTATGGCATCCTACGTTGGAGTGAAAATTTCAATATCAACACTTATAGCTCTTTTAGTTTGCCTAATACCAACTACTATAGGTGGACTTTTATCTGCAATTGGTATAGCGGGAATGGATAGAGTTACTCGATTTAATGTAATAGCTATGTCCGGAAAAGCTGTTGAGGCCTGTGGTGATGTAGATACTATGATACTTGATAAAACGGGAACTATAACCTTTGGAAACAGACTTGCATCAGATTTTATTCCCGTTGGAGGTTTACAAAAGATAGAGCTTATAAATTATGCAGTGATATGTTCTTTAAGTGATGATACTCCAGAAGGTAAGTCTATAGTTGAACTTGGGAAAAAATTAGGATGCTCTGTGGATAAGGATAAATATATCAATATAAGGTTTGAAGAGTTTACAGCACAGACTAGGATGAGTGGAATAGACTTAGAAGATGGTACTAGTATAAGAAAGGGAGCCTATGATGCCATAAAAAAGAGAGTTACAGAACTTGAGGGTAAAATACCTGAGGAATTAGAAGATACAGTTAATAATGTAGCTAAATTAGGTGGAACACCTCTTGTAGTATGTGTTAACAATAAAATTTATGGAGTTATATATCTAAAGGATACCGTTAAACCTGGACTTGTGGAAAGATTTCAAAGGCTTCGTGAAATTGGTATTAAGACTATAATGTGTACTGGAGATAATCCTCTTACAGCTGCAACTATTGCCAAAGAAGCAGGAGTAGATGGGTTTGTAGCTGAGTGTAAACCGGAAGATAAGATAGATGTCATAAAAAAAGAACAATCTGAAGGTAAAATTGTTGCAATGACAGGGGACGGAACTAATGATGCACCAGCTCTTGCTCAGGCTGATGTAGGCCTTGCCATGAATAGTGGAACTACTGCTGCAAAAGAAGCTGCAAATATGGTGGATCTAGATTCAGATCCTACTAAAATACTTGAAGTGGTTGAAATAGGGAAACAACTGCTTATAACAAGAGGGGCACTTACAACCTTTAGCATAGCTAATGATGCTGCAAAATATTTTGCTATAATACCAGCTATATTTACAGCAGCCATACCACAGATGCAGGTTATGAACATTATGAAACTATCTACACCTAATAGTGCTATATTATCAGCATTGATATTTAATGCCATAATAATACCACTTCTGATACCCATTGCTATGAAAGGTGTAAAATATAGAGCTATGAAAGCGGAAATGTTACTTTTGAGAAATATGCTTATATTTGGACTTGGTGGTGTACTCGCACCTTTTGTAGGAATAAAAATTATAGATATGATTATAACTCCAATGGTTAGAATTTTTAATTTAGGTTAACTGGAAACTTCAAATAACTGTAGTCTCATATTTATGTTGTTATTTTTCAGATAATTAATATATTTATTATGATAAATAGAAGGAGGCATTAAAATGAAAATGCTTAAAAATGCTTTTGGATTGAGTATTGTTTTAATAATAATTTGCGGAATAATTTATCCGCTTTCTATAACGGGAATAGGGCAGTTGCTATTTCCTAAGCAGTCAAATGGCAGTATTATAACAAGCAATGGCAAATCAGTTGGATCAGAATTGATAGGTCAAAATTTTACTGATGCAAGATTTTTTAGAGGTAGAGTTTCTGCCATAAACTATAATACTTATACGGAAGCAGATATAAAATCAGATGCAGATGGTAAAAAATTATATTCAGGAGTTTCTTCTGGTTCTGAAAATTTGTCACCATCAAATAAAGTATTAGCAGAAAGAGTGCAAAAGGATATAAATGATTTTCTAAAAGTTCATCCTCATGTGAAAAAGGAAGATATACCTACAGATCTTCTTACAAGTTCTGGTTCTGGACTTGATCCTGACATAAGTCCAAAAGCAGCTGAAATTCAAATAGCCTCTGTATCAAAGGCAACAGGTATAAGTAAGGAAGAACTTCAAAAAATAGTTAATAAATATACAGAGGGTAAAACTTTTGGTATTTTTGGAGAACCAAGAGTAAATGTGCTTAAAGTTAACCTTGAAATAGCTTCAATGTTGAATAAGTAAGAGCTATTTTAAAATAAATTGTTGAATAATTAAATTGATGTTTATATACACTTAATTATTTAACAACCCATAAATATGTGATAATATCATAAAAAAGACAATTATCTAAATATGAGTTGTAATAATTGCTACTTATATATTGGGAATTTTGGAAAAATAATATAATGAATACATTTTATATAAGTGGGTGAGGTTTTATGAGCCATTATGAAAGGCCAAGTTCAGACTATTTCTTAAGTAAAATTGAAAAAGAAGAAGAGAAAAATAAGCAGGGAAAGTTAAAAATATTTTTTGGATATGCAGCAGGAGTAGGAAAGACCTATGAGATGCTTAGAGAAGCCCAGGAGATTAAAAAATCAGGTGAAGATATAGTTATAGGATATATTGAGCCTCATGCCAGACCAGAAACCATGGCGTTAACTGAAGGTCTGGAAAGTATAGAAAATAAAATTATCAAATATAAGGGAAGTACTTTTAAAGAATTTGATATTGATAAGGCTCTCATTAGAAAACCCAAAATAATATTAGTGGATGAGCTTGCTCATACTAATGCAAGAGGTCAGAGAAATAGAAAAAGATGGCAGGATATACAAGAACTTCTTGCAGCAGGAATAGATGTCTATACTACTGTAAATGTTCAGCATATTGAGAGCTTAAACGATGTGGTAGAAAATATAACTCATGTATCTGTACGGGAAACTATTCCTGATAAAATATTTGATGATGCAGAAAAGGTGGAAATAGTAGATATTGAACCTGATGAGCTTTTAAATCGTTTTAATGAAGGTAAAATATATAAAATGGAACAAGTTAAAAGAGCATTACTGAATTTTTTTACTAGAAATAATTTATATGCTCTTAGAGAAATATCCCTCAGAAGAATTGCAGACAGAGTAAACTACGAAGTAGAAAGTGAAAGGCTGGCTAAAAGAGAAATTACTGTAATTCCAACCTCTGAACAGATATTGGCCTGTATTAGTCCATCTCCATCTTCAGCAAAGGTTATACGTACTGCTGCAAGGATGGCAGAGAATTATCATTCAAAATTCATTGTTTTATATATCTCTACCAGTAAATCTGAAAATTTAAGTGAACAGGATAAAAAGAGATTAAATTTTAATTTTAATCTTGCTGAAAAATTAGGAGGAGAAGTAGTTCAATTATATGGAGATAATATAGTTGAACAAATAATACAATATGCGGAATTTAGGAATATAACTAAACTAGTTATAGGAAAAAATTATAAACGAAGCAGTAAAATATTTCATTTTTATGCTAAAGATGTGGTAGATAAACTCATGGATTCCAATGCTTATATTGATGTTTATGTAATACCAAATTCATTGTACAAGAAGAAAAGAGAAAAGGTAGTACTGAAATTAAATGAATGGAGCAATCTGTCACTTAGAGAAATTGTTGAAGCGGCTATAATTATAGGAATTGTAACAGGAATTGCAAGTATTTTTGAATATATGGGTTTTAACGATACTAATGCTATTATGATTTTTATATTGGGTGTTATAATTGTTTACATGAAGACAACAGGATATTTAATAGGTATAATATCTTCCATATTTGTAGTGCTAATGTTTAATTTTTTATTTACAGATCCTAAGTATTCTTTTAAGCTCTATGATAAAAATTATTTAACTACATTTATTATGATGCTTACAGTTGCTTTTATAGTTGGAAGTCTTACAAATAAAATACAAAAGGAAGCTAGTAATTCTTATAACAGGGAAAAGAGAACTCAAACTTTGTATATGGTTAGTAGTAAATTGTTAAGTGCAGTGGGTACCTCCGAGGTTATTTCCATAGGAATAAAATATATTTCCCGGTTAATTAACAGGACTATAATAGGATATTTACCAGAGGGGAATAAGCTTTCTACTAATTTTGTGTATAATAGAGATAAAGATGAAAATAAAAATTTATTTTTAAATAAAGAGGAAGATGCAGCAGCCTACTGGAGCTATCTGAATGGTAAGGAGGCTGGTAATGGTACAGATACCTTTTATGGAGCTAAGGGATATTATATGCCAATAAAAGTTCAAAATAAAGTATTAGGAGTAATTGGTGTGTCCTGCCTACAAGGTTTTCTTGAACCAGAACAAAAATTTATTGTTCAGACTATTACAGGGCAAATAGCTATTGCCATAGATAGAGAAATTCTTTCAAGTCAGCAGGAGAAATCTAAAGTTCAAATTGAAAGAGAAAGGCTTAGAAGTAATCTGTTAAGATCGATTTCTCATGATCTTAGAAGTCCTCTTGCAGGTATTAAGGGAGCTATAAGTACCATCTTAGAAAATGGAAAATTTATATCTGAAAAGACAAAAGAAGATTTGTTAAATGGTATTTATGATGATACGGAATGGTTGATAAGACTAGTTGAAAATTTATTGAGCATGACTAAATTTGATGAGGGTAACATGGAAATTAAGAAAAATATGGAGCTGGTAGAAGAAGTAGTGTCTGAAGCGGTTCAAAGAAGCTCTAAATATTTTAAAAATCACAAAATAAAAGTTAGCGTTCCTGAAAACATTATAATGGTTTCCATGGATGGTAATTTAATTGAACAGGTTATCATAAATCTGCTGGATAATGCAGTAAAGTTTTCACCTAAAGAATCTGTTATAGAAATAAAGGTATATGAAAAGGATGATGATGTGATTTTTCAAGTTATTGATAATGGAACAGGGATAGATGAAAAAATATTGTCTAATATATTTGACAGATTTTTTACAAATGGCAGTAAAATATCCGACTCAAGACGGGGAATTGGATTGGGGCTTGCCATTTGCAAATCCATAGTAGAAGCCCATGGGGGGAAAATTACAGCTGCTAACAGAAAAGAGGGAGGAGCTGTATTTAGTTTCAATATTCCTAAGGCTTAAAGTATCTTCAAATAAAGAAATTAGTAAAGGAGGGGATTATTATGGAAAATAAGCCATATATACTTGTAGTTGAGGATGATAAACCAATAAGAAATTTTATAACTGCAGCCATATCTTCTCAAGGATATAGATATATTGAGACCAGTAAAGGAAATGAGGCTATTGCACTTTCCATGTCTAATAGTCCTGATCTTATTATATTAGATTTAGGACTTCCAGATATCGATGGAATTGAAGTTATATCAAGAATAAGAGAGTGGTCAAGTGTCCCAATTATAATTGTATCTGCCAGAGAGAATGAAAGACAAAAGGTTGAAGCTCTAGATAAAGGTGCAGATGACTACCTAACTAAACCTTTTGGTATAGGAGAACTTCTTGCTAGAATTCGTGTATCTTTAAGACATACCATGTTAAATAAAAATAAAGAAGAAATAATTGATACTTTTAGAGTTAAGAATCTGTTTATTGACTTTGAAAAAAGACATGTAATAATAGAGAATAAAGAAATACATCTTACTCCTATAGAATACAAAATAATATCATTACTCTGCAAATATTCTGGTAGGGTACTTACCCATAATTTTATTATACATGAAATTTGGGGTACATCTTTAGGAAATGAAACTCAGTCCTTAAGAGTTTTTATGGCAAATCTAAGAAGAAAAATAGAAAAAGATCCAGCTCAGCCTGAGTACATATATACTGAGGTTGGAGTAGGATACAGGCTTGTAGATGAATAGAAACAGCAGTGTTAGTAGAAGAATTACGACATTTGTATAGATTTGTTTATGATGTAGGTTATAAATTATCATTAGGTCAATTAATATTATTATTTGACTTTTAAGTTAAATAGTATATAATGATATTAAGAATCACTATCATAAAATATTTTCTTGAATTTTTTAATCTTCATAAAATCTACACAAAAGTATGTTAATATACAATTAATTTAGGAAATCAACTTATGATGATTGTCATTGTCTATTAAAGGCTGCAATAATATCACCCCACAGGGGGGAGGTGGATATATGAATAATGAAAAAATAGAGGCGATAAAAGCATTGAAGACATCAAAAGGACAAATAGAAGGAATAATAAAGATGATAGAAGAAGGTAGATACTGTATTGATGTCTCAAATCAAGTGGTTGCCGCACAATCTTTATTAAAAAAAGCAAATATGCTTATACTAAAGCAGCATTTAAATCATTGTGTTAAAGATGCCTTCATGCAGGATAATGGTGATAAAAAAGTTGATGAAATAATAGATTTACTTGGAAGGCTTATGGGTAAGTAAATCTATTAATACAGTTTTTTATAAACAATGAAATTCCATGAAAATACAGATAAATAAGAGACAATTAAAAATTATTAAGATAGGGGGTATTAGTGATGGCAACAAGTAAGACTCTAAAAATAGAGGGAATGACTTGTGCAGCGTGTGCAAAGGCAGTAGAAAGAGTGTCAAAAAAATTAGATGGAGTAGAAGAAGCCAATGTAAATCTTGCCACGGAAAAATTGAATATAAGTTTTGATGAAGCTAAAGTTTCTATACCAGATGTTCAAAAGGCTATTGAAAAAGCTGGATATAAGGCATTGGTAGAATCTACAAATAAGATTCTAAAAATAGAGGGGATGACTTGTGCAGCGTGTGCAAAAGCAGTAGAAAGAGCTTCGAGAAAATTAGAGGGTGTAATTGAAGCAAATGTAAATTTAGCTACAGAAAAATTGAATATTACCTTTGAGCCATCAAAAGTTAGGATACCTGACATAAAGAAAGCTATTGAAAAAGCTGGATATAAGGCTTTGGAAGAAGAAATAAGCATTGATATGGACAAAGAGAAAAAAGAAAAACAAATAAAATCCATTTGGAAGAGATTTGTTATATCTGCTATATTTGCAGTCCCTCTTTTGATAATAGCCATGGGTCCTATGATATTAGAATGGTTTAATATAGAACTTCCAATGTCAATAAATCCAATGATGCATATGAAAGCATACGGAATAATACAATTAATTTTAGTCTTGCCAATTATAATTGCAGGAAAAAAATATTTTACTATTGGATTTAGGTCGCTGATAAAATTAAGTCCTAATATGGATTCACTGGTGGCTCTTGGAACTTCAGCAGCATTTTTATATAGTGTTTATGGGGTTATTACATCAATTTATTCTGGTGGTGAACACAACATTCATTTATATTTTGAATCTGCAGGAGTTATTTTAACACTTATTACTCTTGGAAAATATATGGAAGCCGTATCTAAAGGTAAAACTTCTGAAGCAATAAAAAAGCTTATGGGACTTGCACCTAAAACTGCTACTATAATTAGAGATGAAAAGGAAATAGAAATTCCCATAGATGAAGTAGAAATTGGTGATATTGTAATAGTTAAACCAGGAGAAAAAATGCCTGTAGATGGAGAAGTGGTAGAAGGTAATACTTCTGTAGATGAGTCTATGCTCACTGGAGAAAGTATACCTGTAGAAAAAAACATCGGAGATAAGATTATTGGTGCTAGCATAAATAAAAATGGCTCTATAAAATATAGAGTAACCAAAGTAGGAAAGGACACTGCCCTTTCACAGATTATTAAATTGGTGGAGGATGCACAGGGGTCAAAGGCACCTATAGCTAAATTGGCAGATATAATATCTGGTTATTTTGTTCCCGTTGTTATGGTACTTGCATTAATATCCTCTTTAGCATGGCTTATATCTGGTGAAAGTGGTGTATTCTCATTAACTATATTTATATCAGTGTTGGTAATAGCCTGCCCTTGTGCTCTTGGTTTAGCTACGCCTACAGCAATAATGGTGGGCACGGGAAAAGGAGCGGAATATGGAGTACTAATTAAAAGCGGTGTAGCTCTTGAAACATCTCATAAAGTGCAGACTATAGTTTTTGATAAAACAGGGACTATTACAGAAGGAAAGCCTAAGGTTACTGACATAATAGTAGCTGAAGGTATAGAGAAAGAATATATAATTAAAATTGCTGCATCGGCAGAGAAACGATCAGAGCATCCTTTAGGTGAAGCCATTGTAAAAAAGGCTGAAGAAGATGTTATAGAATTAATAGATGTTAATGAATTTAAAGCAATACCTGGACACGGTATTGAGGTGAATGTAGATTCAAATACAATATTGCTTGGAAATAAAAAATTAATGGATACAAGAGGTATTGATTTAAAGGGATTTGAAGAAGAGTCTGATAGATTGGCAGCAGAAGGTAAAACTCCAATGTATATAGCTTCAAAAGAAGAACTTATGGGGATTATAGCTGTAGCAGATATTGTTAAGGAAAATAGCAAGAAAGCTATTGAAAAACTTCATAAGATGGGAATAGAAGTAGCTATGATTACTGGTGATAATAAAAAGACTGCAGAAGCCATAGCAAAGCAGGTTGGCATAGATAGAGTATTATCAGAAGTTTTGCCACAGGATAAGGCAAATGAAGTAAAGAAACTTCAATCAGAAGGTAAAAAAGTGGCTATGGTAGGTGATGGAATAAATGATGCACCGGCTCTTGCACAGGCAGATATAGGAATAGCCATTGGATCAGGAACAGATGTGGCTATGGAGTCAGCAGATATTGTACTTATGAGAAGTGATTTAATGGATGTATCTACAGCTGTTGAGCTCAGTAAGAAGACTATAAAAAATATAAAAGAAAATTTATTTTGGGCTTTTGGATACAATGTTTTGGGGATACCAGTGGCTATGGGAATACTTTATATTTTAGGTGGTCCTCTCTTAAACCCTATGATAGCAGCACTGGCTATGAGTTTTAGTTCAGTGTCAGTACTTACTAATGCACTCAGATTAAAGGGGTTTAAACCTTTAACCTGACTAACTTGGCGTAAGGTTCCCAGTTCTTCAAGTGGGAGTTCAACGCCAAGTAAGCCATGCATTTGCAGTTCTAAAATTTAGGTGGGTTAAAAGAATCCCCACCTGAATTAAGAACTTGCTTCAACATAGCCATAACAAGGGGCTTAGTACCTTGTAAATAATGTATTGAAGGGAGAAGTTTTATATGAAAAAGAAAATTTCAATTGAAGGAATGAGTTGTGGTCATTGCGTAGCACATGTAGAGGAGGCTTTAAAAGAATTAGGAGCTAATTCAATAAATGTAAGTCTGGAAAAGAAATCTGCTGAGGCAGAAGTAGGTACTACTTCTGATGAAAAAATAAAAGAAGCTATTGAAGATGCTGGTTATGATGTGATTGGTATAGAAAGTATATAGGTTAATTAAAGCTCTGTATCGCAACAAAGTTTGTTATACAGAGCTTTAATTATAAACTTTATCTACATCTATTTATAGCACTGATTAAAGCTTTTAAAGAAGAAGTGCTTGTATTTTCAGATATTCCAACTCCAAAGTATCTTTTACCATTATTTTCAATTTGTATATAGGATACCGCTTTGGAACGAGAACCTTTATCTAGTGCATGCTGATCATATGAAATAAATTTACAGCCGTTAATATTAGAATTATGCAGTGCATTAAAGAAAGCATCTACAGGACCATTCCCTGTACCTTCTATATTTTTGTCAACACCATTTACATTTATAGTAGCATGAATATTCAGTATATTTTTATCATCCTCTACATTCTGAAGAGATTCAGTTTCATAGCTTTTTAGATTATAAGGAGTCTTTTTATCTAAATATTCATTTTCAAATAATTCAAATATCTGATTTGCACTAAGTTCTGTAGCTAAACTATCAGATTTTTCTTTAACAATAGTTCCAAATTCCTTGTGCATTTCTTTAGGTAGAATAAATCCAAAATCACTTTCCATAATATAGGCAGTTCCGCCTTTGCCAGACTGGCTGTTTATACGGATAATTTCTTCATATTCTCTGCCAAGGTCGTGAGGGTCTATTGCAAGATAAGGAACTTCCCAGTATTCATTATTTTCTTCTTCTAAAGCTTTAAGTCCTTTTCTTATAGCATCCTGATGAGATCCTGAAAATGCAGTATATACTAATTTACCTGCATAAGGATGACGTTCATGTACAGTCATATTAGTACATTCTTCATATATTTTTACTACATTATATATATTGGAAAAATCTAATTTAGGATCTATGCCCTGAGAATACATATTTAAAGCCATTGTAAGTATGTCAAGATTACCTGTTCTTTCGCCGTTTCCAAATAATGTACCTTCAATTCTATCAGCTCCTGCAAGGAGTCCTAATTCGCTGGAGGCAGTACAAGTACCTCTGTCATTATGAGTGTGAAGGCTTATTATAATATTTTCTCTATTTTTAATGTGTTTACAGATCCATTCAATCTGGTCTGCATATATATTTGGTGTAGCCATTTCTACTGTTGAAGGCAGATTTATAATTACCTTATTTGACTCAGTTGGTTTCCAGACATCTATTACTGCTTCACATATTTCAAGAGCATAGTTAAGCTCCGTTCCAGTAAAGCTCTCGGGAGAATACTCAAAAGTAAAATTAGTTTCGGGATATTTCTCTTTATATTCATTTAAAAGCTTAGCGCCACTTACAGCTATATCAATTATTTCTTCTTTACTCTTTTTGAAAACTACTTTTCTCTGTAGTACAGAAGTGGAATTATAAAGGTGTACTACAGCATTTTTTGCTCCTTTTAAAGCTTCAAAGGTTTTTTTAATTAAATGTTCTCTTGACTGTGTAAGTACTTGAATTGTTACATCATCAGGTATAAGATTGTCTTCTATTAATTTGCGAAGAAAAGTATATTCCGTATGAGATGCAGCTGGGAAGCCTACTTCTATTTCTTTGAAACCTATATCTAAAAGCATTTTATACATTCTAAGTTTATCTTCAACATTCATTGGAACGGGAAGTGCTTGATTACCGTCACGTAAGTCTACGCTGCACCATGTAGGAGCCTTTTCGATTTGTTTATTTGGCCACTCACGATCTTTTAAATCAACTGAAGGATATTTTCTATACTTTGAATAAGACAATAAACCCACCTCTTTCAATAAATTAAAATTCTATAAAAACAAATAAAGCCCGTCTCAACAAAAGAGACGAGGCTAACCCGCGGTACCACTCTAATTAGTTCTATTATGAACTCACTTTTTCAATGGCAAATTACCATCTATCCTTGTAACGGAGGACCACGTTCTGCCTTACTAATAAATTCAGGAGACAGCTCACAGACGAGTTCAAGATTTTGAAATTACCGAAATCACAGCATCATCGGTTCTCTGAAAATTTCACTTATCCCTACTACTTCTGCTCATTGCTTTATATTGTTTATGATTATACATTAATGAATAGTAGCTGTAAATATAAAAAGTTTAAAATTATATTATCAATAATTATTCTATAAAATATTAATAAATTAATAATAAATATAGGAATAAAATTAATATTTTTAATAATAATTATTTCGTTTTTTCATCAGTAAAATAATTATTTTATAAAATATTAATATAATATAACATATTTCTACAATGGATAAAAAAAGTAACCAATAACATATTTTTTATGCTAAAATATCATATAGTGATTATGTTGATAAATTTTATAAATTTATTTAGGCAGGGAGATATCTTATGAGAAAAATAGCTACACTTGGACCGGCAGGGACTTTTTGTGAAATTGCAGCTAAAAAATATAATAATGAAAAAGATTTTGATGGAAGTATAACTTTTTATCAAAGCATATCCAAAGCTTTTAAGGCTATTGGAGAACAATGTAAATTGGGGATAGTTCCCATTGAAAACACTTTAGATGGGTATGTACAACCTACATTGGAATTGCTATCAAAAACTAAATTGAATATTATAGATGAAGTTGTTGTTCCAATCCAATTTTCTTTTGTAGGAAATTCTAAGAATATTAATGACGTAAAAAGGTTATATGTTCAATTTAAAACTCAAGGTCAATGTTGTGATTTTTTGGAACAATTTGGTGATGATGTAAAAATCATAACTACGGAGAGTAATGCAGAATCTTTTATTAGTGCCAAGTATGGTAAGTTCAATGAAGCAGCTATAGTACCTCATCATATGCTTAAGACAGAATTTAAATTGCCCTATGAAATTGAAAATGTAACAGACTCTAAAGAAAATCAGACGAGATTTATAGTTGTTTCAGAAAAATTTTTATATTATTATCCAGATAAAGATTATAAAACTTCATTAATTATTATCCAGGCAGAAGATAAACCAGGTTCATTATCCAGTATATTAAATGAATTTGCCTGTAGAAATATTAACTTAATGTCAATATTGTCGCATCCTAATAAAGAGACTTTGGGAAAATATCATTTTTTCATAGATATAGAGGGAAATTATTTTAGTGATAAAAATGTGAAAGAAGCTATTGATAATATTTCTATAAGTAATAAAGTGAGAATACTTGGAGTATATGAAAATGCCATGAAAAATTCAATTTAGTATTGACAAATTACTAAATTTATTATAAAATTAAACCAAATAATTAAATTTTTAATAACGTAGTTTTTTATAAACTTTTAACTAATATGGTAAAAAGAATTCTGTTAAATTAATACAGTATTTTCATATACTGACTAGAAAACTAGAGGTAAAAAATTAATATTGGGTTGGCTGACTAGAGATACTAGAGGTCAATTTAAAGTTTAAGTTAAATTTAAAATTATATAAAGTATATATAGAAGCTGTCTTGTAATGCATACCATATGCATTACAAGACAGCTTTTTAACTATTTACATTATTGAAAATACTTATTTTTAATAACTAAATAAAAATATTTTTAATTTTATAAACATTTATTCCTTTTAAGATAAACTTCTTTTACTTATTCATTAGTTTTCATTAAGAGTAATTATTAATATTGGTTGATAAAATTTACATATAAAGTTTATAATAATAGATAAAGATAAGTTTGAAAGGATAATATTTGAAAATATAGACAGCATAGTATAATAATTTCTAGATATGAGAGGTTATAAATAAAAAATTTATTCCGTGTTTAGAGATCTGTTTATTAAATGTATTTTCAGTATTGGGAGGATTTTATGAAAATTAATGATAGTGTAGATATGCTCAGAGATGAACTTATTCAATCAGTTCAAGAAGTTGTAAGAGTTAAAAGTGTAGAGGAAGAGGCGAAGCTAGGAATGCCTTTTGGGGAGGGACCGGCTAATGCTCTTGAAACTGCTCTTGAAATCGCAAGAAATTTAGGATTTAAGGTGGTTAACTTAGATAATTATGTAGGGTATGCAGAGTATGGTGAAGGTGATGAATATGTAGCTGTTCTTGGACATCTTGATGTAGTACCAGAAGGAGATGGATGGAAATATCCACCCTATGCAGCAGAAATACATGATGGAAAAATTTATGGAAGAGGAACTACAGATGATAAGGGGCCTATTATATCTGCCCTGTTTGCATTGAAGGCCATTGTAGATGCAAAAGTATCTCTTTCTAAAAAGGTAAGAATTATATTTGGTACCAATGAAGAATCCGGTAGTAAAGAACTTAAATATTATTTGGATAGAGAAAAACCTCCAGTATCTGGTTTTACACCGGATGCTGAGTACCCAATAATAAATGGAGAAAAGGGAATAACCATATTTGATCTTGTGAAGGATTTAAATACAAAGCCTCAGAGAGATATCAATATAAAGTATATAAGAGGTGGTCAAAAGGCAAATATGGTTCCTGATTACTGTGAAGCTGGAATTATTACAGATTTAAAAAGCAGTCTTATAGAAAGCTGTGAGAACTTTTCAGAGAGAACAGGATATGACTTAAAGATAGAAGAAAAAGACAATATGGTGAAAGTGAAATCCTATGGAGTTTCTGCTCATGGAAGCTTGCCTCATTTAGGTAAGAATGCTATTATGCAGCTTTTTGCATTTTTAGGAGAGTTAGATCTTGGTACTTCAGATATACTTAAGTTTATAAATTTCTTTAATAGATATGTAGGTTTTGAAGTTAACGGGGAGTCCTTTGGTGTTGGACTTTCAGATGATGTATCTGGGGAACTTTCCTTTAACTTAGGGGTGGTAGAAATAGATGAGAATAAGGCAAGATTGACATTAAACTTAAGATACCCTGTTACAAAAACTTATGAGGATCTTATTAAGCCCTTGGAAGAAAGAATAGATGGTACAGGAATAAGAATCGAAAATATGCAGCATCAAAAGCCCCTATATTTTTCGGAAGATCATCCTTTAATTAAAACTCTTCAAAAAGTTTATAGTGAACAAACTGGTGATGAACCTAAATTATTATCCATTGGTGGAGGAACCTATGCTAAGGAAATGCCTAATATAGTGGCATTTGGACCTATATTTCCGGGGAAACCTGATTTAGATCATCAGACAAATGAGTATATTGAAGTAGAAGATTTAATACTCAATGCTAAAATTTACGCTCACACTATTTATGAATTGGCAAAGTAGATTAAAAAGTATATTAAGTGGAGTTTATTTATAAATATAATTTTTTAACAGTGAAAAGCTTATATTGAAATGATTTTTTCAGTATAAGCTTTTCTTAGGTATTAGTTTATAGTAATTAATTATATTATAAATCAATAAAAGTATTGAGTGACATTATTCTTTATGATTATGTGAATAATGATATAATAGAATAATTAGTAATAATAGAATGAATAAGAATTATATGTTAGATTATCTAGAATATAGTTATTTAATATGATTTAGGAGGGTATACAATGGAAAAGATAGCCTTGATAACAGATACTACAGCAGATTTATCTCAGGATATAATTAATCAATATAATATACAGGTTTTATCATTTAGAATAATATATAAGGACAGGGAATATAGGGATAAAGTTGAAATTACATCAGAAGAAGTCTATAGAGGATTAAAAGAAGAAGTTCCTACTTCATCAATGCCAGCTATTTCCGATATGGAAGAATTATATGATAAGTTAGAAAAGGAGGGGTATACTCATGCCATAGCTATAGTTCTTTCTACAGGACTTTCAGGTATATATAATGGGTTAACGCTAGTAAGCAAGAATCATGAAAATATAAAATCTTATATTTGTGATTCAAAATCTATATCCTTAGGAGAAGGAGCTTTAGTTGAAGAATGTGCAAAGCTTTTAGAAGGTGGTAAAAATTTTGAAGAGATAGTTGAGGCTATACCATCTATTAAAAATAGAGTACATTTATTCTTCGTAGTAGGTACCTTAGAGTATCTTATTAAAGGTGGAAGGATAGGTAAAGTAGCGGGAACTATAGGAACTATACTAAAGCTAAAACCTATAATATCTATAGATCAGGAGGGAAAATATTATACATATTTCAAGGCAAGGGGTAAAAAACAGGCGCTTAATAAAATTACTGAAATAGCAGAAGAAATATGTAAAGATAAAAAATGCAGAGCTTTTGTTGTACATGGAGATGGAGAGGATGATGCTCTTAAGGTAAAAGAGTCTATAGAGAAGCTTCCTAATATAACTTCTGTATATTATGGAGGATGCATTAGTCCTGTATCAGGAGTACATAGCGGACCGGGACTTATTGGGTTTGTTTGTATAGAAGAAGAGTAAAATTTTTAGTAAATTATGATAATAGGATTAGTTAAAAAATAGGCCCTTTTAACTAATCCTATTATTGTTTTATTTTATTTCGCCATGTCTTTCATAAGTGGTAATTTCAGAAATAGAGTTATCATCTTTTACAAATACTACAACAGGTTTATGAAGTTTTGCTTCTTCTTCTTCCATTTCACAGTAAGTCATTAATATAACCTTGTCTCCTGGTTGTGCATATCTAGCAGCAGCACCATTAAGGCATATAACTCCACTGCCGCTTTCACCAGCAATAACGTAGGTTTCAATTCTACTTCCATTATTTATATTAACTACTTGTATTTTTTCATATTCTAGTATATTTGCTTCCTTCATGAGATCTATATCGATTGTTATGCTTCCTACATAATTGAGTTTAGCTTCTGTAATGGTAGCTCTGTGTATTTTTGATTTTAACATGCTTAGTTTCATGGGTTTTATCCTCCATAGTAGTATTATTTATTATCATTAGTATTCCAAGTGAAATTATCTATAAGTCTTGTTTTACCTATATATACAGCTATAGCAACTAAAATAGATGAACTTATTTTACAAACAGGTTTTAAATCTATACTATCTACTATTTCGATATAGTCAATTTTGGCAAGGGGTTCACTATTTATTTTTTCAGATATAACGTGAGTTAATTTAGAAGCGTGAACTTCTCCATTTTCTAAAGCTTTTTTAGCTAACTTAAGACTTTCATTTAGAACAAGGGCAGCTTTTCTTTCACTGTCAGAAAGATAAGTATTTCTTGAACTCTTTGCCAGTCCATCTTCTTCCCTTACAATAGGGCAGCCTATTATATCTATATCAAAATTAAGATCACGAACCATTCTTTTTATAACGGCTAATTGCTGTGCATCTTTTTCTCCAAAATAGGCTTTATCTGGAGTAACTATGTTAAATAACTTTGAAACTACAGTACATACCCCTTGGAAGTGAATAGGACGTTTAGAACCGCACAAACCATTTGTAAGCTCTCCAACAGTTACTGAGGTAACTGCGTTATCAAAGTACATTTCTTCAGGAGCAGGATTGAAAATTAAATTGGTTCCTGCATTTTCACAGACTTTTTTATCCCTATCTAAGTTTCTGGGATAGGTATCTAAATCTTCCGTCGGACCAAACTGAATTGGATTTACAAATATACTTACCACTACTTTGTCATTTTCAGAGGCAGCTTTTTTTATTAAACTCTCGTGACCTTCATGAAGAAAACCCATAGTAGGTACAAGACCTATTGTAAAACCACTTTTTTCCCATTCTTTTATTATATTTTTTGTTTCTTGGATAGTTTGTACAAATTCCATTTTAAACATCCTTTCTCAGGTATATTTTTTTGAATATTACATGAAATAAATTAGTCTATTTTAATAGCAATTATTATTAAGTCTAATATAGTTTACTTAGCACTTTATCATTCATTTTAAAACTATGCTCATCGTCAGGGAAAACAGAATTTTTAACCTCATGAATGTATGTTTTAAAGGCAGAAGCCATAGAATCCCCTACATCAGCGTAGGATTTAACAAATTTAGGCTTGAAATCTGGGAACATACTGATCATATCTTGGTATACAAGAATTTGTCCATCGCAGTATTTTCCAGCACCAATACCTATAGTTGGTATCGATACAGAATTTGTTATTATTTCTGCTAGTTTAGAAGGAATCCCCTCTAGTACTATTGAAAAAACTCCTGAATCTTCTAAAATTTTAGCATCCTCTATAATCTTTTTAGCATCTTCATCTGCTTTACCTTGAACTTTAAATCCACCAAAAATATTTACAGATTGAGGTGTTAAACCTATGTGACCCATTACCGGAATTTGTGCTTTTACAATTGCTTTAATTTGTTCCTGTACTGAAGCTCCACCTTCAAGCTTAACAGCTTCGGCATTTCCCTCTTGGATAAGTCTCCCAGCATTTTTTATAGCATCATACACAGAGGTTTGATAGGACATGAAAGGCATATCACTAACTAATAATGCATTATTAGTACCTCTTGCCACAGCTTTAGTGTGATGAATCATATCTTCCATAGTTACACTTAGAGTATCTTTGTATCCTAAACACACCATTCCTAAAGAATCTCCAACTAAAATTCCATCTATGCCAGAATTATCTATAATTTTTGCTGTAGAGTAATCATAGGCTGTAAGCATTGCCAATTTTTCTCCCTTTTGTTTTGCAGCTACAAAAGTTGAAGAAGTATTTTTCATAATATATACCTCCAAAAAATTATTTTTTAATATTGAGAAAGTAATAATCTATGCGTTGTTAAAAAATATCAATAATGAAAAATTTATATGTAGATTAAACGGCATACAATTTCTATTAAGGATCTTAAAAATACATAAAATTTAATAGGAAAAATAACACACATAGTACAGGATAGAATATCCCAAAATGCCTGAAAAGTGTTAATGTGTGAAAAAGACCGCAAAAGGGTTATAGAATTTAGTATAAATCTAATTATTTAAAATCCTAAAATTAATTAGGACTAATCTCTTTTTAGCTGTCTCATTCAGAGGATATGAGCAGAAAGTTTAAAATTAATAACACTTTTGGTGCAGTTCTTTAAGATACTACCCGAAAATATTTTAACACAAAAAATTTCTTTATTCAATTTAAAAAATTATGTTAAAAATTAATAAATTAATATAAATTACGTGAATAATAAATATACTTATAGTAAAATTAAAAATTCTATGTATTAAATATTTTGTTACTTATATTTTTTAATTTAATAAAGTAAATAACTAATAAAAATATAATAATAAACTTTGTATATAAAGTTCAACTTATATTTTTAAATGCTTACAGGAGGAGTTTCATGGATATTTATTCTTTATTTTTAGTTGCATTAGCATTGTCACTGGATGCTTTTGGAGTAGCTATAAGTATAGGTATGTGTAATTGTATGGCAAGAAGACATAAAATTAGATTTTGTTTTTCATTTGGATTTTTTCAATTCCTATTTTCTTTTATGGGTGCCTATGCAGGAATTTTATTTAATACATATATTGCTGCAGTGCCTCAATTAATAGGAGGTATGGTTATTTCTGCAGTAGGAATATTTATGATAAAGGAGGGGTTCGAAAAAAAATCAGATACATTGTTATTAGATCCTAAAATGTATATTGTGCTTGGTGCATCGGTAAGTATAGATGCTTTAGTAGTAGGCTTTACTGTTTTTAACAATATATTAAATCACGCTGTAATAATATATCAGACTTTGTTTATAGGTTTTGTAAGTGGAAGTATATCCTGCATAGGATTTATTATTTCAAGATATCTTAGAAAAATTAATATAATTACCAAATATGCTGATTTTGTAGGAGGTATAATCCTTACACTATTCGGACTAAAAATGATTTTCTTTTAAAATAGCATATATAGAAATTTGTGGGCAAGCATTAATAATTACCTATTTAAATGTGCCTAATATACCAATAATGAGTAATTGTGATATAATAAAAATAAAAATTATGTAAGGTGATACTATGGATTATGAGGCTTTACTTAAAGAAAAAAAAATTAAAGTTACTTTAGGAAGAGTAGTTATACTTGAGATTATAGATAAGTACTCAGAGGCTATAAGTGCAGATAATATATACGAACAATGCAGGGATAAGGGTCATAATGTGGATTTATCTACGGTTTATAGAAGTTTAGATTTATTTGAACGTAAAGGTATAATTGAAAAATTTAATTTAGGTGATGGAAAATGTAATTATAAAATTAAAGGGCACAAGCATAAACATGTAATTGAATGTAGTCTCTGTCATAAAGAAGTTGAAATAGAGTGCCCTATGCTTCCTGTAGAGGAATTAATAAAAAATAAAACAGGATTTGTTCTTATAGAACATGAGCTTAAGATGAAAGCTCTTTGTCAAGAGTGTGTAAATCGTTGTGAGAAAAATAAAAAGAATAAAGTGTGATTTATTAATGATTTTCATTTAAAAATTGAACATCAGACAGCGGAATTACTTTTTTTACGTGCCAAATCCCACTGTTGTCTTTTGACATTTTTAGCTTATAACATGTGGTATTGGCAGAGGTTTTATTTTTTATGCCCATTATATTTATAATGGCATTATTTGAATCAGAAAATATTAAATAAGAGTGTTGTATGTCATATAATTTATATTTATTTAAAATTCCCGTAGTTAAATATTCATTTACAGCAAAATTTATATCTTTACCCTCTGTATGAGACGTATTAATTCTAACTATAATTAAAATAATTATGGTTATTATAATACCAAGTATGTATACTCTTTTTACTTTAGTTATTTTTTTCATAATGAAATTTCCTCCAATCTATAAAAATTACTTTTTATGTAAATAAATTATAATATATTTGGGTATATTTGTAAATATAGATACCGCTGAAAGGAATGATAAAATGAATTTTTCTTCTTTAGTTCTAATGGAGAAAGACAAAGAAAACAAGTTCTTTACAAGAGAAATTGGTAGTTATAAAGTTAGTGATGGAGCTGAATATATAACAAAAATGTACTATGACGGTAATTTGGTAAATGTCTTTTTTGATACAAAAAAAGATGTGGAAGAATGGGAATATACAGCTATATTTGACTGTTTTGATTATGAAAGTTTTAGTGAAAAAGGATATAATATAGAAGATGTAGATGATGAATATAATCCTACTTGGTTAGTGAAATTTGAATTTTTACCTCAGCATGAGGAGATGGAAAAAAGATTAAATGAACTTTGTGATTTAATATTAGAGAAAATTTACAAAGTGTTTGAAGATATAAAGAATAAAAAAGAAAAATATGAATAGGACATATTATGATATAGTAATACTAAAATTATAAATATTTGATAAATATTAAAAAGGGGAGAATTATATGGAAGAAATAAAGAGAACTAAGACAAGAGATGAAATAGATGAAAAGTATAAATGGAGAATAGATAAGGTATATAAAGATACAGATGCCTGGGAGAAGGATTTCAGTAGACTTAAAGAATTTTCCCCTAAGATAACCGTTCTCAGTGGAAAACTTAGTGATGGAGATAAACTTTTAGAATTTTATAAATTAGATGAAGAAGCTTCAAGAATACTTGAAAAGTTATTTATTTATGCTCATCAGAGATCAGATGAAGATACAACAAATACTACTTTCCAAATATTAAAGAGTAGAATAGATGCTTATCTTTCAGAATTTAAAAGTGCTGCAGCTTTTTTTGTTCCTGAGCTTTTATCAATACCAGAGGAACATATTAATAAGGAAGTTGAGAAGATTCCTGAACTTAAGCTCTATGATTTTGCATTAAAGGATATATTAAAAACAAAGCCACATGTGCTTTCAAAAAGTGAAGAAGAACTTTTAGCTGCGGTTTCTGATTGCCTAGAAGCTCCAGGAAATATATTTAGTATGCTTTCAAATGCAGATATAACTTTTCCTAAAGTTATAGATGAATATGGAAATGAAGTTGAACTTACGGAAGTAAAATACAGTAACTTTATAAAATCTAAAAACAGAGAAGTTAGAAAAAATGCCTTTAATGCATTATTTAATACTTATGGTAATTATAAGAATACTTTTGCACAGACTTTATCTTCATCAATTAAAAATTTTGTATTTGGATCAAAGGTGAGACATTATAAAAATTCTATGGAGTATAGTCTTAAACCTAATGATATACCATTAAATGTATATGACAATGTAATTGAAACTGTAAACAACAATCTAAAATCATCCTTGCATAGATATGTAGATATAAAAAAGAAATTACTGAAATTAGATGAAATCCACATGTATGATTTGTATGTTCCTCTAGTAGATACACCTAAAGAACATATTGAATTTGAGAAAGCTGTAGAAATTGCTAAAGAAGGCTTAAAGCCTCTTGGAAAAGAATATTTAGATATATTTGATAGTGGAATAAAAGATGGATGGATTGATGTCTTTGAAAACAAAGGTAAAAGAGGCGGAGCCTATTCCTTTGGATGTTATGATTCTATGCCTTATGTGCTGCTTAATTATAATTATGAAATAAATGATGTATCTACTCTGGTACATGAAATGGGGCATTCCATCCATTCGTATTATTCAAGGAGAACTCAACCATTTATATATGCCAGCTATACACTATTTTGTGCTGAAGTAGCTTCTACAACTAATGAGTGTCTTCTTATAAATCACCTTATAAATACAGAAAAGGATAAAAATAAAAAACTGTATTTTATTAATCAGCAGCTGGAGCAAATTAGAACCACTGTGTTTAGACAGGTTATGTTTGCTGAATTTGAAAAGATAACTCATGAAAGTATAGAAAATGGTAAGCCTCTTTCTGGAGAAGATTTCTGCAGTATATGGCATGCTTTAAATGTGAAATATTTTGGCCCTAACATGATAGTAGATAAAGAAATAGATATGGAATGGGCAAGAATTCCTCATTTCTATAGTGATTTTTATGTATATCAATATGCTACAGGTTATTCTGCTGCCAATTCTTTTTCTAATATGATATTAAAAGAAGGAGAAAAAGCAGTAAAAAAATACAAGGAATTTTTAAAGAGCGGCGGAAGTGATTATCCAATAAATATACTAAAGAAAGGTGGAGTTGATATGACAACGCCTAAACCTTTAGAGGACACTATAGAAACCTTTAACAGATTACTTGATATGCTGGAAAATAATTAACAGTATGTATATTTAAAAAACTGTATCACATTTATATATTGTGATACAGCCCTGTTACGTTTGATACTTATATTATATTTATTTTCCTTATAAATTATAATATTTTTGTAAATTAAATTTAAAAAAATACGAAAATAATATTGTAGGTGAAAAATATAAATATAATATTATTAGAATTAATATTAAATGGTTCAGAATAATTTGTAAATATCCACTTATATTTTGTAATTCTGAAGTTTTTAGTATTATATGAGGTACTTATGAGATTAGAATTCATGGATAGAGTTAAAGAAGATGATATTCTTGGTAGAAATATATATACTAATGATGGAAATATATTATTACGTGCAGGCATAAAACTAAATCCATTATATATAGAAAAATTGAAAAAAATAGGAATTTTGTACATATATGTAGAAGACAGCAGGTTAGATGATGTGGAAGAAGAAGATAAACAACTATTAGAATTAAAAAATACAACTATGAGAAATATGTCACAAATAGTAAGAAATATTTGTGCAAATGGTAATCAAAAGGAAACAAAAAATTCTTTGAGGATGGTTGAGGATCTTATTGACTATATAATAGAAATGAGAGATGTGAATAAATTTTTATATAATATTCAATCTTATGACAATTATACCTATGGGCATTCTATAGATACAGGTATAATGTCAACGTTTTTAGGGGAAAAAATGAATCTTAAGGAAACTGAATTAAAAGATTTAGGTATAGGGGCTGTACTTCATGATATTGGAAAGACAAGAGTTCCTATAGCTATAATAAATAAAAAGGGTTCTTTGACTCATGAAGAATATGATGAAATAAAAAAGCATCCTATTTATGGAAAAGAGATTTTAAAAAATAATTTTAAAATTTCTAATGATGTTATTAAAAGTATTGTTGAACATCATGAAAGAGTGGATGGTATGGGTTATCCTTATGGTTTAAAAGGCCATCAAATCTCTAAATTTGGCAAAATTGTCTGTATATGTGATGTTTATGATTCTGTAATGAATAATAGATGTTATAGGGAAAAGTTTGCACCTAATGATGCTTATGAACTGATTTTAGCAGGAAGTGGAACTATATTTGACGATAAAATTGTAGAAAATTTTAAAAAGACTTTTTCTGTTTATCCACTAGGATCTTGTGTAAAATTATCTAATGGTATAGAAGGCTATGTAATAAAACAAAACCCTGGATTCCCAGATAAGCCCATTATTAGAGTGCTATATGATTCTGTTACGAAAAAAAGCGTACAGTTCTATGAAATTGACTTGGTAAAAAATATAAATGTTATAATAGATAATATAGTGTAAACTAAATACTTTACTATATTATAGGAGAGCGTTATGGATAAATACATAAAAAGTATAATTGAAAGTTTATGTGAATATTACAACTATAGAATTACTGAGGTGAGTAGTGATAGTAATAAAGAGGCATTTTGGGCAGCTGTAAAAACAGAAGTTTATCCTAAAAAGATGTTTGTATTTTTTAAAAGCGATAATGTAAAAGATATAGATAAAATTATAGATAGCAATATAAAAATTGAAAATGATTATATTGATATAGTTAAAATAATTGTTACAAAACAAAATATAAATATTTCTGGGATAGTTAGCAGAAGCAATGAAAACATTTTAATTATTAATTCTTTAAATAATGAAACTATATATGCTTCTAATGACACATATAGTAAAGCTTTTGAAATTATAAATATATTAAACTTTTTTAGGCAGAATAAAAAAGATTACAAAAATTCTATAGTAACTTATATTATAATAGGAATTAATATAGCTGTATATCTACTTTCAGGAGTTTTATCCCGAAACTTATTTAACATAGATATAAATGTTTTAGATATTCTAGGTGCTAAAGATAATTATTTAATAAATAATGGAGAATATTATAGATTATTTACTTGTATGTTTTTGCATAGTGGTATTTTGCATATAGCCTCTAATATGTATGCTCTCTACAGTATAGGAGGTTTAGCGGAAAGTATTTATGGGAGAAAAAAATATATTATCATATATATATTATCAGGAATAATAGCATCCACAGCTAGTTATGTATTCAGTAATGGAATATCAGTAGGTGCTTCAGGTGCTATATTTGGAGTACTTGGAGGAGTTCTTGTTATATCTCATAAATTAAAACATAGAATAGGCTCAGGGCTTTTTAAAAATATAATTTTTATTATAATTTTGAATTTATTCATATCTTTTACAATACCTAATATAGATATATCAGCACATGCTGGAGGACTTGTAGCAGGTATAATAATATCTTGGCTTCTATTTCCTAAAAATGAGGAATCAATATAGTTATAAAGTATAACATATAAAAATAACGGATATGAAATTTAACTATTAATATAAATTTCATGGCCGTTATTAAAATGTTTTAAATTTATATATTTGTATTACAAAAATTTACTTTACTATATTAAGTAAATCAGCTTCGTTTAGAGTTTCTTTGTCTAAAAGTTCTGATGCTAGTTTGTCCAAAATATCTTTATTTAAAAGTAGAACATTTTTTGTTTCGTTATATAGAGAATTGATGATATTTTTACATTCATTAACTATATCGTTTCCTGGATTATAGTTAATATTAGATAGTTCGGATAGATTAAGGAGCCCAAGAGTTTCTCCCATTCCGTATTGAGTTACCATATTTGTAACTAGTCGTGTACTTTCTTTAAAGTCATTATATGCGCCAGTAGTTATGAAGTCTTTGCCAAAGATTATATCTTCAGCAGCTCTTCCAGCAAGAAGTACCATTATTCTTTTCATTATATAGTCTTTATTTTGATATAACTTGTCCTCTGGTATGCTGAGAGTATATCCGCCAGCGCCTTTCGTACTTGGTATTATTGTTACCTTGGAAACTTTTTCGCCTGGCAATGTTTTTAATGATACTAATGCATGTCCAGATTCGTGAAAAGCAGTTATGGATTTATCTTTATCACTGATATTTGAACGATTAATTTTTTCATAACCAGCTATTACAATAGAGTATGCTTTGTCAAAGTGTATATTTTCTATAAATTTGCTGTTAGATTTACAGGCCAGTATAGCTGCTTCATTTACAAGGTTTTCTAATTTTGCACCAGAGAAGTAGGAAGTTTTACGAGCTAAATCATCTATGTTTACTCCTGCTACTGGCTTGTTTTTTAAATGTAGGCTTAATATTTCTTTTCTGGCATTTAAATCAGGTAAGACTATTTCTATATGTCTGTCAAACCTTCCAGGTCTCAACAAAGCTGAATCAAGCATATCCAATCTGTTGGTAGCTGCCATAACTATTATACCTTCTTTTTCATTAAATCCAGACATTTCTGTTAATAATGCATTAAGAGTTTGATCTCTTTCGTCAGAACCTCCAGCCTTACTAGAATCTCTTTTTTTACCTATGGCATCTATCTCATCTATAAATATTACTGCCTTTCCATGAGCTCTTGCTTTTTTAAATAGCTGTCTAACTCTACTTGCTCCAACACCTACATATACTTGAATGAAATCTGAACCAGACATGGCATAAAAAGGTACACCGGCTTCTCCAGCTACAGCTTTGGCTAAAAGTGTCTTACCAGTTCCTGGTTCTCCATAGAGTATTATACCCTTTGGCATGCGTGCACCATAGGAATTATATTTTTCAGGATTTTTTAGAAAATCTACTACGTCCTTTACGCTTTCTTTAGCTTCCTCATTTCCTGCCACATTTTTAAAATTAAATCCTATATCCTCTACTGCATCTGTAGAAAGTGCATCCACAGAGAATAAGCTTTTAGAAGCAACATTACTTGATTTTATAAGCATAACAATTATTGTAACTATTGATAGAGACAATACAGATACAGGGGCAACATCTCTGTTATAAGAAAGAGATTTTTCAGAAACTTTTACACCTTTACCCAGTAAATCTGCTTTAAATGTATCTGTTCTTGGATTATCTGTTTTATATATAGTTCCATCTTTTAATTTTACGTCTATATTAGGTGAATTTGTAAGAGATACTTGTGAGACTTTATGACTTGCCAAATCTTTTTCAAAATCCAAATACAATTTATCTTTAATGCTTCCGCTGGAAAGGTTAAAGATAATCAGTAATACCAATGATATAGCTGCTGTAATTAATGGTATCAGCAAATATTTATTTTTAAGTTTATACATTCACATACCTCCTAAGAAGTAGATTAAAATCTGCTTTTTTTAGTTTACATAATATATTATACAGAGTTTTTTATAAAAGTCTAATGGAAAATTTTTATGATGTTTTACAATTTAACCTGTAAGGGAAATAATGAAAAGTAGAAAATATAGATACTATTATGGTATAATTAGGTATATTATTAAAGCATAAGTTTAATAATATATTTTGAGATATGAGATGTATTTAAATAGATAATTAATTTTATTTATTTTTTATGTCTAAATAATGAGAGGATGTGTTTTATTATGGCATTAAACAATGCAATGACTGCGGACTTTTTACGTTCTGCTTATGGTGGCGAAAGTATGGCTCATATGAGATATCTTATATGGGGAGATCAGGCAGAAAAAGATGGGTATCCTAATATAGGAAGACTTTTTAAAGGTGTAGCTTATGCAGAATTAGTTCATGCCAGCAATCATTTTACTGTGCTCAAGGAACAAGTAGGGGATAGTTCTGTTGCTGCTGGAGCTGTATTTGGCAAAACAGATATAGTTGAGAATCTTCAGGGAGCTATAAATGGGGAACTTCATGAAGTAGATCAAATGTATCCAGTGTATCTTGAAACTGCAAAATTTCAAAATGAAAAAGATGCACAGAGATCTTTCCATTTTGCATTGGAAGCAGAAAAGATTCATGCTAAGCTATTTAAAGATGCACAAGATAAGGCAAAGACAAAAACTGATATTGGTTCTGAAGAAATTTATGTCTGCCCAATTTGCGGATATACTGAAATTGGTGATAATGTTGAAAAATGCCCAGTTTGTGGTGCTAAGAAAGACATATTTAAAAGTTTTTAAAAACATATGATTTGTTTTTATACCTATTTTAAAAGTAAATTGTAGAAAGAATTATGTACTTAGATATAGTTATGTTTTTGTATCTATAATATCAATTGTTATAAGTTAGTTTTGTATGTATTTATATAATAAAAGGTAATACCTTAAGAGATAAGTATTTTTATCTATAGGTACTGCCTTTTATTTTTATTGCTAGTTATCTGTTTTTGTGTGGATAATTTTTACAGTGATTTTTACATGAATAATATTTATAATGTAAATGAACAGATTGCGTTGGAGACTTACGCCAAGTTAGTCAGGTTAAAAATGTTTAATTATAAAATTATATATCTAAAATGGAATAAAGAAAGGAAGTGTTCATATGTGGAAAGATTTTAAAAAGTTTGCTCTAAAGGGTAATGTAATTGATTTGGCAGTAGCTGTAATAATAGGTGGTGCTTTTGGGAAAATAGTTACATCCTTGGTGAATGACATCATTATGCCACCGCTTGGATTAATTTTAGGAAAAGTTGATTTTAGTGAATTTTATATTAATTTAAGCTCAAATACATACAAATCATTAACGGAAGCAAAAGCAGCGGGAGCACCTACTATAAATTATGGAATGTTCTTAAATAACATAATCCAATTTTTAATAGTAGCGTTTTCTATTTTTATTGTAATAAAGCAGCTGGATAGATTTAAGAAAAAGGAAGAAAAAGCTGAAACAGAAAAAGAGTGTCCTTACTGCTTTACTAAGATAAATATTAAGGCTGTACGATGTCCAAATTGCACATCAGTGTTAGAGGATTATCAAAATGAATTGGATTAAAATGAACAAATCTTTATTAAATCTCAGAATGGTTTTATTTCTTTATTAAAAAATAATTATTTTTGTTATAAAAGAGTTAGAAAGCTGTCTCACTATGAATAGATATCTATAGCGAGACAGCTGATTTTATTTTATGTTCTAATATGATAAATTTTTATACGTAGTTAAAAAATACTGGTTTTCTCATTAGAAGCACAGGCCCTATCAAATACATTTTTGACAATTTCTTTAGTAGGAACACCTTCATGTACTTTGAAATTTCCAACATAATAAGTTGGCACATAATAATAGTCATATTTCTTTGAAATTTCTGGATGAAGTTCTTCATCAATTATTTTAATCTCTATATCTTGATATTTTGGATTTTCTTGTTTTAAAGCATTCATAAAGGAAAAAGCTTGTTTACAATAAGGACACCAACTGGTTACAAACATAGTTACAGGTTTCATTATTATCACCACCTATTTTTATAAATTCATATGTTAGTATGCTGTGAAGTAAATAAATATATTTAGTAATTATAGTAGTTTTAGATTAAATTATTCAAAATATATTATTGTAATTACTACATTTAATTATACATTATTTATCTATAATATAGTTAAAGTTTGTTTATATAATAATATCATATTAATTTTATATTATCAATAATTATTATTAGATAGTAATATTTAATAATAATTATTGATAGAGATTGTTATAATGTTGCAAAAAAATATTAAAATAAGTGATATAATAAATTTTATAAAATATTTTTAAAATTAAACTTAAATTTATCTTCTTAAGAAAGGAATGATTATAATTATGAAAATTGCAATGGGAAATGACCATGCTGGATTTGATTTAAAGGAAGAAATAAAGGCCGTTTTAGAAAGTCAAGGACATGAAGTAATAGATTTTGGAACTCACAGTAAGGATTCCTGTGATCTGCCAGATTTTATTTATCCTGCAGCTTTAGCAGTAGGTAAAGGAGAGGCTGATCGTGGAATATTTGTAGATGGAGTTGGATATGGAAGTGCATTAATTGCAAACAGAATATATGGAGTAAATGCAGTAGTCTGTCAGGATCCATTTTGTGCAAAATTAGCACGTCAGCATACTGATAGTAATGTACTTTGTATTGGAGGCAAAATAATAGGTTCCGCCATAGCTCTTGATATTGTAGATGTATGGATGAAGACTGAATTCTTTACTGGAATTGAAAAATATGAAAAACGTGTACAGAAAGTAAATGAGATAACAGAAAGACATTTAAAGAAATTATCTGAAATATAATCATCAATTTGAATTTCATTTATTTTCTTACTATCTAGTTGTTAAGTTCATTAAATTTTCCAATTAGATTTTTTACATAACTCCCTTTACATGTATATGTAAGGGGATTATGTAGTTTTGTTCACAAAATATTATTAATTAGGTTAATTAATAGTTACAATATGGAAAAAAAACTGTAACATTAAATTGATACCATTAAAATATGAAGATTACCCCCTTCATTAGATGTATAGATTTTATATGTAGAGAGCATTAGTAGAGAAATACTAATGCTCTTTGTGCTGTGTACATTTTATTATGCTTTATTACAAATTTGTAAGATAGCAGATTTATTTGTAAGTTAATGGATATGGTATTGAATGTAGAGGACAGATATAATTTAGATATGGTGATTACCGGTGATAAATAAAACAGTGGTTATTAAGGCATTAAAGGACAATAAAAATTAAATGATTAAAGATGATGGGGAGGATGTAAATGGAGATTTTAAAAGTACAAAATTTAAATAAAACCTATGGAAAGGGAGATAATAGGGTAGAAGCACTTAAAGATGTAAATTTAACTGTTAATAAAGGAGAATTTGTAGTAATTGTTGGTGCATCAGGCTCTGGTAAGAGTACACTTTTACATATGTTGGGAGGCTTGGATAGGCCTACTTCAGGTAAGGTTATTATCGATGGAGAAAGTATATATGATTATAAAGAAGAACGTCTTGCCATATTCAGAAGGAGAAAAATAGGATTCGTATTCCAATTTTTTAATTTGATACCAGTACTGGATGTGGAAGAAAATATAGCTTTACCAGCTCTTATGGACAATGACAAAGTTGATAAAACTTATTTAAATGAGATTATTGAACTGCTTGGACTTAATGAGAGAAAAAATCACCTTCCTTCAGAATTATCAGGAGGGCAGCAGCAGAGAGTGTCTATAGGCAGAGCGCTTTTAAATAAGCCTTCTATAATATTTGCTGATGAACCTACAGGAAATCTTGACAGTAAAAGCTCTAAAGAAGTAATAGATCTTTTGAAATTTACAGCTAAAAAATACAATCAAACTCTTGTACTTATAACTCATGATATAAGAATAGCGGACTCCGCTGATAGAGTAATTTCCATTGAAGATGGAAGGATAACTTCTGACAAATATATTAAATTTTCAATGGAAGGAGATAGCAGATATGATAAGTAGTTATAAACAGCTCACAGGTAGATATCTTAAGGCCAATAAAAAGAGAAGTTTACTTACTATTATAGGAATACTATTATCCGTTGCACTAATAGCTACTATAGGTTTTTTTATTGTGGGTATGCAGCAGGCGCAAATTGAAGATATAAAAAATGGATATGGCTCCTGGCATGTATCTTTTTCTGCACCAGAGGAAGAGATAATATCAAAGGTAGTAAACAATCCCAAAGTTTTAAAAAGTGGAATGTATCAGCAGGGTGAACAGATAAACATAAAAAAGGACTTAAAATTATCTCCTACAATTGCTTCTGGTAAGGCTTTGGAGCTCTTACCTATGAAGATAAAAGAAGGAAGATTCCCAAAAGAAAAAAATGAGGTTGCTCTTGAAAAGTGGGTGCTTCCTTATATTGGAGATAATATTAAAGTTGGAGATAATATTAAAATTCAAAATAGAGAATATACTCTAACAGGTATTCTTCAAGATAGTGTATATACACAAAGTCAAAAAAATGGCACAATGCTTTTAATAAGTGATAATATTGATAGAAGGAAAGCGGCACTTCTTGCAGAAGTAAGCCCAAAGACAAATTTGAAAAATGCAGTAAAAGAGCTCACATCGCTAACGGATAAGAAAATAACAAGTATAAATGATAAGGGACAGAAAATTCAAATTCCATCTGTAGTTAAAAATTCACTTCTTATAGACATGCAAGGAGGAGGAGACAGAAATTCAGGATTAGCACAATTATATATACCAGTAGGAATAATAATTGGAATTGTTGTAGTTGCCACTATTGCAGTAATATATAATGCATTTCAAATAAGTGTTGTGGAAAGAATTAAGCAATTTGGTCTTTTAAGGGCTATAGGTACTACCCCAAAACAAATAAGAAAGATAGTATTGAGAGAAGCAACTATACTTACTATAATAGGAATACCTTTGGGAATTCTTGTAGGTGTAGCAGCAATATGCACAATTCAATACGTTTTTCAAGTTATAGGAGGAGATTCTGTAGAATGGTTTAAATTATCAATATCACCTGCAGTAATAATAATAAGTATAATTGTGGGTGTTGTATCCGTGTATGTATCAGCTTTAATACCAGCTTTTCTTGCAGGAAGAATTTCTCCATTAGTTGCCATAAACAGTAGAACATCCATAGTAAAAGAGAAAATGAAGAAAAAACGATTTTCAATTATGGGAAAGATATTTAAATTTGAAGGTGCTTTAGCTTCAAAAAATATAAAGAGAAATAGAAAGAGATATAGAATAACTGTTTTTTCCATAGTAATAAGTGTAGTGTTGTTTATTACTTTTAAATCCTTTATGGATATGACATTAAATATATCAGATACTCTCAATGAATCGAAGAATATACATTTTTTAGTTCAGACAAATTCATCTACTTTTATAGATAATAATATAATAAAAAATATAAGTACCTTAAATTCCATTGATAAAGTGTATAAAGTATATAAACAATACGATTTTGACCAATTTATAGATAAGGATAAAGAAATTAAAGCTATAAAGGGTATTGGTAGTATATATGGCAGGAATACAAATATAAATGGACAAGAAAAGGTATTAATGAATGGAAGTATTAACGTATACGATAAGGCTGCTTTACAGGCATCAAAAAAGTATATACAGTCAGGTAGTATAGATATAGATAAATTAAACAATGAAAATGGTGTTGTTGTAATAAATAAAAATCAACTTCTCAATGATAAAACTAATAAAAAATATGTTGGTCCTATAGTAGGTATAAAAGTTGGAGATGAAATAGAACTGCAATATAGTGGAGAAACAAGTAATACTGTAACAAATAATGGCCAAGGTATTACTACAAGAATTAATCCGGCACAAAATAAAGGAAAATTAAATAAGGTAAAGGTAATTGCTATACTTAAAGAAGATCCTTTCGATTTTCAAGGGCTGCAGAATGGAATTAAGATTATAACAACGGAAGAAATGGCTAAGAAGCTAACTGGGAAAAATGATATTGGAGTTGTTGCATTAAATATAGTTACCAAAAATGTAAAAAATGAAGGTGCTTCAAAAGCTGAAATAGAGAAAGGTATAAAATCACAACCATCCTTAAGTTTAATAAATTACTTAGATGGTAATAGAAAGACAAAGTCTACAATTTTAATGGTTAAAATACTGGTATATGGCTTTATCGTAGTAGTATCCTTAATAGGGAGTGTTAATATTATAAATACGTTGACTACAAACATAATACTTAGAAAAAAAGAATTTGCTGCTTTAAAGGCTATAGGTTTAACTCAAAAAGGTCTCAGAAAAATGATAATTTTAGAAGGCCTATTATATGCTATTGTTGGAACTATATATGGATCAATAATAGCCTGCGGGTTATCCTATATGATTTACAGTGGAATGAGCGGAATAAGAGAAATGATTTGGCCAGTGCCCTGGGATGCAATGATAATTGCTACCATAGCTTCTCTTGTAATAAGTTATCTTTCTGTACTCTCGCCATTAGCCAGAATTAACAAAGAAAATTTAATTGAAGCAGTAAGAGAAGACTATTAATTTGAAATTATGGACTATTCAATGATTTAATAAAAATCTAATAAAATGGATGCAGCTTAGTTGTATACATTTTATTAGATTTTTTTGATGATTATATATTTTATTATTTATAAGTTAATCAAAATCAGTGAAAAGCCGTTTTTTAGTAAATATTTTTTATTAAGAACAGATATTGTATTTTATTAGTTAAGAAGGTATAATTAATATACGGATATCGTAATAAACGAATATCGTAATTTATTTAATAATGATGGATTTAGGAAGATTTATATAAAAAGTAAAATTTATTGATAGATATATTGATATAAAGAATTATATATGTCTTTCAGTAATATAATTCAAAGGTGGGAGATATTAGTTGGATGAAAATGTTTTATTGCATAAATTAATAGAAATTTTGGAATATAAAAATTTTTATCAGTTTGAAACTTCAAATATTCAGCCTCAGGATATGTATATATTGGAGAGAGTATATTTTAGTGAAAAATTAAAAGTTAAGGATATATCTAAGAAATATAATATACCAGCTTCAACGGCTACAGGGATTATTGATAGATTAGAAGCAAAGAATTATGTTAAAAGGATTAGAAATAATGTAGATAGAAGAACTGTGGAACTCATTATAACTGAAGATGGAAAGTTAGTGGTAGACAGTCATATCAATGAAGATAAAATGTTTGCACATAATCTGTTTAATACATTGGAGAAGGATAAAAAGGAAGTATTTAAGCAGTTGTTGATTGAATTAATTAAAAATGTAAAAAAGGATCAATTATTTAAGCCAAATTAATAATTAAAGGAAGTGTTTATATTGTCCTTACTGAGTCTTGAAAATATTACGTATATTAATGATAATAAAATCATACTAAAAGATATATCATTAAATATTAATTCTGGAGATTTTATTTCTATAGTAGGAGCTTCGGGAAGTGGTAAAAGTACATTTTTGAAATTGTGTGCACATCTTATAAGCCCCACAGAGGGAAATATGATTTATAGGAATAAATCATACGTGGAGTATAGCCCTATAGATTGGAGAAAAAGCATAGGTTATTGTTTTCAAAATCCTTGCCTTTTTGGAGATACTGTAATTGAAAATCTAAATTTCCCCTATTTAATAAGAAATATAATGATGGATTCAAGTAGAGTAACTAAGCTTTTATCACTTTTTAAACTTAAAAAAAGTTACTTGAATGAGAAGGTAAAAAATCTTTCTGGTGGCGAAAAACAAAGAATAGCACTTATTAGAAGTATATTATTTAAACCAAAAATTCTTTTATTAGATGAAGTTACTTCGGCTCTTGATGTGGATAACACTTTAATTGTAGAAAATGTAATAAAAGCTTTAAATAGAGAAGGTATTACAATTTTATGGATAACACATAATCCAGAGCAAAGTAAAAAATATTCAAATAAAATAATAGTTATGGAAAATGGTCAAATAATGTCTTTGGAGGTTTTAAAATGAATGGAGGAGCAGATATTAGTATTTCCTCAATGTTAGTTTCATCACTACTGGTAATGGTTTCTCTTTTTTTTACATATTTTCAAAAGTTAAATCTAGAGAAGGAGATAATTATAGGAGTAATTAGAGCTGTAGTTCAGTTAGTCGTTGTTGGTTACTTGCTCAATTATATATTTGGTTTAAAAAGTCCAATTTTTACAACCTTTTTATTGAGTTTTATGATATTTAATGCCTCGTATAACGCTGCAAAAAGGAATAAAGGAGCAAAAAATGGATTATTAATATCTTTTATATCAATAGCTTTAGGTGCCAGTATTACTATTTCAATACTTGTATTCTCAGGAATCATAAAATATGAGGCATATCAGATAATACCTATAGGTGGAATGATTATAAGCAACTCAATGGTAGCTTTGGGATTATGTTTTAAGCAAATGAACTCAGCCTTTAAAGATAAACGTGAAGAAGTTCAGACAAAGCTTTCTCTGGGAGCAGATATTTTACCATCTTCCATAGATATAATAAGAGATTCCATTAAAACGGGAATGATGCCTACAATAGATTCCACAAAAACATTGGGTATAGTATCTTTACCAGGTATGATGACTGGACTTATCTTGGCTGGAACCTCACCAGTTAGTGCTATAAAATATCAGATAATAGTTACTTTTATGCTCCTTTCAACTACGGCTATTTGTTCCTTTATAGCATGTTATATGTGTTACAGAAATTTCTTTAATAAACGAAAACAGTTGATATAATTAGTTAAATAAATTAAAAAAGAAACTAATTATATTATTAGTAAATTTAAAGAGGAGGTAAACTGTTCCAAAACATATAATAGTATATAAATATTTTACAAGGTTCTAGCAACAGTATTAAGTTAATGGGGATAAACAGATATAAATTATTATTAGTAGAAGATGATGAACCCCTAGCCATTGGCATAGAATTTACACTAAAAGATGCTGGTTATGAAGTTTTTAGAACTTCTACGGTGGAAGGTGCTGTGGCATTATTTCAGAATGAAAAGTTCAGCTTAATTATTTTAGATATCAATCTGCCTGATGGAAATGGATATGATCTATGCAAATACATAAGAGATAAGAGTGATATTCCAGTACTGTTTTTAACAGCTCTTGATGAAGAAGTTAATATAGTTCTTGGACTTGAAATAGGTGGAGATGATTATATTACAAAGCCCTTTGGAGTAAAAGAATTTCTATCAAGAATTAAAGCTCTAATAAGGAGAAATTATAAAAATATATCAGCAGGTAGTATATTAAAAAGTGGAGATATAATTGTGGATACTTCTATGGCTTCTATAAAAAAATGCGGAAAAGAAATTGCCCTTACGGCACAGGAATATAAACTTTTACTCATATTTATGAATAAACCTGAGATAATAATAAAGAGAAAAAAAATACTAGAGGAATTAATTGAAGGTGAAGAAGCATTTTTTGATGAAAATACTCTCTCTGTTTATATTAAGAGAATAAGAGAAAAGATAGAAGATAGTGTTAGAGATCCAAAGTATATAATTACTCAAAGAGGTATGGGATATATTTGGAATAAAAGCGTTATTAAGGAGTAGAAAATTATGAAAAGGTATTTTGGTAATCCAGAGCTTAGAATGAGTTCAGTACTTCTTTTGTTTATAAGTATATTATTCATGACAGTAACAATTTTTACTTTAAAATTATATCATGACAATTTAAAGGTAGATTATATAAAGACTTTGGGAGCTGTTACTGCAAAGGTATCAGAAAAAAATCCACAATTAGGAAGAGAGATCATACCTCTTATTACAAAAGAAGTAACAAAACAAGATGAAGAAAAGGGAAAGATAATATTAAAACAATATGGATTAACATCTAAACTTGAAAATCAACTTTTTCCGTATGTAAATGAGACATCAATAAAAGATATATACTCTATTATAACTATATTTATATTGATGGCAATTCTATTTTTTATACTCAATTACTTACAGTATGCATATTTCTATGAACGGATAAGAAGGTTGACCTTTGGGGCAAAAAGAGTATTGGAAGGTGAATATGATATAGCAATCAGTGAAGACAAAGAAGGAGATATGTCAAAACTTTCTGCTTCCTTCAATTCTATGAGAGGTATAATAAGAAATAATTTAGATGAGCTTAGAAAGGAAAAACAATTTTTAGTGGATTTGTTATCTGATATATCACATCAGCTTAAAACACCACTTTCTTCTATGATTATATATAATGACATATTATTGAATAAAGAATTATCTAAAGATCAAAGTAATACATTTTTAGTAAGTAATAGAAATCAGTTGTACAGAATGAATTGGCTTATAAAAAGCATATTGAAACTGGCAAGGATTGATGCTAAAGCAGTAGAATTTAATAAAGAAAATCAAAGTCTCAATGAAACCATAGAGGATTCTATAGAGGCATTAGATAGCAAAGCATCAGAGGCAAAAGTGGAAATAGATTTTAAGAAAAATAGACAGGTTATATTTCCTCATGATAGTAAATGGATTCAGGAGGCTCTGATAAATATTATAAAAAATTCAATAGAGCATAGTAAGGAAAATGGCAAAATAAATGTATATCTTGATGAAAATCCTATTTATAGAAGAATCACTATTGAAGATAATGGAGAAGGTATAAGTGAAAGAGATTTACCCAACATATTTAAGAGATTTTATAAGGCAAAGACATCAAATAATAGTGAATCCATTGGAATAGGTTTAGCACTTTCAAAGTCAATAATTGAGGCCCATGATGGAATTATTGAAGCTAGAAGTAATATTTTCGAAGGTACCAGATTTATTATTACATTTCTTAAATATTAAATACATAAGAGGATTCCAATTAATTATCTATACAAATGTATCCAAATGCATAGTGAGACAGTATTATAATATTTTGTTTGACACCAGTTCAGCAAAACTTTTTAAAGTGTTTAGATGTTTTTCTATTATTTCCTTTAATATATTTAAATTTACAGTTTCATGGTCATAGACTGTTATATTCCTAAATTCAACCATATGATTTCAGATTTTTAAGCATATTTTTATCACTTCCTTATTTAAGAAGAAAAAGACAAAATTTTTTTCAGTAGAAAGTTGACATTTAATGAACTTTATACTTTGATTTTATTTCATCTTTTCCTCTAGTATATATTTGCTATGATTTAGCTTTAAACTGGTTGCCGCATTTACTGCAGGTAATAGTAACTCTTCCTTTTTTTCGGGGAAGTCTCAGTTTTTGAGAACAATTTGGACATTTAACTATTTTGTATTCTTTACGCTGGCTAAAAGCATATTTTTCAGCATAGTATTTTCGTTTTATAATATTAAAAAAATTATTAAAAGTTTCAAGTTCCTGATAGCGCTTATATTTATTCTTTGAGATGGTTCTAAATATTGCATAAGCTAATAAAGCAAAGGCTACCAGTTCTATATATCTATTTCCTATAAAACTTAAAATTACAGATACAATAAGAATAAAACTTGTTAATTTATCAACTCCATAACAATCTCTAAATTGATAACGAATTCTATCTAAAAAATTTCTCATTCTATCACACCTCCAAGTAAGAAATTTGTTTTTCTATATTAATAATATTCTATCATAAAGTGAAAATTTATTATATTTATATTTGATTATAATAGATGTAATATTAAATTTTTATTTTCATTTTTACGGTTTAAATCTAAATGTAAACTTTAAAGCAGAAATAAAAGAAAGATATTTATTTATATACATAGAAGACAATGAAATTGGAATAATGCAAGAAGATATATAATACATTTTCAATAAATTTTATAGAGGAGATAAATATAGAAATTATAAAATTTTTGGTTCTGGGCTTGAACTATCTACGTGCAAATATATTGTGTAAAAGCATGGAGGAAATATTTATTGCAAAACTAAAAAGTATAAAGGGAGTTTATTTTATTTTTCAATTCCACTAAGTTAGATGAAATTGAAAAGAATAAAAGTATCTACATACATATTTGTAATTTTATTAAATATATAAAATTATTTGTTAAAATCTCAATAAAAAGTGTTGTTGCTAAATTGTAAAAAAAATAGTGTATATTATATTGTTTTTGTCACAAAACCAATATTTATTTAATAATATAATAATAAAAAACATGTATTACATTATTAGGATGATTTTGGATTGATGAAAAGGCATACATATAATAAATACTTTAAATTTTTAAAAAATTCAAAAAAAACTGCAAAAAAAGCATTTTTACTATAGATTCTTATAAAAGTTTAGTGTATAATCTAATAAAACTACAATATTATTTAATTAAGACTTTTAGTAATTAGTGGTATGGTATAGAGTGTGTTAATAGAGTTAAAGTGAATTGAAGTTGAATTCAACAAAAATATATATTCTCTAAATAGTGCAAACTATGATTTTATCATTAACGAGTCCTTCATTTTATAAATGTAGGGGGGATTGAAGTGATACTATTGGTCTTATTATATTCATATTAGGGGTATAGACAAATAAATGTATGGGGGGGTATAAATATGAAATATGATGGAATAGGGCTTCATCCAAAAGTTAAAGAATTATTGAATAGGTATACCATTTTAAAAGATGAGTTAAGTAAGTTGATAGAAGAAAGAGAATATATAACTATTACTGAAATTCCAAGACTTGAATCTGAATACAAATTTAAAGTTGGAATTACTGAATATGATTGCTTTGCTTTAAAGATTGAAATGAGAGCTATGAGACATGAAATAAAAATGAGACAAAATGCTCTTAGAAATGGACAGAATATTAGTGACGAAGAAATTAAGAGTAGAATTGAACTGGAATTAAAAAATTGGAAAAAGCAAATTGATCAGATGAATGAAGAAATTAACAAAGCTAAAATATATTTAAGCGGCCCTACTTTATCTGAAGAAGAAGCTAAAGAGTTAAAAATACTATACAGAAATACTGCAAAAAAGCTTCATCCAGATATAAACCCTGATTTATCTGAAGATAATAAAATTTTGTGGACAAAAATTAATGAAGTATATAAAGATGGTAATATAGAAGAATTAAGAAATTTAAGTGCTAAGGTAAATGATATAGAAGAAGATTTACATCTAGATGATGAAAATGTGCTAGATAGTATGAGTAATAGGATAGTGAAAATGAGAAATAATATAGAAAAAGTTACTCAGGATATTGATAAATTAAGTTCTGAATTTCCATTTAATATGAAAGAAAAATTAAATGATAAAGAGTGGATTAGAATAAAGAATGAAGAAACAACTAAGCAAATAGAGAACTTAGAAAAGAAAAAGGTATTCTTAAAGGCTATGTTAGCTGAATTTTAGATAGTGATATGCTCCTACTAAATAGTTTTATTTAGTAGGAGCATATATTTTTAATACAAATTTTTTTATATGATAAACTATAAGGGATAATAAGGGGATTATAATAACAATAAAAGGAAAAAAGTATACCATTACATAATTCCAGCCAATATTGATATGCTCTGGATTATTTTCAGCTATTATAAATGAAGTTATTGATATTATTATACCTAGTACACTGCATAACAATCCCCAATTTTTAATCCTAAACAATTGTGAAATTCCAAGGGCTGATGCATACATTAATATAGAAATTTTAAAAAATCCACCTAACATTAAAACAACTAAAAATATTATATCTAATCTATTTAAAAAATCTCCTATACGTACTAATCTTAGAGTTTCAAGTAAAGGATATTGGTTTAAAACGGCGAATTCATAACCTAAAGCTGTTATAAAAAGGATATTATTTAAGGTGAGAGAAATACCCTCTAAAATTGATGTTAAAATTATAGTTTTTTTTAATCTATTTCTTTGCAGTAGAAAAGAATATAACATAGTCATAACCACAAATTCCCCATATGGAAATATAGAAAGCTTCCATCCTTTTAAAGCTACAAATATAAATCCATTATGAAGAATTGGTAATATGTTGTTAAAATGAAGTATATTTTTAGTCATAAATAATAGTATGTAAATAATTATAGTAGAAGCTAATAAAATTAAAAACCCAATTTGTGACATACTTCCTATATTTTCAATTCCCTTATAAACACTATAGGTAATTATTATCATAGAAGTCGCGGCTATGATATATACAGGCATTCTTATTAATGCAAAGGACGTAGTAAGCTCAGTGAAATCTCTCAGACCTCTTGCAGCATCATAGGCAAAGAAATATATGTATATTATACTTAATATGAAACCAATATATTTTCCATATATCTTAGGTAAATAGGTTACTATGGAGTCTTTTGGATATTTGTTAAAGAGGTTTATATAAATCATTTGAATTATTATAGAAGTAAAAGAGTAAAAAAGTAATGCAATCCAAACATCATTTTTGGTTTCTGGAGTTGTAAAAAATAAACTTGCAGTTCCATAAGGAGCTAGAAACATTATTGCTAGAAACTGAGATGAGGTTATTTTTTCCTTCATTACATAAATCCTCCCATAATTTTATTGATAAAATTATTTCTATATTTAATATTTATATTTCCTTTAAATAGTTGTTTTTATACGAAATTATATAATTTCTAATTAGTGGTTGTCATAAGATTATAATATTTTAAACTTTTAATTATTTAGTATTAAAAGAAGTGTGAAAATTCACTGAAAATGTGAAAAATTATATAATGATTAACCTGACTCCTAAAACTATGTAAACCGTTGATACTAGGTAATGAAAATGTTATCATAAAGTCAACTTATAAATAAACTTTTTAAAAAGAGAGGATGAATAAAACATGATGCAGAAAATTCAAAAGTTTGGTGGGGCAATGTTTACACCGGTTTTACTTTTTTCATTTGCAGGTATTATTATTGGTCTTGGAACTCTGTTTACTACAGAAGTAATAATGGGAAGTCTGGCTGCGCCAACTAGTTTGTGGTATAAATGCTGGAATGTAGTGCTTCAGGGAGGATGGACTGTATTTAGTCAGTTGCCATTATTATTTGTAGTAGGTCTTCCTATTGGTATGGCAAAAAAGCAAAATGCAAGATGTTGTATGGAGGCTTTGGTATTATATTTGACATTTCACTATTTTTTAAGTACTATACTTTCTCAGTGGGGTGGAGTTTTTGGAGTTAATTTCGCTGCTGAAGTAGGGGGAAGCAGTGGTCTTACTATGATAGCAAATATTAAGACTCTTGATATGGGAATGATGGGAGCTCTTCTTATTTCAGGTGTTGTAATCTATTTACACAACCGCTTTTTTGATACTGAATTACCTGACTGGCTGGGAACTTTCAGCGGATCTACCTTTGTATTTATGATTGGATTCTTTGTGATGATTCCATTAGCATTTATTGCAGCTCTAATATGGCCTCAGATTCAGGTAGGTATGTTAGCATTTCAGGGGTTTGTAAAAGGCGCAGGAGCAATTGGCGTATGGGTATTTGTATTTTTAGAACGTATTTTAATTCCATTTGGACTACATCATTTATTATATTCTCCATTTTTCTATGATAACGTTGTAGTACCAGGAGGTATATATTCCTACTGGGCAAAGAATCTGCCAACTGTAGCAGCATCAACGGATTCCCTTAGATCTCTAATGCCATCTGCTGCCTTTACAGCTACAGGATATTCAAAAATATTTGGATGTCCAGGTATTGCACTGGCGATTTATGCAACAGCAAAAAAGGCAAAGAAAAAACAAGTAATGGCATTATTGATACCTATTACATTGACAGCTATTGTTGCAGGAGTAACAGAACCAATTGAATTTACATTCCTCTTTGTTTCACCTATGTTATTTGCAGTGCATGCAGTACTAGCCGCAACTATTTCAACAGTTATGTATCTTTTTGGAATTGTTGGAGTATTTTCTGGTGGAACTATTGAAATGGCATCTTTAAACTGGATTCCACTAATGGGAACTCATTGGCCTCAATATCTATTACAATTTGTTATTGGAATCAGTTTTACAGGAATTTGGTTTTTAGTTTTTAGAACACTGATTTTAAAATTCGATTTTAAAACTCCGGGAAGGGAAGATGATGCAGAAGAAGTAAAATTCAGATCAAAGGCAGAATACAGAGAGAGAAATAATACTACTGGTAATGAACAGGTTGATAAGAAAACTCAGCTTGTAATGGATATTTTAGAGGGACTTGGTGGCAAGGACAATATTGTAGATGTAACAAACTGTGCAACACGTCTTAGAGTTAACGTAAAAGATGAAAACGTTTGTAGGGACGATCCTTACTTTAAATCTATTGGAACTCATGGGTGCTCAGTAAATGGTAAATCCTTTCAGGTTATAATTGGATTAAAGGTCCCAAATGTTCGAGAAGATTTTGAAAAACTGCTATAAATTTTTCATTAGTAGGAGTGTTAATTTAAAAGGTAGGGGTAAAAATGACAAATATGAAACAAATAAAATCTTTAGATAAATATTATAATACTGCAATACTGTTATTTGCTATAACTCCGTTTATATATCTATTTTACTCATATATGGGAGCAATTAAAACAGGAGCATCTTTTCAGCAGATAATTCAGCAAAATCCTGGGAATATAGTCGTACTACTAATAGCTATGATAAATCCATTTATAGGATATCTACTCATATTTATGAATAAAAGGATACAAAAAGGAGACATTGCATATGCAGTAGTCAATCTGTCGGTGTTGATTATTGCACAATTAATACTTAAAAATCAGTTATATTTAATATTGCTTGGATTACTTTTGTTTAAAACATTAAAAACTTATAATGTATCACTTATAGATTGTTTTAAAAATAAGTGGAATAAAAAGTTCTTTGTAACCATTTCAGGAGGGATAGTGGTATTAACACTAGTTGGTATTTGTTTATTTGCTACTATTAGAATTAGTACACCTTAAAATATATAATTTCCTTTGTAAAATAAGAGACTGATTTCTGTAATAGACAGAGATTAGTCTCTTATTTTTATTTGCAAAAGACTTTTGATATAGTTTTAAATTATGAGTTGCAGTAAAGGGAAATTAGATTGTGAAAAATCCCTTAAAAAGTGATAAAGTACAGTTTAAATATCCATTTCTCTAAAGCTCTAAAAGCTATTGTAAGCGATTTCTATCCGGCGTATTATGTACTTAGAAACAGATAAGAAATTAAAACAATAAAAGTTTATTATGGGAGGAATAAGAATGGCTAATAAAAAATATTCAATTACTGTAGCAGGTGGAGGAAGTACCTTTACACCAGGAATTGTACTTATGCTTTTAGATCATATGGATAGATTTCCAATCAGGTCTATTAAGTTTTATGATAATGATGCACAAAGACAGGAAACTGTAGCAAAAGCATGTGAGATACACTTGAAAGAAAATGCACCAGAAATTGAATTTTCATATACAACTGATCCAGAAACAGCATTTACCGATATAGATTTTGTACTAGCACACATCCGTGTGGGAAAATACGCAATGCGTGAAAAGGATGAAAAAATTCCTTTAAAATACGGGGTATTAGGACAAGAAACTTGTGGTCCAGGAGGAATTGCATACGGAATGCGTTCTATTGGAGGAGTTATTGAAATACTAGATTATATGGAGAAATATTCACCAAATGCATGGATGCTGAACTACTCAAATCCAGCGGCTATTGTGGCAGAGGCTACAAGAAGACTGAGACCAAATTCAAAGATATTAAATATATGTGATATGCCTATTGATCTTGAAGAAAAGATGGCAAGTATGTGTGGACTTAGATCTAGAAAAGAACTTCAAGTATCTTATTATGGATTAAATCATTTTGGATGGTGGTCAAAGATTTATGATAAAGATGGAAAGGATTTGATGCCGCAAATTAAAGAACACATGGAAGCCAATGGATTTGCTGATGCGCTGTCAGAAACTAATCAGCATGTGGATGAAAGCTGGATACACACTTTTCAAAAGGCAAGAGATGTATATGCAGTAGATCCAACAACTATTCCAAACACATATTTAAAATACTATTTATTCTCAGACTATGTAGTAGAAACTTCCGATCCAAATCATACCCGTGCAAACGAAGTTATGGAAGGTAGAGAAAAGCAGGTATTTGGTACATGTAAAAAGATAATTGAAAGTGGAACAAGTAAAGGTGGCGGCTTTGAAGCTGATGTACATGCAACATACATTGTGGATTTAGCATGTGCTCTAGCGGAAAATACAAAAGAAAGATTTTTATTGATTGTTCCAAATGAAGGTGCTATTGAAAACTTTGATAGAACTGCAATGGTGGAAATTCCATGTATAGTAGGAAATAATGGCTATGAAAAGATATGTCAAGGAGCTATACCTCAGTTCCAAAAAGGTTTAATGGAACAGCAGGTAAGTGTAGAAAAACTTACAGTAGAAGCATGGATAGAGGGAAGTTATAAAAAATTATGGCAGGCACTTACACTTTCAAAAACAGTACCAAGTGCAAGAGTAGCAAAATTAATATTAGATGATTTAATTGAAGCAAATAAGGATTATTGGCCAGAATTAAAATAATATATTATCTAAAAAGACAGCAATTGAAAAGATTGCTGTCTTTTTATGTACATAGACAAAATAAAAAATATAATGTAAAATTTAAGAAGTTTAAAAAAGAGAAGAGTGGTGTAGATTGAATTTAGATGAGATGATAAATAAATACCATAAGAAGTTAAATGAGAATGACTTATACATTTGGAATTATATTTCAAAACATCGCAAAGAATGTGAGAGCCTTTCAATTGATGAGTTAGCCCATAAATGCAGCGTTTCAAGGACAACGGTTTTAAGATTTTCTCAAAAACTGAATTTAAAGGGATATGGTGAGTTAAAGTTTTATCTAAAGCTGGATAACGAAAAGTCAAAGGAAAATATAAATAATGTAGAAATAGTATGTAATAGTTATAATGAAGTGATTAAAAGAATAAAAGAAAAGGATTGCACAGAAATTTTTGATGCTATTGATAAAGCTAAAACTCTTTATGTATATGGAATAGGAATGGTTCAATCCTCCATAAAAAAAGAAATTAAACGTATTTTTATGAATGTCGGCAAGCAGTTTTATGATTTGAGTGGTTATGATGAAGTAAATTCTATAATAAACTTTGTTACAGATGAAGATTTATTTATAATGATTTCTTTGTCAGGAGAAAATAAGTTTATTGTAGACTTTTCTAAAAATTTGAAAATAAGAAATGTACCAATAATATCTATAACTAGATTAGAGGATAATTCTCTGGCTAAGTTAAGCGATTACAATCTTTATACTTCTACGGCCTTAATTCCAAATGTTTTTAACCATATGAATTTTGAGTCTGTAACATCATATTTTATCTTAATAGAGATTCTATTTTTAAAGTATATGGAATATGAATCACAAAAAAAGAAGAGGGAGTAATATGAATTTAGAAACATTAATTGAAGAGAATTATGGAAAGTTAAATGAAAGTGATCTGTATATATGGAATTATATACTACATCATAAAAAAGAATGTCAGACTATGTCCATAAAAGAATTAGCTTTAGAATGTAATACATCTCATACTACAATTTTAAGATTTGCACGTAAACTTGGACTTCAGGGATATAGTGAGATGAAGATCTATCTAAAATGGGAAAATATGCAGGGAAATAATGAAAAAAATAAGTTCGATGATAGAGAAATTCAAAAGGTATATAAGGATATAGAAAAAACTATAGAGGTAATGAAAAAAACAGATTTTAAAGATATATTTCAGTTGTTTGAAAAAGCAGATAAAATATATATATACGGTACAGGTTCAGTGCAAAAAAGTGCTGCAAAGGACTTAAAGAGAAACATGATTCCTGTTAAAAAGTTAATTTATGTTTTAGAGGGAAGAGAAGAATCTAATATTATTTTAGATTATCTATCCTCAAAAGATATATTTTTCTTACTTTCTCTATCAGGAAATAATACTTTTATGAATGAATTTGCACGTAGATTAAAGAAGATTGGAATAAAAATTATTTCTATTACTCAAGTTGGAAATAACGAACTGGCTTCTCTTAGTGATATTAGCCTGCAATTTTATACTCATTCATTTTCAGTAAATGGCCAAATAGAGGTGTCTACTACAACACAATTTTTTTTGATCAACCAGATTTTATTATTAAAATATTTAGAATATAAAATGAGTGTGAGTTTATAAATTAAAGTTTTTATGCTAGATATACGATTAATAGCATTTTATTTGTATGCTAAATTTTCTACAAAAATTGTAGACATTTATAAAAAAAGTAGTATAATAAAGATGTGTTAAACGTTTACGAAAGGCGGTGAGATAAATGAAATTTACAGTTAAAAATCCCACAATTAAAGATGTAGCAAAACAATCAGAAGTATCTGTGGCTACTGTTTCCAGAATATTAAATGACCTAGGAGGATATTCGGAAGATACTAGAAAACGAGTAATTCAGGTTATTGATGAAATAGGTTATCGAAGAAATGATATTGCTAGAAACTTAAAGATCAAGAGCAGCAATACTATTGCTGTATTAATGCCTAAGGTAGGCACTAACTTCTATACAGAAATTTTAAATGGTATACAGGATTCAGCTCATAATAGTGGCTATAGCGTAATAATATGTAATGTGGGAGATAATGGAGACAGAACCGAAGAATATATAAAGATAATGATAGAAAGACAAGTAGATGGAATAATTGTATGCAGTCTGCCCCCTGAAAAGAGTTTAATAGAAAATATAGTAAGAGTTAATATACCAGTTGTTCTTATTTCTACAATGTACAGTGGTTACTCTATACCATATATTAAAGTTGATGATTATAAAGCCTCCTATGCAGCAGTTGAATATTTGATCAAGATGGGACATAGAGATATAGCCATGCTGGGAGGGAATCCATTAGATCCTATAGCAGGTATTCCACGTTTGCAGGCATTTATAGATGCATTGAGGAACAACAAACTTAAGGTAAAAGAAAATCTTATAAAGCATAACGGATTTTCTTTTAAGGATGGCATTACAAGTATGGAACAATTACTAAAAGAAAAAGAAAAATTTACAGCAATTTTTGCTTCCTGCGACGAAATTGCCATAGGAGCTATATCAGTAGCTCATAAGACAGGGCTAAAAATACCAGAAGATATATCTATTATAGGATATGATGGTACACAAATAGGAGAGATGTGCTATCCACCGTTGACTACATTAGTTCAGCCTTTTTATGACATGGGGGAAAAAGCGGTTAAGATACTTGAGAAAAAAATAAGTTCATCTGACAATGTCGAAAGTTTAATTATGCCATTTAAAATAGCTGAGAGAAATACGGTAAAAAGTATAGTATAATTTTTTATACCATACGTAAACGATTAACTAGAACTATATGAATTTTGAGTTAATGAATAGGTATTGGCAATAAAACATATATAAATTTTATATGTTTTACGTAAACGATTAACATGATTTTATGCAGTATCAATATAGTCTGCTTATAAATTTCAATTTAATATATAAGATTCATTGATTATATAAAAATATGAGGAGGGTAAAAATGAAAGAGAAATTAAAATTATTAGTAACTTTAGGTATAACTTTAGTGATGAGTTCAACATTATTAGTGGGATGTAATACAGATTCTGCTGATAAGGATAAAGTACAACTGGAAGTGTTCTCTACTAAACCTGAAAATAAAAATATTCTTCAATCAATGATTACTGATTTTAACAAACAAAACCCTGATATCAATGTAACACTTTCTGCACCTGCAGATGCAGGAACTGTTTTAAAGGCAAGGCTTACCAAAGATGATGTTCCTGATATTATGAGTTTAGGTGGAGATGCTGTAAACTATGCACCCCTTGTAGATGCTGATATGCTTTCCAATTTAACTAATGAAAGTTTTACAAAGAATATAGATAAAGCTTATCTTGAAATGATGAATCAATTAAAGGAAAAGCCAGATGGTAAGGTTTATGCTATACCTTATGCTACAAATGCATGTGGAATTATATACAATAAAGATTTATTTACAAAATTAGGATTAGAAGTTCCTACAACCTGGGATGAACTTATAGCTGTATGTAATAAAATTAAAGCTAGTGGAGGAACATCATTTTATTTGACTTTAAAAGATTCATGGACGGGAATGCCCTATTGGAATGCTTTAACCAGTAATTTGCAGCCTAAAAATTTTTTGAAAGATAGGAAGGCTGAAAAAACTACTTTTTCTGCTACTCATGGTGAAATAGTAGATAAGATGATGCAAATAGGAAATAATGCCGAAAAGGATATTTTAGGTGTATCTTATGATGATGGTAATGCGGCTTTTTCACAAGGTAAAGCTTTTATGTATATACAGGGAAACTGGGCAATCAGCGAAATCAAAAAGGGAAATCCCAAAATAAATTTAGGTATGTTCATGCTGCCAGCTAGTAGTGATGCAAGTAAAAACAGTGTACTTTCTGGAGTTGATGTAGCCTTTGCCATATCAAAGGATTCACCTCATCAGGTCGAAGCAAAAAAATTTATATCCTACATGATTGAAAAAGAAAATGTACAAAAATATATAAAAGATCAATTTGCTTTTTCAGCAGTTAAAGGTGTAGAACAAAAAGATCCAAGTGTTTCAGAAATTCAGCACAGTTTAACTGAAGGTAAAATTATAGGATTCTCTGATCACTATTATCCAGCAGCTTTTGATACAGCAAGTTTAATACAAGGACTATATACTAAGAAAAATAAAGCTGAATTTCTAAAAAAACTGGATGTAGAATATCATAAGGCAAATAACAGAAGGTGATTTAAGTATACAGGGTAATGTAAATTTTTAAAATAATGTAAATTTTAACAATAGGAAGGTGAAAGAATTGAAAAGTAAAAAGGCTTTTTATGTAATGGTTATACCTGCGGTCATATTGTTTTTTATATTTCACACCATGGCACTTTTAAAAGGTATATTTTATAGCTTTACTAATTACAAGGGATTTGGAAGCTGGGATTTTGTAGGTATTAAAAACTATATTGCAGTATTTCAAGACAGTAATATCTTTAATGCATATATGTTTACTTTTAAATTTGCAATTTTAACTACCATTATAGTAAATGTAGCTAGTCTTTTAATAGCTGTAGGATTGAACTCAAAAATTAAATTTAAAAATACTTTGAAAGCTGTATATTTTATTCCCAATATACTGGGAGCTTTAATAGTAGCTTTTATATTCAATTTTGTATTTGCACATATAGTACCTAATATAGGACAATCTTTAAATATGGCAGCACTTAGTAAGAATATACTGGGAGATGAAAACCTTGCATGGCTTGGAATAGTATTTGTAGCTGCTTGGCAGGCTATTGCCTTCAATACAATAATATATATATCAGGGCTTCAAACTATTGATAATGAAGTATATGAAGCTTGTGAAATAGATGGTGCCAATAACTGGCATAAATTTAAAGATATAATATTTCCCCTTATAGCCCCATTTTTTACTATAAATATGGTTTTGTGTATGAAGAATTTCTTAATGGTATTTGACCAAGTAATGGCAATGACTGGTGGGGGACCAGGGGGAGCCACTCAATCTATATCTTTTGTCATATATAATGGCGGATTTAATCAGGGAAGCTTTGCTTATCAATCTGCTAATGCTGTTATTTATTTCATTGTTATTGTAGCTATATCTTTGTTTCAGCTTAGAATTCTTGAAAAAAGGGAGGAAAAAGTATTATGAAGAAAAAAGGTGCAAATTGGATTACAACTATAATACTAGCAATTGTTGCCTTAGTTACTATAATATTGCCATTGTACATTACTGTTTTAATAGCTATAAAGTCGCCAGAGCAAATGATCCCAAATGCTTTATCTTTTCCAAAAACACTGCACTTTGAAAACTTTTCCAAAGCTATTGAAATGACAAATTTCTTTGGAGCATTTAAAAACAGTTTCATAATAACAGTTTTCGTATTAATTTTAACTATACTTTCAAATTCTCTAGTTGCCTACGCTATAGCTAGGAATAGAGATAAGAAATTTTTTAGCGGTCTATACTATTATTTTGTAAGTGCTATGTTTGTACCATTTCCAATAATAATGCTTCCTCTTGTTAAACAGGTAAGCAGTGTTCACATGGACAATATATTTGGTATTATATTTGTATATGCTGTATTTGGATTACCATTTAATATATTCCTATACACCGGCTATATTAAATCTATTCCTAAGTCCCTAGAAGAAGCAGCAATAATAGATGGAGCAACTACATTTCAAGTATTTAGACATGTTATATTTCCACTATTAAAACCTATAAATGCAACAGTTGCAATAACCACTTGTTTATGGACATGGAATGACTTCTTGATGCCACTTATACTTTTAAGCGACTCAAAGATGGCAACATTACCTTTAGTTCAATATGTATTTAAATCACAATTTGCTACTAACTATAATTTGGCATTTGCTTCTTATTTATTAGCTTTGCTGCCGCTTCTTATAGTTTATATATTTGCACAGAGATGGATTAGAGATGGTATTACTACAGGAGCTGTAAAATAATAAAGTTATCTGTTTAATATGTATATATAGGATTAAAAAGGAGATTTAAAATTTAATATTAATAAATTAAAAATAAATATATTATTTAATTATGTGAAAGGGGATTAATATAATGAACAAAAATTGGTGGAAAGAGGGAGTAGTTTATCAGATATACCCAAGGAGTTTTAAAGATTCCAATGGAGACGGTATAGGAGATTTAAGAGGTATTATTGAAAAATTAGATTATCTAAAGAATTTAGGAGTAAATATTATATGGTTGTGTCCTGTTTATAAATCACCTAATGACGACAATGGATATGATATAAGTGATTATAGAGATATAATGGATGAGTTTGGTACAAAAGAAGATTTCAATGAATTACTTAAAGAGATGCATTCAAGAGATATAAAACTGATAATGGATTTAGTAGTAAATCATACTTCTGATGAGCACAAATGGTTTGTGGAAAGTAAAAAATCTAAAGATAACCAGTATAGAGATTATTATATTTGGAGAGATGGAAAGGATGGTAATCCACCAAACAACTGGGGGTCATTTTTCAGTGGTTCGGCTTGGAAGTATGATGAAACTTCAGATCAATACTATTTACATCTATTTTCTACAAAACAGCCTGATTTAAATTGGGAAAATGAAAAGGTGAGAAAAGAAGTATATGACATGATGAAGTTTTGGTTGGATCAAGGCATAGATGGTTTTAGAATGGATGTTATAAACTTGATTTCAAAGGTTCCAGGACTACCTGACGGTGATAAGGGTGAGGATGATTTGTATGGAAATGGTTTTCCTTTTACTGCTAATGGACCAAGGGTACATGAATATTTACAGGAGATGAATAAGAAAGTACTTAGTAAATATGATATTATGACTGTAGGAGAAACTCCAGGGGTTACTCCTGAGATAGGTAAACTCTATGTGGATAATGATAGAAATGAATTAAATATGGTGTTTCAATTTGAAATGATGGAAATAGATTCAGGAGAGGAAGGTAAATGGGACATTGTTCCATGGAGACTTACAACTTTTAAAAATATAATGTATAAATGGTATACAGGTTTAAAAGAAAAGGGATGGAATTCTTTATTTTTAAATAATCATGACCAGCCAAGGATGGTATCTCGTTTTGGTAATGATAAAAAATATAGAGTGGAGTCTGCTAAAATGCTGGCTACTTTTTTACACACCTGGCAGGGAACTCCTTATATATACCAAGGAGAAGAAATTGGCATGACTAATGTAGAATTTAAAAATATAGAAGACTATAGAGATATAGAAATTATAAATATGTTTAAAGAAAAATCTGAACAGGGAATAGATAAAGATGTACTAATGAAAGCTATATATGCAAAGGGCAGAGATAATGCAAGAACTCCAATTCAATGGGATTCATCAAATAACGCAGGATTTACTAGCGGAGAACCTTGGATAGCTGTAAATCCAAATTATAAAGAAATAAATGTAGAGAAGGCATTAGAAGATAAAAATTCTATATTCTATTATTACCAAAAGTTAATTAAATTGAGAAAAGAAAATGAAATAATAGTATATGGAGATTTGGAACTAATAGATAGAGAAAATGAGAGTATATTTGCCTATGCTAGAAACTATAATGATGAAAAACTCATTGTCATACTTAATTTTTATGGGGAAAATACTAAATTTAAGTTTCATGAAGATTTTCAAGATAAGAAAGTTAATCTGTTAATTAGTAATTATGAGGTAGAGGACAACAATATAAATGATATAATATTAAGGCCTTATGAAGCAAGAGTGTACAAGATTAATTCTAAATAGTAATAGTGGGAAAACACGAAGTAAAAAGCAAAGTATAAAGTTCAAATGGGGGAAAGTGCTAACAGTATAGGAAAATCACTAAATTATGTTGGATTTATAGAAAACAATGACTATTATAGTAAAATGATTTTTCCTTTATTGAATAAATCAATTCATGAAAAAGCACAATTTAAATCGCCACAGGAAAAAGCAAATTTTTATCATTCGGCAAAGGTGACACTATTACCTATCCAATGTGAAGAGTCTTTTGGGTTTACATTAGTGGAATCTATGGCTGCTGGAACACCTGTTATAGCTTATGCTAAGGGTGCTATACCAGAAATCATAAAAGATGGAGAAACAGGTTTTATTGTCAATGCATCAAAAGATGATATACGTGGCAATTGGATTACAAAAGCTTATGGTCTAGAAGGACTCTGTGAAGCAATTGAAATACTTTATAATATGCCCCAAATAAAGTATTTAGAAATGAGAAAAAATTGCGTTAAACATGTAAATGATAATTTTACAGCTTCTCGTATGACCGATCAGTATGAAGCTCTATATGCTGAATTAATTTCACAAAATTAACAAATAGCATCAAATTAATTATATATTTGTAGTATATTATAAATAATTTATAAATTATTTTAAAAATCCACTAAAATAATTTATTTTTTTAAAATTCTATTTTAAACTAATGCTATTATAATGTATAGTAGATTATATGAGATTAGTATATCTTTAATTTTTATTTTATAGATGCTTAAGAAAATATCAGGTATTGGAGTGAAAAATCAATGTCAAAGGAATATGTTATAGGAATAGATTTAGGAGGAACAAAAATCAGCGGAGCACTATCTGATGTAGATGGAAACGTATTAAGTCAATATACAATATCTACTAATGCCTTTGAAGGTGAAGAAGTTGTACTTAAAAGAATAATTAGTGTTATTGAAAAAGTATTAAGCGATGGAGAAAAAGTTCCAGAAGATATTAAGACTATAGGGATAGGTTCACCGGGACCACTGGATGCACAAAAGGGAATAATAATAACTACACCAAATCTTCCCTTTAAAAATTTTAAGCTGGTAGATCCTATAAAAGAAAAATTTAAAATACCAACCTATCTTGATAACGATGCCAACGTTGGAGCTATAGGAGAGTTTGTATTTGGTGCAGGTCAGGGAACAAAAAATATGATTTACATTACTGTAAGTACTGGAGTAGGGGGAGGAGCTATTCTAAATGGACAAATATATAGAGGAAATACCTGTAATGCCCTTGAAATGGGACATATGACTGTTGAGAAAGATGGTCCTCAGTGTAATTGTGGAAATTATGGATGTGTAGAAGCACTAGCTTCGGGAACAGCCATAGGAAGAATTGCAAAGGAAGCAATTTTACGAGGAGAAGATACTATACTGAAAAGCTATGAAAATGTAACTTCCTATGAAGTGTTTCAAGCAGCTAAACAAGGAGACGCGGTGGCTTCTAGAATTTTAGATACAAGCCTTAACTATTTGGGAATATGTGTTGCCAATATGATAACGATATTTGATCCTGAAATGGTTATTATAGGAGGAGGAGTTTCAAAGGGTGGAGACATTGTATTTGATAAGGTAAAAGAAGTAGTAAATACAAGATGTTTTAAAGCCATGGCAGAATCCTGTAGGATTGTTCCTGCAGGACTTGGAACAGATGCAGGAGTAATGGGGGCTGTTGCTTTGGCGGTTATTGAGAGTAAATAATATTTGTTAAATCAATCAAATAAAAACAGCAATGATATTTAGATTTCATTGCTGTTTTTATTGCGTTATATAAAATATTCTATGTCATATTTTAAATTCAATACAAATGTGTCTAAGATAAAAGCTTAGACACAAACAAAAAGTGTCCAAAAAATTATTTTTAGTAATATTTCTTTGGACAGATTAAAGATTATAATTCTTTTAGTGTCTAAATACGAAATAAAAATATATAACATCAAATAAAAATCGCCATATTTAGAGGAATTTTTTAATGTCTAAAAATGTTGGCACGATACTTGCTTTATATAAAAGTGTAAGGTAAAAATCATTAAGGAAATATAAATGAATCTTATTTGATGAAGATTTATTTTAACTCAAAAAGTACCCAAAGATCTGTTGCTTATATCTTTAATGATAAGGTATTACAGCGACTAGTTATCATATAAAAGGAAAGGAGTATAAGAACGTGAAAAAGATATTAATTGCAACTCATGGAACTTTAGCTAGCGGTGCTAAAAGCACTATTGAACTTTTAGTAGGTAATATGGCAGATATTACATGCATTAATGCCTATGTAGAAGGAGGTGAGGATGTACCAGAAAGTATTACAAGGTTTTTCGACAGTGTGAAGCCAGAAGAAGTAGTATTTGTATTTACAGATATTTTAGGGGGGAGTGTCAATCAAAAGATTACAGCTTATGCATCTAAGTTAAATGTATTTATAATTGCTGGTTTTAATCTTCCTGTTATATTGACAGTATTAATGGAAACAGAAAAAGTAACTAAAGAGAGACTTAAGGAGATTATCGAAGAAAGTCGAAGTCAAATGAATTTAGTGGAAGTTGATATAAATAATGAAAATGACGAAGATTTTTTGGAAGGTTAAATTAAATAAATTGGAGGTATGAAAAATGATAGCAGCATTAAGAGTAGATGATAGATTAATACACGGGCAGGTTGCTTTAGGATGGTCAAAGGAGTTAAAAATTCAAGGAATTGTCGTTGCAAACGATGCAGCTGCAAAAGATGAAATGCAGAAAATGACATTAAAGATGGCAGCACCAAATAGCATTAAAGTACTTATAAAGTCAGTTGAGGATGCTATTGGTGTAGTTAACAACCCTAAAGCAGCTAAGATGCGTATCTTATTGATAACAAGAAATATTAAAGATGCTTTGAAGATTTGTGAAAGTGTAGAAAAAATAGAATATGTAAATATAGGTAATGTAGGAAGATTTGATGGAATTGATGTGTCTGAGAAAACAACATTAAGTCCAACAGTTATGCTTACAAAGGATGAAATCGATTCTCTTAAAAAAATTATTGAAATTGATCCAAACACTAGTTTACAGGCTGTTCCTTCTGATGAGAAAAAACCAATGAAAGATATAATTCGAAAGATAAATTTATAAGATTCAATAAAAGGAGGAATTAATTATGTTAGTACAGGCGACTTTGGTTGCACTAGCAGTTTTTATATGCGTTGGCGGTGCTGAATTAATAGGTCTTTCCATGCTTAATAGGCCAATTGTTATAGGCCCTTTAGTGGGCCTGCTGCTTGGAGACTTGCATACAGGTGTTTTGATAGGTGCAGCCCTTGAGGCAGTATTTATGGGAATAGTTAATATTGGGGGAGCACAGGCTGCTGAACCTGGTATTGCTACTGCAGTAGGTACAGCTTTTGCTATTACGGTAGGAGGAGGATCTCAGGTTGCTTTAACTTTAGCTATTCCAATTGGAATTTTGGGACTTCAAGTTAAAAATCTCTTATACATTTTTTTAGTAGGTTTTTTTGCACCAGTTTTTGATAAGCTTGCAGTAAAAGGAGAAGAACGCAAAATAATCACCTTACATTTTGGACTTTGGGCTGTTAACTGGTTTTTATACTCATTAGTTGCTTTCTTTGGTATACTTGTAGGTTCTGATGCAGTTCAAGCTTTGTTAAATGCAATACCACATTTTATATTAAATGGGTTGACAATCTGTGGTAATCTACTACCAGCTGTTGGTATGGCTATGTTATTAAGGCTTTTATGGAACAATAAAATAGCAGTTTTCTTTTTCTTGGGATTTGTAGTGGTTGCATATTTAAAATTACCACTTGTTGCTCTTGCTGCACTAGGTATAATAGTTGCAATTGTTATTGCCTACAATGATTTTGAGATAAGCCAATTGGCTAAAGCTGGTGTTGGTGAAAACGTTCAAGTAACTGATAGTGAAGAGGAGGATTTTTTCGATGAGTAATCTAACTAAAGAAATTCCAAAAGAAGAAAGAGTGTTACTTAGAAAAATATTTTGGCGTTCATTTACTTTATATTCTTCTGTAAGCCCCGCTAAACAAGGCGGTTCAGGTTTTTGTTATTCAATGATGCCATTTATTAATAAACTTTATAATAATCCAGAGGATAAAAAAGAAGCATTATCACGTCATATGTCATATTTTAGTGCAACTATTCCAATGTCTACTTTTATAATGGGACTCACAGCTTCCATGGAAAAAGAAAACAGCATGCGTGAAGATTTTGATACTACATCTATTAATGCGGTAAAGTCTAGTTTAATGGGACCTCTTTCAGGTATTGGAGATTCTATTTTCTGGGGGGTTATAAGAGTTATTGCTGCTGGTGTTGCTGTTAGTATAGGCCAATCAGGAAATGTTCTTGCACCTATTATTTTTCTTCTTCTTTTTAATATTCCAGCGGTTGTAATAAAATACTATGGAACATTTTTAGGATATAGCTTAGGTGCAAAATATATAGAAAAATTATATGCCAGTGGATTAATTAATATATTAACTAAAGCAGCTAGTATTGTAGGTTTAATTATGGTAGGCGGTATGACTAGTCAGATGGTAAATTTTAAGACTACTGTTCAATTTAAAATGGGGGGTACCTCTGTACTTAACCTGCAAAACATGTTAGATCAAATATTTGTTGGGATTATACCTTTAGGACTAACACTACTTTGTTTCTATTTGATGAAAAATAAAAAAGTTAGTATTAATATTTTGTTAATTGCTATTATTATACTAGGAATTTTACTTTCTGCATTGGGAATTGCATAATTTAATTTTAAGATAAGGAGAATTGTTATGAGTAATTGGTGGAAAAAAGCAGTAGTTTATCAGATATATCCAAGAAGTTTTAAAGATTCAAATGGGGATGGATATGGAGATTTAAATGGTATAATAGAAAAATTAGATTATTTAAAGAAGTTAGGAATCGATGTTATATGGATCAGTCCTGTTTATGAGTCTCCTCAAGATGACAATGGTTATGATATCAGCGATTATAGAAAGATATATGAAAAATTTGGAACCAATGCCGATATGGAAAACTTAATAGAGGAAGCACACAATAGAGATATTAAAATAGTAATGGATTTAGTTGCAAATCATACTTCTGATGAACATTTTTGGTTTGAAGAGAGTAAAAAGTCAAAGGATAATCCATACAGTAACTATTATTTTTGGCTTGATCCTAAAGCAGATGGCAGTGAACCAAATAATTGGGGCTCAAGTTTCTGCGGATCAGCCTGGGAATATTCAAAGGAAAGAAATCAATACTACCTACATTATTATACAAAGAAGCAGCCGGATTTAAATTGGGAAAATCCTAAGGTTCGTCAGGAAGTTTATGATTTAATGAAATTTTGGATGGATAAAGGGGTAGATGGATGGCGTATGGATGTAATCGCATCTATATCAAAATACACAGATTTTCCAGATTATCCTGAAAGACCAGGAGAAAAATATATTAAAGGATTTATGCATGCCAACGGACCAAGACTTCACGAATATTTGAAGGAAATGAATAGAGAAGTATTGTCAAAATATGACTGTATGACTGTTGGAGAGGCACCAGGATCTGATTCAGAAAATGCTAGATTATTTGTAGATCCAGAGAGAAAAGAATTAAATATGATTATTACTTTTGAACATATGAATATTGACAGAATTCCAAATTCTCCAAATAAAAAATGGGCATTAAAAGATTTTGATCTAATAGAGTTAAAACGTATACTTTCCAATTGGCAGACTAAATTATTAAATTACGGATGGAATGCTCTTTACTTTGAAAATCATGATCAGCCAAGAATTATTTCACGATGGGGAAATGATACAAATTATCGTAAAGAGTGTGCAAAAGCTTTTGCTACTATACTGCATGGTATGCAGGGAACCCCTTACATTTATCAGGGTGAAGAAATTGGAATGGTAAATGCTCACTACAAACTTAAAGAATATGACGATGTTGAAATCCATAATGCCTATAAAGAGTTGGTAGAGAAAGATAAATCCATTTCTGAAGAGGACTTCATGGCAGCTGTATGGAATAAAAGCAGAGATAATGGAAGAACACCAATGCAGTGGGATAGCTCTGAAAATGCAGGATTTACCACTGGGAATCCATGGATTAAAGTGAATCCACGTTATACTGAAATCAATGTAGCAGAAGAACTAGAAGATGAGAATTCTATTTTTTATTATTATCAAAAGCTAATTAAACTGCGTCATGAAGAAGAAATTCTTACAGAAGGTAGTTTTAAACTATATCTTACTGAAGATCCTAGTCTATATGTATATGAAAGAGAATTTAAGGGCGAAAAGTGGCTTGTTGTAGGTAATTTTTCAGAAGAAGAGATAGAAATAGATTCTCTTAAACCTTATTTTTACGAAAAATGGGAAAGTGTTATAAATAACTATGGTGAAGTGCGTGATAATATGCCGTTAAGGCCTTATGAAGCATTTATAATTAAAAAGATTAAATAATAAAAAATATATAATATATAATAAGACCAAGGTAAAAATTATTTATGGTGAAATAAAATTTATTAAATTGATAAAATAAATTCTATATAATATCTATCAGAGAGAGTATTTTTGATTCAATGGATAAAGTAAATATTTGTTACAAAAAATTAGATTTATTAATAAAGGAGAATAAGCAATATGCAGGCAAAAGATAGGGTTTATGATATGATGAAAAAAATATGCCGGGAAAAGACAAAAATTAGTGCAGTAGAATTATCAAGAGAATTAAATTTGAGCCGCCAGGTAGTAAGTCATTATCTTAACCGTCTTCTTGAGGAAAAATTAGTACAAAAGACAAACTCAAGGCCCGTATATTGGAGTATTCCAGAGATTGAAAAAACTGAAGATGAAGAAATAATAGAACATAAGGAATTTATAGTAGAGAATACAAAAGGGAATATAAATATTCAAGATAACAGTGAAAAAAATAATTGTCAGTATGAAAAAGATGCTTTTAGTGATCTTATTGGATGTTATGGAAGTCAGAAGAAAATTGTGGAACAGTGCAGGGCGTCAGTTAATTACCCACCTAATGGTCTGCCAATACTTATTACAGGTGAAAGTGGTGTTGGAAAAAGCTTTCTTGCCAAGTTAATTTATCAATATGCTCTGGAACAAAAGGTGATTTATTCTAAAGCACCTTTTGTAGTGCTAAATTGTGCAGATTATGCAAATAATCCTGAACTATTGTCTGCTACATTACTTGGATATAAAAAAGGAAGTTTTACTGGTGCAAATAGTGATAAGGAAGGACTGTTAAGTGAAGCTGATGGTGGATATCTATTTTTGGATGAAATTCATAGACTATCTTATGCCAATCAAGAAAAGTTATTTCTATTTATGGATACTGGTAAATACAGGCAACTGGGAGATAACCAGTGGAAAAAGTCAAATGTTAGATTTATTTTTGCTACTACAGAACGTACTGAAGAGGTATTGCTTGAAACTTTCAGACGAAGGATTGCTGTTCATATTAATATAGATAGTATAATAAATCGTCCTTTTACAGAAAGACTGCAAATAGTTTACCTCTTTTATTATAAAGAATCAAAAAAAATAAAAAAAGATATCATAGTCGATTCACATGTGGTAGAAGCATTATGTTTTTCAAGACCTAAAGGCAATATAGGAACTCTGCAGAATATTGTTCAAACTAGCTGTGCTAATGCTTTTACAAGACAGATGGATGAAGTTGTATTAAGGATTACCTTAGAAGATATACCGGATATTTCAAATATATTTTTTAGTGTATCTAATAGAGATATAGCACCTCTTAAAATATTTTATGATAGAGAATTTGTTCAAATTAAAGATGAAAGTTTAGAGGCAAAACAAAAATTTATTGAATTTTTCAATCAAATTTCTGAGTTTTCCTATGAAAATGCCGAAGCAGCTAAACTGGAAATTTTCATTGAATTTAAAAAATTAATGAATTCTATTAAAGAATATTTGAACTTATTATTTTTAGATGAAAATATATTTGTGAGAGAAAGCTATATGCAAAAATTTGTGAAAATTATAAAACGTTATGGTATTCACTGTACTAGAGAATCTATGGAATTAATGTTATGTTTAGTGCTGATACTACAGGATGATATGATAATTAAACTGGATTTTAAAAGAGTAATAAATTTTTTAAAAGGTGTATCTCCGAGAGCTTATTACATAGCTATAAAGCTTAGAGAAGAATTGGGAACAATTGTAACTGGATTATCTAGATGTTTGGACATTATGAATACTATATTTTTTCAAGAGTATATTGAGGAAAATATAGAACTTCAAGGGTTAATTGTAGCTCATGGAAATACAACGGCCAGCAGTATTCAAGCTGTTGCAAATGAAAACTGCGGTACTTTTGTATTTGAATCTATTGATATGCCTATGGATATATCTTTAGCTGATACTATAAAAAAGGTTAACGATTATCTTGAAAAAATAGATACTAGAAAAGGTGTTATCCTATTAGTAGATATGGGCTCTTTAAATCAAATGTATTCTTCTATAAAGAATCATCTATCTGGAGATTTACTTATTATGAATAATGTAACTACTGCTATTGCTTTGGATATTGGAATAAAAATGATTCAAAACAATTCTTTTAAATATATTGCAGAGCAGGCAAAGAGTGCTTATAACATCAGTATTCAGTACTTTGAGGGAATTGCAAGAGGTAAAAATATAATTATTTCCTGTATGTCCGGACTTGGAATATCTGATAAGATAAAAGAGATTATATCTAGATTTGTTAATCATGAGACCATGGATATTGTAATAATGGACTATAAAAATTTAAAAAAATTAATTGAGGAGAATAACAAAGATAATTTTAAGCATACAAAATTAATAATTACAACTTCAAATTTACCTAATATTGCGACGATGAAATGGGTGAATGTTTACGATATTCTAGATGGAACTGGTGAAAAGTGTTTATGGGAAGCCCTAAAGGATGAAATAAATGAAGAGAAATTTGAAGATTTAAAAAGAGAATTTTTAAAATTTTTTTCATTGGAGGGAATAGCTAGCCGGCTGACATTTTTAAATCCCAATATTGTAGTAAATGAAGTGGAAAATGTTATTTATAGATATGAACAATATTATGACATGAAATTAGTCGGTTATATTAAATTAAATCTGTATATGCATATTGCTTTTATGATTGAACGATTAATGACATCAAATAATTATGAGCCAGAGGAAAAAGCGGAGTATACAGATAAAGAAAAAGAATTTTATGATGTTTCAAGAGATATTTTTAGTGATATAGAAAAAAGATATCATATTAAAATAAATAAATATGAATTATCATTAATGTATGAGTTGTTTAAAAATATTTTATAATGATTATTATCCTTTAGCTGTGTAAAACTATCCTTGAAGGAAAATTGAAAGGAAAAATGCATAGTCTGATTATAGTAGCAGAAGGAATTGGCGGATCAATTGAATTGGCAAAAAAAGTTCAAGATATTACGGGTATTGAAACAAGGACCACTATTTTAGGACATATTCAAAGAGGTGGAAGTCCATCCGCCTTTGATAGAATGCTTGTCTCAAGAATGGGTGTTAGAGCTGTAGAAGTTCTGATTGAAGGAAAGAAGACATCGAAAGTTATGAGTATAAGAGATAATAAAATAACTGATGATATAGATGAAGCCCTAGCAATGCCAAGAAAATTTGATGAAAGACTATATGAGATATCAGAGATACTTTCAAGATAGTTTTCATTAAAATATGAAACTTATTAAATGGATTTTAGAAATAATTCATTGCTTATATAAAAATTAGAAGGGTATAAATTGAACAATTGCTCAATTTATACCCTTTTAATTATGTGACAACTTTAATCTCATATAGTGAAAAAAATTAAATTGTAGAAAAAATTAAAAACAGCAATATTTGAGAATAAGTGAGCAATTCCTAGGTAGTAATTAAAATATTAATAGTATAAAATTATATATGTAAGTTTCATTGATTAATAGAATATAGCTGTTAAATAGGGGTGGGAAAATGTTTGGTAAAATAAGAGGATTTGAGCAAGTAGACAATAAGATTCATATTGAGTTTGAAAACCAAAATGTCATTGTGGAGATAATTTCGACTTCTATAATAAATTTCTTTTCTCCGCTAAAGAGGGAAGAGAGATTATCTAAAGCAATAGAAGATCTAAATGTTAAGCAATGCAATTTTTCAGTAGATAGTAAAAAAGATAAAATAACTATTGCCACAGATAAGTTAAACGTAAACATATTTGATGATTTCAAGGTGGATATTTACGATTATAACTGGAATATACTTTGTGAAGATTATAGAGGAGACAGAAAATCTTTTGTAAGAAGAGGTGCTGAAGGTGGCTGGGATGTAGCAGCAGAAGAGGGTCATGAACTTAAAGATGGTGACAATGAATTAAAGGTGCAAGTGCTTAAAAAGATGGAAAATGATATGTATTTTTATGGCTTTGGTGAAAAGACAGGACATTTAAATAAGAAGGGATACCATTACAAGATGTGGAATACAGATAATCCTAACCCACATGTGGAAAGCTTTGAAGCATTATATAAATCCATTCCATTTTTTATTGGTTTAAAAGAAAAACAGGCTTTTGGTATTTTCTTTGACAATACTTTTGAGTCTCATTTTGATATTGGAAAAGAAAATAGCGACTATTATTATTTTGGAGCTGTAGATGGAAATTTAGATTATTATTTTATATATGGTCCCTCTATGAAAGAAGTATTAAATAAATATACTGATTTGACAGGAAGAACACCACTGCCTCAGCTTTGGACACTTGGATATCAGCAGTGTAGATGGTCTTATGTGCCAGAACAAAGGCTAATGGAAATTGCAAAAGAGTTTAGAACGAGAGATATACCTTGTGATGCACTATATTTAGATATTGATTATATGGATGGATATAGAGTATTTACCTGGGACAATGATAAATTTCCAAATCCTAAGGAAACCTTATCTGAGTTAAAGCAGAATGGATTTAAAGTTGTAACAATTATTGATCCTGGTGTTAAAAAAGACAATGGTTATGAAATCTATGATGAAGGTATTAAAAATGGATATTTTGCTACAGATAAAGATAATATCCCCTATGTAAATAAAGTATGGCCGGGAGATGCTCTTTATCCTGATTTTCCAAATGAAAAAGTGAGAAATTGGTGGGCAGAAAATCAAAAGATAATTATGGATTATGGAGTTTCTGGTATATGGAATGATATGAATGAGCCCGCAAGTTTTAATGGGCCCCTTCCTGATGATGTGGTTTTTAATAATGATGGAATTATTACAGATCATAGAGAGATGCACAATGTTTTTGGACATTATATGTCAAAGGCAACCTATGAGGGAATCAAGAAATACACTAATAAAAGACCTTTTGTAATAACCAGAGCCTGCTATGCAGGGACGCAAAAATATTCTACAGTATGGACTGGTGATAATCAAAGCCTTTGGGAGCATTTGCGAATGTCTCTTCCAATGCTTATGAATTTAGGATTAAGCGGGATAACTTTTTGTGGTACAGATGTAGGTGGATTTGGTTTTGATTGCACTGCAGAACTTTTATCAAGATGGGTACAGGTTGGATGCTTTACCCCATTATTTAGAAATCATTCCTCGATTATGACAAGAGATCAGGAACCCTGGGCTTTTGATAAGCAAACAGAAGATATTAACAGAAAATATATTAAACTTAGATATAAATTGATTCCTTATCTTTATGATACCCTCTGGAAGCAAAAAAGCAGCGGACTTCCTGTAATTAGGGCCTTAATGCTTCACTACCAGGAAGATGAAAATACTTATGAAATAAATGATGAATTCCTGTGTGGTGAAAATATTCTTGTAGCCCCAGTTGTAGAGCAGGGAAAGACAGCCAGAATGGTATATTTACCAAAGGGAAATAATTGGGTGGATTACTGGACAAAGGAAGTTTTTCAAGGTGGGGAATATATTGTTAAGGAAGCACCTTTAGATTTATGCCCTATATATATAAAACAGGGAACAATTATACCTAGTTATCCTATACAGAATTATATAGGAGAAAAGAAAATAGAAGAACTTACTCTAGATATATATCCAGCAGCTAATGATAGGGAAATTAAGTATGTACATTATCAGGATGATGGAGAAAGCTTTGAATATAGAAAGGGAGTTTACAATCTATATGAGTTTTTAATAAAACGCAATGATGACTTAAATGGAATGACAATTAGAATAAATAAGGCTTATAGGGCCTATAGAGATAATTATCATAGCTTTAAATTTAAAATAAATAATATTAAACCTACAGAGGTTTTGGCAGATGGGAAGGTAATTGAATTCAAAATAGTTGAAGAAACAGTTGAGTTTGTAGTGGAGAGTGAAACAGAAATTTATATTAAATAGTATAGATTTTTTTAAAATAATATTAAATTTAATAGCTAAAGTATAAAACAATAAGAGGTTATAAATGGGAGGATCATCCTATTTATAACCTTTTATTTCATGTTGTTCAAAGTCTGCTTGTTCTTCGCCCCATTTTTTCAAAGCATCCAGAGCAGGAATTAATTTTTTGCCATGTTCTGTTAATCCATATTCTACGTGAGGCGGAATATTAGAATGCTGTATTCGCACAACCAGTCCATGGGATGCTAACTCCTGTAAAGAGCGTGTAAGCATGATGTTGGTGATGCCCCGTACTTGACGTTTTAGCTCATTATAGCGAATATTGCCAGGAGATAGTTTACATAAAATAGGTAGTTTCCATTTGCCGCTGATAATGTTTAGTGAATTAATAATTCTACAGGAACCATCATATAAGTTTTTAGTACTCATTGCTATCATTTCCTTAGGGCACAAAAATGTGCGTACTTTATATTTTGTATCTGCATGTTATACTAAGTTTAACAGATTAAAAGAAGAAAGTAAATAAATAGGAGGTATTTTAATGAAAGCGATAGCTGTTAATGGAAGTCCGCGAAAGGAGTGGAATACAGCCACCTTATTAAAGCGGACGTTAGATGGAGCAAAATCTGTGGGAGCAGAAACCGAGATGATAAATCTTTACAATTTAAATTATAAGGGATGTATCAGCTGTTTTGCCTGTAAACGAAAAGACAGTAAGTTCGTTGGTCACTGTGCTGTGCGTGATGATCTCACAGAGGTACTGGAGAAAGTAATCACCAGCGACGTACTGCTGCTAGGCTCACCAATCTATCTAGGCAATGTGACAGGGGAAATGAGCTCATTTTTAGAGCGTCTTATATTCATGAATATTTCGTATAGCAAGGAAGATTATAGCAATTTCCAGGGAAAAATAAATGCGGGCTTTATTTATACAATGAATGTGCCTCAAATAGCTGTAGATGCATCTGGCTATCAATATATATTTGATATGCATAAAAGATATATGCAGTTGCTCAATGGCACAAATGAATCTTTAATTGTTACAGATACCTATCAGTTTGACGATTATAACAAATATGACGCTTCTAGATATGATGAGCAACACAAAGCACAAATAAAAGCGGAACAATTTCCTATAGATTGTGAAAAAGCTTTCCAAATGGGAAAAAGATTAGCAACTTATTGTAAAATATAAAACCTTAATTGTGAAATGAAAGGAGCAGGGATCTAACTTGGAACAGAAATTGAACGGAATGAAAAAAGTGTGTTACACATGGTGCAAACGAGGGATTACAACTTTACCCTTTGTGATATTGGGAATGATTATGTTTGTAGTAGGTAATATGATTGGCGGAGCTGCAAATGCCATTATTGCTGTTGGATTGGTACTTTATGCAGGTACTATGATAAAATCTCGTTTGTCCATAAAATCATATTTGAGAAGTTATCTGGTTATGTTTATTTCAGGCATGCTTGGCACATTTGCCAGTATGAACTATGTATCCTGCATATTACTGAATTTTGTTGCTATGTTTGTATTTATATATGTATTTGAAGATGAAATTTTGCCTAAAAATTACTTTATCGTTGGAGGTATGTTTATCTTGGCGCAGATGATACCATACAAGTTCTCCATGATACCAGAGCGACTTATGACATTTGCCTTTAGTTTTGCAATGGTAAGTCTTTTTATATTTATAATAAAACAGAAGGTGAAAATTCCAACTAGCGATCGATTTGTTATACAGGGCTTTAGAGAACTTTCTAAGCAGCTTTGGGAATTTAAGGAGGACAATGCCACAGGGAGAAATCACAAGGAACTGTCTAAATTGTCGGTTGATTTTTCAAAGGAGATTTATAATGATGTAGCTAAGCAGTATGGTGTCTTAAATGAAGGTCAGACTTATTTGTTTCATGTGATGCTTTGCCTGGAACAGATTGAGCAGATTGCAAATCAGTCTAGATTTTATTACAAAAGCGAAGATGCAGTGTACTTTAGAGAATTGGGCGTAATATTTTCAAATGCAGCAGAAAATAATAATGAAAAAGATAATTTTAAGATTCTTTCAGAAAAACTGATGGATTTTTTGGAAACACACCACTTACAGCATATGAAGCTTGAAGAAGAGTTTAAAATCATAATAGAGCGTCTTGCAGATGAATTGTCTTACTGCAAGAAACTCCACAGTAAAAAAATAGATTCTGCAAAAGGAATAGACTTTAAATTGAACCAATTGAAAAAACATTTTAGCTTGCAATCTTGCAGGGGAAGATTCGCATTAAAGGCGGCTATTCTAAATGGCATAAGCTTTACAATTTCTTATAAGCTTCCCTTTTCCAGAAGTTTTTGGTTACCACTACTTGTTTATATGATTACTTGCGAGTTTCACCATGAGGAAACCAAAAGTGCATTGAATCGTGTGGGAGGAACAGCTGTGGGACTACTTGTATTCCTATCCATCACAGAATTTATTCCAAACCGTATCCGCCTTGTTTTGGTTTTATTTGTCAGTATATGGATGCTTTTGTCTAGTAGCAGCCAGTTTATAAGTATGGTGTTTGCAACTCAGATAGCAATTGTTAGTATGATGCCCTTTCAAATGAGTATGTGGAGAGCTCTGGGTATACGTCTGGTCATCGTAATTGCTTCCGCATTAATGGTATGGATTATCGGTAAAGTTCTGCTGCGGACTGAAAAGCACCATGCGCTAAGCTATAGGAAAAGAGAACTAATGGAAAGTTATCAGAATATAGCTGATGAATTGGAAAAAGTACTTTTAAAAGCTGAGAACAGTCAGTATGTTAATGAACTTCTGCTGGAGGTACAGCTTACCACTGATAGTATTCAAGGCCTTGCACAGGATCAACAGGTTATTGACAAGGAACCCATTGACAATATCATTCTTCCTAGCTGCAGGGCATTTCGCATAGAAATAATCCATGTATTTATGATATTCCATTTTTATGATATTCCAGATAGTGAAAGAGATCATTTTCTATCAGAGATTGGCGTTTTAAAAAGCATACTGCACTCAATCAAATCCCGCAATTATTCCGAAATTAAAAAGGAAGACGATGGTAGAACCTTGAATAACATCGATTTACATTTAAGCGATTCTATTAGACATATTAAGCAGATGGCTCAAGGAATTAATTTATTGAAAGTAAGCCATAAAAACTTGTCCTAAATAAGAAATACCGTACTGTAAGTCCAGTACTAACAACTTTAAGCAGCATTGAAGTTTTTGCAATGCTGCTTAAAGTTGTTTTAGATATCTAAAAACAACAATATTTGAGAATAAGTGAGCAATTCATGAGAAGTAATTAAATAATTTCTATTATACAATTATATATGTAAACGTTAAGAATAAATTAAAGTTTTAAAGCTTTTGATTTTTATCCGATGACTACCATCCGTAATACTCCCAACTTCTATGGAAAATGGAGCAACTATAGTTCTGGAATCCAGTTGGGCAATAAATAGCCTGGATGTTGGAGAAGCTCAAACATCTCTTTGCGGAATAGAAGGTGGAGCAGATATGGTAGAGGGTCTTAGAATAAATGGAGAGAAGTTCAGCAGATTATACGAATCAGCTAAAAGTGGAGAACCAGTTTACCTGAATAATTAGAATATAGAGAAAATGTATTTTTATGTGCTTATCAATAGGACTGCAATTATACAGTATAAATGATAAAAGAGCTGCGGATTTCAAGAGCGCAATAAGAAAATCAGCAGAAATAGGTTATAAAAATTTAAAAAATTAATGGGGGGAGTGTTTTAATATGTATATTGGTTTGTTAACAGTAAGTCTTGGAAGTATACCACTTAAGGAGAAAGCAAAATGGGCAAGTGAACAAGGATTTAAGTCACTTGAAATTGCCTGCTGGCCAGCATCTAATAGCAGAGACTATTCAAGCTGTGACATAGACGTAGACAATTTTACTCAAAAAGAAGCTGAGGAAATCAAGGAATATTTTAGAGAATATGGGCTGACAATTTCTTCACTAGCTTACTATGATAACAATTTAGATCATGACATAAATAAAAGAAATAAGATAAATAATCATTTTAAAAAATGTGTTGATGCTGCAGTGCTGCTTGGAGTTCCAGCAGTGGGAACTTTTATTGGAAGAGATATAGATAAAACTATAGAGGAAAACCTTGATGAATTTCAGGTAGTGTTTAGTGATTTAGTTAAGTATGCTGAGGATAGGGGAATAAAAGTAATAATTGAAAACTGCGCAATGCCTGGCTGGCAAATTAAAGGAATACCAGGAACCATATCTTATTCACCTGAACTATGGCGAGAAATATTTAAAAGAGTTCCAAATAAGAACTTTGGGTTAAATTATGATCCATCTCATCTACATTCAATGCTTATGGATTATATCAGTCCCATTAAAGAATTTAAGGATAGAATATTCCATACTCATGCAAAGGATGCTGAAGTGTTTGAAGACAGATTAAAAGCCTATGGTGTATATAATAAACAGCTAAATTTTAGCTTTGAAGATTCTGGCTACTGGAGATATAGAATGCCGGGTCTTGGACAGATTGATTGGAAGAACTTTGTAAATGAATTAAGAGAAATAGGTTACGATGATGTCATAAGTATTGAACATGAAGATCCACTTTATGAAGGCAGCGAAGAAAAGGTGAAGAAAGGTTTATCTTTGGGGATAGAATATCTCAAAAAATTGGTATGATGCCTTAAATTTAGGAATACAGCTTGATATTACAGGTAAGTAAGCAATAAAAACTCAAGAAATTATATGCAATATCTATGAATCAGTTAAAAAGAGTACTAAAATGGAATTATAATAAAAATTTTTGGAGGAGACTATGCAGGGGAGCCTTGAAAAAACTGTATTGGAACCGGATTTTCCTTTTAGACTGTTTTTTAATGATGGATATATGAGTACGCCCCATCATTGGCATGAAGATATTGAAATTATATATATTGTAGAAGGTAGCATTAAAGTTGGGGTAGGCAGCCATATATATAAACTTAAAGTTGGAGATATACTTATTATAGGTTCAGGAGAAGTACATTATTTTTTTAAACAAATGGAATTCAGTAAAAGAGCAGTTATACAATTTAGGATGTCCATATATGACAATTTCCTTTCTAGAACAAAGGATACTAGGGCTATAAAATTAATGTTTATTAAATCTCAGTACTTTACAAAGGAAAGTGAAATTCATGGGCTAATGGAAAAGCAAATAAAGGAACTTATTCATGAAAACAGTGAAGCTAAAGAGGGATATAAGCTTATCTTAAAGGCACGTTTATATGATTTGGCAGGTATATTACTTAGATACATGCCTAAAATTGAGTATTCTTTAGAAGAGAAGAGCAGACAAAGAGAAAAATTACAAAAACTTGACAGGGTATTTCAGTATGTGGAGAAAAATTATGAAAAACATATTGATCTGAATCAAATTGCAAAAGTAGCGGGTTTCAGTAAATATTATTTTACAAGATTCTTCAAGGAGAATGCTGGTATGACTTTTTTAGATTATCTCAATAATTTTAGAATAACCAAGGCTGAATGGTATCTAATGGATAAAGAGGACTCTATTATAGAGGTGGCATATAAATCAGGTTTTAATAGTGTTAAAAGCTTTAATCGGGTATTTAAAGATTTAAAGGGTTGTGCACCCATGGAGTATAGAAAGACTGTAAAATAGTATTATAGGGGCTGTGTAACAATGTATATATGCATTGTTACACAGCTTTTTACATATTCTATTATTAAGGATATGTAAAAAGCTGATTTTTAACCTGACTAACTTGGTGTAAGTCTCCCACGCACACAGCGAAAGCGATTCACACAAAATCAAAAAAAGATTTTGGTTCTCTGCTTTTCTTCAAGTGGGAGTTCAACGCCAAGTAAGCCATGTATTTGCAGTTCTAAAATTCAGATGGGGTAAAAGAATCCCCACCTGAATTAAGAACTTGCTTCAATGATTAAATGAGGCCGTTCTCAAATTTAACAAATATTTATTTTGAGATAGCTCCTTTTTAAGTTAAGTTTTACTAGTATTGAGCAAATTAATGGTATAATTTAGACTATAGGCAGTAAATATTTAAAAAAGTATAATAAATATTATAGATAAAAAATAAAAATAAGGCGTATGAAAACAAATAGTAAGTAAAAGATACCGATAGTTATTTATTTGAATATGCTTAGAGTATCTAGTTATAAGTGAATGAAACAAATATACCAATAATTCATAGTATATTTATTAAAAGATTATTTAATAATTTGTTGCAAAAATTAATATGGAGAAATTTCTAAAAAATATTTTTAGGAGGTTTACAGTAATGTATGGCAAGACCTTTGGTAATGTTTCTGTTAATGAAATGGTAAATTGCATAAAAGGTTTCATATTAAGCGACAAGAATTATAAATACAAAATCACTGTTGGAATAGATTCTCAGAATAGAAGTTTGACTAAAGTAGTGGTAGTTGTAGCAGTTCATAGAATTGGCAGAGGTGGTATTTTCTTTTATGAAATAAAGTATGTTCCTAAGATAACTAATGTTAGACAAAAGATATATTATGAAACTGCACTTATAGAGCTTGCTTCAAAACTTTCTAAAAGCTTTGAGAAAGCTAATATAAAGGAAGATATAGAAATTCATGTGGATATTGGAACTAATAAAAATGGTAAAACATTTGAATTGATCAGCGAGATTACTGGGTGGATTACAGGAACGAGATATAAATATCAGATTAAGCCCTATTCCTATGCAGCTTCTTGCATAGCCGATAGAATCAGCAAATAAATTACTAAGGTGATACAATGGATAGAAATTTATTACTACAAACATTCAATGAACAGATTAACGGGAAAAATCACTCTAAGGGGATGAGAATCATAGATAATGATTTAATTTCCTCTTATTTTTAGATGAAAATATATTTGTGAGAGAAAGCTATATGCAAAAATTTGTGAAAATTATAAAACGTTATGGTATTCACTGTACTGGAGAATCTATGGAATTAATGTTATGTTTAGTGCTGATACTACAGGATGATATGATAATTAAACTGGATTTTAAAAGAGTAATAAATTTTTTAAAAGGTGTATCTCCGAGAGCTTATTCATAGTTATAAAGCTTAGAGAAGAATTGGGAACAATTGTAACTGGGTTATCTAGATGTTTGGATATTATGAATACTATATTTTTTCAAGAGTATATTGAGGAAAATATAGAACTTCAAGGGTTAATTATAGCTCATGGAAATACAACGGCCAGCAGTATTCAAGCTATTGCAAATGAAAACTGCTGAAGTGTTTCAAGCAGCTAAACAAGGAGATGCAGTGGCTTCTAGAATTTTAGATACAAGCCTTAACTATTTGGGAATATGTGTTGCCAATATGATAGCGATATTTGATCCTGAGATGGTTATCATAGGAGGAGGAGTTTCAAAGGGCGGAGACATTGTATTTAACAAGATAAAAGAAGTAGTAAATACAATATGTTTTAAAGCCATGGCAGAATCCTGTAAGATTATTACTGCAGCACTTGGAACAGATGATGCAGGAGTAATGGGGGCTGTTGCTTTGGCAGTTATTGAGAGTAAATAAAGTATAAAAAATTACTTTACTTTTTATTTGTTATATAATTTATTTCAGAAGTTCATATATTATTATGAATTTATTTTTTAGTCATGAAACTATTAAATACACTTAAATTTTTTAAACTTTAAGAAATATATTATATGAAATTGGGAGATATTATATGAATAAATTTTTTGTAAAAAACTCAACTGGTATATTAAAGAAAGTACTACTTTGTTCACCTGATTATATGAAACTTCAGCCTATTAATGTTATAGCTGAGAAGTGGATTAAAGAAAATAATGGTCTAAATATAGAAAAGTGTATTAAAGAACATAAAGATTTAATAAAGGCCTATGAAGAAAATGGTGTTGAAGTAGTTTTAATGGAGCCGGAAGAGAATCTTACAAATGAAGTGTTTGCAAGGGATTTTGGTGCCTGCATAAGAGAAGGATATATTTTAGGAAATTTTAAAAAACCAATTAGATATGGTGAAACAGAAGCATATAAAAAGAAAATGAAAGAATTGGGAGTACCTTGTGTTGCAAAGGTGAGTAAAGGTTATTTTGAAGGTGGAGACTTTTGGTTTTTAGATGATAATACTTTAGCAATAGGTGTTATTGCCAGAACAGATGAAACTGCTATAGGAGAAATAAGAGATCAAATCGGTAAATTTGGATATAATATAATCCCTATAAAATGTGCAGAAGAAAATCTTCATTTAGATATGTGCTTTAATATTGTAGATGAGAAAATAGCAGTAGCATGTAAGTCAGCTCTACCAGATCATTTCCTTCGTATATTAGAAGAAAAAGAGTTTGAATTGATTGATATACCTCAAGAAGGTGTTTTTGAGCATCATTGCAATCTACAGGCATTGGGAAATAGAAGAGTAATATCCCTCAAATCAAATACTAAAGTAAATAAAAAACTAAAGGATTGTGGAATTAAGGTGATAGAACTAGAACTAGAAGAAATACTTAAAAGTGGTGGAGGACCTCATTGTATGACTTTTCCACTTAAGAGAATATAATTATTTTATTTAATATGAGGTGATGTTAAGTGAATAATTTAGCTGAAGAAATAGAAAAATTGAGTTTAGATTTAGTTAATATACCTAGTGTTAATGGTACCGAAGGTGAAAAAAATATAGCTGATAAAATATATAAGTATATAAAAGAAGTAGAATATTTTAAAAGGCATAAACAATACTGCTTTCAAGTTCCTTTAATTAATGATTCTTATGAAAGGATAAATGTCTTTGCAATTATTATTGCAAATAATATTGATGTAAGGTAATAGGTATACAAACACTAAAGTTGAAAAAATAATGATAAAATATACAGCTTAGTTCAAAGAAAAAGTACACAATTTTATGCATTTTTATTTTGCAATAATTGTGTACTTTCATTATATAATTTATAAGGGGGGTCAGTACATAATAATTTATAGGTGCTTAAGTTTTGTAATAAATTCTTATATTTATTGTTGAATTCTTACTTTGTGATTCTCATTTACAGGTATTTTTACGTAAAGAGTATTGGTATTATTGTCAAAATAGTAGCCGCTTTTCTTGTTATTCAATTTATCTAAACTGCTTACTTTTTCATATTTATTGTTAGCTGCTTGTACATTTTTGGGATCTACTGACTTATTGAGTTTCAGCGTATAGGACTCAATGTCAGATTTATATTTTTGAGTTTTTTTGTTCTGTTCAAACTCAATGTGATTACTTTTCTTCTCAATATTGAAGTCAGTCACATTGAATTGACCTTTCTTGTAATTTTCTGTACTTCCATCATCTTGATAATAGCTGTATGATGCATCATGATCAAGATAGGTATCAAGTATTAAATTTTTCAATGGTTTTTCTCCAGCATATTGCTGAACTTCACGTCTTGGAATAATAGAATCTTGTCTTACATATATAGGGAGTGTATCAAGAGCAGCTTGTTTTGTAATAGTCTGGCCGCCATCATACTTTTCACCTGTCCAGTAGTCCACCCATTTTGTATCTTTTGGAAGATAAATACTACGTGATGTAGCCCCTTTAGTAACTATTGGTGCAATCATTATTGAGTCTCCAAACATGAACTGATCTTCATTGTTGTACGTATTTGGATCGTTTTGAAACTGATAAACTAGAGGCTGTTGAATGAGATTACCAGTTTCATGAGCCTGTTTGAAAGCGTTTTGTAAATAAGGCATAAGTTCATAACGCATGTTGATATATTTTCTACTTATATCTTCAACTTCTTGACCAAATTGCCATGGTTCTTGCCTATTAATATTTTGTTTTTCTCCAGGGCTATCGCCATCATTATTGTAATGATCACGGGCAAATGGAAGGAATGCACCCATTTCAACCCATCTGGCAAATAACTCAGGTGTGCAGATTTCTCCTCCCAATATATTTTTTGTAAATCCACCGATGTCATTACCTACAAAAGGAGCACCAGCAAGTCCAATGTTTGAGTTCATTGATATAGAAAGTTTCATGTGCTCCCAAGTGCTGTGATTGTCTCCAGTCCATATGGCTGCATAACGCTGAATGCCTGTATATCCAGATCTTGATAAGATAAATGGACGAACGTTAGGTTTCAGATACTTAAAGGCATTATAAGACGCTTGTTCCTCCATAAGAGGAAAAATATTATGAACTTCTTCGTGAGTATATTTCTTACCATTGTCATCCTGAAAAACTGCATTAAGAGGCAGTGTCCAGTGATCTTTTGCAATAAAACTTACAGGTTCATTAACATCGTTCCAAATACCATCAACGCCTGAATCGAACATTGGTTTATACTGCATGGACCACCAGTCACGAGTTTTTTGACTCATAAAATTTGGATAAACGGAATTAGGTTCACCAGACAGATCCCAAGGCCACAATTTTCCCATTAAGTTACTTCCATCAGGATTTTTTACCCAAAGATCTTTTTTAGTTCCATCCTCATAAACAGAATAGCCTGGTATTGCACGAATAGCTGGATCAAATATGTTTGTAAGTTTAAAATTGAGATTATCAAAAGTATTTTTTAATCCATTGGGATCTGGAACATTTTTTCCCCATGTAAAAGCTTTATAGTCATCCATCCAGCCTATATCAAACATGATACCGTCTGCAGGAATATTTTTTTCGCGGTAGGTTTTAGCTACTTCTTCAGCGTCTTTCTGATTATATGACCAGCTTGATTGTTGAAATCCCAAAGCCCATTCTGGGGGAAGGTTAAGTTTACCTGTCAGATCAGTATAGCGGTCTAATACGTCTTTTATATTTGGTCCATTAAAGAAATAATAGGTTAGTTTCCCTCCATCTGCATAAAAGTAATAATAGTCATCACTTTCTTTAGCAAAATCATAGTATGTGCGGTATGTGTTATCAAATAGAATTCCATATGCTTTTTTATCTTTCAAACCTATAAAAAATGGAACAGCTTCATATAGATATCTTGACTCATAAGGAAACGGATCTTGATGCCAAATGGCTTCAGTTTTACCGCGCTTGTTAAGACCGTCTGCTTTTTCTCCAAGACCATAAAAATTTTCATCTTTATCGGCTTTTTTAAATATATATGGTTTACCATTTTCGTAGCCCATACCTTGATTTGCATCTTCATTTATTACTTTACCATTTTTATCAAGATATCTTATGCCAAAAGGACTTTTCTTAATGTTGATAGTTATACTGTCAGTTATAAGGACAATATTGTTTCTTGTTTCTTTTACTCTGAAATTAGGTTTTTTCCAATCTGTTTTATCAATACCTGGAGAGGTGTATTCAGAATCACCCTTATTTAAAAGTGAAATTTTGGCTATGTCAGATGTGAGTAATCGTATAAAGGCATTTTGATTACCTAAATTCAATTTTATGCCATTCTCCAATTTAGTAACACTGAAAACGCTCATAGACTTTTGAAGGTTGTTTTTATCGAGTGGAATATCATCGTGTGGATGAAATGCATCTGTAGGAAAATCATCTGCAAAAGTTTGTTGAGCAAAATAAACTGGAGAAAACACTATTGAAAGCGCAAATATAATAATAAGTAGTTTTTTTGATGAATATTTTCTTTTGATTTTCATAGTTTCACTCCCATTAATTATTATAATTTTTGTTTTATCCGATGACCATCATCATCTAGAATACTTCTATCGTATTCTTTGAAAGTATGATGTAACAGCTGATATGTCTCTGGATAACGATTTACAAGTTTCATAGGTCATAAATAGAGAACTTCGTTTACTTCATGTTAGGTTGTCTTAAATAAAAATAGAGACGGCAAAACAATTTTCACCTGACTAACTTGGTGTAAGTCTCCCACGCACTCTGTACAGTCCTCACACAAAATCAAAAAAAAGATTTGGGTTCTCTGCTTACACGCTGTGAAAGTGATTCGCACCAAATTAGTCATGCATTTGCAGTTCTAAAATTCAGATGTTGTAAAAGAATCCCCACCTGAATTAAGAACTTGCTTCAATATGACATTTGTAAGTATTATTTCAAATAGTATAATGTAATCATTAATGAAACATGTTTCATTAGGCGCAGTATACTCTACTATATAACATATTACATTTATACTGTTGGCTAAATTTAGTATTTATGAAAAATGTTATTAACATTTTTCTATTGTCCGTATGCCATAAAATCCACTTAAAAGCAATTTTTTACTGGTAAATAAGCATAAATTTTTCATGATAATCTTTTAAATTTGTTCTATCCCCCTTTTATTCCATATTTAATTATATTTATGCTATTCTCTATCTTTATTCATGTCATATATATGCGTATGTCTTTTCATTTTTTTAAGGTGATTAAATTAATTATTAAATTTAATTATTTTTTATATATTAGGAATTTAAAAATTTTTTGTATAAAAATATTGCCCGGCAGGGCTTGAAAAATCTAATGTTAGAAGTTTGAGGAAAATATTACAAGTAATATTTTGGAATAGGATTTTTGATATAATTATTAGCAAATTTAGTGATTGGTGATGATTATGCAAGGTGTTATAAAACAAATATTTGTGGATAATTGGGAAAAATTCAGTGAGATATATAAAGGGAAAATTAGAGCTAACATAAGTAGAGAAGTTGATAAGATGATTAATTGTAAATCCTTAGATAATGGATTTATTGAGTTTAAGTGTGAAAATTGTGGTCATATAAAAAGAGTTGGATTTAGCTGTAAAAGTAGATTTTGTACCTCATGTGGTAAGAAAAAATCTGAAGAATGGTCTGATGAAATGGTGGCAAGACTCATTAACTCAAAGCATAGACATATGGTATTTACAATTCCACAGGAACTTAGAATATATTTTGCTAGGGATAGAAAACTATTATCATTATTACCTAAATGTTCAGCAAAAGCAATTATGAGCTGGTTTAGAGATTTAAATAAAAAAGAATGTTTTACACCAGGAATAATCTCAGTAATTCATACTTTTGGAAGAGACTTAAAATGGAATCCACATGTTCACTTAATTGTCACCGAAGGTGGTGCTGGAGAAATTACAATTTGGAGGAATACAAAACATATAAATTATACAGCACTAAGGAAAAGATGGCAAAAAATATTGTTAGACGAAATAGGAATTAATCTTAAAAGTGGAAAAAAAGAATTTAAAAAATTAAAAAATAAGCTATATAAAAGGTTAGAGAATGGATTTTATGTATATGGAAAAGGTGAAATAAAAACAGCAAAGCAAGCAGGAAAGTATGTTGGAAGATATACAGCAAGACCAGCTATCGCTGAATCAAGAATAATAAAGTATGATGGTAAAAAAGTAACTTTTCGTTATGAAAGACATGAAGATGGTGAAGAAGTTGTAGAGGAAATAGATGTTATTGATTTTATAGGTAGAGTAATAAGACACATACCAGAAAAGAATTTTAAGATGATAAGATATTATGGAATATATGCTAAAAACACAAGACATAAAAATAAATTTTTTAAGTTGGTAAATGAAAAAGTTGCTGAGTTCAAAAGAAAAATTAATAATTGGCAAACAAGAATACTTCTTACATTTGGAGTGAATCCATTAAAATGTGAAAAGTGTGGAATACAGATGAAATTTCATGATATATACTATAAAAATGTAAGTGTAAGAGAAAAATTTAAAGAGAAAATAATAGGTGAAAACAAAAGAAAAATTGAAGAGATAATGTACAATTATGGTGTGATTAAGGGGATAATTCGTGATAAAATAGAGCCATTATATGTATAAAGGAAGGTAGTTATTATGGCTAAAAAGAATAAAAAAATAAAAGATAAACAAAGGGCAAAATATAAAGCTAAATTGAAAGAAAATTTAATTGAAGAAGACGGAGTCTTATATATATGTACAGAATGTGGAGTGGAAGAATATATACCAAGGGATGTAGTTGAGATGTTTGATGAAATAGATGATGAAAATGTAATTGAACCTCCTACATTTAGTTGCGAGAAATGCGGAGCTATAATGAGACCAAGAAAATATGACGGAGTTCATGGTATAACTTATGAGTATTAAAATGCGGAGCATCAATATGCTTCGCAAAGGTTTTAGCTTTATAAAAATATTATGAAATAGATATGCTAAGAAATGGGTCTAATTAAAGGGCTTCGCCCAAAAGAAGTTGAGCGAAGCGAAATAACGCGGCTGTGGCCGCTTTTTTATATGAAAAAAATAACCTGTTAAATGAATAAAATACATAAGATGTATTTTTGTTCAAACAAATGTATATTAAAGCTCAATAATATAAATTTACATTTTCAGCTGATAATTTATTTATGAAAACAAGTACATTTTTGTTGACAGCGATTACAATATATATTATATTATATATGGAACATGTTTCATATATAATATCAATAAACCTAAATTATAGATGATTATAGAAATTTTATTCCATAAATTTTTTATCCGATGACTAACAGATGTAATACTCCCATCCTTTGTACAGTGGGGTACGTCTCTGGATAACAATTTACCCTATAAAGGACAACGATTTCTAAGTATCAAATGCAGATACTTAGAAATCTGTTTATTACAATGTATACAGTATTCTGTATAATAATTATAAATATGATTTTAAGGTATAGATTGAAATTAATTCTAAAAATACAATTAGGAGGAAATAATTATGGCAGTTAAAAATAAAATAATGCTTATTACTTATGCAGATAGTCTAGGTAAAAATTTAAGTGAACTTGAAAACCTTTTAACAACTTATTTTAAAAAAGCAATAGGGGGGGTACATATATTACCCTTCTTTCCATCATCCGCAGACAGAGGATTTGCACCAATGGGTTATGAAAAAGTAGATCCTGCTTTTGGGGATTGGGAAGATATTAAAAAATTAGGTGAAAGTTTCTATTTAATGTATGACTTTATGATAAATCACATATCCAAAAGTTCTGAATATTTTAAGGATTTTCAGAAAAACAAAGATAAATCACCTTATAAAGACTTCTTTATAAGATATAAAGATTTTTGGCCTAAAGGTGAGCCTACCCAGGAAGATGTAGATTTAATATATAAGAGAAAGCCTAGGGCACCTTATATAGATGTAGAATTTGCAGATGATACCAGTGAAAAAGTTTGGTGTACCTTTGACAGTGAACAGGTAGACTTAAATGTAAAATCAGAGGTTACTAAGAAGTTTATAAAGGATACTCTTACAAATATGGCAAAGAGGAAGGCTTCATTAATAAGACTCGACGCTTTTGCCTATGCTACTAAAAAAGTTGGAACAAATTGCTTCTTCATAGAACCAGATACCTGGGAACTTCTTGATGAAGTAAAGGAAATATTAGAACCATTGAATGTAGATATATTACCAGAAATACATGAACACTATTCAATACAAATGAAAATAGCAGAAAAAGGTCACTGGATATACGATTTTGCATTACCTATGATTATGCTTCATGCCCTATATAGTGGAGTGAATAAAAATCTTATAAAATGGCTTGAAATGTCTCCTAAAAAGCAGTTTACTACATTAGATACTCATGATGGTATTGGGGTAGTGGATGTAAAGGATTTGTTGACAGATGAGGAAGTAGAAATGACAAGAGAAGCACTATTCACTAAAGGAGCAAATGTAAAGAAAATATATAATACCACTGCCTACAATAATCTTGATATATATCAGATTAATTGTACCTATTATTCAGCTCTTGGTAATAATGATGATGCCTATATTTTGGCAAGAGCTATCCAGTTTTTTGCACCAGGAATACCTCAGGTATATTATGTAGGACTTATGGCTGGAGAAAATGATATAGAATTATTAGAAAAAACAAAAGTAGGAAGAAATATAAATCGTCATTACTATAGTAAAGAAGAAGTAAAAGAAAATATGAAAAGACCTGTCATGAAGAGACTGTTAAAACTTATGGAATTCAGAAATTCTTACGGAGCTTTTGGTGGTGATTATTCCATAACTGATACAGTTAGTGAAGAAGTTTTAGAAATAACTTGGGAAAAGGGTGAACTTAAAGCAGTTTTAAAGGCTGATCTTAAAACTCATAAATTTAAAATTAATTATTTTGATGCAGACAGTAAAGAGATTAAGGAATTGACATAAGTTTAGCAGGTTGAGGCCTATCTTGCAAGGATTAGCATTATAGTAAATATAATTTCCAGTAATCTTTTTCTTTAGGCACATTCAAATAAATAACTAGTCAGTATGCTAGTCTATTTTAAATCCTACTGCGTCAACAGAACCCTTAGATAGCTCACTATCTGCGGAACCTATTTCCTTGTATGATTCAAAATACCCGTCGCATCTTTGACTTATTATTTATTTTCATGTGCCTTAGTAGTCATTTTTAATTACTGGAAATACAATTTTTAAACTGACTATTGAAGCAAGTTCTTAATTCAGTGGGGATTTTTTTACCCCATCTGAATTTTAGAACTGCAAATGCATGGCTTACTTGGCGTCGAACTCCCACTTGAAGAAAAGCAGACAAAACAAAATTTATTTTGTATTTGGTCGCTTTCACAGAGTGCAAGTAGAGAACCCAAATTTTAATTTGGTGTGAATCACTTTCACAGAGTGCGTGGGAGACTTACGCCAAGTTAGTCAGGTGAAATAAATATATGAGGAGAATATCTATGAAAAAAAGAATTATGTATTGGAATCTAAGTGCATATTTTTTATTGTTTTTCTTTGCCTATGCTTCCTGTTTTTCTTTCTTTGCTATATGGCTTGGAGAAAAGATAAATTTAACTGGAGCACAAACTGGGATTGTATTTTCTGTAAACGCTGTCTTTGCTATGATTTTTCAGCCTATATACGGATACATATCTGACCGTATCGGATTAAAGAAATATGTACTATATTTTATAACTGCACTGCTTGCATTAGCTGGACCTTTCTATATATATGTATATGGACCGCTTTTAAAAAGTAATTTTATAGTTGGAGCTTTGATTGGAGGGCTTTACCTAGGTTTAACTTTTATAGCAGGTTGCGCCAGTGTGGAATCCTATATTGAAAAAGCTGGAAGAAAATATGATTTTGAATTTGGACGTGCACGTATGTGGGGGTCAATTGGATCAGCCAGTGCTGCCTTTGTATCAGGAAGAGTGTTCAATATTAGTCCTAATATAAACTTTTGGATGGCAACGGTTTCGGCTGCAGTACTGATTATTCTTGTTCTATTCATGAGAGTTGATGTAAGCACTGTAGAGGCTAAACAGGCTGAATCAGTAGGATTTAAAAATGTTAAAGAGCTTTTTAAATTAAAAGATTTTTGGTTCTTCATGATTTACATGGTGGGAGCTGTATGTGTATATATGGTTTACGATCAGCAATTCCCAGTATATTATGCTTCGCTGTTTCCTTCAAAAGAATTGGGCAATCAGGTTTTTGGAGATTTAAATTCTCTTCAGGTTTTCATGGAAGCAGGTATGATGTTTTTGGCTCCTGTCATTGTGAACAAAATAGGTCCTAAAAGAGGATTGATTTTAGCTGGGATAATAATGACCGGTCGTATGGTTGGTTCGGGAATTGTCAGTGATCCTTATAGCATTTCAGTTATAAAGCTGATTCATTCCTTTGAGTATGCTACACTATTAGTATCAATATTTAAATATCTAGCAGACAATTTTGATACTCGTCTATCCTCTGTACTTTATCTTGTAGGTTTTCAATTTGCTACTCAAATTGGTACTACGGTATTATCACCTATTGTAGGGAAAATGTATGATAGAGTAGGATTCAGAGAAACTTATCTGTTTATGGGAATATTAGTGCTGGTATTTACTATTTTTGCAGCCTTTACTTTGATAAACGAAAAAAAGGATGAGGCTTTAGCAAAAAAAGAAAACAGCAAGATCTTACCAGAGCAGCAGCTTGGATAGAAATCAAATTTTTAATATAGTTTTAAAAGAGGCTTCTATAGTATGTACTATAGGAGGTACAATAAGGAGGTAAATGTGTTGGGAAAAAGATGGTGGGATAAAAGTGTAATTTATCAAGTGTATCCTAAAAGTTTTTATGATTCCAATAATGATGGAATAGGTGATATAAGAGGTATCATTGAAAAGCTTGACTATTTAAAAGATTTAGGTATAGATATAATATGGTTGAGTCCAGTATATAAAAGTCCTATGGATGATAATGGCTATGATATTAGTGATTATTATGATATAGACAAGCAATTTGGCTCCATGGAAGATATGGACAGTTTAATAGAGGAAGGAAATAAAAGAGGAATTAAAATCATGATGGACTTGGTTATAAACCACACTTCTGATGAGAATGCTTGGTTTATAGAGTCAAAGAGCAGCATAGATAATCCTAAAAGAAATTTTTATATATGGAAGGATCCAAAACCAGATGGCAGTGCGCCAAATAACTGGCGATCTATATTTGGCGGCTCTGCCTGGGAATATGACGAAAATACAAAACAGTATTATCTGCATGTATTTTCAAAAAAGCAGCCAGACTTAAATTGGGAAAATGAACAGGTTCGAAAAGAACTTTATAAAATGGTTAATTATTGGCTGGATAAGGGACTTGGTGGTTTTAGAGTAGATGCCATAACTTATATAAAAAAAGACAACACTTTTAAATCTTTAGAAGCTGACGATAATGAGGGATTAGCTCATATAAATGCTGGTTCTTTAAATCAGGAGGGAATAGAGAACTTTCTGGCTGAATTAAAAGAAAATACATTTTCTAAATATGATATTGTAACTGTAGCAGAAGCACCAGGCATACCAAGGGAACAATTAAAGAAATACAGTGGACCAGAGGGTTTCTTTGATTTATTATTTGAATTTGGACATTCTGATTTAGATGTGGCTGAAGATGGAAAATGGTATACACCTAAAGAGTGGACACTGCAGGAATTCAAAGATGCTCTTTTTAAAAGTCAGGAAGTATATAATGACTTAGGTTTTGGAGCACTATTTTTAGAAAATCATGATCAGCCAAGATCTCTAAATAAGCTTATTAAGGAAGAGGATATAGGACTTTCTAGTGCAAAAATGCTGGCTACAATTTATTTTTTGTTAAAGGGTATTCCTTTTGTATATCAGGGTGAAGAAATAGGAATGACTAATGTTAAATATGATTCTATTGAAGAGTACAATGATATTTCTTCCATTGATCAATATAATAGTGCAATAAGGGATGGATTATCCAAAGAAGAAGCTTTAACTTCTGTGCATAATAGAAGCAGGGATAATGCGAGAATTCCAATGCAGTGGGATGACAGTAAAAATGCCGGATTTACAAAGGGAAAACCTTGGCTTAAGGCTAATAACAATTATAAAGAAGTAAATGTAAAAAATAATCTGGAAGCTGAGGATTCCATTTTAAATTATTATAAAAAACTGATTGATTTACGTAAAAACAGTGAATATTCTGATGTGATTGTATATGGTAAATACAAAGGCTTTATGGAAAATGATAAAAATATATTTGCCTATATAAGAGAATATGAGGATAAAAAGCTTTTAATATTAGCTAATTTCTATAGTCAAAATATAAAGCTTAAATTAAATTATACTGTAGAAAAAGTATTGCTATCAAATTATGGCTCATTTGATATATCTAATGGTGAAATATTCTTAAAACCTTATGAAGCATTGGTTCTGGCTGTTCTATAAATATTAAAATAAGCATGAATTTTTATAATAAGATTCATGCTTATTTTTCACTTATATATAATATACAATTGCTTTACAATTATAAGAATCTATAATTTCACATAAGAAACATTTATAAAAGAGTTAGCATATAATGGGATATTGTTAAATAAGCATCTTGTAGATTGTTATCATAAGATTACAAGTTTTATATTATACAAGCTGAAGTATTATAGCAACTAGTTATAGAATAAAATTTATAAGTGATTTATATAGATGATTGATATATAATAAGTTTAAAACAGTATTTTTATGTAAAATGGAGGATAGATGGCCATGGCAAGTATACGAGATGTAGCAAAAAAGGCAAATGTAGCAGCTTGTACTGTGTCCAGAGTACTAAATAACAGCGGGTATGTGGCACCAGAAACAAGAGATAAAATTGAAAAGGCAATCAAAGAACTAAATTATATACCAAATGAACTGGCACGAGGTATGTTTCGTCAAAAAGCAGGTATTATTGCAATGCTAGTACCAAATATTGTGCATCCTTTCTTTTCTACTCTAGCCAGCTATATAGAAAAAGAGTTATATAAAAACGGATACAAACTTATGTTATGTAGTACAGATGATGATATAAAAAAAGAAAAAGATTATATGGAAACACTGAAATCAAATATTGTAGATGGAGTAATATCTGGTGTAAGTAATTTGAAAGTAAAAGAATATAAAGATTTTAATAAACCTCTTGTGATGCTGGATTGTATTATCAATCCAAAGATTCCGGTGGTTGCTTCTAACCATAAGCTTGGAGGAGAATTAGCTGCAAGAAAATTTATTGAAAGTGGCTGTAAAAATGTAATTCACATATGTGATACTAAAGCTACAAAGGTATTATCTTATCAATGTCATGTTTCTTTGGAGAAGATACTAAAATCTAATAACATAGAAGCAACAGCTATTGAGATAAAATGGAATGACTTTGATTTTGAAGGATATCTAAAGCTTGCAAAAAAGGTACTTATGGAAAATGAGAGAATAGATGGTGTGTTCGCAGCAGATATGCCTGCTTCCGCTTTTTTAAAAGCTGCTGTGCAGCTTAATAAATCTGTCCCAAAGGATTTTTGTGTAGTAGCTTATGATGGAACTTATACTACTAACAGCAATATTTTAAATATAACTACTGTAGTACAGCAGGTATCTATAATAGCTAGTAAAGCAGTAGAAAATATATTAGCACTAATAGAAGAAGGTAAAATAATAGAATCTTATACTGAAGTAGATATATATTTAAGAGAAGGGGAAACAAGTTTTAAATCTATAGGAAATCAGTCTTTTTCGCCATAATATTTTAATATAATAATTTATTTTTGTATTGACAATATTCATATAATATATTACTATAAGCATATGAAACATGTTTCATGGTTTTGCACGAAATTGTAAACATATACATTGCTTAAAATACATGCAAAACTATAAAATTTTAATCTTGCTATTTTTACAAATAGCAAATATATTTTGCTTCTCAAGAAACATGTTTCATATGAATAAAGGGGGTTTTAAAATGTTAAAAAAATTAAGAGTAGGAGCAATATTTGCACTTGTGTTAATACTAATAGGAGGTATGGTAGGTTGCAGTTCTTCAAAGCATGATTATGATATATATATATTTAACGGTAAAATCGAAAATGGTGATGCCTTCAATAAACTTGCTGAAATATATGAAAAGGAGAAAGGGGTTAAAGTTAAAGTTTTTTCACTTGGTACAACAGAAGCAACAGATACTCTGAGATCTGCAATGAATTCAAGTGAAAAACCAACTATTTTTTCCGTAGGTGCAGGTACTGTTGAAGAGTGGAAATATAGTGGATATGCTCTTGATCTTAAAGATGCATCAGTTCCAGAGTTAAAAAAATTAGCTGAAAGTATACCAGAATCTATGAGATTACAAACAGAAAGTGGAGAAAATTATGGTATTCCATATAACATTGAGGGCTATGGACTGATTGTTAACAAAAAAATGATAGGAGACTTATTTGGGTTAACTGATACTACTCAATTTATTGAAGACTTTAAAAAAGCTAATTATGAAGAGTTTAAATATATGGTTATTGCTGTAAACGATTATATTAAAGAAAATAAAGTAAGTAACATAATGTTAAATGGACATACTTACAAATTAGCTCCAAATAAAACAGAACTTACATCAAAATTGAATGGTGTATTTTCTGTAGCAGGAGCAGAAAAATGGACTTATGGAGATCATTTCAGCAACTATCCCTTAAATACTGTATTTAGCAGTTTAGCTGCTGCACAAAAGGCAACAGATAGTCAGATTCAGAATTTAAAAGTACCTCTGGAAAAATCTGTTCAGGCATTGGATTTTGAAACAAGTTATCTTGCAGGACCCAAAAGTGCACTGACAAGAGGTGCGGATTTTATAAATTCTACAACTACAGGCTATGATCAAGCAGTGCAGACCTTTGCGGATGGAAAAGCTTTATTTATAAAACAAGGTAACTGGGTGTATAACAATATTAAAAAAGTAAATTCAGATATTACATCTTCATTAACTATGCTTCCGATGAAATTGCCATTTACAGATTTAGATATTAAGGTAAAAGGATTAACTGCTGAAAAATTTAATGAATCAATACCAGAATTTGTTCCAAGTTATTACGTGATTAATAAAAAAGTAAGTAGTGAAGAACAGAAAAAAGCAGAAGAGTTTTTAGTATGGCTTAATACTTCAGATACAGGTAAGAAATTTATTACAGACGAATTTGCTTTTGTACCATTCAATGCTGGGGATGATACTAAACTAGAAAATCCTTTAAGTAATGATTTAATCAGCTATAAAAAGGAGGAAAATATATTGTCTAATGCATTTAATGGAGCACCAAATTCTTGGGGGCAGGAGGCTTATGGAAAAATACTTCAGGAACAATATTTTACAAAAGCGAAATGGACTAAAGCAGATTATATAAAAGTAGCAAATTATTCTATAGAGAAGTGGAAAGAATTGAAGGCTGACTAATTACAGTAATAAATATAAAATTTATTGATATTGTGTAAAAGAAAATTCATTTTACCTATCTGGAGAGCTTAATCTAATTAGGTAGTATAAATTATATAAGAAACAACATTATTATAATTTTGAAAGGAGAATGAAAAATGGAGCAATTTTATAGAAAATGGTTTAAAATATTTTCGCTGCCCGCTATCATATTATTTGCAGTTGTTATTTTAATACCTTTTATTGTAGGTGTAATATACTCTTTCACTGCCTGGCGTGGAACTTATTTTATGGGAGGTGAACATTGGTGGCAGGCTTTAGTAGGATTTGATAACTATGCAAAGGTATTTCAATCAGATAAATTTAGAACAGCATTTTTATATACTATTAAATTTACTGTTATTGCAGTAATTGTAGTAAATGCATTTTCATTAATTCTTTCTATGCTATTAGTAAAAACACAAAGAGGTGCTGGTATATTTAGAGTCATATTCTACATGCCTAATTTATTAGGAGGATTGGCATTAGGTTTTATTTGGCAGTTTATATTTCAGATTGTTTACTCTAAGATATTTTTCGGTGAAAATGGCATTATTCATATACCTTTTTTAACTAATATGACCCAAGATTCTACAAAGGCCATGTTTGCACTAGTAATAATGGTTACCTGGCAGATGGCAGGATATATGATGCTTATTTATGTAAATGGTTTAAACACTATATCTAAAGATTTATACGAGGCCGCAAGTATAGATGGAGCAAGTCCAACTCAAAGGTTTTTTAAGATCACGGTGCCAATGCTTATGCCTTCGTTCACAATTGTATTTTTTCTTACACTTTCTAACTGTTTTAGATTATTGGATCAAAATTTAGCGTTGACAAATGGAAACTTCGGTACTAGAATGTTGGCACTCCAAGTTCTACAGACTACTAAGGATACTGTTCCACCAAATTATGGTTTTGCTCAGGCACAAGCTGTTATATTTTTTATTCTTATTGCTATAATTGCTTTAGCACAAGTCTCTGTAATGAAAAAGAAGGAGGTTGAAGCTTGATGAAATCTATAAAAACCATGGGGAATAAGAAAAAAATTAAAAATTATATTATTTATATAGTTTTAGGCTTAGGAGCTATTTATACACTCTTTCCGTTATTGTTCCTATTTATTAATTCATTTAAAGGACAATCGCAGATTGTAAGTTCACCTCTTTCTTTACCTAAAAACTGGAGCCTTGTCTATATTAAAAATGCTTTTGAACAAATTCATTTATTTAGTAGTCTGGGTTATACAATATTAATAACAGTGTTAGCTGTAGGGTTAATAGTAATAGTGTCATCTTTTACTGCATGGATAATGGTGAGAAGTAAATCTAAACTCAGCAATATTTTATTCCTTATTTTTACAGGAGCCATGTTAATACCTTTTCAATCTTTAATGTATCCATTGATTAGTTTTATGGATGCCTTGCATTTAAAGAATATAGGTGGTTTAATCATAATGTATGGTGGCTTTGGTTTAAGTCTTTCTGTGTTTTTATATCATGGATTTTTAAAAAGTGTACCTGCATCCTTAGAGGAAGCTGCAATAATTGATGGAGCGAATGTGTTTCAGGTGTTCTTTAAAGTTATATTTCCATTAGTGAAACCAACCACTGTAACTGTAATAATATTAAATGCAGTATGGATCTGGAATGATTATTTGTTACCATTTTTAGTTCTTGGAAATTCGGGGAAAAAGACGTTAACTTTGTCTTTATATTATGCTAAAAATCTTTCAGGTCAATACGGAAATCCCTGGGAGTTAGTCTTCCCATCAGTGTTCATTGTTATTATACCAATAATTATTCTATTCCTGTTTCTTCAGAAATATATTATAGCTGGAGTTGCAGATGGAGCAGAGAAAGGCTAATATATTTAATAACAAAATATAGAAAAATTAAAAATATTATTAATTTAGATTGCTATATTGCTTATAAAATAATTCAATTTTATAAGCAATATAGCAATTTTATGATTTAATTTATGTAATTAAATTATAAATTAAGTAAATTACAAGATAATAAATAAATTTACTTTAAAGTAAAAGTGGTTGATGTTTTTTTAAAAATCTATACAATAAAAGCATAGGAGGTTTTAGGGACTTTAATAGATTATAAATTTTGTTTAATTTTTATTTTGCAGGGGGTATTCAATGAATAGGAATATGATATTTTTTGATATTGATGGAACTATAATAACCGAAGGAACACACATTTGTCCTAAGAGTACAGAAAATTCAATAAAGAAGGCTCGTGAAAATGGTCATCTGGTTTTTATTAATACTGGTAGAACTTTTTTCAATGTAACTGAGGATATACGCAGCATTGGCTTCGACGGCTATGTTTGCGGTTGTGGAACTTACATAAATTATAATGATAAAGAACTTTTGTATAAATCTTTAGAAAGAGAAAAGTGTATTGAAATAGTACAAAAACTTCGAGAATATAGAGTTAATGCACTCTGTGAAGGATTAAATGATGTTTTCTTCGATAATAGAAGACCAAGTATAGGTCATCTTGCAAGGATAAAAGCACAATTTGGAGCTCAAGGATTTGATGTGTCAAAATCTTGGGATGATCCAGAAATAAGTTTTGATAAATTTGTTGTTTGGAAAGAAGAAAGTAGTGATTTTGAAAAATTTTATTCTTATATTATAGAAGAATTTGATTACATTGATAGAGGTAATAATTTTGGAGAGGTAGTACCTAAAGGATATTCAAAGGCAACTGGAATTAAGTTTCTGCAGGAATATTTTGATATACCTTTAGAAAATTGTTATGCTATTGGCGATAGTACTAATGATTTGCCAATGCTTGAATATGTTCCTAATAGTGTTGCTATGGGAAACAGCACACCTATCTTATTTGATTCCGTAGATTTCGTTACAAAGCATATAGAAGAAGATGGAATTGAACATGCATTAAAGCACTATGGGATTATATAGATAGTAGTGATTTATGTTATAATTAAATATTGTAACGTATAAATTACTATAAGGTGATAAAATGGATAAAAACTTATTGATGCAAATATTCAATGAACAGATTACCGGAAAGAATCATTCTAAAGGTTTAAGAATTGTGGATAATGACTTAGTTTCTTCCATAGAATTTGACAGTGAGGGAGAAATTGTCTACATAAAGGGGAAAGTAATTTCAGAAAATCTTTTTAGTGAATATAAAACCAGTATTGAAATGGATGCTGTAAATAATATTATAGTATCCACTTATTGCAGCTGCAAGGATTATGAAAACAATGAGCATAGACAAAATTATTGTTGTAAACATCTAATGGCTACTTTTTATAAATCAATAAATAAACTCATAGAGCAGCCTCTTTTAAATTCATCAAAAACTGAAGCCTTATTTGAGCATAATAAAAATATTGTAGATACAGATACCTTGGATATACTTTTAGGCAAGGATAGAGATAAATGTGAAGTAAAAATAGAGGTCTATATAAATAGAAATCAATGGGACCATAGTATTTCAGCAGAATTTAAAATAGGAACTAGTTCTATGAGTTCAAATAATCTCTATGTATTAAAAGACATAAATCAGTTTCTTATGGCAATATATAATGGGATTCCTGTAACCTACGGTAAAAATTTTACGTTGAATATGCATGAAAATAAACTTGGTATGAAGAATAGAAAACTTGTGGATTTTATTCAGACTCTTTTAAGTATAGATGGATCTTCAAACTATTTTAGAAGAGTAAAAAAGTCAAATATAGAGGGGAAATACATACATATACCAGATTATTTATTGAGGAATTTTTTTCATACAATAAAAAATCATAGGGTTTATCTAAATACAGGTTTTTTATATAGAAGTTTTGAAACGGAAATATTGGAAACCCCTCCACCTATTGAATTTGATTTAAGAATAGTAAAGGGAGAATATGTGCTTAAATTACTAGGGGATGCTCCCCTGGTATTGGGAAACAAGGAAAATATATTTTTATATGGAACAAGTATATATATGCCAAATTATGAGTATTGCATTAAAATAAATCCTTACATTAATGTATTTAAAACCAGTAAAATAGTTAAATTACCAATTTCACGGGAAGAGATCATATTAAGAGATCTGATCCCCAATTTAGATTTTTTAGCAGAGGATATCACCTTATCTAAATCTATAAGAGATAAAATAGTGAAGGAAAAATGTGAACCTAAATTTTATTTTGATAAAGATGGAAAAGATATTATTGTAACATTAAAGGTTAAATATGGAGCTTTTGAATTTAACATATTTGAAGATTGTACAGAAAAAATCATATATAGAGACTCAAAGAAAGAATCACAGGCTTTAGGGATGCTCAGAGGTCTCGGTTTTGAAGAAATAAACAATAAGTTTTACATACTTTGGGGAGATGACTATATTTTTCGATTCTTTAAAAGTGAAGTGAATAGACTTCAAACTTTAGGAGAGGTATTTTATTCTGAAAACTTTAAAGGTATTAAGTCAATTAATTCAAAGAATATAAGTGCACATATAAAAACGGGAAAGTACAATTATTTTGAAATGGACTTTAATCTAGGAGATATACCTGCCGGTGAAACGGCAATTATACTGAGAGCCTTTAGAGATAATCTAAAATACTATAAGCTTAAAAGTGGAGAATACCTTGATTTAGAGGAATTGGAAATTAGAAAATTTTTAAAGCTTTTGGATTCTGTGTCACCGATAAACATAAAGAAAAATCACATTGAAATTCCCAAAAATAAGGGCCTTTATATAGATGAATACATGGAAAAAAATAAAATCAGGTATATTAAGGGTAAAGCTGAACTTAAAAAGATAAGGAATAAGTTCGGTAAAATAGATAGTCTTAGTTTTAAGGAACCAGAAAATTTACAGGGAAGTCTAAGAGAGTATCAAAAAATAGGGTATAACTGGTTTAGGACTTTAGACTATTTGGGATTTGGCGGAATACTTGGAGATGAAATGGGACTGGGTAAAACCTTTCAATCCATTACTTTTTTATTGTCAAACCCAGGGAAAAAATCATTGATTGTGGTGCCCACTTCTCTAGTATATAATTGGGCACATGAATTTGAAAGATTTGCTCCAACTATGAACATAGCGGTAGCTAACGGATCAAAAAAAGAAAGAGAAGGAATAATTAAAAATATAGATAAGTATGATGTTATTATAACTACTTATAATCTCTTAAAAAGAGATTTCCAATTGTATAGATCCATAGAATTTGATTATTGCTTGTTAGATGAGGCTCAAAATATAAAGAATTCACATTCTCAAAATGCATTAACTGTAAAAAAAGTAAAAGCTAAAAGTAGATTTGCATTATCAGGAACTCCTATGGAAAACTCTGTCATGGAACTTTGGTCTGTATTTGATTTTATAATGCCAGGCTATCTTTATGATGAAAAGAGGTTTAGTGTAAGGTATTATAAAAAAATTAAAGAAGAACCAGAAGTTATTGAGGATTTAAATAGACTTATAAAACCTTTTATTTTAAGACGAAGGAAAAAAGATGTAATAAAGGAATTACCAGATAAAATAGAAAAGACTATGATGATTAATTTAGAAGATAAACAGAAAAAAGTCTATGGAACTTATGCAAAGCATGCAGTGGAGTTAATTAAAAAGAAAGTTCAAGATGAGGAATTTAAGAACAGTAAAATAGAAATTTTGGCATATATAACTAAATTAAGACAGATATGCCTTGATCCATCTGTAGTAATGGAAGATTACAATGGAAGTAGTGCTAAAATAGAAGCACTGTCAGATTTATTAACTCAGAGTATTGAAGAAGGTCATAGAATACTTGTATTCTCACAGTTTACCTCCGTTCTTAAAAATATAGCAAAGAGAATAGAATTGGAGAAAATAGATTATAGCTATCTAGATGGATCTGTATCTTCAAAAAATAGAATGAGTCTTGTGGAAAGCTTTAATAGAGGAAAAAATTCAGTATTCCTTATAAGTTTAAAAGCTGGTGGTACAGGATTAAATTTAACATCAGCAGATGTAGTAATTCATTTCGATCCCTGGTGGAATCCTGCGGTAGAGCAGCAGGCTACAGATAGAGCTCATAGAATAGGACAGAAAAATGTAGTGGAAGTAATAAAGCTAGTGGCTAAGGGAACTATAGAGGAAAAAATTATAGAGCTGCAAGAAGAAAAGAAGAAGCTCATAGACAGTTTACTTGGAGATGAAGTTTTTAGTGGAGATGGAATTGCAGATTTAACTGAAGATGAAATAGTAAACTTATTTAAATAACACAGTATTTCATTGATAGAAAAGTAGTTATCCCAATGAGAAATACTATGTACTAATATAATAAAAAGTTTATATAGAAAAAAATAATAAAAAATACTTGATATTAGTAAATAATAGTGATACAATAATATTAAGCTTAAATGAATCGTAATTAATGTAACACAAATATGTTTCAATTAGTACTTAAAAATAGTATTCTATATCGAAATTTTATTGTTGTATTATTACAAAGAGTTTAAGGAAAGTAAAATTTCGGAGGTAAGGTTTAAATGAACGGTACAGTTAAATGGTTCAATGCACAAAAAGGATTTGGATTTATTACAGGAGAAGATGGAAAAGATGTTTTCGCACATTTTTCACAGATAAATGCAGATGGATACAAATCTCTTGAAGAAGGTCAAAATGTTTCTTACAACGTAGTTGAAGGACCAAAAGGACCTCAAGCTGAAAATATCACTGTTCTATAATTAGTAGATATTTTAATCCCTTAAAGCTAAGCTTTAAGGGGTTTTTTGAATTTTACATAAATATAAATTTACAAGTATCAAGTTAAGAAGAGATTAATATTTTTGTCTATTTTAATTTAGTTAGGATATATATCCTAACTAAATTAATTTTAATAAATTTTTGGGAGTAGTGGAGTTTCTACATTATATGTAATATGCAGAAACAGTATTAGATTAAATTTTGCTTAGTACTACCATATAGATTGGAATTACAAATATAGATGCAATTGTAGTTACTGTTATTATAACTGCAGCAAAGGAATGATCTGCATTGTAAGACTTTGCTATTATAGAGGAGTTTGTCATTACAGGCATAGCAGCTTGTATTACAAAAACACTTCTCATAAGAGAGGGTATTGGCATAAACAAGCATAATATAAAAATAAGAACAGGAGATAGAATAAATCTACCGAAGAATATAGCTATCATTTCTTTACAAAGTTTGAATGCACTTTTATCCACAGAGTAAATAGTTATACCTATAAATATCATAGATAGTGGTGTAGAAAGATTACCTAAGTATTTGCAAGTACTCATTAAAGAATCTGGTAATTTAATTCCGAAAATAATAAAAACAAGACTTATGAGATAGCCTATAAGAGGGGGAGATAATATTTTTTTTATGGTCTTCATAGAAAAAAATCTGGATTTTTCTTCAGTACCATCTTTACTTATTTCATACACACCTAGTGTCCAAAAAAATATTGTATTAGCTACATAGTATAAGAGAACATAGGGTATACTTTTTTCTCCAAAGAGAGCCAGATTAATAGGCAATCCCATAAATATTGTATTGGAATTAAAAAAGCAGGAAGTAAAAAGACCTTCTCTATTTTTTTGTACATTTAATATTTTGGCTACAGCTGTACCTATTAAAAATAAGATAAATATTGATAATAAGGGTATACTGAGTCCTTTAAAAGAATGTATAAGTTCATTTCTGTCAAAATTCTCTAACATTATACTAAAAAGCAATGGAGGTAATGATATTTTAATTACAAGCTTTACTAGTAAATCTGTAGAATTTTTATTAAACCACTTTTTATATGCCAGTACATAGCCAATAATAATCATTATGGCTATACTTAATACATTTCCTATAGATGTAAGCAGCATTAATAAGTCTCCTTTTATTTTAGTCTATTGATATATGTATTCTAAAATACAGCACTTTCTTATAGTATACACTACAAGAAAGTGCCTTTCCAGAATGAGGGTATATATTAGGGCTATATATAATATTAATAGTATAGGCTGTTAAATTTTATTATACAGAAATACAATCTAAATCATTGTCTTTAATAGTATTTACAGGCCATGTTGGTGCCTCACCCATTAAGACTTCATGTATGCCTAGTGTTGAATGAAGAGCCATTCTTTTAAGAGTTTCATTTGTAAAAGCAGCAGTGTGTGGAGTCACAATTACATTTTCAAGTTTAAGAAGGGGATTATCCTTAGAAGGAACTTCACCTTCAAATACATCTATTGCAGCTCCAGCAAGTTTGTTTCCTGTAAGAGCTTCTACAAGAGCTTCCGTATCCACAACTTCTCCACGAGCAGTATTTATAAGGAAAGATCCATCTTTCATAAGACCTATTTCTCTTTTACCAATTAATTTTTTTGTCTTATCTGTAAGAGGAATATGTAAGCTTACAAAGTCAGAATTTTTAAGTACATAATCCATATCTTCAGTAAGTTCTACATTTTCCATTGCTGTTACATTTTTAATATTTCTCTTGTAACCTATAACTTTCATTCCAAATCCTTGAGAAGCTTTTTGAGCAACTAGATTTCCGATATTACCCATACCGATTATTCCAAGAACTTTACCTTCAAGGTCCATTCCAAAAGTTTGTCTTATTTGGAAATTTCCCTTTCTCAATTCTTTGTCATATATTCTGTATATTTTACTTAGAGAAAGTACCAAACCTATTGTATACTCAGCTACTGAATTTTTATTTGACTCAGGTGAGTTGGTAACTTGGATGCCAAGTCTTGTAGCAGCTTCTACATCTATAACATCTACACCTACTCCATGCATTGATACAACCTTAAGTTTTTTACCAGCTCTCATAACTTTTTCTGTGATATGACCATTACGAGTTAGTATAGCATCACAACCTTCAACTTCTCTTATTAATGTTTCTTCTTTTATGTCGGAACAAATTTTTATTTCATATCCTTGTTCTATAAGAAAATCTTTTCCTGCTTTATTAATATCTTCAGTAAGTAAAACTTTATAACTCATTTATAAACACTTCCTTTAATAAATTTTTTTATCAATAATATATGAGAATAACTTTATTAAGTTATTTTTCTGCGTTAATACTCGCATTGACAAGTTCAAAATTAATTTTTATGAATTTTTCAATTCTATCCAATCCTTTTTTTAGATTATCTAGATTGTCAGAATAGGAAATTCTCATGTATCCTTCCCCTTTATCTCCAAAGGCATCTCCAGGAACAACAGCTACTCCAGCTTCATCTAAAAGCCTTAAACAAAATTCGTTACTCTTTATTCCAAATTTCTTTATAGAAGGGAAGATATAAAAAGCACCCTTTGGCATTTCAACATCAAGACCCATTTTTACAAGCCTGTCATATACATAATTTCTTCTTCTAATAAATTCATTTTTCATGTCAATTGCATCCTGTCTGCACTCTTTCATCCCAGTAAGGGCTCCCCATTGGCATATTGAAGGGGCACAGGAACAGTTGTAAGAATGAACTTTTAGCACAGCCTTTATAATTTGTTCACTGGCACAAACATATCCTACACGTAAACCAGTCATGGAGAACATTTTTGAAAAACCACTTACTAAAATAAATTTATCTTTAATATCCTCATGTTGTATAGGAGTATAGTATTCATCAAAACAGAGTTCACAATAGATTTCATCACTTATAGCTATAATGTTATTGTTTTTTATTATTTCATATAAACTTTCCCTGTCATTTTTACTTAGTATAGCTCCGGTTGGATTTGAAGGAAAACATAATACAATGGCTTTAGGCTTATGTATTTTTAATTTGTATTCTAGATCCTCTATATTAATGGAAAAGTCATCGTTGAATTCATAGTAAATTGGATCTGCACCACACAATTTTAAAAGTGATTTATAAGAAGGAAAGCCGGGATTTGGTATAAGAACTTTGTCACCAGAATTGATAACAGCTTTAAAAGCACATAATAGACCTTCGGCACAGCCAACAGTTAAAGCTGTCTCATCAGGTGAGTATTTTATATTCTTTTCTAGTAGATACTTGCAGATTTCTTCTCGCAATTCAGGTATTCCGGCATTAGAAGTATACCCTGTTTTTCCTAAATCAAGGGCCTCTGATACTGCGGTTTTAATTTTTTCAGGTACTGGAAAGTCTGGTTCACCAAAAACAAATGATAAGGCATCTGGATAGTTTTGCAGGGCATTAAAAAACTTTCTTATTCCTGATATTTCAATACTTTCAATATCTCTTGCAATAATATTTTCCATAAGGCTTCTCCTCCAGTTATTAGTAAATCTCATCTATTGGTAGCTTATATTACCAATAGGCTTAAATTGACAATCAATATTTTTTATAAGTTGACAATTAATATTATTATAATTATGTATTGACGATGATAATAATGTAATTTTAAAGTGATTATATTATCAAGTTGTTAATGAATTTCTTGAAACTCATTATAATTTATTTTTATATGTCAAACAATCAACGAATTGTATGTAAAAATTAGATATAAATATACAACTTGTACATGTAAATGGATAACATAGTGAAATGAATAGAATTTACTACAATATAAGGAACTATTTTTTATATTATAAAATTTTTTTATAAAAATTATAAATTTTATTTATTTGATAAATTTTTAAATATATTATTGCTTAATTAAAAATATTATGATATATTACTAATTAATTTAACCCGTTGCCCACAGTTAAATTGATTAGTAAAAATTGTAAATGAAAAGAATAATCTATATTATACATTTACATTGAGGATTCTATTACAGTTGTAAAACTTTTGCATCTGTCATATCAACAGTATTTTATAATAGACACGCCCATGTTTGTTAAAATTCTAGAGATCCCAAGTATTTTAGTATTATATCAGTTAAATAATTATATATGTTGTTAATTTATTGTCCAAATTTTAATAGATAAATTCTATTGAAGTTAAATTTTGTTGCAGTAAATTAATATTAAGTATAATGTTTGATGTTACATAAAAAATACAATTAATGTAAATAATTTAATATGGACATAGGGTTGATTTATAGCTTAATGCATTAAATATTTTAAATTTAAAGTAATAAAAATCAAGGAGGAACTAAATATGAAAATAGTTATTGTTGGTGGAGGCTGGTCTGGATGTGCAGCAGCTGTATGTGCAAAAAAAGGTGGAGCAGAAGTTACACTACTTGAAAGAACTGATATGCTTTTAGGAACAGGCTTAGTTGGTGGAATAATGAGAAATAATGGACGTTATACTGCCACTGAAGAATTAATTGCCATGGGCGGAGGAGAAATATTTAAGATTGTAGATGATAATTCAAAACATAAGAATATAGAATTCCCAGGACATAGTCATGCCAACTTATATGACATAGGAAAAACTCCTGCAGCTGTATTAAGTTATCTTAAAGAAATTGGTGTAAATGTAGTTTTTGAAGCAAGAATGACAAAAGCTAATATGGAGGATAATTCTATAGTCAGCGTTGAAGATGCAAAAGGTAATGTCTATGAGGCTGATGTATTTATAGATACAACAGGAACAGCAGGACCTATGAATAATTGTACTAAATATGGTAATGGATGTGCTATGTGTATATTAAGATGTCCAAGCTTTGGAGGAAGAGTAAGTTTGACAGGACTTACTGGCATAAAAGAATATGTTGGTAAAAAGGCAAATGGTTCTGTAGGAGCTATGAGTGGTTCATGCAAATTATATAAAGAATCTTTGTCATCTGAAATAGTTGAAGAGTTGAACACAAAAGGTGTAGCTGTAATACCTATACCAGAAGAACTTATAGAGGATCATTTAGATATAAAAGCTTGTCAACAATATGCTTTAAAAGAATTTAAGAAAAATGTAATTCTTTTAGATACAGGACATGCAAAATTAATGACACCTTATTATGAGCTTGCAAAATTAAGAATGATACCTGGTTTTGAAAATGCAAGATATGAAGATCCATATGCTGGTGGAAAAGGTAATTCTATGAGATATTTTGCTATGGCACCAAGAGATAATAAGCTTAAGGTAGAAGGGGTAAATAATCTATTCTGCGCTGGTGAAAAAGCTGGACTTTTAGTTGGACATACTGAAGCAATAGTTACAGGAACTCTAGCTGCATATAACAGCGTTAAATTCTATAAGGGAGAAGAACAACTGGAAATTCCAAGACAATTAGCTATAGGAGAAGCAATTGCATATGTAAAAGAACAAATGGAAACAGAAGAAGGATTATCTAAGAAATATACTTTTTCAGGATCAGTACTTTTCGATAGAATGAAAGAATTAGGATTATATACTATAAATAATTCTGATATTAAAAATAAAGTTGAAGAACTACAATTAAAAGATATTTTCTCTTATAAGACTGAAGTACCAAGTGAATTAAATCTGCAGGGAGCAAAATAAAATTATTCTATAGATAATTATGGGTTTAAAACTAAGGAATACTTATACAATACAATTTATTTATCAATGAGTAGTATTGTATAAGAACTTCCAAAATTTAAAATAAATTTAGAGGTAATTTAAAATTAAATTACACTATGGAGGTAGTTAATAATGGTAAGTTTAGGTATTCTGCATTACATCTACATAATAATGACTATAGTTATAATTGTAACTTTATTAATGAAAAAAGAAATTGTTCTTCCTTGTATCATAGGTACCTTCCTAATAGGAATTGTTTATTCGGGAAATTTACTTAAAGCAGTACAGATTATGTATAATTCTGTAGTGGAATCAGGTACTCAATTTTTAGGAATAATAGTTGTAATATCATTAGTTGTTGCTATGTCAAGATCATTAAGTGATATAGGTTCAGATGAATTGATGATGAAACCTATAAAAAAGGTTATTAGAACCAAGAAAATGGCTTTCTTTGTAATAGGATTTGTAATGTTAATTGTATCCTGGTTTATTTGGCCATCACCTGCAGTTGCTCTTATTGGAGCATTATTACTGCCAGCAGCATTAGAAGTTGGATTACCTGCTATTTGGGCAGCCAGCGCAATGAATTTATTTGGACACGGTATGGGTTTATCTTCTGACTTCTTTATACAGGGGGCACCTGCAATAACAGGTAAAGCAGCAGGAGTTAGTACATTAGCTGTAATGAAGGCTATGCTTCCATTATGGATAGTTATGAGTGTTGTAACTGTTGGAGTTGCATTTTTTATGATGTTACGTGACCTTAAGAAAAATCCTCAGTATGAGAATGAAATAGCAGCTACTTTGGCTCCAGAAGCTGAGGTAAATGGTGTAATAGAAGAAGATAACAGTAAAAGTAAGTCTTCTGCAGCTAGATTATTTATTGCTGTAATAACACCAGCAGCTTTTATAATTGATGTAATCTTTATGTGTAAATATCACATAGTTGGTGGAGATGCTACTGCACTTGTAGGAGGAACTGCAATAATAATAATGTCTATAGTTACAGTTTTACATGGTAATCTATCAGAATCTCTTGAAAGAATAACAGATAATCTAAAAGAAGGATTTATATTTGGTATAAAGATATTTGCTCCTGTAATTGTAATAGCATCTTTTTTCTTCATGGGAAGCGAAGAAACTGCAAAGACCATATTAGGGCCTAATGCTAGAGGATTACTTAATGATATAGGAATGTACTTAGCTGGAATAATTCCTATGGCAAAATTTCCAATAGCTTTAATGCAGGCTGCAATAGGTGGTATAACAGGACTTGATGGATCTGGTTTCTCAGGACTTCCTCTTGTGGGATCGTTAGCTCAAACTTTTTCCACAGCAACTGGTGGAAATAGAGAAGTACTTGCTGCCCTAGGACAGATAGCCACAGTATGGGTCGGAGGAGGAACAATAATTCCATGGGGAGTTATACCTGTTGCTGCAATATGTAATGTAAAGCCAACCGAACTAGCTAGAAGAAATTTAATACCTGTACTTGCAGGACTTTTAGCTACTATAGTAGTTGCTATGTTTATGATATAAATATATTTCTTTGAATTTAATTGGTTAAAAATCATTTTATGACATATATTATAACACTGAAATTTTGTTAAAAAAGTATATATTCAAAAGTTTATGACATTCATAAATAGTAATATATTTTTGTAATATATTATCAATAGAATTAATAAAATACTTCCAAATTTAAAAATAATATTGATCATTAGCTGTCTCACAATACATATGTATTGTGAGACAGCTTTTTGTTATGCTACATCAAAAATAATTAAATATGGACACCTTGAAATTTAATGAATAGGTATACAATGTACAACATGTACATACATACTGAATATTTACATACAGAACGTTGATTGTAGAGCCTTAAAAAAAGAATTATAATAAAACATATTCAAAATGTTTGATAATTTGATAATGTATTTGGCTTTAAATTATCGAATTATTATGTATACTATAATTTTAACCTGACTAACTTGCGTAAGTCTCCCCCTTATTCAAGTGGGAGTTCAACGCCAAGTAAGCCATGCATTTGCAGTTCTAAAATTCAGATGGGGTAAAAGAATTCCCACTTGAATTAAGAACTTGCTTCAATAAGATAAAAATAAGTGATAGATTTAGAATTTTATAACTGAAATTTATTCATTTATTAATTTCATATTATTAATTTCTACATATTATGTTAGGGGGAGGAGATCTTATGTATGAATCAGTTATAAGACTTAGGATGGGCAATAATGACGCACATTATGGTGGAAATCTGGTAGATGGTGCTAAAATACTTGCTTTATTTGGTGATGTGGCGACGGAACTTTTAATAAAGCATGATGGAGATGAGGGCCTATTTAAAGCTTATGAAAGTGTAGAATTTATTGCTCCAGTTTATGCCGGGGATTATATAGAGGTTGTTGGAAGTATTACTAAAGTAGGTAACACATCACGAAAAATGAGTTTTGAAGCCAGAAAAGTAATATCTCAAAGAACAGATATCAATGATTCAGCAGCGGATTTTCTTGAAAATGCCATTGTTGTCTGTAAAGCTGTTGGGGTATGTGTAGTACCAAAAGATAAGCAGAGAAGAGCTAAATAACGGCTCAAAAGTCATATATCATAAAAATAATTAGTTGATATGTATTTATCTTATATATAATACTGTGGGCGCAGTGTTTATTTTCAAATTACTTAGTGGAGGAATGATATGGAAAAATTGATTATTACTGCAGCTATATGCGGTGCAGAAGTAACAAAAGAGCAAAATCCTGATATACCTTATTCTGTTGAAGAAATTGCAAGGGAAGCTGAAAGTGCATATAAAGCTGGTGCCAGTATAATTCATCTCCACGTAAGGGAAGAAGATGGTACCCCTACACAAGATATAAAAGTATTTAAAAAATGTATTACAGCCATTAAGGAAAAATGTAATGATGTAATAATTCAGTTATCTACCGGTGGGGCAGTCGGTATGAGTGATGATGAAAGATTAGATTGCATTAATTTAAAACCAGAAATGGCAAGTTTAGACTGTGGTACTTTAAACTTTGGGTTAAATGATATATTTGTAAATACAGAAAAAACTATAAACTATTTCGCAAAAAAAATGAAAGAGTTTCATGTAAAACCAGAGATAGAAGTATTTGATAAGAGTATGATAGATACGGCCCTTAGAATTTATAGAGAAGGTCTATTAGAAAGACCTCTTCAATTTAATTTTGTAATGGGACTTAGAGGAGGAACAAGTGCAACTTTAAGGGATCTATCCTTTATGATTGGAAGTATACCTGAGGGATCAACTTATACTGTAACAGGTGTGGGGAGAGCACAATTTACTATGGCAGCTATGGCTATAGCAGCAGGGGGCAATGTAAGAGTTGGATTTGAAGACAATATTTATATTGACAAGGGCATACTTGCTAAATCAAATGGGCAGATGGTTGAAAAGGTAGTTAATATTGCAAAACATATAGGAAGACCAGTTGCTACTCCAAAGGAAGCAAGAGAAATTTTAAATATATACAGATAAGAGGAGGCATGTAAGTAAATGATAGGTGATAAATATGGTGTTAATAGAGTTATAGAGCCTAAAGGCACTTTACCTCAAGCGGCTGTAAAGATATCCAATGATATGAATATCTATGACAATGAAATTCTTATAGATGTAAATGCTCTAAATATAGATTCAGCAAGTTTTACTCAAATTGAAAAAGCAGAGGGTGGTGACGTGGAAAGAATTAAAAAGAGCATAATGAATATAGTAGCTGAAAGAGGCAAAATGCAAAATCCTGTTACAGGTTCTGGCGGAATGCTTATAGGGACAGTTGAAAAGATAGGTAAAGATCTTATTGGAAAGATTGATATTAACGTCGGTGATAAAATAGCTACTCTGGTGTCTCTATCCCTTACACCTCTTAGAATAGATAAAATAAAAAATGTATACAAGGAAATAGATAGAGTTGAAATAGAAGGAAAAGCAGTAGTCTTTGAAAGCGGCTTATATGTAAAATTGCCTTCTGATTTAAGTGAGAATCTTGCTCTTGCGGTACTTGATGTGGCAGGAGCCCCAGCACAAGTTTCAAAATTGGTAAAGCCTGGAGATAATGTGCTTATATTAGGTTCTTTTGGAAAATCGGGTGTACTTTGTGCTTATGAAGCAAAAAAGAGAGTTGGACCAACAGGTAAAGTAGTGGGTCTTGTTGCCTTTGAAAAAGATAAAGAAGAACTCATTAAAACTGGATTTTGTGATGAAGTAATTTTAGCAGATGCATCAAATCCTATAGAAGTCTTAAATAAGGCACTGGAAGCTAACAATGGAGAGGAATTTGATATATCTATTAATTGCGTAAATGTGGAAAATACAGAGATGTCTACAATACTACCTGTAAAAGATAATGGGACTTCCTATTTCTTTTCAATGGCTACAAGCTTTACAAAAGCCGCACTGGGAGCAGAGGGTGTAGGTAAGGACGTGAAGCTCTATATAGGAAATGGGTATACTAAGGGACATGCAGAAATAGCTCTTCATGAGCTTAGAGAATCCAATATAATTAAAGAAATTTTTGAAAAGAGATATGCCTGAGACATAGGAAATTTAGATAGTATAGTTATCTATTTGAATATGCTTGGCTGCTTATTAAAAGGAGATTTTATTATGGTGAAGAGTAGAAGATACAAACTTTTTAAAGAAGTAAAAGATAGTGAATGGAATGACTGGAAATGGCAGCTTAAGAATAGAATAGAAACAGTAGAGGAATTGAAGAAGTATGTAAAGCTTTCTGAAGATGAAGAAAACCAGATGAAAAAATGTCTGGAAAGATTTAGAATGGCTATAACACCTTATTATTTATCATTAATAGATCCAGAAGATGAGTTTGATCCAATAGCAAAACAGGCAATCCCTGACATTGATGAAATGTACATTTCAAATGAAGATCTTCTTGATCCCCTTCATGAAGACGGAGATTCTCCTGTGCCAGGACTTACTCACAGATATCCAGATAGAGTGCTTATGCTTATAACAGATCAATGTTCTATGTACTGCAGACACTGTACAAGAAGAAGATTTGCAGGTCATAAGGATAATTTCCTTCCAATGGAGCAAATTGAAAAATGTATAGAATATATTTCTTTAAATCCAGCAGTAAGAGATGTACTTTTATCTGGAGGAGATGCTCTTTTAATAAGTGATGATAAACTTGAATATATAATAAAGAGATTAAGAGCTATACCTCATGTGGAAATAATAAGAATAGGATCAAGAGTTCCTGTGGTTATGCCTCAAAGGATAACAGAAGACCTTGTTAATATGCTTAAAAAATATCATCCAATATGGCTTAATACTCATTTCAATCATCCAAATGAAATAACAGAAGAATCTAAAAAAGCCTGTGAAATGCTGGCAAATGCCGGTATACCTCTTGGAAATCAATCTGTTCTCTTAAGAGGAGTTAATGATTGTGTTCATGTAATGAAAAAACTTGTAAATGAACTTGTAAAAATAAGAGTCAGACCTTACTATATTTATCAATGCGATCTTTCTATGGGATTAAGCCACTTTAGAACCTCAGTATCTAAAGGAGTAGAGATAATAGAGGGACTTAGAGGGCATACTTCAGGCTATTGTGTTCCTACTTTTGTAGTAGATGCACCTGGCGGCGGCGGAAAAATTCCTATAATGCCTAACTATATGATAAGTCAGAGTAATGATAAAGTAATAATGAGAAATTTTGAAGGAGTAATAACTACTTATCAAGAACCTAAAAATTACAGTCCTGATTGTCACTGTGAAGTATGCAGAGGTAAGAAAAAGGTTCATAGAATTGGTATCTCGGGATTGTTAAATGGTGAGAATATTACTATAGAATGTGGTGGAAATGAAAGAAAGATGAGGACTCAAAAATTTATTTCAGAACATGAAGAATTAAGGGATAAGTCTAAAAATGTATAACTATGTTAGAGATTAACGCTAGATTAAGGGATTTCAAGCTATTTATAGATAAATTATATAAGTATAGAACCATATCTATAATAGGCATGGAAAAGAATACGGGAAAAACCACTACATTAAACTTTTTAATTCAGCAGCTAAAAGGAAGGAAAATAGGAATTACTTCTGTAGGAAGAGATGGTGAAGAAGAAGATATAGTAACTTTAACTCCTAAGCCTAAAATTTATATTGATGAAAATACGTTAATTGCAACTTCAAAGTCAAGTTTTCTAAGAAGTGATTCTACTCTTAAAATACTTCAGGTTATGGACATAAATACTCCCCTTGGACCTGTAATAATTGGAGAGAGTATTTATTCTGGCTTTGTGGAAATAGCTGGACCATCTATTAACACTCAGATTAAAGCTGTTATAGAAAAACTTAAAGAGTTTAAGTGCCAGCATATAATTGTAGACGGAGCTCTATCTAAAAAAAGCTTTGCTGATCCTTCAATCACTGAGGCATCTATACTTTGTACTGGAGCAGCTTTTTCAGAGGATGTGAATGTTTTGGTGGAAGACACATTAAATGTATTAAATTTATTTTCTCTTGATGCGGTGGAATATAATATTTCTAAAATATATGAGGATAATATGGAAGATTGCAGGATTGCTTTTATATATGGAAATAATATAAAAAAGAGTGTTCTGAAGACTTCTATAAGTGCTTCAAAAGAAATTATATCTAATTTTAATAAGGATTTAGACTTTGTATTTATAAAAGGTGCTTTTACCAATAATCTTGTAGATGATATGATAAAGTCCAATTTAAATCTTAAATCTGTAACTTTTGTAGTGGAAGATGGAACTAAGCTATTGTTAGACAAAAATAGATATACTGAATTCATATATAAAGGTGGTAAGTTGAAAGTGAAAAATAATATAAATATTATAGGTATAAGTGTAAATCCTACATCTCCTTCTGGATATGTTTTAGATTATAATGAATTTTTCAATAGATTAAAGGAAGAAACAGATATTCCCGTTTTCAATGTAATGGATTATGCTTTGGATGTGAGAAAATGAATTATATGAAAAAAGATATTCTAGATAAGATCGGATTTTATTATGTTCTAGATAAACTTTCCATTTTAACTCCCTATGGAAGGAATTTGATTTCACATCTGCAAATTATAAGGGAAAAAGAAAAACTCTTACTGGAATATAATAATATTGAAAGATGTTTTTCCCTAATAAATGATGCTAAACTCAATAGTAATATTTCTAATACATTGATGAGATTTAAGGATATAAGAAACACTTTTATAAGATGCAGAGAGGGACAGGTACTTGATGAAGTAGAATTATATGAAATAAAATGCTTTGTAAGTTTATGTTTTGAATTTAAAGATCTGTATAAAAAAAGTGAAATGGATATTACGGAAATATTTTTTCATGAATTTTCAGAAGTGTATAAATTATTAAATCCACTGGAATATAGAAGTACAGATTTTTATGTATATGATGAATATTCCTCAAAACTAAAGATAATACGTTTGAAGAAAAAAGAATTTAACAAAACTCTTTTTAAAGAAAAAGATAGGATAAAACAGAAACAATTACTAGAACAAAGGCAGCAGCTTATAAGTGAAGAACGAGAAGAGGAATTTAAAATAAGAAAGGCTCTGTCTTTAACAATTTCACAATATGCAGATAAAATGATACAACAGACCATCTCTATAGGAAACTTTGATTTGATCTTTGCCAAGGCTAAAATTGCAGTTGCATATAAAATGGCAAGACCTGTTATATCCAACAGAATAAAAATGGATATGGGAGTAAATCCTATGGTTAAAAATAAAGTAGAAGAACGAGGAGGAATTTTTTCACCTGTATCTATTGAGGCTCTGAAAGGGACTACTGTTATAACAGGTGCAAATATGGGTGGAAAAACTGTACTTCTAAGTATAATAGCTCTTAATTATATGTTAGCATCTACAGGTTTTTTTGTATTTGCAAAAGGCTTTGAGTTTACTTTATTGGATTTTATATATTTTTTATCGGAAGATTCGGAATCCATAAAAAATGGACTTAGCAGTTTTGGAGGAGAAATTTTTAATATAAAGTATATATTAAGTAGAATAAAGAGTGAAAGAGGACTTATTATTCTTGATGAATTTGCAAAAGGTACAAATCCTACAGAAGGAGCCAATATTACAAAGGCACTGCTGCAGTATTTAAATAAATTTGATTCTATATGTATAATGTCTACTCATTATGATGGTGTCTGTTCTTTTGCCAATTTTCACTATCAGGTAAAGGGACTTAGATATGTAGATTTTAATGAATTAAAAAATATTGCAGTTAAGGAAGAAGATTACCTTAAACTTATAAATGATCACATGGATTATACTTTAGAAAAAGTTGATAGATATACATCTATACCAAGGGATGCCATAAATATATGCTCTTTAATGGGGATAGATGAAGAAATTATAAATATTGCTAAAGTATTATATGAAAAGGAGGAGGAAATATGAAATATAAACTTAATTTAGACTTTAAACTGGTAGAAAAGGCGAGAAAATCTGCAGGAAATATATCAAGTGATGTACAAAGGTTTATTGATAAACATACTACTGTATCTGTAGAAAGAACCATATGCAGATTAATTGGTATTGACGGCGTAAATGACAACGGAGTACCTCTTCCTAATGTAGTGGTAGATAATATTAATGAAGGTAATCATTTATCTAAAGGAGCAGCTTATTATATGAGTAATGCTGTTATTGCTACAGGACTTTCACCTCAGGAAGTGGCAGTAGAGGTTTCAAAGGGGAATATAGACCTTAAAACTTTTAAATCTGAAGATGAATTTGAAACTATGCAAAAAGCTTTAGATATTGCAAAAATCAGCATAGAAAAGATAAAAAAGAACAGGGAAAAAAGAGATAGCTTAATTGCTGAATATAAGGATAAGGAAGGACCTTATCTATATGTAATTGTTGCTACTGGAAATATATACGAGGATATAACCCAAGCTGTAGCAGCAGCAAGGCAGGGAGCCGATATAATTGCAGTTATAAGAACCACAGGACAAAGCCTACTTGACTATGTACCTTATGGAGCAACTACTGAGGGCTTTGGAGGTACTTATGCTACTCAGGAAAATTTCAGACTTATGAGAAAAGCTTTAGATGAAGTGGGAAAAGAGCTTAAAAGATATATAAGAGTATGTAATTATTGCTCAGGATTGTGTATGCCTGAAATTGCAGCTATGGGGGCATTGGAAAGACTGGATGTAATGCTGAATGATGCGCTATATGGAATACTGTTTAGAGATATAAATATGAAACGAACCCTTATAGATCAATATTTTTCAAGAGTAATAAATGGGTTTTCAGGGATAATTATAAATACTGGCGAAGATAATTATTTAACTACAGCGGATGCCTTTGAAGAAGCACATACCGTATTGGCTTCCCAATTTATAAATGAGCAATTTGCTATAACAGCAGGTATTAGAGAAGAACAAATGGGACTTGGTCATGCTTTTGAAATTGATCCTAATCTGGAGAATTCTTTTGTATATGAACTTGCTCAAGCACAGATGGCAAGGGAAATATTCAGTAAAGCACCTTTAAAATATATGCCTCCTACAAAATACATGACAGGAAATATTTTTAAAGGACATGTTCAAGATGCCTTATTTAATATGGTGACTATAATGACTGGACAAAAAATACATCTTTTAGGTATGATGACAGAAGCTATTCATACACCTTTTATGTCTGATAGAGCACTTTCCATAGAAAATGCTTCCTATGTATTCAATGCCATGAAGAGTCTTGGAGATGAAATTGAATTCAAGCAGGATGGCATAATTCAAAAGAGAGCTGCTTTTATACTTCAAAAGGCATGCAGTCTTTTGGAAAAGATTGAAAAAGATGGCCTTTTTAACACATTGGAGAAGGGAGCTTTTGCCGGTATTAAAAGATCTAGAGAAATGGGAAAAGGTCTTGATGGAGTAATTGTGAAAGATGAAAGCTATTTTAATCCATTTATAGAGCTTATGATGTAAAATCTGTGAGATAGTATTAATTTGAAATCTGTGAGATTTGTTTTAAATTGCAGTAAAATACACTGTTAGCATATTATAAAATAAAGGAAAGAAGGTGTTGTAGTATGGGTGGAGGATTATATTCTCTGGAACAAAAAAAGTTTGATAAAACACTTGATTTAAAAAATGTGAAACCTTACGGTGACACTATGAACGATGGTAAAGTACAGATAAGTTTTACACTTCCGTTAGAGGACTGTGAAAAGTCTACAGAAGCAGCAAAAATTTTGGCACAAAAAATGGGCATGAGAGACATAGATGTAGTATGTCATAAAAAACTCGACAATGGATTTACTTTTTATGTAGTATATGGTAATACAGAGCATAATATTAATTATACAGAGATAACTGTTAAATCTGTTGATATAAAAACTATGAGTATGGAAGAAATAAATGAGTATATAAAGGAAAATATTAAGAGAAAAATAACTGTTATTGGTGCAAGTACAGGTACTGATGCCCATACGGTAGGAATAGATGCCATAATGAATATGAAAGGTTATGCAGGGCATTATGGACTTGAAAGATATGATATGATAGATGCCTATAATCTTGGTAGTCAAGTGGAAAATGAGAAGTTTGTAAAGAAAGCCATAGACCTTAATGCAGATGTACTGCTAGTTTCTCAAACGGTTACTCAAAAGAATATCCATATAAAAAATCTTACTAATTTAGTGGAACTTTTAGAGGTGGAAGGTATTAGAGATAAAGTCATACTTATATGCGGCGGAACCAGAATAACTTATGAGCTTGCCAAAGAATTAGGTTATGATGCTGGCTTTGGTCCAGGAAAGTTTGCAGATGATGTGGCTACTTTTGCAGTAACTGAAATGACAAACAGAAAACTTATATAAACAGAGAGTCCTTTGTTTTAGATATAACATATATTGGATGTAATTTAGGCATTTGCATATGCTATAATTGAAAATAAAATTTATTTTTAATCAGCAATTCAGTTTTGTATATTAAGTTGAGAAAGGAGGGATTATAGTATTGGCTTTTATGGTGAGAAACATAGTAGAACTTAATTTGCTGGAAGGAGCAAAAATAGTAGCTGGGGAAAAGGGAATTAGCAATGAGATTTTGTGGGTTAATCTGATGGAAATACTTGATGCCTTGGATTCACTGCAAAAGGGAGAATTGCTTATTACTACAGGATATGAAATTGATAATGAAAGTCAGTTTAAAGACTTAATTCCAAAATTGAAAAAGAGAGGACTTTGTGGAATAGTAATACAAACTGGATATTATATAGATGAAATTCCTGAATACATTAAAGAATCTGGAGATAGATATGATTTTCCAGTAATTGAACTTCCACCTAATTTAACTTTTTCAACTATTATGCATGTTTTAATAGAAAATATAAATAATCAATCAAATATACAGGATAACTCAGATGTGTTTAATCTTAGAAATAAATTAAATAATATACTTAATAGCAGTCGTAATAATTATATCAATAAGATGATTGAAAATAAGGAAGAATCCAAAGTATATCTATTATTGATGTCTGTATATTATGATAATGCAGCAATAACCAATAATATGATTTTGAAAAGCATAAATAGGCTAAAAGAATATCTTGTCAGTGTAAGTTCGGAAGTGGAAATAGAATGGTTTGGGGAAAAGATACTTTTTATCATATCATTGAAAAAAGAAATAACCTTTCAAGATATATCCTTTAATATTTCCAAGATACTTAACAATCTATCTAATGAGTTACAAATTAAATTATTTATTGGAGCAAGTATTTTAAAAGACATAGATAACTTAATTGGTGCATTTAATGATTGTATAGCAAGTCAGCAGATGCTGGAAAAAATAGGCGCAAAGCGAGGAGTCTGTTCTTTTGAAGATATAGAAATAATTAAACTATTAGAAAGCATGCGGAATAATGATTATGCTATTGATTTTTCCTATAGTATATTAAAGCCCATTGAGAATTATGATAATTCACATAAAAGCTACTATATGGATACATTAAAGCTCTATTTAATGAATGAATGTAATATATCCGATACATCAAATAAGCTTTTTATACATAGACATACTCTTAAGAATAGACTAAATAAGATAAGCGAGTTAAGTGAAATCGATTTTAAGAGCTATTACTCCAGAATGAAGTTTTCCATAGCATTATTTATTTACGATTACTTTATGTAATAAAAAATATTTATCTTCTTATTATTTACAAGAAGATAAATATTTTTTTATTGTAACAGAAATATATTTATATTAGTAATTATAAATTATAGGTTAAATGTATAAGCAGCAGTTAGGAGGGTAAAAATGAAAATTGGAATTGTTGGAGGGATGGGCCCTGAATCTACAGTTGATTATTATAAAACTCTAATATATAAATATAAAAATCTAAAAAAAGATGGAAGTTATCCTAAAATAATAATAGATAGTATAGATATGAAGGAAGTTTTACATTTTATATCCACAAAGCAATGGTATAAGCTTGTGGATATGCTGGTAAGTTCTCTTAATAATTTATATATAGCAGGTGCTAACATTGCTGTTATATCATCTAATACTCCTCATATAGTATTTCAAAAGGTAAAGAAACTGGCTCCTATGCCTGTGCTGAGCATTGTTGAAGAAACCCGTGAAAGGGCTAAGGAGTTGAGACTTAAAAGATTGGGACTTCTTGGTACAATTATCACTATGGAAGAGTCCTTTTACAAGGATAGCTTTTTAAAAAGTGCTATAGATATAGTAATTCCAAGAAAGGCAGAGAGGGAATATATTAACCAAAGGATAGTGACAGAACTTCAAAATGGAATTATTAACAAGAGAACTAAGGAAGGTTTCCTAAATATAATTAGAAGAATGATAAAAGAAGAATCCATTGATGGAGTAATTTTAGGGTGTACTGAAATACCTATTATATTAAAAAATGGAGAACTCAATATTCCCTTTTTAAATACCGTAGATATACATGTAGATGGAATCATAAAAGAGCTTAGAAAAAATGATGAATTTTAATAAAAATATATGTAAAATTGCCAACTTCCAGTATAATTTATATGATAAAATAATTAATATATATTTGTATATTATATGTATTGATTAGGGGGAGGTGCCTCATTTTGGAAATGGAAGCAAAGGAACACTATAGAGAAATGAGTAAAATAGGTAAAAGAGAACTTATGTCTAAAGGACCTCTTATCTGCCTTGATGAAATATTAAAAAATGAAGAAATTGTTGCCAATGTGGATTTGGGAACTCTTGAAATACCTCTAAAAAAAATAGTTGGCACTTATTCAAATTCTAGAAGTAATGCCTTTTCAAAGAGTTTTATGCCTGCAATTGATACGGACTCAGAATTTAGAACAAAGTGGATAGCTCTATATGAAAGCCATTTAGAGGAAGGTATAAATCAACCAATAAAAGTATATGAATATCTAAACTACTTCTATGTAATTGAAGGAAATAAAAGAGTAAGTGTACTTAAATCTTTAAAGGCCTTTTCCATAAGAGCTGAGGTTATAAGATTAGTACCTAAAAAAAATAAAAATGATATAACTAATACCATATATTATGAGTTTATGGATTTTTACAACAAGACAAAGCTTAATTGTATATGGTTTACAAAAAAACACAGTTTTAATAAACTTCTATCTATGCTTGAGGCATATAATCCTAAACTTTACTTGGAAGAGGATAAATATGAACATTTTAAAAAATTTAAATATGATACTTTTAGAGAAGTATATCTTAAAATGGGAGGAGGCAAACTTCCAATAACTACAGGAGATGCCTTTTTAGAGTATATTTCTCTATATGGAATAAATGACCAATTGACGGGAGAAAAACTTAGTAATAGATTGAAACAACTTATGAAGGAATTAACTCATTTTAAGAAAGATGATGTAAAAATTCAAACTAATGAGCAAAAGGATTCTCCTAAAAGATTGACGGGGATACCAAATTTAATAAGTATACCTAAAAAACTAAAGGTAGCTTTTGTATATGCCAGAAATATCAAGACTTCAGGCTGGACCTATGGGCATGAACTTGGAAGAAGGTATGTACAGGATAAACTTTCTGACCAAATTATTACAAAATATATTCAAGGTGTGCCAGAGAATGCCTTTGACTATGAATATATAAAAGCTCTTGCAGAAGAGGGAAATAATGTGATTTTTACTACTAGTCCTATATTTAGAAGTGCTACATTAAAATGTGCTATGGAATATCCAAATGTTAAGTTCTTTAATTGTTCAGATGATAGACCTTATGAGCATATGAGCTGTTATTTTGGAAGAGTTTATGAACCCAGATTTTTAACGGGTATGATAGCAGGCGCTATGACAAAGACCAATATAATAGGATATTCTGCTACTAGTCCTTCTAAGGAAGTAATTTCTGCCATAAATTCTTTTGCCCTTGGAGCCAAACTGGTGAATCCCTATTCAGAGGTAAAGGTAGCATGGACCAGAGAATGGAATAGCCATGAGAAGTTTACCAATGTGGAAACAAAGCTTCTGGACAAAAAATGTGATGTTATCTCCAATAGAAATCTTAAAGTAGCAAGAACTGAAACAGAAAAATTTGGAGTCTACTCTATGCTGTGCAGTTTTCAAAAGGGAAGTGAGGAACCAGATAAATATCTTGCCGCACCTATCTGGAATTGGGGAATATACTATGAAAAGATACTCAATAATATATTAAATGACAGTTTTAGAACTATTGTAAATATGTTTAATTCCAATTCAAAGCTGATTAACTTTTGGTATGGTATGGCAGAAGGGGTAGTAGATATATATTATTCTAAAAAATATGTTCCAATATCCCTTCAAAAGCTTGTAGAAGCTATGAGAAAAATGATAATAACCCATGAGTTTAATCCTTTTACAGGAGAAATTTATGATAATACCGGAAAGCTTAGATTATCTGAAGATCAGCAGGCAAATCCTTATGAAATTTTAAATATAGATTGGTTTGTAGACAACGTAGAAGCTGAGAAATATATATAGCTGAAAACCTCTTAATAGGGATATTCTAAGAGTTATTTCTATTGAGAGGTTTTAATTTTAATATTCTAATATATAGTAATCATAAGCATTGATTATTGTAGTATTATTATATATAGTATCTCTTGGCTTTTTACCATAATTCATATGCACATGTCCATGTAAAAAATATTTCGGAGAATATTTATCTATAAGCCTATTAAAGCATCTATAGCCCTCATGGCATAAATCATTATCATCATTGATGCCGCTGGCAGGAGCGTGAGACACAAGTATATCAAAACCCTTATTTAAAAATAGTTTAAATTTAAGTTTTTGTATTCGTTTACTCATTTGGCTTTCGGTATATAGAAATGGACCTTTTTTATATTTCATACTGCCGCCCAGTCCTAGAATTCTTATATCTTTATACACAATAAGCTTGTCATCTATGCAAATGCAGCCTTCTGGTGGCTTTTCAATATAATAATGATCATGATTACCGTGTACATAAAAAACTGGTACGTGGATCATAGTAGCTAAATAACTTAAATAATCTGCTTTTAAATCTCCGCAAGATATGATGAGGTCTATATCTTTAAAAGCATCTTTAGAAAAAAAATCCCAAATGTACTGAGATTCCACATCTGAAACCAAAAGTATTTTCATACAAAAACCTACTTTCTAATGGATAATGGCAGCTATACTGCTTGATGATGTATATTTTTTTAGATAAACAGAGTTCTTCTAAATTCAAATGTTTAACTAAATAACCTTTTTACAACTATTTCTTATAATCAATTTTGTATTTAATTGTACTCTTTTTAAATTATTATCTTTATTTTTTATTATGTCTAAAATCATATTAGCAGATTTTTCTCCTAAAAGGTACATGTTTTGGTCTACAGTAGTGAGTTTTGGTTCAATTATGTTGGAGATTAATATGTTGTCAAATCCAATTATGGATACATCATTAGGTACATGAAGTTCTGATTTTTTACAGGCATTCATAACCCCTAGAGCAATTAAATCATTGCAGCAAAAGAAAGCCACTGGAAATTTAACATTTTTCTTTAATTTGCTATATATGATATTCATGGTATTTTCTACAGTTTCATTGCTGTTACCATGGCCTATGTTTATAATCTTTTTATTCCTCAACAATTTATGTTTTTTTAAGGACTCTATATAGACATTTTCCTTTAAATCATAAGAATAGCTTTTTTCACCTCTTATAAAGAATATATTTTTATGCCCAAGAGCTATAAGATGTTCCATTGCTTGAATAGATCCACTGACTTCGTCATTTAGTACAAAATTGCACTTAATATCTTTATTGTATCCGTTTATGCATACTAGAGGTATAGTTTTACTGATATCCTCATAAAAGCCATTTTTCATATTTTCAGTTTTTGGATCTATGGAAATAATACCATCTACTTGTCTTCCCAAAAGGGATTTTATATAGTTTATTTCCTCGGAGGCCTTGTCATCTGTGTCACATAGATAAATTGAATAATCATTTTTTCTAAGTATATGCTCTATTTCTTTGATTACAGTGGGAAAGAAAAGATTATCTATGCTTGGAGCTACAACACCTATAGTTTTGGTATTTTGATTTACCAGAGAGCGGGCTAATACGTTAGGACTAAAGTTTAATTTTTCAATTGCATCTTCTACTCTTTTTTTTGTTTCAGCTTTAACAGGGTAATTATTATTTAGAACTCTTGATACTGTACTCATGGATACTCCGGCTTCTCTAGCTACATCCTTAATGTTAACTTTCATAAAAATAATCCTCCAATAAATTATAGGTCCAATGATATTTGAAAAACCTTTTCTTGCTAAAAAATTTCCTTATCCATATATTATACTACTGATTGTGCAATTATGAAAAGCTTTATCATTAATAAGTTCAATAGTTACATATAATAGTACTGTTTCATTTGATAATTTTAGTTGTTTTAGACTTTAAAAAGTTCAATAAAATTAAATATGTATATTATAGTAATTTATGATAAAATATCAATGTTGTAAAAGTAAGTTTATAGAAATCAATAAAATGGATAAGTGAGGTGAAAAATCCTGATTTGCAGCAGTAGCAAAAACTTTAATTAATAGTACTGACAAATATAAATAAAAATTTGAAATCAGGTTTAATATGAGTAATATGGATGATAATAGTGAAGAAACAGTTTATAATTTTAATAAAAAAGATATGATATTAAGAGATTTTCTAGCTGCAGACAGAACAGCTCTTGCTAATGAGAGAACGTTGTTAGCTTATATAAGAACAGGAATAAGTTTAATTATTATAGCTATTTCACTGATAAAATTATTTGATGATACTTTTACTTATGTTTTGGGTATAGTATGTGGAATATTTAGTATAATCCCTATAGTTTTAGGAATATACAAGTACAGAAAAATGAATAAAAAATTGAGCAATATATTATATAAATAGTTTACAAAAGTTTTAATGAAATCAAGATACAGATTTTAAAATACATTTATAATTAACTATAAAATTAAACATTTATCATAGGGTGTTAAGTGTAAATACTAAAGAATAGAGGGAGAATTTCTCAATGAATTTTAAAAATATAAAATTATTTAAAATAAATGAACTTCAGATTTTAATATTTGGTTTTTTATTGATAATATTTATAGGTGCCATTTTATTGTGGCTTCCAATATCATCTCAAAATTATACTTATACAAATTTCATAGATTCATTATTTGTAGCCACATCTTCAACTTGTGTAACAGGTCTTGTTACTGTGGATACAGGGACTCATTGGAGTGATTTTGGAAAAGTAGTAATTTTGTGTTTGATTCAAGTTGGTGGATTGGGATTTATGTCAATTTCCACTCTTATTGCATTAATTTTAGGAAGAAAGATAACGTTAAAAGAAAGATTATTAATTCAACAGTCTCTAAATTCTTTTAATATTCAAGGGCTTGTAAAAATGTCAAAATATATACTCATATTTACCTTTTTGGTAGAAGGAATTGGAGCGACCCTTTTATCCATCCAATTTATACCGGAATTTGGATTTAGAAAGGGCTTGTTTTATTCAATATTTCATTCAATTTCTGCTTTTTGTAACGCTGGTATAGATCTTATTGGAAATGGGAGAAGTTTAACCCCATATTATAATAATCCTATAATAATATTAACTATAGGCTTTCTAATCATAATTGGAGGCCTGGGATTTTTCGTATGGCAGGAAATATATAGTTTAAGGGATTTTAAGGATATAAAAAAAATATCTCTTCATTCGAAAATTGTTATAACAATGACTCTCTTTCTTTTAATTTCTGGTATTGTATTGTTCTTTTTATTTGAATTAAATAACCCGGCTACTATGGGAAATATGACTATTAGTAATAAATTGTTGTCATCATTTTTTGCTTCAGTTACCCCAAGAACCGCAGGCTTTAATACCATTTCTCTTACAGATATAAGTGGAAACAGTAAATTTCTAACTATTATATTGATGTTTATAGGTGGGTCACCAGGTTCCACAGCAGGAGGATTAAAAACAACCACTGCAGCTTTAATTATAATGACAGTAATATCAGTAATAAAAGGCAGACAGGATACTGAAATATATAATAGAACAATAAAAAAAGATTTAGTATATAAGGCTATTGTAATAGTTATAATTGACATGTTTTTAATTCTAATATCTTGTATGATGTTAGGTATAACTGAGAAAGGAGTACCTTTAGAAACTATATTATTTGAGTGTGTATCAGCTTTTGGAACTGTAGGATTAACTTTAAATTTTACACCAGAGTTAAGTTCTGTGGGGAAAATTATTATAGCTATTCTAATGTTTTTTGGAAGATTAGGCAGTCTTACAATAATATTATCTATGGTAAATAGAAGAATTCCTAAATCTATAAAGTATCCTGAAAGTAAAATTTTAATTGGATAAAATTCGAATATGGAGGTAACTGATTATATGAAAAAAAAGCAATATTTAGTTATAGGTCTTGGAAGATTTGGAAAATCCATAGCCATAACTCTTTCTGAACTGGGAAATGATGTATTGGCAGTGGATTCAAGGGAGGATAATGTTCAATACATAGCTCCCTACGTAACTCAAGCTATTCAGGCAAATGCCACAGAGGAAGAAAATCTTAAAGCTCTTGGAGTAAATAATTTTGATGCTGCCATAATAGGTATAGGTGTGGATATTCAGAGCAGTGTTGTAGTTACCCTATTATTAAAGGAAATGGGTATAAAATATATACTGGCAAAGGCAAATACAGAACTACATGCAAAAATTTTATATAAAATAGGAGCAGATAAGGTGGTTTTCCCTGAAAAGGATACTGCTATAAGAGTTGCCCACAGCATGGCTTCTGGCAATATATTGGACTTTATAAAATTGTCTTCAGAATATAGAATAGCGGAAGTCCTGTGTCCTAAAGAGTGGTGGGGAAAAAGTCTTGGAGAACTCCATGTAAGAGCTAAATACGGAATAAATATTATAGGGATAAAGAGAGGAATGGAAGTAAACATATCACTTACTTCAGAATCCAGAGTATTTAAAGATGATATAATTGTAGCTATTGGAGGACAAAAGGAAATTGAAAAACTGGAAAATAATATTTAGTATTATTCATAATGGTTTTAATATATAGGAGGTTATCCTAAGTAGCAGGATAACCTCAAAGATGTTTTTATAAAAATATGATATTATAGGAAGAAAAATAAAGTAGTAAAGGATAATCAGTGACCAGTATTAATGACAAACGGAAGTTGAAGATATTGCTCGAAGAGATACACTATCTAAAAGCCATGATACTAGTGATACATTTCTAAAAGTAAATCGGAATTCCACAGTAACAGAGGATACATCACAAGGAACTGTAATGTCTGCAGCTTTTTGGTGGAAATGATATCCATTGTCTACGAAAAAAGGTGCGGTAAATTCGTTTAAAGTGTATCCTATTTCTGTATTTATTAAATCAAATTTAGTATTACCTTTTGAATAATAAACTCTTGCAGAAAGTGTAGCATTAATTTCATCATTTTGTTGAGTGATTAGATTTTTAAATGAATTAAGCTTAGCAGCAGTATCAACATCTTTTAATTTATTTAATTCATTTAATATTTTATATTTAGATAATGGAGATTGACCTATAATAATAAGAAGAAGGAACAAGTCTTCAGCAAAGCTGAGTTGATATAGGCAACCTGGTGTTACAATAACATTTTGAGATAAAGATGCTGAGGTGGTAGTTTCAAAAGCTGAAGCTAAAATTGCTGCTGCGCTAACTCCTTCATGCGGAATAGGGACAATTGAAAAAGCAGTATTAGGAGCCTCTGATTGATTCCAATATGCGAAGGCTTGGCCTATATTAGTACCTGGAGTTTCAAAACCCCCATTTCTAATTAATTCTCTAGTTCCACAAGATTTGCAGATGCTTGGACAATTGCCACGTGTGGAAGCTGGGCAATCCTTCTTCTTTAAAGAATGATTAGTTTTATGACTGGATTCGCTATCTGAAGAATAATACAGTGACATTTTAACACTCTCCTGTTTTATATTGAGAACCAATAAAATAGAAATTAACAATTTTATTAGTTGCTAATATATAATATGAAGAATATTTAAAGGTGTAACTGACTTTTTTTAATATTTTCAAAATCGTATGCAGTTGACTGAATTTTAAGCTTACTATAATATAGAGTTAACACATTAATGTTAAGTTTTACATACCTAAGAGGTGATAATAGGTTAAATGTTATATTCTAAATTTATATATACTTATAACATGATGGGAAAATTGTTTGAGAGGGCTGCTTTTTTAATTATTCTCCTGTTTATTTTAACCAGAATACAGGGATTTAGAAGGGTATTTCAAAAGAACAGTTATGAAAAAAAAGACCTGATAATTTTATGTATGATATTTTCTGTATTTTCTATAATTGCAAATTACACAGGAATAGATGTAGAAGGCTCACTGGTTAATACAAGAATCATAACTATAATATCAGGAGGTATATTATTTGGACCGGTAGTTGGTATAACTACAGGAGTAGTTGCTGGATTACATAGATATTTAATAAATATACAAGGGGTAACATCTTTCCCCTGCCTCATAAGCAGTATTGTAGCAGGTCTTGTAGCGGGGTATATAAATAAAAAGATACAGAAAAATCATATGTGGATAGCTGGCATAATTGCAGGAATGTTCTGTGAAGGTCTAACAATGATATTTATACTTATCCTCAGTGTCCCTCATCAACTGGGAATAGATATAGTATCTAAAATATCTATTCCAATGATACTTGGAGAGGTGAATGTGGGATTCATTGTACTTCTAATACAAAGTGTGGAAGATGAAAGAGACAAGATAGCGGGAACTCAGGCAAAGCTGGCACTGGATATAGCAAATAAAACTCTTCCCTATTTTAGAAGTATAAACAGTGAATCACTTAAAAAAATATGTACTATTATAAAAGGTGATATCAAAGCGGATGCAGTAGCTATAACAGATGAAAAATATATACTTGCCTATGTGGGAGAAGATGAGGAATACTATGACCCTGGTAAGGAAATAATAACGGAAGCTACTAAAAGATCTATAAAAAGTGGCAAAATAGAAATTATAAACGATAATTTTGATGTATATAACATAAATAATAAAATAAAATCTGCTATAATAATACCACTTAAAGATAAGGAAGAGGTTATAGGAACTTTAAAAATATATTATAAGAGAGATCATAAAATAACTTATTCCCTGGAGTGTCTTGCAGTGGGACTTTCGCAAATTATATCTACATTAATGGAAGTTTCAAAGGTAGAACATATAAGAGAAATGGCCAATAAAGCTGAAATAAGGGCATTGCAGACCAAGATAAATCCTCATTTTTTATTTAATGCATTAAATGCTATAACTTCATTTATAAGAATAAATCCTGATAAAGCACGGGAACTTATTATAAATTTATCCAGTTATCTAAGATATAATATAGATATAGGCGATAAACTTATAGATATAAAAAGTGAACTAAAGCAAGTTAGAGACTATATTGAAATTGAAAAGGCAAGATTTGGAGATAAATTAAAGGTTATATATGATATAGATGAAGTTCATGTGAAAATACCAAGTCTTATAATAGAACCTCTAGTGGAAAATGCAGTGATACATGGCATATTAAAAGTGAGAGGACAGGGGATTGTAAAAATAAGTGTTAAGGACTGTGAAGATAAAGTTAAAATAACTATTGAGGATACGGGACCGGGAATTAGCGATGAAATAATAGACAAAGTTTATAATGACAGTATGCCAGAAAACAAAATAGGTATCTATAATGTACATGCAAGGCTTAAACTTATCTATGGTGAAGGACTTAAAATCGAAAAGCTTCAAAATGGGACCAAAATAGAGTTTTATGTTAGAAATGTAGATGAGTAAATAAAACTGATGGGATTATAAAAAACCACATTATAAACTGTTTATGCATAGGGTAAAGGACGCAGATTTGTGTGAGGTGATATTCAGTGAAGGGAATAATAGTAGAAGATGAATTTTTAGCAAGAGAAGAATTAAAGTATTTCATAAAGAATTTTAGCAGTATAGAAATTGTGGATGAATTTGAAGATGGACTTGATGTGCTTAAATTCATTCAGCAAAATGAAGTGGATGTTATATTTCTTGATATAAATATAGCCTCTATTGATGGAGTGTTACTGGCAAAGAATATAAGTAAATTTTCTAAAAGACCCTATATAGTATTCATAACAGCTTATAGAGAACATGCTGTGGAAGCTTTTGAAGTTGAGGCCTTTGACTATATTTTAAAGCCCTATGATGAATCTAGAATAAAATCCATGTTAAAAAAACTGGAGATGGCCTACGAGAGAGATAACGAAAAAGGTTCTGCTGTCATATCCAATAAGATAAATTTGTGGAAAAATGATAAGATTATAGTAGTTGATGTGGATTATATATATTACTGTACTGCTAAAGAGAGGATTACAGAGGTACTTACAAGAGAAGAAAAGTATACTGTTAATCTCAGTTTATCTGAATTTTGTAATAATCTTCCAAAAGATAAATTTTTTAGATGTCACAGGTCTTATATTGTGAATATAACGAAGATAAAAGAAATAATACCTTGGTTTAACAATACCTATAATTTAAAGCTTCAGGATATAGAGGAAGAAATACCTGTAAGCAGAAGTCATATAAAAGACTTTAAGCAAATTATGAATATATGATAAATTAAAACTGCTGCAAATTATGAATGCATTAATGTATTTCATGCAGCTTTTTTTGCATTTCATTCAAAAAATAATAATTTTATAGTATATGGATTTATAATAGAGACAACGAAAAGATAGTTATTAAAAACACCAATGTATACGGTTACTTAATAAGATTATATGAGGAGTGATTGAAATGAGTAGTAAAAAAGCTTCTGGATTTATAATGCAGGCAATAATTTTTTCAGTTATTATGATTGTATCAAATTTTATAGCCAGTAAACTTCCGATTCCAATGCCAGCATCTGTTATAGGAATGATAATCCTATTTATTCTTTTATGTACAAAGGCAGTTAAGCTTGAACAAGTAGAAGATCTTGGAATGGCTCTAAATTCTAAAATAGGATTTTTCTTTGTACCAGCTGGAATCTCAGTTATAAATTCTCTTGGATTAATGCAGAAGTATGGAATTGCAATATGTTTGGTTATTTTTGCAGCTACAGTAATTTTGCTGGGGGTAACAGGATTATTCTCTGATATGCTGTTAAAGCATAGTGAAATTCATTCAAAAGATAAAAATAAAGCTGCCATAGATGACAAAGTGGGATTAGGCAGTGAATCTAGAGGTTATAGAACTAAGAAAGAGGTGATTTAAATGGGAACTAGTAATATGACTCCATACTTTGGAATTTTAGTATCATTGATATCCTATGGTATAGGTATGATATTATTTAAAAAGAGTAAAGGATTCTTCCTCTTTACACCGTTATTTATGTCAATGGTTCTTGGAATATTATTTTTGAAATTAGGTCATTTTTCCTATGCAGATTACAATAATGGTGGAAAAATAATTAATTTCTTTCTTGAACCAGCTACTATAGCTTTTGCTATTCCTCTATATAAACAGGCAGATAAACTGAAAAAATACTGGAAACAGATATTGGCTTCTATTACTGTAGGATCAATATTCTCAGTTGCAATCGTTTATACAATAGCTACACTATTGGGACTTGATTCAGCTGTTATGAAATCTCTTCTTCCAGAGGCTTCAACTACAGCTATTGCATTGCCTCTAGCTCAGGGAATAGGCGGAATTCCAGCAATAACTTCTTTTGCAGTAATATTAAATGCTGTAATTGTCTATGCAGTGGGTACTAAATTTCTTAATATATTCAAGGTTAAAAATCCTATTTCAAAGGGATTGGCTTTAGGTACTTCAGGCCATGCATTAGGTGCAGCAAGAAGTCTTGAGCTAGGAGAAGTAGAAGGTGCTATGGCAAGTATTGCAGTAGTAATTGTTGGTGTTGTAACTGTAATTGTAGTACCTATATTTGTCAGATTGTTGTGATAAGATATTTTTAAAATAGAAGTTTAAAAATATTTTAAATAAATAAAGCTGTTTTATAAGAAAAGGGATAAAAAAACAAATTAGAAAAATCTAATTTGTTTTTTTATTGTGTAGAATTTCATAAAAACTTAAATTAACTTAAAATTAAGCTCACTATAATATAAAATTAACATATCAATATTACAATTAAGATATAAAGTTTAATCTATAATATTAATGAATGGAAAATTAAATGAGTTAATGGAACAGAATTTTCAGATTTATAATAAGAAAAAACCTATATTATTACATCTAGATTTAATAAAGGGATTATCTGTGGATGGTGTATCCTGCAGTAATAGTACTTTATGGAACATCAATTCAAAAAATAAATTTTCAGTATAGATTAATATTTAAAAGATTGAATGATTACTGGTGGAGATTTGAGAAAACCATTAATCATCCTCTAAAAATAAGTTTGCAGAATAGGAATATTAAAAGCAGATTTAAAAGAAGGGGGTGATATAGAGTTTTTTTGAATCTCTAATTTTCATTATTTTATAATTAAAAGTAAGGAGTTTTTGTATGAGTATTAAAATGATTGTATCGGATTTAGATGGAACTTTAGTCAATAGTTACAAAGAAGGCTATAAAATTTCATCAAAGTTAATAGAGGAAATACATAATTTTGAGAGAAAAGGTAAAATATTTACCATAGCTACGGGGAGGTCTAAAGAAGCTGCTTTATCTGTAATCAAAGAACTGGATATAAGTTTTCCTTATATTGTATACAATGGGGCGGAGATAATTGATAAAGGGGGCAATCAAATCTATTCGGATACTTTTCTTTTGAAAACTTGGATTCTATTTTTGGATAGGCTTCAGGAACTTGGTGCTTCAGTTATATTTTCTTATGATGGACAAATATTTTGCCTTAAATACACGGATAGGATTTCTGTTTATGAAAAAAAAGAAATGATAAAATGTGAAATTATAGATAAAAGTCTTTTAGATTCCAATATAGAAGTAAATAAAATTTTAATAATAGGCGATGTAGAGAAATATAAACAGTGTTGGAATGAGTTGGATGAAATTTCAAAAAGTGAGTTTAGATATGTAATATCAGAGGATGACTATATGGAAATACTGACAAAAGGCATTTCAAAAGGCAGTGCACTTAAAAAGTTAAAAGAGTATTTAAATATAAAGGATGAGGAAGTTGTAACTATAGGTAATCATATGAATGATAAGGAATTAATTGAAGAAGCACACATAGGAGTGGCTGTTGCCAATGCAGTAGATGGATTGAAAAATATAGCAAATATTATAACAGATGGTGAATATGAAGAGGGAGTTATTGAAGTGATAAAAAAATTTGCATAGAAAATATATAATATGCTCTTGCAGCAGTTCCAATAGCTAACCTTATAATGGGAAAAAGTGTAGGAGCGGTAGCAGCTAATCAATGTGAAGGTGCCTATAATGAAGATGGAAAGGGACTATCAACTCAGGATGTAGCTCCAAAAGGAGTTCCAAACTATCCGCTAACGTGTAATCCAAGCGATGTACTTGAAGCAATGAGACAGGATAGAGAAATTTTATATTTTGCAGATGTTCAGGTTAGAGGGGCATATCCAAAGTATATGGACAGATATTTTAGAGATAATAATATTAAGATCAAAAAATCTCCTGCAGATGAAGAAATACTTAAAAATACAGTAGATTTTGTTTCTTTTAGCTATTATATGAGTTCCTGTGCTACGGCAGATCCTGAAAAAAGGAAGCTGGGAAATGGAAATATTATATCGGGAGTTCCAAATCCATATTTAAAAACTTCTGACTGGGGATGGCAGATAGATCCACAGGGGCTTAGATATATACTTAATCTTTTATATGATCGTTATCAAAAACCTTTGTTTATTGTGGAAAATGGTTTAGGAGCAGTGGATAAACTTGTAAGGGATGAAAAGGAAAATAAAACTGTAATTGATGATTATAGAATTAAGTATTTAAAAGATCACCTGATTCAAGTATCTGAAGCTATTGAAGACGGAGTAGAAGTAATAGGTTACACCACTTGGGGATGTATTGATCTTGTCAGTGCTTCAACAGCGGAATTTAGAAAACGTTATGGATTTATCTATGTAGATCGTAATGATGATGGAAACGGAACGCTTGAGAGGTACAGAAAAAAGAGTTTTTATTGGTACAAAGAAGTTATTTCAAGCAATGGAGAAAGCTTATTTACAAAAGATTTAAGATGATAAAAATAAATAAGACTTTATATCTTCTTTTCAATGGGAAAATAGTTAATAGAGGTGAATTTATTGGAGGAATCAAAATTAAAAACAGTAAGAAGAGGTACTGATCCGCAGGATGGCAGGTGGTTTTCAAAAGAAGCTGTTTTAAAGCTCCAAAAAGCTCAGGAAGAATTGGAATGGATGCTTAATAGAGGATACAATAATAAATCTGTAGTAAATATTATAGGAAATCACTATCAATTTTCACTGAGGCAGAGAAATGCTCTTACCCGTTCAACCTCATCACAGGAAAAGTGCAGCATAAGGGAAAAAAAGCAGATTCAGTTATCTGACTGTAGGAATAAGTGTCTATACATAGATGGATTTAATCTAATTATTACACTGGAAGCAGCACTGTCAAAGGGAGTTCTTGTATTATGTAATGACAATACTCTTAGAGACTTGGCGGGGCTTCGGGGAACTTACAGTGTTATAGATAAAACTGATTTTGCACTGGAGCTCATAGGAAAAAAGCTGGATGAAGCTAATATATCAAAGGCTGAATTTTTTCTTGACATGAATGTATCTAACTCTGGAAGGCTTAAGAGTTTTATATTGAAGCATGCAGAAAAATGGACTATGGATACCGAAGTAGAACTTATGCAGAGGGTAGATTCTTTTCTGTATGAACAGGAAAGGGTAGTTACCAGTGATTCCATAATACTTGATAACTGTGAAAGCTGGGTTAATCTATCCATGGATATAGTAGAGGAGTATATACGGGATGTAAATATAGTTGATCTAAGTGGAAGGAAGACTGCATTTACATCTGATCCTGATAATTGTGAGATATAAGGTAGATGTAGAGAACAAAAGAGGCAGAGTAGGAAAAATATTAAAGAAGTTATGAGTATTAGGTTAATAGCCCATGAGTAATTTATAAAAAAGAAGAAAATGTCTCATAATACTTATACGCATTGTGAGACATTTTTTTATGCTCTTATTTAACAGGTATATATATGTCGAATTCTCCAGTATTCATAAATCTTGAATCGTATAATTCAAATTGAGGTCTTAAGTCAATTTCATGACCTGAAGCGGGAAGATATTTTGTAAATAGATTATTGTAAAAAACACCTATGTCTTTTATATCCCCAGTATAGGTATATAAGAGATATTTGCCTGGTGGTACAATTTTTGTTTCCATGCCTTCAGGTATATCTTGAAAGCTATCCACTTGTGAACAGGCAGTATAATGAAATCTGCCCTGAGAATCCATTTCATCATCACATATGCCATAGCATAACATGGATTTACTTTTATGTTTTATATCATTATAGCGGCTATTGAATACCTGCCAAAGATTTGGGATTTCTCCATTGCTATTATTGCCAAAGTAGGTAATACCTACAGCTTTGAAACCTTGTATAGTTACTAATTTGTTTTCCATAATTATTCCCTCCATCTATTTTATGTCTTAATTATACCAATGAATTGTTGCCAACATTGTGTCAGGAATTTATTTGGATTTATATAAATTTAAAATCTTATTGGTTTTTGTTATTATGTACTCTCTAAGGTCTAAGGGTTCTAAAACTTCTATTCTGTCACATAGAGGGAAGATTACATTGCAGGCAGTTTCAAAGCTTAACATATCAATAGTATAGAGCCATTTATTTGATAATTGTATAGAAGATTGTATATGAAAACCTTCCAGTAATTTTTTCTTTTCTTCATAAAATTTAATCTTAACAGGGTATGAATTATGTTTTAAGTTAGGAGTGGGTTGATTTACAAATTTTTCTTTGCTGGTATTCCAGAATCTTTCTAAGGAAAAGTTTTCAGGCATTTTAAAGGTTTCCTTAAGTATTTCTACAGCTTCAATCCTGCTGCATTTAAAGATTCTTACTTCATTTTTTAGTTCACAAAAAGCTGTCATATACCACTGCGAATTTTTTACTACCACACCGTAAGGTCTTATAATTCTTTCCGATATTTCTCCAGTAAATTTTTTGTAGTATATTTTTAACTTTTTTAAATTAAATAAAGACTTTTTTATTATATCTACATTTTTATTCTCAATTTTCCTACCCCACCAAGGCTGTGAATCAATAAAAAATCTTTCCTTAGCTTTAATAATCTCATTTCTATGTTCTTCAGATAAACTATTTTCAAGCTTTAAGATGGAGTTTTTTAACTGCTGAGATGTTTCTGTATTCTTTTCAGTCACTATCCCCATACTAGAAAGTAAAATATTAAATACGTCTCCAGTTTCCAAATCCTTTGAATTTATTTTATAGCCTTCCATAAAGGAAAAGCCTCCTTTAGGACCGGAAGTGGAGGTGATGGGAATACCTGATTCACAAAGTATATCAATATCTCTGTATATGGTTCTCTCTGAGGTTTCAAGTAATTTAGCCAGATTTCCAGCCTTCATTGTTCCACGGGAATTAAGAAGCATTATAATGCCTAAAAGTCTGTGAAGTCTCATATGGATATACACCTCTATATTGTTTTATTGATATTTTAAAGTTGAAGTAAGTATATATGTCCAATGTATAATTAGAACATATTTAAGTTGAATATCTATATATAAATTCTGTTACAATGTAAATTAATCTGCCTTAAACATTTCTATAAAATTTTTAGCCACATCAGATAAATATCTGTTTTTTACCCATACAACTGCAGGTCTGGTTTTTAAGGATAATTCGTCTATTTCAATATATTTTAAGCCCAATCCCGGGATGAGATCAGCAGCAGATTTAGGTAGTATACCTATGCCTATTTCTGTATGAGCCCATAGAAGAACTGATCTTGCATCTTCATTTTCACACAAAATTGTTGGCTCAAAACCAGCTTGGTGGCAGGTGGAAATTAGCATATCTTTAAATTTGTGATCTATTATCAATGGTTTGTTTATTAAATCATTTAAACTTATAGAATTCTTGTTGTTATTGATAAAATAGGTATCAGGTTTAAAGGCTATTATCATAGGTTCACTGGAAAGCAGTAGTGATTCAAATTTTTCAGAATTAAAAGGTGTTAAAATAACCCCTACTTCTATTGTTCCTATAGAAAGAGATTTTAATATTTCACCGGTATTGCTTTCTCTTATCTTAAAATTTATGTGAGGATACTTATTATGAAATTCATTTAATTTTTTTAACAAAATAGTAGTACTTGAAGAGGGAACTGTACCTAGAGATAGTACTCCTTTAAAGCCGTGTTTCAAATTTTTAATTTCCTTTTTAGTGTTTTGGGTTAATTCTAAAATTTGTTTGGAGCGATGTTGAAGTATTCTTCCCGCATCTGTTATTTGAATTTTTCTTGTGTTTCTTTCTATAAGTTTTATATCAAGTTCATCCTCAAGCAATTTCAATTGCTGACTTAAGGGCGGCTGAGCAATGTGTAATTTTTCTGCAGCTTTAGTTATACTGCCCTCTTCTGCTATGGTAAGAAAGTATTTAAGCTGTCTGATGTCCATAAATAATCACCTCTTATATTTTATTTATATTAATTTCATATAAATCCGATATGTTATTTATATTTGTTATATAAGTTTCTATTTGATATAATCATACACAAAGTTAAGGATTTATAAAAGTAATAAGGAACAATTTTATAAAAAAGATATGATTAGTATGTATTAATTATAAATCTTATAATGAATTTAAATTATTTTACATAAAGTATTGACACATAACAAAAAGATAGTGTAATATTTTATCTGATTAAAGTATACACATTATATTACTAGGAAATATTTTTTTGCCCAATAAACAAGTTTTCCGATAGGTTAAATGTAATTTCTGAATAGAGTAATTGTGGTATGAATTTAAAATTATATTATCATTAACATCATAAGGGGGATATATATGAATTCTAAAACTATTCTACATAAAGCACTTAGAGTAATTAAAAATATAATTATAGGATTAATTGTTCCCATAATTATATTAATATTTTGGCAGATACTAAGCGATAAAGGTTTTATCAGGTCTTCTGTATTACCGGCACCACAGGTTATTTATCAAGCTTTAGTTGATATGATAGAAAGTGGAGATCTGTTTAAAAATTTATGGATAAGTATATTAAGAGTATTAAAGGGATATGCCATAGGAGCTGTTCTTGGAATAGTTTTTGGAATATTAATCGGATTATTTAAAGGCATTGAAAAGGCTTTGGATTTAATTATAGGGTTTTTAAGACCAATACCTATTGTAGCCTGGGTACCTGTACTTATACTGTGGATGGGTATAGACGAGGCATCAAAGATAACAATAATAATTATTGGAAGTTTTTGGCCAATACTTATAAATACTATTTATGGAATAAAAGGAGCAGACAAAAAATTCTTAGAGGTTGCAAAAATATTGGAGAAGAGTAAATTAAACACGCTTATAAAAATAGTCTTTCCTTCTGCTCTTCCATCTATTTTCACAGGACTTAGAATTGGAATAGGCAGTGCATGGATGAGTGTTATTACTGCAGAAATCATTGCTGCAACTTCGGGTATAGGATATCAGATATCCTACGCAAGAGAGTTATCCCAGCCTGATGTTATGCTGGTAGGAGTTTTTTCCATAGGTATAATTGGTTTTCTAATTGATTATTTAATAAAGAAATTGCAAGTTTTAGTTATTAAGTGGGATACAAGTAATGAAAATTAGAGGGAGGTAAGGTTATGGGTGATAAAAGCAGAAAAGCTATTGAAATAGAAAATTTAAATAAGACTTTTAAAATAGATAGTGGAGAACTTACGGTGTTGAAGGATATAAATCTATCCGTTGAAGATGGAGAATTTTTAAGTATTGTAGGTTCCAGCGGCTGTGGTAAAAGTACTCTGCTTAGAATGATAGTAGGTCTTGATAGGAATTACTCAGGAAGTATATTATCCTATGGAAAGCACGTTGAAGGCTCCGCTGTGGATAGAGGTATGATTTTTCAGGAGTCTAGACTTTTCCCTTGGCTTACAGTTGAAAAAAACATAGCTTTTGGCATAAGCAAGAAAGTATCAAATTCAGAAAAAAAGGAATTGGTAAAGGAACAGCTTGAACTAGTGGGATTAAGCAGTTTTGCAAAAGCCTATCCAGGTCAGCTGTCAGGAGGAATGAAGCAGAGAATAAGTATTGCCAGAGCACTAATTAATAAACCAAAGATTTTATTACTTGATGAACCCTTTGGAGCTTTAGATGCCATGACTAGGATTAATATGCAGCAGGAAATTTTAAAAATATGGGAAAAAGAAAAAACTACTATGATTCTTGTAACTCATGATATAGATGAGGCTGTATACCTTGGTAATAGAGTGGTGGTGCTTTCAAGCAGACCAGGAGGTATTAAAAAAATAGTTCCTGTGGAATTATCAAGACCAAGAGATAGAAGCAGTTATGATTTTACTTATATAAAAAGTCAGATATATGATGAATTTTTTACAAAAGTAGAAAATCCATTTTCATATAGTATATAGAATAATTTGTGTTTATAGTTCAGTATTAAGAAGCAAAATTGTTATTTAGCTAAATTATTTAATTAATAAGTTAAAGCAAATATATAAAATTATAGGGAGAGGAAGTAATTTAAATGAGTTATTTTAGTTATCTACAATGTTCAAAATGCGGAAAAGAGTATTCAAAGGATGAGCCTCATAATTTGTGTGAATGCGGTGGACCATTACTTGTAAGATATGATTTACATAGTATAAAAGAAAATGTGGACAAAAATCTGTTTAAAACCAGAGAAAAAGGATTATTTAGATTCAAAGAACTTTTACCAATTGAAGATGAAAAAAATATAGTTTCACTGGGAGAAGGAGATACGCCTATACTTAAAGCTGACAGTTTAGGAGAGAAAATAGGAGCAGAAAATCTTTATATCAAAGATGAAGGATTAAATCCTACAGGGACTTTTAAATCCAGAGGAGCAGCAGTAGGGGTGTCAAAGGCTAAGGAACTTGGTATAAAGACAATAGCAATGCCCACAGCTGGAAACGCAGGGGGAGCTTGGTCTGCCTATTCTGCCAAAGCAGGAATTGAACTTATAGTGGCTATGCCAAAGGATGCACCGGATTTAGCTAAAAAAGAAGCTTTTATATATGGATCAAGAACTTATCTTGTTAAAGGATTAATATCTGATGCAGGAAAAATAATAGCTAAGGGTGTAAAAAAGTATGGTTGGTTTGATGCAGCTACACTTAAAGAGCCCTATAGAATTGAAGGTAAAAAGACTATGGGACTTGAACTTGCTGAATATTTTAATTGGGAGTTTCCAGATGCCATCCTTTACCCTACTGGTGGTGGTGTAGGTATAATTGGAATATGGAAAGCCTTCAAGGAATTAAAGGAACTTGGATGGATTAAAGATAAAATCCCAAAACTTATAGCAGTTCAGGCAGAAGGCTGCAATCCAATAGTAAAGGCTTTTAATGAAAATTCAGAAGCTTCTGAATTCTATACTGGTGCTAACACTATAGCTGGAGGTATACGTGTTCCAAAAGCTTTAGGAGATTTTATAGTTCTTGATGCTGTAAGACAGAGTAAAGGTACTGCCATTGAAGTAAAAGATTCTGAAATTATAGAATCACTTAATCTTTTAGCTAAGACAGAGGGGTTGTTTGTAGCTCCAGAAGGAGCAACCTTGGTTGCAGCAGCAGATAAACTTATTAAAAATGGTTTCTTAAAGTCAACAGATAAGATTGTACTTTTAAATACTGGATGTGGATTAAAATATGCAAATTTAGTAGAAGAAGAGCTTCAGGTACTTGAAATAGATGCAGATATATAAAGATAATTATGAATTCATAGCAGATGAAAATTGTTATAAAAAGTAATTGATTACTTAATTCAAACTAACATTAATTATATTGAAAATATACGAGGAGTGAATTTAATGAAAAAAGTAACTGTTCTAATCTCTACATTATTAGTAGGCATATTGGCATTTACGGCTTGCGGTCAAACTAACAGTTCTACAAATTCATCAGCAAGCAATGCTGCATCGTCAACACAAAAACCGAAAGAAATAAGTATAGGATATCAACCGGGAATAAACCATACACTTTTAATTGTTGCAAAAAACCAGGAATGGTTTGAGGAAGAATTTAAAAAAGATAATATAAAAGTTAATTTCCAGAGCTTTGTATCCGGACCACCAATGATGGAGGCTTTTGCTGGAGGAAGACTGGATTTTGGGCAAGCTGGTGATCAGCCATCTATTCAGGCAAGAGCAAATAATGCTGATATAAAAGGTATAGGAGTTTATGCATCAGGATATAAATTAAACACTATACTTGCTGCTACTGGTTCCAATATAAAATCAGCCAAGGACTTAAAGGGTAAAAAAGTTGCCGTAACTGTTGGATCTTCTGCACATATGCTCCTTGCCAGATACTTAGAAGCGGCAGGGCTTAAGCAAAGTGATATACAATTAGTTAATCTTCAGCCTACAGATATAAAAACTTCCTTTGCCTCAAAGAATATTGATGCAGCAATAACTTGGGAACCTTATGCATCTTCAATTGAAGCTGAAAATACAGCCTATGCAATTGGTGATGGAACTGGTCTTAAATATGAAGTAAACTTGATTTCAGTAAATAATGAATTTGCAAAGAATAATCCTGACATAGTAAAGAGGGTGCTTAAAGTATATGAAAAGACAGAAAAATGGGTTAAAGCAAATCCAGATAAAACAGCTGATATTATTTCAAAAGAACTTAAACTTAATAGAGATGTTGCAGCAAAGGGCTTAGCTAAAGAAGATTTTGATATAAGATTAACAGACCAAGTAGTAGATTCACTTACATCAACTATTAAAACTTTAAGACAAAATAACACTGTAAGAAAAGATGTAGATGTGAAAGATCTTCTAGATAAAACTTATGCAACAGATGCAGGAATAAAATAAAAGATTTTTAGGCATGTGAAAATAAATGGACTAGTATATTAGTCTAGTCATTTATTTCAATATGCCTTAACTTTATTTAACCTGACTAACTTGACGTAAAGTCTCCCATTTCTTCAAGTGGAAGTTCGACGCCAAGTAAACCATGCATTTGCAGTTCTAAAATTCAGATGGGGTAAAAGAATCCCAACCTGAATTAAAGAACTTGCTTCAAAGAAGGTGATATTGTGGAATCTTTAGATTTAAGTAAATTTAATGAAATAGAGCTGCCTAAGTTTTTTAAGGTAAGACAGAACTTTAAAAAAGATAGAATTTTGGATATCAAAAGAGAGGTGAAAGAAAAAATTCAGTATCATTTACAGGATTTAAAGAATAAGAGAATTGCAGTGGGGGTTGGAAGCCGGGGAATAGCCAATATAGATATAATAACAAAGACTGTTATAGAGTGTTTAAAAGCATCTGGAGCAAAGCCTTTCATAGTTCCTGCAATGGGAAGCCATGGTGGAGCAACAGAAAAAGGACAGAGGGAAATTCTAGCTTCCTATGGGATTACAGAAGAAAACATGGAAGTCAATATAGATGGATCTATGGATACAGAAATTATAGGAGAATATGAAGCTGATTTACCTATTTATGCAGCAAAAAGTGTACTAGAGGTTGATGGAATAGTGATAATTCCCAGAATAAAGCCACATACAGGCTTTAGAGGAAAGGTGGAAAGCGGGGTTTGCAAAATGCTTTCCATTGGACTTGGAAAGCAAAAGGGTGCAGACTCAATCCATAGTAAAGGCTTTGGGAGATTTCCAGAATTAATACCTAAAATAGGCTGCATGATAGCTAGGAAAACTAAAGTATTATTTGCTGTAGCTGTAGTGGAAAATGCCTATGATGAGACTTATAAAATAGAAATCATAACTAAAGATGAAATACTGTCTCTAAAAAGGGAAGAGGATCTGCTTAAGGAAAGTCGAAAGCTTATGGGAAGTATACTTATACCTAAATTTGATGTGCTTATAATAGATGAAATAGGAAAAAATATAAGTGGTAATGGTCAAGATCCAAATGTAACCGGGCTGTATTTTACTGGATGTGTCAGCGGCGGCCCCCAATTTAAAAAATGTGTAATTCTTGATATTACTGAAGAATCTCATGGAAATGCCAACGGAGTTGGGGTATCAGATATTATTACCAGGAAATTATTTGATAAAATAAATTTTATAGATATGTATACTAATTGTTTTACTAGTACATATATGGAACCAGCTAAAATACCTATGGTGGCATCAAATTCAGAGGATGCAATAAAAATTGCCGTTAAAATATGCAATGGAGTTAAAAGCGGAGAACATAAAATTGTCTGGATAAAAAATACTATGGAACTGGAAAATATTGTGGTTAGTGAACCTCTTATGGAGGAAGTTAAATTAAATGCTAATTTAGGTATTTTGACGAAGGCTGAAGAGTTGAAATTCAATAGGGGTGAGCCTGATTTTTCTTGGGGAAAACTTTAGTTAAAGGAGGAAAAATGTGAGTTATAAAAGTTATAATTATGAAGGATTGAAAAAACTATGTAATATAGTGTTTGAAAAATTTGGATTTAATCATGAAGAAAGTGAAAATATAACAGATGTACTGCTATTGGCAGATTTATTTGGAATTGAATCTCATGGAATACAGAGGTTAGTTCTATATTATAAATCTATAAAAAGTGGACTGGTAAAATTAAATCCAAAAATAAAAATAGTTAAAGAAACACCAATATCAGTTGTAATAGATGCAGGGCAGGCTATAGGGCAAATAGCTGGCATAAAAGCTATGGATATGGCAATAAAGAAGGCAAAAAATTCAGGAATAGGTATGGTTGTGGTAAATAATTCTAATCATTATGGCATAGCAGGATATTATGCAAGGATGGCAGAAAAAGAAGGTTTACTTGGAATTTCAATGACTAATTCTGCGGCAATTACAGTACCCACCTTTGGAAAAGAAGCTATGATGGGAAGTAATCCTATTGCCATATCTATGCCTGCAAAGCCCTATCCTTTTTTGATAGATATGTCTACAAGTGTTGTTACAAGGGGTAAAATAGAAGTCTATAACAAAAGAAATGACAAGCTTCCCATAGGGTGGACTCTTGATTCAGAGGGAAATGACAACTCAAGTGCTAAAGATGTATTATATAATATGTCCAATAAAAAGGGTGGAGGAATAGTTCCTTTAGGTGGATCAGAAGAAATATCAGGAGGACATAAAGGCTATGGATTTGCCCTCACAGTTGAATTATTTACGGCAATTTTATCTGGTGGATTAACAGCAAATTATGTTCATACCAATGGAGTCTCAGGTACATGTCATTCCTTTATTGCCCTTGACTATGGAATATTTGGTGATAAAAAAGCAATTGAAAGTAATTTTTCAGAATATTTAAATGAAATTAGAAAATCTGAAAAGGCAAAGGGTAAGCAGAGAATATATATTCATGGAGAGAAAGAAATGGAGGCCTATGAGGATAAGATAAAAAATGGTATTCCTATGAATGATAATACTTTGAAGGAAATAGATGAAATATGCAAGTATTTTGATTTGAAAATGGATGACTATATTATTCAATAATTGGTAAGTTATATAATACGTAGTGAGAAATAAAATACGTTCCATTATGACTATTCTTGGTACCTTGGTACTGTTCTGCTTATGGGTGACTTTAGTATGACTGGTATAGTGTTCTTAAAAATGGCAGAGTAAATGAGAGATATGTGAAAGATTATATTTTAATAGTTAATAATATAGTAATATAGGAAAGAGCTGTATCACAATGTGTATGTATGCACTGCGATACAGCTCTTATTTTTTTATTCCACAGATTTTAAGGATTCAATCATATCTATTGTCTGCATTTTAAAATAGGTAACTATTTGCATAACTACAGAAACTATTATGATAACCAGAGATGACCACACAAAACTGAGTACATGTATATTTCTAAAATATACTGTTGAATCGTCCTCTATAGCTCCAATTACAAAGCGATGGAGCAGAATTCCTAAGCATAAACCTGCTGCTATACCGAAAAGGGTCATCAGAAAGGCCTCACGGTAAATATATTCATTAGTTTCTTTATCTGTAAATCCAAGTACTTTTAGTGTGGCAATTTCACGCTTTCTTTCACTTATATTAATAGAGGTTAAATTATAAAGCACAATGACTACCAGTATAGATGCAATAACAACCAGAAGAACTACTACATTATTTAAGCTGCTATTGCCATCGTGGGCCTGCTTTAGTATGTCATCCTTGAATGTAACATTTACAATGGAGTCACTATCTAGAAGATGATTTGCCAGTGTAGTTTTATCTTGACTGTAATCTGATACAAGCATATTATAGGATACTTCTTCCCCGAATACTTTACTATATAGGTTTTTATTCATGTAGATGTAATTTTGCATATAATTCTCTGCAACATCAGAAACTTTCAGAGAATAGGAGTTATTATCCGCATCTTTTATTTTGATTGTACCACCTTTGCCTATTTTTAAAGTATCCGCCAGTTTTTCTGTAATTACTGCACCGCTGTCATCTAATTTTACACTGGATTCTGTTATTTTACTTGTAAGATCATAATATTTTTTAAACAAATCTTCATTTACTGGTACAATTAAATAAGTGTCCAAGGAGTCATTTCCTGATTGAGCTTTAAAAGTTGTCTGCTTGATTAAAAGGGGATTTTCTACCTTCTCTTTTGTAAGCAGTTTTTTCAAATCTTTGCTCATATCAGGAGTTTCATTTTTCAGAGCAATTATAGCATTGTATTTGAAAATTTCGCCATATTGTTTTTCGGCTACTCCGTTCATACTGTCTTTTAAGCCAAAACCAGCTGCTAGCAGTGCTGTACAACCTGCAACTCCTACAATGGTCATAATAACTTTCTGTTTATATCGAAATATGTTACGCATAGTAACCTTCCAGGTAAAGGAAAGAGTTTTCCATATAAATCCTATCTTTTCAAGCAATATTTTCTGACCCTGTTTCGGTGGCACAGGACGCATTAAAGCAGCAGGATTTTGATTTAGTTCGCTATTGCAGAAGAAAAGTGTTACCATTGTCATCAATGTTATGGAAACTGCCAATACCAATAATAAACTTGTGATGTCATAATTTATAACCAGCGGTGGTAAAATGAATTTATTGAAAGTGGCAAATATAATGTTGGGAATTATTTTAGATCCTATAAAGAAGCCGGTTATAGCACCTAATATAGTGGCAGACAGTACATAAAGCAAATATGTTGAAATAATATTTCTATCTTTGAAGCCTAATGAAGTCAATGTTCCAAGTTCATTTCGTTCTTCTACTATCATTCTGGCCATTGTATTAGATGTCATTAATATGACGATTAAAATAAAGAAAATAGGAAAAACAGCTGCTACAGATGTAATAGTGTCTGTACCGCCTTTTAGAGAACTATAACCTGCTATATCATCTCTGTCATAAATATACCATTTGGCTTTTTCTATTTTTGAAAGATCCTTTTTGGCACTGTCAATCTTTGACTGGGCATCTGTTATTTTTAAATTGAACTGAGCCAAATTTTTGTTGTATTCACTGTAGCCATTTTCTAACTTTTTTTCGTTGGTGTTAAGCTCATTTTTACCTTCAGTAATTTTTATTTTTGCCTTTTCAATTTCTGTATTAAAAGTTTCTATTCCATTGTTTAATTGTTTTTCTTGACCAGTTAATTCTGTTATTGATGTTTGAAGTTTCAGTAATCCTTCATAGGAAGTGGAATACTGATTAATCTTTGTAGTAAGCTGTGCATATGCTTGACTTTTAGCTGGAAGCTGGCTTTGCTGAACTTTCATGTTTTTGAGGGCATTGTTCAGTTCATTTATTTTGCCGCTTAAATCTTCCTTTTTAATGTTGCTGTTTTTTAACGCAGTATTGATTTGACTCCAGCCTAGAGCAATTTTATCTTTTGCATTTTTAAATTCAATATTTTGACTTGAGGCTTTTTTCTCTAAATTACTTTCATTTTCAGCAAGTGCCTGTTTTGCATTGTTAAGCTTCAATTTATTTGCATCAAGTTCAGATTTTGCCTTTGATAGTTTATGTTCACCTTTGGATTTTTCATCATTGAGCTTTGCCTGATTGTTATTTATTTCATGGTCTGCTTTATTGTAAATTTCTTGATACCTGGCGTTTTCTCTTTCAGGTTTTAATTTTAGCAGTTCACTATTTAAATGATCTGCTAAAGCATCATATTCTTTTGAGTAGGAGGTCATATTTTTAGTATTAGCTGCAGTAATATAGATTTCCGTATAGGCATCCATAGTAAAATTGTCTTTATTCACAAAGATAAAGGAAGAAAGCTTTCCGTCACCAATGGTGGTGTTGCCATAATCAGTAGACATGTATAAGGGTGAACTTATTGTACCTGCTACAATGAATTCTTTGTTTTTTAGTTTATCATTTACATCACTTGTAATGGTAATTTTATCGCCTATTTTATAATTTTTGCTGTCTGCCAAACATTCCGTATGATTTTTAGGCATTCTACCACTTATAAGATTTACTGTATTAACGGATTTTTCTAATGCCTGTACTTTGATTGTCTTACCTTTATCTAAAACATCTAGAGAATAACTAGGAACAACAGTATTCACATCTTTTAATGATTTTAGAGCATCTACATCTTCATTTGTCAATCCTAAGGTACTTACAATTTTAAAATCCATTAAATTTTTCTCTTTATAGTATTTGTCTACAGAAGAGATAATATCTGGTGAACTTCCCTTTAATCCTGAAAAAAATCCTACACCTACTATAACTATGATAAATAAAGAAATATATCTTCCAAAGGATTTTTTTATTTTCATCAATGTATTTTTGTATAACAAATCAATCACCACGCTATCTCTTCAGCTTTTTTAGGACTTTCATTGATAAGAATATCTTCCACAGTTCCATTTTTTATTTGTATTACTTTGTCTGCAATATCCGCTATGGCGGCATTGTGAGTAATTAAAACTGTTGTCATATCCATTTCTCTGCAGGTGTTTTGCAAAAGTTCAATAACCCTCTGACCTGTTATGCTGTCTAAGGCTCCTGTGGGTTCATCACATAATAATAGCTTTGGATTTTTGGCAATTGCTCTAGCTATGGCAACACGCTGCTGCTCGCCTCCAGATAACTGAGAGGGAAAACTATTTATACGGTGAGACAATCCTACCTGATCTAAAATATTTTTGGGATCCAGTGAGTCAGGGCATATCTGACAGGCAAGTTCCACATTTTCAAGTGCTGTGAGGTTTCCTACAAGGTTATAAAATTGAAATACAAACCCAATATCATTACGTCTGTAGTTTATCAGCTGCTTTTTATTGTAATTATGAATTTCCTTATTATCTACAATAATATTACCATCACTTGGATTATCCATTCCCCCCAGCAGATTTAAAACAGTTGTTTTACCTGCACCGGAGGGGCCAAGTATCACTACTAATTCACCTTTTTTTATTGAAAAAGAACAATCTTTAACTGCTGTAATAGTTACATCTCCAGTAATATATTCTTTTTTTATGTTTTTAAACTCTATAAAAGACATGAAATACCTCCCATTTTAATAAACAATGTGTTGATTATCCATCACTAATAAAGTATACTTACATAATGAAATAAATACAACAATCAGATAATTAAAAAATGATAGATGTAAAACAGATTTTCATAAAGTGTTTGATAAATAGTAAAAATGCATTTTATATAACAGGGGAGGCCATTATTTATATGAGGGAAAAGAAAATAGACAGACGAGTGAAGTATACTAAAATGGTTATAAAGGATAGTTTTGTAAAATTATTAAAACAAAAGTCCATATCGAAAATTTCCATAAAAGAAATATGTGAGGATGCTGATATTAACCGATCTACCTTTTATGCACATTATGTCAGTCAATATGATTTGCTTCATCAGATAGAAAAAGATATTATTGATGATATTAGTAAGTATCTAACATACTATGATTTTAAAAATAGAGCAGATGTACCTGTTGATGGAATTGAAAAAATATTAGAGTATATTAAGGAAAACTCAGAATTATTTGATCTGCTGCTTAATTCCAATGGGGATATAAAGTTTCAGCAGGAAATTACAAAGATTATTGGAAAGCAGCATTTCCCGTTAGATACAGAAAGCAATTTTTTAAACAAGGAAGATGCAGAATACATATTTGATTTTTTAGCAAATGGCAGTGTAGGTATCATTCGAAAATGGTTGAATGAGGGCATGAAAAAGCCTGCCAGAGAAATGGCGGAGCTGATACTTAAAATAGCTATTAACGGAAGAACAGCTTTTGATTAATTGTATTGTATTTAATATAATAAAGTTAGTCAATAGATAAATTGCAATATTAGTACAACAAGTGGCAAAAGGAGCAAAATCCAAAGGTAACTAGGTTAATGGCAAGATATATTTAGTTATTGGTTTTCTTTTTTTATAACACGCAACAGTAAAAAAGATGAAATAGATACACAAGTAGGGAGATGAAAAAAATGATTTATGATCTAATAAAAAAGAATAGAACCTATAGGAGATTTGAACAAAATTACAAAATAAATCAGGATACTTTAAAAGAATTGATTGATTTGGCTCGTTTGTCTTCATCAGGAGCCAATTTACAGCCTCTGAAATATATCCTCTCTAATACAGAGGAGAAAAACAATCTTATTTTTCATCATTTAAAGTGGGCAGGTTATTTTAAAGATTGGGATGGACCAGAGGAAGGGGAGAAACCTTCTGCTTATATAATTATGCTAGGAGATAAAAACATCAGTACAAATTATTTGTGGGATCACGGTATCGCTTGTCAAAGTATGTTGTTGGGGGCATGCGAAAAAGGTCTTGGTGGATGTATGTTCGGAGCAGTCAATAAAAAAGGACTAGGGGAAGCTCTCAATATTAAGGAGCAATTCGAAATAATACTTGTGATAGCGCTAGGGAAACCAAAGGAAGTGGTTGTTTTGGAAGAACTTAAAGATTCAAAAAATATTAAATATTGGCGTGATGAAAATGGAGTTCACCATGTACCAAAAAGAAAACTTGAGGATATTATTGTAAAATAACAAATTATGTTAAATTAAATATAGTTATTTAATGAAAAACTATTGTTTAACTTTATTCTTAAAGGATGAACTAGAGTTAAAAACTCTATATATACTACATTGTTTATGGCGCAACTAAGGCATTTGTTTTATGTTTTACAGAAGCATTGAGATATGAAATAAGACAATCAGATATTATGGTAAGCTGCCTTTGTCTAGGTGATACTAAGACAAATTTTTTCTGCAAATATGGATCTTATGTCTAAAATTCCAAGATTTGTTCTAAAATATTTAATTGCTAAAAGAGTATCAAGATATAATTTATAATTTTTATTATTTAAGTCATACTTTTCTTTTAAACGATAAGGCCATATAGTAGATATTAATTCTAGTATATGGCCTGTTTTTGAAAATATTTCCACTACACATTGTTTAATTTTAAATTCTACATTATGTAATTATCTGATTTCTTCCCAATTCCTTTGCTGTATATAGTTTCTATTAAGAATATCACTTGTTAATTAAGAATTCTAAATAGTTTTTGATTGGCAAGTGTAAAATGGGTAGAGCTAGATAAAAAATGTAATATGAAGTAATGCGGATTTATGATATATCCAGCTATTTGTCCTTGTCCTTAAGCATTTGTTTATAGGCATCAATTTTTTTATTAAGATGATGTATATTTTCTTCTATCCTTTCTTTTTCTGCATTTAATCTATTCATTTGTTTTTCTAAAAGCTCCAATCGCTTTTCCGCTGTGCTGTCTCCCTGATACCTCAATTCAGAGTAATACTGTATCTGATTAATAGGCATGTTTATTTCTTTTAAACGAATTATAAAATTTATCCAGGATATATCTTTCTCAGAGTATATTCTCTTGTTAATGCTATCTCTTTCAGGATAAATAAGACCAAGCTTTTCATAGTATCTCAAAGTATCTATACTGACACCAACTTTTTTAGAAAATTCTCCAATGTAATACTTCAAATTAAAAACCTCCTGTTGACATGGAGTTAACTCCAGCATGTATCATAATATTATCAAAAAACAGGAGGTAATTCAATTATGGAAAATAGATATGAAAAAGGTGTGAATAAGCTTAAAGAAGTAGATGGTAAGGGAGGAGATGAAGTAGTAGAATCTCTTAAGGATATCGCTCCAGATCTTGGAAAGTATATCATTGAGTTTGCCTTTGGAGACATATATACAAGACCTGCCCTTGATTTAAAACAAAGAGAACTTATTACCTTATCCTCATTGACTACTTTGGGAGGCTGTGAAAAGCAGCTAAAGGTTCACATAAATGGAGCATTAAATGTGGGGATATCGAAGGAAGAAATTATAGAAGTATTTTTACAATGTATTCCCTATGTAGGATTTCCAAAGGTTCTGAATGCAGTTTTTGTGGCAAAGGAGGTTTTCAATGAGAATTGATTAATTGTAGAAGAAATGTTGCTATTTTACTGATTTAAGTTCTATAAAAATGAAAAATAATCTTGTGTTAATATAAAAGAGACTATCTTCTAATAAAAGTTGTTTTTTTATTAGAGGATAATCTCTATTTAAACTCTTTAAATAAAACATAAATGTCTAATATTAAGTTGAAAATTTTTTTAGAAGCCTTCTACTTTTTCAATATCAAATATAACTGCAACAATAACATCAATAAGTTAGTTTGATGCATTTCCAGTTGATGTTCCAGTTGATGAACCAGAGGATGACCCGGATGAAGAATTAGTATCTTTATTTTCGGAGGATGATCCAGAGGATGCATTTGTACTTTTGTTTTCAGAAGATGCTCCTGATGGTGTATTTGTAACTGTATTTTCAGAGGATGATCTAGTAGATGTATTGTTGCTTGTGTTCCCAGATGAATTTTCAATTGTTGTATTTGTGCCTCTATTTTGGGAATACGCTCCAGAAGAGGTACCTTTATTTTCAGAGGATGTTCCAGATGATTTAGTTGATGAACTTGAATTTGTATCTCTAGTTGTCCCTCTTATAGATGAATTTTTACTTGTATTTCTAGTGGAGCTTTCAGTTGCTCTATTTGTATCCTTATATCCACCGGATTCTGATGAATTTTTACTTTTTATTGTATCTTCTGATGCTGAACCTTTTGAACCAGTTGAATGGTTAGGAAGAGCAGTATTTACAGTGGAATTTGATGTATTAGCAGGCAATCCTTTGAAATAAGATTTTCCTAGAAAGCCTACAATTACAAGTAAAATAATTGGTACAGTAATGATCATTGCTTTTTTAGCTTTACCGAGTTTCCTATTTCCGTTATTTATTCCGTATTCAGCATCTGAGGATTTATCTATAGCTCTTGTAAAGTCCTCTCTTTTATCAGTAGCAGATTTTTTAGAGCTTTTTGTTATGTTCAACACTGCTTGTTTTATACTTTCAGGTATACTCAGCAGTAAAGCAAGAATCCCCTTTTGTCCTGCAGAGTCTATTCTTTTAAAGTTTTCAGGGGATCTAATTACAATAACAGGTTTATTATGTACTGCCTGTGGATTTTCTACATACATTGTCACTGAAAACTTATCATCCTTACTTAAAAATGGCATATACACGTCTAAAATGTTATCCTTTACTGAAGAATCAAATTTTAATCCCTTTGTTATTTTTGCATCTGTAATTTTTAAATTACTTTGTGAACTTTGTACATTTAAATTTAATTCATGAATTGTTTTTTTTGATACATTTACAACTGTAATGATGTATGCAAAAAATTTTTTACCATTCATGTCTATAGGTACAGTATTTTTTATAGTACATAATATTCTAGGTGCCAGATTTTTATAATAATCTAACAGTACTCCAGATATAAAGGATATTACTATAGTTATAATTGCAGTTTTGATAATATTCACCATATAAAAAATCGCTTCCTTATTTTTTACTATTTTTTCCTGATACGCAATTAAATTATAGAATACATATATATTTGTGTCAAACTAAAAAGTTAAAAATTAATAATTAATTATACATTTTAAAATATCATAAAAAAACATTACAAATTTTTAATGAATGTTTATAGAAAAAAGTAATAGGATTTCTTGACATTAAAAATTATTGGAAGAAAACTTTTATATTTTGTAAATATAAAAAATCAATTTAGAGAATATTATGATAAAATTAATTGATAAGGAAAATAAATATAGTAATTAATTTAGCGTAAACTTTATGGTAAAAATTTATAATAAAGGAATTAAAATTCAGTGGAAAATTTAAATCATTTATGTATTTAAACAAATCTTTAAATAATAAGGATGATATGAGGAAGAAAATAGGAGAATGCAAGAATTTAGGAGGTATTTGTATATGTATTTTAAAAAATCAGGAAAAATAAACACAGAAGAAACTGTAAAACTGGCAGTAAAAACTGCAAAGGAAAGAAATATAAACTACATAGTGGTGGCTACAAGTAAAGGGGATGTTCCTGCTTATCTTAAGGATTGTGGTATTAATGTAGTAGTGGTTACCCATGCCAATGGTTACCCTGAAAGTGGAGTTCAGGAGCTTTCAGAAGAAAAGAGAAAGGAACTGGAGGGATATGGATTTACTATATATACTTCCAGTCATGTGCTTTCAGGTGCAGAGCGTGGCTTATCAAAACAATTTGGAGGAGTAATGCCTGTAGAGATTATTGCCAATTCTCTTAGAATGCTTGGACAAGGAACTAAAGTCGGTGTGGAAATAAGCACCATGGCATTGGACGGCGGTGTTATACCTTATGGTGAAGACATAATTGCCATATCAGGCAGTGGACGAGGTGCAGACACTGCCATGATAATAAGACCTGCCCATGCTTCAGAAATATTAAAGACTAAGATAAGAGAGATTATCTGCAAGCCGGCGGAGTGGTAGGATTTAATGAATCAATGCAATTCCTTATGTGGACAAATAAGATTAGCTGCTAAAAAGTGAGTTTTTTAACTCGCTTTTTTGATTTTAAAATATAAATCTATAATTTTAAAACCTTTTTACTGTTTTAATCGTATTACTAGTGAAGGGGGGAACAACATGAAGAGTTCTTTTGTGCGCACAAATGAAGAAATATCGGAGATATACAATAGACATGTAGATACTGTTTACAGGGTGTGCACTCTGTATATGAAGAATCAGCATGATACTGAGGATATGGTGCAGAATACTTTCATAAGACTTATGAGAGATAATACAGAGTTTAAAAGTGAAGAACATGAAAAAGCATGGCTTATAAGAACTGCTACTAATTTATGTAAAGATTTTTTTAGAAGCTGGTGGAGAAAAACTGTAACAATAGGTCATGTAAAAGAAGAAATTGCAGTAGATGGATATATTCATATTGATGATACTATAAAAAAGGTTATGGAGCTTCCTTTAAAATATAGGACAACTTTATATATGTATTACTATGAAGGATATTCCACCATAGAAATTTCAAGAATATTAGAAAAGAATGTATCTACTATAAAAGGATATCTATATAAAGGAAGAAAACTTCTTAAAATTGAAATGGAGGGAGAGGAAGGATGAAAAAAGAAGATATAAAAAAGTCCTTTGATAATTTAACACCTAGTGATAATGCAAAACAGAGAATGTTAAATAATATATTAGAACACTCTTATAATAATAGAAAATTAATAAATATAAAAATAGCAATTCCGGTATTAGTTATAGCTATCATTTTTGTTGGAGCTTTAACGGTTCATAATTCAAATAAGGAAACGGCTAGTATAATGAGAGGAGGGACAGTTAATGGACCTAAGATGCCTATAAATGACAACTCTGCTAGGATTACAAATCAGTTTAAAATAGAAAATAAGACTTACAATATTTTATCTGAAAGTGAAAAAAAAGAGTTTAAATTTCCAGAAACCATAGATAAAAAAGATATTGGACATAAGATTACAACTGTTACAAATAGTATTGATGGAAATTTAAATGGTAAGGAGGTGTATAGTTATCTGCCAGCAGGATGTGAAGCAGTTGTTGCAGTAAAAGAGAATGATAGCTATAAACTCTTTAAATTCTTTAATTTTGACAGTTACATGGAAAATGAAGATGAAGATGTAAAAGCTTATCTTGAACTTTATGGTATAAATAAGGAAGAAGATATATCAAAAATTCAATTTCTAAATTATCATGAAGAAACTGTACCCACAAAAGATGAAAAACAGGGAACAGCTGCAGTGCCGGAAAAATCTAACATAATAAGTGAAATTACAGATAGAAACAAGATTACAAAATTTTATAATTATTATTCTCCTATTAAGAATTCAAGTAAGGATTATTTTAACAAACTTTTTGACTATAAAGACGTGAATAAACATACAGAAATAATTAATAACAAGGCAAAAACACTTTCCCCTGATTATGAGGATAATTCAAGTTTAGATAATACTGCTATATCAAGCTCACAATCACATTCTAATGCTGGTGAAGCAAAAGATGTACCTTCATCAACACCAGGTAGTGAGGGAGCTGCAGCAAATGCACTAAGCAATTCAGTAACTATAAGAATATATAATAATAGCGGAGTATATTCTGATTCAGAATATTATCCTAACATAGGATTCATTTCAAGGCATGAAGTCAGTGATGAATTTGAAAAATTTTTGAAAGATTATATAAAATAGATGACAATGGTTGTATTTTTATAAAAGGATATAACTATTTATAAGTATTATGGATTAGGAGAAAATTTTATTATGAAGGAGCATACAGGAATATGATTTATAAGGATTTCTGTATGCTGTTTGTCTTTCATTTCTGTTCCAGCTGGTGTAATTATTTTTGTATCGATATTAAAGAAATCAACTGCACTTTGTTGAAATATTTCCATTTGGGGGGATTCTATACGAATATATGTTCTTGTTTTGCGTTGAATATTTGCATTTAAAATTTAACTTAAATAAATGATGAAATCCTATAGAACTTAGGTATAATAATCCTATAATAGCTTAAAAGTATAATGAAGTAGATATTATTAAAGAAATTTTTAGTTTTGATAATTATTATATGAATTGGAAAGGTAAAACTTATGGATGAAAAGATAGAAATACTATTAAAATTTGATAAAGAAAAATTAGCTTGGCTAGTTGTGGAACTTTTAGATAGACTTGATGAAACTGAACAAATACAATTTATATCTAAAAATATAGATGCTAAGTTAGCTATAGATTCAGCTAATAAAAATGGTAAACCGGAATTTTTAAAAGAGGTTAAAGATTTTTATAAAGCTTGTATTAAGGGAGAATATTATGCAGAACCTCATTACGATGATTATTGGGATAGTTATGATTATGATGATTTTAAAGAGAGCCAGTGGGCTCAAAAATTCACTGAATATTTTAATACTGTTTTACTATATTCTAGGAATAAAAATTATGATGTTGCTTTTGAAGCTTTTGAATTACTTTTTAATTGTATTAAAAAGGCTTCCTTTGATGAAGAAATTCTAGGAACAGAAAGTCCCGAATGTTACATAGATGTGAATTGGAAAGATGTATTTGATGAATATTATACTTCCATAGTAAATTGCATAAAAGATAAAAAAGAAAGAGTAGCTAAGTGCTTTAAAGAATGGTTAAATTTTGGAGAGAGATGTGAAGAAGCCATGCTTTCTCATGTAAATGACATTTCTATTTTGGAAGAAATTATGAGAAGAAAAATAGATATATGTGATGAATGGAGTATGGAATATTCCATTTTTAAACTTCTCCAAAATTTTTATGACAGGTATGAAAAAGGATACAATAAAGTTGAGTTTGCTAAAAGCTTTTTAAGGTATAATGTAAATTTTTATTATGATATTGTAAAAGCATACTTTGAGTTGGGAAAATGGGAACAAAGTATAAATTTGACTAAAGAGGCATTGAAGGAAATTAAAGCAGAATCAGTGAGAATTCAATTACAAGATATTCTTATAATTTCCTTTGAGAAACTAAATGATTTCCAAGAAGCATTTTATGCTGCAAAAAATTTATTTTATGAAGACAGTAATTACGAAAATTATAAAAGAGCTCGTTATTTTGCTGAAAAGGTTAATAATTTAGAGAGTCTTATGAAAGATTCTGAAAAACATTTAAAAACTATGAAAAGTTATAATTATAAATGGATATTTATAAAGATTCTGTCTTATGAAGGGAAAATAGATAAGCTGTTAAAGCTTGTAGAAAAAGCAAAAGAGTATGATCAGTATTATTATTTTAAATATATATGCAGATCTTTGCTATACCGTGTATTTTATGATAAAAAATTTAGTTTTGAAACTTTAAATGACTTTGTATTTAAAGTTGATGAATATGATGCAGAAGGTATTGAAGATATGCTGCTATCAAGTGAAGATATAAATAGAAAAGATTCTTATATAGATGAAGCTGTGAAAATACTTAAGGAAATGGTAAGCTTTCACATAGACGCAGCAAAAAGATCGAGATATGCTAAGGCAGCATATTATTGTAGCATAATTAAGGAGATATTTAATTTTCTTAGTAAAGAAGATGAGTTTAAGGACTACTATGATAGAATTATAAGAGAAAACAATAGAAGACCTGCATTAAAGGATGAGATGAGGAAGAAAATAGAAGAGTGAATGCAATCCTTAAAAGAGAATTGAGTTTATATAGAAATTTGATTTTGATGATGAATGGTACATATTAAAAGATTAAGTAAAGAATAAAATTTGTACTATAAAGCTAGAATATGGAAGAAATCAAAACTATTGAAAGGGGTAGGTTATATGAAAAAAACTCCTATAGGTATAAGTGACTTTAGAGAAATCATTGAAAATAACTATTATTTTGTAGACAAGAGTTTATTCATTAAAGAAATTATAGAAGATGATTCAAAGGTTATATTAATACCAAGACCAAGAAGATTTGGAAAAACACTTAATATGACTATGCTTAAATATTTTTTTCAAATAGAAGAATCAGAAAATATAAGCTTATTTAAGAATTTAGAAATAAGTAAATATAAAAATATAACTAAACTTCAGGGAAACTATCCAGTTATTTACATCACCTTTAAAGACATGAAACATTCTAATTTCAATAATTGCATAGAAGCTATAAGCTTTTTAATGGCAGGTATTTTTCAAGAGTTTAAAGCTAATTTATATTCTAAGTGTAGTAGAGAAGAAAAAGAATACTTCACTAAAATATTAGCTAGAAAGTGCAGCTTAGTAGAAATAGAAATGTCCGTTAAAGTTTTAATAGAACTTATATATAGATATATAGGAAAAAAGCCAATACTTCTAATAGATGAGTACGATGTGCCCATTCAACAGGCTCATTTAAAAGGTTATTATTCAGAACTTATAGGATTCATGAGGAATTTTTTTAGTGGTGCACTAAAAGATAATACTAATGTAGAAAAAGCAGTTATGACAGGGATTCTGAGAGTTGCAAAGGAAAGTATATTTTCAGGACTTAATAATATAAAGGTTTATAGCTTAATAAATAGTAGATACAAAGAGTATTTTGGTTTTACAGAAAATGAAGTTGAAAAGTTATTAGAATACTACAATGTAAAAACTGAGCTGAAAAATATTAAGTTTTGGTATAACGGATATAATTTTGCAGGAGAAGTTATTTATAATCCATGGAGTATTCTAAATTACATAAAGGATATTGATAGAGGACTTATATGCCATTGGGTAAATACCAGCTCTAACGATTTAATAAAAGATATTTTGGGGAAATCAGATAATAAAGTAAAAGTTGAGTTAGAATCTTTAATAGAAGGAAAGGTTTTAGAGAAAAAAATAAATGAAAATATAGTTATGAAAGAGGTAAATACGAACTCTGAAAATATATGGAGTTTTCTCCTGTTTACCGGATATTTAAAAGTTAATGAGATTAAAAATATAGATGGTGATATTTTAGGTACTCTTTCTATCCCAAATAAAGAAGTCAGTAGTTTATTTAAAAATATAATTTTGGAATGGTTTAATAAATCAGATGTAAATGAAGATTTTAATGATATGTTAAAGGCTTTAATAAGTGGTGATATAGAGACTTTTGATATTATGTTTTCAAATACAATAGATCGAACATTAAGTTATTTCGATGTAGCCGGAGAGAGTGAAAGGTTTTATCATGCCTTTGTACTTGGTATGCTAGTGTCTTTAGAGAATACCCACTACATAAAATCAAACAGGGAAAGTGAATATGGACGATATGATGTTATGATTATACCTAAGGACAAAAAAGCTCTAGGTATAATTATAGAGTTTAAAAAGGTAAATAAAAGAAGAAAAGAGACCTTGAAAGATGCAGTAAATACAGCTTTAAAACAAATAAAAGAAAAAAAATATAATTTAGAAATGAGAACACTGGGAATAAATAATATTTTAGAAATAGGTATTGCCTTTGAAGGTAAAGAAGTTTTTATGAAGGAAAGAAAATGTTAATCTAATAAAAGAAGAAAATATTAGGATAGAACTATATTTTGAAATGTAACAGAAAAATATAGTTCTCTTTTAGAGATATTATGGATGGATTGCGATTTTGAAAGTCTTCGGTATCAAACTTATGATAATTTAGATGCCTATAGGTCTGCTAAATTATTATCTGTGATTTCAAAGCAGAAACCAAATGAAATTTCTAAATTAGATAGATTTATAACATACAGTAGTTCATCTATAATATTATATCTTTATTATTATGGAATACTAAATTATAAATAATGTGAAAAAACTGATCCAAAGGAAAATGGACGATTTTTCGAGCCAGATGAAATTATAATAAATCCTTTGGGAAAGGAAATAATAAAAATGCTCAATAAAAAGAGAAATCTAGAATTATGGAATATACCTTATAGGAGAGAATTAGGAGAATGGAAGATTGATTTTGAAGAAGAGTTTAAAATACCTTTTATAGATATATTTGAAAAAGGGGTATTATCTGACACTTTAATTAGAAATATTAATAAATTTATCAGTGGAATATACACATTTAAAATTTCTTTAGGTAGAAATAACTGGGCTAAAATAAAACTATCATCTCAACACAGCCTTGAGGATTTACATAATTCTATACAAGAAGCCTTTGATTTTGATAATGATCACATGTATGCATTTTTCATGGATGGAAAGGCATGGTCAAATAATAAATTCACATGTTCCTATGATGAAGAAGGACCTTACGTAGATGAGGTTAAAATTGGAGAATTAAATATATATGAAAAACAAGATTTCTTATATATTTTTGACTATGGTGATGACTGGAGATTTAACGTTAAAATGTTTAAGATTGAGGAAGAAGATAAAATTACGCTGTTAAAACCGCAAATTATTGAAATCAAAGGAAAAGTAGATCAGTATCCGGATTTTGATGATGAGTGGTAAAAAGTAAAAGGAGATATTTAATTTTATTAATAAAGAAGATGAGTTTAAGGATTACTATGATAGAATTATAAGAGAAAACAATAGTAAAGGATGAGATAAAGAAGAAAATAGAAGAATAAAAAAGGGTGAGATAAATGGGAAAATTAAAATTCAGTAGAAAATTTAAATCATTTATTTATTTAAATAAATCTTTAAATAATGATGAATTGATTTTTTTTATAAATCAATATAAAGAAAATATAATGAAATATGACTTTAAATTCTATGAATTATTTTCATCAAATAATATAGAAGGAAATAAAATGACAATTGCAGAGACAAAGGTGGTTTTAGAAAAGGGTATCGTTGAAGCAAGAGTAAAAGATGTTGTAGAAGCATTAAATTTAGAAAAAGCTATGAAAAAATATGATTTAGAAATGAGAACACTAGAATAGAGAATATTTTAGAAATAGGTATTACATTTGAAGGAAAAGAAGTTTTTATGAAGGAAAGAAAATGTTAATGTAAAAGGGAATGTATATGGATTTGGATAAAGAGAATCTATTGTATGTTCCCTTTTAAAATTTCTATATTCATCATGAGTGTCTTTTTGTTGAAAATTTAAATGACTTTATATTTAAAGTTGATGAATATGATGCAGAAGGTATTGAAGATATGCTAAGGCGGCATATTACTGCAGCATGATTAAAGAAATATTCAGTTTTCTTAATAAAGAAAATGATTTTAAAGATTATTATGATACAATTATAGCAGAAAATAATAGAAGATCTGCATTAAAAGGTGAAATGAGAAAGAAAATAGAACTGTGATTGAAAATTCTTAAAAAGAATTAAGGAATCTTCAAAAAATAACTAAGTCAGTATGCTAGCCTATTTTAAATCCTACTGCGTCAACAGAACCCTCTGATAGTCCAACTATCATCAGAACCGGTTTCCTTGTTGGATTCAAAATATTCGTCGCATCTTTGACTTCTTATTTATTTTCAGATGCCTAAGTTTATATAGAATTTAGAAATTAGAGTATTAGGATTAAAAATAAACAGAAGCGAGGTAATTAATAGATGGCAAAGTGTATATCATGTGATAAAAAAATAAAATTTTCAAGGCAGTGTCCTGCTTTGAATGGCGTTATATGTTCAAGTTGTTGTGGAAGTAAAAAAGGATTAGAAATAGAATGCGTAAGTGATTGTAAATATTTTGTTGAAGGTGCAATTAAAGAAAATAAGAAACAAATAATGCAGTTAGTAAAGCAATCCTTTAATAGAGAAGAAGACATATATCAAGATAGTAGAATGTTAAAATTAATAGGACCTTTTGAAGAATTTATATTTGAAAATTATTATAACAATACAAATGTTACTGATGATTTTATTACTGATTGTTATACAAAGATATTTTATTCCTTAGATGGAAAAGGAAATATTTACACTTTTAATGAAATTGAAAAGGAAATATTTAATATGTTTAATAAAAATGCTAAAAAAACTAAAATGCCTGTAGAATCACAAAAACTTATATTAATAAGAATGATGAAAACAGTAGATAATGTGACTGGAGGAAGATTTGGGAACAGAATGTACCTTGAATTATTAAGAAATGATTTTACAGGAACGGGTACTATTGCAGAAATTATGGATAAAATGTGATGTTCACAGTATCATATTGTTTCAGTATAATTAAAGAAATATATAATTTAATTAATAAAGGAATTACTATAATAGAATTACATAATGCAGGGATAAATAATGTAAGTTTTATACAAAAAGTGAGTTTTTCAACTCATTTTTTGTATTTTATAATAGAATAGGGATTGATCCACAAGGAGATGAAATTATGTCGAAAGAAAAAACACAATATGGAACAGATGACAATGAACAGGAATATGATTTAGATGAGAAACAAGATAATTACTCTTTTGGAGAAGAGATAGTTGGAGGCAAAATTTTGGAAGCAGTTATGAATTTATTAGGAGGTATTACATTAGTAACTACAATAACTGTAACTATAATTTATTTTATCAAATTTAAGTGGCTAAGAGGCTTTAGCATATTATTTTTAGGTATAGTTTTAATGTTAATAATGTTTTCTATAAGCAAAATTCTTCAATTGCTTACTATTAATACAACAAATGTGAATAGGATTGAAGAACAACTTAAGAAATTAAATGAAGAAGGTATTGTGAACCTAGTAATAGACCCTAATATAAAAATGCCTAACAGAGAAACTAGAAGAAATAGAAAGCAGAGCGAGCTTCTAAGATACTTAAAATAACAAAGAAAGAAATTATGGATAAGAAAAAATCTAGGAGAGATTGGTTTTATGCTACAAAATACTTTCATAAGGCTTATGAGAGATAATACAGAATTTCAAAGTGAAGAACATGAAAAGGCATGCCCTATAAGGACTGCTGCTAATTTATGCAAAGATTTTTTTAGAAACTGGTGGAGAAAAACAGTTACAATAGATCGTGCAAAAGAAGTGGAAGTAGATGGATCTATTTACAATATAAGATAGAAGATAAAAGAGTTGTTGTAAAAGACAACTCTTTTTATCTATGAAATTTAACTTATAAATCGTAAAAATATAAAGATTATTATATGCTTTTAGAAAATTTTAATCATAAATTTTTAAAACATTGTTAAAATAATGTGAATTTTACATTATAATAGGAATAAAGAGAAATAAAATTGGATTTTATGTAGTTATGTAGCTAAATATAAAACAAAAGAAGAGACATTATACAGGACGAGGAAGTGATACTATGGCAAAAATTATACCTGAAAGCATAAGTAGTTTGGAAACTGCTACTGCAGGAGAAAAGAGAGTATTTAAGATATTACAAAATAATCTTCCAGAAGATTATATAGTTTGGTACGATATAAGAGTTAATGAAAGATATCCAGATTTTATAGTTTTAGGTCCAGATTTAGGAATTGTGGTGTTGGAAGTAAAGGATTGGTCATTAAATTACATTGAAAGTGGAAATTCTAATACATATACATTAAGTACACTGGGTACAAAGGCAAATCCATTAAGACAAGCGAGAGAATACATATTAAATATAGTAAATGAATTAAAAAAGGATAAAGCTCTGCTGCAGACGGGAGTATATAAAAATAATTTATCCTTTACCTTTGGATATGGAGTAGTATTTACGAAAATAAGCAGAAAAAGTTTTTTAGACAGTCCCTTTGCTAACACTATAGATGATAAGGCTGTAATATATCAAGATGATTTAAAGGAATTGGAAGAGAATATCAGTGGTGAAAAGCTTATAGATATACTTCAAAATATGATACCGGCTAAATTTAAATTTAGCAGAATATCTGAAGCCAGCATGGACAGAATAAGAGGAAATTTATTTAAAGAGGTAAAACTATCCACAGATAATGATGCTATTTTCAAGGTAATGAATCTGAATCAGGAAACCTATGCTAAAAGTTTAGGCTATGGTCATAGGGTCATAAGAGGAGTAGCCGGCAGCGGAAAGACGGTTATATTGATATGCAGAGCAAGATACTTAGCAGATATCCACAAAGACTGGCACATATTAGTACTTTGCTATAATAAAACTCTTGCAAGTTTTTTAAGAAACTCTATTATAGAAAATAATATACAAAATGTAGAGGTCAGTCATTTTCATGGATGGATAAATGATGTGTTTAAATCTTTGGGGCTAAAGAGCGGGATCTATAAGGATAAAGATATAAATGAAAATATAGCTAAAATATCACAGGATATGCTGGGAAATATAAAGAAATACGATGCCATTTTTATAGATGAGGGACAAGATCTGGAAAAAGAATGGTTGGAATTTATAGTTAAAACCCTTAGAAATCCTGAACACAGTCATCTGATGCTGGCTTCAGATGGAGCACAAAATCTTTATAACAGGAATTACACACTTAAATCTGTAGGTATAAAAGCAGCAGGAAGAACTACTATAATGCGTGAAAATTATAGAAATACTAAGGAGATATTGGATTTTGCCTATACTTTTTTAACTGATGGAATGTTTCAGGAAAAGCTAGACGAAGAAGACAATAATTTCACCATTAAGCCAGACACAAGTCTTAGAAGAGGAGATTATCCAGAACTTATAAGCTGCAATGATTTTCAGGATGAAGCCAATAAAATAGTAGAAGAAATTATAGGACTAAAACAATCTGGTGTAGATTATAGTGAAATTTGTGTAGCCTACGTACATAAAAGCTGTAAAGGCACAAATTACTTGGAGATATTAGAAAGCACTTTTTCCAGTAAAAATATACCCTATTTTATTATGAGTAAAAGTGGAAATACCAAATCAAAGTTTAGAATGGATATGGGAAAAGTGAATATTTCAACTATTCACAGTGTGAAAGGCTTGGACTTTAAATATGTGTATATCTGCGGCATTAACAATAGATTATTAGATAGTATCAATGAATCAAAGAAGCTTCTCTATGTGGGAATGACTAGAGCAAGAGATGTTCTTAAGGTTACTTATAGTGAGAATAATGTAATTATAGAAGATTTGCTAAAAGCCCAAATAAACAGCAACAGAGAATATAAAAATGCTTATAAGGTAGAAGACATGGTGGCTGCTGCAAAGGAGGAAATTGCTAAAGAAGAGAAAAGTGAAGGCGGATTTATGGGTAGGGTAAGGAAATTGTTTGGGATGTAGAAATAATATTATATTTATGCACAGGATACATACAATAAATTCAGTATAATATATAAATTAATAATGAAAAGCAAGTTGTAAAATCTTACATAGTGGAGGTTAATTATGAATTGTATATTCTGTGAATATTCAAAGAATGAGTATATAGCAGAAAATGAACTGGTTTTTGCTATATATGATAAATTTCCAGTGAATAAAGGACATGTTCTAATAATACCTAAAAGACATTTTGAAAGTTTCTTTGAAGCCACAGTAGAAGAGGTTAAAGCTATATATTCTTTAATGAATGAGGTAAAGACAATTATAGATAAGCAGCTAAAGCCGTCAGGATATAATGTTGGAGTAAATGTAGGATATGATGCAGGACAGACAGTTATGCATTTACATGTTCACTTAATTCCAAGATATGAGGGTGATGTGGAAAATCCAAAGGGTGGTATAAGGAATATTAAAGAGGCATTGGTTAGATATGATGGATAAAAGAGAGAGTTTTATGAGTGCTCTTGGCCCTTTAGTGTAAGAATAGGGATAAAAAGTAATATAATTAAGTTTTACATAATGATAGTAATTATAATGTATCGGTAGGTGAGTATGGATGGGTATTAAAAATGAACAATTAAATGAAATAGCTGTAGATAATTTAGCTATCAAAGAAATAGAAAGTAATAAGACTAATTGTATAACAGGGGATAAAGATTACCTGCTAGACAGATTAAATGAAGCTTTAAATAAGGCAAAAAGAGTAGATATAATAGTTGCATTTCTTATGGAGTCAGGGGTAAGGCTTTTGGAGAAGGATTTAAAAGCTTTGGCAGATAGAAATGTTCCCATAAGAATACTTACTGGCAAATATCTCAACATAACACAACCTCAGGCTCTATATCTGTTAAAGAGTATATTTGGAGATAAAGTGGATTTGAGATTTTATAATATTGAGAGTAGATCCTTTCACCCAAAGGCATATATGTTTGAATATGAAGAAGATGGAGATATATTTATAGGATCCTCTAATATTTCTAGATCTGCACTAACTAGTGGAATAGAGTGGAATTACAGAATTTCTAAAGAGGATAATAATGATGATTTCAATCACTATAAAGCTGTGTTTGAAGATCTATTTTTAAATCATGCAGATATTATAGATGAAGAAAGGATGAGGAAATACTCTAATGAATGGAAAAGACCAAAATTATTAGTGGATGTAGAAAAACAGGAAGAACTTATAGAAAAGCAAGAAGAAAATAAAGTTTTACCAATAATATCACCAAAGGGAGCACAAATTGAAGCATTATATGAACTGAACAATTCTAGAATAGAAGGCTTTGACAGGGGTATAGTTGTAGCTGCCACCGGCATAGGAAAGACTTATTTAGCAGCTTTTGATTCTAAAAACTTTAAGAGAGTATTATTTGTGGCTCATAGAGAAGAAATACTTACTCAAGCTGAAGCTTCTTTTAAAAGAGTAAGAGGAAATATCAGTACTGGATATTTTAGTGGAAATAGAAGGAACACAAATTGTGATGTGGTATTTGCTACAGTGCAGACTTTAGGGCAAGCTAAAAACTTGAATAATGAAACTTTTCCTCGGGATTATTTTGACTATATAGTAATTGATGAATTTCATCATGCTGCAGCGGGAAACTATCAAAACATTATAAATTATTTTAAGCCTAAATTTCTTTTAGGACTCACTGCTACCCCAGAGAGAATGGATAATGAAGATGTATTTGCTCTATGTGAAGATAATGTAGTATATGAGGTTAGGCTTAAACAGGCTATAAATAAAGGATGGCTTGTACCTTTTAGATATTATGGTATTTACGATGATACGCAATATGAGAACATAGAATATAAAAATGGTAAATACAATGATAAGCAATTAGAAGAAGCCTTGATGATTAATAAAAGAAGAGAATTGATTTTAAGGCATTATAATAAATATAAGTCTGCAAGAGCATTAGGCTTCTGTTCCTCAAGAAAGCATGCAGAAGCAATGGCAGAATATTTTAATAAAAATGGAGTAAGTTCTTGTGCAGCTTATAGTGGAGAAGCAGGAGAATACTGCACAGATAGAAAAGAAGCAGTGGAGATGCTTAAGAATGGGAAAATAAAAGTTATATTTTCCGTGGATATGTTTAATGAAGGATTAGATGTACCCCAGATGGATTTAGTAATGTTTTTAAGACCCACACAATCACCTACAGTATTCTTGCAGCAATTAGGAAGAGGACTTAGAAAATATAAAGATAAAAAATACTTAAATGTTCTGGATTTTATAGGAAATTATAAAAAGGCAAATTTGATACCGTTTTTCTTAACAGGAGATCCTAAAAATGTTGTAAATAGAACTAAAAAAGGAGACATCCCAGAGGAAGAAGAGTATCCTGATGACTGCATAGTTGATTTTCAGCTTGATATTATAGAGATATTTAAAAGGCAAGCAAAAGCAAATGAGAATATAAAAGATCTAGTTAAAGAAGAATATTACAGAATAAAAGAAGATTTAAAGCACAGACCCTCAAGACTTGAGATGTTTACTTATATAGATGATTATGTATACAACAATATAAGAAATAAAGGGAATTTAAACATATTCAATAATTACATAAAATTTTTGAAGGATATGGGTGAACTCAATGAAGAAGAAAATAAACTTATTGAAACAAAGGCTTTTGAGTTTATAAATGCTATGGAGAAGACAGGCATGAGCAAAACCTATAAAATGCCGCTGTTATTAGCTTTTTATAATAATGGAGAAATGAAACTAGAGTTAAATGATGAGGATATTTATGATAGTTTTAAGACCTTCTATAAAAAAGGATCAAATGCCATAGATTTATTGAGAGATAAATCAGGTAAGAATTTTAGAAATTGGACTAAAAAGGATTATCTAAAAAAAGCAGAAAATCCTCAGAACGCCTTTATGAATACAGCTAAAGATTTTTTCTATAAGGATAATGAATATTATTGTTTAACAGAAGACTTGAAACTCTATGTAAATAATGAAGTATTCTTAAAACACTTTAAAGATGTAATAGATTTTAGAACAAGAAAATTTTATAAGGAAAGATTGGAGAAAAAATATGAAAAATTACAATAAACTAGTAAGAGATAAAATACCACAGATAATAGAAGCTTCAGGAAAAAAATTTGAAACACGAGCAGCCTCAAAGGAAGAACAAGCAGAGCTGCTAGAGAAAAAGCTTCAAGAGGAAGTTAATGAATTCATAGAAGATAAAAATCTAGAAGAGCTTGCAGATGTAATGGAGGTACTTTTTGGATTGGCTAAAAATTTGGGCTATAGTGAGGAAGATTTAGTTAAGGAGAGATTGGAGAAGAGAGAGGAAAGAGGCGGATTTGATGAGGGGGTCGTTTTGGAGAGGGTTTGGGTGTGAAGAGAGATTTACATATTTAGAGGACAATATAGCAAGCGTAAGTTGTCCATTGCATTTTCAATTTATGCCTCAGGAACTGATTCCATAGACAGTTTACATAATATAAAAAAGACGCAATTGATGTTTTGAAAAATGAAATATAAGTATTTTAATGAAAAATATACAGGATATTATTTTTGGAATAATAATTTTATTGATTATTGTGCAGAAAAAGTTAATGGAACTTCAAATAGCCATAAAAGGATAGATCCAATGATAATGCTTACAATATAAAATTGTTGTAAATGATAATGCAATACTAAAATTTGAAAAAATAATTAATTCATTAATCGAAACTTTTATAGAAAATAAAAAGAAATTCTAGATTTACAGAAATTTGAAGATTACCTAACTACAATATTGCTTAATAGACAGGTAAAAGTTAATGATTAGTTAATGTGAAAATGAGAGATAAGAATTTATATAACAGTTAACATACTGTCTAAATACTAAAAAGTGTTAAGAAAGGAAGAAAAATGGCTAGTTATATTGATGATCAATATCGTGTACTCAGACCGATACAAGGCGGAAATATGTCCAATTTATATCTGTGCGAAGATGACAATGACAATAGAGTAGCAGTCAAAATGTTTGATAAATGTGATAATAATGATGACGATTTACAAGAAAAAATATTTCATCGTGAGGTGGAATCATTAGAGAAAGTACAACATGTAAATATCGTTAGAATTATTGACAAAGGATTAGATGAGAGATTAGGTAAATTTTATATTGTTTTAGAATTTATCAATGGAAAAAACTTTGAAGATGCATTTGAAGATTTATGTAGTTATGATTATTATCCAAAACTAGAACTGATGGAACAGGTACTTGGAGCCGTAGAATATCTACATAAAAAGAATATTGTTCATAGAGATTTAAAACCTTCAAACATAATGTTTAATGAAGAAAATGTGGTAAAAATTATTGATTTTGGTATCAGTAAACTTACAGACACTTTCTATAGTGAATATACAGTTGGTAATTTTTCAACACCAAAATATCGTTCACCAGAACAAGCCCAGGGAAAGACTGCTACTTGCCAAAGTGACATTTATTCACTTGGACTTATTTTCTATGAAATATTTAAAGGCGAAAAGATAAAAGAAAAGACAATCTTAGATATAAGTAGTTTGCCAGAAGGTATACAAAATATCCTTGCTAAAATGATTAAGATGGAAACTGCATTAAGATATGATAATATTTCAGATATTAAAAGAGATATTAGTTATGCTAAATCAAAAATTATGCAAGATAAATTTCTTAATATTGGATTAACAAATAGAGTTTCTGGACTATTACATCAATATGCATATATTGATAGAAATGAATTGGCTTTAGCAGCGGTAGCTATTGAAAGAGATTTATTAGGAAAAATTTATATTAGAACTTATAAATCAAACTATGGAGATGTTGCTTATTGGTTGCTGGGTAAACAATATATATCCATATGTAAAATTGACAATCGAAATAGCAAGAGGTTTACCATAATTGGCATAAAGTTTATTAACAATGCTGACTTGGCACAGAGAAAGGAAAATGCATATGAGATTCCTTATAAGGTAAAAATATCAGCATTAAGTAACAGAATTATATCCGCAGGAGAAGTTGATGCCAATGTTCTTATTGAAGAACTTATGAATTATGAAGTGCAGCAGAATTCTTTAAGGGATGAGAATATGCGTATTAAGGATATTGCTAGCAAATGGCAAGAAATTCTTAAACTACAAAGGAGAAAGGTTGAACAGGAAAAATCAACAGTACGGTACACCAGATTTACCGTGAATGAAAAAGAAAATTGTATTGAAATTGAATTAGATAAAAATGTGCAAGAAGTTGAATTTACATCTGATGATATGCTTACAATGACAACAAAGAAAAACATTTTTAGATTATGTAATGTCGGCTATATGCGTGAATGTCAAAATGGGAAGATGATTATTGATCTTGATAGAAATACATATATAGGGAATATTGCGGAATCTGGTGAAATTTCAATTAATAGGAGATTGGTTGAAATAGCATTGGGACGACAAACTAAGGCTCTTAAGAATGTAAGATTTAAAGAAATAGTAAATCCTGATATTAGCGATATCATCTTTAATCCCCAAAAAGCTACTTCAAAAGGAAATATATTATTAAGTCCTAAAGAATGTCAGTCGTCATTAATTGATAAATCTAAATTGGTAAGTCTTGAAAAGGCTCTATCATCAGATGATTTATTTTTATTACAAGGACCTCCAGGTACTGGTAAAACAACATTTATTAGTGAACTTGTGTGTCAAATTTTAAAAAGAAATTCAGAAAGTAAGATTCTTATTGCTTCACAATCACATGTAGCAGTAGATCATTCTTTAACAAAAGTTAAAGAGCTGATTCCAAATATCAAAATGATTCGTATTGGTATCAAAGAAAAATTCTCTGAAAGTGTTATTAATTATACATTGGATGCTTTTTGTCAAGAATGGACAGCAACGGTTATTGCAAAATGTAAGGAAGCAATTGAAAACTACAAGAATGAAATAGGTCTTGATGAATCGCTACAAGGAAAGAATAGCATGATATTAGAGATTGAACAATTGACAAAAACAGTTGAATCTCTTATTGATGAACTCTCAGAAGTTGAAGAGGAAAAGAGTCAGATTGATATATTAAACGGTAAATGGCATTATATTAATGATAAAATATCAGCTATGCAAAAATTAGTACAAGTTAAGAGTAATAGTATATCGGGACAGGAGTTAGTTAGTATTTTAGATGATTTCACAGAGAATATAAATGGATTAAATGATAGGCTGGGAGATATAATAGAAGAGTCTGTCCAATTATCAGAACAAAAAGAAGAATTAGAACGTAGATACCAGAAAATCAATGATGATATTAATTCAAAAAGTAAAAATATTACAGATTGGAAAGAAGTATTAGGGGTATCATCACAAGAAGAGTATGAAGCGTTAAAAAGTGATATTAAAAATTCGTTAAAAGAAAACCAAATTAAGTACAATCAGTTTTCTAAAATAGAAGCACTTTGCAAAGAATGGATTAAAAGAGTACAACATGGAGATGGACTGTTACAAGAAAGCTTAGTTGATGCTACTATCGTAGGAGCTACATGCCTTGGTATTGCTAGTTTAGGAACTAATGTTGAACTCAACTTCGATTGGGTAATTGTAGATGAAGCTGGTAAGGCTACACCACCAGAAATTCTTGTTCCTATCAATTTAGGAAAGAAAATAGTTCTTGTAGGAGATCATAAGCAGCTTCCTCCAGTTGTAGATGAAAATTTAATAAAAGATCCAGAAAATAGTAAATTTAATCTTACAAAGAAAGATTTAGAGACTAGCTTATTTGAATACCTTGAACAGTATTTAGATGAAAGTTGTAAGAGTATTCTTGATGAACAGTATAGAATGAATCCTGTAATTGGGGAACTTATTAGCCAAATGTTTTATGATGGTAAGCTTATTTCAAGAACATCTAAAGAGGAAAAATCCATTCCACTTAAAATTTTTGATCACAAGTCTTTAATATGGCTTTCAACAGCTCAAAAGAGCAATAATAAAGAAGAAATACTACGTTCTGGACAGTATTATACATACAGAAATAGATGTGAGGCTAATATTATTTTTGATTATTTATTGAAAATTAATGATGAGTTAGATGATTTGAAGATTAATAAGGAAGTAGCAATTATTGCAGGATATAGAGCACAGCGAGATTTGCTAATTAGCATTTTTGAGAGCCAATATTCATCTAGATTAAAGAAACGTATGAAAATTGAGATAAATACGGTAGATGCATTCCAAGGAAGAGAAACAGATATAGTTTTCTACAGTGTTGTCAGAAGTAATGATGAAGGTAACCTTGGATTTTTACAAGATGTGAGACGTTTAAACGTTGCTTTTTCAAGAGCAAGAGAGCTGCTTATTGTTGTAGGAAATCATCAAGCAGTAACTAAAAATATTAGCCTATATGGTCAAGACAACCCATTCGTTGGAATTGCGCAGTATATATATTCAAACCAAGAAGATTGCTTAGTGGAGGAGGTGAAATAAATGATAATTGAAGAACTTGCAAAAAAGAATGCAAATGCAATCCCTAATTCAGACATAGTAAGGTATTATGAAGCAGCAATTCCTCAATATTGTATGGAGTTGGTACTTACAATGCAAAAAGAAAAGCAGTTATCCATTTTGCAAGAATTTATTCTAAAATTTGTTACGGAAAATATTGATAGTATAGAGAATATATGTACTTTTTTAGGGATAAATAAAACAGCTGTTCATACTGCTGTTGCAGATATGCAAGCAATAGAATTAGTTGCAGTTGATGTTTTTAATTCAAAAATTAAAATCACAGATAAAGGAAAAACAGCATTAAAAGATGCAGCTCTTATTGTTCCGGAGGATGTAGAATATAAAGTATTTATGGATGCTTTACTAGGTGATATTTATTTGGATACAAAAAAGAAATATCAAAAGAAAGAAGTAAGAGCTTTTGATTTAGTACCGATTGCCACACATATTGATAAACCAGATATTACTGATTTATCTTTTGAAGATGTAAAGACAGCAATAAATAGATTTAGAAAAAACAATTTGTATGAAAAAGATAAGTTGGAAGGAAATCTTCTTTCAATATCTAAAATGGAAAAGGTTTATGTAGAATATAATAAAGTATCAGTGCTTGTTTATATGAATAGAAAAACTCAAGATATTGAACTTAGAGTTTATGATAAGCAAACAAGACGTCAAGAATATGAAAATATTTTATTGCAAATGTATAATAACGATACACATATTTTTGAGTTTGATAGGAAAAACAGTGTCGACGAAAATGAACATTGCCCATTATTAAACTCATTACCTGGTGAAATTATTCAAGGAGCTAAAGAATTCACTCAGAAGTCAAACGAAATTGAAAGAGAAATTTCACAATTACAAACTCAATTAACAGTTATAAAGGAACTTTCGGAAGAAGATGAATTAGAGGGAGATACAGAATCAGCAACTCAACAGATACGTTTCTTAGAACAAAAAATTGAAGAGATGGAAAATGAACGTAAAAGTGCTGATAGAATTTTATATACTTATGATCATAGACCATTATTAATTCAGGCATTAAAAGAAGCACAGGATATTGTTGTTATTATATCGCCGTGGATAAAATCAGGCGGATTAAATAATGAAATATTAAATTTAATTGAACAGGCAGTTAAAAGAAAAACCAGAATTGTTATTGGATATGGTATTAGTGAAAAAGAAGATTCTGATAGATGGATTATTGACAAATTAAAGGATATAAAATCCAAGAAATTTGATGGAAGTCTTGAACTTATAGCTTTAAATAATACACATGAAAAAGTATTGATTATGGATAATAAATTCATGATTATTACAAGCTTTAATTGGTTGTCATTTAAGGGTGATCCAAAACGTGGGTTCAGACAGGAAACTGGATATTATACAGAATCGAAAGAGTGTATTTCAGATATGAAGAAAAACTTATCACAACCACAAAGATTAGGTGTTAGTATACAGTAGAGGAGTGATAAAATGGCATATATTGAGCTGAAACAGGGTGAAATAATTAGTAAGGGTAATTTTTCGTTTGTCTTTGATTCCACTAAAAATGAAGGAATATATAATAAATTTTTGGAAGCAGAGCAAATCTTTAAGATTAACTATATTGATTTTTCACATAAAATACGTATGGCTTACGAGGCATTTGCCTTATTTGAAGAAGTTCAAAGAAGAAAACAATTGCCAGAATATGTTGGAAAATCAGAGGCAGATATTGAAGCAGCAATTGTAAGAGAGATTACAACGCCGTCATCTATTCTTAATTACAAAAATATTATAATTGGTCTTTGTAAGGATAGAACAACTGAATTCGAAAGTGTATTCACAAAATATGAATATAACAAGAATATCCAAAATGATTCTGAAAATAGAAGGGTCATGAAGAAATTTATAAGATATATTTATGATTTTGGCAGTAAAAGCTCGCATATTAATAACAAGATAGATGCGCAGTATATTCCTAATCGTGAGAACTGTTTAAAAGTAATTGTATCATTTCATGATTTCTTAGCGATATATTATGGAGTAGGGCATAAATTTGACAGTACTTTAATTCCCATAAGAACCTATATTCCAGTACCTAAAAAGATATGTGAAGAAATGGGATTAAACCTTGGTGTTGGAAAGCGCCTGTATGTAAGAGAGAATAAAGGAAAAATAATGTACAGCATTTTTTCTTCTGATATAGATGATATTTCATTTAGCCAAAAAAGAGATATTGAGACGATTAATAAACTTTGGGAAGATAACTTTGATGATCCATCAAACATTATTAGATTATCAGAAAATATTAGTGGAAGTAATGGTGATTACAAATATCAAGTATATTCATTGCCAGGTCGCCCATTGAAAATTAGCCAACTACTATTGCATGAGCTAACTGTTGATGAAAAACTAGATATTATAAAAGGCATATGCCGCGGAATTGAATCCATGCATGAGTATGAGCCCCCATTCTATCATAGGAATATATGTCCCGATTCTTTTTATATATTTAAGATAAAAGGAAAATATAAAGCTTTACTTGCGAGGTTCGATTGCACTAAAGATACAGCCTATGATGCTAAATATACAGTAATCAATACTGTTGAAAAGAAAATATTGAATGATAACACAAAGGTATATTTTGCTCCAGAAGTTATTAATTCAGATGTAGGAACAAATATTAACTGGGAAAAGACAGATATATATTCATTAGCACAGGTTTGTATATATTTATTATCAGGAAAGATTTCTGTTGATTCACAAGAAAGTTTAGAAAATTTGGATGAAAGTGATATTGATGATGACATTAAATATATTATTTTAAAGATGATATCAAAAAATCCAAAAGAAAGACCAAGTATTAAAGAAATTTTAGATATTATAAATTAATACCTAGTGAGTCTAAATAAATTAACATTAGGCTAAGTGATCCTATATAGTGAAGTATATCTAGAAAATCTTTATATAATTATCTAGTGTGTAAATTATAAAGTTAAAGATATCCATAGAAATAAACATTTAAAGTATACTACATTTCAATTTTGCTTCATAGAGTCTATAAGGCATAAAATAGAAAAATATTAATAATTATTTTAAATTTTTTAATGAATACTTGTATATTAATATGGTGATAATTTTTATACAAGTAGAGGTGGTAAAATGAGTGAGGTATTTAATTTAGAGACAAAAACATTATGGAGCTTTAAAGAAAGGGGTGACTGGGGTACCCATAAAGGCGATTACCCAGGTAATTGGAGCCCATTTGTCCCTAGAAATATTATTTTAAGATATTCAAAAGATAATGAGCTGATATTAGATCAATTTTTAGGAAGTGGAACTACACTTATTGAAGCAAAATTACTTAATAGGAGGGGTATTGGATGTGATGTTAATTCTACAGCATTGGAGACATCTAAAAATAGAATTGAAGGAGTCAATGGAAATAACTCGATTAAATTAGTAAAAGGTAGTGCTAAAAATATGAACTTCATAAAAAATGAATCAATAGATTTAATATGTACCCATCCACCGTATTCAAATATTATAAAGTATAGTAAAGATATTGATGAAGATTTATCATTGCTTAATATTGATGAGTTTTATGAAAGTATAAAAGAAGTATCAAAAGAGGCTTTTAGGGTATTAAAAAAAGGAAAATATTGTGCCATTATGATGGGGGATATAAGGAGAAATGGTTGTGTGATTCCATTGGGATTTAATGTTATGAATTTGTTTTTAAATCAAGGATTTAGATTAAAGGAAATAATTATAAAAGAACAACATAATTGTAGTTCTACGAAATACTGGGAGGAGATAAGTTTGAAAAAAAATTTTTATCTTCTAGCTCATGAATACCTATTTGTTTTCTTGAAATAATATTTAATATTAACTAGATTTATTTCTAAATACCTTTATAATATAGATTGGATTATGCTAGTTATAAAGGTGGTGATAGTGTGGAATATATAAAGAAGGATAATAATTATAAGTTATTACTAGGTGACTGTATTAAAGAACTAAAAAAAATTCAAAGTAAATCAGTAGATATGATATTTGCTGATCCACCCTATAAGCTTAGTAATGATGGAATAACATGTAAGTCAGGGAAAATGGCAAGTGTAAATAAAGGAAGTTGGGATAAATCTTTAGGACCCGAGCTTGATTATAAGTTTAATATGAAATGGCTAAAAGCTTGTGATAGAGTTTTAAAAGATGATGGAACTATATGGATATCAGGAACATATCATATTATTCATTTAATTGCATTTGCATTACAGAAAATGGATTATTACATAATAAATGAAATTACTTGGGTTAAGCCTAATGCCGCTCCTAATATGGGATGTAGATGTTTTACAGCAAGTCAAGAAACAGTACTTTGGTTAAAAAAGACAAAAAAAGCAAAACATATATTTAACTATGAACAAATGAAGGAAATGAATGGTGGAAAACAGATGAGAAGTGTATGGGAAATACCAACTACCCCTAAAAAAGAAAAGAAAAATGGTTATCATCCTACTCAAAAACCAGAAGCATTATTACAAAGATGCATTAGATCTAGTACAAATGAAAGAAATGTAATTTTAGATCCATTTTGTGGCTCTGGAACAACAGGTGTTATAGCTATAAAAAACAAAAGAAAATTTATAGGAATAGATATAAATCAAGAATATTTAGATTTATCTAAAAAGAGATTTGATTTATACTTACAGGAGGATAAAAGTAGTGGAGAGTAAGATAAAACCTTTTTTAAAGTGGGCAGGCGGTAAAACACAATTGTTACAACAAATTATTGAAAATTTACCGGAGAATATTGAACAGATAAGAAAATACGTAGAACCATTTGTTGGCGCAGGAGCTGTATTTTTATGTTTAGCAAGTAATAATTGTTTTGATGAATATATTATTAACGATATTAATCATAAATTAATTAATTTATATATAGTAATGAGAGATAATTGTGATGAATTAATAGAAGAATTAAGAATTCTTAAGGAATTATATTTATCATTAGAATCAATTGAAAAAAAAGAGGAGTTTTACTACAAGATAAGAGACGAGTTTAATGAAGAAAACAGTAATAGTATACGAATGGGAGCTTTATTTGTATTTTTAAATAAGACTTGTTTTAATGGTCTCTATAGAGAAAATTCTAAAGGCAAATTTAATGTACCTTTTGGAAAGCATATATCTCCCGGTATTTATCAAGAAAATGAAATAAGGGATATATCACAAGTCCTTAATACTAAAAACAGTAATGGTGAATTAAAAGTAAAAATATTAAATACATCGTTTGAAAATATAAATGAATATATAGATAATAATACATTTGTTTATTTTGATCCACCATATAGACCAGTTACATTGGGCGGATTTAATTCATATAGTAAGAGTGGTTTTAATGACGATAGCCAGATAAAACTAAGAGATTTTTATGATGATATGGATAAAAAAGGCGCTAAACTAATGTTAAGTAATTCTGATCCTAGGATATTAGATAAGGATGATGATTTTTTTGATTTGCTTTATAAAAAATTCTCAATAAAAAGAGTACGTGCAAGTAGGATGATAAATAGCAAAGGAAGTGGTAGAGGTGCTATATCTGAACTGCTAATAACTAATTATGATAAATAAAAATTGTTAAATTATTATATAACAGAAAAAGATTGAACTGTGTTATTAAGTATATGATTCTAGATTAAAGTGAATTGATAATTAAAAATACATATTAAAAAAAGTTCGATTTTTTCTGTTATTATTAAGAATAATGTTTATATCTTCATATGTGTATAAAGGCTTCAAAAAGAGTTGAAGTGAATTATTTGACCTTTACGGATTGAAAAAGCCATAATAGAATTAAATTTTATATTTAAAAGAAACAATTGTTGTGGCAAGATTAAATAGACAAGTCATTAAGATTAGCAATATGGAAAAATATTCATACATAATATAAAGTAGATTGGAGAAGGAACATGAAGAATAGAAATTTTGATGAATGGTTAGACAAGTTTAGAATAAGTATTTCTAGGTATGATTATTATATTAATTTCAATAAAGTAGTTAGCAATGTAGAGAAAATTAAAGTTGAATTAAATATTTTAAATTCATTGATAGGTTCAAAGAATATAGAAAATGATTTTGAAAATATCATTAGTAAGTATCCTGAGACCTTAAAGTGTATTCCAACATTATTGGCTGTACGCCAAAGCGAGATTTATGCACAAGATAAAGATGGTGCATTTATGTATAATTTCAATGAAATGAATTTTGGCATCGAACAATATAGTGTATTTATGAAAAAGACAGGATTATTTGATTTGATATCTAATCACCTTGTAAATAATTTAGTTGACTATGCTTTAGGTACAGAGACTGGTTTGGACTCAAACGGAAGAAAGAACCGTGGTGGTCATCAGATGGAAGATTTGGTAGAAGAATATATTAAGAAGTCAAATGTTAAAGAGTATTATAAAGAAATGTATTTAGCTGACATAGAAACAAAATGGGATATTGATTTATCTGCTTTATCCAATAATGGAAAAGCAAGGAAAAGATTTGATTTTGTTGTAAAAACAGATAGCATGATATATGCAATTGAAACCAACTTTTATGGTGGGACAGGCGGTGGCTCTAAGCTGAATGAAACAGCTAGAAGTTATAAAATGCTTTCTCAAGAATCTGATACAGTAGATGGATTTACTTTTGTATGGTTAACAGATGGAACGGCATGGCGAAGTGCAAGAGGAAACCTTAGAGAAACATTTGATGTAATGGACCACATTTATAGCATTGATGATATGGAAAATGGCATTATGGATAAAGTGTTCGTATAAATTTGTAATTACTTAATTAATAATGTTAAAATTGGGATGTATACATAAATTAAAATAGGATATGGAGTGTTTAATTATATTAGAAATTGAGGGATTAAAATGAGGAATATGTTTAATAGAGGGGATATATTTTTTGCAGATATTTCACCAGTCATAGGAAATGAAATATGTGGGAAAAGACCAGTTATTATTATACAAAATGATGCAGCAAATGAATACTCAACAGAAGTAATTGTTGCAATGATAACTGCAAAAATGAGTAAAATGAAAATATCTATGCATGTAGAGCTTAATTGTGAAGATAGTAGATTAAATATGAATTCTACTGTTTTATTAGAACATACACCACTTTACAATAAAATTAACTAGCGTTATCTTGAGAAGCCAAGGAATTAATTACCTTTAGAACTTCTTCTTGAATTTTGTTCTTTTGTAGCTTTTGCACGAAAGTGCGTAATATTAATTCTTTTGACATTTGGTAAGATATAGTATTTTTAGTTACCTGGGGACTCTTAAATTGGTATTTCGAAAAAGCTTTATTTATAAAAGGTAATATTACCGTAAAACTGTAGGCGATAGCCAGTAAGTTAACATATTTCTCTATAGCCTCTTGAGACCTTACCATATATTTACCAAAAGACCAGAAGTAGCAAGCTCAGTCGTTCCTTCTTCGCAAAGGTAACAGTTACTTGGAAAAAATAGTAAAAGATTTTCGAAAGCTTGTATATTTGAGGTCATAGCAGAAACTGGAAGCTTATGCTTGCTAATTACAACAAGAAATTTAATATTTTACATGTATCTAGTATTATATTAGAAAACTTACAGATAAATTATAAAATTTTCAAGGAGACCTAAATGGACATATACAAAATTAGTTTTAGTAAAAAACAGCAAGACAAAAAAATTTGAAGATAAAACTGGTAAGATAAATTATTTAAAATATTTACAAGATAAAATTGAAGTAACTTATATAAAAAGTCCCAGCAGAGTTTACAGCTATAATTCTTCAAATATACTTATACTTGAATCGCCTAAAAAAGTTAATTTGAATCAGATTATTGTATATGTATCTGGATTTCCTGTAAGAGAGGCATCCCTAGTGCTTGATTTTGGAGAATATATAAAAATAATTGAAGTTAAAGGCAAAACGGAGGTCTATCATAAGTCAAAAGTTGCTTATGAAAATTCATGTCTTAATTCCAAGCAGGCTAAAGCAGTTTTTGAATATTTTAAGAAATTATCACCATATATAAGTGTTACTGAAGATGGAAGAAGCGCATTATTTGATTTATACAAAAAGATAACTAAGATTAGTGAAAATAGTGTGCTGTCAACTTACTTATCAGGAAAAAGTATTAAAAAACATACATATAACAATACTACAATATTTCCTTTTGGATTTAATTTAAGTCAAAAGAAAGCAGTAAATACAGCCCTTGAGAATTCTATTAGTGTTATTGAAGGGCCTCCTGGAACGGGCAAAACACAGACTATATTAAATATTATTGGAAATGCAGTGTGCAATGGAAAAACTGTTGCTGTTGTATCTGGCAATAATTCTGCAACGGCTAATGTTCAAGAGAAGCTTGAAAAAAATGTATATGGATTTATAACTGCATTACTGGGTAAATATGATAATAAGGTTGATTTTTTTGAGAATAAACAGACAGATATTTCTGATTTAAAAGAATGGAATGTGGAAGCTTTAGAGGAAAAGAGTTTATATGATAAACTTCAAGGTATAGATAAGGATTTAAATGATCTGCTTAAGAAGCAAAATGAAATGGTAAAACTAAAAGAACAACTTTCCAAATTTAAAGTAGAGCAGAAATATTTTGAAGCTTATTTTAACGAGGAATATATTAGTACCTCTAAATATTCTCTCTTTAGAAAATGGTCAAGTGATTTGATATTAAATTTTATGCCATACCTTGAAAGGCTTATGTTGAGGAATAATTACATAAAATTATTGAGTAGAATTGTTTTGTTTGTAGACTATGGAATTTATAAATTCAAGTATATAAGTGAAAATCAAAATATTGTAATTGCTTCACTTAAAAGGGATTATTATAATAGAATAATTGAAAAAACAGAACAGAAAATAGCTTCTTTAGAAAGTGCTTTAAAAGATGGAAGCTATGAAAAACTAATGGAACAATTTATAGATATATCTTCAAAAATATTTAAAATATCCATTCAGAAGAGATATTCTAAGGGAAGTAGAAGTAAGTATACCGTAAAAAGCTTTAAGTATAATTTTAAAGAATTTATAAAGGATTATCCTGTTATATTAAGTACAACTAATTCAATAATGACCTGCATATCAGAAAATTATCTGTTTGATTATTTAATTATTGATGAAGCTTCACAGGTAGATTTAGTTACAGCATCATTAGCTCTTGCTTGCTGCAAGAATGTAGTTATTGTGGGGGATGTAAAACAATTACCGCAAATTGTCTCATCAAATATAAAGAAAATAAGTGACGATATTTTTCATGAAAGTAATATTGGAGAAGCTTATAATTACAGTAAATATAGCATTATAGCTTCTTTAATGAAATTACATAAAGATGAATTGCCAAGGACTTTATTAAGTGAGCATTATAGATGTCACCCTCAAATAATAGGATTCTGCAATGAAAAATTTTATGATAATCAACTCGTAATTATGACTGAAGAAAATGAAAATGATGTACCTTTAAAAATTTATAAAACAGCCCCAGGAAATCATGCACGTAAAGATAGATATGGTAATGAAAAAGGCTGGTATAATTTAAGGCAGATAGAGGTTATTAGAGATGAAATTATTAATGCTGATAAAGATAAGTATGTGGACAGCAGTAAAGTAGGAATTATATGTCCCTATAGAAAGCAGGTTATAGAAGCTAATAAATACTTTGAAAAAACAAAAATAGAAATAGATACTGTACATAAATTTCAAGGAAGAGAAAAGGATACAATTATATTTTCTACAGTGGCAAATTATATAAATCCTTTTGTTGATGATGAAAATTTAATAAACGTAGCTGTATCCCGTGCCGTAAAAGAATTTATAATGGTTACATCAAATAAATTGTTTAAACAGCATGGAACCAATATTGGGGATTTAACTAGATATATACAGTATAACTCATTAGAAGATGCCGTAATAGACAGCCCAAAGGTTTCAGTGTTTGATTTATTGTACAGCGAGTACTCCGAAAAGCTTTTGGAAATAATGGCTTCAAGCAAACATATTTCTGAATATAAATCAGAAAATCTAATGTATAGTGTAATTGAAGAAGTGCTGTCTTATCCTGAATATATATCCTTTAAATGTGTTATTCATATACCTCTAAATTCTATAGTAAAAGATTTTACAAAACTAGATTATGAGCAAAGAAAATTTGCTGAAAATCCATGGACTCATGTTGATTTCTTAATATTCAATAAGTTAGATAAAGAACCAGTATTAGTTGTAGAGGTAGATGGACATGAGAATCATAGGAATAATAAAGATCAAATAAGGAGAGACAAAATAAAAGATAAAATATTAAATCAAATAGAATTGCCGATTCTTAGAGCTGCCACTAATGAGAGTGGTGAAAAGGAGAAGTTAATTGAAATGCTGGATATGATTATTGAAGAGTCTAGCGGGGATGGTAATAATAAAGATAATGAAATTTAAATATTTAGTAAGAAATAACTTCCGGTTGTTTCTATGACCTCAGAGGTCGTAACACTGTGGAAGAAATTGTAAATTTGTGATTGCCACTAGAGTATATAAACATATTTCCTTAAAAACTTTAATAAATATAGTTTGAAAACAATTTTATGAGTATATTTATGAAAAATAGTAAGATTGATGCAGCTCCTACAAGAGAATTTATTATTAATACTATAACTAAAGATATAAGAATTCAAGCAGCAATATTCGATTTAATTGATAATTCAATAAAAGCTGCAGAATTTATAACACATTACAATAAATTAGATAAATTTTTTGTTTCTTTAGAATTTGATAATTCACAATTCCAAATAAGTGACAATTGTGGAGGAATTTCACGTAAGAAAGTGCTTGGTGGGGCTCTTAAGATAGGTAGTTCATTAGATTATAAGAGTGGGCACGGTATAGGGCTTAAAAGAGCATTCTTGAAATTTGGTAAAATCATTACAATTACGTCTAACAGAAGTGATTATTCATGTAAAATGATTATTGATGTGGATAAGTGGGGAATGAAAAATGATTGGGATTTATATGTAACTAAGGTTGAATATAATGAAAACATATTTCAAGGATTAACAATAAATATACGCAATTTGTATAATGAAATTTCTAGAAAATTTTCTGACTTTAAATTTAAAAAAGAATTAATAGAAGAGATTTCAATGAAATATAGATATAAATTACAGTGTGGTTTTAAAATTATAGTTAATAAAAAATATATAGAACCATCATTTATACAAGGTGATAAGGTTGCTGAGTCTCCATATAAAGTAATTGATGGAATGAATATCAAAGTGATATTATATAATCATGTTATTACAAAAGAAAATGGATGGGATATTGTTATAAATGGTAGGGTAATTCTTCATCGTGATAAAAGTGAAAAGACTCTTTGGAGCAAAAAACTGATAAAATCACATTATAGCTATATAAGGTTTGTTGGTGAAGTGTTAAATGAATAGCAAATTCGATGCGCTCATTAGCACCCTTGGGAGATATTAACATATTGTTAACAATTTGTTTTGCTAAAAAAGCAGTCAATGCTAGTATAAAGACAGTCTTTGTAGCTATCATAACAGTAATAAAAAGCAGTTTACAGGTAATAAAATATAGGTATAATATAAATATATGGGGGTCGTTAAAATGAGTGATAATGATTTGCTACAGAAAATATTGAATAAACTGGAAAAAATTGATATATTAGAAAGCGACTTAAAGGAAGTAAAAAGCGATCAAGAACAACTGGCAAAAGATATAAAAGAAATAAAAGCATATTTGTTGAGGTGAAAAACATTAGAGGCTATAGAGGTGCAATTTAATGAGAATTGAATATAGAGACGTGCTAAGGCTTTAAATTCAGCTAGCAAGAATCTGACTTTCAGTCATCTCCTCACTATTTTTAACATAAGACTTGTATTTTGGTAAAATAAACAAAAGTGTGTTTATTTAAATTATTTTTTTGATTATAATATATAATAAAGGTGTTAATTTTATTGGAGGCGATGTTATGGAAAGGACAAATAAACAAAATAATCTATATGAGCAGTTTCTTATATATTCATATAAAGATCTAAGAGAATTGTTTAAAAAGGCAAAAACAAAAGAAGAACAGGATTTTTATGTTTATTTATCTGATTTGGCATTACAAAAGGCACAAGAAAAAGTAATAGGTAAAAAATAATGGCAACATATACTATATTTGCAGGTGTGAATGGTGCTGGGAAAACATCAATATATAAGTCTATTTACTATGAAATGAATAAAACTGAAAATAGAATAAATACCGATGAAATGGTGGCAAGAATAGGTTCATGGAAAGATAGTAATCTTCAAATTAAATGTGCACGAGAGGCTATAAAACTTATAAATTTTTATATTAAAAATAGTATATCCTTTAATCAAGAAACTACGCTTTCTGGTAAAAGTATTGTTAAAAACATAAAAAAAGCAAAACAAAAAGGTTTTTATGTAGTAATGAATTATATTGGAGTTGATAATCCTAATATTGCAAAGGAAAGAGTTAAAATTAGGGTTTTAGAAGGTGGCCACGGGATTGAGGAAGATGCTATAGAAAGAAGATATTATGAATCATTTGTTAATTTAAAAGAAATATTAAGTGTATGTAATGAAATAAATATATATGATAATACAAATAAATTTACATATATAGCTTATATATGTAAGGGAAAAATTAAATGGAGAAGAGATATAATTCCTGAATGGAGTAGAGATATTTTAAAATGAAAAAGATTTTAGCAACAATTATAATTTCGTTGATAAAATCTTTTTTGTCATCTAAATTATCTGAGTAGTAAGAATCTGACTGCCAGTCATCTCCTTGGGGACTGACAGCAAACAAGTGTGGCCACAATGCAGCTAGAGTTGTGGAAGATTATGAAAACCCTCTAGGGGTCATGAACAAATTGTGAGCACAAATTGTTTTGATATAAAAAGTGCAGCAGTGATTCATCCTGCTGCACTTTTATAATGGATTTTTTAAAATTTAATACTGCAGCACCAAAAGTTATGATCAAATTTATTCCTTCAAAAGCGGAAATATAATTTCTAAAGTTTTCTGTCCTGGATAGGGGACTGACACCATAGTAGAAAAAATATTTTTATACAATCAGACCGATATTAGCATCTTAAGATTATTCAATGCTTGTGATATAATATTATTATATTCATAAACTTAAAGGGTAAAAAGCATGATGAATTTTAATATAGATATTATAAGAAAAATTGTAAAAACTAATGAGATAAAATAGAGGGACATATATTTGTAAGAATTCAGTAAAGGGGAATAACTATAAAAAATGAGTATAATTGGAGTGAGATAATATGGCTATACCAGTAAAAAAAGAAAAATATACTTATGGTGATTACTTAAATTGGTCAGAAAATGAAACTTGGGAGATAATTGACGGCGTGCCTTATTTAATGAGTCCGGCACCATCTAGAATACATCAAGAGATTATAGGAGAGCTTTTTTTACAGATTGGAAATTATCTTAGGGGAAAAAGTTGTAAGGTTTACGTTGCTCCATTTGATGTAGTGTTAATTGAAAAAAATGAAAAAGAAGAAGACTCTATGAATGTTGTTCAGCCTGATATTACTATAGTATGTGATAAAGAAAAACTTGATGATAAAGGCTGTAAAGGCAGTCCAGACATGGTTATTGAGGTTGTATCTCCATCTACGGTTTCACAAGATTATGTAAAAAAGTTAAATTTATATGAAAAGTATGGCATAAAAGAATATTGGATAGTAAATCACAAAAATAATAATATTTTCGTTTATACATTAGATAACAATGGACAATATTCTGAAGTGCAAGTTTATAATATTAAAGATGCAATTTCAGTAGGTATTTTTGATAAATTAGTTATAGATTTAAAACAAATATTTATGGAGAGTGACTAGCAAGCTCACTTTGTTCGCTAGCAAGGATCTGACTTCCAGTCATCTCCTAGGGGGATTAATAGTAAGTTCTGGCAAGCCCTTTACTAAGGAGTCAGTCCCTCAGTTAAAAAATGTAAGTAAGTTTGGTTAATAGAACAGAGCAATAAGTAAGTGAGAACTTAGCTCTCACTATGGTGACTGTCACCTGTCGATTTATAATTTTACTTAAAAATGATAAGAAGGTAAATTTATTATGATAATAAACTGTACAAAAAAGTTGCAAGATGAATTAAAAATCAATACTACTCTTTCAGAGGTAGAAGACCCTTTATTTTCCTGGCACGCAAATGTTATAAAGATCAATAGAAGAAAAGCAGTTGTGCTTGTGAATGATGCAAGCTGTTATTCCGTTATATTATATGGTTTAAAGGTAAAAGATTTTAAAAATATATCTTCACTTATTGTAGATGGGATTTATAGGACTTTTGTAGATGATGGAATTAATCCGGAGATTATTTCAAATTATTTACAAGATGCAGGGGAAATAGTTTTCTCTAAAACGCAAAATAGAACTCTCGTTTCACGGATGAATAAAGGCTGCGAGGCTGCAGAAGTATATTCTAATTTTATTGTGGAAAACAGCATTATTCAGACCTATTTAGCTAAAAAAGTATATGGTTTTATTTATGTTCATTGTAAAAGCGGAACTAAACATCCAAATGAAATATTTTATGAAGAATTAGAAAAAAGATATGAAATTTCCAGTATTATGTGTAAGGCAATAAAAATAAAAGTAAAATTAGATCTAGAAAAATTTCATATATGGAGAAGTGTAATTGTCCCTCTTAATTATACCTTTGGAGAATTTCATAAAGTAATGCAAAAACTGTTTGATTGGAAAGATTATCACCTGCATGATTTTCTAGTTTACGAAGGAGATGAACCAATCATAAATATTGTTGGAAGTAAAGAAGACTTTGAATATCAAATGGATACTCCTATGGTTATGGAAAGTAAAGTAAAGCTTTCAGATTATCTTCCTAAATACAAAAAACTGAAATACAGATATGACTACGGAGATAATTGGCAGCATATCATCAAAGTTAAGGATGTTATTTTTGACTATGATAAGAATTATTCTTGTTGTTTGGAGGGAAGTGGAGATAGACCTCCAGAAGATGTAGGCGGAGAACAGGGATATGAAGAGTTTGTAGAAATTATGAGCAATCCTATGCATGAAGAATATGAGAGTATGAAACAATGGGGAGACAGTCAGGATTACAAAAGATTTGATATTGATATGGTTAATAGAGAATTAGAGAATTTGTGGTAGGTAAATGAACATTATAAATATCTATCAGGTTTATTTTCAATGGATTATCTAAAAAAATTAAATTTATACTTATGGAGGTACTTTTACATTGAACAAATTACTTGAAGAAATACAATAATAATAGATTTATAATCTCAGGCTGTTGACATATTATGTATGGCAACAGCCTGACCACTAGCTAAGCTGGTGAATTTTTATTTTATAGAGGAAACTATCAATGGATATGATATAAAAGGCAAGCCATGCTGCTTTCTAACTGAAAATAGTGCTTGTGAAATTGAAAAGTGTAAACTATTCCTTAGATAATGATAAAATATCCAATAAACTATTAAATGCATTAAGTGGAAAGGGAGCTTTTAGGAGATTTAAGGATGCAGTCATAAGATTTAACGTAGAAAAGAAATGGTACAAATTTAAGGATGATAAATTCAAGAAAATTGCATTAGATTGGTGTAGTGATAATGGATTAGAAATATATAGATTATAACAGAAAATTCTGATAAAATAGAAACAAGGAAGAATATATATAAGGAAAGTGTAAAAAGTGTGGCCACAATGTAGCTAGAGTTGTGGAAGATAAATAAAGATACAAAAGAAGTTAAGAAATGAATTAGAAAAGGATAAGAAAAATGGATGATAGAATAGAAAGATACAAACAAATCAGAAGAACAGGATATAAAATAGTTAATAATGAAATTATGAAGTTTGCTAATAAAAACTATAAAAGTAAATTAATAACTGAGTCTGCCAAAAAGCTTGGAATCTTAGAAGGTAAAAATAAAATTGTTTTAGATTGGGAAGAGGAAAATCAGTATTTTTTAGATTTTGTTATAAATGAAACAAAAATTAATGGAAAAAAATTAATACAATGTTTTAGTGAAAAATCAGTTTTAGAAGGTGAATTAGAAATTGAGTTTATGGATGCAATGAAGAAGGCATATACATCTCTTTTTAGAGTAGTAAATACTTCACCTGAAAAAGGATTAGTTTTCATTAAAGATTTACTTGGTGATGGTAAAAATATTAGACTTACAGATTTAGGACTTAGTCAAATGAAAGATAAAAATTTGCTTATTTTTACAAGAATAATTCCTTTTAAAGATATGAATATTACATCTGGAATGACGTGTGCATTTCATAGTAATTATGAGATGGATTTAATGGATCTATATAAAAATTATATGAAAAATATCAGCAGTGATGAAGAAGAAAAGAAATTTATTTTTTTCTATAATGTATTTAAGGAAATAGGTGTAGGAACTTTTATGCAAGAGGTATGAGGTTAGGGGTAAATTTTCGTTCACCAATTAGATAACAATAAGCAATATTTTGAAGTGCAGGTTTATCATATTAAAGATGCACTTCTATCAAGCTCAGTCGTTCCTTCTTCGCAAGGGTAACAGTGACTTGGGAAAAATAGTAAAAGATTTTCGAAAGCTTGTACATCTGAGCCATAACAGAAACTGGAGGTTTCTGTTTGTTATTAATCCAGGGATAATTGCCTTGGACATTTCTTAATTCGCAAAATGTCTTACGAAATCTACTCATTTCTAATATAAAAAATTAAACTGAAAAATTATAATAAAAATACAATAATTTAACCTATGGATTTTAATATATATTTATTAAAAAAATGTAAAATTATGATATAATAAGTATGGATATATATAGAGATTTTTGAATAATATGAGTTGAGTTCAATAATAAAATTATTCTGGGAGGGTCAATATTGCTTGCTAAAAGGTCAAAGACTGTATGTTACATACTGGCATTATTTTTTGGTATATTTGGAGCACATTTGTTTTATGCAAAAAAGTATAAAAGGGCAATTTTATATTTAATATTTTGCTGGACTTATATTCCTTTATTTTTGGGCTGGATTGATATGTTTTTTATACATAAGTGGTTTGAAGATAATGAAACTAAGGAAAATGATTCTTACAAAAATAAAAAATACACTAGAAATAATAAATTAATAGAGGCTGCTGACATTAATACTTTAGATAAAGAGATTATATATAATGTAAGTAGAGAAAGAGAATATAGTATTATTCAAGATGATGTAATTAATACCCTCAAAATAAATAGTATTAATTTTCAAGAGTTAGATAAAACTACAGCAAATGATTTTGATGAAGGTATAAAAAGATTTATTAATATAATAAATAATATTAAAGAGCAAAAAATAAATAATGGTAATGGTATTTTAAAGGATATTAGAAATACTAATATAAAAACTAAAGAAATGCCTAATATTAACACACCACAAAAATCCGTTTCTTTGAATAAAAAATTTAATTTTTTGAAAAATATAAGTTTAATTTCAGAAAATATATTTTATAAAATTGACGATATAATCATACCTAAATATTCTAATTTAAAAACACCTGAGTATATACTAAAATCTTTAGAAAAAATTAAAAATCCTAATAGAGAATCACATTATGACATTACAGTACAAATAAATTTCTCTACAAGTGGTATTGAATTTGTAAAGGATTCTTTAAAATATAAAAATAAAAGGGCGATTAAGTGTGAATTTAAGCCTCTTTTTGAATATTGGACGACATTTGAATCTTTAGACAATGAACAAAAAAGGTGGTATTTTTTTTGGAGGGAAAGAGTTTTAAATGGAGAATATCCAAATACAGATTTAAGCTATATAATACTATTTACTTATGAACTTTTAAATTATAGCTTTAATGAAGATGCAGCTTTTAATGTTAGCATGTTATCAAGATTATACGATAATTATAAGGAAACTCAACCTAAATTAAAAAATTATCTTCCTCGCTGGATTAGTGATTTTTTAATTGAACTTGGAGAAGAAGAATTATCAAAAGAATGGTATGTGAGTGATAAAAAATATGATTATTTATATAAAAATATGCAGCATAGTAAAAATAGGCTAGAAAAGATATCTTATCAAATTTGGAAACCATATATACAAAATTATAGAGAAACTAAATTTTTTCAATCATATAAATATAAAATTTATAATACCTTTAAAGCTAGTATTGCTTTATTAAAAGACCTTTATTATAAAGAAAGCATTGATTTATTTGAAGAATGGTTTCAGGAAGAAGAGATTATAGAAAAGAGGTATTTATTTTCAAGTGCAATTATAGGAAGAGATGTAATGGAGTTTGAGACTAAGGTACTACATCATACAGTAACAAAGAAAATGTATGATCAAATTACTGCTTTATTTCGTATCAGTGAAAATGTTACACGTGAAATAAATGGCGAGAATAGGAAAATTAAAGTGGAAGATAATATTTTACCAAATGATTTTGAAAAATTGTTAATGAATAAAATCCAGACACATAATACTAAGGGCAGCAATATTAAAGATAGATTTAAGTTAGTAAAAGAAGCTGATACAGTATCTAAAAATATAAGCATTCCTAAACCAGAAAAAGAAAAAAAGAGCATACCAGATTTTGTTTTTGATATAGATAAAATTAATAAATTGAATAAGGAAAGTGAAAATCTGCAGAATATATTTAGAGAAAAAGGTTACGAAGAAGAGTCAAATGATGAATTTATTACAGAATCAACAAGGGAAGAAGTGAAAATTAAAGATAACAATATACAAAGTAAAGTTGATACTCATAGTAATTTTGAAAAACTATTAAGTATTGAAGAAAATGAAGATGAAGAAGAATTTATAAACTCTCTTAATGATAGTGAAATTAGATTTCTGGCATCTTTTGAAAACTTAAAGAAAAATGTAACTGAAGCAAATAATTATTTTAGAGAACAAGGCATGATGGCAGGAACATTTATAAATAATATTAACGAAAAGGCAAATAATTATCTTGAGGATACTATAATAGAATTGAATAACGATAATTATGAGATATATGAAGACTTTGAAGATATAGTTAAATTAATTAAGGAAAGGATGAATTAATAAGTGAAGATAAGAAAAAGAGATTCTGGGGCAATATTAACTGCACTTCAGGGGGGGGTTGTACCTAATAGAGGTCTTCAATATGTAATGGTCGGTCGTAATGAAGAAGCAGAGCAGATATTAAAGGATTTAGAAAATATTAAAGCTGGCTCATCTATTATTAAATTTTTTATAGGACCCTTTGGAAGCGGCAAAAGTTTTATTCAGGCATTAATACAGCAAATAGCCTTTAAAGAAAATTTTATTGTAGCAAAAGCAGATTTTACTCCTGAAAGACGATTATATGGTAGTGATGGTAAAGCTGTTGCAATATATGCAGAACTAATAAAAAATATTGCTATAGCTACAGTGCCAGATGGTAATGCGTTTTCCACAATACTTGATAAATGGATAAGTGAAGTTCAAGCAAAAGTATCTGTTGAAAAAGGGTATGGCTCAGTAGAATTCGGAAATGAGGATTTTGTTAAAGATGTAGAACTTGAAATTAATAAGGTTGTAGGGAAAATGGATGCGCTAACGGGAGGTTATGATTTCGCAAGAATACTAACGCTCTATTTTAAGGGATATGTTAAAGATAATAATGAAATTCAAAGATGTGCTTTACGTTGGCTTCGTGGAGAATATAGTACTAAAACTGAAGCTAGAAATGATCTTGGAGTAAGGGATATTATAAATGATAATAATTATTATGATTACATAAAAGTGTTATCTCAATTTGTTAAACAGATAGGATTTTCTGGATTGGTAATAAACTTTGATGAGGCTATAAATTTATATAAAATAACTCATCCACAGACCAGAGATAAAAATTACGAAACTATTCTTAAAATATATAATGATACTCTTCAGGGAAATGTGGAAGGTCTATATATTACCATAGGTGGTACTCCAGAATTTTTAGAAGATGAAAGACGTGGAATATTCAGTTATGAAGCATTAAAGAGCAGACTTTCAGTGAATCCTTTTGAAACCAATGTATTCAGAGATTTAAGTCAGCCAGTTATAAAATTGACACCACTGCAAAATGATGAGACCTTTGTTTTATTACAAAAGGTTAGAGATATTCATGAGGCACATTATGGATACATAAAGAATGTATCTGATGAAGAAATAAAAGAATTTATAAAAAATGAGTATTCGAGACCAGGTGCAAAAGAAAATATGACTACTAGAGATGTGGTAAGAGATTTCATAGGTGCTTTAAATATAATTCATCAAAATCCTGATTTTGATCATAAGCAAATTTTTGGTAAAAACAGTAATGAGAATAATAATAAATTAAATGAAGATTTAATGAGTAGGTTTAAACGAGCTAATCAATAGGAGGAAAATATGAGTTCTTTTAATCTATTGTCTAAAAATATGCAAAAGAAAGTATGGGATATGCATTGGGATAATTTTACTCTTATACAGGATAAAACAATTCCAATAATAATTAATACCAATAAAGATGTTGTTGTCTGTTCAGGCACTGCTTCTGGTAAAACGGAGGCAGCTTTTTTGCCAATATTAAGTTTAATTGAAAACAGTGCAAAAGAAAAGCTAAAACTTATATATATTTCTCCGCTTAAAGCTTTAATAAACAATCAGTTTGAGAGAATAGAAAATCTTTGTAATAATCTTGAGATTACTATAAATGCATGGCATGGTGATATAAGTCAAACTAGGAAAAATAAATTTATAAAAAATTCATCAGGAATATTGCAGATAACTCCAGAATCAATTGAAAGTTTATTGATAAATAGAACGGAAAGTGTAAGTGAAATATTTAAAGAAGTTGATTTTATAATAGTAGATGAAATCCATTCTTTTTTAAATAGTGCAAGGGGAGTCCAGTTAAGATCATTGTTATACAGAATAGAAAATTATAATTTGAGAAGACCAAGAATAATAGGTTTATCTGCTACCGTTGAAAATTTTAACTTTGTAAAGGAATGGATTAATTTTAAAGATAAGGATAACGTGGAGATTGTTGAAGTAAAAGATAGTGATAAACAGCTATATTATTCTCTTATGCATTTTGATTGCGATAAAAGTGGGAAAAAGCCATTAGAGCTTTTTGAAGATATGAGAAATTTAACTAAAAAAAATAAATCAATAATATTTTGTAATAGTAGAGGAGAGGTAGAAGAAACTACTGTATTGCTAAATCGACTAGCCGAAAAAGAAGGATTATTAGAAAGTTACTATGCCCATCATTCCTCAATAGATAAAAAGGAAAGAGAATATGTGGAAAAGAGTATGGCTAAGGCTGGTGTACCTAAAAGTGTTGTTGCTACAAATTCTCTTGAATTAGGTATAGATATAGGGACAATTGAATTTGTAGTTCAAGTAGATAGTACATTTACAGTATCATCTTTAAAGCAAAGGCTTGGGCGTTCTGGCAGAAAGAAAGATTCAAATCAATTGTTACAGTTATATACTACGTCTAAAGATAGTTTATTACAATCTTTAGCTGTAATGGAATTACTCCTTGAAAAATGGATAGAACCAGCTGAAGGATATCCATTGCCTTATGACATACTTTTTCATCAGATAATATCTATATCTAATGAAACTAATGGGTTAACTCTTGAAAATTTATTAAACAAAATTAAGGATATTCTAATATTTAATACCTTGGATAATGAAAAGATAAGAATTTTGATAGGACATATGTTGGAAAAAGAGTATTTAGAACTTATTAAGGGCAGTAATGAGTGTATAGTAGGAATTGAAGGAGAGCGAATACTTAGGAGTAAAGACTTTTATTCAGTTTTTATGAGCCCTGAAGAATATATAGTGCAAAATGGAAATAAAAAGATAGGACAGTTAGATAGAAATTTTCAGATTAATATAGGAGATAATATAATTTTAGCAGGTAAACTATGGTCTATAATAAGTATTGATACTAAAAGAGGAAAGATATATGTAGAAAAAGCCTCTAATGCTAAACCCCCAAAGTATTCTAGTGGAGAAAGAAAGTTAAATTCTAAAATACTCGAAAAGATGATGGATATATTATGTTCTAAAAATGAATTTAGTTATATAAATCATAATGCTCTTGCTCTATTAAATGAACTGAGAAAACCATATGAAATTTTCAAAGTTGATCCAAGTGAAAGAATAATATGGAGATACAAAGACGAAATGTGCTTCGAAACTTTTACAGGTACTAAAATATTTAGAACTTTAAACTGGATGCTGAAATCATTAAAGGTTAATATTCAAAGCTATGATTCCTTTGGAAGAATAAAAATATCAGGAGTATATCCTTTAGATGGGATTTTAGAAGAAATAAGCAGCAAAAAGTGGAGTAATGAATTACTATTTAAGGAAACAAAGGATAATGAATGGTTTAAGTCAAAATACATTGAGTATCTTCCAGAAGAATTACAATACGATATGCATGCGGCTAATGAAATAGATATTGATGGTACTTTGGAGTATTTGAAAGAATATAGATTTAGAATAATAGATAATTGATAGTTTATATGTTAGATAGATGAAAACGAAGGCAAGTATAATGGAATACAAATTGAATTACTTTTTGACAAAAATGAATATCTTGATAGACTATGTCCTAATAAAGAATGTGAATATGTTTTTAAAATCAATATACAAGATTGGAAAGAAAAAGTATCAGATAAAGAAGTACATTGTCCAATGTGTGGACATATAGATACTTCTGATAAATGGTGGACATATGGACAATTAGATAGTGCGAAGGAGATAGCTTCAAGTTGGGCAATATCATATATTCAAGGTGAATTAAGTAACAGTTTTAAAAAATTAGCTAGTAGCACTCGAAATAATAAATTTATAAAGATAACTTATAAACCAGGACATAAGATATCTTTTATAAATAATCCTATTGGACAAAGAGAAGAATGGAAATTAGATATAACATGCAAGAAATGCAGAACACGATATAGTGTAAATGGAAAGAAGAAATAGAATTATTAATATATATTTTAGAGAATAGGAGGCTAATAATGAGTAGAAATAATGATAGAGACTATATTTTTTTAACTTGGAAAGATTATAAAACAAGACAACGATTTGTAATTGGTGAACTATCAAAAAATGGTAAATACCAATTTGAGTATAAAATTGATGATGTAAATAGAGCAATAAAAAATGGATTTGAACCATTAATAGCATTTCCTAATATAAATGAGATATATGAAAGTTATGATGTATTTCCAGCATTTCCGAGTAGATTGCCAGATAAGAGAAGGAAGGATATAAAAGAAATATTAGCAAAATATAAATTAGAAAAATATGATGCCTTTGAACTTTTAAAAAAAGTGGAGGTAAATTGCCAACTGATAGCTTAGAGTTTATAGATCCAATATTTTCGGATGATAAAAATATTGAAAGAGAATTCTATATAGCAGGTGTTAGACATTATAATTGTTGTAAGAAAGCAGATGAATATGCGGAATTAGATTTAAATATTAATGAAAATCTTCTGTTAGTAAAGGATTTAAATAATATCTATGATAAATATGCTATAAAAATTACGAATAAACAAAATAGGCTTATTGGTTATATACCTGTTTTCTTTAGTAAATCGGTATATAAAGCAATCAATGAAAATAGAAAGATTAAATGTACTATAATTAACAAAGAGTGTAATGATAGTTGTGAAGAGTGTGTTAAGGTTAAGTTAACCATTATTTAGATATAATTTAATATATAAGAGTAAAAAATATTATGATGGAATATTATAAGAAAATGATTTTATCAGCAATCTCAATTCTGTTGATAAAATCATTTTTTCTCATATACTATAAATAGATACATAAAAGTAATGTAATTCAAGAAGGTAAAAAAAATGCTAAACATAGTAGCAGCCATACTAAAAAACAATGATAACAATATATTAATAGCAAAAAGACAACAAGGAAAAAGCATGGCCGGCTTATGGGAATTCCCTGGAGCAAGGATCTGACTTCCAGTCATCTTCTAGGGGGACTGACACCATAAAGTATTTTACATAGTAATCTAAAATATAGACTCATTTTTATTATTTGCTGTGGATAACCTGTTGGCAAAATTGTTAATAACTTTTAGTTTGAAAAAAGGATAATTAGCTGCATTTTTATAATCTCAAAAATTATGACATAAGCTGGAAGCTTATATTTGAGTTAGTTACCTTAGCAATCTCTTCCCTCATAATTTAAATTACTCATTTTAAAATTTATTTATGTTCTACCTTAAATGATTTACCAGTCTGTACAATACTTATATTTAATATATCTATTAATTGTTTAAGGGTTCTAAGATCATTTATATACTTAATATTGTTCTTACTAATTAATTTTTTAATTATTCCTACTATATCATTTTTTTGATCAGAATCCAGAGTGAGCTTATTATTTAGACACTCTCTATTAATATATGTTAAAGTAGTCCATATCTGATCTTCTGATATACTATTTATATCCATTAGAACCCATGTGAAATCTTTCCTTCTAGTATTTTCAGGATAAGCCTTCTTAAAAAACTCTATAAAGTGATTCACTGGCTTTGGATCTTTTTCTTTAACATACTTTCCAAGCTGTGTTTTTAGCCTATTCTTTAGATACATCATTGTATTTGGTTTTATTGAACCCTTTAATTGCTCTATATGCTTATAAATATAATTATAGGTGTCTTTAATCTTCTCCTTATTTATATTTTCCTTTTTAAGCACCGCTGTTATATCAATGTATTCTAGGATGTTCTTCTTAGAATTAAGTTCCTTATTATATAGTGTTTCCCAAATTTCAGATGCAGTTAATTGTTCAAATTCAGTGTTATCTAATACTACGTCTTTATTCATATATGCTCCTTACTTCTTTCTAAATTTCTTAATTCTTATATTGTATCACAATTTTTATAATTACTTTCTGAAATATATGAATATGTTTTTAGTATTGGGTGTATTCTTCACTTACTTTAATTAATGGCAGCATAAAAAACACTATACAAGCTTTTTCATTGACCAATTATAAAATTAAAGATATAATATTGAATATAAATTCAATGAATGGAGGTTCAATATTTGGGCATTCGAGAAGAGCAAAGGAAAAAGAGAAGAGACGGAATCCTTGAGGCGGCATTAGATCTTTTTATTCGCAAAGGGTATTCTGCTACAAAAATAAGTGATATTGCAGAAAGTTTAGGTATGAGCGTGGGACTTTTATTCCACTATTTTCAATCAAAGGAAAAACTATATGAAGAACTTATAAAACTTGGTATTTCAGGTCCAATGAGTGTTGTAGAACCAACAGATAAGGCCCCTATTGATTTTTTTGAGGGGATAGTAAAACAGATTTTTCATTATATAAAAACTGAGCCCTTTGTAGCAAAAATGTTTGTGTTAATGAGTCAGGCTTTTTATAATGAAGCAGCACCACAGAATGTGAAGAATATGATACATGCGTTTGATATCTATACACCAACAACTTTATTGATTAAAAAAGGTCAGCAGAATGGAACAATTCGAGAGGGTAATCCATATGCACTGGCAATTGCTTACTGGTGTGCTATTCAAGGAATTGCTGAGCAGATGGCAATGAATCCGGATTTTCCATGTCCGGAAAGTGATTGGATTGTTGATATAATAAGGGGGAAAATATAATGAAAAAAATAATAATTGTAGGAGCAGGCATCTCAGGACTTACGGCAGGTATTTATGCACTTCAGAGTGGATTTGATGTAAGTATTTATGAAGCACACACCATACCAGGAGGAGCTTCAACCAGCTGGTATAGAAAAGGATATCTGTTCGAAGGTGGCATGCATTGGTTGACAGGATCATTATCAAGTACTCCTTTAAATAGGCTTTGGCGTGAAGTTAGAGCACTGGATGATTCTACAACAATCTATAATAGAGATCCTTTCCTAAGCTTTGAATACAATGCTAGAACTGCATACCTTTATCGTGATGTAGAGAAACTTCGTCGCCACTTTTTAGATATTTCTCCAGAAGATGAGAAGGAAATTAACCGCCTATGCAGGGATATTGAAAAATTCACCAAAATGAGTATGCCTGTTTCGGATATCAAGAATGTAAAAGTAAAGAAAAAAGCTTCTATGCCAGTTAAAACTTTTTTATCTATGCTGCCTCTTTTGCCTCGTATGTCTTTTTATTCAGGTCAAACTGTGAAGGAATATGTAAAGCGATTTAAAAGTGCACTTTTACGACTTCTATTAGAGAGTATTATACCATCAGATTACAGTGCTGCTGGGATGATTTTTACTCTTGCAACTCTTGCATCAGGTGATGGAGGTTATCCAGAAGGAGGCTCTCTTGGAATGGCAAAACGCATGGGAAAATATTTTGAATCACTAGGCGGCAATATATGCTATGGCAAGACTGTAAGCAAAGTGCTATTAAAAAAGGATGTTGCTCAAGGAATTGTTGTAAAGGATGAGTTTATACCAGCGGATTCAGTTATTATTACTCAGGATACCCGAGTTGCCATAGACACTTTATTTGATAAACCTATTAGAGAGACCTGGGCAGAAGATATGCGTAAAAATACAGAACCTGCACTCAATACATTTATTAGTTTAGGAATTGAGGCAGACTTGTCTGATGTACCCGAAAGAATAGCATTTGCAGTTGAAACACCTTTTGTATGCGGAGGCATTGAAGAATCTACTATAAGTCTAATTAATTATGCAAAGTACAAAGGGTATGCACCAGAGGGATGTAGTGCTATCACTTCTATTATCATTGGAGATAGCTATGATTATTGGAAAAAGTGTAAAGAAAGTGGGACTTATGAAATTGAAAAGAAAAAGCTGGCAGAAGCATTTATTGATATTATTGCCAAAAAATATCCACAGATTGCTGGGAAAGTATCAGTTTGGGATGTTGCAACACCGTTAACTTATGAACGATATTTAAAATCCTATAAAGGTTCATGGATGACTATAATGGGTAAGGGGAGAAGAACTTCAAGTTACCCTTTAAAATGTAAAAGTATTAAAAATGTATATTTTGCTGGTCAACGTTTAAGAAGTCCCGGCGGCTTGCCTGTGGCTGTTGAAACAGGACGGAGGTCAATTCAATACCTATGTAGAGATACAGATATTGTATTTCAAAATAAGATCTGAGTGTTTTATTAATCTTCCACGTTCTCCACTAAGATCTCTTGTAATTTTTTTCTAAGAACTAGTAATGCTGCTGTTTCTGCCAGTGCTTTTTCTTTAAACTGTAAGCCTTTCTCTAAGGTTTTTATTCTCTTTGCATCTTCTTGTTGCTTTAGCTTTAATTCTTTAACATCATCACTATCGGCGTAGCCGCTGGTGCTATTTAAACAGGTATTCTACCACTTTTTGACTACGATAACTATCTTAACACAGGGAGAATGATGCGGACTAGTATGTAGATTATCACAGAAAATTCTGATAAAATAAAAACAAGGAAGAATATATATTTTGTATAAGAACGTATGTTTATGTAAATCTTAATAATAAAGAATGTTGTATTAAGGAAGGTGATTTGCGTGAAATGGGAAAAAGTAAGAAAGAATGTGGGGTGAATTGATTTTGACTTTTGATAATAATGAATTGATAAATAACAGTTTTTATGAAAATATAAAAAATACATTAATTGAAGCTCGCCAAAAGGCATATTCATCTATCAATTTCTATATGGTAGAAGCATATTAGAACATAGGAAAACTAATAGTGGAAGAACAAAAAGGTGAAGAAAAAGCTGAGTATGGGGATTTTATTATAAAAAATTTATCAAAAGAATTGACTAAAGATTTTGGCAAGGGGTTTACACAGTCAAATCTTAGAAATATGAGACAATTTTATTTGATATTTAACAATAGCTACGCACTGCGTAGCGAATTGAGTTGGACTCATTATAGACTTTTAATGAGATTAGAAAATGAAGAAAAGAGAGATTTTTATATAGATGAATGTATAAAAAGTAATTGGAGTACAAGACAACTGGAAAGACAGATAAATTCTTTTTATTATGAACGATTGCTGGCAAGTCAAAATAAGAAGCTAGTAAGAAATGAAATAAAGGATCTAGAAACAGGATTAAATCCTAATGATATTATAAAAGATCCTTATGTACTGGAATTCCTTGATTTAAAAGAAAATAAAAATTTTCTTGAAAAAGATTTAGAACAAGGACTTATGAATAATTTGCAACAGTTTCTTCTTGAGCTTGGTAAAGGATTTGCTTTTGTAGCTAGACAAAAAAGAATTACAGCAGATGGTGAACATTTCTATATAGATTTAGTTTTTTATAATTATTTACTTAAATGTTTTGTGTTAATAGATTTGAAACTAGGTAAGTTAACCCATCAGGATATAGGACAAATGGATTTCTATGTTAGATATTACGAGAAAGAAATAAAAGCGGAAGCTGATAATCCAACCATAGGAATTATATTATGTTCTGAAAAGAATGAAACTATAGTAAAATACTCAATTTTAGAAGAAAGTAAACATATATTTGCTTCTAAGTATATGCTCTATATGCCTACTGAAGAGGAATTAAAGAGAGAAATAAATAAGGATAGAGAGATACTTGAGATTGAGGAAAGGATGAATGAAGATGAGTGATAAACGCACTAGGTAACAGTGTGTTTATATAAATCATTTTTTTGGATTATAACATATAATAAAGCTATTAATTTTATTGGAGACGATGTTATGGAAAGGACAAATAAACAAAACAACCTACATGAGCAGTTTCTTATGTATTCATAAAGATCTAAGAGAATTGTTTGAAAAGGCAAAAACAAAAGAAGAACAAGATTTTTATGTTTATTTATTTGATTTGGCATTACAAAAGGCACAAGAAAAAGTAATAGGTAAAAAAATAATGACAACATATACTATATTTGCAGGTGTGAATGGTGTTGGGAAAACATCAATATATAAGTCAATTTACAAGGTTTTTATGTAGTAATGAATTATAATTTTGTTGATAAAATCTTTTTTGTCATCTAAATTATCTGAGTAATATGATAAAAGTTACAGCATCTTTAGCTCTTGCATGCTGCAAAAATGTAGTTATTGTGGGTGATGTAAAACAATTGTCGCAAATTGTTTCTTCAAATATAAAGAAAATAAGTGACAATATTTTCTATGAAAGTAATATTGGAGAAGCTTATAATTATAATAAATATAGCATTATAGCTTCCTTAATGAATTTATACCATAAAGTATATAGAAAAGTTAAAATAAAATGTCTCACTTTACGAGTTGAACTTCCTCCTATAGTCGCATTTTTGGCATAGAGGCTCAACTACATTTCTATTGGAAAATCCGTTGTATAATGTGTTAGCTCTTTCATTTTCTATAATGTCTTCAAAGTGAGTATATTGTATATTACCTAAATTAATTACACCTTCACCATCAAGACAGCAAGGAACTACGGTACCGTCTACTAGAATAGCCACCTGGTCTCTTAAGCCATAGCAAAAGCCATATAAACTATCTTCACTTTCATTTATGTCAGGCCAATTAAAACGAGGAGCCTGGTTTAAATATACGTTGTGAGTAAGCTTTATGCCTCTCTGCTGAGCTAGTTTTTCTTCTATCATATAATCTAGATTAAAAGCATCTTCTATTTGTCTGAGGATATATCTATTCTTCTCTTTACTAAGGTTAATATTGTTGTCTTCACTTAGATTCCACAATCTGAGTGCTGAAATGATATTTGTATTCCTTGAGGCTTCTTTTGCAAAGATTAAAATCTCATCTAGGTATTTTTCCATAGTAGTAGTTTTTACATTGGCATCAAAGCTGTGCAGTGAGAAATTTACTTGTCTAAGGGCAGGTTTACTCAGCAGCGTATGTTTTGAATTTTTTATAAGTGTACCATTTGTGGTTATATTTACTTTATAACCATGGGTGTGAGCCACATCTAAAAATTTGCCTAGTTGTGGATGCAGGGAAGGTTCTCCTTTAACATGAAAATATATATGCTTAGAATGATTTTTAATTTGGCTTAGTATTTTTTCAAATAATTCAATTTTCATAAATTCCAGATTTCTTTCACACTTAGGGCAAAATTCGCAATTTAAATTACAAGCATTAGTTATTTCTATATAGGTCTTCTTAAATTTTTTCATTAGTAAAATCTCCTCACGTTGGGTAATCAATAAAATTGATTTTAGGAATCTTTAAAAAATAATACTATTATTCAAATCACATTATAAGAAATATAATTGATATTAGCAAGAGTATAAATTTATGCAGCAAGTTTGGGCAAGTCCTCACTATAGGGACTGACTCTATGGTGGAAACTGGAAGTTTCTCCTTGCTAATGCTTTAAGTTCAGCTAGCAAGGATCTGACTTTTAGTCATCTCCTCGTTATTTTTAACATAAGACTTGTGTTTTGGTAAAATAAACAAAACAATCTATATGAGCAGTTTCTTATATATTCATATAAGGATCTAAGAGAATTGTTTGAAAAGGCAAAAACAAAAGAAGAACAGGATTTTTATGTTTATTTATCTGATTTGGCATTACAAAAGGCACAAGAAAAAGTAATAGGTAAAAAATAATGGCGGCATATACTATATTTGCAGGTGTGAATGGTGCTGGGAAAACATCAATATATAAGTCAATTTACTATGAAATGAATAAAACTGAAAATAGAATAAATACCGATGAAATGGTGGCAAGAATAGGTTCATGGAAAGATAGTAATTTTCAAATTAAATGTGCACGAGATGCTATAAAATGATACAATAATTTGTAATATTATGTAAGTATAGAGCATTAAATAATGTTAAATTATACATATATATAGCTATAATCAAATATTATTCGTTTATAAATGAATAATATTTGACTATTCGTTTTTGGGGCTATATAATAAAGAATTGGAGGTGTTAATTATGTTCTTTTTCTTTTTTACCACTCCATATATAGCTATAATAGGGGATATAAAGGAATCAAAAAAAATAGCAGATAGGAATTATGTACAAGAAAAATTGAGAGAAGTTTTAAATGATATTAATGAGTACTATTTAAATGATATTTCATCAAAATTTATGATAACCTTAGGAGATGAATTTCAGGGATTATTATACAGTGGAGCTAATGTAATGAATATTATTTCAGAGATTGAAAGGAAAATGTATCCTGTAAAAATAAGATTTGGTGTAGGTGTTGGTGATATAACCACACATATTAATAAGGAGATGCCATTAGGAGCTGATGGTCCAGGATATTATAAGGCGAGGGCTGCAATAGAATATTTAAAACAAAATGAGAAAAGAAAGCAAACTAACCCAGCTGATATCAGAATAGAAGTGGATGGTGACAATCAGTCAACTACATTAATGATTAATACAATATTGTCATTAATTAGTGCTATAAAAGAAGATTGGAGTGACAGACAACGAGAGATAATATGGGATATATTGGAACATAAGGATAGTCAAACTAATGTTGCTAAAAGGCTGAATATTAAACAACCGTCTGTTCAGAAGAGTCTTGCAAATGGAAAATATTATGCCTATAAAGAGGCGGTTGAAGCTATTGAAAAAGCATTAGAAGAGATAAGGAGATAATATGTTTAATGATCCTATAAGCCTTTATAGTACATTTTCGAAATTTTTTAACATTGTTGGGATATCTAAGATGACTATGGTTTCATGGATATTTGCCTTATTAATAATACATAAGCCTTCGAATATAGCTATTTCAAAGTTGCTAGCTAAATATAAACCAGAAATTAATGAAGATGAAAAGATAAAAGATAATAATGCAGGAAGATTTATTGGTACAGTAGAAAGGATTATTATTTTGATATTTATATCAATAGGGCAGTATTCTGCAATAGGATTGGTATTAACGGCTAAATCCATAGCAAGGTATGACAGAATATCTAAAGAAAAAGACTTTGCTGAATATTATTTACTGGGTACCCTTATTAGTACATTTATAGTTATTGTGGTTTCAGTTGTAATAAGAGAGAGTTGGTATAAATTTTAACTATAAAGGATTGAGAAAGGTATATGAAGATAACAAAAATATTTTAAAATGGTCTATGATAGGCACGAAAGAGAGAGGTAAGAATTAGGGAGAGGTTCTTTCTTTTCCAATGGCTAAAGCACTTTCCATACCTTATCGGGAGAATTTATTCAAAAAATTGAACCAAAACAAATATAAAGTAGGAGGGAAAGTTTTATGCAAAGCCCAGATATAATGAGTGTAGAGGTTTTAGAAGAATATAGTTTAAAATTAACTTTTACAAATGGAGAAACGAAAATATTTGATATAAAACCTTTAATGGTAGTCCACACCTTGCATAGACACCACTAAAGAAGGGTATAGTGTTGTATGTGCCTATAGTTGATTTTATGCATTGGCTCAACTGACCTACTGGATATTTTTATAGTTATTCCAGTGCTTAGATAACTAATCTATTGGTTAAGGTATCTGGAAATAAATAACAATTGAAAGATGCTCAAAAAGACAATAGGAAACTAGACCTTTATAAGTTGTATTTTTTAAAATATAATAAAGGCATAATTTAAAAATATTCAATTTTAAAATGAGCTATATTTATGCTATATACTTGGCTTAGTTTTATAAATAAATCTTATTTATTCACAGAGAAAATCAGAGTTTAGTGGGATTAACTTATTAGATATCCATAGGATGAATTTTCATTCTAAATCTATATATGCTAATTACCAAATGATTACATAAATCTAATAAAAAATTTTAACAAAACTAAGGAGGTGATTTTAAATGGGAATTTTAAGTGGACTTATGGGCAATGCATCAGAAATTGACATTAAACACGTGGAGAGAGAATTTGAAAAGATATTAGTAGAGGGAGAACAAGTAGAAAAAGCATATAAGCTAATAAGGGATTTGTTTGTATTTACCGATAAACGTCTTATTCTTTTAGACAAACAAGGAGTAACAGGGAAAAAGGTAGAATATCACTCAATTCCTTATAAGAGTATTACTCATTTTAGTGTTGAAACTGCTGGTAATTTTGATTTAGACTCAGAGTTAAAAATATGGATAAGCGCAACCCAAATGCCCATAGAAAAGCAATTTAAAAATGATAAAAATATATATGGCATACAAAAATCATTAGCTAGCTATGTGCTTAGATAGTCTGAAATTTATATTGCATCAAATGATGTGGAATTTGTGCAACAAGTACTTGTACAAATTCCATGGTATCATAATTTAACGTTAATTGAGAAAATAAAGGATAAAAAGGAAAGATTATGATATAAATATAGCAAGTTCAGTCGTTCCTTCTTCGCAAGGATAACAGTGACTTAAAATACAAAAGTAAAAGAGGAATTAAGTGTGAATTTAAGCCTCTTTTTGAGTATTGGACAACATTTAAATCTTTAGATAATGAACAAAAAAATTTGAGGTGGAATATGAAGGATTTAAGTAGTTATAGTAAGAAAGTCATAGAATTAGATGAAATCGAAAGAATATATAAAACTGAAACTTATGATGACTTATGCGGAGTAGTATCAGATTTAATAAAAGAAGAAAGACTTTTGCCAGTGAAAAGCAGTGGTGGGAATGGTAAGAATCCAACGTTGTATAAAAAATATAAGATATTAGAGAAAAATGCAGATAATAGTGAATTGCTTGATGAAATAAATTATAAGCTTTCAATTAAATTAAGTGTTGAATATTATAAAAAACATATAGATAAGTATAAAGAACATAGGGAATATATACTTAAGCTAAGTGATTTTATTACAAATGAGCAGCATTTATTAAGTGAACCTGTTTCAATGAATGAAAGATCTTTTCAAATATGGGGAAGAGAAAAATTTTTACAAAAGGAAGGCGGAAAAACTATTGTTAAAAATTTAGGAATGGAATTAGAGGAACTAAATTTTTATGATACCTCTGAACCTTTAGCATATTATTCAAAATCTAAAGAGACACCTCAGAAGATTCTAATTATAGAAAATAAGGATACTTACTATACAATTCGAAGGCATTTAATAGGCGGTGGAGAAAATATTTTAGGGGAAGATATAAGCACTTTAATATATGGGGGAGGAAAAAATATTAACAAAGCTTTTAATGATTATAAAATATCAGTTGAAGATTATGTTTCTGACAGTAGAAATACAATATTATACTTTGGTGATTTAGATTATGAGGGAATAGTCATATATGAAGGACTATATAAACTATTTAGTAAAGAATATGATATGATACCATTTATAAAGGGATATAAGAAAATGATTGATAAGGCAAAAGCTGAGTCGATTTGTTTACCAAAAACCAAAGAAGGTCAAAATAAAAATATTAGTGAAATATTTTTAAGGGAATTTGATAAAGAGTACAGAAATGAAATAGAAAAAATGCTGAAAGATGGTTACTATATACCGCAGGAGATAGTGAATATTACAGATTTATAGCTGGAGGTTAACATGGATTTAAGCTTTTTAGATGTGCAGCATATTAGAATGAAAAAAATTGGTGCTTATGCTTTGCTTTTTAGAAATAGTATAGCTAAGGGAACTTGGAAAAAGTATGGTTTTGAAGAGGGCTATGAACAAGATAATTTAATATTTTCAGTTTTGCTTTACATAATGGAGCAATCCCTAAAGGAAGAAATATGTACTATTGATCATATAGCTGCTTTTATTGATGAGCTTAACAATCTCCATTTTAAAAAGGGGATTATATATGAAGAATGCAGGGGTTTAGGGGAATTCATAGTTAATACAATTTTATGTGACGAAGGTAATGCCATGTATTTTAAAGCTTATAATTTTAAAGAGGGACAATATAAAGATATTAACATAAATTTTATTAAAAATAAAATGGAATATATTGAAGGGGTAAGAAGGGTGTCATACTCTCTGACGGATGATGGATATTCACTGCTTTTATCTACCTTAGAAATAGAGGAAAATTTAAAAATTACTATTCATGAAATTGTATTTAAAATGCATTTAGAAAAAGCATCTTATGATAAGGCAGCAGATGATATTAAAAATATATTTAATATGCTTAGAATAAGAGTTCAAAGTATGGAGGATGCCATAAGAAAGATAAAGGAAAATCCACTTGCATATTCAACTAAAGACTATAAGTCCATGATGGAAGGGAATATAGATATTTTAAATAATACTAAGAAACAATTTATTATTCACAGAGAAATGGTAAATGAAAAAATTAATGAGTTTATTGAGCATGATATACATATTAAAGAATTAAATAAAGAGGAAGAAGAAAATCTTAATAATCTAAGAATAATAGAAAAATATTTAAGTAGAACTATTGATGAAGATCAAAGAGTATTAAAAAAACATTTTGATTTAAAGGATGTTTATGGAAAAGAACTTGAAAATATTTCGAAAATGTCATTAATTGAAAGATTTAATTTTAGGAAAGAAGTATATGATAGAATACTAGACAACCCAAATAAATTAGAGGATATTGATATATTTTTAAGACCATTATTTAAAATGCATCTGGAAAAATATTACAATATAAATAAAGCTTTAGAATATCAAAAGGTAATCAGAAAAGCTGAAATAGAAGAGAATGAGGAAATTTCCTTTGATGAAGAGGGATTAATTGAAGCTGAAAATAAGAAAAAGCTAGAAAGACTGGAAAAGTATAAAGGTGTAATAGAAATATTTTTAGAGCTGGCAATTGGACGTGATAAAATTTCTTTAGGGGAAATTAATTCTTTAATAAAGGAAAGTGAAACATTAATGATTACTTTGATACCAACAGTGGAGATATTCAGAGAAGTGATTATTGAAATGTTAAAAAATAGAACTATAGATATAGCTGAAATAAGAGAAGAAAGAAAAAATTTTGTTGAATCTGGAGAAATAGAATTTCAGCTTAATAAAAGTATTTTAGAAATTATAGATGCTAATAACAGTTTTAAGAAAATAACAAAGATAAAGGTTGAAAAAATATTAGACCATGAGGATATTAAATTAGAAGGTTTAAGAAATGAAAATGGAGATATAAAAAACTTCATATGCTCGGATATTTCTATAGAGATTATAAAGTCAGGAGGCTTAAGGTTATAATGGCATATACTACTGAAGAAATTAAAATAAGCAATAAAATATTTTATCATTTATTAAAGCATGGTGAACTGAAAGAAGGAGCGGAAGAGCTTTACAAAATTTACTCTGAAAATGAAAATGTAACTGAGCTTGTTAAAGAATTGGGAGAAGCTTCAGAATGTTATGTTAAAAAATACGGCGGAGTAGTATACCTAATACCAAAGGAAGACAATGATTTTATAGGATATTCAAAGGGTGAGCTTAAAAAAATACTGTGTAAATCTGGAGCAAATGATAAGGATTATTATTTATCGCAATTTGTTATATTAACTCTTTTGGTGGAGTTTTATAATTCTCAAAGTGTTACCAGTAAATCCAGAGAGTACATTAAAGTTGGTGAATTTTTAAATATTATTACTGACAGATTAAAGGATGGTATTGAAAGATCACATAATAATGAAGAAAGTGGAATTGCCTATGAAAATATACTTGAGAGGTTTGAAGCTTTAAAAAGCAGTGAAAAGAAAAGTATGTCCAAGACCACAAAAGAAGGCTTTATAAATGCAATTTTAGATTTTTTGGATAGCCAAGGTTTAATTTACTATATTAAAGGCGATGATATGATTAAAACAACTAAAAAGCTGGATAGTTTTATGGATTGGAACCTTTTAAATAAAAATAATTACAATAGGGTGCTAAAAGCTTTAGGAGAAGAGATAAATGAGTAAGATAAATAAAATTAGGTTTGTAAATTTGAATTATAATTACAATACTATGAAAATAGATGATGAAAAATTTTATTTAGATGGCGAAAATGCTATGCTTAATTTAAGAAATGGCGGTGGAAAATCTGTACTTGTGCAAATGATTATGGCTCCATTTGTTAATAGAAGATATAGAAACACAAAAGACAGAGCCTTTGAAAGTTATTTTACATCGGGAGTTCCTACTTATATATTAATAGAATGGAAGCTTGATGATGGAGCAGGTTATTTATTAACAGGTATGATGGTGAGAAAAAGGGAAGCTGCTTCTGATGAAAACTCTAAAGAAAGATTGGATATTATAAACTTTATTCATGAGTACAGAGAAAAAAATGAATATGACATTAACAGTATCCCTATTGTTGAAGAAAAAAATGAAAGAAAAATAATAAAGAGCTTTACTAATTGCAAAAGTTTGTTTGAAGCTTTGAAAAAGGATAGGCAGTTAAAGTTTAATTATTATGATATGAATAATCCTGTAACCACAAAAAATTACTTTAACAAGTTAGAGGAATATAAGATTAATTACAGGGAATGGGAGACTATAATTAAGCAGATAAACATTAAGGAATCAGGACTCTCAGAACTTTTTACTAAATCTAAGGATAGCAATGGATTAGTTAAAGAATGGTTTTTGCCAGCTGTAGAAAATAAACTGAAGGTTGATGAGGATAGAATTGATAATTACAGGCAGCTGCTGGACAGCTACATTAAGCAGTACAGACAGAACAAAGCAAATATTGATAAAAAAGCAAAGCTTGAATTATTTAATGAGTTGTCTAAGGATATACTTACATGCTGTGAGGAATTTATACATACTACTGAAAAAAGAGAAGAGATAAAAAATTATATAGCAAATGTAATAGCATATTTAAGAGAAAAGCTTGAAGATAAAGAAAAGGAAGAAGCAGCATTAGAACAATTAATTGAAAGTCTTAATGATAAAATTATAGAGCTGCAGTATGAAGAAGAATCTATAAAAGTTTATAAAAAGCAGGAGGAAATAGATACTTTAGAAGCAGATATTATAAAACAACAGGAATTAGTCAGTGAAAGTGAGTGTAGGAAAAATAGTTTAATAAGAAAAGGAAACATATTAGAGTGTGCAAAGATACATAGACAGTATCAAAAAATTTCAAAAGAACTCCAAGAAAATGAAATTGAATTAGCTGTGTTTAGTAAAAAAAATGAAGACAATGCACCGCATATTAATAATCTAGGTTTTACTATAAGAGGAATTTTACAAAAGGAGCTAGAAATTACAAAAACACAAAAATTAGATAAGCTTCAATTAAATAAAAATTTAGAAGAGGAAAAGGAGTCTATTAATAATTTATTGAAGATTAATAGAAATGAAATAAATAGTTTAACTGAGAGAAAAGGATGTCTTTCAGCTGAAGTTTCATCCTTTGATAAATTAGAGGAAAGCTTTAACAGCAGATGTGGTTTTAATTTATTCAGAAATATTGAAGCATATTTTGATGAGGAAAGATTGCTTATTATTGATAAAGAAATTAGTGATGAAGGCAATTCGATAGATAAAGAAAGAAAAAATATCAGCGAAAAAATATTGCAGAATGAAGAAAAATTAAAAAGCAAGGAAAGTGAAAAATTAAGGAATTTTGCAAAAAGCTCTGCTGTTAAAAATAAATTGAGCAATAAAAATTCCGAATTTGAAAAGGCAGAAGAGGAAATAGAGAGAAGAAAGGAAATAATTAAGTTTATTGATTTTGAGGAAGATAAGGTTTTTGATTATGAAAATATAATCAATGCTTTTGACAGAAAAATAGAAATGTTAAAAGAGGATGAAGCAAAGTTAAAAAAGTTACTTGATAATTTAAATAGTGAGCTCATAAAACTTAAAACCGGCAAAGTTTTAGAGCTGTCTAAGGATATAGAAGAAAAACTTAGAGAAAAAGATATCAGTATAATTTACGGAATGGAATGGCTAAAGAAAAATGGGTATCCATTAGAAAAGAACGAAAAGCTTGTAAAGGATAATCCTTTTATTCCATACTCCTTAATAATGGACTCTAAGGAAATTGAACTTTTTGAAAAAGAGCTTTTGGATATATTTACTTCTTCTCCAATATCAATAATAAATAGAAGAGAGCTTGAGACGAGTACTAATATTATGAATGGAGACATTGCCCATTTAAATGGAATTAGCTTTTTTATATCCTTTAATAATAAACTGTTAAATGAAAGTGAGCTTTTAAAGCTGATAGATGCTAAAGTTAAAGAAGCACAAGCAGTACAAGTAAAGATAAATGAAAAGAGTGAAAATATCGCTTTTTACGAAGAAAAAAGAAACATAATAAAATATTCAGCTTTGACTTTAGAGGTATACGAAGGGTTAAAAAAAGAAATCAGCAATTTAAAAGTGGAAGCTTCTGAATTAAGAGAAAGAGAAATTGCTTTAGAAAAGAGTATATTAAGCATTAAGGATGAAATAAAAAATTATAAAGAAAGAGTACAGCTTTTAGAGAAGGATATTCAAAAAAATATTGATAAAGCAAAAGCGTTTAAAGAACTTTTAGAAGCCTATGAAAAGTATAAAAAGAATAAAATTTCTTTAGCGAGAGTGCTGGAAGGCCTAAGTGCAATACATAATCAAATAGAAAAAGCTGAAAGCAGAATAAGCGATATTGAAAAAGGAATAAAGGAATGTAGCAGTGCGATTAATTTTTATAATATTGAAGAAGAAAAAGCTTCAAAGGGACTTGCAGAGTTTAATATTTATAAATCAGGAATTTTAATTGAAAAGGATAGGGAAGATTTAATATCTGAATATAATGCCTTGACAAAGGATATTACAAGTTCAGAAAAAGAATTAAAAAATAAAATAAATAAGCTTAATGAAGAATTTAATGGGATACATAGCGAGCTTATTTTAAAAGCTGATAAATATGAAGTAAAAGAAGTTGAGTATACTAATGAAACTTTTGATACTCAGAAGGAGTTTGAATTAAAAGATGAACTTCAAAAAGAAAATGAAAAATACAATAATTTAAAGGATGAACACAATAAATTTGATAAAGCACATGGTATTGCTGTAAGTAAATTAGAAGATTTAAAGGGTAAGCTTAAAGCTAAGTTTAATAAGGAAGAGCCTAAAACAAAGAGTTTATTAATAGATAAAAATTTTAAACTAGAAATAGAAAAACTGAAATTAGAGATTGTGGAAACTAATAGTAAGAAGTCAGATGTTAATAAAGTTAAAGCAAAAATTGAAAATAATTTAACCAGCTTGAATGAGTTTAATAATTTAAATGTTACAGATAAAGTTGATGTAAACATAGACTTAAATGAATTAGATAGTGCTGTAGGAAAACTAAAAAGAGACTTAAATAATGTAAAAGCACAAGAAAATGAAAGAGAAAAAAATCTCACAAATTTAGTTGTTGATACTGAGATAAAGGATGAATTTAAACAGGAAAGCTTGTTTAAGGAGCCAATTCAGACGCTGAAGAGTTTAATTGGAAAACCAAGAGAGTTTAAGGAGCAGCTTAATTTAGTTGTTAATTCTTATGGGTTGATTATGGAAAAGTTGATGGCAGACATTGAACTCATAGAAAAAGAAGAGGGGAAAATATTAGAGAGCATATTAGAATATATAAAAGATGTTCATGAGAATATTGAAAAGATAGATGGCAATTCATCCATAACTATTGGAACAAAAAGATTAAAAATGCTAAACATAAGTGTATCTGCTTGGGAAGAAAATAAAGAGCTTTATAAGGTAAGGTTAAAGGAATATATTGAGAGAATAAGAGAGCAAAGCATAAAAGCTTTAGAGCAGAATGAAGATATAGAGGATATTATCAGCAATAATATCAATATAAATAAGTTATATGATGGAGTTGTTGGAATTGGAACAGTAAATATTAAATTATACAAAATAGAAGAGGATAAACAGAGACAGATTTCTTGGGATGAAGTTTCGAAAAATTCAGGGGGAGAGGGTTTCCTTTCAGCATTTGTAATATTATCAAGCTTATTATCCTATATGAGAAAAGATGATAGTGATATCTTCAGTAGAAAGGAAAGCGGCAAGGTGCTTATAATGGATAATCCTTTCGCACAAACAAGTTCTGCCCATCTTTTAAAACCATTAATAGACATTGCTAAAAAGAGCAATACTCAACTTATATGTTTTACAGGGCTTGGAGGGGATTCCATATACAATAGATTTGATAATATTTATGTTTTAAACCTTATATCCTCTAAGCTTAAAAGTGGTGTTAAATACTTGAAAAGTGAACATGCGAAAGGTGAGGAAGAAAAGGAAGAAATTATAGCATCAAGATTTAAAATAGAAGAGCAAATTAAATTGTTTTAAAAATTTATTAATTGATGAGAATATACAGAAATTAAGTATTGAAGGAAAAGATGTTCTGACAATAAATGTTCCAAGAGCAAATTACAAACAACGACCTATATATTCGAACGAAAATCCATATAAGGGAACTTATAAGCGCAATGCTGATGGTGACTGTAAATCTACAGAAGATTTGGAGATTGTGTTGAATTTAGGAAAATTATGTGATATAATTTTTTTCAAAAGGGGAGCTTGTAATGCAGGCTGAGAGGAAGTTTAAGCTTCGACCCATAACTTGATTCGGATAATGCCGACGTAAGGAAATATTTGATTTATGCTGTTTGATTAGTTATTTTATGAGTATAAATGGAATATGCCTTATTTGGTATATTCCATTTTTTATGCTTCAAAGAGTATATCTTTCACAAGCTGAAGAGGAGCATCCTTAGCTTGTATGGCAAAATATAACTAAATAGCGAGGGAACTTGTGTTTCAAGGTGAGAGGAAGCTTTTGAGCTTCGACCGACTTTATGATGTTGTCATATAGGAAATTGCTGTTTAGTTATGCTGTAATTATGCTTTCGTGATGGATTTATTTTCTATATGACATATTTAGAAAATAAATTTATTAGGAAGGTGTTTTTTATTATGGAAAGAAACTCAAAGCTATTAAAAAGAATTATGATGGCAATGATGGTGGCCATGGGGGTTGTAATTTCACCAATCCTTCGAATTGAAGGAATGTGTCCTATGTCCAGCGTTATTAACATTGTATGTGCTGTTATTCTTGGACCTTGGTATGCATTGCTTTGTGCTGTAATGATTGGAATATTAAGAATGGCTGTTATGGCAATTCCTCCTTTAGCTTTAACTGGTGCAGTTTTTGGTGCTTTCTTGTCTGGAGTTTTATACAGAGCATCCAAAGGAAATTTGATTTTTGCTGTTTTAGGTGAGGTTATAGGAACTGGTATTATAGGAGCTTTAATGTCATATCCTGTTATGACATTTATTTGGGGGAGAGCAGGGCTTACATGGCTGTTCTATGTTCCGTTGTTTTTTATGGCTACAATTATTGGAGGAATAATTGCATTTGCTTTTTTACAAGCATTAAGCCTGTCAGGTATGCTTGCAAAAATTCAGAGAAGTTTGGGGGAAGAAGCATATGATAAACAGCCTATTGGAAATAAAGAAGAATATTAAATTTAAAAAACCGCTTATTCATTATATTACAAATCCAATTTCAATAAATGATTGTGCAAATATTATACTTGCCCTTGGTGCAAAACCTATTATGGCTGAACATCCTTTAGAGGTTTCAGAGATTTAAAGCCTTTGCAGCTAACCTTGGAAATATAACGGATATTAGAATGGAATCTATGCTTATTTCAGGTGAAACAGCTTTTAAAAGAAAAATTCCCCAAGTGATTGACCTTGTAGGTGTAGGCTGCAGCAGTCTTCGTTTAGATTATGCAAAGAAATTTATTTCACAGTGCCATCCCAATGTCATTAAGGGTAATATGTCTGAGATAAAAGTAATCTGGGGTACTAATAGTAGTGCAAAGGGAATTGATGTTGGCAAGTTCGGGCAAGCCCTCACTATAGGGACTGACATTATAGGATAAACTGGAAGTTTCTGCTTGCTAATGCTTTAAATTCAGCTAGCAAGGATCTGATTTTCAGTCATATCTCGTTATTTTTAACATAAGGCTTGTGTTTTGGTAAAATAAAGAAAAGTATGTTTATATAAATCATTTTTTAGATTATACTATATAATAAAGGTGTTAATTTTATTGGAGGTGATGTTATGGAAAGATAGTAATCTTCAAATTAAATGTGCATGAGAGGCTATAAAACTTATAAATTTTTATATTAAAAATAGTATATCCTTTAATCAAGAAACTACGCTTTCGGGTAAAAGTATTATTAAAAACATAAAACAATATCAATTTATTCCCTATGACAGGCAGGAAGAATTTTTTGAAGACCTTTTTAATCAGCATATTAGTAAAGGTACTTTAGCTTCAATAAATCAATCCTGTTATGATTCTTTAGAAACTGTTGAGAATAATATAAAAGAGGCTCTAAATAATGATGAAAGTAGGAAATAGCAGAGGCAGAAGAATTAGTTAAGAAATTAGCCTAGACCTCCAAGGACATAGAATGGTAAATATTACTGAAACATTTCAATTTGTTTGTATAAGTATGAGTATAATGTATAATCGTTTTATAAAAGGAGAATTTCAAAATGGAGAGAACACGCATTTATACAATGTCTTTTTCAAATATCTATGGACTTTATATACAAAAAGTAGAGAAAAAAGGAAGAACAAAAAATGAAGTAAATGAAATCATTTTTTGGCTTACCGGTTATGATAGAGATTCATTACAACAACAAATAAATAATGAAGTGAATTTAGAAACATTCTTTAAGCAAGCACCTCATATTAATCCGAATGTTTCACTCATCAAAGGCGTTATTTGTGGATATCGGGTGGAAGAAATAGAAGATGAATTAATGCGACAAATTAGGTATTTAGATAAATTAATTGATGAGTTAGCTAAAGGTAAAACAATGGAGAAAATATTAAGAAAATAAAATAATAAGGTATTCCTATTACCTTACTTTCATCTTTGGCTTTTATAATCAAGCCTTTATTAGATATTTCTTCAATAGAAAAAATACTATTGTATTCAATTTCTATAATTGGAAAATTCAATTGTTTTTTTGCTATATAATTATCTGAAATTATTAATTCATATGTGAGCAAAGATTCTTTTTGTTTTCTTAATCCTTTTTGTATTGATATTGTTAATACTATAGATATAAAAATAATTACACTAAAAAAAGTTAATATACTTACTGCACCGCTTCTCGAACTTATATATATCCCAATAACTAAAGCTAGTATACATAAGGATATTGTTCGTAGAAATATTCTAGACATGGATTTATTAAGCTGTTCTGAAGATAATCTATAAATTTTCATTCATATTCCCCCAAATAGTTTTAGATGATTTTGCAATCTAAGTTTTATAATAATTATACTCTTAATTAACTAATTTTTCTAAATTTTATTTATAGAATAAAAAAAGTACCATATAAGATATCAGTAATTTTTACGTTCTATTATTTGGAACAATCTTTTTCCAAGACATTGTACGCGGGAGCCCAGTATTTACCTGTAGATTTCCTGCAGACATCCCTGCAATTGTTAACAAGCAGCCACTGTGAAGTCCTAGGGGACTGACACCACAGTATCATAATCAGTTAGTAAAGAGAATTACTAAGTTTTTGTTAGAGTTAGGTTCAGGTTTTGCATTTATAGGGAATCAATATCATTTAAATGTTGCAGGAGAGGATTATTATCTAGATTTATTATTTTATCATGTAAAATTAAGATGCTATGTGGTTGTAGAATTAAAAGGAAGCTTGCCTACAATTGAAGAGTTAGAGGAAGAATTGGAAGAGTGAAAATTTGTTATTAATAATCACTTTAAAAAAAATTTTTTTGATATAAAATTAAGTTGAAATTTAACAGGAGATAGTACATATAAGTATGAGTAATAAGAAAAAAACTAAAAAGCATAAAAATAATACCGATGAAATATGGTCAGAGGAACAATACGAAGAATATTTAAAAGAGCTATATGGAATGGAGTTTATAGCTGGCTTTACTGAAAACGCATTACCTTATGGTTTGTTTAAAGAAGATAGAGAAAAATATACAGTGGAAGAGTCGGATAATTATGATGTCTCTGATGATGAGCTACCATTCTAAATTAAGGAGAATGTAAAAATGAAAAAAGTTAAAATAGAAGATGTATTACAAGCAATAGAATTAGCTAATGATGAGGGAAACTATTATTATAATAAGGTTACAGGTAAAATTATTTATATAGATGATGAGGCAAGAAGAATGGCTGAGGATTATGATGAAGATGATTTAGAGGAGCTACTAGAATGGCAGCGAGATGATGTTGAAGCTGCCATTGACGTGGAAGAAAATTGGGATAATTATATTTCTTTGCCATCCAAGTTTGATATTAATGAGTATAATATTATGGTTCAATTTTGTTATTCCTTAGATAATGATAAAACATCCAATAAGCTATTAAATGCATTAAGTGGAAAGGGAGCTTTTAGGAGATTTAAGGATGCAGCCATAAGATTTAATGTAGAAAAGAAATGGTACAAATTTAAGGATGATAAATTCAAGAAAATTGCATTAGATTGGTGTAGTGATAATGGATTAGAAATTAATAGATAAATGGGGCTAACCTACTCATTTATATTAAGAGGAATGAAATCATATTTCAAGTTTTATAACTATATATTTATTAGTAAGCTCACTACGTTCGCAAAAATCCCTGAGGGTCATGAATATTATTTAAGAGCATTAAATTTATTTTGCTAATTTGACGAGAATGAAAAAGTTTTATTTATCCTTAAGTACGGTTTTGTAAGGGGCTTGGAGAAGCAATTCTCTAATTCTACTAAACCTATAGCAGGAACCGACAGTTTCTGCTTAATAAAGTAATTTTTAAGTAGCGTTTTGCTTTACTCCTATTTTACAGAAAACAATTTTATACAATGATGTATGCTAATATATAGATTATCACAGAAAATTCTGATAAAATAAAAACAAGTAAAAATATATATAAATTGAATGATTATATTGAATATAATATTACTTTTTTAAAGAAGCATATTGATGAATTTATAGATGATAAGGATAAATCATGGTATGATTTAAATAATTATTTTATTGGAATTCTAAAAAAATATAACAGGAACTGATAGTTTATCGTTAACGCATTAATTAATGAAGTATTGCATGAAACATTATTTTTGATTGTTTCTGAATCCATAAAGGAATTTCATTTATAAAAAGGCAAAGTGAAAAATAACTATTCAACAAAAAGTAAATCAGAGTATAGTTATTTATTACCAAAATAATCTTTAGCAACATAATTAAAAGAAACCCAATTACAGTTTCCTAAAGCAAACATATTACAATATGTGATGAAACTGATGGTTCTTCAGAAATTTCATTTTTATCTTTTGTGAGAATTACATATTTACCACTAGTTAGTCACTTTTTAGTTGTGGCACGAATACAATGAATTGTAAAAAAAAGGTAGTGGTATTTGTGAAAAATCAGTATCCTGAAAATGATATTTTTGATTATATAGTTATTGGAGCTGGAACAGCTGGAGGAATAATCGCCAAAAAATTAACCGATGATAAAAGGATTTCTGTTCTTGTTCTTGAAGCAGGAACAAATATGACAAACAGTAGTCCTTCTATTGAAATAGCAGACATTTTAGCTAATGATAATAAACTTTCTTTTAATGCTCTGTCTAATATAGAACAAGAGGTTGGTCGTCAGCTTAAATTATCTGGTGGAAGAGTAATTGGAGGCAGCTCACAGCATAATTATATGACTTCAGTAAGAGGAAGTCGTAACCTTTATGATGAGTGGGCAAGGCTTGTTGGAAGGCAATGGAGTTATGAGAATGTACGTTCCTTATTTATACAGAATGAAACCTACACGGGAAATACACAAAATTCCAGAGAACGTGGAACAAAAGGTCCCATCTATGTTAGACAGCAAAAGATTCCTAATAATGGACTTATCGCCACTTTGACTGAAGCAACGTCAGAAGTTTTGAGTATCCCAATTGTTGAAGATTATAATACAGGCATAAGGAATTGTACGAGTTTCAAAGCACAATATATCCAGCAAGAAGTTGATGGGAAGTATGTTCGTTCATCTACTGCAAGCGGCTATTTAAATGAAAATATTGTAACACAAGGAGATCAATTCCAACCGGATGAGTTTGGAATTGGACTGAGAAAGTTGACTATTTTTGCAAAAACAACAGTAAATAAGATTTTATTTAAACAAAAAAATGGGAATAATATTGCTGTTGGCGTGGAGTTTGTCAGAGATGGTGAGTCCCAAAGGGCTTTTGCACAAAAAGGAGTTATTGTTTCTGCAGGTCTTTTCTCATCGGTGATTTTACAGCGTTCAGGAATAGGAAGATCCTCGGATCTTGCCGAAGCAGGGATATCAACATTGGTTGAGAGCCCTAATGTTGGTTACAATTTTAAAACTCATTATTATGTTGGAATGGGGGTAGAAGTAGAAACAAATCGACTACTGCAGGTATTGTCTGCAGACCCTGACATACCATTAACTCTAGGTGCTTTTAAAAAGGATGAAGGACCTGGCCGTCGGCTTCAATTAGTAGGTCTTCCAGTTCCATTTTTTGTTCCAATTCAAGATGTATTCATTAATGGTTGGCAATTTGATCCTGCAAAACAGAGCAATATAATGAGTATTGCAATTTTGGACCTGAACTCAAAAAGTAAAGGAACAATTATAGCTGCACACAGTGATCCTGAAGCTTATCCTTCCATTAGGTTCAATGCTTTAGATAATACTGATGACTTAAATTTTATAGTGGACCAATATATTGAGACTTATAATATTATGATGAAAGCCCGAGAACTAGACCCTGATGGCATTTATAACGTTGTCTATCCTCCTGAAAATATATTCCAATTAGCAGATGAAGAAGAAAAGCGACAACAGCTTGCTGCTTATGCTAGAGCCTCCTACAATAATTTTTCTCATTTTGGCGGGCATTGTAAAATGGGAAGAAATATTAGTGAAGGAGTTGTTGACGGATTTCTGAATGTATTTGGAACTAAAAAGCTTAAAGTAGCTGATCTTTCTGTGGCGCCTATTTTACCAGATGGTAATACTTCCACAGCATCTCAGATGATAGGATTAAACGCAGTACGATTTATCCGAGAAAATATTCCAATTTGTGGTCCACTGGATGATAAGTAATTTTACGATTAACAAGCTCACTATGTTCGCAAAAACCCATGGCATTTCCTAGCATCTTCGCAAAGGTAACAGTGACTTGGTAAAAAAATAGTAAAAGATTTTCGAAAGATTGTACATCTGAGGTTATAACAGAAACTGGAGGTTTCTGTTTGCTATTAATCCAAGGCTAATTGCCTTGGATATTTCTTAATTCGTGGCAGTAATGAGTGCATAGTAGGAATTGAAGGAGAGCGAATACTTAGGAATAAAGATTTTTATTCGGTTTTTATGACTCCTGAAGAATATATAGTACAAAATGGAAATAAAAAGATAGGACAGTTAGATAGAAATTTTCAGATTAATTTGAAAAAATATAGATTTAGAATAATAGATAATAGATAGTTTTATTTCCATTCCGATGAGTGGTAAAGAAAGTAGCAAGGATCTGACTTTCAGTCATCTCCTCGTTATTTTTAACATAAGATGGGATTTTATGCAAAAGTAATTTAGAGTTAGATGAGTTAATTACGATAAATTATGCTTACTATTATATTAGTAATTTCTGAAGTATTGTTAGAAAGCATAAATTCATGAGTATAGCTTGAATTTACACAGTTAATTAAAATCAAATCATTTTTAACAGTTTCAAAAACTTTATCATTAATAGTAGAATTAAATCCACCATTTACAGTGTAAAAACAAATTGCTGCTAAATCTTTATTTAATGGAGTTTTATATTGGAATTTAAGATGTCTGCTAGGACTAATATTAAGATGAAGTAATTCACCATTATAATTTTCTCTTGTCATTAAATTAAAAACAGAAGCTTTACCATAAGTTTTAGTTTTCCAATCGCCCATAAAGTTGTCTTGCTCAAAGGAGTTAAGTGGTTTCTTGTACTTATTTTCATGGTCGAGAGTTATTTTTCCTTCTATAACCATAAATTTACGTGAAATTTTTGGTAGACTACTAAAAGTAGATTCTGGTATATCAATTTTAGCAACTCCCAACCTCCATAAAAAGTTTTTACTGGCATAATCAGAATTTATGGGATATGTTGTCAGTTCCGTAGCCATGCCTCCAGACCAAAATGTTGGCTTATAATTTTCTTGCCTTAGTAATTCTACATTATATTTCATATATTAATTGCACCTCTTTTTATATATCTTTTATGTTTATTATATTGAAAGATATATATATAATCAATTAAGTTAAAGTGAGTTCAAAATATTAATTGATTTATGGTTAAAGTTACTAGATATACTACTAACATCAGTAAAGTTGTTTTCTACTTTTTAAAAGTGATAAAAGTATAATTGCAGCTATGCCTCCAACTAAGGCAGTTATTAGTTGTAAAAATCCCATGGCAGTAGAAAGCTTAGTAATTATTTTAGGATTTGTTATGATCTTTAAAGCTAGTATAATTTTTGTAGCACATAAATATAAGAACAAAAATTTAGCTACCGCGCCTATTATTACCCCTAAAACTTGTCCGAATTTGTTTATCTTGCTAAAATTATAATACAATATAATAAATATGGAGTTTCCTATTATTATAAATGGAATAAAAGGACCGAAAGGAGCTGGCAGTTGTCCTAATATAAATGCCAGAATTGGAGTAAGTATACCTATTCCGAGTCCAATCCATAAACCGCATATTGAGGCTGCCAGTAATAAAACTGCATTTACAGCAGGGCCTACGAAAACTTGACTTACTTCAGGATAAGTTCTGCCAATAAGTTGAAATACTATTGCTATTGCTAAAAATAAACCACCTCTTACAAGGTTTCTAGAATTATTATTCATGCTATCATCTCCAAAAAATTTAAGTTATAATTTAAAATGGCTTGTTACTACTAAGTATACAATAATATAATTATAAAACAAAAGATTTATTAAGGCCTTATTTTACACCTATTTCGAGATTTTTTAGGTAAGGCAGTTCCTGTTTCAAGTTAGCACGTACACTTTTTTGCCAAAAATATTCTCCAATAAACAGCACCTTATGGATCCATTTCTCATGAAGCAGTGCATGGAACAATCTTTTTGCAGAATATATTCTATCAATGGCATGAATAATTTCTTCCTGTAAATCATAGGGGGTAATGTTTTGCGGATAATGCACCACGTTCCCATTGTATTTGGCCCAGTTTTTATGAAGTAGTCGATTCTTATTGGCTTCGTATACTGGTGTTCCGGGAACAAAATACATTGATTGAATTAGTATGCCATGGATATTATGTTCCAGTACAAAATTGGCAAGTCTATCACCTACACCTTTTGTATGGTTGTCAGCACCTACAATAAAAAGGCCTCGAACATTCAACCCATGTTTCTGAATGTTTTGAACAGAACGTACTATTTCCGTATAACTGCTCTTTTTGTGATATTCTTCAAAGGATTTATCTTCCAAAAACTCAATTCCCATGGCAACCTCAATGAATCCAGCTTTTTTTAATAAGTCCAACATTTCATCATCAAAACCAACTTCATATCTTGCCTGTATTGTAAAATAATATTTAATGTCAGATTCTATAATGGCATTAAGCACCGATACAGCCCAATCCCTATCTGCAAAAAAGTTATCATCGGACAGCCAAAGAACTCGGCTCATACGTGGAATAATACTATGTTCATGAAATGCGATTGATTGTTTAATATCCTCTATTACATTATTTGGTGTTCTGGTTCGCACATTTCTTCCAAAATGACGTACTACTGCACAGTAATCGCAGTTATGGGGACACCCTCTGGAAGCATGGACCTGAGGCCATAAAGTATTGTGCCATGCCATTTTATTGTAGCGATAAAGCAAATACCGATAAAAACTATATCTGCATCCAGTACATCATCCCATTTAACAGTGGAGATTGATTCACTGTACATAAAGGTATCATCTACAACCTCTTTTACAATTGTTGCTAGAGTTAACAAACCTATGGAGGGGTTCCTGATGTATTTATCATAAGTATATAAATTTTTTATAGATTTACGATAGGGTAGATTTCCTGGCTCTATAAAGCGTATTTTATTTACTATCAAAACTTTTTCGCTCCCTTTCTATAATTGTAGTAAAATAACATTATAAATTTATAAAACAATTTAATCTTGAGTATATTACAATCACTTAGAAGAAATTTGAAGTAAGGTTATTGTCTAAAGTATATTTCTTCAGTTGATTTTTTTAAAGTTACTGGCGATATTGTAATAGTACCGTTTAGATTAATCCATTGTCACCTATTATGCAATTAGAGTTTAATACCACTGTAAAAGAGGGCTTAGAGCTATCTCCAGTAACTATAAAGGAAATAAAAATGGCAAGTATGCCAAATAAACAAGCTAAAATTATCTTTAATGCTTTCATCATATCCATCCCTTTTAACAAAAGTAGTTTTTAATAGTTATATTTTAATTATAGCATTTATTTCTTATATTTATTATTACTTCCATTTTAACAAGAATGAAAAAGTTTTATTTATTTTTAAGTGATGTATAATAATAGATGAACTTGGATAATTAATTGTATACATAATATTTTTAGAATGTTTATAAAGGAGTTATTGAATGAAATACTATTTAGCACCAATGGAAGGGATTACAGGATACATATATAGAAATACTTATGAAAAAAATTTTAATAATATTGATAAATACTTTACACCTTTTATTGTTTCAAATAAAAGTACAAGTCTTAAAACTAAAGAATTAAGAGATGTTTTACCTGAAAATAATAAAGGGATGAATATAGTTCCTCAAATACTTACTAATGATTCAGAAGGTTTTATTAATACTTCTAGAAAATTACAACAATTAGGCTATAATGAGGTTAATTTAAATTTAGGATGTCCTTCTGGAACTGTTGTTTCAAAAAATAGAGGCTCAGGGTTCCTAGCCAAAAGAGAAGAACTTGATATATTTTTAGATAAAATATTTAAAATAGATGATATGAAAATTTCTATAAAAACTAGAATAGGAAAAGATAGTCCAGAAGAATTTTATGATCTAATAAAAATTTATAATAAATATCCTTTAGAAGAATTAATTATACATCCAAGAATACAAAAAGATTTTTATGGAAATAATCCTAATTTACAGATATTTAAAGATGCATTATCCTTAAGCATTAATCCAGTATGTTATAATGGGGATATTTTCACTGTTGAGGATCATAATAAATTGATAAAAGCTTTTCCAGAAGTAAATACAGTAATGCTGGGAAGAGGGATAATAGCCAATCCAGGGTTAATTAATGAAATTAAAAATAATACTTTTGTAGATAAAATAGTATTAAAAGATTTTCATGATGAAATTTTAAATAAATATATAGAATTATTTAATGAAGATAGAAATGCAATATTAAGAATGAAAGAACTATGGGGATATACGATTTGCTTATTTGCGGATAATAAAAAATATGCTAAAAAAATAAAGAAGTCACAAAATTTGAGGGATTATAATGAAGCTGTCTTAAGTTTATTTAGGGAGCAGGAAATTATAAAAACTAATTATTTAGGCAAAAATAAAACTGTAATATTCAATGGTAAATAGTTGTATTTATAAAAAGGAAACGTTAGTATGAGGGTATAAAATCTTTTATTTTATTACTAGATAAGGCAAGGGAGTGAGTTTGTGTCATTAATAACATTTGAGGACATAAAAAACAATAAGGAATTTAAAACTTATATAGAAGCAGGTGATAAACATCTAGGTATAAAAGGATTCACTAAGCATGATTTTGGTCATGTAACAAAGGTGGCAGAAACAGCAGGTGATATATTAAAAAACTTAGGTTATAGTAAAAGAGAAATAGAACTTGCTAAAATTGCATCATATATTCATGACATTGGTAATATGGTAAGTAGACAAGAACATGCACAAACTGGAGCGTGTATTTCCTTTAATATTTTATCTAGACTTGGTGTGGAACCAGAAGAAATAGCTATTATAGTATCTTCTATTGGAAATCATGATGAAGAAGAAGGATGTCCTGTAAATCCAGTTTCAGCAGCATTAATATTAGGTGATAAAACTGATGTGAGAAGATCAAGAGTAAGAAATACGGATTTTGCAACCTTTGACATACATGATAGAGTAAATTATGCTGTAGAAGAAGGAACTGTAAAGATAGATGGGGGAAATAGAGACATTGATTTAGTGTTAACAATAGATACTTCTATATGTCCTTTAATAGATTATTTTGAGATATTCCTTAGCCGTATGCTGCTTTGTAGAAAAGCAGCGGATTTTTTAAATAGTAAATTTAATCTAATAATTAATGGAACAAAAATGTTATAAATAATAAAGACAAGACTTCATAATTTTTATAAATAAAAACCATAAAGTCTTGTCTTTGTTCATTGGTTTGCTATCCATATTTGTTATTCTCCAAGTAGTATTATTGTGATGTAAATAAGAGTTATGCAATCTTTTGTATTTTTTCACCATCTTTTTCTGCATCCATATCTTTAATAATACCATTCAAAACTGAATAACAAGATGAAGAGTATGATTCAGTGAAGGCACTGTATATCAGAGTTCTCTTTAAAGTTTCTAGATTAAATATCTGCTTAAATAACTTTTTCATAAATTATTTCCTCCTAATTAATTTTTATATTATTATAATATTCTATTTTTAATAAAAATTCAAAGGAGAAAATCACCGAAATCGTTACAATATATGAATAAATAATTAATATATTGTAGCTAATTTGTAAATATAGTGTATAAACAGTTGAAACCGTTTAAGAAAACGTATATAATTACTTTCTTAAATTTTTGGATAATAGCTGTTAAACATAATAACAGCTCCTCCACTTTAAATTGATAATATTATATCATCATGGGAAAAGTTAAGAAAAATTTGTAATAAGGTCTTAAAATAATATAATTATATATGTGAAAATATTTATTTAGTTTAATTATATTATTTTAAGGCTTATTTAAGGTTGTAAGTATATAATATTTACAGTAAGGGATAAGAGTGATGATTCAGATGAGGAGGAATATCTTATGCAACAGTTTAAATATGACATTAAATGTGAAACACCTTCACCAGAACAGGAATTCTATAAGGAAGCTTATGTGCTGTTAGAAGGAGCAATTATTGAAGTGATTTCAAGACTAAATATTATTCGAAAATATAAAGCAATTAATCAATATGAAGATCCTATAGAACATTATAAAGCAAGAATTAAATCAGCTAAAAGTATAAAAGAAAAATTAAAAAGAAAAAATCTTCATGTTACTGTGGAGAGTGCTCTAGGCCAAATTCATGATGCAGCGGGAATTCGTGTTGTTTGTACATTTTTAGATGATATTTATTGGATTGCAAATATGCTGAGAAACCAGAAGGATATTAAAGTTGTTAAAGAAAAGGATTATATTAAAAGTCCCAAACCTAATGGATATCGCAGTTATCATATGATTTTACAAGTTCCGATACATTTAGAAAATCGAATTGAAAAAGTATACTGTGAACTTCAAATACGTACCATTGCAATGGATTGCTGGGCAAGTTTAGAACACCAGTTAAAATATAAGAAAAATATTCCTAATGATAAGATGATTATTGGTGAATTAAAACGATGTTCAGATGAAATTGCTTCAACAGATTTGAACTTTCAGACCATTCACGATATGATAACACAAATAGAATATAGAGGTGAAGAAAATACAGATGAGAATTTTACTTGCAGAAGATGAAAAAGAATTGTCAAATGCCTTGGTTGTCATTTTAAAACATAATAACTATTCAGTGGATGCTGTGTACGATGGGGAAGATGCACTTAATTATGCATTTTGTGAGAATTATGATTTACTTATTTTAGATATTATGATGCCTAAGATGAGCGGACTTGAGGTGTTAGAAAAATTAAGAGAAAAAGGAGTTTGTGTACCGGTTTTAATGCTTACTGCAAAAGCTGAAATTGAAGATCGAATTGTTGGATTAGATAAGGGGGCAGATGATTACTTAAGTAAGCCTTTTGCTATGGGGGAACTGCTGGCCAGAATTCGTGCTGTTACAAGACGAAAGTCTGAGTTTACACCAAATTTAATTGAAATGGGCAATATCAACCTTAACAAAGAAAACTATGAACTATCAAATGAAAAATCATCACTAAGACTTGGTAATAAGGAATTTCAGATGCTTGAGATGTTAATGAATAATCCAAAACGTATGATTTCTGCGGAACAGTTTATGGAACGAATTTGGGGATATGATTCAGAAGCAGAAATGAATGTGGTATGGGTATACATATCTTATTTGCGTAAAAAGCTGGAATCTTTAGATGCTAATGTGAAAATTAAGGCAATAAGAGGTCTTGGATATACATTAGAGGCAAAATAACATTTAAATATCAATGGAACAAGGAGTGAAAAAGCAAATGATTAAAAAATTACAGAGAAGATTTATTATGATTACAATGGGATCACTGGCTTTAGTTATATTTATTCTCCTTGGTTCGATTAATATGGTTAATCTTTATCAGATGGATCACAAAGTAAATGGTGCTATTAATATTCTTTCACAAAATCAAGGTAAGTTTCCAAAGTATGAAAATAGAATAGAGTCACGCAGTGAGTACAGATTTGGCTTTGCAATGAATCCTGAAACCCAGTTTGAAACACGATATTTTATAATAAAGGTTAACAAAGATGGCAGTGTTATAGAAACTGATACAACCCATATTGCTGCTGTTAATTCGCATAATGCAATAGGATATGCCAATAAAGTATTGAGTAGTAGCAAAAAAAGTGGATATGAAGGTACCTATAAATATGCTGTATTAGATGAACCCTATGGTTACATGTTTATATTTGTAGATTGCAGAATTCAGATTCAGCAGGTTGTTTCATTCTTAGTGATTTCCTGTAGCGTTGCATTAGTTACATTTTTCATTGTATTTATACTTTTATATATTTTTTCCAAAAAAGCAATTAAACCAATTATTGAAAGTATAAAGAAGCAAAAGCAGTTTATTACAGATGCAGGGCATGAGATTAAGACGCCACTTGCAATTATCTTAGCTAATGCAGAGGTACTTGAGATGACTTCTGGTAAAAATGAATGGATTACAAGTATTCGAAATCAGACCAATCGTCTTGATAAGCTTGTAAAAAATCTTTTGATGCTTTCTAAAATGAATGAAGATAATGTAAAACTGCAATTTTCTGATTTTGATTTAAGTAATGCAGTTATTGAAACAGCATTTCCATTTGAAATCATTGCAGAAAAGAATAACAAAAAACTTATAATGGATATTCAGCATGAATTAAAACTTCATGGAGATGAAGGCAGTATACGTCAGCTTGTGTCTACTCTTGTTGATAATGCCATGAAATATTCTAATGAGGAGGGAACCATAAAAATTTGTTTATCTGCTGTAAAAAAAGGAGTAAAAATAGAAGTATACAATACTACAGATAAAATTGATAAAAGAAATTTAGACAAACTATTTGATAGATTTTATCGAGTGGATTCTTCAAGATCTAGAGAAACTGGAGGATATGGAATTGGACTTTCAATTGCCAAGTCAATTGTAGAAATGCATCATGGAAAGATTTTAGTAAAAAGTGAGGATGAAAAATCCATTTGTTTTACTGTTCTAATATAAAAGATATAATTTTTTAATACTAAAACAGATGCTTTTATTATATTTATTTATAATAGTTAAGGAGTATTTCTAATCATTTTATTGAAGCAAGTTCTTAATTCAGGTGAAAATTTATTTTGAAACTATTTTAAATAAAAACTTAATTATAGTAGGTTGATCTAGCTTACTTTTGTTTTATTAAAATTTAATTTAAAAAATTAAAATATATGATAAAATTATACTAATTAAATCTAATAAATGACTTCTATTTTAAGCTATAGAAGCTCATTCAGAGAAAAGTAGAAGAATTGAACTTTCAGTAATAAATGTGTATTGATAACGTACTTTTAGATATAGGATCAGGAAAAACTGTATTTAAAGAGGTGAGGGATTTGAAACAAGTAGAAATAATGATTGTAGAAGACGATAATGATATCAATAAAATCTTGGAATTAATTGTCAAAGAACAAGGATACAAAGCCACTTGCTGTTTTTCTGGTACAGAAGCTCAACTAAGACTTCAACAGCAATCTTTTAATCTAATTTTATTAGATATCATGTTACCGGGATTAACCGGAGAAGAATTGCTGCAGGAGATTAGAAAACAATCATTTATTCCGGTTATTGTTATTTCTGCAAAAAGTATGATTGAAGATAAAGTTAATTTGCTAAGTTTAGGTGCAGATGATTATATGGTTAAACCTTTTGCTCATGAAGAAGTTGCTGCACGAATTGAAGTTCAACTACGTAAAAATTATTTACAACAAAGAGAGGAATATTTAACTTGGAAAAAATTAACTTTAGATGAAAGTCAGCATAGGGTAGTGGTTCAAAAATCGGAATTAAATCTCACCAATGTTGAATTTGATATTTTGAGGATTATGTTGAAACGCCCCAAACAAGTATTTTCCAAAGCTAAACTATATGAACTGCTATGGAATGATGTTTACCAAGGAAATGACAATAGTATAAGTGTCCATGTCTCCAATATTCGTAAAAAAATTGCTGCTATTACCGATGAAGAATATATCAAAACTATTTGGGGAATCGGCTTTTCATTAGTTTAGATATCATCTTTATGATTTCTTTATGATTTACTTATAGGTCCTTAAAAAATAGCTTGTAAACTAATAAGTGTAAAGGAGGACTGAATATGAAAACGCCAGTTTTAAAAATAACTAATTTAGAGAAAAGGTATAAGCATCAAGTTGCCTTAGAAAGTACTAATCTTGAACTATATCAAGGAGAAATATGTGCCATTATTGGGAAAAACGGTGCCGGTAAATCAACCTTATTCAAGATGATTGCTGAAGAAACATTTCCTACAAAAGGTGAGATTACTTTGTTTGGTGAGCCCTATGGGAAACATAATGCTCGTGAACGAATGGGTGTCATGATTGAAACTAATGTATTTTTTGACAACTTTAATGCCGCACAGAATTTAGAGTACTATCGTTTGCAACGGGGAATTCCTGAAAAAGCAATAATCGGAAAGGTATTAAATAGGATAGGACTTGCAGAACATCAGCGAAAGAAATTTTCCGAATATTCATTGGGGATGAAACAAAGGTTATCACTAGCTTTGGCTTTATTATCCTCTCCAGATTTTTTGCTTTTGGATGAGCCAATCAATGGTTTGGATGTTGAAGGAATGGTTGAAATGCGCCAACTATTTCTTAAGTTGAATCAAGAACATCAAATTACAATTTTAATTTCAAGTCACATTTTATCTGAGCTGCAATCCATCGCCACACGTTTTGTTTTTCTAAATAAAGGTAAAGTTATTCAAGATTTATCTCGCAAAAAATTATTGGGAATGAGTCAACAGTTTATACTCCTTCGTGTAAATGATGCTAAGAAAGCTTGCTTTATACTAGAAAATAATTTTGTAGATATCAACTATAAAGTTTTAGCCAGTCAACAATTGGAGATTTACAATTATATTGCGGACCGGCAAAAAATTAATCGGCTTTTAAATGAAGGTAATGTAGATATTTTAGAAATGACAGTTAAAAGTAAGAACTTAGAAGAATATTTCTTAGGTTTGGTAGGAGGCAATAATAATGTTGAATCTCATTAGAAGTGAAGTATACCGTTTAATACATTCAAAGCTGTACTACGGATTAATTGCAGTGATTACTTTTCTTGTAATAGCTGCTGCGGGAGTATTACAGTATTTTAGATTTAAAGAACCAACTTTTCGGTATGGAACAAGGATGTTCTATTATAGTAATGTACTCGGTATGACTACTTTAATTATTATTCTCTGCTTATTGGTAATTTTAATATTGACAAGAAAAAGTCAGTCAAAAATGTGTGCAACGGTTTCCTTCGGCTATTCTCGCCAAGCTATATTCTGGTCAAAATTGGTGACTTTATTCTTGGGGATAGGTGTTATGGCTGCTATTGCTTTATTAGCTATTGCTTTAAGTGGTAATGTGATTTTTGATTTGATCAATAATTCAACTTTTAGTGAATTTTTAATTTCTTTTAGTAATGTATTACCCATTGTTGCTTCTGGTTTTATTTTAGCCTATGTTCTGAGTATTAATGGTGTTTCAGAAGTTTTAAACTTGCTTATTTTATTGTTTATTTATCACATTTTAGGTAGTTTAATTAATACTTTAGCTGGCAGAGTTAGTACCTTAAAAAGCATATCTAAATGGACACCGGGTATGCTATTTAATAATAATTTAGTTGATTATATGTCCAATAATGCTCATTTTGACATTAAGTGCTGGGTGCTCGGATTAATAATTATTTTTATCAGCTTGATTATTGGGCAAGCAACTTTCAAAAAAAAGGATTTAGGCATGTGAAAATAAATAATAAGTCAAAGATGCGACGAATATTTTGAATCCAACAAGGAAGCAGGTTCCGAGGATAGTGAGCTATCTGAGGGTTCTGCTGACGCAGTAGGATTCAAAATAGGCTAGTATACTGACTAGTTATTTATTTGAATATGCCTTAGCCTAAAGAAAGGAGGAAAGTTATGATTTATATTGTTTGTATACTAGCAGTTGTAACTATCCTCTGTTTGATAAAATATTATTTTACTAAAATAAATATTGATGCGTTAACTACAGAAATTAACAAATTAAATAAATTAATTTCTGAAAGCAATCAACAAATTACTGTGGTTACTCCTGATAAAACAACGGAAAAGTTAGCTGCTGGAATTAATCATTTAGTTGATTCTTATAAGGCATTACAATTGCAAAATACTAAAGAAAAGCAGCAGTACAAAGAAGCCTTAGCTAACTTTTCTCATGACTTGAGGACACCGCTAACTTCCATTATGGGATATACTGACATAGTTTTACATTTGAAATTATCCACGGAAGATAAAGAAAAATATTTAGAGATTGTCCGATATAAATTGGAAAGCTTAAACAATCTGGTAGATTCATTATATGATTTGTCTTTAATTGATGCAGAAGAGTATCCAGTTGAGTTAAACCCACACTCGTTATATCAGTTATTGTGTGATAGTTTATTACTGTTTTATAAAGATTTTGAAGATGAAGGCATCTCGTTACAGTTGGACCTTGATGAAAAAGTTCCATTAGTGCTGCTTGATGAAAAAATTACAAATCGAGTATTGCTGAATTTATTCCAAAATATAATACGCTATGCTAAATCATACTGCAAAGTTGAATTAGGGGTAACAGATGAATATGTTACTATCAGCATTAGTAATGATTCTGAATCTTTAACAGAGAAAGATGTAGTACAACTTTTTAACCGTACATATAAAGCTGATGTTAATCGTTCTAAGCACTCTTCGGGTTTGGGTTTGGCCATTGCAAAAGAGCTGATGGAATTACAACTAAGCACCATAAATGCAGATTATCAGAACAATACTTTAACATTTATGCTGTCATTTAAGCGTTAAAAGGACGGTTTTCTCCTAACCTGCTTTTATCCACAAATTCCTTAAATAAATGTAAGTTTCTTACCTTTCCCAATTCTTCGTCTTCTAAAACATATTTTAAAAACTGTGGATATAATTTTAAAGCTATAATTATATCTTCACAGGCCTTATTTTCTTCATTAATTAGAGCATAAAAACAACTTCTGTTATAATATAAAAAATATACTTCACTACAATTATTAATACCATTGGATAAAATTTTTATGCCTTTTTTGGTATCCTTATATTTATAAATTACTGCTAAATTCAAATAACTGTATTCATAACTTCCATCTTTTTCAATTGATCTCTCATAAAAATTAATGGATTTTTTTATCATATTAAACTTATAATAAATTACTCCCATATTGAACAAAGCTAGATGATTATTTGGATTTATTTTTAAAGCTTTTGAAAATATTTTATATGCAAGATCATTTTGATTTTGTTCCTCATAAATACATCCTAGATTTAGGTTTGCCCAAAAATCCATAGGATTCAAACTTAACAGTTTTTTATAAGTTTCTATTGCAAGATCTTTTTTACCAGATACATCATAAGCATTTGCTAAGAAAAAATAAGCTTTATGATAATTTGGATTTATGTAAATAGCTTTATTGTACAATATTATAGCTTCTTCATATTTTCCTTCTTCATCATATATTGTAGCTAAACCATAGTAAGCCCTTTCTTCATAGTCATCTATACTTAAAGCTTCTTTATAATAATCTTTAGCTTTATCTGATTTTCCCAAAGAGTCATATATTAAAGCTAAATTAATTATTGCATCCAAATTTTTACCACTTGAAAGTTCATAAACTTTATTATATAAATCTAATGATTTAATTAATTTATTTTCTTCAAAAGCCTCCTCTGCCTTTTCTAAATATTTGTTGATTTGTATATCATCCTTCATAAATACACTCTTTCTATAGAAATTATTGTCTAGTTTTCTTAATTGTATTATAATTGTCAATTATAATTTAGAGACAGAAAGTCAATACATTAATTATAACTTCCATTGAGTAGATAATCCAGAAATTATTATAAAGTCTAAATTACAAAACAATTTGACAGAGGAACATATGTTTGATATTCTGTTTATAGAATTGGCTATATAAAGTTCTAATGGAGGAAATTTCAGTGGATAAAGTTATAATGCATGTGGATATGGATGCTTTTTTTGCATCTGTTGAAGTAATAGATAATAGAAGTCTTAGAGGGAAGCCTGTAATAGTTGGAGGTATGTCTGAGAGAGGTGTGGTTGCTACTTGTTCCTATGAAGCAAGAGCCTTTGGAGTAAGAAGTGCAATGCCTATTTACATGGCTAAAGCTAAATGTCCTAATGGAATTTTTCTTCCTGTTAGATATGAAAGATACAAGGAAATATCTAATAAAATATTTGATATTTTTAATGAAATAACCACTCTTATAGAACCATTAAGTATAGATGAAGCCTATTTAGATCTAACTCATGTAAATAGAGATTCTCTATACATAGCAAGCTTTATAAAAAATAGGATAAAAAAAGAAACTGGACTCAACATTTCTATAGGATTATCCTATAATAAGTTTTTAGCCAAATTAGCTTCGGATTGGAACAAACCTAATGGTCTTAAAATAATAAAAAAAAGTGATGTCCCAAAGATCCTATTTCCTCTATCCATAGATAAAGTTCATGGTTTAGGAAAAAAATCTGTAAAAAAGCTTAATAATATTGGTATCTTCACTGTAGAAGAATTATATAAGCTTTCAGTAAATTTTTTGGTGGATTTATTTGGAAAATTTGGACCTGAAATATACGATAGAATACGAGGAATTGATAATAGGGAAGTTAAAATTCTTAGAGAAAGAAAATCTATCGGAAAAGAAACTACCTTGATTAACGATACTGATGATGAGGAAGATATAAAACCATATATTAAAAGTTTTGCTAGTTCTATTGCAAATATTATGAAAAATAAGAATCTAAGTGGGAAAAATATTACCATAAAAATAAGGACTGCATCTTTTATTAATCATACTAAAAGCAAAACTTTAACGTATTACATAAATAGTGAAGAAGATATATACAGGGAAGCCTGTAGCATTTTAGAAAAGTTAAAACTAGAAGAAAAAATAAGATTAATTGGAATATCAATTTCATCCTTTAAAGAAAAGAAAATTGAGCAATTGTCCTTATTTTAGTCTGTTGTCTTAAAATTTATATATTAATAATATTAGTATACTATTCTAGTGGTAATTACAGAGAATATTTAAATTGATATAATATTTATTTAAATTGTTATATTTAACTGTTGTGCTATAATAAATTAAATAATATAAAATTTTGGAAAAAGATTTTAATCATGGAGGTTTAGTTTTTTATGAATAATACGCTAACGGAAGAAAATATTAATAAATTAAAAGAGGAACTAGAATATAGAATGACCGTAAGGAGAGCTAAAATAGCAAAGGAAAAATTAATAGCTGCAGCACATGGCGATAGATCAGAAAATGCAGAATATAAAGAAGCTTGTGCAAACTATAGAGAAAATGATAATAGAATTCAATATTTATTAACTATGATTTCAACAGCAACAGTAATAGATGATAAAAATTTAGATAAATCAATATTGGGAATTAACAGAAAAGCCAGAATTAAATTTGTAGAGGATGGAGATGAAGATATTATAACATTAGTAACTACTATGGATTCAGATCCAGAAAATATGTTTATAAGTATAGAATCAGATTTAGGAAAAGCATTAAAAGGCAAAAAAGCTGGAGAGGTAGTTGAAGTTAATGCTCCAAGTGAAAAATATAAAATAGAAATACTAGAAGTATTATAGCAAGGATCTAACTTCCAGTTATCTTCTATAGGGATTGATATCACAGCCGCTAATGAAAGGATAATATTTTAATGAGAATTAACAAACTTCTTAGCAATTCAGGCTTTTGTTCAAGAAGGGAAGCCAATAGACTTATTGAGGAAAATAGGATAACTGTAAATGGTATGCTCTGTGAAAAGGGTCAATGGGTAGAAATTAAGGATGTTATACTTATTGATAATAAACCAATTCCTATAAAAGATAAAATTTATATTGCATTAAATAAACCAGTTGGAATTACCTGCACTGCAGCAAAAGAAGTGAAAGGCAATATAATTGATTTTATAAATTATCCGGAATATATTTTTCCTGTTGGCAGATTAGACAAGGAATCTCAAGGATTAATATTATTAACAAATGATGGAGAACTTGCCAATAATATTTTAGAATCGGAAAATGAACATGAAAAAGAATACATAGTAACTGTTAATAAGCCCTTTGATGATTATTTTATTAAAGCAATGTCTAAAGGAGTGGAGATTTGCGGGGTTAAAACAAAAACCTGTAAGGTAATTAGAGTCAAAGAAGATACTTTCCGTATTATTCTCACTCAAGGACTTAATAAACAGATTAGGAGAATGACCAAAGCTTTTGGGTATTCAGTTGTGGAACTGAAACGTATTAGAATTGTAAATATAAAAATTGATGGTATAGATATGGGTAAGTGGCGTAAGCTTACGGAAGAGGAATTAGCTGAATTAATGGATTTATAAAGAATTTAAAGTAATTGAAATTGAATCAAAGTTGAGGACGTTATTTTTGACTATGATAGAAATTATCTTTGCTGTCTAGATGAAAGTGAAGATGGAATTCCAGAAAAAATAGGAGGAGAACAGAGATTCTTCTTCAAATGTTTATGTAATTATTTCAAAAGAATAATTAATATTATAATATTTATAAAAATTACGCAGATTAACAAATTAATGGAATTTTTATATAATGAATGCCTGGCTTACTGTTGACATTGTTAAAGTTATTGCTTATTATATAGGAAAGATAAATCTATAAAGAAAATAGTTTTCAATAGTTGACTGGAGAAACCAGAGGCTTTAAATAATAACATTATTTAAAGCCTCTGGTTTTGTTTAAAAATAAAATATATTTTTAATATAAGAGGGGGCTTTATTTATGTCTGTAAAAGGTATAGGCAAAGAAAATAATGGTAAATTAGATTATAAAATAGTAGCTAAAAATGTAGGATATGTATATAATGCAAAAAAAGAAAGTGGAGGAAAAAATAAAAAATTTTTAGCCATAGAAGGAGTAGATCTCAAGGTAAAGGATGGGGAATTTTTATCCATAGTTGGGCCTAGTGGATGTGGAAAATCAACTTTCTTGGATATTATAGCAGGACTTATAAAAGGAAATACAGGTAATATATTTATTGATAATAAAGAAATACATGGACCTGCACTTGATAGAGGAACAGTAATGCAGGGATATGCACTTTTTCCTTGGAGGACTATAGAGCAAAATGTAGAATTTGGATTGGAAATTAAAAAAATTAATAGACGTGAAAGGAAAAGAATTAGTAGAAAATATTTAGAACTAGTTGGATTAAAGGGTTTTGAAAATAGATATCCTAATGAATTATCTGGTGGCATGAAGCAAAGGGTAGCTATTGCCAGGGCTTTAGCTTATGACCCAGAAGTTCTTTTAATGGACGAACCATTTGCAGCAATAGATGAGCAAACAAAGGAAGAGTTACATATAGAGTTACTGCACATATGGGAAAAAACTCATAAGACTATAATATTTATTACCCATAGTATTGAAGAAGCTGTTTTTTTATCTGACAGAATAGTTGTTATGTCAAAAAATCCAGGTACTGTTAAAGAAATAATTGATGTAGATATACCAAGGCCAAGAGAAAGTGGAGATATAAAATCTTCAGAAAAATTTGCTGTTTTAAGACATAGGGTATGGGAGTTACTTAAGGATACATCACATACTGTAAAACAAACTGATGATGAAGAAATCTATCAAAAAAACACATATGGTATTACTAAACAGGCAGTAAATTAACAAATTATTAATGGATTAACAATATATTAATAATTTGTTGACATATGGTAAAAAGTTTTCTATAATGAATTTAAAAAATAGGTATACCATTTAATTCAGTTGACTGGAAAGCCAGAGGCTTTGAATAGAAATTAGTTTTATTCAAAATCTTTGGCTTATTTTATTTTGTAGAAACAAATATTAAGTATAATTGTGACAATTGAAGCTAAAATTTTAGGACATAAAAGGAGGTTATAATATGAGTGAGATATTGGATAATTCAATAGATCACAATGATGAACAATTAAAGAGTGAATCAGTATTAAAAAAAGTTGTTGGTTTTATATTCAGTTTAAGACAACTGCTGGGTATAGCAGTATTCTTAATAATATGGGAGACAGCTCCCCGTGTAAAAATAATAGATGCTAATTTTTTGCCGCCATTTTCTGTAGTAATGCATACTTTTTTTTCAATGTTAGCTTCAGGAGAACTTATGGATAATTTGGGAATCAGCTTAAGGCGTTCAATATCTGGTTTTGTACTGGGTGCAATATTGGCAATTCCATTAGGTTTAATTATAGGATCTTTTAAAAAATTTGAATTTTATTTAGATCCATTGCTGCAACTATTTAGACAAACCTCAACGCTAGCTTTATTACCAGTGTTTTTATTGTTTTTTGGAATAGGTGAAACTTCTAAAATAGCTATAGTGTTTTGGGGTGTATGGTCTGCAATACTTTTAAATACTATTAGTGGAGTAAAAAATGTAGATCCAATTTTAATTAAATCCGCAAAGTCTATGGCTGCATCTCAGCTTACAGTATTCACAAAAGTGGTATTACCATCAGCTTTTCCATCAATCATTACAGGTATAAGAATTAGTGCTACTTCTTCAATACTAGTGTTAATTGCAGCAGAGATGATGGGAGCAAGTTCTGGAATAGGATATTTATTATATGATACTCAAATGAAATATCAAATACCAAAGATGTATGCCTCTATTGTGACTATGTCCTTATTGGGTCTTATTATAAACTACATAATAGTAGCTTTTGAAAAAAGAATAAGTAGATGGAAATAATAAAATTCTTAATTTAATATTTGGCTCAACTACAAATTATACACTGAATATATTTTTCAGTCATTTTTTAATAGATTTAAACAAAGGAGAATTTTTATATGAAAAAATTGTTAGTATTAATATTGAGTGTGGCAATGACTTTATTGACATTTACAGGTTGCGGGAAATCATCAACTTCCAATGCAACCTCATCAACATCAGAAACTTTTGATAGTAGTAAACCTTATACAGGCAAGTTTGTAAATGGTAAATTGACAAAACCATTTCACCTAAAAATGCCAACTCCAACAGGATTTACAGAAGGAATTATAGCAGATCAAAAAGGATTTTTTAAGGAAGTTGGAATAATTCCAGAATATACAGGTGTTTTGCCTGCCAATGTAAGTTTAGCCCAATCAGTAATTAAAGGAGATAATGATTTATTTGGATCAGGACACTTAACAACTATTGCAGCGGTACGTGCTGCAGGAGCAAAAATTAAAGTTGTACTTACAGGGAGTGTGGACAGTCCTGAATTTGATAAAACGCATATGACTTGGTTCGTAAAGGAAGGAAGTAATATTAAATCAGCAAAAGATTTAGTTGGAAAGAAAATTGCCATGAGTAGTAAAGGAAGCTGTGCAGAACTATGGAATGCAGAATTTTTACGTCAAAATGGAGTAGATTTAAATAAAACTCAAATAGTTGTTATGAATGATCAACAGCAGGAACAAGCTCTTAAGCAGGGAAATATAGATGTGGCTATAGTACATGCTCCGTATAATATGAAAGCTAAAAATAATGGAGGAGTGAATATTTTAACTACAAGCTATGAAATTGCAAAGGGTGCTGGAAATGGACAACTTAGTGGTGTTGGATGTCGTGCATTCAGCGAAGATTTTATAAAAAAATATCCTGATGTAGTAAAGGCATATATAGCTGCAGATGTTAAAGCACAGCAGTATGTGGATAATCACTATGAGGAGGCATTACAGATTGCAGCAAAGGTTCTTAAAGTTGATGTTAAAGATACATCAGGAAGTTTATATGCTGAAAATCAAAAATGGATTATTCCAGAACAAGTTGATTTTTGGATTAAAGTAGCTGAAAGAAATAAATTTACTGGCTTTGAAACCCCTGGAAAAGTAAAGGCTTCAGATTTATATACTAATGATTTAAATCCTTATAAAAATGGGGAAATAAAATAAAATTTAGAAATTTATTTTAAAAGAAAGTATAGTATAACAAATCATAGGTGTATGTTAAAAATATTTAACCTTACTAACTTAGCGTAAGTTTCCCACTTCTTTAAGTAGGAGTTTGACGCCAAGTAAGCCATGCATTTGCAATTCTAAAATTCAGATGGGGTAAAAGAATCACCACCTGAATTAAGAATTTGCTTCAATTACAAAGAGAAAGAAAGTGCATTTAAAATGAAAAAATTTTTAGTATTGATATTAAGTGTATTGATAGCAGTTTCAATGTTTGTTGGATGTGGAAAGTCAAAATCCACATCATCAACATCAGAAATTTTTGATAGCAGTAAGACTTATACAGGTAAATTTGTTAATGGTAAGCTTACAAAGCCATTTCATCTAAAGGTAGTAACGCCAACAGATTTCAATGAATTTATTATAGCAGATAAACAGGGGTTTTTTAAAGAAGTTGGAATAATCCCAGAATATACGGGTGTTTTACCTGCTAATGTAAGTTTAGCTCAATCAGTAATTAAAGGTGATAATGATCTGTTTGCTTCAGGACATGTTACAACAATTGCTTCAGCTAGAAAAGCAGGAGCAAAGCTAAAAATAGTACTACATAGTATGGTTGATAGTCCTGATTTTGATAAGACTCATATGACTTGGTTTGTACGGAATGATGGAAAAATAAATTCAGCAAAGGATTTAGTTGAAAAAAAGATTGCTATGAGTAGTAAGGGGAGTTGTGCAGAATTATTAAATGCAGAATTTTTACGTCAAAATGGAGTGAATGTAAAAAACACTCAAGTAATTGTTATGAATGATCAACAGCAGGAGCAAGCTCTTAAACAAGGAAACATAGATGCAGCTATACTTCATCCACCATATAATATGAAAACTAAAAATGATGGCGGCTTTAAAATTCTTACTACAAGTTATAAAATAGGTGAAGCGGCTGGTGATGGAGCAGTTGGTGGACTCGCTATTCGTGCATTTAGTGAAGATTTTATAAAGAAATATCCAGATGTAGTAAAGGCATATATAGTGGCTGATCTTAAAGCTCAGCAGTATATAAATAAAAACTATCAACAATCATTAAAAATTGCAGCCGACTATCTTAAAATGGATGTTAAAGATATGGCTGGTAATATATATCCTGATCAAAAATGGATTAAACCTGAGCAAATTGAGTTTTGGGTTAAGACAGCTGAAAAAAATAAATTGACTAATTTTGAAGTACCAGGACAGATAAAGGCCGAGGATTTATATACTAATGATCTAAATCCTTATTATACTGGTGAATTAAAATAATTTAATATTTTATAGATTCATTTGGCTGCTAAGTCTACCTAAGCTTAGTGGCCAATTGTAGATTAAGATGAGTTTGTAGATTTATTATCAAATTAAAAAAGGTTGTTATTTAATATATTAAAAATTATGTAAATGAATTACAATTTTTATAAAAATACATGAGAGGAGAAATTTATATGCTAATAAAAGATTTAGCCTATGAAATTGAATCAGATATAGTTCATATACGCAGAACAATTCATAAGAATCCAGAACTTGCTATACAGGAGTTTAAAACGGCAAAGCTTGTTGCAAAAAGACTTGAAGAACTTGGGATTGATGTTACAGAAAGGGTTGGAAAAACTGGTGTCGTTGGAGTACTGAGAGGAAAAACTCAGGGAAAAACAGTTGCCTTAAGAGCGGATATGGATGCGCTTCCTATACAAGAAAAAAACAATCATGAATTTAAATCAGTGAACAAAAATATTATGCATGCTTGTGGTCATGATGCACATACAGCAGTATTATTAGGTGCAGCTGGCATATTGTCTAAAATAAAGGATTCAATAAAAGGAAATGTTAAGTTTATTTTTCAGCCTAGTGAGGAAAGTCCATTAGGTGGAGCTTCCCAAATGATTGAAGAAGGTGTTATGGAAAATCCTAAAGTAGATGGTGTATTTGGACTACATGTAGATCCAAATCTCTTGGCAGGAGATATTGGATTAAGAACAGGAGAGTTTTATGCAACAGCAGGTGGATTTGAAATAGAAATTATTGGTAAAAGTGGACATGGAGCTTTGCCACATAAAGCCACAGATGCAATTATAGTTGCATCTGAATTGGTATTGTCATTACAAACAATTTCATCTTCTAAAATTAATCCTCTGGAACCTTTTGTTATAACTATAGGGACAATAAATGGAGGAAATAAAGCAAATATAGTGGCTGATAAAGTAATTTTAACTGGAACTATTAGATTTTTTAATAAAGATATTCATGATGAGGTTAAAGATATTATAGAAAATGTTATTAAAGGTATTACATTGGCACATGGGGCAACTTATAATTTCAAGTTCCGAATAGGTGATAGTCCTTTAATTAATGATGAGAATATGATTAATATTGTAAAAGAGTCTGCTGTAGAAATTGTTGGTAATGAAAAGATAAAGTCTGTACCTAAGACACTGCTTGGTGAAGATTTTGTATTTTATTCACGAATTGTTCCATCTGCATTTATATCTTTAGGAGTAGGATTTTTAAATAAGAAAAATTTTTCACTTCACAATGCGAATTTCGATATTGATGAAAAATCACTTCCTATTGGAGCAGCACTTCTTGCCAATACAGCAGTAAATTTTTTGAAATGATGAAGTTATAGTTACAAGTTCAGGGCAATTTTGTACAGCTGCATGTGAAATAGATGGAAAACCTGTAGGTGGAAGGGCAGCAGAAATTATTAAAAAATTACAAGATGCATTACTGGAAGAGTTTTTAGAAGAAACAAAATAAATCTAGGAATTTTCTAATTTTAATTTTTATTGAAATATTATAAATATTAAAAAGAGTATCTTCTGGTTGAAGATACTCTATAATTTTACAAATAAATATAGGAGAATTGACAATAAAAAACATTAATGCTATAATACATTATTATAACAATTATAAATAGTAATATAATTTCATTATAACATATTCTAAAATAAAAGTCAATACTTTTTGAAAGGAAGTTTTTAAAATGAAAGATTCTATTAATTTATTTAAAAATAACTTATTGAATAAGCAGGTTTTTAATGAAATATTGCAATGCAATGAGATTACAAGTGAATATGGATTAAAGCTTTCTGAAGAAGATGTTAGAGAAATTATTAACACGAGAAATATATCACTTCAAAAAAGCGGAAGGATAGAGTTTAATGGTCAAATAATAAATAAAATTATAACAGCATTTTGTGACTCACCATATATATCACAATATAATTACAGTGATACAATAAATGAACTTGTAGAGATTTTTTATAATTATAAGAATGAAACTCTAGATTATATAAGTGATGATGAATTAATAGAAATTATGCAGGAGAAATTTAATAACTATTGTCAAGGATCATTGGAGCTTTTAGAAGGAAAAGTACTGTATAAAATTGCTGATAACATAAGAAATGGTGTAAGGGATTATACAAATATTTACGGTGAAAAGGATTTATAAGTTATGAATAAAGGGAAAGATATTGAAAAATATGGTCATTCCATAGAAGATAACTTCAATGAGGAAAAGTTTTTTAATTATGTTTTAGAATATTGTTATGAAAAAAAGCTGCTAGATGAGAGTGTTTTAGCTAATATCTATTATGAAAGAATGGAACTTTTAAAGGTGCAGTTAAAATATTACACAAAAGATGAGAGCAGTTCTGTTATGGTAGAACTTGCTGAAAGTATTTTGCAGTGTATTGACTATACCATAGGAATTTATTTAAAAACATTTGATAATATAGAAGGTATATCAGATGAACTAAAGAGTAATAGATTATCTCAAATGTTAAAACAGGGGCAAGATCTAATTATTGAGAAAATATTAGAAAGCAAGAAGCTGTTGGGAAAAATTAATGAAAGTAAGTTAAAGGTTGATAACTACTCCTATAATGATACTATAGATTATGGCATTCCTCTATTTTTTAAAGAATATAATGATTTTTTTGCTGCTCATGAAAACCCTGGTTCAATAGATTATCAGCTTTGTATTGGTAATATGAATTATGTAGGTATTGAATATATATGTAATTATTTAGAGATTTTAAGTCTAGAGAATGATTTTTGTAATAACTTTCCTGTTAGTGAAATCAATAAGCTGTTAAAAGGTTACGATAAAAAGTTTGAATTGTTGTTGATAAATATATTTGAATTGCTATTAATTAACTGTTTGGGAGTAATCATCTGCGGAAAAGATTTAAAAAGCCTTAATATTAGCAGTCTGGACAGGACATATATTAAAAATAAGTTAGAAAAATTATCTTTGGAAGAGCTACAAAAAGAATTATTAAAATATGCAAAAGTATGTTGGGAAATTTTACGTATTAAAGATAAGGCACTAATAAGTTATATTAAAAAATCTACATTAAAGGTAGCTTCGTTAATAAATCAAGGCATAAAACTGAATAGATTAGAAGCGGTATTTATATCTTTTAATGAGAATAATAGAGATGAAACAATCTATTATAATGATGGCGAGATGATGGAGAACTCTGAATTTAAAAAATTAAGTGAAGAGATAAGGGATTGTACTTTAGTAGAAGATAAAATTTCACTAATTAAAAATAACATTAAAAGTCTGGAAGATTTAGTTGATATGTTAAGTGCTGATTGCCTATTTGGTGGAGAATATGTAACCTACTTCAAAAGTTTATCTCATATGGAAATAGTTCTTTTGGATAAGTATATGGAAGAGCTTGGTTTTGAAAATGGATATGAAGAAGAGTGGTATGGTGAATTTAATAAATATATTCTGAGCTTAAATGAAAAAGAACGGATTCTAATAAGAGAGCTTGAAGAAAAAATAGAATTTTGAAATTATATATTAAAAACATATGGAGAAAAGCTCAAAGAAAACTTCAAAAAAAGGAGAGGAAACGGTAAGTATACTACTGTATTATAGTTTTAAATTAGTTGGAAATTGACATAAATATATTATATAAGATATAATTATATAGAATTTAATGATTTAAAGGGGGACATATTCTATGTATTCAGTTCGTTTAAGATAAGTTGGCAATAAAAAAAGTGGTAAAAACATCCACAATGGTGGGCTTTTTTGTTGTGTTTATTTTGCGGATTGGCATGGATATGGACTAGACATAGCTGTTTTAAGGTTATATATTTTTTCCTATATGTCTTTTTTGCGTTGTTATGCAGACTAAAGTTCCTTTGTGGATTTATGATCTGCATTTTTTATTGCCCAAACTAGAATGAAACCAACAATAAAAAGTGCAAGGAGAGAATAGATATGACAAAACAAATTTCAAAATGGAAACAAAATTTTTTTATGATATGGTCTGGGCAGGCAGTTTCACTAATCACCAGTGCTATACTGCAAATGTCAATGATTTTTTATCTTACAGAAAAAACACAATCAGCAATGTTTTTGTCAATGGCTTCATTAGTTGCTTTTCTGCCATATGCGGTCTTTGGACCTGCTATTGGTGTATTGGTTGATCGTTATGATAGAAAGAAGATTATGATTGGTGCTGATTTAATTATTGCTGCAGCTGCTGCAATAATGGCATTTATTTCTTTATATATGGAACTACCAGTTTGGGTGGTTATGACAGTATTGTTTATCCGCAGTATTGGAACTGCTTTCCATTCTCCGGCATTAAGTGCGGTAATACCTCTTTTGGTACCAGAAGAACAGTTAACCAAATGTGCTGGTTATAGTCAGTCATTACAGTCTATAAGCTATATTATCAGTCCAGTTGCTGCGGCATTTTTATATTCTGTTTGGGAATTAAATGTCATTATATCCATGGATGTACTAGGTGCTGTAATTGCGTGTATGATGGTAGCGCTTGTACGTATTCCTAAGCTTAATCTAAAGCAACAAAGCTTGAAGCGAAATTTTATGTTAGATATGAAGGAGGGCTTCCTTGTTTTGAAAGAAAACAAAGGCTTATTTGCATTGATGCTCATAGGTACTTTATACATGTTCGTTTATATGCCAATCAATGCTCTTTATCCGCTTGTAAGTATGAAATATTTTGATGGAACACCTATGCATGTGTCTATTACAGAAATTGCCTATGCTTCCGGTATGCTAGCTGGTGGTTTGCTATTAGGAGTATTTGGTAAATTTAAAAAACAAATTACATTAATAACAGCATCTATTTTTATGATGGGAGGTAGTTTGAGCATTTCAGGTTTACTTCCATCAAATGGATTTATCTTTTTTGTGTTGTGCTGCGTAATTATGGGTCTTTCAGTTCCATTTTATAGCGGGGTTCAAATGGCTCTTTTTCAAGAGAATATTAAGCCGGAATATTTGGGTCGCGTGTTTTCTCTAACAGGGAGCATAATATCTTTGGCTATGCCCCTTGGCTTAATTATTTCTGGATTCTTTGCTGATAGAATTGGTGTGAATCATTGGTTTTTAATGTCGGGTATTATAATTATCGGTATTGCCATAATTTGTCCATTGGTTACATCCATAAGAAGATTAGAATAGAAATAAAGTAAGGATATGTATAGGAGTAATGAAGTTTGTGCAAGTATACTTGCACAAACTTCATGTTATCATAATTTGGATTTATCAAATTAAGCTATGATTTTTGTGTTAATGAATAAAAATGTTGACAGCATATAATTAATATAATAATATATGTATATACATATATTGCTGATAATTCTTTTATGCAAATCAATTAGTAATAATAAATTTTTTTGTCTATTTATATGTATATACATATAAAATCCAATGCTTGTATGATATGAATTTTACTCATTTATTTTTTCACCTGACTTAACTTGGCATAAGTCTCCCTCTTCTTCAAGTGGGAGTTCAACGCCAAGTAAGCCATGCATTTGCAGTTCTAAAATTCAGATGGAGTAAAAGAATCCCCACTGAATTAAGAACTTGCTTCAAGAGGGAGTGATTAGGTATGGAAACAATTGAACAAATGATTCAAAAAAAGGCTTATGAATTAGGCTATGAAAAGTGTGGTATTATTCCAATTAGTTTAATGGAAGGGTATGCTGAAAGATTTCAAGAGCGTTTGCAAAAAGTTCCAGAGTCCAGAGCATTTTATCAAGGACAGCAGCGCTTAGTTAATCCGCTGGAGGTGTATCCATGGGCAAAATCTGTAGTAGTACTCACAGTACCATATGGTAAGTACAAGATTCCAGAAGAGGTAAAGGGACGTATTGCTAAGGCATATTTATTTGATGTACGTATAGACAGGAGTACAAAAGAATATCAAAATAATCGTGCATTAGAAAAATACATGCAGAAACTTGGTTTAAAGGTAGAAACTAATGAGAAATTTGGAGTAGTAGGAATGCGCTGGGCAGCTATGGAGGCTGGAGTAGGGATAATTCGCAGAAATAATTTTTTATACACTGAGTCTGGTTCATGGGTTCATCTTGAAGCCTGGATTACTGATAGAGAAATGGAGTTAAAAGAAACCAATAATGTTCCTCAATGTCCTAAGGGATGCAATCGTTGTATGGCAGCCTGTCCAACAAAATCTCTTTCTGATCCCTATACTATGCTGCCAACTGCCTGTATTTCTTTTTTGACAACTTTTGGCGGACGTAATCTGCCTCAGGAACCATTAAGAAAAAGTTTCGGAGAATGTATTTATGGATGTGATATTTGTCAAGATGCATGTCCTATGAATAGGGGAAAGTGGAAGGGAAAAGAAGAATTCCCTAATCTTTCAGGATTAGCCCCGGAATTAACGCCTGAAAATATTTTAAACATGACAGAAGATTTTTATGTTGAGAAAGTTCAGTCAAAATTTTTCTATTTATCACCAGAGGAACTTTGGAAGTGGAAGGTAGATGTATTAAACTATATGCGTAATAACTATGTGGAAAGTTATAAGCCGCTTATTATAAAGGCATGTAATAATAAAAATGAAAAAATACGTGAAATGGCCAAATTAATTTGTAATGAGCTCTGTTTAAAGTGATTTCTTGACAATAGGGAAAGCTGCGACTTATTATATGTATATACATATGATGGGAGGAATTTTATATGGATACTCAGAGCAGTATAAAAAAGTTAGGAGTTTGTGCCTGCAAAAATTTAAGGATGACATCAAGAGTATTAACTCAATACTTTGATAAAGCACTTCAGTCAGCAGGTCTGAGAGCAACGCAATTTTCTTTGTTAGCTAACATCTCGTATAGATGCAGCAGTACAGTAGGTGATTTAGCTGGTGCTCTATTAATGGATCAAACAACTGTAACTCGTAATGTGGAAATTCTAAGGAAAAAGGGTCTTATAGACGTAACTATAGGGGAAGATGATTCGAGAAAAAGGTATATAAAAATAACGGAACTTGGAATTGCTAAACTTATGGAAGCTATACCTTCATGGGAAAAAGCTCAGCAGCATATTGAGAATGGAATTGGTAAGGAAAGATATAAAGAATTTTTAGACATATTATCTAAGATACAAAGCATTGTATAATTATTAAAAAGTGACCTGTAACTACTTGTCTTAAAACAGCATATTTTATATTAGCTATAATAGTATAAATAGAAAACTTTAGGAGGAGAAAATGAATTATGGGCAAAAGACTTTTTTATAGTTTATATGCTACTGATGGTTTTATTAACCTACCAACAGACCCCACAGGATGCCTAGACCGTAGAAGTATATATGTTTTTGGGTTTGTAGGAGGTTTATGGAAAGTACAAGATAAATATACAGGAAAATGTAGAATTTGTGACCCAAGCTTAGATCCTGCAAATATAACAGCCAGAGATAATCTAAGGGGAACAGCTGTAATTCCATCTCCATTAATAAAAATGGACATGGATGATGAACTCTTTATAACACTAACCAATCTGGGTCTATTAAGAGCTGCAGAACCAATTTTAGATATTCATACTATCCATATTCATGGCGGACATGTAGCCACACAGCTTGATGGTGTACCAGAAACTTCCTTTGGAGTACCAGTAACACCTATAGGTGCACCTTCAATTAGTGTAACTTATTACTTTAAACCTGAAACTGCAGGAAGTTATTTTTATCATTGTCATCATGAGGCTTCCGAACATGTTCAGATGGGAATGTATGGAGGATTAATTGTATATCCAGCGGCTAAAGATGTTTCTGATTATATTACATCAAAAGGTGTAACAAACAGAAATTTTGCAAATTCGAAAGCTTCCAGCTTTTTTAATAAGGAATATGTAATACTTTTATCTGATATTGACTCCACGTGGCACGATGCTGTTCAAAATCAGACTGACTTTAATCCAGTGAATTTTAAACCTGACTGGTGGTTGGTAAATGGACGTGCATTTCCTGATACACTTTTACCTTCAGGTGTTCCTGTAGGTGGTGGTGCTTATAAAATTCCTGCAGGCTATGACTCTTATGTTCATATTAAAAATGAACAAAGATTCCTTCTCCGACTTATTAATATGGGTTATCAACCAGTTCCATGGCATACTCATGGCTGGCATGGAAGAGTAGTTAACAAAGATGCACATCCACAGCCACACTGGAATAAGGGATTTACCCAACTAGTTGGTTCCGGAGAAAGTTACGATATCCTTTTTATTGCTGAAGATAAACGACCTCTTTATTCTGATTATATTTTCTGCGGCAAAGGTGGATTTCCAGCATTAATGACCCAGGTTGATACTGCAACAAGAGAATCTAAAACAGCAGGTACATTTATGCCAGGTTTTGGAGATTCAGATACCTTATGGGCTAATACTCCAAAAGCAGGAGGTACCAATTTATGTCCTTTTCCAGGGAACTTTCAAATTAATAATTATGGTACAACAGATAATTTCTTCTTTCCGCAGTTTTATATTGCCCATAATCACGATGATTACAAGGTTACTAATAATGGCGTATACCCGGGAGGTCAATTAATATTTATTCAAACTGATTTGCCAAAAGAAAAACCTCATCCTGCTTGTAGACCAGAGCCTGATCCAGAATGTAGGGAATCTACTAATCACAATCCTAAACATTCTTAACTTTTAAAGAATAATTAATAGGGGTATCATTACAGGGTACCCTCATATACACTGGAGGGGAGGGCAATGATTATAGTATTAATTACTGTAGGTGCGTTAACTGCTGTAACAGGGATATTTTTCGCTATATATTACTATTATTGGATTCCCAAGAAACGTCCTTTTGAAATAGCAGGTTGCATTCTAACGGCTGAGGATAACATTATTAATGTTGGTTTTAAAATTAACAGAACAGGATATATTGCTAAAGGTCCACATGAAATTTACATTATAGATGAGACAACTGGAATAAAAATTCCTTTATTAAGTTTTCAACATTTGGGGAAGATGCTGACTGTAAAAGGTAACAGAGGTAAATTTGGTTATATGATGTTTGCAAATATGGGAAAGGTTGTGAAACATGAAGCTAAAGTCACTGTTACTATAGGTGATTTTGCAAAGAAGCATGTTGCTGTAATTTAATGATAGTTTAAACCCCTTGAAATCAAAGGGGTTAAATCATTATCATAGAAGTTCTCTATAAAGTTGGTATTGGCATAACAAATTCTGTAGTTAACATTGTAAAAAACATCATTTTTTATTAAAAAACAATTTTAAAGGAGCTATTGAAATTCCCTTTTCAACAAGTTCTAAAAATTCACTTCTAGGAATACTTATTGCACCTAAGCTCTCAAGATGTTTAGTGTAAACCTGACAGTCTATCATAATGAAATTTTTCTCTTCTAATAGTTTGCAGAGAGTAATAAAGGCAGCTTTAGAACTATTACTCATAGTAGAAAACATAGATTCTCCAAAAAAACATTTTCCAATAATAATTCCATATAGTCCTCCTACTAATTTGTCTTCATACCAGGCTTCTACAGAGTGTGCAAAACCAAGCTCATGAAGTTTGAAGTAAGCTTCTATCATTTCATTGGTAATCCAGGTTCCGCTTTCTTTTCGTGTATCAGCACAATTATACATAACTTCTCTAAAACAAGTGTCAAAGGTGATCTTGTATGTATTTTTTTTAATTACTTTTTTCATGGAGTGTGAAACTTTTATGTCTTTTGGATAGAGAATGAATCTAGGATCAGGAGACCACCAAAGTATTGGTTCATCTTCTGAGAACCAAGGAAATATTCCATTAGAATAGGCAAGTAAAAGCCTCTCTGGAGACAGATCTCCATATACAGCTAAGAGACCATCTTCTCTTGATAGAGAAGGATGAGGAAATATTAAATCATCACTTAATGAGTAAATTGGCATAATGCAGTACCTCCCTTAAAATATATATTATAATTATTTGTAGAGTTCTGCAAGGAAAGAAGAACATTATTTCAATTTAGATTTAGTTAGAATCAAAAAATATATAAATTAAACTGAAATAATCATAGAAAATAATTTAAGGCCCTTATATAAAGGACCTTAGGTTATATATTCTATTAAGGCACATTCAAATAAATAACTAGTCAGTATGCTAGTATATTTTAAATCCTACTGCGTCAACAGAACCCTTAGATAGCTTACTATCTGCGGAACCTGTTTCCTTGTTGGATTCAAAATATCCGTCGCATCTTTGACTTATTATTTATTTTCACGTGCCTAATCTGCTTTAACAGTATTACCTTGTGATATTTATCTAGCGAATAAAGTAAGAAGATCTGAATTCAGCGTTAATTTCAGAAATTTCTTTTTCACCGTCAATATATGGCTTATACATTTCATAGGGATCCTGTGTTCCAAACACGCCGCAGGCAGAACAGTTTTCACAGCCGCCACCGCCGCAGTTAAGTGAATCTCTGATGATTTTTTCTCTCTGTTCTCTTGTAGTATTTTTAATTAGATATTTACTCATAATACATTCTCCTCCCTATATGATTATCTAATTGCACAATATGCACAATTCTTAATTTAATTATAGCCCCAATTGATTAAATAATCTAGCTAATGGAGAATTAATATTATATAATTTTTAATTTTATTTTTAGAATTAAGAAATAAATCTACATTTATGGATGGTAATTATATCTTAAGTAATATTTGTAACAGCAGACTTTATTAAAGACAGCAGTTTTTTACGAAGATTAATATCGGCTGCGTGAATATACATACCTTTTCTAGCTCTAGTCATTAGCACATTGATAGAGTTTAGAATTATTTTGCATTTAGCTTCTGTCGGATAATCTATTTTAGAACTACCCATATAAGCGGCACTATCTTCATATTTATCGGGATTAATAACTATTTTATCTTTCTCAAAATTATAGGATACAGAAGGTCCTAAAATAATGCCTGAATAGTTTAAATCAAAGCCTTGAATGGTATAAACCGATCCAACTTCATTAATAGTATCTGGACGTTCTGCCCAAGGCTTTTGATCATGGGGCTTGTTTCTATCCCATCTTAACTTAAAAGTATCAGTGGTGACGTAATAATCTTTACCATCAAGTTTATAGGGAAAATCGTAGGTCGCCAGCATTCTGCATAAGCCATATTTGCTATTTTGATTTTTTATTAATTTATACATTTCATTGGCATTATCAAAGATTCTAAAATCAAATATTTGTTTTGTTGGAAGGGGTTTTAAAATTCCTTTTGAGAAAGCATCAATCCATTCATAAATGTTTTCATCAGCCTGCACGCGAATTTGATTGGTTAACCGATAGAATTCACTGGGTATTGTTTTTAAAAAACTATGTATTTTTTCATTTTTCCAATAACTTTTAAATTTTAAAACTTGGTTTTCATCAAATACTAAAATTACAATATGACTATGTTTAATAATTTCCTCTAATTGATTATCCTGATTAAAATGATTATAGGGATCTTTTTTAGTTAGCAGTAAATGAGCTTCATCAATTAGGACAATGTCAGCTCGTGTATTATTTTTTGCCATTCTATTGATAAAAGTTGTAGGACGTTCAAAATTTTTCTTTAATAAGTTAGGTGCTTTACCAGCAATTTCTTTATACAATTTCAGCATTTCTGGATGATTTACTAGTAGATAATTATTAGTATCATATAAAGCATTTGAGGAATCACTTCTGGAAATATTCTGCAGATTATTGAAAATGGAACTAAGCAGCAGACTTTTTCCAGTACCTGCAGCACCATTAATTAAAAAAATAGCATGTTCATCTTTAAGATGATTATAGCAGAATTTAAATATATGTTCTTTTAGTTTTTCTTGTTCTTCTGTTAATTTTTTATAGGGGTCCAATTTGTATAGTGAGTCATTTGAGATAATATCTTTCATTAACTGTTCTCCCTTCTGAGATACTTTAAATTAAACATTAATAAGTATGGGTAACCTGAATAGTCTGATCTAAAAAATTTAAATAAGATGTTTAAGAGATTCTGATATTTCTTTGAGTTTGCAGGATATTTCTTTACTCAGGTTATCATTATATCTATGATTTGGAATAACAATACTTATAGCTCCTACAACTACGGATTTCGAGTTTATTAATGGAGAAGCTATACAGTAAAAATCATTTTCAGCTTCGAACTTTATGTGGAATCCATTTTGTTTTATTTCCTTAAAAATATTCATAAGTTCTGTAGTTTTTTTATCTTCTTGTTCTTCACTATTAAATTCATGTATGAATTTTTCGCAATCAGCTGCTGAAAGGTGAGCGAGAATTACAAGACCTATCGCAGAATCATAAGCTTTTTCTGTGGTACCTACCATAGAAGTAAGTCTCAGTGGATAGGGAGATTCTACTTTGTCAATATAAAGTATTTTATTTTTAAAAGGAACTGCCAGGTGAACTGTTTCACTGAATTTATTAGCTAACTTTTCAATATAAGGATGAATTATATCAATAAGAGATATGTCAGACTCATAGGTTTTACCCATTTCAAAAAGTTTTACACCCAAATAATACTTGCCATTTTCAGGATTTTTATATAGAAAATCTCTATATTCTAAAGTGGAAATTATTCCATGAAGTGTAGTTATCTTCATATCAAGAGCTGTACTTATATCTGTTAGGGTAAGTTTCCCATTATATTTTGATACCTGTTCAAGAACAAATATTGCCTTATCTATAGATTGAATAGTCTTCATTTTTTCCTCCAAATTTCATCAAATATATTACTTAAAAGTATATTTAAGTTCAAAAATTATAGCTTAGGATAAAAAACCAAATACATTTTTTATTATAGCACTAAAAAAAAATAAAATTCAATATAATCGTCGTTGGTTCGATTATATTGGAATATTGTTGACCTATTAATAAATATGTGATAATATCTAAATACGATATAAATGAATTTATTTCGACGATAACGAAAATAATGCTTTGGGAGGATAAAAAATGAACGAAACAATGATAAATTTATTAAAATTGGAGGATGAATTGCAATTTACCGAGTTTTCAAGTGAAGATGCACTTAATTTAGGGTTAACTTTTATAAAAATAGCAGAGAAAATTAATCAAGGTGGCATAGGAATTAAAATAGAAAGAAATAGACAAGTCTTATTTTCTCATCTTATGGATGGAACTATGGTAGAAAATGCATATTGGTATGATAGAAAGAAAAACGTTGTAGACAGATATAACCATTCATCTAAATATGTAGAGGAAATGTATAAATCTATGGGAACCACCTTTGATGAGTCTAGCCTTTTAAATCCAACAGAATTTCAGGCTGTAGGGGGTTCTTTTCCGTTGATAATTAAAAATGTTGGTGTTGTAGGATCAATTACTGTTTGTGGATTGACTGGCGAAATGGATCACAAAATATGTATAGATGGAATTAGAGAATTCTTAACAAAATAATAGGAAATATTTTTAGGAGGGATAAATAGTATGAAAAGAGTATTGATTACTGGTGGAACATCAGGAATGGGGCTTAGTGCTACCAAACTTTTTCTTGAAAAAGGATGGAAAGTTATGGCCGTAGATATTAATGGAGATAGGGGAGAAAAATTAATTAAAGAACTGAACAAAAAAGGTTATAATGATGTTTACTTCTATAAGTGCAATATTGCTAAAGATAATGATGTTAAAATTCTTTATGATTATACAATGAAAACATTAAATGGAATTGATAGTATAATAAATAATGCAGGGATTTGGACTGGGGGGATGCTTCATGAAACAAAAGAAGAGGATTGGAATAGAATATTCGATATTGACGTAAAATCCATATATCTAACTTCTAAATATTTTGTGCCTTATATGATAGAAAATGGTGGAGGAACCATAGTAAATACAGCCTCAGTTTCCGGTATGTTTGGAGATTACAATATGGCAGCCTATAATGCAGCAAAAGGTGCTGTTGTAAATATGGCTAAAGCTATGGCTCTTGATTACGGGAAATATAATATTCGTGTAAATAATGTTTGCCCTTCAGCTTGTGCAACACCATTGTTTTTATCAAATCCCAAGAAAGTTGTAGATTTGTTTAATGAAGCAAATCCACTTAAGAGAATTTGTACGCCAGAAGAGGTAGCAAAAGCTATGTATTTCTTAGCTTCAGATGATTCAAGTTCCTGCAATGGTGTAAACTTACCAGTGTCTGGTGGCCTTGATGTGCATACAGGTCAACCTGTTCAATAGGTTGTATAAAAATAATTTAAGGCCCCTAAACAAAGGACCTTAACCTTAAGTCATTTGTTTTAATATTAGTATCAATGGCTTTCTTCAGCAGCTTCTGCATCTGCTTTAGTTTCATGAACCGTACCATGTGGATGCTGAGGTGGTGCATAAATAGAGTATAATTTAATTGGTTTATAGCCGGTGTTGATTAGATTATGCCATTTACCGGCAGGTATAATGAAGGCAAAGTCATCGTACACTTTTGCTTGAAAATCTAATCTGTTTTTTTCGTCACCCATTTTAACAAGTCCTTCGCCTTCTTCGATGCAAATGAATTGGTCAAGGTCAGGATGAATTTCTAGACCTATATCTTCTCCAACATTTATATTCATCAGAGTAAGCTGCAAATGATTTCCTGTCCATAAAGCAGTACGAAAAGTGTTGTTTTGTCTAGTAGCTTCTTCAATATTAACTGCAAAGGGGTTTGGGCCATAATCTTTTAATTGGGTAAATTCTCTCCAATGGCTTGGATTATATATTGGTGTGTTAATCAAGTAAGGATATGGATATGCTCTGTAAAAATTATATATTGACGTATTAACGTAGTAAGGATAATGGTATGGATAGTAATTATAAGTATTATACATGTTTTTCATTCCCTTCATAGATTTTATAATATTATATGTTCTATGTTTAAGAAATGTGTTTGATAATAAAGCCTAAGTAAGGAAGAATGTATAAGTGACAAGTTTACTAAAAAAAAGAATTAACAGAGCAGTCTCCAAAGAAAATATTAGGAAGTATATATTTTTAATTAATGTTATATTTTGTAAATTAAAAATTTAAATAGTCAATAATAAATTTTCAATGGAAGACCAAGCTCGTTTTGAATATATTGTCTTTATGCCAAGTTTCTTGGATTCTTTCTTTATGTGTTCACATAATTTATGATTTACAAAATCAATAAAAACTATTACAAGTTCAGCGTTTTGAGGTATATCAATACGTTTATGATTCTTTTTTCTTCCGCTTATATGTTTTATAACACAGAATCCCTTGTTACATAAATGACAATTTATCATTTTAATATTATCTCCTCCAACAATCATAATTCCCATAGAATTCCCTCCTTATTCATACTATACATATTAGTATACTATATTTATTGCTATTCCTCAACATTAATTTTTATTAATTTCTCGCTGTATATAATAAATTCTAAGGTAAGTAATATTGAATTTGATACGGACAGTGAATATTGAAATAAGAATAATCATATTTATTCTATAGAAACTATAAATAATTAAAAATTTTATGAGGAATTCACATGATTAATAAGCTTTTTTATAAATTAATTAATGCCTATCATCAATTAAAAAGTGAAAGCTTCCCACAAGCTTCAGGAACTTTTATTCAACCAGATATGGTAATGGAATGGGATGATGCAAAATGGCAGCGAGAACTTTCCTATTTAAAAGAAGTTAAGGTGAAATATATTGTTATAAATACTTTTATTGTGCAGAATGAAAAAGTTAAAAGGGTATATAAGACCTCAATGGGAAATGAAAGCAGAATAGGTTCCAGTGATATAGTAGACATGTGTTTAAAAAATTGTGAAAAAGCTGGATTTAAAGTGTTTTTGGGAATTGATTATAATATACTTTGGTGGAAATTAGGATCTAGAAATCCAGAATGGTTATATAGACAAATGGAAAAATCAAATCTTATAATAGAGGAATTATATAAGAAATATCATGAAAAATATAAAAATGCTTTTCATGGATGGTACTGGGTATATGAAGTAGATAATCTAAACTTTAGATATAAAAAGCATTTTAAAGTGTTAGCTAATGCTGTTAATATAAATTTAGAATACATGGACAATAATAATATAAGGCTGCCTCTCATGTTATCACCATTTATGAATTCACGATATTCAACACCAAGAGCTTATGCAAATAATTGGAGATACTTTTTTAAATTGACCAATTTAAAAAAAGGAGATATTTTCTGTCCTCAGGATTCTGTAGGCGGGGGTGGACTTGATATAAAAGAGGTAAGATCTTGGTTTGCAGCTCTTAGTAGAGCTGTAAAGTCAAAAGAAGGGCTTTTATTTTGGGCAAATGTAGAAACCTTTGATCATCATGATTGGTCCAGTGCTCCTATAAAGAGATTTATAAAACAGATGAGACTTGAGAGTCCCTTTGTAGATGATATTATAACTTTTGCCTATAGTCATTATTATAGTCCAAACAATATAAGTGCTGGTTTTCATATAGCTTATAAAACATATCTATATAAGCATGAAATCTATAATATAAAACCTGATGTACCAAAGTGGTCTAAAATTAGTAAGGTTTATAATGGAGTCCTCATTCAATGGGAGACATCTAGAAATATAGCAGGATACAAATTGTATTGCAATGGAAAAAGAATATATTTTTCTTTGGTTCAGAGAAAATATGGTGGAAATAGCAAACAATTATTAGGAGAGTGTTTATATAAAAACAGTTCAAAAAACCTGAAATATGAGATACAAACCGTGGACTTTTGGGGCAATATATCAACAAAATCACAATTAAGATGATTTATAGTAGGACAGCTTTTGAGATAGGAGTAGTAGTCATACAGAAGATATTGAAAATGAATAATAATTTTATTCCAGGTCAATACTAATTTTTGTGAATTGGTATAAACTAAAGGAGGGCTTTCGATGGACAAAAGCACAGATATAAAAAAAGGTGAACATAAAAGGTCTATGGAAAAGGCAAAAGAAATGATTGATAGAGGTTGTGGAATAGGAGAAATAGTATCAGAAACTCATCTCAAAGAAGAGGATGTAATTAAGGCAAAGGGAAAATGGGTAGATCAATCTTAAGATCTATCTTTATATATTAAATAAAGAATAGAGCAGCTTATATCTAAAGTTTATGATATAAGCTGGTTTTTTTATATTTTTAAAAGTCAGTGCTATATAACTATAGATATCCAAATTCATAATTAAATGTTGATACGCATAAATAGCCTGAGTAACTTAATATAAAAAATCTAAATTTATATTTCAAGTTGTATATCTATAATTAAATTTTTAATGGATATTTATTAAAAAAATATTTAAAATTTATAAATATTTTTGCACAGATTTCAATTGTCCAATCGTATTAAGTACAGAGGGGAAGAAAAATGAAACCTAAATTTATTGATATCAATAATGAAATTGAAATTGCACTAAAAAAATATTCTGATATGGTTTATAGAATATGTTATTTATATTTACATAATAATACAGAGGTTGATGATGTATTTCAGGAAGTATTTTTAAAACTATTACAGCATAAAAGTAAAACTGCTTTTGAAAATGAGGAACATGAAAAATCATGGATAATAAGAGTCACAATCAATAAATGTAAGGACGTGTTAAAGAGCTTTTGGAAAAAGAATATTGATTCTATTGAGAATATAGAATTACCCTTTGAAGATAAGGCTGAAAATGAACTTATGCAGATAGTTTTATCACTGCCGGAAAAATATAAAAATGTTATATATCTATATTACTATGAGGATTATACTGTGCCTGAAATTGCAAAGATGTTAAAGAAAAATGAAAATACTGTATATTCTAACTTACGGAGAGCAAGAGCACTTATTAAAAAGAAGTTAGGGGGTAAGGAAAATGATTACTCGTTTTAAATCTGCCTTAAATCAAATTAAAGTAGAAGACCAATTAATAAGCAAAACAAAAGTATATTTAAAGGATTCATTGACAAAGAATGAGGATTCTAAAATTAATAAATTTATAAAGCATAGATTATTGCCCATGAAAAGAAAATTAGCAATAGCTGCCTGTTGTTTAGCATTTCTATTAACTATAGGAGGCATTAGTGGAGTATATGGATATTACCAAACATCAGTAGCATATATCAGTTTAGATATTAATCCAAGTGTAGAATTGGGAATTAACAATTTTGGCAGAGTAGTAAAAGCTGAGGGATACAATAACGAGGGTAATAAGATATTAAATGGAATAAATGTGAAAGGTTCTGATGTTACGACAGCCATTGATACATTAGTTACAACAGCTATTGAAAATGGATACATAGCCAAAGATGGCTCATCAGTTATTTCTCTTACATCTGAAACAGATGATAAAAATACTGCAACAAATATTGAAACTGAGGCAGAAACTGGAGCAAAGGAAGCTTTAATAACCAGTGGAAAAAAAGCAGAGATTTTAAAAGATAACGTTTCATTAACTCGCAGGAATGAGGCAAGAAAATTGGGAATTACACCAGGTAAGCTCAACCTTATTCAAAAGTTACAAAGGGTGGATAAAACCGCAACAGTAGACAAATATAAGGATGCAGCAGTTAAAGACATAATGAAAGCCATACAAAATAGTGTTGATAATACTAAGGTGAGTGATGCTGCTGCAGAAAGTAAAAAAGAAACTACAGACAAGGATAATACTGTAAATACCACAAATTATAATTTGAATAATAATGATAAAGGTAATGTAGGGAATAAAACATCAAATATAAATAGAGATAATGCAGCTAATACCACAGAATCAGTTAAAAATAATAATGTAAATAATAGCAAAGGTATTGTAGAAAGTAAAACTCAAAATATAGATATAGGTAACAGGGACAATAATACAAAGACAGTTAAAAATAACAATATAAGTAATAATGGTGCTGTAAAAGATAAAAAGCAAACCATAGATAAGAGTAATAATGTTAATACTAAGAAATCAGTTAAAAACAATAATGTAAATAATGGCAATGGCAAGAATAATAATAAAGGTAATAATGGTAATAAAGGTAACGGTAAAAGTAAATAATTAAATTTAATTCTAAGTAAAAAAGTATATTTTGTAATCTTCTAAAATTATGCATTATATGATAATTATTAAAAAAGGTCGTGATTAGTATGAAAATGATATCTAATGGAGAGGATGTACTTACTAAACCAATATTTTCTATCTCAAGATTAGGAGTTTCCAATGCTGCTTCATATAATTCTGTAAAATACGATATTCATACAAATGAATATGATTTAGTTGTAGAAGTAAAATGCAGTAGAAAAAGTATAATAGAAAGAGGCTTTCAGAAGGAATTTAGTTCAGATATTTATCCTTATGAAATAAAAAATGTATATGATAAAGATAATATAATAAAGGATATTGATTCAATTATAAAATCATATGCTAAAAATGGAAATTATTTCGATGAAAATCTTAACGAAATTGTAATTCAAAAGGAACAAATTCAAAACATGAATTATACTCCTAGTAAACAGGTACAGATATCAAAAAGTTTTAACATTACTTCAAATCTATCAAAGAAGAATTGTCCTGGTGATATATTGGATATATTTGCTTAAAAATATATTTCTAGATATAATAGATGATAACAGTCAGCCAAAAGTGCTGACTGTTATCATTTGTAAGCATTCATAATGAAAAAATTTTCTAATGGGGCTTTGATGGTTTATTCATATTCTGCAGCATATGATGTAAGATAGCAATAATGAATGCGGCAAGCAGCGAATTGAGAAATCCACTCATATTGATTCCGGATACAAAGTGATCTGCAATCATAATGGTCCAGGCATTTACTATAAAAGTGAATAAACCTAAGGTTAGAATGCTGAAGGGAAGTGTAATCAATAGAAAAAATGGCTTCAACAATAAATTGACTATTAACAGGATTAATCCCATAATCAGCAATGGGAGTATGCCGTCAATATGAATTGTATTAATTATTATTGATAATAAATAAATGCTTAATATAATTGACAAATATTTTAATATAAATTTTGTCATGTTTACCTCCATATGCATAAGATTTATCTGATTTTTATTGAGATTCTGACCTTATGGGTTGTTACGTCAACAAGATCATAGGGTTCAAAATCTGTTAATGAATTAAATAGATTCATCGTAATTTGTACAAGTTCTTTTGCAGTATAGACAGTAAAAGAGGATGAAGCTAGATTAGGCCTTCTTGGTATAAATAAGCATATGAATTTCAATAAATCCAAGCTGCAGTCCAATAATTCCTGAAAGATATATAAGGGAATAGGGAAGAAAAAATAAAAATGCTTATTTTTTCCCATCTGCAATTTGAGCCATATTATACGAAAGCCTTTATTCAACATATATTTTTACCTTTACCATGGCTTTATGCTCTTCATCCCAGGTTTCTACATCTACGATATTTGGATCATCCAATGTGCCATTCAATATTTCTTCAATAATTTTAGCAAAATCGATGCTTGTGATATCAATACCTTTGCTTTCCATTTCCTTTCTAGCATCAGCTGGTACCATAGTAGTCATTTTGCTTGCTATTTCACCGATTGTCGTTAACAGGCGTATGGGAATATTTACTTTAACATTCACCGTATTATTGTCAGAGGTAACATTTACCTTAAAGAATTTATAATTGAATTTGGCTCCGGTTATAGCTTTAGAGGTTTGCATTAGTTCAGTTTCCTTGGTGGTGTTGAGGGCTTCCAGAAGTTCCATACCTTCAACAGCTGTAATTTGACCTTTTTCAATCATTTCCAATATTTTTTGTTGTTCACTCATCTTCAACACTCCCATAAATTAATTATAAATTTTTAATTTTCTCAGTTGCTTCTTTAGCGGTGATTTTACCTTTTGATAATTGATCAAGTATTTCCATTTTGGCTGCTTCTTTTAAATCCTTATCCTTAAGGTTATCTTTTGCAGGAACTTCAAACCCAAGAGCTTTTATAACTGTATCTAACTTACTGCGGACTGTGGGATAAGAGATGCCAAGTTCCTTTTCCACATCTTTAATATTGCCTCGGCATTTAATGAATACCTTGACAAAATCAAGATCTTCTTCAGGAAGGCGACAAAATTCACAGGGTTGGAAGTCTCCTTCAATGGATGTAGAACACTTGGGACAGCTGAGTTTGGTAATTGAAAGTTTTTCACCACATACGGGACATTTCCCCGGGGCTTTATATTTCATTGTTTTCACCTTCCTAATGTACTATTATACTTTTAATATACACCCGGAAATTAATAAAGTCAATGTATTTATTAATTATATTAATTATATTATTAATAATTTTAATATATTAATTAATATTATTAATATATTAATTGTATTATTTGTAAAGATAACTCGCTGGTAAGATGGACGCAAGGCAGGGAAAGCAAAATTGTAAATCGTGTCTAAACAATATGTTGTTCACATCATAGCATACACAATTTGTTTATTAAATCTATTTCCCTAATTTTTATATGAAAATTATCGTATTTTCGATTATAATATCTGTATATTGGATATATATAATTATAGTTTATATCTAGATTAGATGTAGTAAATGGGTTATAAATTTGTGATTGATTATACCGGTGAATAGTATAAAATGTGGTTCTATTGGTTGTTGGTACACATGTATCCCCTCTTTATAATTTGTATAGATTGTAATATGTTAATTTTAGCAGTAAGGTTAAACTAGAAATTTATTATTATTGTAATTACATGGAGAAGTTGCTAACTAAATCAATGAAAAATTTCAATAAAACTAAGGAGATGATTTTAAATGGGAATTTTAAGTGGACTTATGGGCAATGCATCAGAAATTGATATTAAACGAGTGGAAAGAGAATTTGAAAAGATATTTGTAGAGGAAGAGAAGGTGGAAAAAGCATATAAACTTATAAGAGATTTATTTGTATTCACTGATAAGCGCCTTGTTCTTTTAGACAAGCAAGGGGTAACAGGGAAAAAGGTACAATATCATTCGATTCCCTATAAGAATATTACTCACTTCAGTGTTGAAACTACTGGAAATTTTGATTTGGAATCAGAATTAAAGATATGGATAAGCGGAACTCAAATGCCAATTGAAAAACAGTTTAAAAACGACAAAAATATATATGATATACAAAGATCATTAGCTCAGTATGTACTTAGATAATTTAAAAGTTTAGAAAAGTACATAGATTTTATTCTTGTAAATATATGTACTTTCTCAATATAATTTCACCTGACTAACTTGGCGTAAGTCTCCCACACACTCTGTACAGCCCACACACAAAATCAAAAAAAGATTTTGGTCCTCTGTTTGCATGCTGTGAAAGTGGGAGTTCAACGCCAAGTAAGCCATGCATTTGCAGTTCTAAAATTCATATTGGGTAAAAGAATCCCCATATGAATTAAGAACTTGCTTCAATGTAAAGACGCCTAATAGGCCTTTCCTATAGCATCTTTAAGTGCTGAAACAGGCTGATCACCAGATATATGTGACTTTCCGTCAAAGAGGAAAAATGGTACAAAATCTAGTTCGATTTCTTCACTTTTCTTAATATCTTCTTTTACAGCATCAGAGTATTGGGTACTATCTAAAACCTTAAGAGCTTCACTTTTATCAAGGCCAACTTCTTCAGCCAGTGAAGCCAGTGTTTCATGGTCACTGATTAATAGGGAATCCGTAAAATATGCCTTGAATATACGCTCACAGAGTAAAAAAGACTTATTTTTGGATGCAGCATAATGAGTAAGACGATGGGCATCATGAGTATTAGCAGGTATCATTGTTTCAAAATTATAATCAAGACCTGCTTTTTTGGCTGCATAAGCAAGTTTCAAGTTTATTGCCTTTGCTTCTTTAACGCTTGTGCCCATTTCTTTTGCAAGTATTTCATGCTGAGACTTTTCTTCCTTTAGTTTTGCGTCAGGTCTTAGCTCAAAACTGCGAATTACAATTTCAACTTTATTTTTATGTTCAAAGGAATCCAGTGCAGTTTCAAATCTTCTTTTTACCATATAAGAATATGGGCAGATGTAATCCAACCAAATTTCTACTTTCATTGTTATACCTCACTTTTATATTTAAAAGATTTTTATCTCATGACTACCAGATCTACTGTTCCTACTATAACTAAACAACTATGTTAAGTATGGAAAATGTCGATACTGAGAAATATGTTAGTAAGTTTCATATACTTGTAATTATATCATACCCATGAAATATTTAGGTAATCCTAGATGAAGAAATTATGTATTATTAATTCTATGAAATTACCTGTAATATTTATTTTTGTATATATTTTTTCAATAAAACATGGTATTATCATAATAAAATATTATTTCTGAAAATCTTATATTAATAAGTTGACCAGATAATCTGGAGGCTAGGTTCTTAAATGAATCTAGCCATTTTTATTTTAATCTGACTAACTTGGCGTAAGTCTCTCACGCACTCTGTACAGCCCTCACACAAAATCAAATTAAAATTTGGGCTCTCTACTTGCACTCTGCGAAAGCGATTCACACAAAATCAAAAAAAAGATTTTGGTTCTCTGCTTTTCTTCAAGTGGGAGTTCGACGCCAAGTAAGCTATGCATTTGCAGTTCTAAAATTCAGATGGGGTAAAAGAATCCCCACCTGAATTAAGAACTTACTTCAATCAAAAAGGGGGATTCCAATGGAGTCATTAGCAAAAAGTGAAGTTTCTCAGTATGAATTTAGTAATGTAGAAATTTCAAATAAAGCATTTTTTAGTTTTTTATTTCAATCTTTTATTTATGGTACAGTTGTAGGTGCTATGTCTCTTCTAATACCATTATTTGCATTAAAGCTAAGTGCAGATACTATTCAAGTTGGATTAATTACTGGTAGCCGTGGAATGAGTCATTTTCTCTTAGTAATACCTGTGGGTTTATTAGTAAATAGATTTGGCATAAAAAAAGTTTTTATTACAAGTAGTTTTCTTAGTTTTTTAATAGTTTTATCAATTACAAATGCAAATAATCCTAGCATATTATTATTATTTGCATTTATAGAAGGTCTAACATGTTCTACGCGATTAACTGCTTTAAACTCCTGGTGTTTTAAAATTCTTCCATTTTTAAAATCATCTCAAATGGGATGGTATAAGGGCAGCAGCAGTATAGGACTTACAATTTTAGGTCCTATTTTAGCAAGTTTTTTATCTGATAAACTGGGATTCACTTTAACTTTTATACTTATTGCTATTATAATTTTAATAGCCAATTTAATTGAAATATTCTCTGAAACTAAAATAGAAATTGCTATTAATACACATAAAAAAAGTGAGAAAATTACATCTTCTATTATGAATTTAGTAAAAATGCTTAAAAAACCAAAATTATTATTTGTAGCTTATGGTGAAAGTGCCAGCTCTGGTTTGACTTCTTGCTTTAGAATACTGATGGTATTACTTTTGGTAGGATTTATGCATAAAGAATCAAGTTCGGTTTCTTTAGTTACTGCTTTACTTGGAATAGCTTATTTATTTGTAGTATTTTTAGGAGGTCATCTTTTAAATTATTTAAAATCTACATATATATTCATATGTTCTTCTTGTATTATAATTATTGCTTTTATAATTATGGCTACAAATTATAATATAATTTTTATATCCTTTGCCTCATTTTTAGTTGGTATGGGTTTAGGTTTTTTAAATCTTGTAAATTATAAAATTATATCAGTTATACCCGGTAATAGTGCTAATATTTCTACAATAATAACTTTTAGTACAGGTGTCTCACTATTCATATCACCTATGATTATAAGTTTTATTCTTGGATTGTTTAGCTTTAAGGCAGGTTTTTTTACACTGATTTTACCTTTTATAATAATTATTGTTTTAGTAGGTTTTAAAGCTAGATTAATTAATGAATCTTAATAGTTGAATACTTTCCTGGAGAAATTTCATATGTTAAAAATTTGAAAAAACTGAGAGGTTTTTTATAAAAAATAATTGATATGAATTACAATATAATAAGAATAGATTATAAAAATTCAAATTGAAATAGAGATTACATATTTTTTATAAAGTATTGTCACCAAAATATAGATTTAACATAATGATAATAAACATACTGGTTTTTTGCTATAAACATTGTAATTGTTATTAAATTATGTTTAAATCATAATATATGATGGAGGTGATTATATAAATGAGTAGTTCAATAATAGTAGCAGAAGATGAACCTATTACCCGAATGGATATATGTGAAATGCTAACATCTGCTGGATATTATGTTGTGGGGCAGGCGTCAAATGGATTACAAGTAGTTGAACTTTGTAGGAGATTTAAACCTGACCTTGTTCTCATGGATATAAAAATGCCTAAATTAGATGGAATTCAAGCGGCAGAACTTTTAATTAAAGAAAATATTGTAGAATCAGTAATAATGCTTACAGCATACAGCGGAAAGGAATTTATAGACAAGGTAAAAGAAATTGGTGCTATAGGATATATTGTAAAACCTATAGATGAAAACAGGCTTATACCTCAGGTGGAGATTGCCATTGCTAAAGGAAAGGAAATCAAGCATATTAAAGATAAGATAGAAAATATTAAAACAATACATACAGCAAAGGAAATTCTCATGGAAAAGTATAATTTAACAGAAAATGATGCCTATAAAAAATTGAGAAAGATGAGTATGGACAAACAAGCATCTATATTTGAAACCTCTAAAAACATAATTAGATATAAGTAAATTTAGGAGATATGATATGCTTAAAAAACTATGTAAATTACACACTGATTTGTCTAAAGAAGATATAGCTCAACTAGAGAATATTGAAAAATCAATTCCTATGTTTGCAAATCTTGTAAAAGGAGATATATTTATAGACTGTCTTACTAGAGATCATGATGTTGCAATTGTAGTTTCGGAAGCAAAGCCTACAAACTGTAAATCGCTATATAAAAGCTATGTTGTGGGGAAAATTGCTCTAAGGCAAAATGAACCTGCAGCACTAAGAACATTGGAAATAGGAATGGAAACTACAGATTTAAAGGCTATAACTCAGGAAAATATAGTAGTTAAACAAAATACTGTTCCAATTAAAAATAGAGATGATAAGATAATTGGTGTCTTAATTATGGAAAAGGACATAACTGAAGATGTAACTCAAAGCCGCAATGTGGAAATTTTATCTCAAACTACAGAACAGCTTTCGGAAACGTTGATGAATATAAAGGATTCAGATTATGAAAATGCTGTGGCATATAATTTGATAAATGATGGGATTCTAGCAATAAATGAATTAGGTGTTTGTATTTATGTAAATTATAAAGCTGAGGAATTATATAGAAAAATAGGTTATAAAGATAAACTAGTGGGTATGTCTTTTGATAATTTAGTTTTAAATGAAGTAAATTTTCATGATATGATGAAGGAAAAAAAGTCCATAGTACTAGAAGCTAATGTAGGTAAATTTGTTTTACAAACCAAATATGCAGTTATAAAAAAATTAAATAATGTATATGGAATAATCATGCTTATAAAGGATTTAACAGATATAAAAGAAAAGGAAAAGGAGCTTATTTTAAAAGCTGTTGCAATTAGAGAAATACATCACAGAGTTAAAAATAATCTTCAGACAATAGCAAGTATACTCAGACTTCAGTCCAGAAGAATAGATAATGCTGAGGCTAAAAGAGCCTTTGATGAGAGTATAAATAGAATTTTGAGTATAGCTACAACTCATGAGGTTTTATCTCAGAAGGGTATAGATGATGCGGATATAAAAACAATATTGTCTAAAATAAAAGATAATGCCATTAGAAATTCAATACAATGTAATAAAAAAATAAGTATAGAACTCGGTGGAGATAATTTAAAGATAAATTCAGATAAAGCCACATCTATTGCAATAGTTGTCAATGAATTTATAGAGAATTCACTTAAACACGCTTTTGATGATAAAGATGAAGGAGATATTCAGATAACTATAAACACCGGCCAGACCTATTCAAGTATTTCAGTTAGTGATAGTGGAAGAGGATTTGACATGAAGCTTTTAGAAAATGAAACCTTAGGACTCAATATTGTAAGGAGTATAGTAAAAGATAAATTGAATGGGAATATAAATATTCAATCAAATGAAAATGGTACAAAATCTGTATTTTATTTTAAAAATTAATAATAATACGCAGCAAAATTATTAATTTTTAACAAAAATGCTCTTTACATTGATAAATTATTATGATACACTATGAAGCATGGAAGTAATGCAACGGAGCGTTATTTTTGAAAGTTAATGTTAAAAATCTGTCTTTTTATTTATTAAAAATTTAATAAAAATGTTGCTGAGCAATGGAGCTTAGATATATGAACAAGTATATCTAGGCTCATTTTTATTTTACTGAGATTATCAAAAAAAGGAGGGAAGTGTATAGGTTGAAGGAGGAAATATTAAGTGTTGGAATAGATATTGGGACTACTACAACTCAGTTAATATTCAGTAAGATAACTGTAAATAATATAGCTGGCCCTTTTTCTATACCAAATGTAAAAATAACAGATAAAAAAATTATCTATAAAAGTAAAATATATTTTACGCCATTATTTTCTTCAGGAAAAATAAATTTGGAGGAAATTAAAAAAATAATAGATAATGAATACAAAAAGGCATGTATAGCTAAGGAAGATGTAGCTACAGGTGCTATCATAATTACTGGAGAAACTGCAAGAAAAGAAAATGCTGAGCAGGTTTTAAGTGCACTTTCAGAATTTTCAGGAGATTTTGTTGTAGCTACAGCTGGAGTTGATCTAGAATCTATATTAGCAGGCTATGGATCAGGAGCAGCAGAATTTTCTAAAAATACTGCATCGAAGGTTATTAATTTTGATATAGGGGGTGGAACTACAAATACAGTTTTATTTGAAGCTGGTGAAGTTGTAGATGCTTTTGCCCTTGATATTGGAGGAAGATTAATAAAATTTGATAAGGATTGTAAAATAACCTACATATCTGAAAAAATTTTAGCACTTATAAAAAATTTAAAGTTAAATTTAAAAATTGGTTATGTTCCACAGATCCATCAGTTAAAAATACTCACCAATGTCTTTGCAGATATACTGGTTAAGATTGCAAAGAATGAAGAATTAAATAAAGACATAGAGGAACTTTTTATAGGACATAAGAATAAAAAGTTGAAAGCTGAGAATTTTATGCTTTCTGGTGGAGTCTCTGAATTTGTATATAGTGATAAAATCATAAATCAGTGGAAACAGATTGTGCAATATGGTGATATTGGACCCCTTTTAGGATGTTCTATAAGAGATAATTTTAAGAAAAATAGATTTAAAATAAGTGAGCCTAAGGAAAAAATAAGAGCTACTGTAATTGGCGTAGGAAGTTACTCTATGGACATAAGCGGGAGTACAGTAGTTTTTGATAATGAAATATTGCAAATGAAGAATATACCAATTATCAAGTTGTCAGAAGACAGCAGAGGAATTATTAATGATGATATTATAAATAAAATTAATTTATATGAAGGTTTAAATGTAGCACTTGCCTTTAAAGGTCCCAAGTCACCATCCTATGAGGATATAAAAATCATTGCTGAAAGTATTTTAGATGCAGTAAAAAATAGAAATAATCCAGTTATTATTATAATAGAAAATGATTTTGCCAAGGCCCTTGGGCAAAGAATTAAAAATATTTTGAAAGATTCTAAAAAATTAATTTGCATAGATGGAATTAAAGTAGAAAATGGAGATTATGTGGATATAGGTAAACCCATATCCAGTGTAGTCCCTGTTGTTATAAAGACATTAATATTTAAAAATTAAAATAATTATTTTTAGGAGGAATTATTATGGTTAATAAATTAAAAAAAACTTTATCACCTTTTCAACTTTGGGCGATTATAGTGGGAATGGTTATATCGGGAATGTATTTTGGATGGAATAATGCAATGTCATTTACAAGTCCCGTTGGTTTTATAATTGCCACATTGATAGTAACTGTATTTTATGGAAGCTTTATGTTTAGCTATGCAGAACTGGCTACTGCAATGCCAAAGGCAGACGGCTCTTCGGAGTTTGCGGCGAGGACAATGGGTAGATTTGGAGGATTTTTTGCAGGATTTTCATGTATAATGGAATTTTTGTTTGCCACTCCAGCTATAGCAATATCCATTGGTGCCTATGTTAATTTTATTATACCGTCTATACCAGTAACTTTAGCAGGACTTGTTTTTTATGCCATATTTGTTGCCATAAATTGTTTTGGAGTAAAGACAGCAGCTATAATTGAAACTGTTGTTACAGTTATAGCAATTATAGGACTTATAATCTTTTCTGGTGCTAGTATTGGACATGTAGATTTTACGAGAATATTTGGGGGAGATATATACAAAGGCGGTTTTTCAGGAATTTTCAATGCTATTCCCTTTGCAATATGGTTTTATCTTGCTGCTGAAGGAGGCGCAATGTCTGCAGAAGAATGTAAAAATCCTAAAAAGGACATACCAAAGGGATTTATATTTGCAGTACTTACCCTTATGATTCTAGCTTTAATCACTTTTGTTTGTACAGCTGGAGTACTTGATAATAAAACTTTAGGGGTTACAAATTCACCTCTTCCAGATACTTTGAATGTTATATTTGGAAAGGGAAACATATTATCTAAATTGATGAGCTTTATAGGACTATTTGGTCTTATAGCAAGTCTTCATGGAATTATTATAGGATATTCAAGACAGATATTTGCAATGTCAAGATCAAGATATTTACCTGAATTTCTATCAAAGGTCAATTCAAAGGGTGCACCTGTGGCAGCCATAATAATACCAAGTCTTATAGGAATGGTTTTTGTGCTTTTAAACAATACTGCAACAATAATAGTAATATCAAGTTTTGGTGCCATTGCTCTTCATGCAATAAGTATGGTTGCATTTTTTCTTTTAAGAAAGAAAGAACCGGATATGGAGAGGCCTTATAAAGTGTCGATAGCATTACCTCTTATAGCATTAATACTTAATTGCATATTTTTAGTGACTACAATATATTCTAATACTTCAACAATATCCTGGGTAATTGTAGCTTTCGTAGCAGCTTTTATCTACTACTTTATATATTCAAAGTTAACGGCATCAGTATCAGTTCAGGAGGAACAGGAAAAGGCAATTTAATATAATTAAGTTAGACAGGTGATTTTTATGAATTTAAAGACAACATTATTTAGTACAGTTTATGAATTTAAAGATATAAAAGACTTGCTTGCCAAGGCTAATGAGGAGAAATCAGGAGATGTACTGGCAGGAATTGCTGCTAGGAGTACTGCTGAAAGAGTGGCAGCAAAAATTGTGTTAGCAGATATTACTTTGGAGGAACTTAGAAATAATCCTGTAGTGCCTTATGAAAAAGATGAAGTTACAAAAGTAATTCAGGATTCTGTTGATGAGAAGCAGTATGACAAAATCAAATCTCTTACAGTAGGAGAATTTAGAGATTTGATACTTTCAAAGAGTGAAGATGAAATAAAATCTATAAGAGATGGATTGACTTCAGAAATTATAGCAGCAGTAACTAAGCTTATGACTAATATGGATTTGGTATACGGAGCACAAAAATTTTGTAATACTGCTACCTGTAATACTACTATAGGTAAAAGGGGGACTTTATCAGCAAGACTTCAGCCTAATAATCCCACAGATGATATAGATGGAATAATGGCTTCTGTAATGGAAGGAATAAGTTATGGAGTTGGAGATGCTGTGATTGGTCTTAATCCTGTAGTAGATACTATAGAAAGTGTTTCTAAAATACTAAATAAATTTAATGAGTTTACAACTAAATGGAAAATACCAACACAAAATTGTGTACTTGCCCATATAACAACCCAGATGGAAGCTCTTAAAAAGGGTGTACCAATAGATATTATGTTTCAAAGTCTGGCAGGTTCTGAAATTTCAAATAGAGCCTTTGGAATAAATGTAAACTTATTGGATGAAGCTTATGAACTTATGAAATTAAATAAAAGTTCTAAAGGAGATAATTTTATGTATTTCGAAACAGGGCAGGGGTCAGAACTCTCTTCAGAAGGGCATAATGGTGCTGATCAGCTTGTGATGGAAGCAAGATGCTATGGACTTGCCAAAAGGTATAATCCCTTTCTTGTTAATACAGTTGTTGGATTCATTGGACCGGAATATTTATACGATGGAAGGCAGGTTATAAGGGCAGGACTTGAAGATCATTTCATGGGAAAGCTAACAGGGTTATCTATGGGGGTTGATACCTGTTATACAAATCATATGAAGGCAGATCAAAATGATCTGGAGAATTTAGCTATGCTTCTTTCCATGGCAAATTGTAATTATTTTATGGGAATTCCCTGTGGTGATGATGTAATGCTTATGTATCAATCTTCAAGTTATCATGATATAGCAACTTTAAGGGAAATAACTGAAAAAAGAGCTATAGATAAATTTGAAAAGAGAATGGAAGAGTTAGGAATAATGGAAGAGGGAAGGCTTACAGAAAGAGCTGGAGATCCTTCTATATTTAGATAGTGTGGTGAGTTAATTGAAAAATGACATAATAAGTATAGATAACCCTTTGGATAGGGAAATGTGCATGAGAATTAAGGAAACTACTCCAGCAAGAGTATGTGTTGGAAAAGCTGGAACCAGACTTAAAACAGATACATTACTGAAATTCAGGGCAGATCATGCCGTAGCTATGGATGCCGTTTGGTCAGCTGTAGATGAAAAATCAATTGATGAACTTAATTTTTTGAAAATACAAACTGTAGTAACGGATAAAGAAGAATATATAACAAGGCCTGATTTTGGAAGGAAATTTTCTAAAGATACTATTGAATATATCAAAAAAAATTGTATACATTCTCCAGAGGTGCAGATTATAGCAGGAGATGGACTCAGCTCTACTGCTATTAATGCAAATTTAAGAGATATATATTCAATTATTTTAGATGGATTAGAAGCTAAAGGCTATAAAGTTGGTACACCTATATTTATAAAATTTGCCAGAGTTGCAACCATGGATAGGATAGGTGAAGCGTTAAATGCAAAGATTACTATAATACTTATAGGAGAAAGACCTGGACTTGCTACTGGTGAAAGTATGAGTTGCTATATGGCCTATGAATCCAGTACCAAAAAGCCGGAATCACAGAGAACTGTAATATCCAATATTCATAGAAATGGTATGCCGCCGGTGGAAGCTGGAGCACAAATAGTAGATTTAATACAAGTAATGCTGAAAGAAAAGAAAAGTGGAGTTGATTTGAAGATATAAAATAATTTCTAGGAGTACAAATGGGAATAACTCCTTTTAACCTTGGGGAAAGTAAAAGGGAAAGGAGTTGATTTTATGCCTACAAAATCAGAGAGAAAGTCTAGAAATGACAACAAAACTCAAAATCCAAAGACAGCGAATCCAATAACCATGGATACAGACACAAATATGAGAAAACCCGTTAGAGGGTTGCCAAACAAGTAGAATTTATTTGATTTCTATTATATGAATTGTTATTAATGTGAAGAAAAAATAAATTTATTAAACAGGACAGAGCAATTTTTATGTGCTCTGTCCTGTTTAGTGTTACTTGTGCAATTTAAGCTTATTGAGATCAAATTCAGAGTAATCTGACTAACCTATTGATTTTTTACAAAAATATTTAAAAAAACTGTTGATAAGCAAATAAAAAATAAAGATAATACATATAGAGGAAAAATTAATAAAATTTATCAAAGAGAAAAATAGTTATATAAAATAAAAGGAGAAAAGAAATGAATAATAGAACTAAAAAATGCCCTTATTGTACTAAAGATATTCCTATAGATACTAAAATTTGTCCTCGCTGTGGAATGAAACAGAAAAGAAGTTTTAATTTTAGTAACTTTAGAATTATTTTATCTATAATACCTATAGGTATATCTGTATTTTTTGCTTTACACAACATGGGGGTTTTTAAAGGAAAATCGGAAAACATCAGTAGTAATAGCTATAATTATGATAATAATAAAAATTATGATAATAACGATAAAGTTGAAAATAGAAAATATACTATGGAAAAATTTATGGAAATAAAAATGGGAATGACCTATGATAAGGTACAGAAGATACTTGGTGAGGGAGAAGAAGAATCCTCTTCGGGACATTTTAGTAATGAAGCAGCTGATTATAAATGGGAAAATTCTGATGAAACAGGTATATATATAAGTTTTTTAAATAATAAAGTAATAGATAAATCGCAGGTTGATTTGGAGTCAAAAAATGCAAAGGTAACAAAAAACATGTACGATAGATTAAAGACTAATATGACTTATAGTGAAGTTAAATCAATACTTGGTAAAGGTGAATTAAGCTATGAATCTATGGAAGAAGATTACAGTGCTGAAACTTATATATGGACAAATGAAGATGAAAGTTATTTGAATGTTAACTTTATAGATGGAAAATTGGAATCCAAAAAGCAGTATGATTTAAAATAGGAATTAAATAATAGAATTTACTTCACTAACCAAGGGAAAGGGAAAAATAAATTTTATCTTTGATGGATATGATATTTGTCATAATGAGAAAGAGATAATTGATAAAATAGGATATAATAAAAATGCCGATATTGACTATACATCTGCTTCTATTTTCTGTTCGAAAGGAGAGGCTTTTTTAATAAAGGGAGATGAGGCGGAAAGCTATATGCATTGTTTGTAGATGGCATTTTTTACTAGTTTCAAATAATGATTAAATTAAAATATTTTACTATTTAAACAAAATAGGAAGGGTGAATAAATTTGGCTGAAAAAACTATTGTAGAAAAATTAAAATTAGATAAGTATAATTCTATTGCGATAATTAATTTACCAGAGCTGAAAAATGAATATTTTCATAGTTTACAAAAATATGATTCCACTTTTAATAAGGATAAATATGATCTGATTTTTGCTTTTGTATTCAATATTAATGGCTTAAAAGAAATTATTGATGAAGTCATTAATGAAAATAGATTAAATAGTAATGGATATTTATATATTGCATATCCTAAAAAGGGCAATAAAATATACTCAGATTTTATTCATAGAGATGAAATTCTTCCTAGTTTAAATGTAGATGACAAGGGAGATGGATATATTGGAGATAGTAATGTAAAGTTTGCGCGAATGGTAAGCTTAGATGAAACATTTACTATTGTGGGGGTAAAAGAGGCTGGTTCTAGCAAAAGAAAGACTTCAACTGCCAGCAGCCAATATGTAGATGACTATATTAAATATATACCTGAAATTGAAGATTATCTTTCTGGTGATACCATTTTGTCTGAGTTTTATAAAAATTTAACTTCTGGATATAAAAAAGATTGGGCAAGATATGTCTATAGTGCTAAACAGGAAGCAACCAGAAAAAAGCGTTTGTCTGAAATGGAAATGATACTCAGTAAAGGATTTAAGACAAAAGAACTTTATCGAAAATGGCTTTCAGCTAATAGCTAGAGGCAATATTCAATCTCTTATTTTCTTAAGCTATGATGATAATATACTGCGCAGGTAATAAAAGCAGCTAAAATTTTTGCAATAAGATCTGTAGCAGTATCTTGAAATCCACCTGTTATCATATTAGTTTTAAATAAACAATCTGCTGTAAATTCAAACATCTCCCATAATGTACCCAAGGCTATTGAAAAGCTAAATGAAAATACTCCATTGAAAAGAATAAGCCGCTGCTTTGTAATTCCCTGCTTCTTTTTTATAATTCCCTGTATTATATATAAGGCTATTATAACTGCGTACATACCGAATATGCTGTGAAGAAATATATCCCACCACCAAAATATATCATAGAATCTCTTGATTTCACCTAAATATTGTGCAGAAAAAATAAATAACAAACTTACCAAGTTAAAGCTGGGAGGTAGCATTATATTCTTTATATTAGAGATATATGTAATTATAAAAGGAAGTATAAGACAGACTGCAGCCAGCAGAGATAGGTATAAAATCTTCCATTGCCTTGATAAAATAGCAGTTATAACTGTGGTGGTAAGAATTAGTTCAAATAATGCGGCTATTACAATTACTGATTTATTATTATTTTTATTAAGCATAAAAATATTATCCTTTCTATGGATTTATAGTTATTAACCATTAGTATATACATGATAAATTTATTGTTGTTTATAGTAATTATTTTCTGTATATTTGAAATTTATATGCATTATCTGTGGAATACATATGATAATATAAAAGAAAAAAGAAAATTAATAATTTGAAGAGCTACATGATTAGCTTTTCATTATTAATTGATGAAATTTCATATTGCATAATTTTAAATTTCAAATTCTATATACAGTATACATTTGAAATCAAAGACCCCATATATAGATGTATGAGTGAAAATAAATTAATTATGCAATTTAATAGGTTAACAATAATGATATAAATATTTATGAAGGTATAAAATTTTTTTATAGAATGCAGGAGGTATTAAAAATGCAGCAGTATTTTCTTGGATTTGATGCTGGTACTCAAAGTGTTAAGGTTGCCATATATGATGAACATATGAATTGTGTAGCTGAAGCAGCCAATAAAACCACTTTAAAATATCCCCATACTGGCTGGGTGGAAATGGATGCAGAGGAATATCTATATCTTACTAAAAAGGGAATGAAGGAATGTGCACTTCAGTTACGAAATAAAAAAATACCTTTAAACTCAGTTAAATCTATTATGGGTGACGGCATTATATGCGGTATAGTTGGGATTGATGAGAGTGGAGAAGCTATTACACCATATATAAATTATTTGGATTCTAGAACTGAGGAAGATGTTAAAGTCATTAACAATTTAAATCTATCCCTATGGCAGAAAGAAACGGGAAATGCTGAGGCAAGCTGCATGTTTCCAGCTATGCATGCAAGATGGATTTTAGCTAATGATGAAAATTTTAAAAAATCAGGCAAAAAGTTTGTACATAATGCTGCCTATATTTTGTCAAGACTTGCAGGATTAAATAGTGAGGATGCTTTTATTGATTGGGGAACTATGTCTGGCTGGGGACTTGGATATCGTGTTTATGATAAAGAATGGTCATATGAGCAACTTGAAATCTTAGGTATAGATAAAGGTTATATGCCTAAAATTGTGAAACCTTGGGATATAATTGGAGGTTTATCAATAGAGTCTGCCAGAGAAACTGGTTTTCCAGAAGGTATTCCTATTTGTGCTGGTGCTGGCGACACTATGCAGTCTATGCTTGGTAATGGAGTAATTGATGCAAATAGAGCAGTAGATGTGGCTGGGACTTGTGCCATGTTTTGTGTTTCTACCAGTGGGATCGTACCGGAACTCAGCAGAAGAGGAAGTGGACTTATTTTTAACTCTGGAACTCTTGAAAATACATACTTTTACTGGGGATTTGTAAGGACTGGAGGATTATCTTTAAGATGGTTTAAGGATAACCTTTGCAAGAAATCAGAGGATGATAACTATTATGAAAGATTAAGCAGAGAAGCGAGAAAAGTTTCTCCAGGATGTAATGGCGTATTTTTTCTGCCTTATTTAACAGATACCCATGGAGAGTATTCAAATCTTAAGGGAAGTTTTATAAATATGACTTTAGATACAGACCAATATGTTTTGTGGAGGGCTATTTTGGAATCGATTGCCTATGAGTATTTGGAGATTACTGATGTCTATAGAGGTGCAGGTATTGATATTAATACTATTACCATAGCAGAAGGCGGAAGTAAAGATGATCTGTGGAATCAGATTAAAGCGGATATAATAGGCACTGAAGTTATGACACTTCAGGTGTCGAGGGGAGCTGTAATGACAAATTGTATTGTAGGTTCTTATGCGGTAGGTAATATTAAAGATTTAAAAAAGTCATTAATCGGTATTGTGAAAATTCATAATGAATACATGCCTAATCTATATAATACTGAATTTTACAGACAGCAGCGTAAATTTCAAAAAGATATTTTAAAGACAATGAAATAATATTTTACAGTTTAATTAATTTGTCTTGTGATTTAACTGAGTAACATTGCTTTTATTTAAATACCATGCTACAATAAATCTGTAAAGTACAAATCTAATAAATAAATGAAAGGGTAAAGGTATTTGCAGCCATGAGAATGTAATTCACTTATAAGGATCATTTAATAAATAATTAAAACTTTAAATTTACAGATTAAGTTTTTGTGTTTAATTTTATTAAAACCTATGAGTGGATAGTTTATCATTGCTTTTATAATATCTTTATTACTGGCTAAAAGTATTTATTTTTACTTGCGGTTTGCTGCAGGTTTATTTGTGTATTCCATTGTGTAAATACACTTTTAATTGTACTTTTATAGTAATATTTATCCTGCGTACCCCATGTATCTTAAAAATAATATAAGGGCGTAAGGTTTGCAGGAATTAATCTAGCTTTAGCAAATATGTTATTTTGGCTAAATGAGATTAATTGATATTTAAGGATGCTATCCTCTCTAGGTTTAAGGAGGGGATTTTTTGTTGTTAATGGAATGTAAAAGTATAAAAAAGTATTTTGGAGACAGGTTAATACTTGATATAAAAGATCTTAAGATATATTCTGAGGATAGAATTGGTCTTGTAGGTATTAATGGTGAAGGTAAAACTACACTTATAAATATACTTGCTGGAATAGACAATGAATACGAAGGAACCGTTAAAAGCTATGGTAAATTCAGCTTAATAGGACAGCTTGATAAAGAGATTCAGGGAAGTATAGATAGTGAGGCTGCCAAAGCCTTTGGTGCTAATATAAAATGGGATAGTAATTTAAGCGGAGGGGAAAAGACTAGATTTAAGCTTGCTAAGGGATTTTATGAAAACAGTAATATGATAATAGCTGATGAGCCTACCAGTAATTTAGATATTGAAGGTATAGAAATTCTTGAAGAAAAATTTAGAAAGTATAGAGGAGCTTTTATAATTGTATCTCATGATAGAGAATTTCTTGATAGATTGTGCAACAAGATAATTGATTTAAATAAGGGAAAAATTAAAGAATATAGAGGTAACTACAGAAGTTATAGAGAACAGAAAGATCAGGAATATAACAGAGAAGTCTTTGAATATGAACAATATATAAAGGAGAAAGGTAGAATTGAGGGAGCTATTGAAAATGTGAAAAGGAAGGGGGACTCTATAAAAAGGACTCCAAAACGTATGGGAAATTCCGAGGCAAGACTTCATAGAATGGGTGGACAGAAGGCAAAAGCCAATCTTAATAAAACCACAAAGAATATGGAGAAAAGATTAGAGCATATAAATATAAAGGGAAAACCTCCTGAGACAAAAAGGATAAAACTAGATGTACCAGAAGAAAATAAACTTCATAGTAATATAGTTATCTGTGGAAATAACATAAATAAAGCCTTCAAAAATAAAATTATATTTAAAGATGCAGAATTTACTATATATAATAATTCTAAAAATGCTCTTATAGGACCCAATGGATGCGGAAAAAGTACTCTTTTAAAGATGATTATAAATGGAGAGGTTTCAATAAAAAAATCAAAAGCTCTTAAAATAGGGTATTATAGTCAGAGTCTTGATATTGTAGAGGAGGAACTGAGTATACTTGAAAATGTAACTAAAAATAGCATATATGATGAAAACTTTGTTAGAATTACCTTGGCAAGGCTTTTATTTAAAGATAAAGATGTATATAAAAAGGTTAAAGTTCTAAGCGGAGGAGAAAGGGTTAAAGTTTGTTTTGCAAAGCTTATACTTAGTGATATAAATTTACTTATACTGGATGAACCCACTAATTATTTGGATGTAGATTCTCTTGAAATTGTTGAAAAGGTACTAAAGGACTATTCTGGCACTATCCTATTGGTTTCTCATGACAGAAGATTTATAAATGCCATAGCAGATAATATTCTATACATTGAAAATCATGAGATTGAAGCTTCAAGGGGAACCTATGAAGAATATATGGAGAAAAAGAATAATCCTGTAATTCACAGAGAAGAAGAGATAAAAAAACAAGTACTCGTGCTTGAAAATCGTCTTTCAGAAGTTATAGGTAAGCTTTCTGCTCCTTCTAAAAAGGATGATGTTAAAGCTCTTGATAAGGAATATTACAAAATATTAAAAGATTTAAAGGATTTAAAATTAAAATTTAAAAATATATAGCTGAAGTAAAGGGTGCGTAATTGCACCCTTTACTCCTTTTACAAAAGATAAAACTATAATTATTTGTATAATAATTTATCCTATACAGTGCTAATTATTTTAAATTTGAAATAAGCTAAAAGTTAAAATGATAATAAAATATTGTTAAAAACATGTTGACAGATAATAATGAAAATGTTATCATAAGCTCATAAAATGAATAAAGGGATTGTAACTGTTAGGCAGGCAAAACCCAAGTTAAGATAAATTTGTATTTATTTTAATTTGGGTGTTTTATTATGTGAATAATAAATTTGCTAGTTATTATTGATATATTTAAATAATTCTATTAAGTTATATTTATAATAGATAATAGCATTTTATCCGATGACTACCATCCGTAATACTTCCAACGCACTTTGCACAGTGGGAAATAACGGATGCTACGTACCTGGATAACGATTTACCCTAAAGGACAACGATTTCTAAGTATCGAAAATACCGATACTAAGAACTCTGTTAGTAAGTTTCAGATGGGAAAAGATTCCACCTGAAACAAAGAACTCTGTTTATATCACATAACGTTGGGGTGATTACTATGATAATTAAAAAAATATTGAATAACAATGTAGTTACAACTTTAGATAAGAATACAAAGCTTGAAAAAGTGGTTATGGGAAGAGGAATTGCTTTTCAAAAGAAGACAGGAGATATTATTTCTAATTCAAAAATTGAAAAAGTCTTTATTCTGGAAAATACAATTGAAAATGAAAAGTTTCAAAAGTTAATAAATGAAATTCCCTTGGAATATGTAAAATTATCTGAAGCTATAATAAGCTACGGTAAAGAAAAATTAAATACGGAATTTTATGATCATATTTATATAGCACTTACAGATCATATAGCCTTTGCCATTAAAAGATTTAAGGAAGGGATTAATCTTAAAAATCATTTACTTTGGGAAATTCAAAGGATTCATAAAAAAGAATATGAAGTTGGTCTATGGGCGATTAAACTGATTGAAAAAGAACTCGATATCAAAATGAATATAGATGAAGCTGGTTATATTGCATTGCATTTAATTGATGCTTCTCTTAATGAAAGCATGGATAATACCATGAATATAACTACAATTGTTCAGCAAATATTGAATATAATAAAATACTTTTTTACCATAGAATTTAATGAAGAAGATATTTCCTATGATAGGTTGATAACACATTTGAAGTATTTTGCTCAAAGGGTAATTTCAAATAAAACTTTATCTCAGGATCAGGACGAATTTTTAGAAATAGTAAGGGAAAATTATAAACAACCTCATAATTGTGCATTGAAAATAAAGAAATTTGTTGAAAAAAATTATCATTATAAAATAAATGATGGTGAAGTAGTCTATCTTACTCTCCATATACAGAGAGTTATTTCTAGTATAGAGCACAATTAAAAGATAAAATTTAATATCTGGGATTGTTACTGGTTATGCAGGCAAAACCTAAATTGAAGTATATACAATAGGTATACTTTTCAATTTAGGTTTTTTTATTTTATAAATTTAAAGTATTGATTATGTCGGAATTTTTAATAAGCATAAATTTTGTAAGAGAAATAAATTAAAACTATAAAAAAAGATAACATTATTTTTAGTAAAAATAGTATTCTGGCATAGAAAATATACAAGGAGGATTAAATAATGGATTATAGCAAAGTAGCTAAAGAGATCTTAAAGTATTTAGGGGGTGAAGGCAACGTAGCAAGTGCAGCACATTGTGCCACAAGATTGAGAGTTATTTTAAAAGATGAAAAAAAGGCAGACGTAAAAAAGATTGAAAAAATTGATGCAGTTAAAGGGGTATTTAATAGCTCAGGGCAACTTCAAATTATAATTGGTCAGGGAACAGTAAATAAAGTTTATAATGCATTTACAGAGGGAACTTCCATTCAGCAAGCCAGCTTAAGTGATACTAAAAAAGCAGGAGCAAAAAATATGAATGTCTTTGCAAAATTTGCAAGAATGCTGTCAAATATATTTGTTCCAATTATTCCGGCAATAGTTGCCAGTGGCCTTTTGATGGGATTACTAGGTATGTTTCAGACTTTTCATTGGATAGATGATAAAAGTGGAATATATATATTGTTAAATATGTTTTCAAATGCAGCCTTTGTATTTTTACCAGTTTTAATTGCTTTTAGTGCCGCTAGAGAATTTGATACCAATCCATTTTTGGCAGCAGCATTGGGAGCTATAATGATACATCCAGATCTGCAAAATGCATGGACCCTTGGTGAGGGAATTAAAACAACTATTTCTGTGTTTGGACTTAATGTTGGCATGGTAGGTTATCAGGGAACAGTTCTTCCAATATTGATTGCAGTTTGGGTAATGAGTCGTATAGAAAAGATTTTAAGAAAGATTATTCCAGATGTACTGGATATTTTACTTACACCATTTTTTACATTAATGATTAGTGCATTTTTTTCATTATTAGTAATAGGGCCTGCAGGAAGATTACTTGGAGATGGAATTTCTTTTGGGCTTCAAACATTATATAATACAGCAGGAGTATTTGCAGGAATATTGTTTGGAGGCTGTTATTCATTAATTGTTATTACTGGGATACAGCATAGTTTTCATGCCATAGAGGCGGCTCTGATTGCAAATCCTGAGATTCATAAAAACTTTCTGCTTCCAATTTGGTCAATGGCCAATGTAGCTCAAGGTGGTGCTGCTCTTGCAGTCTACTTTAAGACAAAAAATAAGAAGATAAAAGCAATTGCTTCTCCAGCTGCTCTATCAGCTTTGCTTGGAATAACTGAACCGGCAATCTTTGGAGTTAATTTAAGATTTGTAAGACCTTTTGTAGCAGCAGCTATAGGCGGTGCTATAGGCGGCGGTTATATTGTATTAACTAAAGTTGCAATGAATGGTATTGGGGTAACTGGTATACCAGGAACGGCAATTGTACAGCAGGGTTCTATAATTCACTACTTAATAGGTTTGGTTTTAGCCTTTGCAGGTGCTTTTATCATCGCATTTATTATTGGCATAAAAGAAGAAGAGAATGAAAATACTGAAGAAGTTGAAGAATTAGATGATTTGGAAATTAATGAGGCAGATGCAAGTGTTCTTTGTAATTTAGTATCACCCAGTAATGGAAATGCAATGTCCCTTAAAAAGGTACCAGATAAGACTTTTGCTGAAGAATTATTGGGAAAGGGTATAGCAGTGGATCCGGAAGATGGTGTTGTAGTTGCACCTGTAGATGGAAGTATAACACTGATGTTTGATACAAAACATGCTGTTGCTATTAAAACCAGTGATGGAGTTGAAGTGCTTATTCACATAGGTATAGACACTGTTAAGATGAATGGTAAAGGGTTTAATGCATTAGTTAAAACTGGTGATGTGGTTAAGAAAGGGCAGAAATTAGTGGAATTCGATCTGGATTTAGTAAAGGAGGAAGCTGAATCTCCAATAATTATGATTATTGTCACAAATTCTGATTCAATGAAATTTGTTAAATCACTGAAATATGGTAAAGTAAAACAAGGTGATGGATTAGCGGTAGTCGGGGTAGAATAAACTTACAGAGCTGCTTGGTGAGTTAATATAAAATGAATTAAAAATAATAGAAATTTGATGGTGATGGTTATATGAATAAAAATGAAGAATTAATGAAATTGGCATATAAGGCAATTTCAGATGGGAAAGAAAGAGTTAATAGTGATTATCACAGATTGAAGTACCATTTAATGCCTCCAGTAGGTTTTATGAATGATCCCAATGGATTTATTAACATAAATGGAGAGTATCATCTCTTTTATCAGCTTAATCCTCTTTTCCCTAAAGGTAAAAAAGTATATTGGGGACATGTAAAGAGTATTGATCTGGTTAATTGGCAGCAGCTTCCCATAGCACTTTCACCAGGGGATTGGTATGACAAAGATGGATGCTATTCAGGCAGTGCAGTTGATTACAATGGTAAATTTACTTTGATATATACTGGGAATGTCAAAAATAGCTGTGGAAATAGAGAAACCTATCAGTGCATTGCACAAACTGAGGATAATATAAACTTTATAAAAAGCAGTGATAATCCAGTTATAAACAATCAGCCAGAGGGATATACGAGACATTTTAGAGACCCTAAAGTTTGGAAACATGATGGAGTATGGTATATGGTAATAGGAGCTCAAACAGTAAAAGAACAGGGGACTGCAATACTTTATAGTTCTTATAACTTATTTGATTGGAATTTGATAGGGGAAGTAGCAGGATCAAATATAGAAGATTTGAGCTTTTTAGGCTATATGTGGGAATGTCCTAACTTACTAAACATAAAGGGAAAGGATGTATTGATCTTTTGTCCTCAGGGAGTTGAAAAGCAGGGTGATCTGTATAATAATATATATCAATGTGGCTATCTTGTAGGAAATTTGGACTACAAAACTGGAAAATTAAATTATAAAAATTTTATGGAATTAGATAGAGGATTTGAATTCTATGCTCCTCAGTTCATGGAGGATGATAGAGGAAGAAAGCTTTTGATAGGATGGATAGGACTGCCGGATGAAGATGAAGCTCCTACCGTTAAAAATGGCTGGCTTCACTGCCTTTCAATGGTAAGAGAACTAGATATGAAAGATGATAGAATAATTCAAAAACCAGCAGAGGAAATGAAACTTTTAAGAAAAAATGAGATATCCTATAGAAATGTTGAAATAAAAAATGAACAGGTTGATTTTAATAACATAAATGGTGATAGTTATGAATTATTATGTGACTTTTCCTGGAGTGCTGTTTCAGAATTTGGGATAAAGCTGAGATGCAATGAAACTTTAAGTGAAGAAACTGTAATTTATTATGATGTCAAAAGTGAAAAATTAATTTTGGATAGAGATAAAAGTGGATTAAGCTTAAAGGGAGTTAGAAAATGTGATGTTAAAAATCATGGTAATTTAAAGCTTCACATATTTATGGATACCTCTTCCATTGAGATCTTTGTAAATGATGGGGAAGAAGTTTTTACAGCCAGAATATATCCTAATAGGGATAGCAGAGATATAATTTTTTATTCAAAAAATGGTGATGTAAAGTTTGATGTTAAGTACTGGGAACTATGATAATCTATAATAAAAATCTCATAATATTTTCTACGCTGTGAGTATTAAAATTTATAGTTTTTAAAATCACAAGTTATATTTACATAATATTGCTTGTGATTTTTTATATTTTTGTTCGGAACATATGTTTGTATATTTTTTATTGTCAATAATATAGTTAGGCTATGATAAGGATTATGAAGATGGTAAAATAGTACTAAAGCAAATAGGTTAAAAGGAAGTAGGGGAAACAAATGAGAATTTTACATACAGCGGATTGGCATCTAGGTAAAAATTTAGAGGGCTGCAGTCGCATGGATGAGCAGGATGCCTTTCTCAATGACTTTGTTGAAATAGTAAAATCTAATGACATCGACTTAATAATTATTGCAGGAGATATTTATGATAATGCTAATCCCCCTGCAAGAGCAGAGAGAATGTTTTATAACACATTAAAAAAATTATCTGCTAAGGGTGAAAGATTAACTTTGGTGATATCAGGTAATCATGATAACCCTGATAGACTTATAGCAGCAGGACCTTTAGCAAGAGATCATGGAATTATAATGGTGGGTACTCCAAAATCTGTTGTTCCAACAGGAGAATATGGCAGTCATAAGGTTGTTAATTCTGGAGAAGGCTTTATTGAAGTTGGGATAAAAGGGGAAAGGGCTGTAATTTTAACAGTTCCTTACCCCAGCGAAAAGAGATTAAATGAAGTATTGTATGGGGCAATGGACGAGGAAAAGGAAAAATTGGATTCTTACAGTGACAGAGTAAAAACTTTATTTGAAAGTTTAAGTGAAAATTATAGAGAAGATACTGTAAATATAGCAGTATCTCATCTATTTGCCATGGGAAGTGAAGAAGCAGGCTCCGAGAGAAGTATTCAGCTGGGAGGTAGTTTTATTGTAGATGGAAGCTGTTTTCCTGAAAAAGCTCAGTATATTGCACTAGGACACGTACATAAGCCTCAGATAGTACCTGGCACGGATAGAAGAGCAAGATATGCTGGGTCCCCCATACATTACAATAAGAAAGAAATCAATTTTACGAAAAAATGTTTTATTATAGATGTAAAAGCGGGAGAAAACTGCCATATTGAAGAGATTGAATTTAAAGTATATAAACCTATAGAGCTCTGGAAATGTAAAAGCATTGAGGAAGCCATTGAGAAATGTATAGAAAATAAAGATAGAAATTGCTGGGTTTATCTTGAGATAACAACGGACAGATATATAAGAGAAGATGAAATAAAGTTGATGAAAAATAATAAAAAAGATATTTTGGAAATCATGCCTAAAATATTAGAGGGAAATAATGATGAGTTGAATATAAATAGTTTTTCAGAAAAATCTTTTGAAGACATTTTTAGGGAATTCTACTTTAAGGAAAGAAAAGTTGAACCACAGCCGGAAGTGGTAGATTTATTGTTATCTATTATAAGGGAAGGGGAAGAGGAAAATGAGACCAATTAAACTTAAGATAAAGGGGCTTAATAGCTTTATAGACAGTCAAGATATTGATTTTCAAAAATTGACGGATAAAGGTTTATTTGGAATATTTGGTCCTACAGGTAGTGGTAAATCTACAATACTGGATGGCATTACTTTAGCATTATACGGAGAAGTTGCAAGAAAGAGTTCAAATTATATGAATACCAATTGCAGCAGTCTGAACGTCAGTTTTGAATTTCAAATTTCCTCAGTAGAAATAAAAAGATATAGAGTAGATAGAGAGTTTAGAAGAGATCCTAAAACAGGAAATGTAAGGACTAGATCAGCTAAAATAATAAGTATAGAAAATAATGAGAAAATAATTCTAGAAGAAGGAGCTAAAAGTGTAACAGGCAAATGTGAAGAGATAATTGGATTGACATTGGAAGATTTTACTAGAACCGTGGTGCTTCCTCAGGGAAAATTCAGTGAATTTTTAAAGCTTGAAGGAAAAGATAGAAGAAATATGCTGGAAAGATTATTTAATCTTCAGAAATATGGAGATAATCTTTCAATAAAGTTAAATGGCAAGATTAAAAGAGAAAGAGAAAAGGTGAATCTTTTAGATGGAGAATTAAAGGGATATGAAAATGTAAATAATGAAATACTTCAGGACAAGACAAATACACTGATTGAAAAAAAGGAGCATTATGATAGAGCTCAAGAAGAATTAAAGATTTGTGAAAAGAAGTATGATGAGGAAAAGGAATTATGGAATCTTCAGGAAGAGTTAAAGGAACAATTACATAGAAAAGCTGAACTTAAAGAGAGGGAAGAGGATATAAATAAGGACTCAAAAAAGATATCTTTAGCTGAAAGTGCTTTAAAGTTAAAGCCCTATGTAGATAGTTACGAGGATACATTAAAGCAGATTGCCAATATAAATAATAATCTTATACAGCTAGGTAATAAGATGAAAGTTACAGAAGAAAATAAAAAAAAGGCAGAAGCTCAATTGGAAAAAGCTAAAAGAAGGAAAGAAAAAGATCTGCCAGATTTAACTATAAGGCAGCAGAAAGTTATAGATGCCATAGAGGAAAAAAGGTTACTTGATGTATTAAATAGGGAAAAGATTATTCTGGAAGAAAATATAAATGATGTAGAAAAAAGGGGTAAGAGCACAAATATAAAAATAGAGAAAAATAGAGTAATTATTGATAATATCAACAGCAGTATTATGGAAAGAGAAAATAAAGTAGAAACTTTAATAGTACATGAAGAACATAAGCGAAAAATTGATGAAGGTATATTGATTTTAAATACACTTCAAAATTTGTCAAAACAGAAAGAAGATTTATCAGCCTCTAAAAAATCTGTACTGTTAAGTTTAGAAAAAGCTAAACTTAAGGGTAAAAATTTGCTTAAAAAAATTAAAGACAACAAAGATCTGCTGAATAATAGTAATGAGGATTTAAATAATCTTCTACAGAATTGTCCTGGGGATGAAAATACATTGTTAAATCTTCAGTCACAATTAAACACTGCCACAGAAAAATGGAATAAATACAAAGAGTATAATACCAAGTTAAATAACGGTACTAAAAATATTGAAGTTTTTAAAAAGGATCTGGATAAAAGAGAAAGTGAAAGAGTATTTTTGGAAGAGGAAATAAAAAAAATAAAGACTTCCATAAAAAAAGCAGAAACTGAAAATATAGCTCATAATTTGAGAAACACATTGTTAGAGGGGAAGCCTTGCCCAGTATGCGGGTCAAAGCATCATTCTATAGAAAATATAAAAATATTAGAAATTAATAATGTAGATGAACTGAATTTGGATTTAGACAATAGAGATAAAAAATATACACTATTGATGCAGGAAATAATAAAATTGCAGACAAATATTAAAGCTGAGGATAAGAACATAGAAGAATGTAATTTAAAAATTAGAGAATTGGGAGATGGATTTAAAAGTATTTCAGTAGATGAACTTAAAACTAAGTTTGATATTTTAAAACAGCATATAAGTAAATTCAATGAAAAAAAAGTAAGTTTGGATAAAAAAATTAAATCTTTAATTGAAGAAAAGGGTATTTTAGAGGTTGAATACAGCAGAGAAAGTACAAAGGAAATTGAAAATGGGCAGCAATTAAAAAAAATAGATAATAATTTAGTGTCTTTAGAGGATGAATTAAATAAAAATAACAGACAACTGGAACTTCTAAAAAAGGATACGTCTATTGAAGATTTTAAATCGGAGAGAGATAAAATTTCAAGGAAAGAAAAAGAAAAGACTCTTTTAGAAAAGGAAATAAAGGAGTTAAGAAAAAGGCTGGATAATGAGCTCTTAATAAAGGAAGATTTAAATAAAGATATAAGTGAACTTAGAGAAGAATTCAAGGAAAATAGAACTATCCTCATTGAAAAAAATAAAAATATAGAGGAAAAAAAGAAGGCTATAAAAAGTAAGGCAGGTAATATTGAAGATTTGGAGGAAATCCATTTAGAAATATGTAAAGCCATAAAATTAATAAATGAAGAATATGAAAAATCAGAAGAAAATAAAAATGCAATAGAACTCCTTTATAATGAATGTAATAATGATATGATTTCTGCCAAAAGCAAGCTATTAAGCCTTAAGGAAAGAAGTGTAAAAGATAGGGATAAGCTTCAAAGTGCACTTGGTGAAGAGGGGATAGAAAGTATAGATAAGGTCAAAGACAATTTTATGTCTAGAGAGGAAATTGACAAATTAAAGCTTCTAGTAGAAGAATATAAAAATATTGTTACTAAACTTACAGGAAATATAGAGAATATTAAAAAGAAAATTAATAACAGAATATTGTCTGAAGAACAGTGGCTTGAAATCCAGAATTCAAAAAATAATATTCAAAAGACGCTAAAGAGTTTAGAGGAAGATAAAATAAGATTAGAAACGGAAGTTACTACACTAAAGGAAAGTTTTTTAAAAAAGAAAAAGCTTTTAGTGGATAGAGAGGAGCTGGAACACAAATTAGCCCTTTTAGATGATCTTGATAAATTGTTTAAAGGTAAGAAGTTTGTGGAATTTGTTGCAGCAAATCAGCTTAAATATGTGTCCATTGAAGCTTGTAAATGGCTGAAGGAGATAACTTCAGGTAATTATGGACTTGAAGTTGATGACAATGGTAAATTTATTATACGAGATTATAAAAATGGAGGAGCAGAGAGAGATGCTTCTACACTATCTGGAGGAGAGACTTTTGTAACTTCTCTGGCCCTGGCTCTAGCACTATCAGCCCAAATACAGCTTAAAGGTACAGCACCTTTAGAGTTATTCTTTTTAGATGAAGGTTTTGGAACTCTTGACGATAATCTTTTGGAAGTAGTTATGGATTCTTTAGAGAGGATTCATAATGACAGATTGTCTATAGGTATAATAAGTCATGTGGAATCTATAAAGAATAGAGTGCCGGTAAAGCTTATAGTAACTGCTGCACAGGCAGGAATGGGCGGAAGTAAGGTCAGGATAGAGAGAAGTTAGATTTTAGAACTGGGAATGCATGGCTTACTTGGCGTTGAACTCCCACTTGAATAAGGGGGAGACTTACGCCAAGGTAGTCAGGTTAAATTTAAAATAGTAATGAAAGTAGCTGTCTTACAATTCGTATGTATACATTACAGGCAACTTTTTATCTATTAATTTATCTTATAAAAAGCTGATTTTTTTAATTATATTAATATTGACTTATGTGGTCAATGGCGTTATAATTTCATTGACCGATGTGGTCATCGATTTTGGTATGAGGAGGAGATAGTTTGATTTCGAAGTTTATGAGCCTTGGACAAAAAAAACGAGAAGCTATTATAAATGCAGCATTAGATGAATTTGCACAAAAGGGATATATGTTACGTGTCAAATTATTTAATCCTTAAAAAGTCAAATTATTTCAGCCTAAAATTAGTAATAATGTGGTAAAAAATCAGTTTAAATAATCTTACTAATGGCAAATTAAGTCTCAAAAATCAAATTAAATAACCCTTTCTCCACAATATCCACAATGTATAAAATTCTAAAATTGGTCAATAAATATAGGCATAGAAAAACACTGCTCAGAATAAGCAGTGTAAAAAATTTTAAATTGTAAGATCAATTTCACTCTGAGATTTATAAACTGTATCTGAATTAATAGAAGTAAGTCTTTCATTAGCACCAGAGATAAGGCACATTCTCGTTAGAGAATTTAGTGGTCTTATAGCTCCATTAGTGCTTGAATAAATGAGTTCAAAAGCATCATCAGTAAAAATTGGTTCTGAACAGCCTGCGGCTTTTAGCATAGAAGTTATGTAGGGCTTACATTCATCATGCGTTAGCCCTTTTAAGCAATAATTCATTATGATTCGTTGACGTAGTGCTTCATGGACCTGCCTGCTGAGTTGAAGTAAAAAATTAGGTTGACCTGAAAGAATTAACATAGCATAATTCTTTGAGTCCATATGAAAATTAAATATTATTCTTAAATCATCAAGAATGGAATTGCTTAAAAATTGACATTCATCAATTATAATAACTGGAATTACATTTTTACTGTGGCTATAAGTGTATATAGACTCTTGTATTTGCTTAAACATAGTTACTTTTTTCTGAGCATGAATTATTCCAAGACCATCGCATAATGCTCTATAGAAGTCCATAACAGTTAAAGTGGAAATAGGAATGTATACGCACTTATATAAATTTGGATTTAGTGAATCTACAAAATTGCGGAGCAAGAAAGACTTACTAACTCCAGGCTCTCCAGTAATAACGCCAATCCCTAAAACAGATTTTAAAAATTCTAATCTATTCATTGCTTTAGAGAAATCCTCAGATTTAAAACTGTATTTTAAGTCAAGATTTTTATCAAAAGGATCAAAAGTTAAGCCATAAAAAGCTTTATACATAATATCAACCTCCGGTTAGTTAGCTTCAAAGGCAGAAAAATCAACAGAATTAGTATTGTTAGTTCTTCTGATTTTTGAATTATCAATTTTTTTAACAGGGAAAATAGTATCTTCAAGTTTACCATCCTGTGAAAAAATATAAGCTTTATCAATAGATGATGGATCATAGCGTATATTTATTTTGTCACCAACATATTTTAGTGGTACTTCAAATATTTTTGTACCTATAGATACTGTGGAGTCATTTTTTACAGTACGGAGTACTTTATATAAAAATAAATAGTCTAGTTCAGTTTTAGAATCAATAAATCTTATATTTTCAACATTAGACATGTACTTATCAATTGGTTTTTTGTTTATTGAGGAATGTATAGTGTTGTTATAACTGTTAACATAACCCGACAGGGATTCATTTAAAAGGTCTATAGATTTAAAATCATTCCAATTAATTGAATTCATCCATTGTTTTTGCATAGTTTGGAACCATCTTTCAATTTTGCCCTTAGATTGAGGGGAATATGGTCTTGCAAAACTTAAAATACTACCAAGAGCTGCACAAATCAAATGAAATTGCTCACTTTTATATATCTTTCCATTATCAACGAAAACTTTTTTAGGAATTCCCTTTGATGCTACCGCATCTTTAAATACAGACATAAGAGATAAAAGATCATCTTTAAAAAATGCTTTGCATCCTACAATGACTCTACTGGAATCATCTAAAAAAGCTATAATATAAGTCTTGAATTTTTTATCTTCTATAGTAAGGTAAGGACCTACAGATACGTCAGATTGCCAGCATTCATTGGAAAACTCAAATTCAAAGGCTCTTCTATCATCAGGTACAAGCTTTTTAGAACCTATCTTAGCCTTATTTATAAATCTAGTTACTGTTGACAGGGAAATACTAGTTTCACTTTCAAAACCTTTAGCTATAACTTCATGATATATGTACTTGGCAGTTTTTTTAGGTGAATTTAATTTACTGTTTATAATAAATTCTTTGGTTTCATTTGAAATTTTTCTGGAAGTACCTTTATCAGCTCTTGATTTTGGATATAAGCCATCAATACCATATTTCCTATATTGAACTAGCCATCCTTTGATTGTTGCAGGAGAATACTCTTTTTTCTTGCCGTTAGGCAGTGTATAAGACTTTGCTGCAATTTCTGCTAAATAATCTTTTACAGAAGTCTGAGTAAATGTATTGGTTATAATGGGTGCAATCAGAGAATAACGAAATAATGCTATCTTTTGATTAAATTCTTTTAATATCATTGATTATCAACCTCCTATTTTTATTAATAATTATGACTTAAAATCGATATTTAAACCGTTAAAGGTTGTGTGGAATTATACAAAAATTTTAGATAGAACAAGAGAAATGAGGACAAGATTGATATAAAAAGACATTAAAAAAGTGTGAAGTATTTAATTTGATAAAAAAGATAGATCTAATTTGTACCTATTAAATTATCATTTACAAAAGAAATACTTAGGCATGTGTAAAAAATAATCCAAGTTAAAATCGTGCCTTAAACGGCAAAAGATAATAATTTTTTTTATGATATCAATAGGTAATTTGCTATTTATGTTAGAATTATAGAATTTATACTGTGCAAAAAATAAACGAATACTCGATAATGAGCTTACTAGCCTATTTTTCCAAAATGATAGATCTGTTGTATTAAGAGATGAGTAGTTAATATTAAGAGATTTTATAAGAGTTAATATTTTACTAAAGGAATAACCTAGTTTTAGCATCATAATAATAGAAGTTAGAATAACTTCATAAGCATATTGCCTATAAGGAATAATAAAACTGGGTATAAGAGAATAGGTTTTACCACAGGATTGACATTTACAACGCAGGATGACTATCTTGTATGCACCTTTAAGGGTAATTAAGTTTCTATAATAAAATCCATGTCTGTACAGCTTACCTTCAAATCCACATGCTTCGCATCCATATTTACTTGGAAATTGATTAAACTTACAAAGTTTATTGTATTTTTTTATTCCGTAAGGCATTTTTACTATATTTATCATTATTATTTCTTCTCATAATTAAAAAATTTTCTCCTTACTAATTATCGTCAGATTAAATAATCTTATTCTTTTTGAGTCAGATTATTTAATCTGACCTATAAATTAAGTCTATAATAATTTGACTTTTTTGAATGTTTTTTAGCTTAAGTAAAATGCCTAATAACAGATATAAAAATGCTTCCACAAATGAGATTGTTAAAAAGGCTAATATTTCTAAAGGATTGCTTTTTCATTATTTTAGCAGTAAAAAAAAGTTATTTCTGTTTCTCTATGAATATTCTAAGGATATATTTTTAAATGAATTTTATAACAAAGTTAATTATGATGAAACTGATATCATAAAAAGATGGAAGCAAATTGTGACTTTAGAGATGGAACTAATTCAAAAGTATCCTGTATTGTATGATTTTATGTTGACTTCATCAGCAGATGATAGCAAAGAAGTAAAGCAGGAACTTGAAAATCAAATGAAAAGTATTTTAGAAGACAGCTATATCAGGTTGTTTAGTAATATTGATACTTCAAAATTTAAAGATGGAGTGGATGCAAAACGTATTTCGCAAATTATATTCTGGGTTGCTCAGGGTTTCAGTAATCGTGAGTTAGAATATCTAAAACGGGATCCAGTTTATTATAAATCTCATATTAATATGGATGATATAGTAAAGGAATTTGAGTTATATCTAGAGATGTTAAAAGATGCTTTTTATAAATGAAATTTATTTAAATAAATCTGTAGGGGGGTAATGTAATGAGTGTTATCGAAATTAAAAATCTGACTAAGACTTATGGCAAGTCTAGAGGTATTGTGGATGTAAATCTGAAGGTTGAACAGGGAGAAATTTTTGGATTTATAGGACCAAATGGAGCTGGAAAATCTACTACTATTCGAACTCTTCTAGGGTTGATTTATCCTGAAGCAGGAAGTGCAACTATTTTTGGAAAGGGCTGTATAGAACATCCAGAAATAAGAAGAGAGGTAGGGTATCTGCCCTCAGAAGTATTTTACTACGATGGAATGAAGGTAATAGATTTACTTGAATATTCTGCCAGTTTTTATAAAAAAGATTGTACAAAGCGAATCCATGAGCTGGCAGGAATTATGAATCTTGATCTTAAAAAGAAGATAGAGGACCTTTCCTTTGGTAATAAGAAAAAAGTGGGAATAGTTCAGGGACTTCTACATGAGCCAAAGCTTATAATACTGGATGAGCCAACAGGTGGTCTTGATCCCCTAATGCAGCAAAAGTTTTTTGAACTTATAGAGGCTGAAAGTGAAAAAGGAGCTACAGTATTCTTTTCCTCACATATTCTCAGTGAAGTGCAGCGTATGTGCAGCCGTGTGGCCTTTATAAAAGACGGAAGAATTATCAAGGTTGAGAAGATGAGTACTTTAAAGGAGAATAATTATAAGAGAATTAGCATCGAAGCAAAATCTGATATTCCAAAAGAATATTTTAAAATTGGTGGAGTGAGTAGCCTTGAAGTTAAAAATAATAATGTTAATTTTATATTTAAGGGTGATGTAAACTTAGTAATGAAAAAAATTGCTGAAATAGAACTTCGCAATATATCAATTGAAGAGCCTGATCTTGAGGAAATTTTCATGCATTACTACGAGAAGGAGGACTGAAGCATATGAATATGTATCTGCATGAGATTAAGTCTATGAGAAAATCAACAATTATATGGATTTGTGCTATGTTAGCTATTGCTATTATTTATTTTGCTTTATATCCTGGAATTGTGGAGGATGCTGCAGATTTTAAGAAACTCATTGGCAGCTATCCTGCAGCCGTGAGAGCGGCTATGGGAATTTCTATTGACAATATAACTTCTATATTAGGTTTTTATTCAATGATATTTTCATTTATAACACTCTGTGGAGCTATTCAGGCTATGAATATTGGCGTTTCTATTATTTCAAAGGAAGCGCGAGAAAGAACTGCAGATTTTCTATTGGTTAAACCCGTTTCACGTATTTCCATAGTCACTGCTAAGCTTATGGCTGCAATAACTATGCTTTTAGCTACCAATGTGATCTATTATGCAGGAGCTTATATACTTGCATCCATTGTGAAAACATCACATTACAGCATTAAGGTATTTTTTATGATCAATCTTGCGCTATTTTTTATTCAACTTATTTTCCTGGCTATTGGTATGGTTATTTCAGTATTTTTTACAAAATTAAAATCAGTATTTCCAATTTCTTTAGGAACAGTTTTTGGATTTTTCATTATAGGGGCACTTATAGATAATGATAAAAATGATGGTATTCGATTTATCTCACCTTTTAGATATTTTGATTTATCCTATATTATTAAAAATTCAAGCTATGAGGCAGCTTATTTAATTGTTAGTGCAATTATTGTTATAGCAGCCGTTGCTGCAACTTATTTAATTTATACTAAAAAGGATATCCATGCTGTAAGCTAAGATGCTTTCAGATTTTGATTAAAAGGAGGTCTATTATGAATATTTTCTTAAGGGAACTAAAAGCTAATAGAAAAGCTCTGATTATATGGAGTGTATGCATGTTTTTGCTGGTTGCAAGCGGCATGGGTAAATATACGGTTTATTCTTCTAGTGGTCAGAATAATGAACTTTTTAATAATCTACCTTACTCACTTAAAGCACTGCTGGGATTTGGTTCTTTTGATGTTACTACTATGAGCGGCTATTTTGCAGTATTGTTTCTTTACATTGAGCTTGTAGCGGCTATTCATGCCGTACTACTGGGCTCCAATATAATTGCAAAAGAGGAGCGAGATAAGACTACAGAATTTTTAATAACTAAACCAGTATCACGAACAACCATAATAACTTCAAAGTTCCTAGCGGCTCTAGTTAATATTTTTATTCTGAATATTGTTTCACTTTTATCATCTATCGTTATGGTTGATGCTTATAACAATGGAAAAGATATTTCAGGTGAAATATTTATGTTTATTTTGAGTATGTTCATTGTTCAACTTATTTTCTTGTCTATTGGTATGCTATTGGCGGCATTCATCAGAAAATCCAAGGTTTCTGGTTCAATTTCTGTAAGTGTGCTGTTAATATCCTTTATAATATCAAAAATAACGGATTTAACTGATAGGTTGAATGTGCTTAACATACTTTCTCCTTTTAAATATTTCAGCTACAAAGATTTAGTGGCGGGTAAAGGGCTTAACTTTGGCGTATTTCTTCTATCCATTGTACTGATTGGAATTTTTTCCTTTTCAACATATTTCTTTTACAGGAAGAGGGATTTGAATGTATGATTCAGATGGGGTAAAAGAATACCCACCTGAATTAAGAACTTGCTTCAATTAACTAGAACTTAATGAAAGTATAATACTACATTAACATTATAATAATATAATCTTATTAAAGTCTTAAGTTAATAGGGTGTGATAAAACAATGAAGGAATATCCAATTATAGCATCTGTGACTGATTTATCCAAAGTTGATAGTGTTATAAGAAGTAAAATCCAAAGAGTCAACCTTGTAACAGGAGATATATGTATTTTAAAAGAGTTAATAACAAAATTACATGAAGCTGAAAAAAAAGTTTTTGTTCATTTGGAGATGATAAGTGGTGTTGGAAGGGATTCCAGTGCTATTAAATATTTATCTAAAAATTTTAACATTGATGGTATAATATCTACAAAAGCTAATAATATAGCAGCAGCAAAAGCCTTAGGATTATCAGCAACACTTAGAGTTTTTGCTATAGACACTACTGCTTTAGAGTCAGCTATTAAGGTAATTAATAAGACAAAGCCAGATCAAGTAGAATTAATGCCAGGTTTAATGCCAAGTGTTATAAAACGTGTAAAAAGTAAGATAAAACAACCTATCATTGCTGGAGGACTCATACGTACTTCAGAAGAAGTGAGACAAGCCATTGCTGGTGGAGCTGACTATGTTTCTACTGCAGGCACAACGTTATGGTAATTAAATAAATTTAGGGTAGAGATTTAGAGTAAACCCTTTGCGATATTATAAATAATTGAGATGTTACGGGCTTAATTATTTTCAATATTGCAATGGGTTTTTTTGATGTCTATTCAAAGATAAATTGAGAAATTAACACACCAACTATTAATGCTTATAAATCAGTATGGGAACTTCTTACAACTATTTACTGTAATATAAATACTTAAAAGAAATTTTATGGTTAATTTCGGTGGAATATAAAATATTAAGTAAAGTTATAATGTGTAAATCATGGTAAATAAAAGTTATTTTTAAGTTAATACTTGGTTAATAATATTGTTTTGAGTAATTAAGTGAACTAAAATTGGACTTGTTTAAAGATTAATTTAATATAAAGAAAGGAAGTGTAATATTTTGTTGTATAAATTGAAGCAAAAGACACCTGTAGCATCAAAGAATATTTATATGACTAACAGTAAAAAGGTACACAAAAAAGTATCTAAATCTGTAGAACCTTATATTTATCTAGTCCCCTGCGTGATATTATCTATTATGTTTGGATATTATCCGTTTATAAGAACTGTCCTTTACAGTTTTTCATTGGTGGACTTCAATGGAAATATCCTGGAATTTATAGGGTTTAGTAACTACAAGGATATTCTAACAGATAAAAATTTTTACATTGTACTAAAAAATACTCTCTATCATGTAGCAATGGCAGTACCAGCAGGTATTATCATAAGTTATTCACTTGCTCTTCTGGCAAATAAAAAACGTAAATTTTCTTCTGTTTACGAAACTATGTTTTCCTTTCCAATGGCAGTTTCAATGTCTGCAGTTTCCATTATTTTTAAGACTATGTTAAATCCTAGAATGGGTCTTATAAACTATATTTTTGGATTAGACTTAAAGTGGTTTAATGATCCTGATACTGCAATGATCTCTATAACTATCGTATCTGTATGGATGGGAATAGGCTTTGACTTTTTATTATTTTTAGCTGCTTTAAGAAATGTGCCAAAAGAATTGGTAGAAGCTGCTGAAATAGATGGTGCAAGCTTTTTATATAAATTAAAAAATATATATATTCCTATGACTTCTCCTACTTTATTTTTCGTACTCTGTACTAATGCTGTAGGTGCTATGATGATGTCAGGACCTTCAATGGTTATTACCAATGGTGGGCCTAAGGGTTCCACTAAAACTATAATCTATCACTTATATGAGACTGGTATAACCTCAGCAAATTATTCCTATGCTTCAACTATTGGTGTTATTGTGTTTCTTATGACTTTCTTACTTTTATTATTCTGTTTTAGATATGAAAAGAAAGGGGTATATTATCAATGATTAAAAGTTTTGGTTTGAAGACACAAAAAAAGATGAATAATTTATTATCGGTTATTTGTATATTAATAGGACTTGTTATTATTTTTCCAATTATCTATTGTATTATGCTTTCATTTATGCCTGAAAGTGAAATTATCAGTTATCCGCCTAAATTTATACCTAATAAATTTATTATCAGTAACTACATAACAGCTCTCCAGCAGAGTCCTCTAACAAGATTTATAATTAATTCCTTTGTAATAGCTTTTGTAGGTTCTATTATACGTCTTGCAATAGCAAGCCTTGCAGCGTATCCATTGGCACTTTTTAATTTCAAAGGGAAAAGATTTATGTTTATATTTATATTATGTACTATGATGTTACCTGGTGACGCTATGCTTATTACAAATTATCTTACTATTTCAAATTTAGGACTTGTGAATACTTATCCAGGCGTTATGTTAGTTTATCTTCTTTCAGCAACTTATGTATTTATGCTGAGACAGTATTTTAAAACAATAAGTAATTCTCTGAAAGAGGCCTCTGAAATAGATGGATGTGGTAATTTTCTTTTTTTTATAAAAATTCTGCTTCCTCTGTCAAAGCCTATACTGGCATCCTTATTTATATCTTCTTTTGTTGGCCTTTGGAATATTTATCTGTGGCCGCTGCTCTTAACCAATACACCAGAAATGAGAACCGTACAGGTAGGTATCACTATGTTGAATTTTGCTGAGGCATCTTCTTATGGTCCGCTTATGGCAGGTACCGTATTGATATTAATACCAACTATATTTGTATTTGTATTTTTCCAAAAGAAACTTGTAAGTGGAATTACATCAGGGTCAATAGTTAATTAAAAAAATATATTTTTATAAGGAGTGAATATTAAAATGAAAAAGAAATTAAAAGTAATAATTGCTAGTGCATTATTGGGAATGACATTGGCAGGATGTACTACCCCTCAGGCAAATGCCTCATCAGGAAGTAATAATGGTAAAACTGAGATAGTATTATGGCATGCTATGGGAGGAAAAGGTGGTAGTGTTCTTAAAGAAGTTGTTGATAACTTTAACAATACAACTGGTAAAGAAAAAAATATCTTCGTTAAGGCGGTTCACCAAGGAACCTATCAGGATACAGATACTAAGTTAAAAGCTGTATTGCAAGCTAATAATGTAAAAAATATGCCAGATCTTGTGCAGTCAGCTGCTTTAGGTGTTTTTACATTAAAAGAATATAAGGATACATTATGGATAGATGATTTAGAAAAAAAATATCCGGATTTTGATTTATCAAATATTGAGCCCAATGCATTGGCTGCGGCTTCCTATAAAGGTAGACATTTAGGTATGCCTTTTTCAAATTCTACAATGCTTATGTACTATAACAAAGATCAGTATAAAGAAGCCGGTCTTGATCCTGAAAAACCAGCGGCTACTTTAGATGAATTAGCTGATCATGTTGCTAAATTAACTAAAAAACAGGGTAAAGAAGTAGTAAGATATGGTATGGTACATCAGTTGAATTTTTATGCGCCTATGAGCTGGATAGGTATGCAAAAGGGTGGTTCTTATTTAGTAGATAATGAAAATGGACGTAGTGCTACTCCTACAAAGGTTGTATTTGGAGAAAATGGAACAATGAAAGAGGTACTTACAAAATGGCAGAAAATTTATAAAACAGGTGGATTAGATTATACAGGAACAGATGCCAGCAAAAGATTTGCAGCAGGAGAAACTAGTATTTTCTTGGGTTCTACCGCAAGTCTGCCTTCTATAGTAGAAGGTATAGGTGGAAAGTTTCAATTAGGCACAGCATTTTTGCCAAAGGTACATCCAGAAGATAATGCAGGAGTTGCTACTGGTGGTTCATCACTTTATGCATTGAACAAACATGATGAAAATAAAGAAAAAGCAATAGTAGAATTTTTAAAATATATGAGTTCTCCTGAGACACAGTTTAAATGGCATACAGGCACAGGCTATTTCCCAGTTAACAAAAAAACTTATGACCTTCCTGAGATGCAGGAACATCTTAAGAAGAATCCATTATTTAAAACTGCTATTGATCAACTTCATCAGTCAAGTCCTAAAGTACAGGAAATGTGGATGCCTTCTTTCCAAGAATTCGAAACATTCCAGACAGATACTGTTACTTCCATGCTGGATGGTGAGATAGATGTAGATACTGCAATTAAGAATGTGGTAGAAAAAGGCGATGAACTTATTAATAATTACAGAAGGGCGAATAGCAAATAGTGAAATTTTCAAGTATTATTGCCAACGTAACCTGAAAGAAATAGTAATTTAAATTGGGGGAATAAAAATGAGACTTTCAACATCAACTAATATTCACTATATGAGAGAAAATAAGGAATATATTTTATTCATAGACAGTATGCGTATTTGTAGTGAAGTAGGATATAAAGTTATGGATATAAATTTCTGTGACGCAGTGAGGGAGCATTGTGAAGTTTTTGGTGACAACTGGAAAGATGAAGTTGAAAAAATAGCAGAACAAGCAGAAAAACTTGGAATAGAATTTTCACAATGTCATCTTCCCTTTTATAATGTTATTGATAGTAAGTTTGAAGATAGGGAGCTTTATGAAAAAATGATTTCTAGATGTATTGAGGCTTCAGGATTACTTGGAGTAAAATGGGGAATTCTTCATGCAGGCACAGCTATATGGGATAACAGATCTATAAAGGTTGCAAAAGAAAAAAATATTGAGTATTTTAAACCTAAACTTGAAATAGCTTCAAAACATAACTTGGGTATAGCTATAGAGAATATGGCAGACTTTTTAATAGATGGCCGTCCACGCCGACGCTATACAGCAGAGGTTGAGGAGTTATGTGATTTAGTTGATTCGCTAAATTCCGATAATGTTGGAGTATGTTGGGACTTTGGACATGCAAATCTTACAGGATGTGATCAGATACAATCTCTTAAATTTGTTGGCAATCGTCTTAAAGCTACTCACGTGGCAGATAACAGGGGAATGTATGATAACCATATAGCTCCATTTCATGGTAATATTGAATGGAAACCTATAATGAAAACATTGAAGGAAATAGATTATGCAGGAGATTTTACCTATGAAATTCATAATGAAACTATGAAACTTCCAGATGCACTAAGAGAAGCATCACTTGAATATACTTTTAAAATAGGGAAATATTTATTATCCCTAGCAGAATAATTAAACAGGGGCTTTCTTACTAAAAAGTTCGATAGCCCCTGTTTTTTGTATATAAAATGAATCATGTTTCTGTGTAAAGGAGAATCAAGCAGCATAAGGATTTTATATTGCGTGCTATTATCAGTTTAACTAGAATTATGCGTTTACAATTTAGTTTTCATTGATAAAATCATAAGAAAATTTTAAAGTAAAGTGTTATAATAAAACTAGATATTTAAATCACTAACGTTACCGCACGAGTAGAGAACTTAAAATTACTACATACAATCTGCTTTAATTAAAGAAGTAGAAAATTATAAAACTCTTACGGATGCTAGCGATTCAAACATTAAAATTGGCTTATAAAAGCTATGAGGAGTGATTTATTATGGAACAAATAGTTTTAAATGTAGAGCACAGAACAAATAAGACAAAGAAATTTAGAGAAGAAGGATTTGTGCCTGGTGTAATCTATGGAGGAAAGTCTGGAAAATCAGAATCTATAAAAATTCAGGAGGCACCTTTGAAGAAAATTCTTTCCAGCCATGGAATGAGTGCCAAGCTGTGGATTAAAAATGGAGATGAAAAGAAATTTGGATTTATAAAAGAAATTCAAAGAACACCTGTTACTAATAAAATTGTACATGTAGATGTACAGTTCGTATCAAAGAATCAGGATGTTAAGCTTAAAATTCCTGTTGTATTTAAAGGTGAAGAGGCATTAAGAGGAAAGCAGCTTCAACTTGTTGTTAATAAATTAGAAGCAGAAGTTATAGGAAAGCTGGATTTGGTTCCAGAGGTAATACATGTAGATGTATCTGAAAAAGCTGCAGGAGATAACATTACTTTTAAGGATTTCAACTTAGATGAAAGTATAAAAACTCATGATAATATAGATGAAGTATATGCTTCTATAAGTAATTTAGTAGTTGAAGAGGAAAGTGAAGAAACTGAGGAAAATGCAGAAGCAAATACTGAAGAATAATTAAAATATTTCAAAGAGGTGTTTCTTATAGATATAATAGCATCTCTTTGATTCTTCTTATGGATATGTGTCATAAGTAATATAACTAGAAGCAATGATAAGCGGTAGTGATGAATTCATAGCTGAACTGTCTAAAAAAGTATATGATAGTTTAAAATAATTATAATTTATAATAAAATAAAGAAACTATGAAAGACTGTATTAACTTCAACAATGCATAGTTTCTTTTTTGTTTTCAAGTTATATATAATAAGTTAAATTATAGAGTTAAGCTATTAAATTTGGAAATTGTAGTATTTAATTCACCTTCAAAAAATCCAACTGTATAGTCTAACACTTCATTTTCAAAGGCTTTACTGGTAAAAGTATGATTTGATCCAGAAATACTGTGAAGTACTCCTTTAGTACCATAAAGTTCTAGATATTTTTCAGAGGTACTAATGGGAACAGATGTATCATTAGTTCCGTGTATCAGCAATACATTTTTATCATAAGAGCTGGATTTTTTAAATATATCAGTATTCAATAAATCGTCTATAAAATCGATACCTATAAGATATCCATCTAGATCATAACATCCAATTTTTCGTACTTTTTCAATATCTTTTTCACTTTTTCCCTGAACAGCTATTTCAGCCATGTTTCCGGCAGGAGCCCATAGGCAAAGAGTTTTAACCGTTTCTTTATATTCTGAGGCAAGCATACTGGCTACAGCACCACCCATGCTGAAACCTAAGATTCCTATTTTATCTTCATCAACAAAATCAAGAGATTTAGCATATTGAAGAATCAATCTGGAATCTTCAAGTTCTTTTGAAAGGGTCATATTGACAAAATCTCCATCACTTTCACCACTTCCTATAAAATCAAATCTAATAGAAGCGATTCCTTTATCTGCTAATATTCTAGAGAGTCTTACAAACATAAAATGTGAACCTAGCTTATCACCGGTAAAACCATGAAACATACATACTATTGGGAGTTTTCCATTAAAATTTTCTGGTTTATGAAGCATTCCTCTTAAGGTTAAATCTTCATTTTTAATTTCTATTGATTTTTGCACTAAAATACCTCCATATATGTTTATCATAGTATATATTATAACACTTTCAGGTTTAAAGTAACCATTTTTATAAGTTAAGATTTGGATATATATGTTAAATAATTATAGCATTATATTATCCTAATTTATGCCATCTTGTTTCCATTACAGGGGGTGAATATACTTTCATCTTCTGGATTAACTCTAATGGATTATCTGAAATACAAAATAGGTTCATATTTGACTCTTTCATGAATCCCTCAGTACAGGTGTTTTTTAGCATATTAACTAGAGGATCAAAGAAATGGGATATATTCAATAGGCCAATAGGTTTTTTATGAATTCCAATTCTAGCCCAGCTAAGCATTTCAAATAATTCTTCAAAAGTGCCAAGTCCCCCTGGAAGGGCAATAAAACCATCAGAAAGATCAGACATAGTCTGTTTTCTCTCGTGCATTGTGTCAACTTCAATAAGTTTAGTTAAATTTTCACTGGCTGTTTCTACTGTAAAAAGTCCCCTTGGCATAACGCCTATAACTTTTCCTTGATTTTTTAAAACTTCATTGGATACCTCTCCCATGAGACCTATTTTTGAGCCGCCATAGACTAATTCGATTTTGTTACTAGCTAGTGTTTTACCTAATAATCTAGAAATTTTACTGTATTCTGGACGAGCACCAAGACTGGACCCGCAATAAACACATATTCTTTTCATAGAACTACCTCCTGAAATTAAGTTTTAGTCATATTTTTAACATATTACCTGCAAAAGTTTTTATTTAAGAACTTATATTTTATTTATTTAACATGAAATATTTTAATAAATATATTAATTATGCTTTTATTTAATTTATAGCATTTTTTATTGAAACTTTTCAAGTGAAAAATTTATTTTATATACTATAAATTGGATGTATTGACTATATAAATTTGAAGATAAAAACTCATATAGATATATAATACTACATACAAATTAAGGGATTATTAAGTGGTAAAACTTTTTGATAAGTAGAAAATTCATTCTGATAAGTAAAATATTATCATTAAGTTTGAAATATTTATTCATAATTATTTATATTATTGAAATTTAAAAATATTGATATATTATGGTGAAAAATTTTTATAAAAGTCAGTTTTTTATGTAGTAATTAGCTTTTGTTATTTTAAATTATATAATATTATTTAAAATACTGATTTAGAGGTAATTTGAAGAGAAGATTAAAACTGATAAATTTAGTAAACTTAAGATAAGTTTACTGATATTTATCAGTTTGCTTTTTACATTAAAATTAGGTTTACTGTGTATTTATTATATTATTCTCCATAAGAACAGCAGTAATCGGTAACTTCTTTTACTACTAACTTAAAGCTTGAATTAGCAGGTACTTCAAAAGATTGTCCAGCAGTAAAATTTATCCATTCATTATTTCCCGGAAGAAGTACATCAAGATTTCCTGCCATAATTTCCATTAATTCTTTATCTCCAGTTCCAAATTCATATTCTCCAGACATCATAATTCCTAAAGTCTTTTTTTCTCCATTAGCAAATAATATAGTCCTGCTTGTTACATTACCATTAAAATATATATTAGCTTTTTTTATGATTGTTATGTTTTCAAAGTTCTCCATTGTCTGCCTCCTGATCTTATTAAATATTAGTACTTTATCATTATATATGTTTGTGATGAATTATTACAGATATATTTTATATTAAAATTTATTGTTTAGTATTATAAAAATTAGATAACATTTTTTTCTTTAGATACTCATCTTATATAGGTAATTATAAAATTTAACAAATATCTATTCAAGAATACCTTTACATGATATAATTAATTTAATAATTCAGGGGATGGCACCCATAATAAAAAACAAAGGATTATAAACTATTATAACAAGGGGATGATACCCATGATAAAAAACATTAGTGTTATAGATAGTAAAGGCTACTCTATAGGGGAGACTTTTTTTAAAAGAGCTAGACAGTTGGTTAAAAAAGGACGAGCTAATTGGATAGGAAAAAATACTATAAAGTTAATTGTTAGTAATACCTATTATGAGGAGGTAAAATCTATGTCTACTGAAAATAATAAAATTTTAAATATAGATTTATTAAAGGATTTTATTGGAAAAATAATTGAGGAAAATTCTGTAGCAGAAAAGGCTATAGATGAAATCAGCAAGTTATCTAATGAAGATTTAAAAGCAGCTAAAATCCTTCAGGTAGTAGAAAGTCATGATAAAGCTAAGGTTGAAATTGCACAGGCTTTTGCAGATAAGTTAAGTGAAAAGATTTTAGTTAAGTAATACAAATTAATTATATAGTGGCTATCCTATAATGTATGCATTATAGGATAGCTTTTTAGTTATATGTTTTTATAGCTACAAGCTTTAAAAACTCTAGCAATTCTTTCAGCAGTTCTTTCAATTAATATACTGCTGTTTTCAATGGCATTGTCAAGGGTCATAGGTCCGTCAACTATGGAGAAAATGCTGTCAAAGCCTTTTAGGTACAGGGTTTCGGCATCCTTCCCTATTCCTCCTGCAATTGCTATAACGGGAATGTCATATTTTTTAGCTATTTTTGCTACACCAAAAGGGGCCTTTCCAAAAGCAGTTTGGAAATCTATCATTCCTTCACCGGTAAATACTAAATCTGCGTCTTTAATTTTTTGTTCAAGGTCTGTTAATTCTATTACTATATCTATACCTCTTTTCATAGATGCATTTAAAAAGGCCATTATTCCAGCTCCAAGGCCTCCAGCAGCCCCTGCACCGGGAGTATTTATTATATCAATAGACAAGTCCCTTTTTATAATTTCAGCATAGTGAGATAAATTTTTATCTAAAAATTCAATCATAGATGAATCCGCACCCTTTTGTGGACCAAATACATGGGAGGCACCCTTGGGACCACAGAGAGGATTGTCTACATCGCAGGCTGCGGTGATATTACAATCTTTTATTCTTGGATCTATATTAGATATGTCAATGGAATTTAACTTGCCTACAGCACCTCCGCCTTCTCCAATATTATTACCTTCTTTATCTAGAAATTTTACACCTAAGGCTTTAGCTGCTCCAACACCGCCATCATTAGTAGCACTGCCTCCCAGACCAATTATTATATTTTTGCAGTCTTTATCAAGGGCATCTTTTATTAGCTGTCCTGTACCGTAGCTTGTAGTTATCAAAGGATTTTTTTCTTCTTTAGGAATGAGAGGAAGACCAGAGGCAGCTGCCATCTCAATTATGGCAGTTTTGGCATCTCCAAGAATACCATAGAAAGCTGTAACATCTTTCCCAAGGGGACCTTTAACAATTACATTAACTATTTTTCCATTGGTGCTATCAACTAAAGACTGCACTGTACCCTCGCCGCCATCTGCCATGGGTATTTTTTCAATAGTTAAATTATTAAATATTCTGCGAATACCTTTTTCTATGTTGTTTGCTACTTCCAGAGCACTCAAACTTCCTTTATAGGAGTCTGGTGCAATTACTATTTTCATACTTTTCCTTCCCTTCATGAGTAATATATCTTTAATTTTATTATAACAGCAGTTATTTTTAATTTTATAAAAATTATTACATATTATTTTTTTATAATCAAATAAACGTTTACAAATATTATATAACTTTAAAATAATATATACAAATAGATATAGTATATAAACTTAGATAAACTGTATTGACATTTTATGTAAGTTTTTTACAGTGTATTAATTTATATAATGGTGATATAATAATTTAGCGAAAGTAATATTAAATATTTGACGAATTATATGTTTTATTATTAAAAAAATGTTGACAAAGTTTAAAATAAATATATAATAAACATATAGGAATACTAAGTTAAATTTTATGAATTAAATATAATTTACCAGAATACTAGGTATTAAGTTCTACATAGGAGGAAAAATGATGAACAAATTAAAAAAATTTGCATTGATTGCATTGACTGCAGTAGTAGCATTAGGTACAGCAGCTTGTGGTTCAACAAGTAATAGCAGCTCAAATTCTTCTTCAAAGGAAACTAAAAATATTACTATAGGAGTTTGTCCGGGACCTTATGGGGATATGGTTAAAAAGGCTATAGCGCCAGCTCTTGAAAAAAAGGGATATAAGGTAAGTACTAAAGAGTTCAGTGATTATGTTCAGCCTAATAAAGCACTAGCCAATAAAGAGATAGATGCTAATTTATTTCAGCATGCTGCGTATCTGCAAAAGTTTTCTAAGGATAACAATTTAGATTTATCGGCAGTTATAAGTGTGCCAACAGCTGGTATGGGTATATTTTCAAATACCATAAAATCGTTAGATAAATTGCCTGATGGAGCAAAGGTTGCAATACCCAATGATCCTTCAAATTTAGCAAGAGCGTTAATATTACTAAAAAATCAAGGATTTATTGGAATTAAAGCAAACATAGATGAAACTAAAGCAACTCAAAATGATGTAACGGAAAACAAGAAAAACTTAAAATTGACACCAATTGAAGCTGCTCAGGAGCCAAGAAGTTTAGATAGCGTAGATATCGCACTTATTACAGGAAACTATGCTATTTCAGCAGGAATGGATTTTTCAAAAGCTTTGGCAGTAGAAAAATTAGCAGAAAATTATAAGAATGTAGTAGCAGTTAGAACAGAGGATTTAAATAAGGAACTGGGAAAAGACTTAAAAGAAGCAGTAGAATCAGCAGAATTTAAAAATGCTATTGAAGATGCAAATGGAGAATTTAAATCCTTTGATAAACCGGAATGGTACATAAATAAATATGGTAATAAATAAAATATAAGTAGTTGTTATTTAATGGGAGTGTTGCACTCCCATTAAGTCTATTTAAAATAATTTACATTAACTTGTTAATTTTAGAAATTTAGAGAAATTTACTTTCAAATAAAGTTTTAGGGGGTGCAATTTTTGATAGAGTTAAAAGACATAAGTGTAATATTCAATATAAAGGGCAATAGGGTAGAAGCAGTAAAAGATGTTAATTTAAGCATAAACAAAGGAGAAGTTTTTGGAATAGTAGGTCTTAGTGGAGCGGGAAAAAGTACTTTGGTGAGGACTATAAATTTACTGCAAAAACCTACAACAGGAAAAGTTATAATTAATGGGATGAATATCACTGATTTAAGTGGTGAAGCTTTGAGAAAACAAAGATTAAAGATTGGAATGATATTTCAGCACTTTAATTTAATAAGTGGTAAAACTGTGTACAAAAATGTGGAATTTGTTTTAAAGGCAAATAATTATCCTAAGGACAAGAGAAAGGAAAAAGTAGAGGAATTATTAAAATTAGTATCTTTAGAAGATAAAGCTAATGTATATCCTGCCAATCTAAGCGGTGGACAAAAGCAGAGAGTTGGTATTGCAAGGGCCTTGGCAAATAACCCAGAAATATTATTGTGTGATGAAGCCACTTCAGCTTTAGATCTTGAAAATACTGAAGAAATTTTAAATCTTCTTAAAAAGATAAATAAAGAATATGGAATAACTATTGTATTTATCACACATGAAATGGAAGTGGCAAAAAGACTATTTAATAGGGTAGCCGTAATGAGTGCAGGCAGAGTAGTAGAAATAAATGATACTTACTCCATATTTGCTCATCCAGAGGACAAGATAAGCAAGTCTTTAATAAATAAAAATTTAAATATAGAGCTGCCAACAGGAATAGAAAAGTTGATTTCTATTGGGGAACTTGTAAAACTTCACTTTAAAGGGAAGAAAAGTGTTGAACCTTTAATATCAGAGGTTTCTAAAAAGTTTAAAGTCTATATAAGCATAATTCATGGAAAAATTGATTATATAGACAATAAACCTCTTGGAATACTTCTTATAAACATTACTGGTAATAAAGAAGATATAGACAGTGCAAAAAAATATTTAAAAGAAAATGTAGCTGAATTTGAAGAAAACTATCATTTGAAAAGTGAGGTGAATACAATTGAATAATACTTTGGATATACTACGAGATGAATTGGGAAAAGCTATAGCAGAATCCCTTAATATGATATGTATAGCAATAATATTATCTATTGTAGTAGGAGGATTAATAGGATTAATTTTGTACTTAACTTCAAATCCATTATTCTTTAAAAACAAAATTATTAATTCTATTGCAGGAATAATTGTAAATATAATTCGTTCACTGCCTTTTGTAATCCTATTGGTACTCTTGATACCGATAACTAAGCATTTAGTTGGGACAAGTATAGGGCCAAAGGCAGCAGCAGTACCTCTTTCTATTGCTTCAATAGCCTTCTTTGCAAGACTTGCAGAAGGAGCCTTTAGTGAAGTGGACAAAGGTGTTTTAGAAGCAGCTATTGCATCAGGTGCAAAGCTGAGATTAATACTAAAGGATGTACTTATAGTAGAAGCACTCCCAAGCCTTATAAGGGCTGTAACTGTAACTTTAGTAAGTCTTATTGGTTTTTCTGCTATGGCAGGAATTGTAGGCGGCGGCGGTATAGGAGATTTGGCTATACGATATGGATACTATAGATATGAAACAGGAGTCATGATAGCCACTGTTGTGTTATTGATAATAATAGTTCAGGCTATACAATTTATAGGAGATATATTCGCCAGCGTATCTTCAAAGAGATGATTTTAACTTATTTAAATTTAGTTAAATTATAACTGGACAGTATCATTGATTAATGAAATTTAAAAGTGAAGAGAAGGGATAATTTTGAACTATAATGATTTATTTAACATAATAGAAGATAAAGAAAGAGTAAAGCTTGGCAGTGAAATAGGGGATAAATACTTGAGTGATGCTTTAAATAGAGATAAAGGAAAAGCTGAGGCATTAGTTTTTGCTGTAAATACGGAAGAAGTAAGTAAAGTTATGAAACTGGCTTATGAAAATAATATACCAGTTACGCCAAGAGGGGCTGGTACTGGACTGGTAGGTGCAACTGTGCCCCATAAATCTGGAATAATACTGGATTTATCTTTAATGAATAACATTTTAGAAATGGATGAAAATACTTTTACTGTAACTGTAGAACCAGGATTACATTTGGTACAGCTCCAAAAGTTTGTGGAAGATAGGGGATTTTTTTATCCTCCTGATCCTGGAGAAAAGAATGCATCCATAGGTGGAAATATAAGCACTAATGCTGGTGGAATGAGGGCAGTGAAATACGGTGTTACAAGAAATTATGTTATGGGTCTTGAAGTAGTTCTAGCTGATGGAAGTGTGCTGAATCTTGGTGGAAAAGTAATTAAAAATAGTTCTGGTCTTGATATGAAAGATTTGATTATAGGTTCAGAAGGTACCCTTGGAATTATAACCAAAGCTATTTTAAAAATCATACCAAAACCACAAAGAACTGTAAGTGCACTTATATCCTTTAATTCCTTAAAAGAGGGAATAGATACTGTTATTAAAATAATTAAAAAGAATGCCAATCCTACAGCTATTGAATTTATGGAAAAGGATGTTATTGAAAATGCAGAGAGATTTTTAGAACTTAAATTTCCATGCAGTACAGGGAATGCATATATATTGTTGACTTTTGATGGAGATGAAGAATTTGAAATAGAAAATAATTGTAAAAAAGTAGAAGAGGCAGCCCTTAAAAATAATGCTCTTGAATTTATATTACTGAGAGAAAAAGAAGATATAGAAAGAACCTGGAGAATAAGAGGAGCCCTTGTTACAGCAGTAGAAGCTGTTTCTGAACAAGAGCCTATAGATATCGTAGTGCCTATAGATAGGTCAGCAGATTTTATAGCTTACACAAAAGAAGCTGAAAGGGAATTTGGTATTAAAATAAGTAGTTTTGGACATGCAGGTGACGGTAATGTACACTTATGTGTCATAAGAAATGGTATGGAAGAAAAATTGTGGAATGAAAAGTCTAAACTTCTGCTTGAAGCTCTTTATAAAAAAGGCCATCAATTAAAAGGACTTCCTTCTGGAGAGCATGGTATAGGACTTCATAAAAGACCATACTTTATGGAAATTACAGATAAAATAAATATAGAGTATATGAGAAGAATAAAGAGAGTCTTTGATGAAAAGGGAATTTTAAATCCAGGAAAATCCTATTCTTAGATTTTTAGTCATCACTGTATTATAGTTTTTGGTGAAAAAATTATAATACAGTGATGACTTATTTATTTTTTATGGGATTTAAAAGATCATTATTTAAAAGCACATTAATGCGAGTAAAAATATATTGATAAAAAACAATTTATTTAATATAATAAACTTAAATTTCGTCGACGTCGACTGAGTTGAAAGTTTTTTGAAAGAAGTGATTGTAGTGATTATGAAAAGTGAAACTGCTCCTGAAACAAATTTTAAATTGAGTAATACTTTGGTTTTAATTATGGCTATAGCCTGTGGAGTTACTGTGGCAAATTTATACTATATACAGCCGCTGCTTTCGGAAATAGCTAGGGCCTTTAGTGTTAATGAAGTGAGTATAGGATCTGTTGCTATGCTTACTCAGATAGGATATGCAGTTGGAATGTTATTTTTATTGCCTTTAGCGGATATAAGGGAAAAAAGACTTATGATTGTCATATTATTAATTTGTGCCTCATGCGCACTTATACTTATGGGATCAGCTTTTAATATCACATTGGTTGCTGTTGCATCTTTTGCTGTGGGATTTACCTCTGTAGTTCCTCAACTGGTGGTACCCCTTTCGGCAGAACTTGCAGAACCAGAGGTAAGAGGAAAGATAATTGGTACAGTGTTCAGCGGATTATTAATAGGAATACTTTTATCTCGTACTTTTAGTGGAGTTATAGGGGGAAATTTTGGATGGAGAATAGTTTATTTCATGGCAGCTGCTATAATGCTTATTATGGCAATTGTTATGAGAGTAGCACTGCCAGTTTGCAGGCCAACTTCAAATTTAAAATATGGTGAATTGATAAAATCCATAGGGGGATTGATAAAGACTTATCCTGTTTTAAGAGAAGCTGCTTTTAATGGAGCCATGATGTTTGCTGCCTTCAGTATAATTTGGACATCACTTACATTTTTACTTGAGAACCATTATAATATGGGAGCAGAAGTGGCAGGATTATTTGGCTTAGTTGGAATTGCAGGGGCTTTGGCTTCACCTATGGTAGGCAGAATAGCAGATAAAAAAAGTCCTAAATTTACTATTGGGATAGCTATAATAATAACAATAATAGGCTATATATTTTTTCTACTCTTTGGTTTTAAAATATGGGGATTGATTATTGGAATTATATTAGTTGATTTAGGAGTACAATCCTGTCAAGTATCAAATCAGGCCAGAATACAGGCCTTAAATGGTAGAGCTCGTAATAGAATTAATACGGTATTTATGGTATCCTATTTTATAGGAGGAGCCTTTGGTTCCTTTTTCAGCTCCTACAGCTATATGCACTTTGGGTGGATTGGAGTTTGTATATTAGGTTTGATTACTCAAGCAGCAGCACTTATAAGTTATAAAGTGAGTGGAAGAAAATAAAAAGGAGACAATGTAATAGAATGAATGAATTCACAATTAAAAAAAATAAATCCTATTATGAACAAGCCTATCATAGTATTAAGAAAATGATTTTTGATGGCATTTTTGAAAATGGTGAATTTATTTGTGAAACAAAAATAGCTCAGCAGTTTAATACCAGCAGGAGTCCTGTAAGAGAGGCCATAAGAACTCTTGAGATGGAAGGTTTATTAATAAAGGAAGGCAGAAAATTTAAAGTATATGAGCCAACAAAAGAAGACATGCAGCAGATTTTTGAATGCAAACAGGGACTGGAGTTCATGACGGTGAAACTTGCTACAGAAAGAGCTTCTGATAAGGAATTAAATGAAATTCAGCAGGCCCTAAAGGAAGTTGAAGATAAAATAAAAGAAACTGATTATCAATTAAGTAATGATGTAATTTTAATGAATATAAAGTTTCATGATCTAATACTAAAATACAGTAAAAATACTCGTATCAAAAATCAACTGGATAATCTAAAATCTTTAGTCTATTTCTATAGAATTATAACTTTAAGTGAAAAAGATAGATTCAGAGAGATTTATGAACAGCATGTTGAAATTTTTAATTTTATGAAGAAAAGAGATGCAAAGAGGTCCGCTGAGATGATGTTTTATCATATACAGTGTGATATGGATCATGTTAAGATGCTCATAGAGAAATAATTAAAACTTAAGGTTTTTATTGAAAAAAACAGATAGTACTAATTGAAATTTTCATTATGTTTATTTAAAGGCATGTAGATTTACATGCCTTTAAATACAAAATTAACCATATAAAACTTGTCTGTTAAAAATTTATCGAAGAGAAAATTTTACGTAAGAGAGTTATATTTATCAGGATCATATTTCAATAGTATTTCAGTTAAATGTTCTGTATGCTCTTTTTCATCACTAGCTATTGTATAGAATACCTGCCTGTCCCGTTGATTGAACTCTACTAGATGCTGTTCATATAAAATTACAGCTTCCAATTCACCTTTTATATCTTGTCTTATGTTATTTAAAATAATCTGTGTATCATAGTCAGGTTTATAGGTTTGCATAGGTGTTTTTGTAGCTAAAGATTCCCCTTTATGCAGATTATATTTTTCATATTCCACTGGGTCATATTTACGAAGTAAAGTGAGCAGCATACCATAGTGATTTTTTTCATCCTGCATTATATTTCTCCAAACATCATTAATATCTTCCATATTTGAGTTGGCAATATGCTCAGCATATCCATTTATGGCAATAATCTCTCCTATCAGTGCCTCACGTATTTTATTCGTGAAAAAGTAAGGGTATCCTTGTGGTTGACCGTTTTGAACGGTATAACTCATGGTAATACCTCCAAATTTATTGAGTACAATAATATAATATTTATTAATTGGAAATAATATGAATACATATAATATAATAAATATTACTTATTTGAGGTTTGTATCCTGACTAAATTATCTATCTAGTAACTGTGTTGATGTAATATTTTGACTATTTATCAAAAGTGACAACATAGGAACTTATATTTTTATTTTTATTAAGTATAGTATTTTTATAGTCTTGAAAATTTTTTAAATCGTCTATGCTATAGGGTTTGTTATCATCATGTTTTATAGTTATGGGTCTTTCTGAGTTAAAAGATAATGAGTCCCCTAAGCTGCTCCATAGTACATTAGTTATATATGGACATTTTATTATTTCTTTCGAGTCACCAGTTTTTATATCAATAATTTTAAGAGTACTTTGAATATTATTAAGATCAAATGCAGTATTAGGAGTAGTGTTTTTAGAATTATCTTGATCTATATAGGCAGCTTTAGTTCCATCTGGTGATAGTACAAAATTGTCTGAGAAGGCATAGTTGTTAGTAGATATATTTCTTTTCATTTGTCCATTTGAATCTAGTATAATAGTTTCAAAAGTTCTATTGTATATTCCAGGTGAGATTTCACCATGATCAATGTGGTGATCCATTGCAATTGTATTACCTTGTTTTGAAGCACGTAATGAATTAGTGCTATAAAACAGGGGTTTGATTTCTTTAGTTTTTATGTCCATAGATTTTAAACTTATATTTACAGGCTTATTTTCTTCTTTGGTGTAATATATTTTTCCTTCCACAGTATTACCTAAATCTTTTATATCCTGACCAACTGTCCAGGCTCCAATATTTCCAGTTACATCATAATCACCAGATGCATATATCTTTCCATCTACTCCAATTATCTGCCAGCCAGTAAAAAAGCTTGCCCAAACTTTATCATTACTTATCCACTTAAATTCTCCATTAGAGTGATCTGGAATTAAAGTATTAACTTTTCCTGTAAATAGATTCAAAATTTTTAGTCCGCGATATAATTTACCTCTTTGTTGGGCTTTTTTTGTTTCTTCAGGAGTGCTCTTTGAAAGAAAAGCTGGTTCCATATAGAGAGCATATTTTTTATCAGGCGATAAACCATAAAAAAGTGATATGTTTACATCTTTGAAGTCCTTTTTAGCTTTTGTATTCAGATTGTAAATACTGCAATATTGACTTGTGTCAGAAATAACAGCAGTTTCTCTAGGCATATCTTTATACGTCAAAGTTAATACTTCATTGTCGTTTATTAATCCTGTAATATTTGTCCTATCATATTTATCTATCTGAAAACCTGAATTATTTACTTTTTTAGCTGGTTTATAATTGGTGAGTTTTATATTGCTTTCAGTTTTGCTGTAGTTTATGTATTTTAATATATCAGTGTTTTTTGAAACTATAAAACCAGCGGTTACTATAATTACAGCTGATAGAATAATTGAAATTATCTTTTTTCTTCCCATTTTTACCTCCTGCTATAAGTAGCTTTTTGTAAATAAATTTTAATTTATTGAAAGATTACCTTTTAAGAATAGCAAATTTGTTTCACAAAATTATAAATATATGTCACAATTTTGTAAACTTAAAATTTATTCATGAATTTTATTTATTGGTATTTTGCAGGCAATTTGGTTCAGATAAATTATTATGATAATCATATATAGGCAGCTTAATGGAAAAAGTAGTACCTTTACCTAAAGTTGAATTTACACTTATAGTTCCCTGAAGTTTTTTAACCATATTTTCTACCAATGCAAGGCCAAGTCCCGCTCCGCCGACTTTACTGCTCCTATGAATTGCTGCTCTGTAAAAGGGCTCAAATATTTTTGATAAATGTTCTTGTGACATGCCTATGCCAGTATCTTCAACATCTATTTTAAGTAATTTATCTTGCTGATGGCAGACGATATTTATATTTCCTCCAGGCGTATTATATTTTACAGCATTATCTATTAAATTTATGATTATATGTCTTAAACTTTCAGAATCTGATAAAATATTTAAATTATCTACATGATAATTTAAAGCCAATTTGTTTTTCTTTACTTTGCCAGACATTCTCGAACAAATTTGTTCTATTAAATCCTTTATATTTATAATATTTTTTTCTATTTCAAAGTCATATTTATCTAAAGAAGAAAGCTTTAAAATTTTATCTACCATATTGGTAAGTCTATCACATTCTTTAGATATGCTCTCGGTACCATTACTAATTAGAGTCAGATCATTGCTGTACATATTCATAACATCTGCATAAGCTTTTATAGAGGTTATGGGAGTTTTGAATTCATGACTTACATTTCCTATAAAATCCTTTTGTTGTCTATCCATTTGTTTTAATTTTTTTACAGCCTTGCTTAATGTGTCTTTTTCAGTTTCAAGATCTTTTATGCTCTTTTCAATAGTATTGCTCATATATATAAGACCCTTGCTGAGTTCTCCTAGTTCATCTTTCCTGACAAGTTCTTTTACAGCATAAAAGTTTTTCGTTTGAATATTTTTAATTGAATTTTTCATTATATATATGGCTTTAGTAAAATTGGATAAATATAAATAACCTAATATTATTCCAATAATTAGCGAAAGTGAACCTGTATAGTAGAATAAAAATTTAATATTATTATAGAACTTATTACTTTCTTCAGTGGAATACTGGAGCTCAAGAATTGCTGCTGTATTGTTTTTGTATTTAATAGGTGAATAAAAATATATTATATTTTTATCATATTTATAGGAGATTTTATCCTGTAAGGCATTTTTAATCATTATATTTTTCTGAGGATTTTCATTTAGTTTTCCCTCCGGTTTAAATCCAGAAAGAAGATTTCCCTTTGTATCATATATATTTGCAGGAATAGTTCTCAGCCAGGGCTTATTAAATATAGTAGCTCTTACTAGTTCAAATTTCTCATTAGTATTGGCATTATTTAAACTGAAGTTTTCATCTAAATATTGTTCAAACATGTCTTTTTGATTCAATAGAATACCTTCAGCTTCCTTATTTTGATATATTTTTATGCCATTAAGTACTAAAAAGCTCAATAGTGCTATAACAAAAAGTAGAAGTACAGAAATGAAGAACACAAGTTTAAATCTAATCCCTATTTTCATTTAGTTTGATCACTCCTCTATAACCTGTACCATGAACTGTTTGTATTAAACTCTGATAATGAATACCTAACTTTTTTCTTATTCTTTGAATGTGAGTATCTACAGTTCGTGTGCCTCCAAAATAATCTGTTTTCCAAACTAAATCTAAAAGCTGGTTTCTAGAATAGACTATATTTGGATTTGAAAGTAGAAGATAAAGTAAATCAAATTCAATGGAGGTTAATTCAATAGATTTATTATCTATGATAACAGTTCTTTCACTTAAATTTAATATAAAATTTTTTATGCTTATTATATTTTTTTCTTCATTTATATTTTTATTTAATCTTCTTGATAGTGATTTAACCCTTGCAATTACTTCACGAATGTCAAAGGGTTTTGTTAAATAGTCATCTGCACCTAATTCTAGCCCAAGAAGCTTGTCTATAATATCGCTTTTAGCTGTAAGCATTATAATACCTATATTTTTATCTGTTAATTTTTTACAAACATCGTATCCATTAATTTCAGGTAACATCAAATCTAAAATCAATATATGAGGATTAAAACTATCAATTTTACGTAGAGCCTCTTTACCAGCACAGGCTGTATCAATCATATATCCTTCACGTTTTAGGGAATAAGCAAGTACATCCAGTATATTTTTCTCATCATCAACTATGAGTATTTTGTCCTGCAAAATTAACACCTACCTAATTTATCAAAATATAGTAATTATATTAACATATAATTATACGGTAATTCAAATAGCTTGTATGATAAAGGCAGATTATAATGGATACTATCGAATAAATGGACTTAGAAATATAAGATTTATTGCTGTTTATATAGTTTATATAATAAAAAAGATTGTCTTAGTTAAGATATAACTTTATAAGACAATCTTCTATTAATAAATTTTATTAATAATAGTTTTACTTACTTATTTCAAATAAACCTGTGCCAGCTTATCAAATTGGGGAAGGGATCTTTCTATTTTATCGTAGGAGATACAATAAGAAAGTCTAAAATGCTCAGGACAGCCAAAAGTAGAACCAGGTACTATAAGAAGGTTAAACTTTTTAGCTTCTTTTGCAAATTCTCTATCATCCGGTATCAGGGATTTAGGGAATAGGTAAAAAGCTCCATCTGGTTTAACACAGGAGAATCCTATTTTAATAAGATGATTATAAAGAAGATCTCTATTTTTCTTGTATATATTTATATCTACTTCTGAATCTAAGCACTTTCCAATAACTCTTTGAAATAGTGAAGGAGCATTTACAAATCCTAGTATTCTGTTGGCAACATTTAGGGCTTGAATTACATTATTGAAGTCCTCTATTTCACTATGACAAACTATATATCCTATTCTTTCTCCAGGAAGTGAGAGAGATTTACTAAATGAGTAAGCTATAAAGGAGTTCTTGTAATACTTTAATATGTATGGAACTTTTACACCATCATAGACTATTTCTCTATAAGGTTCATCAGAGATTAAATATATGCTGCTGCCTAATTCCCTTTGTTTTTCTTCTAAAATTTCTGATAGATTCTTGATTGTATCTTCGGAATAGACTACACCAGTAGGGTTATTAGGAGAATTTATTATTACTGCCTTAGTTTTAGCGGTAATGCTATCTTTAAAGGATTCTAAATCTGGTTGAAAAGTATCAATGTTACTAGGGGATATTACAAGCTTTCCATTAAAATTACGTACATAGTTTGCATATTCACCAAAGAAAGGAGAAAAGGAAATAACTTCATCGCCAGGATCTAATAATGTTTTTAGTAAAATATTTAATCCGCCGGCAGCTCCACAGGTCATTACTATATTATCTTCATTTAAATTTATATTATGTTTCTTACATATATTATCTGCAATAGAAGCTCTTACATCTAAATAACCGGAATTAGACATATATCCATGTACTAGATTGGGAGATTCTTCTGATATAACCTCTACCACAGCCTTTTTTATGCTATCTGGTGGTTCTACATTTGGATTACCCAGGCTAAAATCAAAAACATTTTCCTCGCCATAAATTTTAGACAACTTTTTACCTTCTTCAAACATTGCTCTTATAACCGAACTGTTTGCCACATAATCCATCATAATTTTTGATATCATTCATAAGACCTCACTTTTTAGAAATTAGTATTAAGGCATATATAAATCAATAGATTTTCTATTTATTTATATATGCCTAATCTTAACACATTTATATTAAAAATTAAATTTTTTATTTATAATTTAATCAATTAATTCTATTTCATATTATATATTTTTTAGATATTAAAAATACAAATTTATAACTTAGTGATATTATTTATAAAAATTTCTTGATTTTGAATTAGTCTTATAGTAAGGCATATAGTCGTTTGTTGTGTTATAGTTTTAAATATGTGAATATTAGGTGAATTATTTATATAAGGTTCAATATCTTCTTTAATATTTAATTCCTTAAAATTAGCATCTACAATTTCACAGTATATTGGAGCAACTTCATTGTATGATTCAGAAAGTATTTTTTTTTTAGTACCAGACTTTGATATAGTTACTAAGGTGCTCAAACTCCTTTTTTGAATTTCAGGATTGACAATATAATCAACATCAGTTACACAGTTAAAAGGAACATAGATGGTTTTATTTTTTATTTTCCCTTCAATTTTATCACCATTTTTATATATAGGCTCGGAATAGGTAATACTTTTTCTAATGGAACCTCTTAAAAATAATTTTTTGGATTTTGAAATTAAAATATATTTTTTTAGGAATACTTTTCTTGTTATATGTTTTATGGCAGTAGCATAAGAGTCTAAGGTTACTTTATTTTCAACATTTATATATACTTTTGTGGAAGATATAATTATAGGTACTTTTATGGGAATAAGTGATGTATCCATATGTTTTATATAATTTTTCAAGATATACACACTCCAAATTTTAATTACTATTTATAATATGTATATAAATAAACATTGGGAACATTATTAAGAGCCAGTAAATTTTACTGGCTCTATTATTAATAATTTTTATTCATAATCTGGATCAATTTCAGCGTCTGTTTCATCATATTCTTCTACATCATAGGAGTTGTGATATGGTTTTACTTGTTGTTTTTGAAGCAATTTTACACGAATTCTTATAACTGCTTTATCTACAAATTTATCAAATAGTTCTTCATTAGTAAAGCCATCTATTGGTTTGCCTTTTATATTGATATCAGCATCTATAACATCTGTTTCTTCGATTTCTGCATGAACTGGCTCATTAAGAATTTCTAAGGTTCTTCTGTCAGCTTCCTTTATGCTTTTTCCTAGAGCTTTTTTGTCAAAATATCTGGTAGTTTCATTTGCTGGACTTGGTTTAATGATAGGATGATTTACAAAGTCTTTAATTACTACAGAAGTTAAAAATTTAACTCTTGCAGTGGTGTCATTAATTTCTCCTCCTATGGCAGATTTACCGGTAGAAGTTAATGAAGCATATTCTATATTTTTTCTTAGATATCCTTGAAGGAAAACTATTCCTTCAACAACTTTTCCTTTACGATAATCAAATTTTGTTGGAACAAATCTAGCTTCATTAAGGAAAACTTCTTTATCTATTCTCTTTATCTCATAAGCTGGTTTAGCAAGATGAATAATTGATTCTGAATTTACATAAGCATCAAATTCAGCAACCACTACATCAACTTTAAAATTACCTGCCTTACGAACGGGTTTAATAACGCTAGGTGGAAGGGTATCAGCTTTTATAACATTTGGAGCTTTATTTGGAGCCTTCCCTGATTCTTTACCAGAAATATAATTTTTATCTGTCATCTTGTTCTCTCCTTTTTTATAATATGGATATTAATAATGTTTTGATTATATCCACATTACATAATATTCAGAAATGAGAAAAGTGTACTAGCTTTATTGTAAAATTATTAAATTATTTATTATTATTTACTTAAAAAATGGCTGTCCCACAATGAATATATATTCATTGAGAGACAGTATTTAGTTATTCTACTATTAAAATATAATTTTTCATAACTAAATAAGGACATTTTTAAGTTTAATAAAGATATATTCCTTTTAAGATAGTCTTATTATTAAATAGTTTTATTCATCATCTGAATCAATTTCATTATCTGTTTTATTATCTTCTGGGACATCATAATCTTTCTGGTATTGTTTTATCTGTTGCTTTTGAAGCAATTTTACACGAATTCTTATAACTGCTTTATCTACAAATTTATCAAATATTTCTTCATGAATAAATCCTTCTATTGGTTTACCTTTTATATTGATATCAGCATCTATAACATCTGTTTCTTCAATTTCTGCATGAACTGGCTCATTAAGAATTTCTAAAGTTCTTCTGTCAGCTTCCTTTGTGCTTTTTCCTAGAGCTTTTTTATCAAAATATCTGGTAGTTTCATCTGCTGGACTTGGTTTAATGATAGGATAATTTACAAAGTCTTTAATTACTACAGAAGTTAAAAATTTAACTCTGGCAGTAGTGTCATTAATTTCTCCTCCTATGGCAGATTTACCGGTAGAAGTTAATGAAGCATATTCTATATTTTTTCTTAGATATCCTTGAAGGAAAACTATTCCTTCAACAACTTTTCCTTTATGATAATCAAATTTTGTTGGAACAAATCTAGCTTCATTAAGGAAAACTTCTTTATCTATTCTCTTTATCTCATAAGCTGGTTTAGCAAGATGAATAATTGATTCTGAATTTATATAAGCATCAAATTCAGCAACCACTACATCAACTTTAAAATTACCTGCCTTACGAACGGGTTTAATAACGCTAGGTGGAAGGGTATCAGCTTTTATAACATTTGGAGCTTTATTTGGAGCCTTCCCTGATTCTTTACCAGAAATATAATTTTTATCTGTCATCTTGTTCTCTCCTTTTTTATAATAGGGATATTAGTGATGCTTCAGTTGTATCCCTATTACATGATATTCAGAGATAAGAAGAATGTACTAGTATAATATAGGTTTATTTGATTATTTTTTAGAATCCTTAATTAGCATACCCCATTTTTTTAATTCTAAAAATATTGGCTCTAGAGCCTTACCTTTACAGGTTAAACTGTATTCTACATGAGGTGGAATTTCAGGATAAACAGTTCTTGTAACAATTTCTTTCTTCTCTAATTCTTTTAGTCTTAGGGATAGAGTTTTAGGACTTATACCTTCAAGAGATTTTAAAAAGTCTCCAAAACGGACAGTTTTATCAATCAATAAATCTCTAATGATTAAGGATGTCCACTTACTTCCAATAATATTTATAGCGAGTTCTATAGGGCAATTATCAGAATAACTGCCTCTTTCAAGTTTTATTTCTGACATAAATAAAATTCTCCTTAAACTTACTATTCACAATAATACTTACTTTTGTGAAATAATGTGAAAAAAATACTACTACTTTTCAAATAATATTATAAGAAATATAATATTATTAATCAAATAAATTAAATATAGTTGTAATTAAAAAATTATTTATTCACTGGATAATATTAAATACAGTTTATTACAGCTTATATATTAAAATAATTATAGGAGGAATTGGTGTGAAAACTTTTGAGAAATACAAATTAAAGAATTTAAATCTTGTAAATAGAATTGTAATGCCTCCCATGGATATGTATTCAGCAGATCAGTCCGGCATAGCTAACGAATTACATTATAATCATTATACTACAAGAGCTATAGGAGGGGTAGGACTTATAATAGTGGAATCTACTGCAGTTACGCCAAATGGAAGAATAAGTGATAACGATCTGGGCTTGTGGACTGATGAACAAATAGAAAATTTGAAAAAAATAGTGGATAGTGTTAAAAAGTATGGTTCTAACATAGCTATTCAATTAAATCATGGAGGTAGAAAATATGTTGGAAGTTCAGGAGAAGTTTTAGCTCCTAGTGAAATTGCTTTTGATGAAAAAAGCAAGATACCTAAGGAGTTGAGTAAATATGAGATTAGTGAAATTGTTGAGGCTTTTAAACAGGCGGCCGTAAGAGCAGATAAAGCTGGTTTTGATGCTATAGAGATACATGGAGCACATGGATATCTTATAGATGAATTTTTATCACCTCTTTCCAATGTAAGGAAGGATGAATATGGTGGGAATACTGAAAATAGAGCTAGATTTCTCAAAGAAATATTAGAGGCAGTGACAGAGGTTTGGCCTAAGGAAAAAGTAATATCTCTAAGAGTTTCAGCACAAGATTACAAAGAAGGTGGAATGACTGTAGATGAAATGATTAAAATTATCAATATAATTAAGAGATATATTGATATAATTCATGTAAGCTCAGGAGGATTGTTGCCAGTTCCCGTAAAGGACTATCCTGGATACCAGGTTAAATTAGCTGAAGAAATTAAAAATCATTGCAATATACCTACTATATCAGTTGGATTAATAAAAGATACAGATATGGTGGAAGAAATATTGTCAAATGGAAGGTCAGATTTAGTTGCCCTTGGAAGAGAATTGCTTAGAAATCCTTATTGGGTATTAAATGCAGCAAGAGATAAAAATATAGATATAAAATTTCCAAAGCAATATCTGCGTGCTTTTAAATAGGCTGATTAAGTATGTGAAGAAGTTCTAATAAGTTTATATTGAAGTAGAATGTGTAATTTTTAATTAAAAATAACTATATTATAATAATTTTCATTGTTATAATAATTATTAATATGAGTATTATATGGAGGTATTAAAATGGATTTTTTACAGTTAGCTAAAACTCGTTACTCAGTGCGTAAATATAAAGATAAAAAAGTTGAAGATGAAAAACTTCAAAAAATACTTGAAGCTGGAAGAGTTGCTCCTACTGGAGCTAATACACAGCCCCAAAAACTAATAGTAATAACAAAAGAAGAAGGACTTAAAAAACTTAAAAAGGGTGCTAATATCTATGGAGCTCCAGTGGCTGTAATCGTGTGTGAAGATCATGATGTAAGCTGGAAAAGACCTTATGATAATAAGGATGTTGCAGAAACGGACGTTGCCATAGTTTCAACTCATTTGGTTCTTCAAGCTACCGAATTAGGATTGGGTACCATATGGGTATGCTATTTTGATCCTAAAATAATAAGAGAAGAGTTTAATATACCAAATAATGTAGAAGCAGTAAATATAATAGGTATTGGTTATGCAGATGAGGAGCCTGCTTCTCCAGAAAGACATAAAGCAGCTAGAAAACCTTTAGAGAAAACTATAATTAAAGAGTCTTTTTAAAAAATGTAACCAGTGGTTTCAATTAAATCGCTGGTTATAATAAAATTTATAACATAATTTTATTATTTTCTAAAATAAAGTACATATGAAAAATGAGATTATCTCATGAAATTTATTTTGAATTAATAGATAGAAATGGAGAATTTATGGATACAAGATTTAAAAATTATTTATTGATTTCAGATATGGATGGAACACTTATAAATACCAGAGGAGAAATATCAAGGGAAAATATTTCCGCTATAAATAATTTTGTAAAAAAGGGTGGAATATTTACTATTGCTACAGGAAGAACTATGGAATCTGCAGGAAGGTATTTAAAACAACTGCAGGTGAATGCACCAATAGTACTATATAATGGAGCAAAGATTTATGATTATAAAAAAGAAAAGACTCTATGTGAAATATCTTTGGAGGAACCTGTAAAGGAGATAATCAGAAAAGTTAAATATGATGATAGCTCTCTTGGACTTGAAATTTACTGTGAAGAAAATGTTTATATATATAACCCCTGTAGATTTACTGAGAGATTTTCTAAAAAAGGCTATGAGATATACTACAATATTGAAGATATATGGGATAAAAACTGGACCAAGATATTAATACTGGGAGAAGAAAATCAATTGGATGTTATGGAGATAGACTTTATAGATACTTTTGGTGATGTGAACCTTATAAGAAGTGGAGAAAATTTTTTAGAGATAATTCCTAAAAATACATCTAAAGGACATGGACTAATTGAGCTCTGTAAAATATTAAGGACTGACTTAAGTAATACTATTGCAGTAGGGGATAATATGAATGATGCAGAGCTACTTAAAGAGGCTGGTTATGGTTTCTGCGTTGCCAACGGGAATAAAAAACTTAGGGATATAGTCAAATACAAATGCCCATCTAATGATGAAGCTCCTATAAAATATATAGTAGAATGGATCGAAAGAACTTTATTGTAAATCACTTGGATAGATGAAAGCTTTTCTCAGATCTAAATATAATAGGAATTATTTTTTCCTAAATGTTTAAAATAAGATTATGTATATCAGCTAAGGCATATTCAAATAAATAACTAGTCAGTATGTAGCCTATTTGACTTACTATTTATTTTCACATGCCTTATTTTAAGCTTTTAGGGAGTGATAAGATGAAGAAAAAGATAATTTATTATTTGATAATTATAAATCTTACATTATTAGCCTTTAATTCTCTGGGAAAGATAAGTTTTATAAAAAGATTTATAGGAATTATAGATAAAGCTTTTTTAATACCATTATTTATTTCTGTGCTTATATATTATATTATAAGACCTTTAAATAATGTATTTATTAAGAAAGGATTAAATAATGGAAAAGCAAGTCTTTTGACTTTAGTTATTTTTGTATTTATTTTAAGCGGAATATTCTATTATTTTACTAATTATGCCTATATTCAATTTCAACAGGTTACAAATTACCTATGGACCATAATAAATGACAGAAAAAGTATAAATGGAGTTATAAAATGGCTTAATAACTTTATAAATGTAAGTGAAATATATAACTTGCTTACTCTTATGGTTAAACATTATGTTCAGGGAATAGGACATAATTTTAAAAAAATTGTGAGTTACTTTATGAATGCTTTTTCCATGGTTTTTCTCATAATTATCATAGTGTTTTATATGCTTAAAGATGGACACAAGATTAAGGAAAATATAATAAAGTTTATTCCAGAGAAATATAAGTCTATTTCGGATAAACTATGTAATGATTGTGATGATATATTGAGTCATTATGTCACAGGTCAGGCAAAGGTGGCTGCAGCACTGTCAACAATGATATTTATAGGGTATATATTTATAAAAATGCCCAACGCTTCTCTTCTTTCAGGTATAACTTTTATTCTTGCATTTATACCCTTTGTTGGATTTTTTATATCTATGATAATTCCTATAGTAATAGCTTTAAGCATGGGATTTTCTATGCTCTTAAAGCTTCTGATTGTATTTGTAGTAGTTCAAACCTTAAAGGGTAGAGTAGTAGTTCCAGCTATAATGGCAAGGAGTATGAAGATACATCCGTTAACGGATATATTTTTGGTTATTGCAGCTATTACTATGCTTGGACCTTTTGCAGCATTTGCAATAGTTCCCGTTTATGCCATAATAAAAAATATAGTTATTGTAATAAAAACAAATAGAAGAACTCTGAAAAAAAGATAAACAGAGTTCTTTGTTTCAGAGTTGTATTCAATACTATATTTATTGATTTAATTTCTCTATAATTATACTTGCATTTTTACCAGCATTTAAATGTAAATCTAAATGGGAAACTTCTATTTTAACTGTATGATTATCATTTTTTAAGTTAAGAATTTCATGGCTTATAAGGGGAGTACCAGGTTTTGTTAAGGTAACGGGAATCACAACGGGATTATCATCCATAATTATACCTGCACTTCCAAGCGGTGAGGAGTCAGATGTATATAGTATAAATTCTATTTTATAGATTCCAGATGAATTTATTTTAAATTCATCATTTTTAATCTGAGTAATATTGTGTCCAAAGTTTATGGATAAGTTATTAAAAGGTATTGAACTGCCAACAGGTATTTTAAGTTCTTCTTCACTAGTGTTATTATATGCAAATACAGTAGTAGAATCCAAATGCCTAGGCAATAATGCGGTATTGGAATTACTTGCTTTAGATGTTGAATTATCATTAGATAATGGATTATTTATAACATAAGTATCTGAATTTTCTCTAGTAGAAAAATTAATTTTTTTATTATTAACTTTATTTAAAGCATATACATTATCAGTTGTCTTATTTTTTTCTGAAGTACTATGTCTTGTCACAAAGGTATTAGTACTTTTCCTATAAATATTATCAAAATATATATAATTTTTTTTAGTTTTATCTCTATTTATTACTAGGTGAGATTCTGCATTAAGAGATTTATTTAAATTTGGTCTTACAGATCTCCTTAAATGCCTAAATTGTCTATAAAGTCTCATAGGATAATTCCTCCTAATTTTACAATGCTTATTTTATACTTAATATATTTTATGTTATTTTTTAAAAGGGTGTTACCTTTTTATTTAATATGCATATACTGTAGTGTAATCAAAAAAACAGGAGTGTAGTTATGTATTATACCTATAACAGATATCAGGAACCGGAGGAGCCAGATGATATAAATGGTGAACAGTTCAATGATGCTTATGATGATTCTTTTCAGTACATTGAAGAACCAGTATATTATCCTTATAGAGATATACCACCTGAGCCTTTCGATTATTACCAATATGATTCAAGACAATTTAATCCAAGTGCACCTCCAGGACCACCACCATCTTCTATTCCAGCACAGCCACAGCAATTTTCAACTGGCGGCCCTGGGGGACCACAGACTTTTGCGGTAGATCCTGGTGCAATAAGACCTTGTCTTTTCAGATTTGTATATATTTGGCCTAGAAGGGGACCGGGTTTTTGGGCATGGCTTACCTTTATAGGAAGAAGGTCTGCTTCTGGTTTTAGATGGAATGGACGTCGATGGATATATTTTGGAATAGACTTAAGGGATATAAGAAGTTTTCAATGCTTCTAATAAGTAAACACATAATTATATAGAAGTAATTTTTTTTACAAATCAAAGGGGCTGTATTCAATACGCTTTACGTATTGAGGAAGCCCTTTAATTTTACATATATACTGTATTTGATTTTTTTATTTATATGGAGTATCATATAAAATAGGCTAAAATAGGTACTATTTATTGGGATTATTTAAATTATAATTATATTTGCCTAGGAGGACTTTTATGGAAAACACAACTTTTTCAGTAGATTTCGAAATGAAAAGTGCAAAATTGGCACTGGATTCTATTTGTATTTACAGGAAATTATTAGATGATGATGTTATAAGCAGCTTAAGATTACTTCTTGATTATATAAATATGGGTAAAGGTGAATTATCCTGTTTCACTAATTTGTACAGTAATTTCTTTTTTTATTTAGCAAAAAATGGTGCAAACTCTTTAGAGGAATATGTAGTTGATAAAATTATTTTTGATGAAAATTCTTTTTCATTGAAAGCACAAATTAAAATTGCAGAAAAAGATGAAAATTTAATGGAAAGAGCAGCTGCAAATGATTTGGCAAATCTTCAGCTTATTGCCAGATTAAATCCCTGTAGCATCAAGAATGAAATTATAAGATGTTTTGAAAATAGTGATTTTAAATACATAGTAGAAAGACTTCCAGAGTGGAAGGTTGAGGGGGATACTTCCTTAGATAATTCTCCTGAACATGTAAAAAAAATAAAGAACGTATTTTATTCAAGCAGTAAATGGAAAGAGTGTATAGTAGAACTTAGAAAATTCCATGAAAATTATGGCTGTGGCATTTTTGCAATGTATAGGGCCTTTGTTTGGGAAAGAGAAAATAATATTGGCTATTGTAAGGGAATTGAACATCCAGATCCTATTTCTCTTTCTGATCTTATTGGATATGAGAAGGAACGTTCTCTTGTACTCGAAAATACGGAACAGTTTTTAAAGGGATTTTCTGCTAACAATGCATTGCTTCATGGAGATAGGGGGACTGGAAAGTCTTCTACAGTGAAAGCTGTATTAAACAAATACTATACAGAAGGATTGCGTATGATTGAAGTGCCTAAAGCCTATCTTACAGATTTTCCTTATATAATAAGGGATTTAAAGGATAGACCTCAAAAATTTATCATATTTGTAGATGATTTGGTATTTGCAGATGATGAGCAAAGCTATACTGCACTTAAAGCTATGCTGGAAGGCGGACTTGAAAATAAATCGTCAAACATGATAATATATGCAACTTCTAATAGACGACATCTTGTAAAAGAATATTTTGATGAAAGACCAGGAATACAGGCATCTTCTTCAGAAGTTCATGCTAGTGACAGTGTACAGGAAAAGCTTTCTCTTGCAGATAGATTTGGTATAAATATTGTGTTCTCATCTCCAACTAAAAATGAATATCTTAATATTGTTGATGGAATAGCTGAAAAGAGAAAGCTTAAAATTGATAAAGAATTGCTGCATAGTGAAGCTTTAAAATGGGAAATTTGGTATAATGGACGTTCAGCTAGAACTGCAAGACAGTTTATAGACTGGATAGAAGGAAAGTTAGCTATGAATGAAATTTAACAATTTCATTATAATTTAAGAATTATATAAATTTTTTTTAATATAGTATCATCTATATAATATTTATATAAAAATTTTATTGTATTTATTATGAAAATAACATACTATTAATTTTAACTTTAATGAAAAGTACTTGACATTATTAAAATTAAGTAATAAAATTTGTAACAATACAAAATATACTTAAAAGCATTGAAGGGGAAGAGTATATATTATTCTTACATTAAAGAGAGGGAATTTAGGTGAAAGTTTCCCATGATAGGATATATAGAAGGTAGCCCTGGAGCATCAAATAGAAATCTAAAGAGAGTAGAATTTGACGAAAGCCCTATCGTTAAAAAGGGAAAAGTATGTAATATACTTTTTTGAGTGTGTACGGATGTACGAAAAAAGGTGGTACCGCGGAGATTATTAACTTCGTCCTTAGTTGGACGGAGTTTTTTATATTTGAATTTATTCTTATTTATGGAGGTATATTTATTATGAAGTTAACTGGGGCGGATATAACCATAAAATTATTAGAGAAGTGTGGAATTGATGTAATAGCAGGAATTCCAGGGGGGACCAATCTTCCACTATATGATTCTCTATTTAAAAGTGATATTAAACATGTTTTAGCAAGGCATGAACAAGGAGCTGCGTTTATAGCTCAGGGTATAGCACGTTCTACTGGAAAGGCAGCAGTATGTTTTGCAACATCAGGTCCAGGAGCTACAAATTTGTTAACAGCTATTGCTGATGCCAAACTGGATTCTGTTCCTATTATTGCTATAACTGGCCAAGTACCTTATTCTTACATGGGAACTGATTCTTTTCAGGAAGTAGACATTTATGGATTAACAATACCTATAACAAAGCATAATTTTTTAGTGAGATCTGTAGAACAATTGTTTCATGTTATACCTGAAGCTTTCAGAATAGCTGAAAGTGGACGCCAAGGTCCTGTGCTTGTTGATATACCAAAGGACATACAAAATACTGAATTTGAATTTGATGAATGGCCTGATATAGAAAGATTTTCTGAAAAATGTGATTTTGATATAGATGAGTCTTTAATAAAAAAAGCGGCAAAAATGATAAATGAAGCTGAAAGACCTATTCTATATGTAGGCGGAGGAATAACTAATTCAGATTGTGGAAAAGACCTGCATAAGTTTGCAGAGAAAAATAATATACCAGTTACTTCAACACTGATGGGACTTGGAAATTTTCCTATAGATAATCCCCTTTTTTTGGGGATGCTAGGGATGCATGGAGCCAGATATACTAATTTGCTGTTAAACAAGGCAGATTTACTTTTAGCCTTTGGAGTAAGATTTGATGACAGGGCCATAGGAAATGTAAATAAATTTTGTCCTGATGCTGAAATAATTCATGTGGATATAGATGATGCGGAAATTGATAAAATTAAGAAATCACATCTTTCAATTTGTGGAGATGTACAATCGGTATTAAATAAAATTATTACTTTAATTGAAAAAAATGAAAGAAAAGATTGGCTTGGTTATATTGAAGATTTAAAAAGAGAAAAGCCTATGGTTTTTCCTAGTAAAGATAAATATTTTCATCCAATAAATATAATTAAAAATATAAGTGGATTAGTTGAAAAGGATACTATTATTACAACGGATGTAGGTCAGCATCAAATGTGGACTGCTCAAGCTTATCCAATAACTGCACCTAGAACCTTTTTAACCTCTGGCGGTCTTGGAACTATGGGATTTGGGCTTCCTACAGCTATAGGGGCTGCTATTGCAAATCCTGATAAACAGGTAGTCTGTTTTTCGGGAGACGGATCTTTTTTAATGAATATTCAAGAACTGGCTACTTTAGCAGATTTGAATTTAAACATAAAAATAATAATACTTAATAATGGTCATTTGGGTCTTGTAAGACAGCAACAGCAGTTATTCTATAATGAACATTATATGGCATCAAAGTTTATCACAAGACCAGATTTTGCAAAAATAAGTGAAGGATTTGGCATAAAGGGATATAATATTAAAAATGATGATGAAAATTTGATGGAAATTCTTAAGGACATATTTGCTGAAGATGGTCCAGTTTTAGTTAACATACCTATAGATAATTTTGAAAATGTATTTCCAATGATACCACCAGGGGGAGGTATCTCAGAAATGGTAGGTGGTGAATAGATTATGAAGTATAATGAGAATTACGTAATTGAACTTATAGTAAATAATCATCCGGGAGTTATGTCACATATAGTAGGGCTTTTTTCCAGAAGAGCTTTTAACCTTGAAGGAATATTATGTTTAAGGATAGATGAGGGTAATACCAGCCGAATGTATCTTCTTGTTAAAAATGATGATCGTACAGAACAAATTTTGAAGCAGCTTGAAAAATTATATGATGTTATAAGAGTTTCTCTTCATACAGAGGAAGAGTGCCCAGTATTTAACACACTGCATTAATGGATTTGGTTAATTTTGTGATAAATCAATACAATAAATAAAAAACTGTCTATAATATATAAATTGCATTATAGACAGTTTTTTTATTTCTATAATATTTTCTTTTATTCCGGAACTACAACAAGAAGGGAATGAGTAATTTCTTGAAGAACCTTTCTAGTTACAGAACCTATTAATCTGGCTAATCCCTTTTTAGAAGATTTAGTCATAACTATTATATCAAATTTTTCTTCTCTTGCTTTTCTGAGTATTTCATCTGCGGCATATCCAAAAGTACTGGTAGTTTTAACATCATAGCCTTGAAGACGGGCTTTAGCCTTCTCAAGAGTTGCTTTACTCTCTTGTTGGGTATTAGTTACTACAGTATCTGACAACATCATGTCATTTATAATAACTATTTCTAGAACATTTAAAAGAGTTATAGTAACATCTTCTTTTCTAAAAAGTTCTTTTACATAATCAATAGAATGCAGGCTTCTCTCAGTACCATCTAGTGGAATTAGAATTTTTTTCTTATTTTCAGCCATATAACACACTTCCTTTTTTAATACTTGATTCTAATTAAGATACACAATAGAATCAAATAATTTTTTAGAGTAAAGTAAATTACTTTACTATGTAATATGCCCAGTGGCTATATTTTAGAATAATTATTAATTTTACTTTTTAAGGCTTGTATATAAAGAATTAAAAAGGTTAAATATTATCCCTTAATATAATTATATACCTTATAGGGTATAAATCAAGAATTTAAGTAACATTTAGAACATGATGAGATTTTTCATAAATTTACTAGTATTATTATGTGTTGATATTTTACTAATGTTAAAAATAAAATTACACAATTATAACAATAAATAACATTAATTAAAAGTAAATGGATAGAGTGTATGTAAATAATTATATATAATCTTAATAAATAGTAAATATTTTAATATAAATTATGGTTTTACTAAAATATATATTAATGCTACTATACAGTGATTTTGCTGAAAGTATAGTAGAGAATATTAAGCGGCCATTTTTTATATTTAGTAAGGTGATTATATGAGTAAAATAAAGTTGTTTTGTATACCCCATGCAGGGGGATCAGCTGCAGCCTATTCAAAATGGCAGAATTATATAGATCCAGCTATTGAAGTTTGTCCTGTAGAATTGGCTGGAAGGGGAAGGAGATTTAATGAAGGGTGCTATAAAGATATTAGTGAAGCTGTAGAGGATATATACAATATTATAAAAGAAGACTTAAATCAAGAATATGCATTCTTGGGACACAGTATGGGAAGCTTAATAGCTTATGAACTAACTCGTTATATTATAAAATTAAAAGGCAGAACACCTGAGCATATATTTTTTTCTGGAAGGAAGGCTCCTGACGTTTTATATGAAAATAATTCTATTCACAAATTATCAGATGAGAAACTAAAAAATAAATCATTAGAGTTTTCTGGAACGCCCAGGGAAGTATTAAGAAATGAATATATGTGCAGAGCTTTTCTTAAAGTTTTAAGACAGGACTTTAAAATCTGTGAAACATATACTTATAAAAATGAAAAGCTAAAACTTAATTGTAATATCAGCATTTTAAATGGAGATAAGGATAACATAAATATAAATCACATTGCCCTTTGGAAAAAACATACTTCTAGATCATGTCATATATATTCTTTTAAAGGAGGACATTTTTATATAGAGGATAACATGGAAAGAATAGCATCCATTATAAATTCAACTTTACTGCAATCAATAAATTGAAAGTTCAGCATAGAGTAGCCTGTACAGGGCTAGTGACAGATAATACAGAGTATATTTAAAATTTGAGAGGTGATTAATATAATGAATGGTCAATTGAGTAAAACTGCACAGGATATTCTACATATAATTTCAAATATTACAGGACATAATCCAAAGGATCTGGAAAAAGATATGTATCTTGAAGGTGATTTGGGCTTTGATTCAATAAAAATGGTAACTCTAATGAATGAACTTATGAAATTAATACCTGAAAATCAAGTTGAGGATTTCATGAAAAAAAATCCTGTAAATTCTTTAATGATTTTAGACACTATAGGAGATATAATAGAAGTTTTTGAAATATGGAATTCTACTGGAGAAAATATCAGCAGAGAAGTTAAGGAAATAATAGAGAAACAGGAATATTTGCAAAGAGGACACAAAGGAGATGGAAAAAGTCTTGAAATATTAAATGCACAATATCCTTTTTTAGCATCTTATTTTGCAGTAGGAACTATAACAATATGTAATGGTGTAAGGTTAAAGGGGAATCTTAATATAAATTATTTGTGGGAAAGCTGGAGAGAACTTATAAATAAACATAGTATACTGCAGGCATACTTTAAGGCGGCACCAGAGGCAAAGTCCTTTAAGGAATATAAGTTTTTACTGTCAGATTATATTGTACCACCAGAAATTTCTGTTCATGATATAAGAAATTTTAATCAATGTGAACAAGAACAATATATGGGTAGTAAATTTGAAGAAATAATAAATGAAAGAATCAATATTTTTAAATGGCCTCTTCATAATATTAAAGTTATTCAAATTAAGAATTTTGAGTATGAAATAATATTCTCTAACAGCCATCTCATTTCTGATGGGCTTGGAAATCAGCAAATAATAAGGGAACTTCTTGAAATATATAGAGGCAAGGTGCTGGGAATAGAATTTCATTTTGAAAAAGAAATATCCTCCTCATACTATAATGAAATAACTGAAAAAATCAATTTTTGGAAAGATAATAAGGAAATAAATCAATTTCACAAATATTTGAAAAATCAGGGTAAAAGCAAATATTTTTTTAATCCCAATGGTAGTAGAAAAGCAGATAATAATTTTGCTAAAGTAAAAAGTATAAAATACAGTATTGACAATAAAACTATGAACAGAATTTTTGCAGCTATAAAAAAATGGAGAGTATCCTTATTCACACTAATTGTCAGTGCCTATTTAAAAACAATCAAAGAACATTCAAAAGAAGATAGAAATATAATACTAAATTTACCTACAGGGGGAAAAGTATATCCTAGTGTTGACGCATCAGAAATGATTGGATGTTTTGCCCAGAATTTAGCCTTAAGTTTTGATGCTTTGGACATAGATGGGCACTCCATAGAAAGATTTGTAAAAAACGTAGATTTGGAAATAAAGAACGCATTGTCAGCTGGATTTGACAGAGCACAGACCTGTGAAGCAGCAGAGGAAATAAAAAACAAAGAAATGCTAAGGCAAGGAGAAATGTCATCTATTATTGCGGGCTTTATAAGAGGAAGTCTAAAATCTAATTTATATTTATCCTTTGTGGGAAATACAAAGATAGAAAGCAAGTATGGGAATATAGAAGTATATGATTATGAATCATATACCTCTACCAATGCAGGGGCTATTGACAATCTTATAGAGATATTTCAAGGAAGACTTTTCATATCTTCCAATTATGACAGCTGTTTATTTAACAGGGAAGATATAGATAAATTCATAAATAATTTTATAAATAATATTGAAATTATAGCATTTTATGAAGTTAAGGAAATAAAAAATGTTAATAATATGACAAGTTATAAATCTAATATAATTGATGAAGTTTGTAATGTATTTAATGAGGTGTGTTCTTCAAAAATTTCTAGCAGTGATATGGATAGGGATTTGGAAGCAGAATTGGGAATGGATTCATTACAGCGTATACGTATTATTACAAGATTAATCAAGAATTATAGAGGTACAGATAGAAATTCTCTGTTTGAATGCAGAAGTTTGAGAGAAATAATTTTAAATATACATAAAGATATGAACTTTCAGCAAAATATTGTCTCTTATAAGAGTTCAAAATCAAATGATAATATAGAAGAAAGCGTTAATATACCTTATATGAAAATAGCAAAGCAGTGTAAAGCAACCCCCAATACTATTGCTATAAGTTATGAGGAACAGTCAGTTACCTATGGAGAATTGGACATACTATCTAATAAAATTGCCAATTATTTGAGAACACAGGGAATTACAAAGGGAGCTCTGGTTGGGATTATGGTTTTACCTGGACCTAATATGCTAATAGGTATGCTTGGAATACTTAAGTCAGGAGCGGCTTATGTACCTATAGATGCGGCTTACCCTTCAGAGCGCATTAAGTATATACTTAACCATGCAAAAATACAGATACTTCTTACAGAACAGGAGCTAAAAGAAGAGCTTACAAGTGTACTCAAAGATAATAACAGTGTTCAGGGAATTGTGTTTTTAGATGAAGGTGAAATTATAAAGGATAAGGTAAGTTTTGTACAGATAGAAAAATATATATGGGAAGAGGCTTCAGAAAAAGTTCCTGAATATATAAATAATCCTGAGGATTTAATGCTTATTATCTATACATCAGGTTCCACTGGAAATCCTAAAGGCGTTATGCTGAGCCATGAAGGTTATATGAATAGGCTTCTTTGGCATCAAAAGATGTTTAATTTGAAGGTTGGAGAAAAAGTTGCTCAGAAAACCTCTTGCTGTTTTGACATATCTGTTTGGGAATTGTTCTGGCCCTTGATGTATGGTGGTACTGTATGCCCTGTAAGAAAGGATATTGTAAAGAATCCATGGAGATTAGCTGAATGGATCATGGAAAACAGAATTAATGTCATGCATTTTGTGCCATCTTTGTTCGGTGAGTTTATTCATGCTATAGAGTATGACAATTATGAATTTAATGATTTGAGATGGCTTATTTACAGTGGTGAAGCATTGCCTATGTCTTTTATGCAAAAGTGGATAGATAAATATGGAATGAGAATTGGATTGGCTAATTTATACGGGCCTACAGAAGCGTCTATTGATGTAACCTGCCATTTAATAGAAAAAAGGCCGGGAGCTGATGGTGAAACAAGTATTCCTATAGGTAAATCAGTTGATAATGTATATATACTTAATCTTGATGAAAATATGAGAGAACTTCCCCAGGGAGAAATTGGTGAACTTTGGATTGGAGGTATACAGCTTGCAAAAGGATATCTTAATAATCCTGAAAAAACTTCTGAATTCTTTAAACCAAATCCATTTAAATATATACCAGGAGAATATCTATATAGAACTGGTGATTTAACCTCTAAAAATACTAAGGGAGAGTATGAATATCATGGACGCATAGATAGTCAAGTAAAAATAAGAGGGTTTAGAGTAGAGTTAGGAGAGATAGAAGCTATTATTCACAGCCATCCTGGAGTAAAGGAAGGGGCAGTAATAGCTGCAGACTATGGAAATGGAAATAAAAAACTCATAGGTTTTATAGTTGGAAATAAAGTAGAGGATATTGATATAAAATCATTTGTAGGCAGTAAACTTCCAAAGCACATGGTACCTCATGAGATAAGAATTATAGATAATTTACCTAAAACACCAAATGGCAAAACTGACAGAAAAGCCTTGATAAACTTGTGTAATAGTTATTCTAATCCATATATTTCTTTTTCAAATGAAGATAGAATTAGCTCTGATATTTCCATCAATGAAATGGAGTATAGAAATGAAAGTGAAAAAAATAATGAGAGATTTAAGTATAATGAATTAAATGTGGAATCAACTATTACAAGAACAGATGCAGGAAAAATATTGCCTTTAGCACCTGCTCAAAAGTGGCTTATGGAGTATTTTGAATATCCTTATCAATGGGCAGGTTTCACAAGATTTACCTTTAATCAACCCTTGGATTTTAAGGACTTTAACAGAGCACTTACAATACTTACAAAAAAGCATGAAATACTTAGATGTGAACTTGTAAGGCAAAAAAATAAATGGGTGCAGAAAATTCTTTCAGAGGATCTAACAGCAGAGGCTGATTTTTACGATGGATCAAAGCTTTCAAAGAACCATAGAGATAAAAATATAGAAGGGATGATAGTAAAAACCGTTGAGAAATTAAAAGTTGATAAATGGCCCTTATGGAAGGTAATAGTAGTTAAAATATCTGAAATCTCCTATGATATATCCGTGATTGGTCATCATCTTATATCGGATATAATTACCAATGGAATATTATTTCAGGATATTTGGAGGATATATGCTTCAATTATTTCAGGAAAATCCTTATTGAAAAAAGAGGAAAGTAGAAAATCCTATATAGATTTTGTTGAAGCTATGGATATAGAAAAACGAACTAATGGTGAAAGGTTCATTGGTTACTGGAAAAATAAATTTTCAACAGAAGATTGTCAGTTCAATATACCTTTTGATTGCAATAAAGGACCTAATGATGAATCATCCTCTGTTACGGAAAAATTCAATCTGGGTAAAGAATTATCTTCAATACTTCTTGGAAAGGCAAAGAAATATTTTAATGCCAATGTGTATTCAATACTGCTGGCACCTTTATATAGGGTTTTAAGTAAAACCTATAACAGTTCAAATGTAATTATAAGTCATAGAGTTAACGGAAGAGATTTTAGTAATGATTACTTCTTTGAAACTGCGGGAGATTTTGCAGTGAATTTTCCACTTGGAGTTAAGGTAGAAGAAAGAGATGAAATAAAAACTTTAGTAGAGAAAATAAAAAATCAATTTGATGAAGTTCCTTTGAAAGGAGTAAGCTATGATCTTATTTCAGAAAATCTGCCTTTTTATATGTATCCTGATTTTAAGTTAACTCCTATTAGGGCAAATTATCTGGGAAATAGGAAAATTCCTGTATTTAAATCCATTGAATTTGCGAGGGAGAATATGGATAGAAGATTTTCTCTACCTCATCAAAAGAGAACAGCTCTATTGGAAATTTTCTTCTCCATAGTTGATGGAAATTTGGTGGTAGAACTTGAATATTCGGATAATCTATTTAATGCACTGACTATTAAGAAATTAGGAAACAGGTATATTTCTGATTTAGAAATAATGCTTTCGGAAGTTTCTTTGGATTTTGAAAAAAATGTAGGAGAATTTATTAAAAACAATACTAAAGGACAGCTTTCAAATAAAGTTGCAGTTATAACTGGAGGAGGAACTGGTATAGGAAGAGCCATTGCTTTAAATATGGCAAAGGAAGAAGCTGCTGTAATTATAACAGGAAGAACTGGCTCAAAGCTTCAGCAGGTTGTAAAAGAAATCAGAAGCTTTGGCGGAGAAGCCTATGCTGTAGAAGCAAATATAACCAATCTTCAAGAAATAAAAAGTATGATAAATTCATTAATAGACAGATTCGGTAAAATAGATATTCTTGTAAATAATGCAGGTATTACAAAAATGTCTTCTCTAGTAGATACTGATCCAGAAGAGTGGAGAGAAATAATAAATACAAATTTATTTGGTACTTACAATCTTTGTTATGCTGTGACACCTTTTATGATTAAGGAAAGAGGCGGGAAAATAATAAATATAGGCTCAGATTCTTCCTTGATAGGATATCCTCTTATGACTGCCTATGCCGCTTCTAAGCATGGAGTTCTAGGGCTTACTAAAGCTCTTTCTGAGGAATTAAAGCTCTACAACATTCAGGTTAATGCAGTTTGTCCTGCATTAGTAGATACGGGTATGATACCGTCAGCTCTCAAATCAAAGGCTATAGCACCGGAGAAAGTAGCAGGAGTAGTTATGTTTTTAGCTTCAGAGAATGCAGATTGTATAAATGGAGAGAATATTCAGGTATATGGAAAACAAGATATGCATTGGTTTGGCTCACAGCAGATGAGTATGCTTCAAGGAATTTTAGACTACAGGAAATAATCATAGAATACAAAAGTTAGGCTTGATGAGAATATAAACTCTCATCAAGTGATATTCGCTGATTGAACATTGCTTATAATCAGGAGGTATTTCTAATGAGTGAAAATATGAAAATAGATAAAATATTTAACAATAATAAATGGGTGATATATCTAATGGCACTGCTTATTGGAAGTGCCATAGGTATAATAATCCCCCTTACCTCTACTCATATGTTAAAAAACAATGTAAGTGAGCTGCTTATTGGAATTATTGCTTCCATATATTTTTTAGCAGTAGCTTTAGGAACTGTATTTATAAATAAAAAGATGAAAAATAAAGATCTCAGAAAGCTTATTGCGGTAGGATTAATTATAAGTTCAGTATGTACTATACTTTTCCCGTTTATTTCTGGAGGTATATTGTGGCTTATTCTTATGGCGGTAATGGGATTTGGCGTTAGTTTTCATCTGGTAGGAACTCAGACAGCTCTTCATAGTTTTGCAAATGATTCTATAAGAGGATTGGTAAGCGGAATTTATACATTATTCTTTGCTTTTGGTTTTGCATTAGGGACTATAGGTGGACCTAAGCTTTATGAAATGAATATATATATGTCTTTTGCAGCAGGAGCATTGTCCCTTATCATAGCAGCTTTCATTGTAATTCTTAAGATAAAAGTTAAGCTTTTTATATATGGAGAGTCAAAGGGAGACATAATAAAAAGAATATCTCTTTCACTTCAGGGGGCTTTTTCCTATGGCTTTATAGAAAATACTATTGCCTCTATGTATCCAATTTTTCTTTTTAAATATAATTTTACTCTTTCACAAATGGGATATGCACTGGGAATGTTTGTAATTGGAGGCATAGTAGGAACAATACCCATAAGCTATACTAGCGATAGGATAGGAAGAGAAAAGGGACTTATAATAGGAGTAATTATATCCTTAATAGGTTTTATGGGAATAATTGAATTTGATGGATTTACTTATAAATTGTTTTTTTCTTTTATATGCGGAATTGGCATAGGGGCCATATATCCTGTTTCTATGGCTATTGGGATACAAGGATTGAATAAAGAGGAGATAATATCAGCTGCTTCTGATTTTACTTTTTTCTATAGTTTTGGCTGTGCAGCAGGACCTGCCGTATCTTCCCTTGCTATGGATAGATTAGGTAATAACTATCTATTTAGTTTAAGCGTAATACTTTTAATTGCACTTTTACCTCATTTATTTTTAAGGGTAAATAGATCACAAGTGCAGGAAACTTAATGTTTTTATTAAAAAGATAATTTTATTATCTACAATATAAGTTTTAATTTTATAAATTTTGGGGGAAAAAGAGATGAGTAAAAAAGAAAACATTAAAGATGATGTTAAATTGTCAATTTTAAAGGGGAAACCTATAGAGAACATATACTATAATAAAGGTAATCTTGCAAATCTACTTATTGAAGCAGCTAAAAGTAAAATTAATAATGGTATTGTATTTGTAGAGGAGGATGGAAGAGAAGTCTATCTTTCCTATAAGGATATTTTAGACAAAGCCTATAATGCATTGGGTATTTTACAAAGGTTAGGAATTAAAAAAGGTGAATATGCTATATTTGTCATAGATGAAAGTATAGATTTTGTAGTGAATTTTTGGGGGTGTATTTTAGGTGGAATAATACCTGTTCCCCTTACCCATCCAACGGTTTTTACTAGAGGGAATGCAGTTTCAGAGAAGATAGCAGCTATATGGAAACAGCTTAAAGAACCAGTACTTATTATAGATGGAAAGATGAAAGAAAATTATAATTCTTTTAAAAAAAGTTTTGATCTTAAATCTATGAAAATTATTAATACTGATGAAACAAAAACAGGAGATAAGAAGGGCACTATTAATCTTGGAGAGGTTAATTCACCGGCATTTATACAATTCAGTTCGGGAAGTACAAATACTCCAAAAGGAGTAGTATTAACCCATGAAAATATATTGATAAATGTAGAATCTATGGTAAAGGGAGTAAGACTATGTGCTGAAGATACCATAGTTAGCTGGATGCCCTTCAGTCATGATATGGGACTAATTGGCTTTCATATTGCAGAGGTGGCTGTATCAGCAAAAATTATCAATATACCTACCTTAAGTTTCATTAAAAATCCTATTTTGTGGATGGATTTAATTTCAAAGCATAAGGGAACAGTAACCTGTTCTCCTAGTTTTGGCTATAAACTACTGCTGAGCAGAATGAAAGAAGAAAATTTAAAATTCTGGAATTTAACTTCTTTAAGACTTATTATAAATGGTGCGGAACCAATTTCTACCTCTTTAGTAAAGATATTTTTAGACAAACTTTCTGTATGTGGTTTAAGGAGAAGTAGTATGATTCAAGCCTATGGTATGGCAGAGGCGTCTTTAACTATAACTCTTTCGCCTTTAGATAAAGATCCAATGCATCATAATTTAAGCAGAAAAATTATGGGAATAGAATTGAAAGCAGTAATAAACAAAAGTGACAACAGTGATTCGATTCTAATTGCAGATTTAGGTTATGTAGTAGATGGAATGGAACTTAGAATTATAAACTTTACAGGTGAAATTGTTCCTGAAAAAATAATAGGAGAAATTCAAATTAAAGGAAGAAATATAACTCCAGGATATTTGAATAATTCAGAGCTTAACAGTGAAGTTTTTAATAATGGATGGTTCAGCACAGGGGATATGGGATTTGTAGTGAATAATCGTCTTAGTATCACAGGTAGAATGAAGGATATTATATTTGTAAATGGTCAAAATTTTTATGCTCATGATTTGGAAAATAGAATTGAATCACTGGAAGAAGTAGAACCTGGCAAAATAGCCATATGTGCCTGGCAGGACGAAAAAGAGAAGAGTGAAAAAGTAGCACTTTTTTCAGGACTATCTGGTGAAGCTGAATTCCACTGTAAAATTATTGCCTTTGTAAATGAAATTATGGGAATGAATATAGATTATTTGGTTTTAGTTAAGGATATTCCAAAGACAGCTAGTGGAAAAATAAAGCGTTTTGCATTACTAGAAAACTTCAAGAATGAGCAGTATACAGATAGTACTTATACTGCCAAAGAGTTGTTGATTAATGAAAATTTAAATGATAGGAATAAAAATAAAATATTAGAGAAAGAAGGTATAGAACAAGATACCTATTTAAATATAATAAGGAATATTTGGGGGAAAGTGCTGGAGATTAATCCGGAAAGCATTCCTTTTAACAGACCATTTCTTACACTTGGAGGCAATTCAATTAAGGCAATACAACTGTTAAATTATCTTGAAGAGGAATTTAGTATAACTTTAAGTCATGACATATTGATTAAATGTTCTACTATAAATGAAATGAAGGAATATCTTCTTAATTTCATAAACAGTAACAATTCAGAAAATTTATTAAAAGAAGATGAGAAAAGAGAAATAACTTTGAAGAAATACAACAGGTTAGAAAGTGAAGATATAGCAGTAATATCTTTAGCATGTCGTTTCCCCGAAGCAAAAAATCCAGAAGAATTCTGGAATAATTTAGAAAAAGGAAAAAACAGTATCAGCGAAATACCTTACGATAGATGGAATATAGATAAATACTATGATAAAGATAAGAAGCATGGTAAAACCTACTGTAAAACAGGTGGATTTATAGATAATCCTTATGCTTTTGATGATGAATTTTTTAATATTTCCAGTGAAGAAGCAGAAATTATGGATCCTCAGCAGCGCATTATGCTGGAGCTTGTATATGAGGTATTTGAAAATGCAGGTTATTCAAAAGAGTCAGTAAATAGCAGAAACATAGGAATATTTGTAGGTACGGGTATAAATAATTATTTTGAATATCATCTTAATACATTGAATATGAATAATATAAGGGAATTTACGAGCTTTAATAGCTTTTCAGAGTATGAAAAAAAATCTTTTATGGAAGAGTGGGAAAATAATTTTGGATATACAAAAGAGCATCCTAATTTATTAGTAGACAATATTTTAAATATGGTAGCGGCAAGAGCCTCTCAGGAATTTAATTTAAAGGGACCAAGCCTTACTGTAGACACGGCCTGCTCCTCTGCTCTAGTTACAATTCACATGGCCTGTGATGCTTTAAGAAAAAGTGAATGCGAAATGGCTGTAGCTGGAGGCATAAATCTTTTATTAACTCCTACACCTTACATATATTTCAGTAGTGCAGGGGCTTTATCAAAAACTGGTGAATCAAAGGTATTTGATTCTGGAGCAGACGGTTTTGTACCAGGAGAAGGAGGTGGATTAGTACTTCTAAAACCCCTTAGCAGAGCAATAGATGATAAAGATGAAATTTTAGCAGTTATAAAGGGCAGTGCAGTAAATAATGATGGTCACTCTATAGGTGTTATGGCTCCAAACCCTGATGGACAGAAAAGAGTAATTGAAGCTCTCTATAAAAGAGAAAATATAGATCCTAGAGAAATACAGTATGTGGAGGCCCATGGTACAGGTACTAAAATAGGAGATTCAAGTGAGGTTAGAGCAATTGCACAGGCTTTTAATGAATGGAAACTGGAAAATCAATCCATTGCAATTGGTTCTGTAAAAGCCAATATTGGACATCTATTAAATGCAGCAGGAATTGCCAGCTTTATAAAGGTGGTTTTAGCATTAAAGAACAAAATTATACCTCCAAATGTAAATTTAAATGAGCCTAATCCAATGATTAAATTTTCAGAAACCCCCTTTTATTTTACCCAAAATTCAAAGAAGTGGAAATCAAGTGAAAGTGGAAAAAGAAGAGCGGCTATTAATTCTTTTGGATTCGGAGGTACAAATTGTCATATGCTTTTGGAAGGGGTTCCTGAAGAAATGAAAAGTTCTTCACAAGAAGAAAAAACTATTTCTAAACAGGTTTTATGCTTAACAGCTCATACAGAAAAGGCTTTAAATGATAAGATATGGAATTTATCTGTATTTTTGAAACAAAATATCAACTATACTCTAGAAGATATATGTTATACAGAAAATATGAAAAATGCATCTTTAAAGTATAGAGACAGCATTGCTGCGAATTCTGTGAAAGATTTAATTGAAAAGCTTGATAAGCATATAGGGATAAAGACTCCGATAGAAAAATCACCTAAAATAGCATTGATGTTTACAGGACAGGGTTGTCAGTATGTGGGAATGGCAAAAGAGTTATATAGCTTTATCCCTAAGTTTAAAAAATATGTTGATATGTGTTCAGAAGCTTTTTATCCTTATCTTGGTGAAAAAATAACTGATCTTATATATGGTGATGAAGCAGATGAAAAAATACTGGCACAGACTAATATAACTCAGCCTGTAGTTTTTACTCTGGATTATTCTCTTGGAAGATTTATTATGGAGCTTGGAGTTAAGCCTTACTGTGTGCTTGGACACAGTATAGGAGAATGGGTTGCTGCATGTATTGCAGGAGTTGTGGAGCTTAAAGATGCAGCAAAGATAGTTTCTACCAGAGGAAAGCTTATGAATAGTTTAAAAATACCTGGAGCTATGGCAGCAGTATTTGTTACTGGAGATAAGCTTGAAGCTTTAATCAATAGTTTTAATAAGGAGGTTTGGATAGCTGCCTATAATGGGAATCATCAGGTTATTTCCGGAGTTTCTAAAAGTGTAGATGAATTTATAAGTATTCTTGAAAAAAATAATATAGTATGTAAAAGGTTAAAGGTATCTCAAGCCTTTCATACACCGCTTATGGAATCTATACTTAAGGAATTTCAAGAGGAAATTGAGGGCATAGAGTTTAAAAAACCATCTATACCCATAGTGTCAAATATAACTGCTGCCTTTATAGATAAGCCTTTTGACACGGAATATTGGCTTAAGCATATATTAAGTTCTGTTAAATTTGAGCAAAGCATTAAATTCATTAGAGACAAGGGAGTAAATACTTTTATAGAAGCTGGTCCGGATAAGACTTTAACCAGTATGACAAAGGGAGTGTTAATTGGAGAAGATTTTAATATTTTACCTACGGTTAATCGAAAAAAGGACAATTGGGAAGTTTTTCTTGGGACTCTTGGAAATCTATATTCTGCAGGAGTAAAAATAAATTGGGAAGTTTTCTATAAAAATTTCTCTTACAAAAGAATTCATCTGCCTTCATATCCTTTTCAAAGAAAAATCTATGGACCTAAGTTTGGAAATAGAAATTTAGCAGATAGATGGTTTTATAGATGGCATTGGCAGGAGGCAGCAGAGATACCTGAGAAAAAAATAGATCCTGGTGCAGTAATAATTTTTAGTGACTCTAAGGGTATAGGAAATGAAATTTCAAGAAGATTTAATCAGGAAAGAAATCCAATTTATTTTGTAGAAGCAGGAGAAGAATTTAAATATGAGGGAAAGAATAAATTTATTGTAAATCCAGATAAAAAAGAAGACTACATAAATATTATAAAAAATTTACCTCATAATTTGTCTGCCATTATACACCTTTGGAATTTGCCTTACAGTGATTTTAATGAAGAAGACCTTGTCCTTTCAAAAGATAAATTGCTTCAGGAAAGTGTATATAGCATATTTAATATTGCTCAGGCAGCTAAAGCAGAAAGAGAAGAGAATATAAATTTAATTGTAGTTACGGATAGAGCACAGTTAATTAATAAGAGGGATACTATTCTAGGGCCGCATCAGAGTATAGCAGCAGTACTAGCACAAAGTATAGATGAAGATAATACAGATATTACTTCTAAAATAGTAGATATAGATATTAATGAATATGTAAGTGCTGTAGAAGCGGCAGACAGACTTTTTCATGAATTCAATAGTAAATCAGATTCAGAGAGAATTTCAGTAATACGAGAAAATAAAAGCTTTATTCGTAAATTAGACACATTTAAACCTTCCATAGAAAAGGTGAAGATAAATTCAGGGGAGACTTATTTAATAACAGGAGGAACAAGCTCTCTAGGAGGAGACCTGGCAAAGGAATTGGCGAAACAGGCCAATATAAATTTAATACTTACGGGAAGAACTGCTCTTCCTAAAAGACAATATTGGGAAGAAAAATGTAGTGAGGATATTAGAGAAAAAATTAATTTAATATGTGATTTGGAAAAGCTAGGAGCAGAAGTTATGTATGTTTCGGTAGATGTAACTGATAAAGATAAAATGAAAGATCTAATAAATGCAATTGATAATAAGTATGGAAGTATACAGGGAGTAATTCATGCAGCGGGAGTACTTGACCATTCTTCCTTCAAATTGTTGAATAAGAATACAGAAATACTTAAAAAAGTATTTGCCCCAAAGTTTCAGGGAACTATTATAACAGATTTAGTTACACGGAAAGAACCTTTAAAATTTTTTGTTATGATATCCTCAGTGTCTGCTTCTAAAAAGAAATGGTCACAGGGACTAGGGGAATATGCTGCGGCAAACTCCTATTTGAATGCTTACAGCAATTATAGAAATGGTATAGGAGCAGAAGGTAAAACGATAGTTGTAAATTATTCTCTTTGGGATAATAAGGGTATGGGAGCTGTTTTTGGAGAAACGGCAGGAAATGCTGTAAAGGCTCAAGGGTTAAAACCTCTTTCTCCAAAAAAGGCAGCACAGATATTTATTGAAGCAATTTCTGTATCAGGAGAAAGCAATGTTCATGTAATGGATTTGATAAAAGAGAGTATAGTAAAAAAACCTGAGAATAAAATCATAGAAGATATAGCTCTTTCAACTGCGGAAGAAGTATCCTATTTAGCAGTTAAGGAAGTAAAAGAAATTGTCTATAAAATTATAGGAGAACAGCTGGATATTTCAGTAGACGAACTTGATATTGGAATGAATTTTTTGGAACTTGGTATGGATTCTGTAGGAGCCATAAAAGTAATAGAAAAATTAAGTAAAGAATTAAAAGTGCAGCTGTACCCTACAATTATATTTGAGTATCAGACACCAGAGACTCTGGCAAATCATATAGAAAAATCATATTTTAAAGATGTTAAAGTTACTAATTTGGAGGATATTCAGGAAACAGAAGATACTAAAATAGGAGATATAGCTATTATAGGTATGTCACTTAGAATACCCGGGGCAGATAATTTAGAGGAATACTGGGATATTTTAGATAATGGGAAAGTAACCCTAGGGCAGATTCCAGAAGAAAGATGGTCTATTGAAGAAGAATACAATGAGAATAAGGACTCCTTAAATACTTCCTATTCTAAATATGGAGGCTTTATAAATAAGGCCTATGACTTTGATCCTGTATTCTTTGGAATTTCACCAAAGGAAGCAGAGGTAATGGATCCGCAGCAAAGAGTATTTTTGGAGGTTGCCTTTGAAGCATTACAGGAAGCAGGATATGCTGGAAAATACAGAACAGAAAATGTAGGGGTATTTGTAGGGGCGGAACAAAATAATTACATGGAGCATTTTTCAAATTACAGAAACTATAAAATATTAAAAGAAAAATTTGAAAAAAGTACTTGGTTTAATAATATGACTTATAAGGAAAAGAAGAATATAATAAATACTCTTATAAATGTATTGAAGCCATCAGAATTAAGGGCAGATGCAGTACCTGGAAATGGATTAAATGAAATAGCCGCAAGGGTAAGCCATTGCCTCAATCTTATGGGACCTAGTCTTGTAATTAATACTGCATGTTCTTCTTCTTTGGTAGCTTTGCATATGGCTTGTGAAAGTATAAAGAGAAAAGAAAGTGATATGGCCATTGTGGGTGGAGTAAATTTAAACTTAAGCTCTGTACCATTTATATCCATGAGCAGATTGAGCGCCATATCTCCTTCAGGGGAATGTCGTCCTTTTGATAAAGATGCAGATGGAATGGTTCTATCAGAAGGAGTAAGTGCCATAGTTATAAAATCTGCTAAAGAGGCATTGGAGGATGGAGATAATATTTATGCAGTTATAAAGGGATCTGCTATTAACAACGATGGACATTCTCAAGGAATAACTGCACCAAGACCGATGGGACAGGCTAAAGCTGTAGAAAATGCCTATAGAAACTCGGAAATCAATCCTGAAACCATATCCTATATAGAGGCTCATGGAACAGGTACTCCTCTTGGAGATCCTATAGAAATTCAGGGACTTACCAGCGCCTTCAGGCTGTTTACAGATAAAAGGAAATTTTGCGGCATAGGTTCCGTAAAGTCTTCTATAGGTCATATGCTTGCAGCTTCAGGTTTGGTTAGTCTTATTAAAGTAGTGCTTTCTATGAAAAATAGAAAATTGCCAGCTACTGTTAATTATAAAAATCCAAATACAAATATTAATTTTAATGAAACACCTTTTTTTATAGTAGGTGGAGAAAGCAGTGTATGGCAGCCAGTAGGTGAGAATCCTCTAAGAGCGGGAGTAAATGCCTTTGGGTTTGGGGGTACAAATGCACATATTATTCTTGAAGAAGCACCTGTAAGTGAACAGTCAAAATTGAAACCTAATAATGTGAAGACGCATATGCTTCAGCTTACAGGAAAAAGTGAAACTGTAATAGAGAATACTGCAAGAAGATTAAAGCTATATATAGAACTAAATCCACAAGTAAACCTATCTTCTATATGTGCTACTATGAACAGTAGCCAAAAGCAAATGAAACATAGAAGTGTTTTTATAGCGGAGTCTAGAGAAAAATTATTGACATTACTGGATTATGCAGTACAGGGAAAGCAGCAAGTGGATATTTACAGTGGGAAAGCTAATCCTAAGAGAGGAAATATATGTTATTTGTTGCTGGATGGAAGTATCCATATAAATGAGGATGAAGTTGAAATTTTAAAAAACAGATTTCAGATATTTAATAGAAGCTATAGTGAATGTGAGGGAGAACTAAAAACTATACAAACTACAAAAGAAATAGATGGTACTGTAAAGAAAAGAATAGAAGCATTTTCTCTTGAATATGCGCTGGTATGTATTTTTAAAGATCTAAAGATTGATATTGAAAGTATAATTGCAAAGGGGTTTGGGATATTAAGCAGTCTTGTATTAACGGGAAATTTAAGTGTAAAAGAGGCTTTGAACCTTATAGTAAGCAATTTTAATCTGGACAAAGTATATGATGTGGATAATAAAAGAAAGACATATTTTAACTGTGATGTAATAACCAATTTTGAAGCATTTAAGGATAGTGAAGAAAAGCTTACTGTTATAAAAGATGTATTAGATGAGAATAGAATATATAAGAAATTGAATCAAATAGTAAAGAAAAATGAAGTGATAATATGTATAGATAGCAGTGAAAGTATAAAAGAGGAGATTTCTGAATTAAATACTGAAGGAATTTTACTGCAGTTATGCAATGAAGTTGATAACAAAAACTTTGAGAAAGAAATATTAATACTATTGGCTAAACTATATATCTGTGGTGCAGATTATAATCCTAGAAATATCTATCCACCAAAGGTACTTAAAGTTTCTCTGCCATCTTATCCTTTTGAAAATTGTACCTATAAGGCAGAATTTAAGGAAGATATGGATAGATATGATGAATTTTATAATAAAAATATTATTATTGAAGAGGAATCCTATTATGACAGAATGACAGATTATAAAGAAGTATTAGATTCTTCAGATGATTCTAGATTAATAAAGATTACGGGCAGAAGTGAACTCAGCATAAATGAAAAGCAGATATCTTATGAAAGGCTCAGCAGGGATTTTAATTTTAAGTAAATTAGGCTATTTTCATAAATAATCTACATTTTAAAAGTTCCAAATAAATTATTGTGTATCTGCATAAACAATTATAAATATAATAATTGTTTATGCAGACAAATTAAGATGAGGGGTGAAAAGTTTGGGGAATATATTAACTTTGGCTGAGGGATTAATTAAATCTGCTGCCAGTAATTGTGAAAGGGGAATTTTTTTAATAAATGGAGAGGACAAAGAAGAATTTATTTCTTATAAACAGCTATATATAGGGTCGCTTAAGATATTGTATAATCTGCAGAGGGAAGGATTAAAGCCTGGAGATGAACTTATAATTCAAATTAAAGACACAGATAACAAATTATTTGTATATATATTTTGGGCATGCATATTGGGAAAGATAATACCTGTTCCCGTCAGTGTAACCCATAGAGAAAATGCTTTCAAAGTTTTAAAGATATTTAGGCAATTAAAGAATCCAAAGGCAATTGTAAATGAAAGATGTCTTGAGGACTTGAAAAAGTTTGTTATAGGCACAAGCTTTGAAAATACTCTACAGGAAATTGATGAAAGCTCAATTTCTGTGGATACAATAACTAAGGAAAATGGTATAGGTAAAATAGAGGTTATAGGCCAGGAGGATATAGCTTTTATACAATTTTCCTCTGGCTCTACTGGGGACCCTAAGGGAGTTGTTTTAACTCATAAAAATTTAGTTACTAATATAGGTGATATTATTGAAGGATTTAGAGGCACTGAAAAAGACAGTGCTTACAGCTGGATGCCCTTAACTCACGATATGGGAATAATAGGTCTTCATATGCTGCCCTTAATTCTTAATATCAATCAGTATTTAATGCCAACTTCTTTATTTGTAAAAAATCCAGTGTTATGGATAAAGAAAATTAATGAACACAGAGTAACAATTACCGCAGCTTCAAATTTTGGCTTTAGGTATTTTCTAGATAAGCTTAAGGATACCATATATACTGATTGGAATTTAAGCTGTATAAGAAAGTTATTTAATGGGGCAGAGCCTATAGCCGTAGATATAATTAATGAATTTTTGTATAAATTGTCACCTTATCATTTAAAAAGAGACGCTATGTATACTGTATATGGTATGGCAGATGCCAGTTTAGCCGTAGCTTTTCCTCCAGTAGATGAGGAATTCTCCTGTATATATGTGAGAAGGGATTCACTTAATATAGGCAATCAAGTTATTGAATTAAAGGCTAATGAAGAATCGGATATAAGTATGGAGCTTGTAGTGGAAGGCTATAGTGTAAAGCACTGTAATATAAGAATAGTAGATGATAATAGAAATGTTTTAGAAGAGGGAAGACTTGGAAATATTCAAATCAGTGGAGACAATGTAACAAAAGAGTACTATAACAATCCTGAGCTTACGGAAAAAATTATAAGTAAAGATGGTTGGCTTTCCACTGGGGACTTAGGTTTCATAAAGGATGGAAGAATTGTTGTTGTAGGAAGGTCAAGGGATGTAATTACAATAAATGGAGTAACTTATTATCCACATTATATCGAAAAGAAATGTGAAGATATAGAAGGTATTTCTACAGGGAGAATAGTTGCTTGTGCTCTAAAGGATAGATTTATTAAAGAAGATAAATTGATTATATTTTTACTCTTCAAGAGAAAAATAGAGGACTTTATAGATTTTGCAGAAGGAGTGAAGACAGTAATAGAAGAAAAGATTAATATAAACGTAGATGAAGTTATTCCAGTAAGATCTATTCCCAAAACTACCAGTGGAAAGATACAGAGATTTAAACTTATAGACAAGTACAGAAAAGGTGAATTTCAAGAGCATATTCATAAAGTAGCAGAAGTTATGGAGAGAAAAATAATAGATACCATTGTCTCTAGGGATTAAATCATTATGGAAGTTGTAAAATAAATTAATATATTAAATTCATTTTATAAGAAAATAAATAACTAGAGAGCTATTTGAATTTGAAATAAAATCAGAAGGCTATAGTGTAAATTTAAGGCAATATTGGCAATAATATATTTGTAAAAGTAATTGTAAGAGGAGAAAAAAATGTTTGAAATATATGCTGTGAATATTAGAGATTTTAAAGATGAAAAAATACTTGATGAATTTTTTAAATATATATCTGCTGAAAAAATACAGAGATTATTAAGATTTAGAATATCTGAAGATAAAAAAAGAGGAATGGTAAGTGATCTGTTAGTAAGATACTTAATATGTAATAAACTAAAGATAAAGAATCATGAAATAAATTTTACTGTTAACAAGTTCGGAAAACCCTTTCTTAAGGATTATATAGGTTTAGAGTATAATATATCACACTCCAATGAGTTAGTGGTATGTGCTATAGGGAACTATGGTGTTGGTATAGATATAGAATACATAAAGGATATAGATCTTAATACAGCAAATTATGTCTTTTCAACTGAGGAATATGAAGAATATAATAATGTTTCATTAAATAAAAAGCTGGATTATTTTTATTCTATTTGGACACTTAAAGAAAGTCTTATAAAGGCAAAGGGTATGGGATTACATATACCAATGAACTCTTTTACTTTAACGAGAAATTCTAATAAGGAGTTATACTGCTTATATAATAATTCTAAATATTATTTTAAGGAATATAGCATTCCAGAATATAAACTATCCATATGTTCCAAGATGAAAGCTTTTCCAAAAGATATTCAATTTTATAGTTCTAGTGAATTCCTTAGTTTTTTTGAGCCTGCATTAAAAAAACAATTATTATAATTAATTTTTATGAAAAATATTCAAAATAGTTTATTTTATAAATGTATATTAAGGTTTTATAGTATTTATACAAATTAATTAACAGGTAAGGCTTTATAAATACTATAAAACAAAGCTATAAAATTTATGATATAATTAAAGTTTAATTATAGGTAAATGCAGGGCTATTTTAGTTCCTGCACTAAGTTCACTACGTACATCTATTGAACCCTTATGAGCTAGTATAATCCATTTTGCTATGGAGAGACCAAGACCGGTTCCTCCAGTTTTTTTTGTCCTGGATTTATCTGCTCTGTAAAATCTGTTAAATATATTTGGAAGATCTTCCTTTGAAATACCTATTCCTGTATCTTTAATTGTAATTATAAGTTCACTTTTTAGTTGATAAGAATCTATTGATATTATTCCATTCTCTGGAGTATATTTTATGCTATTGTCTATAAATATTCTCAAGGCCTCTTTAATTAATTTAGGATCTGCGTTAACTAATAATCTATCATTAATTGTATTTTTTATTTCATGGTCGTTATCAATTAATTTTGTCTCTTTTATCACTTCATCAATCAATTCATTTATATAAAAGGTTTCTATTTCTATTTTCTGAGTATTTTTATCACTTCTAGATAAAAATAAAAGTTTTTCAATTAACACCTTCATATTTTCTGCCTCAGTTTTAATGGATTCTATGGATTCTTCAAGAACTGCTTTATCCCCTTTTCCCCATCTTGACAATAGATTTGAATAACCTTGTATTACTGAGATTGGTGTTCTAAGTTCATGAGAAGCATCTGAAACAAATTGATTTTGAGCTTCATAGGAAGCTTCTATTCTGTCAAGCATTCTGTTGAAGGTTTTCGCTAGATCCTTTAATTCATCCTGAGAGCCACTTACATCAAGTCGGGTGTTTAAGGCATTTACTGTGATGTTTTTTACAGTTTTTGTCATGGTATCTACAGGCTTAAGTAACCTTTTACTGGTTTTAGCCCCAATAGCACTTATTATTACAATAAAAACTGAATTAATAAATAATAAGATAAAAAATAAAATTAACAAGCTGAGAATTTCTTTATATAAATTATATCTAATCTGAATATAAATATCTTCTGAATTCAAAATAACCTTATTATTTGAAATTAAATATATATAAGAGGATTTTAAATTAGTAGTATTATTTATATTAGAAGGCAAAGATAATAAATAGTTTTCATTTAAATTATAAACTCCTGAAATATTGTCTTTCTTATAAAAAGTTATAGAATTAGTATCTTTTTCTGTAGTATATATAATTTTATAATCAGCATTAAAGATAGTTATATATACATTGTCTAGATTAGAAAGCTGATCAATGGAAGTTTTGGAGATTCCTTTGCTATTCATTATATCAGATGAAATTATTTTAAAATTTCTATATATTATATCCTCTGAATTTTTACCCATATATATTGTAAAGGCTATTAATAAGCTTGTGCTTAACAATAAAAGCATTAATGCAAAAATTGAAGCATAGGTGGCAGTTATTTTAAAAGTTATGGAAAATCGGAGCTTTTTAATTATTAATTTTCTCAATTCATCAAATAATCTGATACAGGCTTTAAATATAGTTACATATATCCATATAGTAAACTTAAGAAATTGTATAAATAATTCTAGAATTTTCTTCATAGTTAATCATCCTTTAACAGGTAGCCTACTCCTCTAACCGTATGAATTAATTTTTTATGATATCTATCATCAATTTTGCTCCTTAAGTATCTTATATATACATCTACTACATTAGTATCTCCTACATAATCATATCCCCATACTGTATCCATTAGCTTTTCTCTGGTGAGTACAATATTTTTGTTTTTCAAAAGATATTGTAGAAGATCAAATTCTCTTTTGGTTAAATCTATAGAATTATCCTTAAAGGATACAGTGTATTTTTCAAGATCCATTTTAAGACTTCCTGCAGTTAAAATCTTTGATACTTTTGGTGCTGAGGGTTTTAATTTTAAACAGCGTCTTATTCTTGCAAGAAGCTCCTCTATGGCAAAGGGCTTTGTTACATAATCATTAGCGCCCATATCAAGTCCCATGACTTTATCAATAACTTCATCTTTAGCTGTAAGCATTATTACAGGAATTTCAGTGGACTGCCTTAGTTTTCTCAGAACTTCTATGCCATTCATGGAAGGGAGCATTATATCCAGAAGTATTAAGTCAAAAGTTTCACTTAAAGCTTTATTCAAACCCTCTCTTCCATCATGACACTGCTCAACTGAATAGCCTTCATATTTTAGTTCCAGTTCCAGAAATCTTGCAATTTTTAATTCATCTTCTACTATAAGAATTTTTTCACCTGACATGATTTCCCTCCAAGTTATACTTAAGATATTTTAATTATACAGTAAATGTTGATAGATAGTATAGAGAGAACATATTTTGTTTTGTGATTTAATACTTAATAGGAGAAAAGACGAAAAATTTCTCACTATAATTAATTAGATGTTTTAGAATTACCATCCTCATTAAACTTTTTCTTTGCATCATCTACTACATTAGATATTTTATCTAATGTTTCATTAACTTTTGAAGGTTCTCCATCTTTTCCCTTAAATTTAAATCTGTGTCCGGTAATTAAAGCGAGTATTAGTGCTCCTAAAGTGACATAAGGTGCAACTACAGTAACTATTACTACTATAGTTACAGGTAAACTTAATATTACGTCCTCTTTTTTTCTGATAATAAATTTTGTAACATTACCTTTTTTAATAAGCTTTTTAATAGCTGCAAAAAAACCAGTATCTTCATTATTTTTAACTTTACTCTGTTTTTCCAGATATATTAAAGCCTCAACTAAATCTCCATTACACTTTTCAAGGGCGTCCTTTGCTTCCTCATAGTTTACGTTAGCTCTCTTTCTAAGTTCATCAATTAATTCTACATTAAATGTCATTTTAATTCCTCCTTTAATTTATAGCATTTGTTAATAAATAACTAGTTCATAAATCTAAATATTTTCTAGATTTAACTTGTTATTTTTACTATGCTTAATCTATACTTTTATTATAGAAAGGGAAGATTAGAGAAAAATTAGTGAAAGATTAGAATTAGATTAGAAATTAGTCAAGAATATAGGAGAAAAGTTATGAATAAAAGAATATTAAATATAAGAGCACATCATTTCCTATGTATGCAGGGATTTCAGGGCTATGGCTACAGCAGTAAATTTGTAATTCATATGAGTGAAATAGTAAATTACATAAGGGAAAATTTAGATTGTAAAATAAGGCTCATTAATAGTTGTGATGATATCTGTAGTGCATGTTTTAAAAATAGGTATAATCAGTGTATTGATAAAGAAGTTTATAATATGGATAATATAGTACTTACCAAATTAGAACTTGGTAATGGTGACATAATAAGAGCTAAAGAGGGATTTGATATAGTAAATGATAGATTAAACACTGAAGAAGATGTAAAAGATATATGTAGAGATTGCAGATGGACAGAAAAGTGTTTGTGGCATTTAAAACATATAGAAAAAATCGATCTATAAGCTTGGATAGATGCTTAAATTATATATTTAAAGGGGTTTATATTTCAATGGAACATTGGATTAGTGCAACCAAACTTGTAATTTTATTTTATTGTGTTATGGAATATGCTGTGAATGGAAATAAATCCATCCCTCAGGTGGTTTTATTTATTTTAATTTATATATCAGCTAACTCTATTATCTATTTAGTGAGGGAAAATAAATTAAAAAAGACACTGCTATTTTTACTTATTATAATTATAGTAAGATATTTATATTATCTTGACCCTATATTTACATTACTTTTACCTATAAGTATATTTGAATTATTTTTTGACTTAACAGATATAGTATTTATTCCCATACTTATAACCTTAATCCCTGTGTATTTTCTCAATCCTTATATGAAAATAGATTATGTTACTTTAAGTCTTATAAGTTTTATAGTATATTTTTCATGTTACAAATACACTAAAAGGATACAATATATATTAAGTGAAAATGATAATATGAGAGAAAAGTTGCATATCTTGTCTATAAGGTTAAATAAGAATTCAGATTATGAAAGTCAGATAAGATATCTATCAAGACTTGAGGAGAGAAATAAACTTTCCCAGGAAATACATGATAAAATAGGCCATGCTTTGTCAGGAAGTATAATACAGCTGGAAGCAGCAAAATTATTTTTGGGAAAGGATAATTTAAAATCGGAAGAAATAATTCAGAGAGTTATAGGTATATTGCGAAATGGAACCGAGAGTATAAGATTGTCTTTAAAGAATATAAAACCTCCTAGGGAGCAAATAGGTATTAATAGATTAAAAATTTTACTTGACGAATTTTCAGTAAATAATAATATAAAGACTACTTTAGTTCATTCAGAAAATTTAGATAGAATATCTATACTGCAATGGAAGGTAATATATGATAATGTAGGTGAGGCACTTACCAATGCTTTAAAGTATTCTAAGGCATCTCTAATTTCAATAAATATACAGATACTTCCCAAATTTATAAAAGCTGAAATAAAGGATAATGGAGTAGGGGCAGATAATGTACAAAAAAGCCTTGGCATAACGGGAATGGAGGAGAGATGCAGTAGTCTCGGAGGAAAACTTATAGTAGATGGATCTAAAGGCTTTTCTGTAATAAGCCTATTACCTGTACAGTAGTTTGTTATTAAATTTATATAGAGAGGGTGATTTAGAAGTGTCAATTAAACTTATAATAGCTGATGATGATGCCATAGTAAGGGAAGGTTTTAAAATGATTCTTAGTATGGATAAAGATTATGAAATTCTTTATTGTGCAGAAAATGGAGAAGAAGCCGCAAAGTATTGCATAAAAAATAAAGTAGATGTAGCTCTTTTAGATGTAAGAATGCCTGTGAAAAATGGAGTAGAGGCCACCAGAGAAATTTGCGGTAATACAGATACAAAGGTTCTTATTCTTACTACTTTTGATGATGACGAGTTTATAAAGGATGCTATTAAAAATGGGGCTAAAGGATATCTTTTAAAGAGCAATACACCAGAGAGAATAAAGGATGCCATAAGGATGGTACAAGGCGGTCATACTGTCATTCAGGATATAATATTTGATAAGATAAAAGAAGAAATTGGAAATAGTAAAGAAAATAAATTGAATAAAACTCTATTTTCAAAAAGGGAAATAGAGATAATTGAAAGCATATCAAGAGGATTATCCAACAAAGAAATAGCAAAGGAATTATATATATCTGAAGGAACAGTGGCAAACTATATAACTTCCATATTGAACAAAACTGGACTTGAACACAGAACTCAAATAGCAATTTATTATCTTACCTAGGTGAACTATTTTAATGTTTTTGCTTACTGAATATAAACAAGGATCAAGCCCTTTGATAAATATAAAATTTAGAGTATGAGTTTTCTCACATATAAAAAGTGAATATTATCATATTAAAGTAGTGAGCTTATGTACTATTTATAGGTTCACTATTTTTTTATAATTATATTGTAAATAGAAATTATAAATTTAATAGGTCAATGCATTATGTTTAGTGAAAATTATACTGATTACAAGAAGGATTAAAATATTAAAGGAGGAGGAATTATTCATGAGAAAGTATAACACTTGGACCATTTTATTAATTATAATCGTAGTTGTTATTATAGCACCACATTTATTAAAATTTGTATTTTCAGCAGTCTTTGTATTAATAGTTGTTGCCTTTATATTATTTATATTAAAAAAGTATGGTAATGAAAATGGATATAACAAAATGGACAGAATGTTTATGAGTGGAGAAGTGAAAGCCACAGATCTCCATAATAAATATGATTTTACCTTTTCCAGTGTCATATTGGACTGTGCTGAATTAGTAACACCACTGCAGAATAAAAATATGAAAGTTGATGTAACCTTTTCTAAATGTGTAATAAAAATTAATCCCAATGTACCAGCTCTAATAAGAATAGATAGCAGCTTTGCCAATGTAACACTTCCTAATAATACAAGGATTACTTTTGGTGAACAGAGTTATGAAGCAGCAGGATATAAAAGAGGATTACCTTATTTTTATATAAAGGTTGATGTAGCTTTTAGTGATGTGAAAATTATAGAAAATACTAATTAAAAGGACTTTAAATAATTAGATGTTTATAAAAATTTTTAAAATAATCTATATAAGGAGTGGATTCTATGAAAGTAGTAAAAATTGAAAATTTGGTGAAAAAGTTTGGAAATACTGCAGCAGTAGATAAAATTACATTAGATATTGAAGAAGGTGAGATATATGGACTTTTAGGTCCCAATGGGGCTGGAAAGAGTACAACTATAAATATGATCTGCGGACTGCTTTCACCTAATGAAGGCACCATAGAAATACTGGAAAAAGATATAAGAAAAAATAAAATATTTGCCAAGAAAAATATAGGAATAGTTCCTCAGGATATAGCTATATATGAAGATCTTACAGCTTATGAAAATGTTAAGTTCTTTTCAGGACTTTATGGCTTTAGAGGAAGTGAACTGAAAGCAAGAGTAGAAGAGGCACTTGAATTTGTGGGACTTATGGATAAGGCAAAAAGTTTTCCAGGGAGCTTTTCTGGAGGGATGAAAAGAAGACTTAATATTGCCTGTGCCATTGCTCACAGACCTAAGGTTATAATAATGGATGAGCCTACCGTTGGAATTGACCCTCAGTCAAGAAATCATATACTTCAGTCCGTTAAAAAATTGAATGAAATGGGAAGTACTATTGTATATACAAGTCATTACATGGAAGAAATAGAGGAAATCTGTACAAGGATTGGTATAGTAGATCATGGTAAACTCATAGCTGAGGGAACAAAGGAGGAACTTAAAAGCAGTATTTCTGATACAAATACAGTTTGGGTAACTGTACAGTCCCTAAACAATTTTGATGTAGATGAATTAAACAGTATTAATGGTGTTGTAAGTGTGGAATTGGATGATAATGTTGTTAAAATAAGCAGCTCTCAAGATATAAATAATTTGGATAAGATAATTTGGTTTTTTACTGACAAGGGAATTCATATAAGAAATGTAGAAACAAAGACTCCGGATTTGGAAACAGTATTTCTTACCCTTACGGGTAGAAAGCTTAGAGATTAGGGGGAAAATTTATGAGTGTTTTAATTATAGCTTTTAAAAGCATAAAGCAGACCTTTAGAAATAAAAAGGCACTTGCCATGGGACTTTTATTTCCTATAGTATTAATTTTCATATTGGGTACTGTATTATCAGCTGCTTTTAGTGATTCTAGTACTTTTAAAAATATAAGTGTAGCATATATAAAACAGGACAATGGGGATCTCTCTAAAGGATTTGATAATTTTATAGATAAAGGCAATTCTATTGGAATAAAATATTCAAAGGTTAACACGGAAGAAAAAGGAATAAAAGCAGTTAAAAATGGAAACTTTACTGCTTTTATTGAGATAAATAATAATGGAATCAAATTATATAAAAGTGATTTGGCTGGTATACAAGGCAGCGTTTTAGAATCAATTATGCAGTCTTTTCTTCAAAGATACGGAGCTGTAATAGAGATAGCAAAAGTTAATCCAAGTGCTTTAGAGGAAATTAATAATAATGCCAGCTATGAAGGATTAGTTAAAAATATTTCATTGAATGACAAGACAAAACCAGAAGCTATGGATTATTATGCAGTAACCATGCTTACCCTTATAATACTTTATTCTTCAATGAATGGAATGCAGTCAATAGTTGGAGAAAGAACAGGAAAAACACAGGATCGTTTGTTTTGTGCTCCTATAAGTAAATATAATATATTAATAGGTAAAATACTTGGAAATATTATTTACTCAGCAGTGCAGATTGCAATAATTATAGCCTTTAGTAAATTTGTATTTCATGCTTATTGGGGAGATCATCTTGGTACAATATTTGTTATAGCTTTAGCAGAATCTGTAATGACTGTAAGTATTGGGGCAGGTCTTTCTTTTATAATAAAAGATACCGGAGCATTAAGCGGACTATTAAGTATGTTAAGTACAATACTTGCATTTTTAGGAGGGGGATATTTTCCTTTAGATGGTATGGGTAAAAGTATGCAGATGGTAGCTAATATTTCTCCAATAAAATGGATTAATGAAGCCATGTTTAAGGTTATATACAGCAATGATTTCAGTTCTGTGGGTATAGCAATATTTATAAGTTTGTTAATATCAGTTATTTTTATAGCAATTTCATCTCTTGGATATAGAAAGGAGGCAGTGTAGTATGAAAAATTTAATTTGGCTTGCTATGAACAATTTAAAAGTAACTTTTGGGAAGAAGAAAAGTATATTCACATATTTTATTATGCCTGTAGTTTTTATATTGATTCCAATGGTTTTATATAATAATATAGGAAGCAGTTCTATTAAAATAGGAGTTGCAGATAAGGATAAAAGTGCACTATCAAGTGATTTTGCAAAAGCCATTGGGAAACAGAATAGTCTCAAGCTCACCAATATAAACCATGAAAATCCAAAGGGAGATATAGCAGCAGGAAAGGTAGATTGTGTTATTACTATTCCACAGGGATTTGAAGAAAGTATATATAATAATTCTTTAAAAAAGCCTGAAATATTATCTCTTAAAGGAGAATCTTCTACAGCATGGATAAATAATTATTCAAACATATATTTAAGAAATCTTTTAGATATATGGAAAGCATCTAAGGAAAATAAACAGGCATTTAATAAAATGTATGATGGTCTTAAGGGAAGCGGTCTATCTTTTAAATCTTCAAGTGTACAGGATACTTCAAGAGGTAAGGGAATGACTTCACAAAGCATTGGATTTCTAATTATGTTTATGATGATAGGGGCAGGTTCTTTTACTGAAATTATTCTTAAGGAAAAGAAAAATAGAACTTATTTTAGAATATGTTCAGCACCTGTAAGCTCTAGGATATATATACTTGGCAATGTGATTTCTAGTTTTATAATTGTTGCAATTCAGGCATTTATTACTTTGGTTGCTATGACAAAACTTTTTAAGATTCAAACCTATGTACCATTTTGGCAGATGTATGTAATACTATTGAGTTTTGGGTTTGTAGCCATTGGTCTTGGAATACTTTTAGTGGCTTTTTCCAAGGATTCAACACAGTCAAATACATTAATGACATTAATAATAACACCAAGCTGCATGATTAGCGGATGCTTTTTTCCTGTGGACTTTATGCCTGAAGCCGCAAGAAAAATTGCAGATTTTCTACCTCAAAGATGGGTAATATCAGCTATAGAGAAACTTCAAACCAATAGCAGCTTTTCAAGTATATATCTTAATCTTATAATAATACTTGGTTTTGCTTTTACCTTCTTTATAGTAGCTGCCTATAGATTCAGCAGAGATGAAAATATAAAGAATTTTGTTTAGAGTAGAATAAATATTTTTAGATAATTAAACTATACCACATATAATCAGATTTTTTCTGTGTATATGTGGTATAGTTTATTTTTGGATTCTGTCACTGTCAACTTTCAACTATCCATTTAACAGCTATATTTACAACCATCACTTTCCCTATTTAATATTTGTTCTTTGAACTTTATACTTTAGATAGCTCACTATCTGCGGAACCTGTTTCCTTGCTCAATTCAAAATATCCGTCGCATATTTGACTTACTATTTATTTTCATATGCCTTATTTAATATAAAATTAGTGGCTGTGCTGTATTTTTTGTTTTTCTGCTACATCAGTTAAATCTTTAAAAGTATCCTCTTTTGTTTTTGCATCAACTACAGGCACATCTAAGGAAATTTGAATTTCAGGTAATTCGCCAGTAAGGCCTAAATAATAGTTTCTTATAGGTTTTAAATTATCATTCAACTCATAAACTAAAGGCGTACCTGTTGGAATATTTAAATTTATTATTCCGTTTGCTGGTATTTTATCCAGGTATTTTACCAAAGCTCTTAAGGTATTACCATGAGCAGCTATTATAACCTTTTTATTCTTTTTTATTTCAGGGACAATAACCTTATGCCAATATTCAAGTACTCTTTTTTCTGTATCCTCGAGATTTTCTGTAAGAGGAATTTCATTTTCTCTTAAATCTTTGTATTTACCTTCATTTCCAGCATACCTTTTATCAGTTTTATCTAAAGCAGGCGGTCTTACATCTACAGAACGTCTCCAGATATGAACCTGATCATCACCATATTTCTTAGCAGTTTCAGCTTTATTCAGCCCCTGAAGATCACCATAATGCCTTTCATTAAGTTTCCAGCATTTATTTACAGGAATCCACATAAGATTCATTTCATCCAATATGATATCGAGAGTCTTTATTGCTCTTTTTAAAACGGAGGTATAGGCAATATCAAAAGTATATCCATTATTTTTTAATATTTTTCCAGCTGTTCTGGCTTCTTCAACACCTTGAGGGGATAGATCTACATCTGCCCAGCCAGTAAATCTGTTTTCCTTATTCCATTCACTTTGACCATGTCTTATTAAAACTAACTTTATCATAAAATCACTTCCTTTTTCTAATAGAGACAATTTTACAATTAATCTATTTGTAAAATTAAATTTATGTGCATACTGCTTCATTTGTTAATTCTTTAAATTTATAATTTATTAATATATAGATACTCAACTTGAAATATAAATTTAAATTTTTTTATATCAAGCTACTCAGATTATCTATGGTTATCAGCATTTGATTATGAATTTGGATAATCTATAGTATAATTATTTATCTCTATTTATATTATAGTAATTTGTAGATATTTATGGTATGTGATATTAATAATGAATTTCATTATTATTGATAGTTTTTATAATATGTAATGCTTTTTTTCTAAGTTTTTCTAGCATTGAATGTATATTTTATTTGTAATTATATTTAAGCTGTGCTGCATATAAGCAATTAACTATTATAAGTGTTGTTCTTATTAAATTTATCTCTAGAATTTTTCAAAATAGAAAACCCATTATTATCAATGGATTAATAGATTATATATAAATTTAAAGTTCAAATATATTGTAAGAATTTTTAGCAGATTTTATTCTTAAAATTCTTTATTTAAAACGTATGTTCGTATATAATATAGTTAATAATATAAAATATAGTAATTATTTATATAAAAGAAGAAAAATATAGATATTCAACTTGAAATATAAATTTTAATTTTTTAGATCAGGATATTCAGATTATTTATACTGATTAATATTTAATTATGAAATTGGATATCTATAAATTGTTTTAAATGTTAATATGCGGATTTTAGCTAATAAATAATTCATGAAACTGAATTTTGTGTAAAGGAGAAGTAATTTTAATTATGGGGAATAGGAAAAATAGAATCATATTTCATATTGATGTAAATTCTGCTTTTTTATCCTGGAGTTCAGTTTATAATCTTCAACAGGGTGAAGCTGTAGATTTTAGAGAAATACCTGCTGTTATTGGAGGAGATTCAAAAAGTCGACATGGTGTAGTGCTGGCAAAGTCCATTTCAGCAAAAAAATATAATATAAAAACAGGAGAATCTATATTTTCAGCAAAGAAGAAATGTCCTCAGTTGAAAGTAATTCCTCCTGAACACCATTTATATAGAAAGTACAGTAATGCTATGATGGACATATTAAAAACATATACTCCAATGATAGAAAAGTTTTCTATAGATGAATGTTTTATGGATCTTACCGGTATAAAAAAAGCTTATGAAGACCCTGAAAATTTTGCCCTTAGCATAAAAGAAAGTATAAAAAAAGAGCTTGGATTTACTGTCAATATAGGTATATCTAGCAACAAACTTTTGGCTAAGATGGCTTCTGATTTTGAAAAGCCGGATAGAATACATACACTTTATCCAGATGAAATCCAGAAGAAGATGTGGCCGCTTCCTGTAGAAAATTTATTTATGGTAGGAAGAGCAGCGGTACCTAGGCTTCATAAATTACATATAAAAACCATAGGAGAACTTGCTAATTGTGATTTGAAGCTTTTGAAAAATGAATTTAAAAATTATGGTGCTTTGATCTGGAATTACGCAAGAGGTATTGAAAATTCAGAGGTTAAGGACAATTCTTTCATAAAAGCTAAAAGTATAGGAAATTCTACTACTCTTTCAGCGGATATAGAGGATAGAGTTTCTGCTCATAAGATCTTGTTAGCATTATGTGAAACTGTTTCTATGAGACTTAGGAGTTCCAAAAGTATCTGTAAAGTAGTAACTGTAGTAATAAAGAATAGTGATTTTATAAGCTATTCCAAACAAAAACAACTTTATAATGCTACAGATTCTACAAAAGACATTACAAAAGCAGCTTATGAAATTTTTGACAAGGTATGGAGAGGAGATAAGATAAGGCTGCTGGGAGTATCCGTATCTCACTTATCTCCTAATGAATTATATCAAACATCTTTATTTGACAGTGAAGGTAAAATGAAAAATGAAAAATTGGATAGGACTTTGGATAGTATAAGATCTAAATACGGCTCTAATTCTATTATGAGAGGAGTGTTTGTTAAATCTAAAGTTAAGACGATTAAGTAATTTTAACAAAAGCATAATAGTTCTCTAACATTAAGTAAGTAAAATTTCTAATGTTAACAAAAAAATAAGAATTAAAAAAGGAGGACAAAAATGCTTAAACAAAAAATTGCACTATTTTTAACGGCAGCTTTAACTTTTAATTCTATAAATTTCCCAATAAAAGCTCTAGCAGCAGACCGTGAATCTTCACTGCTTATTACGGAATTAATGCCAAATACTAAAAATGTAAACAGTGCCGATGCTTATGAGTTCATAGAATTGTATAACAATTCAGAGAGTGCTATCAATGCCAAAGACTATAAGCTTATCTATGATTATCAAAACTCAACTCCTAGTCTTACCTGGGATATTAATGCGGATGTGCAGATCCCAGCGAAAACAGCTTTTATAGTTTGGGTAGACAATGGCTCAAATTCAAGTCTTACTACAGATGATTTTAAAAGTACGTTTAATATTCCTTCCACAGTTGATGATAAATATATAATTAAGATGCCTTGTGGAGGTGGAATGGCTAATACAAGTCCGCGTACTATACATGTACAAAAAGATGATGGTACAGAAATAAGTTCAGCTGCATATGTAAAAGAAGATGCAAGCAATGATACTAAAAGTGCACATTATAAGTACAGTGGAAGTTCTAATGCAGCATCAGAAAAAATTGTAGGTGTACCTTCACCTCTAGCACTTAGTTCTGAAGAAGGGGTAACTATTCATAAGGACGTAACTGCACCTATAATAAATCATACAAAAATTGGAGATGTAAGTGATGTAACAAAAGATGTTACAATTAATGCATCTATAGCAGATGATACAAAAGTGGCAGCAGCTAAGCTTTATTATAAAAATGAAAAAGATACTGATTTCAAGAGTGCTGACATGTCTGGTGATGGAAAAGATAATTTTAGCGGCATAATTCCATCATCAGAACTTACAGCAAAAACTATTACATATTATATTGAAGCTTCGGATGGAACTAATACAAGGAAAACAGATCAATATACTATATCAATTAATCAGGGAACAGGAGAGGATCAAAAGCAGCCTCCACTGCTTATAACAGAATTATTACCAGATTCTAAAACCAATATAAATGGGTCAGATGCTTATGAGTTCATAGAAATTTATAATAATAGTGATAAGGATATCAATTTAAAGGATTACAAAATTGTGTATAATTATCCTGATAATGGTACCAACGCTTTGTGGCCAAGTACTCCTGAGGATGTAGTAATACCGGTTGGTAAACCACTAGTTCTGTGGATTATAAATGGAAATAACAACTCATTGACTGTAGAGGATTTTAATAAGTACTTCAATACTTCCTTAGTTGATAACAAAGATATCGTACGAATATATTCAGCGGGTATGGCAAATTCAGGAGCACGTGGGATTAAAATAGATACTAATACAGGATTAGATTTAGATAAAGCACTTTACAATATGAAGGGTGCTGATGATACAGACCCTGATCAGGGAATACAGTATAGCTATAATTCGAAGGATCCTTCTGATTTGGTTATGACCAGAAAAGTCAGTGCTACTCCAGGAACTGTGATTCCATCACAAGTGCCAACTAATAGACTTCATGTGACAGAAGATAGTGAGCTGCCTTCTATTAAAGATAATTCAGCTGCAATAATTGACCCTGCTGTGGATTTTGATTTTAACGTTGATATGTCCGATAATACAAGTGTTAAGACTGCAATACTTTATTTAAAAAGTAATGTGGACAGTGACTATACAAAGTATAATCTTACAGTTAGCAGTGATGGAAAATTCCATAAAATTTTAAGTTCAACAGATGTAATTGGAAAAAAGTATTTTGACTACTATTTTGAAGCATCAGATGGAGTAAATACCACAAGAACTAGTGCAAGACATTTAACACTTAAAAATGCAGTAACAGAATCTCTCCGTTTAAATGTGGATAATACTTTTATTGTTAAAGGTACTGTACCTATAAGGGCCAGTGAAGACACGTATCCATCTTCAGCAAAATTAATAATAAATGGACAAGATGTAACTTCACTATCTAAACCTGGACTAGAGAAGGAGCCCGTTTTTGCCTTTGATGTTACTCAAACAGACACATGGTTTAAAAATGGTGTAACAATAGGAAATGATATACTCAGTATATTTGATGATGGAACCTATTCCAATTGGAAGACAATGAGTATACCTGTTAGTAATTCATATTTTCAGCAGGGAAAGCAATTTACAATAAATATAAACGCAGGTACAAAATCTAGTCCGCTTGAACATTATGATGGAGAAAATAATGATGATTTTCAAGTTAAAAATGTTAGGCTAATACTTCCAGATGGACGTGAATTTAGGTGTTCAGGTTACGAAGACCCAAACAAGCTTATTAATATGGGAGATAGTGCAGGAAAATTGGAAATATTAGAGTGCAATTTTAATATACCGGATGATGCATATAAAGCTGTGGAATATCAATGGGATACAACAAAAATTCCAGATGGAAATTATTCCATTTCAGCAGTGGATGGCAGTAATAGTAAAGCTGCCAATGTTAAAGTTGATAATACTGCTGCTGAAATTACAACTAATATGACAGAAAAGCAGTATAAAGGAAATTTTAATATTGAAGCATCAGCTGTGGATGCTACTTCAGGACTTAAATCACTTAATGCAACTTTGGATGGAGAAAAAATAACACTGCCTTATAATACTTCGTCAGTTACTCTTAAAAACGGTAATCATATATTGAAGTTAGAGGCAGAAGATAATGTAGGAAATATTTCTAAGAAAACTGTTAATTTTACAACACCTGTAGAAAATCCGGATAAACCTGAATTACTTTCACCTGCAGATGGAACTAAACTTGGTGGTAATAATACTATTTTAAAAGCAAAGGTCTCTGATCCAACTCAAGATGATATGACAGTAAAATTCAAAAAAGGCTACAAGTATACTGCAGCTGATAAGGATATAACTGTGAAATCTGGTACTGTAGACTATCATCCAGTTGATGGAAGTATAGTTACAGGCAGTGCTCTTGATTTATTGAAAAATGATGATGGACAGAAGCTTATAAATAAATCCACAGACAAGTTTCCATATCACATGTTTGAGGTAAAAGTTCCAGAGGATGCTGGGAAGGATGCTATAGCAAATGTATCTTGGAAGGGATCTTCTAATGCGGGCAGCAAGCTGGCTATGTATGTATGGAATTACACTGATAATACCTGGAAACCAGTTGCATCTCGTTTAGTAACAGATAATAATGAATTTGAATTAAATGCAGATGTGAATGTAAAAGACAGAGTTTCTAAGGGTACTATGAAAGTGCTTATACAGGAATACATGACTGTTGGTACACAAACTGTCATAGACAAAAATACACAGACAAATCCAAATATACCTACAGGCAATGTAAATGACACTCCTAGATCTAATTATGACTTTACTCTTGCCTGGGAAACAGATACTCAGTATTACAATGCAACCTGGTATCAATATCAATTGGATATACACAATTGGCTGCTTGCTAATAAGGACAGGATGAATATTAAGTATTTATTCCATACTGGTGATATAGTTGATGATTCTACTGTAGGAAATCAATGGCAAAACGCTGATAATGCCTATAAAATGCTTGATAAGGCAGGATTTCCTTATGGAGTTTTAGCTGGGAATCATGATGTAGGACAGAAAAACAATGACTTTACTGAATACAGTAAATATTTTGGTGAAGACAGATATAAGAATAATCCTTGGTATGGGGGCGGTTACCAAAATAATAGAGGTCATTATGATTTAATATCTGCAGGTGGAATAGATTTCATAATGATTTATATGAGCTGGGCTCCTGGAGATGATGAAATTGCCTGGGTAAATAGTGTACTTAAGCAATATCCTAATCGTAAAGCTATACTTAATTTTCATGAATATCTAGAAGTAACTGGAGGCCTTGGACCGATTCCTCAGAGAATTCAAAATGAAATTGTAAAACCAAATCCTAATGTTTGTATGGTATTTTCAGGACATTATCATAGTGCAAATCAAGTGGTAACTCAATATGACGACAATGGTGATGGAGTTCCGGATCGTAAGGTTCATCAAATATTGTTTGATTATCAAGGACTTACTGAAGGCGGATTGGGATATCTTAGACTTTTGCATTTTGATTTGGAGGATAAGAAAATAATATTCCGTACTTATTCTCCATCATTGGACGACTATGATGCCAATGTTTCCGATTTTCCTGTAACTAATGAAGAATTTGAAGTACCTTTTGAGGATTTAGAGATAAGCCCTAAAGAAAAGGAAGTATCTACAGATTATATGAAGGTCAACTTGTACACAAATAATGAAATTGGTGAAGTTAAAAATGTAAAAAGCGGTAGTGAGGTAACAACTCAGTGGAACAATGTTCCTCAAACTTCTACTGGATGGTATACAGAAGCAACAGATGTTTTTGGAGGAGTTTCAAGATCAGAAGTGAACTATGTAACAGGTTCAGAAAAATTGGCAAAGTTACAAGAGGTAACTATAGCTGTGAAGAATACAACATTAAATAGGACAAGGACATCACAGCTTGATATTATAGGTAAGCTTAATGACGGCAGCAATGCAGATCTATCAAAAGCAACAGTGCAGTATACAAGCAGTAATCCATCTATAGTATCTGTGAATAATAAAGGATTAGTAACAGCTAATAAGATAGGAAGTGCTGATATAACAGCAATAGTTACTTTGGATGGTGTAATAGTTCAGTCAAATGCAGTGACAATAACCGTAAATGAATTAAATATGGATTCTGTAAATCTTGGGATAATTACAGATAAGACACTAGTTGGAGTAGGAGAAGAGGTTCAGGTTAAATTAAATGCTAAGGGAGCCAAAAATTTATATGGTCTTGACAGCATATTCAGCTATGATACAAATCTATTTCAACTAGAAAGTGTAACTGTAGACAAAGATTTTGCGGCAGACAGTAGTAAGGCCTATATAGATTATAAGGATGATAATGGTAAGGTGAGAATAGTAACCAGCTTAACAGGAGCATCTCAGGGTATAACAGGAGATGTAAATGTGGTAGATATTAAGCTTAAAGCTAAAAACAAAGATGCAAAAACATCCTTTATAATAGCAAAAGGAGCAAAAGTATCTGATGGTAATGGAGCTCTATTTACAACTGCAGAAGATGCATCAGGCGAAGTTGTTGTAGCCAATGCTGATGTAACTGGAGGAGGATTTGCCATAAATGATCTTGTACTTGTAGCAAAAGCCTTTGGAATTACCTCAAAAGATCCAGGATATAATGAGTCACTTGATATGAACAAGGATGGAATTATAGACATAGTGGATATTTCCTATGTAGCTAAGAAAGTTCTTGGATTATAAGATTAAATAAAAAATATAATTTTAATAGGTATACCAGTCAAAATTAATGGCTGGTATATCATCTATTTGGTAATGATTTGCATAAGGAGGATAAAATGATAAAAAAAATAGGATATCTAATAATAACCTTTATATTAATAATAGTTGGTATGTCTACATTTTTAACATCCAAAGTATATGCTCAGGGCAGTACAAAGATCGTTCTTTCCACTGATAAGTCAAGCTATAATGTAGGAGATACAGTAAGAGTTACTGTACAGGCACATAATGCTGTAGATTTGTTTGGGGTACAGTTTACCTTTCACTATGATCCAAGCATGCTTTCAATGGAAGAAAATGATTTCACATTTTCAAATGGGTATGCAGTATTTGGTGGAAGTACAGTAGATAAGAAAAAAGGTGTAGTAACCTATCCTGTAATTAATAAGAATCCATCTCCTGATAATAAGAGTAGTGTTACTGTTGGATATGCAAATTTTAAAGCAACTAAAGAGGGACCTGTAACACTTAATATGGACAATATAAAGTCTGTAAATACTCAATCTGTTGAAATTAATTACAATACTCAAACACAATCGGTTTTTAATGTTGCTAAGGCACCGAGTAATTCAGATAGTGGTAGTAATAGCAGTAATAATAGTAATACGAACCAAGGAAATAATAATAATGAAAATGGTAATAATGGACATTCCGGTGAAAATGTAAATCAGTCTGGAAACTATAATAGCAGTAACGCCAACACAAATTCAGGTAGCAGCAGTAATAACGGTAATATTAGTAATAACAAAAGTGATTCTAATGGTGGTAACAGTGGAAGTATAAGTAATAATGGGGGCAGTATCAGTAATGATCAGGTGACTGTAGCATCTAGTAGTAGTGGAGATCCGGCTGCAGATGGAAATACAGCTTCTCAAGAGCAAAATGGAAATAGCACAAATAAGAATTCATCTTTAAATAGTACAACAGATACTACAGAGAATGGTTCTCAAGAAGGAAATGCTGGAAAGAAGACATCAAATATTAAGTCTAATTCTGGTTTAAATAATATTTTACTGATAGTAGTGATAGCAGTAATTATTATAGTTGCTGCAGTTGCCTTTTTAAATAGAGAAAAGTTAAAGGATATTTTTTATAAGCTAAATAGAAAATAAAAAATTAATTTTTAAATAAAATTATAGAGAATACCAGCCAAGAATAATGGCTGGTTTATTTTTATATAGTATGTGCAATATTTATTTTTCTAGAGGAAAAAGGTTTAAGAGTGTTATTTTATAATAGCGGTGAAAAAAGTCTGCTTATTGCTTGTGAAATTCTTGTGAAGATACTCCGGGAATCATACTGCTTTTTAGTCACAAGTTTAGAAATTTTCATGTCATCTTCAAATATATCTATACATTTTAATAAAAAAGGTCTATTATAAACAAAAAGATTTACTTCAAAATCCAAGGCAAAACTTCTTATATCTATATTTGCAGTACCTAATGAACAGACATCCTCATCTATAAGTATCATTTTAGCATGGAGAAAACCAGAATATAAATAAACTTTTATGCCATAATCTAATAGGTCATTTATATAAGAAGTAGTGGCATTGTATACAAATTTTTTATCTGGCATTTCAGGAATCATGATTCTCACATCAATATTACACATGGCTGCGGTTTGCAATGCTTCTAAAAATGGTCCATCGGGAATAAAATAGGGAGTTTGAATATATATTCTCTTTTTAGCAGATGATATCATTTTTATAAAACTTCTCTTTATCTGTTCTTTGTTTGAATCTGGTCCGCTGGAAACTACTTGTACTCCTATAGATCCATTATCATTACTAACCATTGGTGGAAATAGGCGCTTTATAAAGGATTTTTCATGAGTTTCCCTTTCATTGGAAGCATAGTACCAATCTGTTAAAAATATTTCCTGTAGAAAGTAAACTGAACTACCAGTAACTCTTAAATGAGTATCTCTCCAGGGAAGCTTACGTCTGCCGCAGTTCATGTATTCATCACCTATATTCATTCCGCCTACATAACCTATTTTCCCATCAATTACAACTATCTTTCTATGATTTCTATAGTTTAAACTTATATGATGACCAAGAGTTATAGGAAAAAATTTACATACCTTTCCTCCAGCATTTATTAATTTCTTAAACATATTAAAAGGTGTAAGAATACTTCCTACCTGGTCATAGAGAATACGAACATCAACACCGGCTTTAGCCCTTTCAGTAAGAAGATCAACTATTTTTTCTCCTATTTTATCATTTCTTATTATGAAATATAGAATATTTATAGTATCCTTAGCATTTTTAAGGTCTTCTATAAGGGATTTATATTTATCTGCACCATCAGTAAATATAGAGATATCATTATCTTGTGAATAGATACTTTTATTTGCATTAATATTTAACTTTATAATATCAATATATTTAATTGTATTTTTATCTGTAAAAACTACATTTTCACTGTTTATTAGATATTTTTCTCTTATTAAATACTTATTGTAAAGAGCTTCAAAGTCCTTTTTTATTCTAGTGATTTTATTGTTTAAATGTATATTTCTCCCAAAGATTAAATATACTATAAAACCTATTAAAGGTAAAAAATTTATTATAAGTATCCATACGGCGGCAATCATGGATTGTTTTCTCTCTATATAAAGTGTTGCTATAACACAAAAAATATTAGCTAAATATATACATATTACTAGATAAAGTAATATTGAAAAAATCAAGATTTCACCTCCTTATAAGGATGAGAATAGTTCTATTTTTTCTTTATTTACAAATAGATTCATACATTTTTATGTGTAAATTTAGTATTACCATTTATTCGATAACTAGACAAGGTAATATTATATTAAAACTAAAAATAATGGCTAATTATCAATTAAATAAATTACAAATTTCTATAAATTAAGACTTATTAGTATTAAAAAATATTATAAAATTTGTATAATATTTTTTAATGGGAATAGTTACTATATAGATTATATATACTAATTGGAGAAATAGCAATTTATTGATTTTAAATTCAAATATAATGTAAGTGAATAGCTAATAAGAAGTGATTTATTATAAATAAGAATATATAGTATAAGTAAAACTAATACATTGAAGAGAAAAATATAATTGAAATTTATTGTTAGAAAATTTTATCACAAAATATGATTAATTCATCAGTATATCCTCCATAGCTTCTAAATTTAAAATTTTAAAGGTATTCTTATGAAAATCTATAAGTCCATCTTTTTTCATATTTACAAGTTCTCTGGAAAGAGATGGACGTGGAATACCCAATTCTTCTGCCATTTGTTTTCTTGAAGAAGAAATTTGAAATATATTTTTTTTGTCTATATAATAGTTTTCAAGCAGTAAGCTGGTAATCTTCTGTCTTAATGTTTCATAGGATAGATTTTTTAGTTTTTTGTTAAGCATTAATATTTTGTTAGATAATAGACCCATGAAATTATTTAAGATCAAGTTATCCATTTTACAAAGAGTTACAATATCTTTTTTTGATATAAATAATATTTTGCAGTTACCAGAAGCTATAATTGTGGAAGGGTATTTATTCATATCTGAAAATATTATAACCTCACCAAAAATATCTCCGCTTAAAAATTTTGCAATGGCAATAGTTTTACCAGAGGCAAAAAATTTCTTGATTTCTATAGAGCCGTTAAGAACTATACCAATACTGGAACAGCTGTCACCCTCCATAGCTATAGTCTCATCCTTTGAATAGGAATATACTTTATAGTCTATTTTATCTAAAAGTACTTTAATAGACTCTCCATGAAAATTTTTGAATATAACACAGTTTCTCAGGACATCAGTTAAGTTATCCATTATAAATCAATCCAATCAATAAATTTTATTTTATTTAGTAACTTAAGTTACAGACTTTATAGTAATATGCTACTATAATATACTCATAAGCACAAGTTAATTAATTTGTTAAATTCGTATTAGTGGCAAAAGATAAAACAAACTAAAAAGTATAAAATCCAAAGAACAAATATCAAATATGGAAAGTGCTGGTAGTAGATAAAATTTCAACTGAAAAAAGTGTTTTGTGCTTTTTTCTTAATTATAAATAATAAAAATTCGGAGGTTATATAAAATGGAAAGAAAAATAGTTAAAATACATGAGGAAAAATGCAATGGATGCGGAATATGTGTAAAAGCCTGTCATGAGGGAGCTATACAAATTATTAATGGAAAGGCAAAGCTTATAAGTGACGAATACTGTGATGGCTTAGGAGATTGCTTACCAGGCTGTCCAGAAGGAGCTATTGAAATAATAGAAAGAGAAGCTGTTGATTACAGTGAAGAGGCAGTGCAAAAGTTAAAGAAGGAAAAGGCTGAAAAGAAAAATGAGGTACAATCTATACCTTGTGGATGTCCTGGAACTGTAGCAAAAGCCATAGTTAGAAAGGCCTCTGCAGCTACAAATGTAAAAATCAAAGAAAATATTGCTGCGGAGAGTGCTGTTAATGTTTCAGAACTAAGACAGTGGCCCGTACAGTTAAAACTTATAAATACAAGAGCACCATATTTAAAGGAAGCTGATCTTCTAGTAGCAGCAGATTGTACAGCCTATGCCTATGCTGATTTTCATAAGGATTTTATAAAGGATCATATTACAGTTATAGGATGTCCTAAATTAGATGATGTTAAATATTATGAGGAAAAATTGGCAGAAATTTTGAAAATGAATGACATTAAAAGTATAACAGTTGTAAGAATGGAAGTACCTTGCTGTGGAGGAATTGTCAATGCTGTAAAAACAGCTATGTTGAATTCACAGACAATTGTACCTTATAGAGAAGTTATTATAGGAACAGAAGGAAATATAATATCGAGATAAAATAAGTTAAGCTTATAGTTAAAGAAAAAACAAGATAATAAATTCTTATCTTATCACTAGTTTCTGCTGGAGATAGTACAATAAAATTGAATAAGATGTATTTATATTTGAAAGTTTGTTTCACAATGATATTTATGAATTGTGAGACAAACTTTTAATTACATATCCGAAAATATATTATTGTTTAAAATATTCCATTGGTCATCGGTAAGCCATCCTTGTTTATTATTTTTAAGTTCTGCTATAACAAAGCTTTCATCATCAGTGTCAAAGGAGTCATAAATCATATCAGTTATATCTTCAGTAGAAAAATCGGATTTTATAAACCAGACAGAGGAATGAGGAAAATGCCAAGAAAAGCTGGAACAGTTTTCAATCACATCCATAAAATTTCCGAAATCCTTTGAATTTTTATTGATACTTGTAATTACTACATAAGAAGCCATACAATACCTCCTTGTATTCTTTTTAAATTCAGAAGTAAGAAGCTAATATCCCTATAAATTCTTTTACAGACAAACTTAATTTTACCATAGAATCACTGGAAGGTATAAAATCGTTTAGTTCCAGATCCTCATTGATATTAGTTTGATAGTCCGTTGGAAAAGGCAATACTACAACATTAGATTTTTTAAACTGCATAGCTGCTCTTTGCATATGAAAAGCTGAAGTTACCAATATAGGCTTTTTATAATTATTGCTATTGAGAATTTCTTTGGTGAATTTAACATTTTGTTCAGTATTTATACTTTTGTTTTCCACTATTATTTTATTTTCAGGCACTCCCATGCTCATTAATATGTTTTTGGATATTTCTGATTCTGTACCAGTAGATTTATATACTTTACCACCAGAAACTATTATGGGAATATTTAACTTCTTGTATAGTTGAATACTTGTTAAAAGTCTATTTGCTGCAAATCCAGACAGATGTCCGTTAAAACCCAGATTAGGGGTATCCAAAGTAGAACCGCCTCCAAGCATTATAATTACATCCCCACTGGGATTCGCAGGTACTTTATATCTATTCTCCAATAATCTTATTGCAGAATTACCTGCTATGGGAATAGTACATATATAGAAAGCAATAGATAAAATTAATAGTTTTTTGCCTAAATTAACTTTGTATCTAAATAATTTAAAGCTGAATATTATGAGTAATAATACAAAGATTCCAGGGGGAAGAATGAAGGTTGAATATAAGAATTTTATAAAGTAAACCAAATAAAAAATCACTCCTTGTACATAAATAAAATGTTTATCCATCTATATAATAAGCTAATTAGTAAAGTAAAATAACAGCTATAGATTTTTATACAATTAACTTAGTATTTAGTATAAGGTAATATTCTATTGATAATTATTTCTGCATAATAACTAAAAAATCCTTCTTAAGTATTAATAATTATTTTTAAAGTACAAGTTATATGTGTCAATTAATAATAGCAGGAATAATATATAGTAGGCAAAAGAACAAAAGATAAAAAAATTATATATAGGAGGATGTGATTTTATGAGTTCTAAATGTAGTAGTGATTTCTTAGGCGCAGGGAAAAAAAATAACAAACTTATAATTATAATATTAATATTTGTTTTGTTTTGCTTCTGCGGAGGAGGTAATCAAGGGTGCTCTTATTATCCAGTAGATAATTGTTGCAGAAGAAGGAGAAGACGCCCTGGATCTGGAGTTGCCGGTACTTCATTAATTCCAATATTGGTAATTCTTGCTTTGGTACTTGGTATTGGTAATAAAGGTGGAAATACAAATATAATTAAAGTTAATACAGATCCATCAGCTGTCAGAGGTACAGATGAAGACTATTCATATTGTGATTACTAATTAAGGAATTTGTAAAAATAGATGGCAATTGCTGATTTGTTCATATCATAGTAATTAAATAAAGCCTTATGGTAGTAAGTTACTATCATAAGGACTGTTTATTATATTCTATAGAAATTGTTATTTTAGATGACTGATATTTGACTGTATATCCTGGAGGAGAGGTAATATAATGTTTGAAAACTGTTGTAATTTAAATACACTTACAATACTGATATTAATAATTCTCCAATTTGGGAAAAAAGGAGAAAAGTCAAGTTCTGGGGAAAGTAAGCAGTTAATAGATAATGATATACTATTTATAATTACATTATTATTTTTATGCTGTTATAAATCCCGTATGAGAAATAGTTTTTATTAATTTATTGGAGTGAATTATACTCATCTACATTTAAGAGGTGATAGTATGTCAATTAATGAAGATGAACCTATAGAGGGGGAAGAAGTTATAGATGGGAAAAATGAAGGATTTGGAAATATAGACTTTGAGAATTTATCAGGGATATTAAAAAATGTTGATATAAGTCAAATAATGAATCTATTAGGATCTATAGATATGAATCAAATATCTTCACTGTTAGGATCCTTTTCAGGTGGCGGTGGAAGAGGTGATGCTTCACCAGAATATGAAGCTTCTCCTTTTTATGGAAGAGGGAGAGAATATGAAGTTTTAAATGCAATAAAACCTATGGTAAGTGCTGAAAGAGGCGATCTTATAGATATAATATTGCAAATTTACACTATAAGTAGAATATTAAAATAGTATATTTATGTGAAAATTAATACGCAAAATTTAAAATGATTTTGATAATAGGAAGATTATTTTGTTAGTACTGAATTGAATTTATTCTCGGTACTAATTTTTTTTGGATTTTGTGACGAGCATAAGAGCAAATTTATAAGTTTAGAATAATATATTATAGAACCTTTTAAAGATATGAAAGGAGGAAGTTTTATGGGAATAGGAGATCTGCTTGGCAATTCAGGTGGTGGATCTAATAAGCTAATAGTATGGGCATTGGTTTTAATTGTTATATTTGGTTTTGGTAAAGGCAAAAAATTTGGCAATTTTAATTTCCAAAATCAATCAAATTTTGCACAAAAGTCCTCAAAAGGTAAATATGCTTCGGCACATAATAAGAAAAAACATGTAACATCGGAAGCTTTTAATAGTAATCAATTTTTTAATTTTGGCAAGAATAAAGGATTTGGAAAAATGCTGGGAGGTAATGCCTTATTTATTGTAGTAATAGTTGCAGTAATTTTCTTTTGCAAAGAAAAAGAAGAGAAATTTAGGGAAACCAGTACAGATTAAAAATAAATCTTTATAAAAATATATATCTGAGGAGGGAATTGTATGTCAAGGCATAGAAGTCATCATAAGCGTGTGAGATCAAAGGATAGCAATAACAATGCTGTCAATAACAGTAATACTGGTTCTTTTAATTTTGGCAATATAGCTCAGCTTCTAAGTAATATAGATATTAACCAGGTTTCATCATTATTAGGGAAAATGAATAATACAGAAAGACAGACAAATGTTGTTGAAAATATAAATACTGAAGAAAACTATAATAATGATAATGTTACTAGTGATGAAAGTATCGATGAACCTAGGAAGCAAAAAAGTACAAGTAGAGAGGAAATAATAAGGTCTATAAATACACTGGTAAACTCTGATAAGGCAGAATTATTAAAGGTTGTAATGGAGATATATGGCTCAAACAAGACGAAAACTAAATAGAAAACATAAATTAAAATATAATTTATGATATCACACTTTTTAAAATAATGAATAGTATATATTAGAAAACAAAAGATGGAAAATATGATACGATGCATTATTAGCCAGAGGAGGGTTATTAATGAGTAGAAGATATGAAGATAATTGTGGATACTATCCAAATGCAGGATATGGAAATGTAGGTTTCCCAGGAGGTTTATTTGGGAGCAAAGGTTGTGCTTGCAGTTTACCTACTTTGATAATATTAATTTTAATAATACTTCAATTCAGTAAGAAAGGTAAAAGAACAAGTTCTTGCTCAAGCTCAAGCTCAAGTTCATATTCTTCAGGACATGGAAAATTAATAGATAATGGCATATTATTTATAATTGCTTTATTCTATTTGTCCTGTGCAAATCCTTGTAAAAGAGGTTACTAATTGCTTAATAGGATGAGCTTATGCTCATCCTTTAAATAAAGAGGTGATATAATGTCTAGCAGGAAGTCAGATCACCATAGCGAGAAAAGTTCTAAGCAGGCAAATTCAAATTTAGATGCTAATGAAGTTCAGGATATGATTAAAAATGTAGATATGAGAGAAGTACAACAGGCACTAAAAAATGTTGATATGAATGAAATACAAAATGCATTAAAAAATGTAGACTTTAGACAGCTTGCTTTTATAATTAACCTTATAAATTCACTATCAAAGAATAAAAAATAGTACACTATTTTAAAAATAATGAATAATATATATTAGCAAACAAAAGATGGAAAAGGGTGTTACATTAACCATAGCCCAAAAAAAAGGGGGGTATAATCATGAGTAAATGTAAAAAACATGAAGATCATGTGCAGGTGGTAGTTCCATCAGCACCAATAGGAGGAGTAAGCGGCTGTGCTTGTAGTTTACCATTGTTAGTATTATTAATATTGATAATACTTCAATTCTCCAAAAAAGGATCTGGCAAAAAAATAGATAAAGGCATATTATTTATAATTGCTTTATTCTATCTATCTTGTGCAAATCCTTGCAAAGGTTACTAAAAAATAAGAGGGCTTATGGCCCTCTTTTATTAATTTCTATAAAAAACATTAACGAATATATTAATAATTATGATACAATAATTTTGCTGTATAGGTTTACTAAGATTTATATGCTGATTAAAATATGATAAATAAAATTTGAGTTTGCTTGGATGAATAAAAAATCAATTAAAATTAGCCTGTGTAAAGGTTAAAAGTCTATCAGAAATCATTTATTTAAAAAAATTATTTGTGTGATTTCAGTTGATACAGTAAAATATGTAGTAAATAATTTAATTTTTGGGGGAGATACTTATGTTAAAATTAGTAATTTTTGATATGGATGGAGTTTTAATTGACAGTGAACCTGATCACTTGAAAATACATGAAAAAATACTGGAAGGTTTAGGTTTAGATCCAGTAACTGTTGGTCATTCACAGTACATTGGATCTACTACTAATTATAAATGGAATGATATAAAAAATAAATATAATTTAAGTCTATCTGTTGAAGAATTAGTTCATATGAACAGACAAAAATATTTTGAATATATAACAGCTAAAGATACAATAATAAAACCAATAATTGGAGTTGATGAACTGGTAAAAAATATACATAATCATAAATTGGAATTGGCCGTTGCATCATCATCGCCTATAAATGTCATAGAAAGAATTGTAGAAGTCATAGGTATAGATGAGTGTTTTGACCTATTGGTAAGTGGAGATTTTGTTGAGAGAAGTAAACCTAGTCCAGACATATTTTTATACGCTGCTGAAAAACTTAAAATAAATCCTGAAGATTGCTTGGTAATTGAAGATTCACACAATGGTTCTATAGCCGCTAAAAAAGCTGGAATGAAATGTATTGGATATAGAAATATCAATTCAGGAAATCAGGATTTATCAGCAGCAGATTTTATAATAGATTCTTTTAAGGATCTAAAATTGGAGCAGTTAGAAGGCTTATTTTTGAAATAAAAATTATTATGGAGTATAATTTTACATTTAAAACTAGTTACTATAATTTTTATTTTTCATAAGTGAAGATAGTAGTAAAAGTTTTAGATAAATAATAGCTTGCTACAAATTGGAGGAGATATTTATGATTATTGGTACTGCAACAGTAAAACTTGGAGCTAATTGGGTACATTCTTTAAAGGAGAAGAGAATGATAGTAAAAAGTATAATTGGAAAAGTGAAAAATAAATTTAATGTATCTATAGCAGAAGTAGATAATCAAGATTATCACCAAACTATAAGTTTAGGTATTGCCTGTGTCAGTAGTGAGAGAAAGCATGCGGATGAAATGATTCAACATGTAATAAATTTTATTGAGGGCAATACGGAGGCTGTATTGGAAGATATAAATGTGGAGATATTGTAGGAATTTAGTTTTTAAATATAGATATCATAAGTTTTATATCTAAAAAGAAAATTTTATATAATAAAATATTAATGATGATTGGAAAATTTGTCATATAAAATAATCATTGTTTACAAAAAGATATTATAAATAGGGATAGTGTGAGTAGTTATTAATACTTGCATTATCCTTTTTTATTTTTTTATGATAAATAAGTTCTATATTTACAGTTCGGAAAATAAAATTTTATATATAAATATTTAAAGAAATAAAATTTATTTTTTTATAAAAGTATATTGACGAAATAAAATTTTTGTAATATGATATAACCATGATAAGAAATAAAATTTCTTTAAAATGTACAATGCAAAAATTATATTTTGCATTGTAAAGTATAATTTTCAATATAAATAAGAGGGAGATGTAATTATGAATAATTCATGGTTAGGATTAGAAGGTAAAACAGCTATTGTTACAGGGGGAGCATCTGGAATAGGAAAAGCAGTGGTTCAGGAGTTTTTGGATAATGGAGTTAATGTAGTAGTAGGAGACATGAGTTCTAATGTACCTAATTTTGAGATAGGGGAAAATAGTGGGAAAGTATTGTATATAAAAACAGATGTAACAGATTTTAATAGTGTTAGTGAAATGGTTGCTAAGGCAAAAGAAAGCTTCGGAGGAATTGATATTTTAGTAAACAATGCAGGAATTAATATACCAAGATTATTAGTTGACGATAATGATCCAAAGGGAAAATACGAATTGGATGAGTACATTTTTGATAAAATTGTAAACGTTAATCAGAAAGGTGCATTCTTTTGTGCACAAGCAGTAGCAAGAGAGCTAGTGAAAAAAGGAAGCGGGGTAATAATAAATATGTCTTCAGAAAGCGGACTTGAAGGATCGGAAGGACAGAGCATCTATGCAGCAACTAAAAATGCTGTGAATTCCTTTACAAGGTCTTGGGCGAAGGAATTGGGAAAAAAAGGAATAAGGGTGGTTGGTATAGCACCAGGAATTCTTGAAGCAACTGGTCTAAGAACAATAGAATATGAAACAGCTCTGGCATACACTCGTGGTATTACCGTAGAAAATTTAAGAGAAGGATATAGTAAAACATCTACAACGCCACTTGGAAGGTCAGGAAAATTAACTGAGGTTGCAGATTTAGTATGCTATGTTGCTTCTGATAGAGCTAGTTATATTCATGGAGTAACTTATAATATAGCAGGGGGAAAAACTAGAGGTTAAAATTAATTATTTTATATTGGAGGAATGTGAAATGATACCTATTATTATAGCTGCTCATGGGAGATTAGCAGAAGAATTAATAAATTCAGCTGAAATGATTTTTGGTAAACAGGAAAATGTAGAAACGATATTATTTGCACCAGGGGAAAATACGGAAAATTTAAAGAAAAAGTATAGAGAAAAAATGGAAAAATTCAGAGACTCAAAAGAGATATTAATTATAGTAGATTTATTTGGAGGAAGCCCATATAATGCAGCTTTTGAAATTGCAATTATAAATAAAAATATTGATATTTTAACGGGGGCAAGTTTACCAATGGTATTGGAGATTTTATCTATTAGAGACAATGAGGATATTAAAATTAAGGATATTATAAGTTCTATAAATGATAGTTCAAATTCATATATTCGTTCTTGTAAACAATTACAAGAAGCCATAAGTGAGGAGGAGTTATAATATGAAAATTAATTTAGTTAGGATAGATGATAGATTGATTCATGGACAAGTGGCTACAGTATGGGCAAAGGAAGCAAAGGCAGAGAGAATAATTATCTGCAGTGACCAAGTAGCAAATGATACGGTTAGAAAATCTTTATTACTTCAGGTAGCACCACCAGGAATTAAGGTAAATGTTCTTGGAATTGATAAGGCTATTCGTGTTTATAAGAATCCTAAATATGAAAATGATCAAGTGTTCTATTTGTTTACATGCCCTAAAGATATTTTAAAAATGGTCGAAGGCGGGGTAGATATTAAAAGTGTAAACATTGGAGGAATGGCATTTAAAGAAGGTAAAAAACAAATAACTAAGGCTGTTTCAGTGGATGACTCAGATAGAGAAGCTTTTAAAAAATTAAATGACTTGGGAATTGAGCTGGAAATTAGAACAGTAGCTACAGATTCTAAAGTTAATATTATGGATAAATTATAAAATTCACAATAAAAATAGGGGGGCTTATTATGGAAATAGGTGCAGTTCAAGTTATATTAATATTTATTGTATCCTGTATTGTGGGAATGGGAAGTGTTTTAGATTCATTCCAAACCCATCGTCCTATTATTGCGTGTACGTTAATAGGATTAGTATTAGGAGATGTTAAAACTGGAATTATATTAGGCGGAACGCTAGAACTTATAGCCCTTGGATGGATGAATGTAGGAGCGGCACAGTCACCTGATTCAGCCTTGGCAAGTATAATTTCTGCAATACTAGTAATAGTAGGAAATCAATCAATTTCCGCAGGAATAGCTGTGGCACTTCCAGTTGCAGCTGCCGGACAAGTTTTGACAGTATTTGCAAGAACTATTACCGTTGCTTTTCAGCATGCAGCTGATAAATATGCAGCAGAAGGTAATTTTAGGGGAATAGATATATGCCATGTTTCTGCATTAATAATTCAGGCGTTACGTGTAGCAATTCCAGCATTAATAGTTTCACTTTTTGTAAGTCCAGAAGGTGTAAGTAATCTTTTAGGAATGATACCTCCTGTAGTTACAGGTGGATTGCAGGTAGCTAGTGGATTTATAGTAGCCGTTGGATATGCTATGGTTTTAAACATGATGGGCTCAAAGCACCTAATGCCATTTTTTTATCTTGGATTTGTAGTAGCAGGATTTACTACCTTCAATTTAGTCTCTTTTGGAGTTATAGGAGCAATAGCAGCAATTATATATATTCAGCTGAATCCTAAATTTTCTGTTCCTAAATTTAGTGGAAATGCAAATGCCGTTGAATCGGCTGGAGGAACAAAAATTTCAATGGATGATGAATTAGACGATGAATTGGATGATTAAAATATAAATAAGAATGGGGGTAAATCAATATGGATAATGAGAATAATAATGAAAAAAAACTTACAAAAATGGATCGCGTAAATATGTTTATACGTAGTAATTTACAGCAAGCATCATTTAATTATGAAAGAATTCATGGACTAGGTTTTTGTTTTGATATGGTTCCTGCCATAAAAAGGCTATATTCTACTAAGGAAGAAAGAATAAAGGCTTTAAAGTCACATTTAGTATTTTTCAATGTTACACCAGGACTTGTAGGACCAATTTTAGGGATAACTGCTGCAATGGAAGAAACTAAGGCTAATGGAGCAGACATAGAAGAATCATCAATAAATAGTTTAAAAGTTGGATTAATGGGTCCTTTAGCAGGAGTAGGAGATCCTATAATGTGGGGAACTTTACGTCCTATTATGGCAGCACTTGGAGCATCTATGGCTTTATCGGGAAGTATATTAGGTCCACTTATATTTTTTATTGGCTTTAACGCTGTTAGACTGGCACTATTATGGTTTGGACTTGAATATGGCTACAGAAAAGGATTGGATGTAGTAAAGGACTTGGCTGGAAATACATTACAAAAAATGACAGAAGGTGCTTCAATTCTTGGATTATTTGTTATGGGTGCATTGGTTTCAAAATGGACTAAAATCAATGTACCGTTAGTGGTATCAAAGACTACAGGATCAGATGGTAAGCAAGTAATAACAACTGTACAAACTATTTTGGACCAATTATTACCTGGCCTTCTTGCACTAATACTTACATTAGTAATATGTAAGTTACTTAAAAAGAAAATCAGTCCAATAGCATTAATATTTATATTGTTCGCTGTAGGGATAGTTGGTTATTGGTTAGGCATATTAAGTTAATTTTTACAGATATCCAATTTAAAATATAGATTTATGCTTTAAAAATACAAGTTTTAAAAGACATTTGTAGTTAGAAAGATTTAATTAAGAAATTGGATATCTATAATAATGAATAGATTATATATCATTAAAAAAACTAGATGCGACTAAATTCATTAAAAAATATAAATGAATAATTAAAGGAGTGGATTTATAAATGAAAACTAAGGCAGTTAGGTTATATGGAAAAGAAAATTTAAAACTAGAAGAATTTGAATTGCCAGAAATTAAAGAGGACGAAATTATAGCAGAAGTAATTAGTGATAGTTTATGTATGTCAAGCTATAAAGAAGCAGAACTAGGTAAAGATCATAAAAAAGTACCTAATGATGTAAGTGAAAATCCAATAATTATAGGGCATGAATTTTGTGGAAAAATTTTAAAAGTAGGACAAAAGTGGGCTCACAAATATAAAGAGGACGATAAATTTGTAATACAACCCAATCTTGGAGTAGAAGGAGGACTGGCACCTGGATATTCATATAAATATGTAGGGGGAGATGCTACTAAAATTCTCATTCCAAACGTAGTAATGGAAAATGACTGTTTACTTGAGTATAATGGAAAATCATATTTTGAAGGCTCTTTAGTTGAACCATTATCTTGTGTTATTGGTGCTTTTAATGCTAATTTTCATATGGCAGCAGGAGAAGATTATGAGCACAAGATGGGGATTCGTGAAGGTGGGAACATGATATTACTAGGAGCCACTGGACCCATGGGATTTTTAGCTATAGACCTTGCTATACATGGTCCTAAAAAACCTAAGAATCTTGTTATTACAGGAATTGTCCGGGAGAAAATAGACTTAGCAAGTAAGTTATACACAGTGGAAGAAGCAAAAAAACAGGGTATAAACCTAAAATATGTTAATACTAGTGATATAGAAAATGATGTAGAATATTTAAGAGGACTTACAAAAAATAATTATGGTTACGATGATGTATTTGTTTTTGCACCTGTAAAATCTTTAGCAAAATCTGCTTCGGGATTATTAGCTTATGATGGTTGCTTGAATTTCTTTGCTGGTCCAGTAGATAATAAATTTTCAGCTGAATTTAATTTCTATGATGTTCATTATAATTCAACACATGTGGTAGGTACTAGCGGAGGAAATACAAAGGATATGAAACAAGCACTTAGATTGATTGAAAATGGAGATGTAAATGTAGCAAAGATTGCTACACATATCCTTGGACTGAATGATGTGGCAAAAACTACATTAAATCTTCCAAACATACCTGGTGGTAAAAAGGTAGTATATACTCATAAATCATTAGAATTAACAGAAATAGAAAATATGAAGAATATAAATAATGATAATTTTATAAAAGAATTGAACAAAATAGTAGATAATCATGGTGGATTATGGAATGCAGAAGCTGAGGAATATTTAATAAAATATGCTCCAGAAATATAAAAAAATATTATCCATTAATAAATTTATATAATTTAATAAGAAAGCAGACTAAAACTAATTTTGGTCTGCTTTTTTATTAAACAAATTATTAAGGAATTTATTAATATAGAAAAATGTTTTATCTTATGGTATTGACGAAAAAAATACTTTGTTTATTATTAAATTAAGCATAGGAATAAATTAAGTAAAGGAGCAATAAGAAATTGTTCAATAAAGAAGGAAATGTATTAGATAAAATTTTTATGGTATATGAAAATCTATACGAAGCAGAAAAGAAAATTGCAGATTATGTTATAGAAAATCAACAAAAAGTTATAGATATGACAGTTTCAGAGTTGTCATCTGAAAGTGGTGTAAGTGAAGCCACAATAATAAGGTTTTGTAAAAAATGCAATTTCAAGGGGTTTCATCATTTGAAAATGGAGATTGCAAAAGAGATGGTAACTTCAGAAGAGAAGAAGGTATCAAATGACTTGAGTACAAAGAATATAGGTCAATCACTTCAGAATATACTGGCAAATAAAATTGAAGAGTTAAGGCAAACTATATCCATGATGGATGAAAACAATATGAGAGAAATATTAGACATAATAAGTAAGGCTAGAATCGTCCAATTTGCGGCATTAGGGAATACTATACCTGTAATTTTGGATGGAGCATATAAATTTAGTCAGATAGGAATACCTACTGTGGCAAATACTATCTGGGAAAATCAACTTGCTTTTGCATATACACTAACTGCAGAAGATGTAGTTATAGCTGTATCAAATTCCGGGTCATCTAAGAGACTTATAACTCTAGTTGAAGTGGCAAATGAGAAACAAGCTAAAACAATTTGTATAACAAATCATGAAAATTCTCCTTTAGCTAATAAGTGTAAATATAAAATAAATACGGCCACTAGAGAAAAGTTATTTTTTGATGAATTTAGTTTCACAAGAATATCAGCCATGGTTGTAGTGGAAATATTATTTTTACTGTTGGTTTCAGAAAAAGGAGATGCTTATAATCGTCTCAGTGAACATGAAGGGTCTATGGCAGATGATAAAATTTAAATTTTGATAATTAATATGGATGATTTTCAAGTCTTATAAATTTTTATCCCTTTTAATATAGATACATTTAGTTATTAAAAAGCAGCGATATTATACAACAAAATTGAAATGTATCCACAAATGTGCAAAAGTATATTATAATAAAAGCAGCTAATATTTTTTATATACCTATTAGATGTCAGATAGGGAATATAAAACATGATGAATTGAATATTTTATTTAAGAAAGTGGTGAGATATATGTCAAAATGGGATGAAACAAGAATGTTAGTAAAAATATCACAATTGTATTATATAGATAATATGACACAGAGTGAAATATCTAAAAAATTAGGCATTTATAGGACTACTATAAGCAGGCTTTTGAAAAAAGCTAGAGAGGATGGCATAGTAAGTATTACTATAAAAAGTGATTATAACCAATGTTTTGAATTAGAAAAAGATATAGAAAAGACTTTTGAATTGAAAGAGGCCTGTATAGTTCCATCAGAACCAAAACAAACGAACACTGTTAAAGCTCAGGCACTTGGATATGCAGCAGCAGAGTACTTAAAAAGAATAAGCAAAGATGGAGATGCTATAGGATTTGCTTGGGGAACGACTTTAGCCTCTATGGCAAGAGAACTTACAAATTGCAAGCCTATATCAGCTAATATTATCCCTTTAGTTGGTGGGTTTAGTGACAGCGACAGTGAAAATCATGTGAGCACAATAGTATCTAAGGTTGCAAATGAGTTTAAAGCAAAAGCTCATTATCTCTATGCACCAGCTATAACTTCAGATAAAACTATAAAAGATGCAATAGTAAAGGATATAAATTATCAAAATATATCTCGACTTTGGGAGATAATAAACATAGCTTTTGTTGGAATAGGAGCTTTAAATAAGTCTTCTAATGTACTATGGAATAGTGAATATAGAAATAATACTATAAATATAAATAACGATAATGCCATAGGAGAGATATGCTCAAGATTTTATGATGTAAATGGAAATATAGTTGATAGTGAGCTCAATGACAGAACTGTTGCTATAGAGTTAGATAAATTAACGACATTGAAATATTCTGTTGGGGTGGCAGAATCCCATGAGAAGGTTCCAGCAATACTAAGCGCTCTAAAAGCAAAATTTATTAATGTATTAATTACTACAGATGAGACTGCTAAATTACTTTTAGAATTGGACAGCCAGATTAAAAAGAGTAAAAGTTTATAAAAACAATGTTTTATAAATAAGAACATATCTTTTGATTTATGGATATAAAATGGAAGATATGTTCTTATGATTATTAAAACATAATTAAATGCTGATAATCATGAATACTCTGAACAGTTTGATCTAAAAAATCTAAATTTTAATGTCATACTATTAACAAATTATTTAAATTGTTATAAATATAATTATATAACAAATAATATTGTTAAAAATTTAACTACATATAATGAAAATATAGCACTAAAATCGTTTTAAATTATTAAATATAAAATAAATAGCTATATTTTGGTATAAAAATTGTTTGACAATTAACAAACAATAATGCATAATATATTTATAGTCACTGGTGCTATAATATAAAATAATTTAATTGATGTTGAAAAAATACATACAATTAATATTACAGCAATCTAAAAATAAGAAAGAGGTGTAACTTATGAAAGTTAGTAGTATTGATGAATTAAATGTAAGATTAGAGGAAATGAGAGAGGCCCAGAGAAAATTTTCAACTTTTACGCAAAAACAGGTGGATGAAATTTTCAGACAGGCAGCTATGGCGGCATTGGATGCAAGAATACCACTGGCAAAAATGACAGTGGAAGAAACAGGTATGGGACTTGTAGAAGATAAAGTTATAAAAAATCATTTTGCAGCTGAATATATATATAATCAGTATAAAGATGAAAAAACCTGTGGTGTTATAGAGGAAGATGAATCCTATGGAATAACTAAAATTGCAGAACCTATAGGTATTGTAGCGGCAGTTATACCTACCACTAATCCAACCTCAACAGCAATATTTAAGACATTGATATCACTAAAAACTAGAAATGCCATAATGTTATCACCACATCCAAGAGCAAAGAATTCAACTATAGAGGCAGCTAAAATAATATCAGAGGCAGCAATAAAAGCCGGTGCACCAAAAGGTATAATAGGATGGATAGATGAACCATCTATTGAGCTTACTCAAATATTAATGCAGAAGGCAGATATAACCTTGGCTACCGGAGGACCTTCTATGGTTAAATCAGCTTATTCTTCAGGTAAGCCGGCTATAGGTGTGGGCCCTGGAAATACTCCTGTTATAATTGATGAAAGCGCTCATATAAAGATGGCTGTAAGTTCAATAATACTTTCAAAGACTTTTGATAATGGTGTTATCTGTGCCTCTGAGCAGTCTGTAATCGTTTTGGATTCCATATATGATGAAGTTAAAAAAGAATTTGCAGAAAGAGGAGCCTATATAATTAAACCAGATGAAATAGATAAAGTAAGAAATACAATTTTTATAAATGGAAGTATAAATTCAAAAATAGTAGGACAGTCAGCATACAAAATAGCTGAAATGTCAGGAATTAAGATCCCTGAAACTGCAAGAATTCTCATAGGAGAAGTAACATCTTTAACAGAAGAAGAACCTTTTGCTCATGAAAAGCTATCTACAGTATTAGCTATGTACAGAGCCAAGGATTTCGACGATGCACTTGAAAAGGCTGTAACTCTTGTTAATTTAGGAGGTCTTGGTCATACTTCAGGAATATATGCCAATGTAATAAAGGCAAAAGATAAGATAGATAAATTCAGCAGTGCTATGAAAACTGTTAGAACATTTATAAATATACCTACAGCCCAGGGTGCAAGTGGAGACTTATATAACTTTAAAATAGCTCCGTCCTTTACATTAGGATGCGGTTCCTGGGGAGGAAATTCTGTATCAGAAAATGTTGGACCTAAACATCTGCTAAATATAAAACGTGTAGCTGAAAGGAGAGAAAATATGCTTTGGTTCAGAGTACCAGAAAAAATTTACTTCAAATTTGGATCTCTGCAATTTGCACTGAGAGAGTTAAAAGATTTAAATAAAAAAAGAGCATTTATAGTTACAGACAAGGTACTTCATGATCTTGGATATGTAGATTCCATTACCAAAGTACTTGAAGAAATAGGTGTTGAATTTAAAGTGTTTACAGAAGTAGAACCAGATCCAACTCTTTTCACAGCTAGAAAAGGCACAGAAGAGATGATGGATTTTAAACCAGACACTATAATATCTCTTGGAGGAGGATCTGCTATGGATGCAGCTAAAATAATGTGGGTAATGTATGAGCATCCTGAAGTAAGATTTGAAGACCTTGCCATGAGATTTATGGATATAAGAAAGAGAATATATAATTTCCCAAAACTTGGAGAAAAGGCTATGATGATAGCTGTGGCAACTTCTGCTGGAACAGGATCAGAAGTTACCCCTTTTGCAGTAATAACAGATGAAAAAACAGGAGTTAAATATCCGTTGGCAGATTATGAACTTACTCCAGATATGGCTATAGTAGATGCAGAACTTATGATGAATATGCCAAAAGGTCTTACTGCAGCTTCCGGTATAGATGCACTAATACATGGAATAGAGGCTTATACTTCAGTTTTAGCATCAGAATACACCAATGGATTAGCCTTGGAAGCTATAAGACTTATATTTAAATATTTGCCTTTAGCTTATTCAGAAGGTACTACCAATGAAAAGGCAAGAGAAAAAATGGCTCATGCATCTACTATGGCAGGAATGGCTTTTGCCAATGCCTTCCTTGGGGTATGCCACTCCATGGCACATAAACTGGGAGCAGAGCATCACATAGCCCATGGAACTGCCAATGCACTGTTAATTGAAGAAGTTATAAGATTTAATGCGGTAGATAATCCAGTAAAACAGGCAGCTTATCCTCAATATAAATATCCAAATGCAAAATGGAGATATGGAAAAATTGCAGATTATTTAGGATTAGGAGGAAGCACTGATGATGAGAAGGTAGAACTTTTAATTAAGGCAATACATGAATTAAAAGAGAAAATAAATCTGCCAATGACAATTAGAGAAGCAGGAGTTTCAGAAAAGAAATTTTATGCAACTCTTGATAAAATGTGTGAACTTGCCTTTGATGATCAGTGTACAGGAGCTAACCCAAGATATCCATTAATAAGTGAGATTAAGCAGATGTTTATCAATGCTTTTGATAAAGAGCCGATAAGTGTTGAAGAAAAATAGATATACAAGTCGAATTTTTGTTTTAGATTGGAGGAGTATTATTTAATACTCCTCCAATCTATTATTTCATTTAAAATTTATCATACATTAAAAGAAATAAATTAAGTGTAATATTAAATGTTTTTATAATTTATAAGATATAGTATTGTTATAGTTAATATATTTTATATAGTAGTTGTCAATGTGATGGAATATATTTTGAACTTTTATTATAATAATATATTGTTAATAAAATTGAATCTTAGTTGCACAAGATTTGGTTTTATGTATAATATATTAGTGTAAGGCTTTTAAATTGTAAATTAAGCGCCAGAACTTGAGAATGATGGAAAAAAATAAGCTGTTTGCTAATTTCTCAAGTTGACGAGGACAAGGAGTATCGAAATTTCGGCGGATACCTTGCGGTAGGGCACTACCGGAAATATTGACAAATCCAGAAAGTGATTTTTGGGACAAAGCAATAAGGTGCCTGAAAGCCTTCTAAAAATTGAGAGGAAGGTATAGTTTTATGTGTGGAATAGTTGGTTATGTAGGAGAAAAGAATGCAGAATCTATTTTGGTAAACGGTTTAAGAAAATTGGAGTATAGAGGATATGATTCAGCAGGAGTAGCAATTATTAACGACAAAGGTGAAATGAATCTGTCTAAAAGTAAGGGGAGACTATCTGGGCTTGAAGAAAAATTGAAACAAAACCCCTTACAAGGCAGTGTGGGAATAGGTCATACAAGATGGGCTACTCATGGAGAACCATCAGATACAAATTGTCATCCACATACTAATCAGAAAAAGACAATTAGTGTAGTGCACAATGGTATAATTGAAAATTATCTAGAGATTAAAGAATTTCTTACTTCAAAAGGATATGAATTTTATTCAGAAACTGATACAGAAGTAATTCCTAATTTAATTGATTACTACTACAAAGGTAATCTTTTAGAAGCAGTTATGGAAGCCACTTCTAAAATTGAAGGAAGTTATGCACTGGGAATTATGTCAGTTGAAGAACCCGGAAAGGTAGTTGCTGTAAGAAAAGACAGTCCTCTTATAGTAGGTATTGGTAAAGGTGAATATTTCATTGCTTCTGATGTTCCTGCAATTCTAAATCATACAAGAGATATAGTATATTTAAATGATAAAGAATTTGTTGAAATGACAAAGGATGAAATCAAATTCTATTCTAAAGCAGGCAAAGAATTAAAGAAAGATATTCATCATGTAACATGGAATGCGGATGCTGCTGAAAAAGGTGGATTTGAGCATTTCATGATAAAAGAAATTCATGAACAGCCAAAAGCAATAAAAGATACAATGGCATCAAGAATTGTACCAGGTAAATCAATAAGTATAGACAATATTGCATTAACAAAAGGACAGATACAAAATATAGAAAAAATATATATAGTAGCTTGTGGAACTGCATATCATGCAGGTATTATAGGAAAATATGTAATAGAAAAAATGGCAAGAATACCTGTAGAGGTAGATATTGCATCTGAATTCAGATATAGAAATCCAATTTTGTCTGATAAGACATTGCTGATTGTAATGAGCCAATCAGGAGAAACAGCAGATACTTTAGCTGCATTAAGAGAAGCTAAAGCTAAAGGCGTAAGAGTATTAGCTATTACAAATGTAGTAGGAAGTTCTGTAGCCAGAGAAGCTGATGATGTTTTATACACTTGGGCAGGACCTGAAATTGCTGTGGCATCTACAAAGGCTTATACTACTCAGCTTATAACGATGTATATACTAGGATTATTCCTGGCAGAAAATAAAAATACCATGACTAGTGAAGAAATTGAAGATATAAAAAATAGTATGTTAACTCTACCTGAAAAGGCAGAAGAAGTACTAAAACAAAAAGAAGTACTGCAAAAGTTTGCTGAAAGCACTTATATGCAAAAAGATATGTTCTTTTTGGGAAGAGGAATAGATTATGCAGTGGCAATGGAGGGTGCATTAAAGGTAAAGGAAATTTCCTATATACACTCAGAAGCCTATGCTGGCGGAGAATTAAAACATGGAACAATAGCTCTTATAGAAGAAGGAACTATAGTAATTGCACTGGCTACTCAAAATGATTTATATGAGAAGATGTTAAGCAATGTTAAAGAGATAACTACAAGAGGAGCCAAGGTTCTTGGATTAACAGTCGAAGGCAATGAAAGCATAGAGAAAACTGTGGATTCAGCACTATACGTTCCAAAAGTAAATAGTATTTTATTACCTGTAATCACAGTTATATCATTACAATTATTGGCATATTATATTGCAGCAGCTAAAGGGTGCGATATTGATAAACCTAGAAATCTTGCCAAGTCAGTTACGGTGGAATAGGGTTAGTCATATATTAAACAACGATTAATAGATAATAATGTCATTCAATAAAACCAGGCAGAAATGAGAGAAAAATCTCATGTTTCTTGTCTGGTTTATTTATATGCCTCATAAAAAACAATATATTTCACAGACCAATTGAATCACAGGAGTTTTACAGGGGAATAGGGTTCACTGAAGCATTAGAATATGATGAAAAATGTGTTAAAAAAGCCAAGTGATTGTCAGTTGTAATATACTCTGTAATGGAATCTTATAATAAAAAATAAGATTAGGTAAAGGGGAAAAAATGAAAAAATACAAACAAGTTACAAAAAAGGATTAATCTTATCAATAATAACCTGCTCGATATTTATATTAGCATATTGGATTTTATTTTATGAGTTATATAAATTGTGTATGTTTGGAAGAGTTAATAATAATATAACCGTATTATCTGGTTGTATGTTGTTTTTTCTAGTATGGGTTATAATTCTAATAATTAGGATTGTTAAAAAACCATCAGCTTCAGCACAATATAGTGTAGATTCATATAAGGTATATTCACGTTGTAAAATTATATGGATTTGTACAGTTACAATAATTTTACTTTTAATAACATGTTATTATGGATTTAAAATATATCATAATACAATAAATTATAATGGAAAGCTATCATGGTTTCTAAGAGATTTAAAAAGTAAAAGAACTGTAAAGTTTAAAGATGATAATATATACAAAAATGGTATAGAAGGGATTTTTAAAGATATTAATAAAAAAGTGGATATACCTAAAAATCTATATGTTGCAACTAGCTTTAGTCTTAAGTTTGATTCTTATGGTAAAATTACATCCTTTGATACATATATCTATGGAAAAAATACTAGAGGTAAGTTAGAAAGCTATTTAATTACTTATGACAGCAATAAGTCAGAGAATATAACTATATATTTAAATGGTTATGTGAATGCAGATTATAGTAATAATAAACTTTTAGAACCGTTAATTAAAACAATGAAGGTAATACCCCTTAAGAAAATAGTGACAAACTGGCCTGAAAATCAGTTTGGTATACTTTATTATGGTAAACGAAGCTTTGGATATAATACAAATGGTGTTATTTATATTGATTCAAAGGGAAATATAAATTCAGCTGTTAATACGTATTCTGAAGTAGTAGGATATACTGTGTCTGTATATGTACCAGGTAAAGAGAGTAGATACACTCCTGTTAGATATAACTTAACAGATGGTTTAGGCAATATTAAAACATCGGATACTCTAAGAGAAAATAAAAAGATTTCTGATGAATCAAATAACGACCAAGATAAATTTTACTTATCAAAGTTAGTTGGATATCGTTTAAAAATAACGGCAGCTGCGGCGGGAAGCAGATCTTATTCTTTAGAGGGGACTACTGATGCTGGAGGCACATGGAATACTATAAATAAAGATCCATTTTCAGGAATGACTGGAGTTTCGGCAGGAATAACTTTCCTTAATAATAAACTTGGATTTATTTGCTTATCCCATAACGGCGGCAGGAATGGAGAGTTATATTGTACAGAAGATGGAGGAGTATCCTATACAAAGGTGAATTTCCCAGAGGTAAAAATAACATTAAGTAGCGGCAAAACATATAATCCCTTTGATTTACCTAGAATGCCTTATGAGGAAGATGGAATTCTAAATGTCTTAGTGGGACAAGGATCTGATGGAGATTATAATGGAGGTTCCAAAGGTTTGTACCAATCAAAGGATAATGGAATAACCTGGAAGTATGTAAAAGAATCAGAAAAAAAGTAAATGGGCAGATGCTGATAGCGATTTAAAAAATCGCTAATTCAACAGCCAAAAAAAACTTTTACCTGACTAACTTGGCGTAAGTCTCCTACTTCTTAAAATGGGAGTTCCACTTCAAGTAAGCCATGCATTTGCAGTTCTAAAATTCAGATGGGGTAAAAGAATCCCCACCTGAATTAAGAACTTGCTTCAATATTTTTTTATTTCTTCATTCATTAGTTTATTTACAATTTGAGGATTAGCTTTTCCTTTTGTCTCTTTCATTACTATACCTACAAGGAAACCAAGTACTTTATTTTTACCCTTTTTATAATCTTCAATAGATTTAGCATTACTATCTAATACTTTCTTAACCACCTCTAATATAGCATCTGTATCACTATTTTGTATTAACCCTTTTTCCTCTACAATTGTTTTAGGTGACTTACCTGTGTTAAACATATCTACTATGACTTTTTTAGCAATAGCATTTGAAATTGTACCAGCATTAATAAGAGTTATAAGCTCTGCCAATTGTTCAGGGGTAAATTTTAAATCTTCAATCCAAATATCATTTTCTTTCATTATTTTTGAAATATCTCCCATTAGCCAATTTGATGTAGACTTAGCATCGCCGCTAATTTCTGCTACTTTTTCAAAGAAATCTGCCATTGACATTGTAAGAGTTAATACTCCTGCATCATACTTAGGAATTTTGAATTGTTGTATAAATCTTTGTTCCTTTTCATATGGAAGTTCTGGTATAGTTTTTCTTATTTCTTCAATCCATTCATCATCTATATTTAGAGTTACAAGATCTCCTTCTGGGAAATATCTATAATCATTAGCATATTCTTTACTTCTCATTACTACGGTAATATTATTTGTATCATCCCATCTTCTTGTTTCCTGAGTTAATGGTTCTCCTGCTTCAATAGTTTTTATATGTCTATCTACTTCGTAGCTTATGGCTTTTTCTAATGCTTTAAAAGAATTCATATTTTTAATTTCTGTTCTTACACCAAAAATATCAGAACCCTTTTTCATAACAGAAACGTTAGCATCACATCTTAAAGATCCTTCTTCCATTTTACAGTCAGAAACACCTATACAGGTCAGAATACTCTTTAATCTTTCAAGGTATTGAACTGCTTCCTTTGGACTTCTAAGGTCTGGTTTTGAAACTATTTCTGTAAGAGGAACACCTGATCTATTAAAATCTACTAAAGTTCCGACTGTAGTATGCAGTAGTTTAGCAGCATCTTCTTCAATATGTATTCTTTCTATTTCTATTTTCTTTGTACTTCCATCTTCTAATTCTATTTCTATAAATCCATCTCTACAAATAGGAAGTTCATCCTGTGTTATCTGATAATTTTTAGGACAGTCTGGGTAAAAAATACTTTTTCTATCCATTCTTCCATACTTAGTAATAGAACAGTTTAAAGCAAGGCCTGCCTTTATAGCATATTCCACAACCTCTTTATTTAAATGTGGCAGTGAACCTGGAAGTCCCATACACACAGGGCAAACGTGAGTATTTGGTTGTCCTCCAAATTCTGTTGTACATCCACAATATATTTTAGTTTCTGTTGAAAGTTCTGTATGAACCTCTAAACCTATAACAACTTCGTATTCCATTGTAGTTATCCTCCCTTACTCAATTGCAGCACTTTTTTTATCCGATGACTACCATCCGTAATATACTCCCATCGCACTCTGTGGAAGTGGGAGATAACGGCTGATACGTCCCTGGATAAGGATTTATAAGTTTCAGATGGAGAAAAAAACTCCATCTAAAACAAAGAACTCTGTTTATGCCATTCTGTTGAAGCTTCATAGCTGTATGCTAAATTAAATAATGTATCTTCTCTAAAATAGTTTCCTATAAACTGAAGTCCAACAGGAAGATTATTTACAAAGCCACAGGGTACAGATATTGCTGGGTTACCTGCAATATTTACAGGTACAGTATAAATATCTGATAAGTACATAGAAAGAACATCTTTAGTTTTTTCTCCAAATTTAAAAGCAGTAGTTGGTGATGTAGGACAAACCACAGCATCAAACTCTTTCAGTACTCTATCAAAATCTTGTTTAATTAAATTTCTAGCCTTTAGAGCCTTTTTATAGTAAGCATCATAATAACCGGCTGAAAGCACATAAGTTCCAAGCATTATTCTTCTTTTTACTTCTCTTCCAAAACCTTCACTTCTAGATTTAAAGTATATATCTATTGCATCTTTAGCTTCTTTAGATCTGTGACCAAATTTTATACCATCAAATCTAGCAAGGTTTGAAGATGCCTCTGCAGAGGATATTATATAGTATGTAGCAAGAGCATATTCAGATAGAGGAAGTGAACATTCTTTAACTTCAGCACCACTATCTCGTAATACTTTAATTGCTTCATCAATTGTTTTTCTTACCCCGTCATCTAAGCCTTCACCAAAATATTCTACTGGTATACCAATCTTTCTACCCTTTAAATCCTTTGTAAGACTCTTTGTATAATCTTGAACCGGGATATTTACTGTTGTGAAATCTTTATTGTCTATACCTGCAATATTTTGAGTTAAAAGTGCACAATCTTCTACATCTCTTCCTATTGTTCCAACTTGATCTAGCGTTGACCCAAATGCCACAACCCCATATCTTGATATTCTTCCATAAGTAGGTTTAAGTCCTACAACAGAGCAAAAAGAAGCTGGCTGTCTAACAGACCCTCCTGTTTCTGTTCCAAGAGAAAGGGGAGTTTCAAAAGCAGCAACAGCAGCTGCTGAGGCACCAGAGGAACCACCAGGAACATAGTCTTTATTCCATGGATTTACAACTTTCTTAAAGGCACTGTTTTCATTAGATGAACCCATAGCAAACTCATCCATGTTCAGTTTACCAAGTATGATTCCGTTGTTCCCTCTAATTTTTTTAATTACAGTAGCATCATAAGGTGATGTGTAACCTTGTAAAATTTTTGAAGCACAAGTGTTTTGCATTCCTTTTACACTTATATTATCTTTAATAGCAACAGGAACTCCACCTAAACCTTCTAATATTTCTCCTTTTGCTATTTTTTCATCTAGAGTTTTTGCACAATTTATAGCTTCCTCTTCTGCTTTGTATAGATATGCACCTATTTTTTCGTCAGTTTTATGTATTCTATTTAAAAATTCCTTTGAGACTTCCTCTACTTTAATTTCTTTGTTTTTTATCATGCTTTTTAGCTCATGAGCTTTAAGCTTATGCAATTTCATTAAAAAACCTCCCTAATTTAAAACTACTATTCTATTATTTTAGGAACAACTACATATTCTTCTAATTTATCTGGTGCGTTACTTAACAATGAACTAAGCTCCATAGAAGGTTCTATCTCATCTTCCCTAAATTTATTTTCAATATAATATGGATTTACTATGATTTCCACATCATCTGTGTCTAATTCATTTAATTTTTCCACATACCCAAGTACACTATTTAAATCTCCAATTAGGTTTTCTTTTTCTTCTTCAGAAAAACTTAATCTTGATAGTTCTGAAACATATTCAACATCTTTTTTTGAAACGGACATACTATTCATCTCTTTCTTTTAAATTATTATTAATTAACTAATATACTGTATTTTTGATTAATCTTTATATATAGGTTTTTAGTTACAGTTTAAAAATATGATATATGTATCATATTTTATTTGAATGTTATCATAATGATATATATATGTCAATAAGAATATGATGTTTTTATCATATTTTGTTGACCAAATTAAAATTCTAATTTATAATGAATTTGCACAAATAGAATGAGAAAAACAATAAAAAAACATTCATCTATAAATTATAAAAGGGAGGATACTATGGCTAAATCAGAAACTAGAGAACCACGTCAGACACGTGCCATAGAAAAGAAAAAGAAAATTGTGCAGGTAGCTTTTAAGCTATTTTGTGAAAAGGGATTCCATCATACCAATACCAATGAAATCGCAAAAGAAGCTGGTGTTTCCACTGGAATAGTCTATCATTATTTTAAAGATAAGAAAGCAATCTTTTTAGCAGTTATGGATCAGGTCATTCCAAAGTTTGACGATGATATGATAAAACAATTACATTTATCCAAAGATAGAAAAGAATTAGAAGCTTTTTTGTCTGACATTATTGACAAGGATGTTCAGCTTCACGAAATATCTAGGGTGGCGCATGAAGAATTTCATGCTATGCGCCATTCTGATCCGGATGTGGCAGAATATATGAATAATTTTAATAATCAGTTTTTATCTTCAATTGCTGGAGCCTTACCATCACTTGGTTTTTCCATTTCTCATCCGCAGGAAAAAGTAGATATGATATATCACATGATAGACCAGTACTCTGATTCAATAGTGTTAAATAAACGTGAGAAAATAAATTATGATGTTATGAAAAAGCTTCTTATAGAAACTATATTTAATTTATTAGATTTAGATGTTTTTGATTAAATTATCAAGGTAATTAAGCTTATTTATAAAGTAAGGTATTAATAAAATTAATTTAAATTTATATATTTACAGGAGAAAATTCTATAGGATTATTTAGCTTTTTTATAAAAATTTTAAAGAAATAAAAGAACTAGGGTAAATTGAGAGAGGGTGTATGATGATTAATGAACTAAGTACATATATACCAGATATTGAAGAATTACTAGATCCAGCTGCTGATAATGCAAAAATAGATAAATTAGAAAGTATTAGCGGTAAAAAGATTCCAGAGGATTTTAGAAAGCTTTACTTGTCACATAATGGGGAAGGTAAAAAAATTTTTGGATTAATGGCAGGTTTTAGATGGATGGACATAGATTCAGTTATTAGGGAATGGAGTTCACTACAAGAATCAGCCTATGATATTACATCAGATAAAGTTGGCTTAATTGAGGAAGGTAATTTTAAAAAGGGTTGGATACCTTTTGCAGAAGATTGTGGAGGATCTTTTTTAGTAATGGATTTAGAACCAGGGGTCAAAGGCAACTACGGGCAAATCATCACTATAGACCGAAATTTAGATATTTCTTATGTGATTTCTGAAAGTTTGTCAATGTTTTTTGAATTTATTGAGAATAGTTTGAAAGAGGGAAAATTGAATACTTTCCAAGATGAAAGTATAAAAGTAATACAATGGAAAAATGGACATCTATTTGATGATATAATGACTTTGACAGGAAAAACAGCAGAAAAAAGTACTGTACCTATTAGTGGCTTTTGGGCTGAATATTTTAAAAATGACATTGTAGATCAAAGCATTTCTACTGAAATATTGTCCCAAAAGACGATGATATTTATGGACAATGATATAGCTAAAAAATTTGGAGAAATATCACTAGATATTCTAAAGAATATGATTAATTTAAAGGAATTGATTATACATGCTGATGAGGTAAGAAGTTTTGAGCCTCTTAAAGATATATCCTCTTTGAAAAAGCTTGTAATTGGAAGTAAGTCCTTTAAAGATTCTGATTTAGAGTATATAACTAATATTGAGGAGTTAAAGGAATTAACCTTAGTAAAACTTAAATTAAGTGATATACATATATTGAAGCAGATAAAAACTTTAAAAACTCTAAGGTTACGTAAAATAGATGTATCTAATATAAATTCTATAGGATATTTGAAACAGCTAAAAGAATTAAGTTTAGAAGATATGAAAACTGGTGACTTATCTTACATTTCAGAGCTTAATAAATTAACGAAATTAGAACTGAAAAAAATAAATATTCCTAATTTGAGATTTCTAAAAAATTTAAAAAAGTTAACTGCTTTTGAAACTGATAGAAAAGCGGTGGATGAATATAATATAGGGAATTTTAAAGAAATGGAGAAATTAAAGGAACTAATTTATCCAATTAGAGATATGAAAATTATAAAAAATTGCATAAATCTAAGAACAATCGGGGTAGATGCATCAAAACTTGAAAATTTAGAATACATTAGGGGATTAAATATAACTAGTATAACTATATTTAATGCAACATCAGAAGAAAATGCACAAGCTGTAGTGTCTGAATTTAAAAAGTATTGTAAACTTCAATCCTATGGTTGGCAACAGACATGGAAATCTAAGAATACTTATAATATTCTATAAAAGCAAATTATTAGAGGTAAAGGATATACTGTTTAATGAGTAAGAACTTGGATTTTTAATTTATAAACTTTAATGAAAGAAGGAATATACAAGTGTATATTGTTCTTAAAAATGTAGTTATTTTATTTGTACTGATTTTTCTTGGGTACTTCCTGGGGAAAAAAGAAATTATACATAATCATTGTGCGCCAGACTTATCTAATTTTTTAGTAAAAGTAACTTTACCTGCTACGGTATTTTGTTCTATGATACGACCTTTCGAAAAAAATCTGCTCTCTGATAGTATATGGATATTTGTCATTGTGATTATATTCCACCTGCTATGTATGTCAATTGGTTTTGCAGTGATAAAAGTATGCAGAATTCCATTATTACAAAGAGGAGTCTGGATTTTTGTATGCATGTTTTCAAATAATGGATTTATGGGTTTCCCGCTTGCTGAGTCCATTTATGGAAATAGCGGCTTGTTTTTGATGGCCATTGCAAATGTTGTATCTAACTTTTTGATTTTTTATCTTGGCGTAAAGTTGCTTACAGGTGCACAATCAGTAGGGAAATTAAGTGGACGACAATTATTTTACAATATCATAGAGATACACAAACAGCAGCCCAGGCAATTTTTATGACTACTTTACTGAGCCTTGTTACAATTCCATTGATAATGCATTTGGTTTAGGAATAAATAAGAGAATATATTGATAATATATTAAAAAGTTATGGAAAGCAGATACAATAATTTGCTTTCTCTTATTTTTATATAAAAATTGTATATAAGTATTACTTTACTATAGATATGCAACTTGAAATATAAATTTAAATTTTTTATATCAGGTTATTGATGATTATTAATATTTAATTATGAATGATCTATACTATAATATCAATTTCAATATTGTCATTGAAAACCTATAACAAAATTGAAGTTATTTGAATTGAAAACGACTACAGCAGGAGGTATTATAATATCAAGGAGAGAAATTACAGATAAAGAAAAAATTTTAGATTTAGGAGGTATAAACGATGGCAGAATTGGCAAAAGAAAGTTCATCAATAAAGGGAAGTGTTCAAAAATTTGGTGCATTTCTAAGTGGTATGGTTTTACCAAATATAGGAGCATTTATTGCCTGGGGATTAATTACGGCTTTATTCATACCAACGGGATGGTTTCCAAATGAAGCTTTAGCAAAACTTGTAGATCCTATGGTGAAATATATGTTACCGCTACTAATTGGATATCAAGGTGGAAAGCTTGTATATGATACTAGAGGCGGTGTAGTGGGCGCAATAGCTACAGCGGGAATTATAATTGGAGCTAGTATACCAATGTTTTTAGGAGCTATGATTATGGGACCTCTTGGAGGTTTTGTAATAAAGAAATTTGATAAACTTGTAGAAGGAAAAGTACCAACAGGATTTGAGATGTTAGTTAATAATTTCTCAGCAGGCATTTTAGGTGGACTTCTATCACTAGCAGCTTTTCAGTTTATAGAGCCATTGGTGGCAGGAGTATCCATAGGACTTGGCATGGGAGCAAAAATAATTACCCAGCATGGATTACTTCCACTAATAGCCATTATAGTGGAACCAGCTAAAATATTATTTTTAAACAATGCAATTAACCATGGAGTTTTCTCACCTCTAGGAATACAAGAGGTAAGTGCGGCAGGAAAGTCAATATTTTTCCTTCTTGAACCTGAACCAGGTCCAGGACTTGGTGTACTATTAGCTTATTGTCTATATAGTAAGGGGGCTGCTAAACAATCTGCACCGGGAGCAGCAATAATTCACTTTTTAGGTGGGATACATGAAATATATTTCCCATATGTACTAATGAAGCCAGCTCTACTGTTAGCTGTAATAGCAGGAGGTATGTCAGCTGATTTAATATTTGTATTATTACATGCAGGATTAGTTGCAACACCATCGCCAGGAAGTATATTTGCATTACTGGCTTTATCACCAAAAGGAGGTCAGCTTTCAGTTGTGGCAGGGGTTGCGGTAGGTGCAGTGGTTTCTTTCCTAGTATCTTCTGTAATACTTAAAAGAAGTAAACAAAAGGAAGAAGGCAGTGATTTTGATGAAGCTCAAGCTAAGATGAAGGAAATGAAACTTTCAAGTAAAGGTCAGAGTACTATACCTTCAACTAATGATGGCAACGTAGCAGCAATTAGTGCAGATATAAGATTAATTGTATTTGCCTGTGATGCTGGAATGGGTTCTTCAGCTATGGGAGAATCTATACTAAGAAAAGCTTTAAAGGATGCTGGTATTACTGATATAGATGTTAAACATTCATCTGTAGACAGTATACCTGCAGGAGCTGACGTAGTTTTTACACAGGAAAATCTATTGGAGAGAGCAAAAAAATCTGCTGAATCTTCCAGAATAATTACTATTAAAAATTTTTTAGACCGCTCAAAATATGATGAATTTATTAATGAGCTAAAACTTTCAGATAAAGGTGAAAATCCTTCACAGCTAACTAGTGAAAATATTGCAGCAGCTGTTAGTACAGAGGTAAAATTAATTGTATTTGCCTGTGATGCTGGAATGGGTTCTTCAGCCATGGGAGAATCTATACTGAGAAAAGCTTTAAAGGATGCTGGTATTACTAATATAGATGTTAAACATTCATCTGTAGACAGTATACCTGCAGGAGCTGACGTGGTTTTTACACAGGAAAATCTATTGGAGAGAGCAAAAAAATCTGCTGAATCTTCCAGAATAATTACAATCAAAAATTTCTTGGATCGTTCCAAATACGATGAATTTATTAATGAATTGAAGCAAGTTCTTAATTCAGGTGGGGATTCTTTTACACCATCTGAATTTTAGAACTGCAAATGCATGGCTTATTTGGCGTTTAACTCCCACTTGAAGTACGCCAAGTTAGTCAGGTTAAAAAATTAAAAACAGGTGATTTATATGGAAGGCATTACCACTAGACAACAATTTACACTAAATAAAATATTAAATGAGGAAACAATTAGTTTAGATGATCTTCATAAACAATTGGAGATAAGTGAAAGAACTATTCTTAGAGAAATTAGTTCTATCAATAAGTTTCTTAGAAAATATCATTTAAGTATATATTATGACAATAATTCATCTTTAATTGTATCAGGAAATAAAGAAAAAATTCAAGAGCTTAAAGAATCGCTCAGCTCAGTTCCACTACAATGGCTTATTAATAGAGAACAGAGACAGATAATAATTGCCTGCGAACTGTTAGTTAATAAAGAACCAGTAAAGGCATCCTATTACAGTAATAAGTTTAATGTAGTGCTTGGAAGTATAAGTCTTGATTTAGATGGTATTGCAAAGTGGGCCGTATCTAAAAAATTATGCCTTATTAGAAACAGAAATATAGGTATTATTATTGAAGGATCTGAATGGAACAAAAGAAATGCATTAATTGATTTGATTTTTAAATACAGGCCCTATGAGGAATTGCTTGCTTTTCTGTATGAACAAAAATTTGACCAAAATATAAAACTTTTGTTTAATATGATTTTTGGGGAAAATATAACTGATTTAGGACGAAAAATTTTAGCAAGTGTAGATCTATCACAATTTGATTTAAATGATATAAAATATTTAAAATTATTTATTCAAATGCTATTGGCTATAAAGAAAGAAGAAAATAAAGACGAAATACATCTACCGGACAAATTAAAGAAAGACACAATGATGTTAAGAGACTATAAAAAAATTCAAAATTTTAACAAGATACTAAAAGAAAATAATGTAAATTTAATTGAAGATGAATTAATTTATATGTGGTTTAATTTAACAGATTATAAATCTTTGTTTAATAAGGATGATGGTTCTTCTTATATAGATTATGAAGTAATATCAAAAGAAATTATTCAAGGAATCTCCTCAAAAATAAATGTATCTATAGAAAATGACAAACAACTTATAAAAGACTTGTCACAGCATTTCAGACGAACTTTTAATGCGTTAAATTTAGGATTAAAAGTAATAAATCCCCTTACCAATGAGATAGAGCAGCATTATTCTGAACTCTTTAATGTTGTAAATAATGTTTCCCGGTTAGTATTTTCAAGATATAATCTTAAAATTCCAAAGGAAGAGGTTGGATATATAACCTTGCATATAGATGTTGCATTGCAAAGAAAACAGAGTTTATTAAAAAAACTCAATGTATTAATTGTATGTCCGTCAGGTATTGGATCTGCGAGGATATTGGAAAGTAAGATAAAGTTTATATTCCCTGATATTGGTAATATATCTATAAAAGCTCTGCATCACATAGATAAATATATAGAAGACAGAGAATATGATTTGATTTTATTTACTGTACCAATTAAATTAGCACCTGAGATAAAAAAAGTAATTGTAGTATCACCTTTTATGATAAAAGAAGATATAGAAAAAATTAATGAATTTATTTTAAATTTAAAAGTCACTAATGAAACTAACAATGATGAACTTATTGATATGCAATTAAGTACAGTAACAGATAATGAATATGAGACAGCAAATACAATAATTAAAAATTTACAGGTAGAGACTACAAAGGCAAATACTATTGAAAATTTAGTAGATTTTGTGGTAGATGATATCAAAAATTTAGGTTTAATAAAAGATAAAGAAGTGTTAAGAAATGCTATTTTAAAAAGAGAAGAGAAAGGAAATATAGTGGTACAGGGAACAAATGTAGCTCTGCTGCATACTAGAATTCAAGAGCTAACAGTTCCTTTTGTAGGAGTTTATCATGTGAAAGAACCAATTATCAGCCAAGGTATAGGTTTTTCTAAAGAAAGTGTAAATACTTTTCTTGTAATGATTGCAAGAAATGAAGAAAGCAATTATATACTTCAATTTTTAGGCAGGATAAGTATTGCATTGATTGAAAATAAAGAATTTATAGAAAATTTAAAATCCAGTAATTTAATAGACATCAGAAAACAATTAATAAATATAGGAAATGATGAGGGGGAGTTAAAATGATAAAAACAGTTTTAGGAGTAGAAAATATTCAATTAAATGTAAATTCAGAATCAAAGAATGAGGCTATAGAAAGAGTAGGAAAACTTTTGGTGGAAAATGGTTATGTAAAGGAAAATTATATTGAGGGTATGAAAGCTAGAGAGGAAGAAGTAACTACTTATATGGGAAATGGTGTGGCTATACCTCATGGTATGAATGAATACAAAAAACAAATATTGGATTCAGGTATAGTAATTGCACAGTATCCTAAAGGAGTTGACTTTGGTTCTGGTAATATTGCCTATGTAGTAATAGGCATAGCTGGAAAAGGTGATGAGCACATGGAGATATTATCTAAAATAGCCTTAACAATTCAGTATGAAGAAAATGTTGAAAAGCTTAGAAATGCAAAGACAGCAGAAGAAATTATATCAATTATAAATGAGGGGGAAATGTAATATGAAAGCAGTTCATTTTGGAGCAGGTAATATAGGAAGAGGATTTATTGGGTACTTACTATCAAAGTCAGATTATGATATTACTTTTGTTGATATATCAGATTTTCTAGTAGACAACATAAATAAATACAGAAAATATAAGGTTATAACTTTAAGTGATTCTAAGAGTGAAGAAGAAATTGATAATGTTAAGGCTGTAAGTTTAAATGATAGTGAAAAGTTGGAACAAATCATTTTGGAAACTGATTTGATTACTACTTCTATTGGTGCCAATAATCTAAAGAGTACAGGCAAATTATTAAGCAACCTTTTAGTGAAAAGGTTTAAACAAGGAAAAAATAAGCCATTAGATATAATTGCATGTGAAAATGCACTATTTGCCACTAATATTTTAAAGGAATCAATATTAGATGGAGTTAGTGAGGATTTTAAGAACTATGTAGAAAAATATGTTGGATTTCCTAATAGCGCAGTAGACAGAATTGTTCCAAATGTAAAAATAAAGAAAGAATTGCCTATAGATGTGGCTGTAGAAGATTTCTATGAATGGGATATTGAAAAAAATAGTGTTAAAATTAATAAAAATATTAAAGGGGCAGATTATGTAGAAAATCTAGAGCCTTATCTGGAAAGAAAATTATTTTTGTTAAATGGAGCTCATGCAGCTACTGCCTATATAGGATATCTAAGAGGATATAAATATATACACGAAGCTATAAAAGATAAATTTATAAGAAATATTGCCATAGGATTCCACAAAGAGGCTATACAGGCATTGAGCAAGAAACACAATTTGAATATAGAAGATTTAAACAGATATTCTGAAAAGTTAATAAAGAGATTTGAAAACTTTTATCTTCAAGATGAATTGTATCGTGTAGGTCGTGACCCTGTAAGAAAATTATCTTCAAAGGATAGACTTATAACACCACTTAAGCTTTGTTATAACCTGAATATGAAATATGATAACATTTTGTATGGAATAGCAGCAGGATTTTTATTCAATTACAATAAAGATGAGAAAGCTAAAGAGATACAGGAGAGTATATCTGAAAAGGGAATTGATAATACAATTTGTGATGTAACCGGATTAAAAGAGGAGGATCTTTTAGTAAATAAAATAGAGGATAAGTATAAAGAATTAGTAGCGTTATAGTATAAGTAAATTTTTATTTCTATTAATCTATAGATAATAGAAATAATGAACTGCCAATGAAAAATGAAATGATTTTTTATTGACAGTTTATTTATTTATCTAATCATATAAATATTATTGAAATAGAAAATAAGGTAAGGTATAATGAAAACGAATGTATCACAAAATTTTATATATGCACAAATGTGAAAATATAAAATTTTTTAAGGATGAGCTAAAAATTAATCACTACCAATCAAAATAAAAGGGGGATGTAATATGAATAAGACATTATCTTTAAATTTAACAAATGTTTCTTCTTTTTTAAAGGAACATGAAATTCAGTATTTACAGCCAATTGTAACAGAAGCACATAAAATGCTCCACAGTAAAACAGCCCAAGGAAATGATTTTTTGGGGTGGATCGATCTTCCTGTTAATTATGACAAGAAAGAATTTCAAAGAATAAAAAAATCAGCAGAAAAAATAAGAAATGATTCAGATGTACTTATAGTAATAGGAATTGGAGGATCATATTTAGGGGCTAGAGCTGCTATAGAAATGCTGTTACATACTTTTTATAATAGTGTTTCAAAGGATAAGAGGAAAGCTCCTAATATATATTTTGTGGGAAATAATATAAGCTCCACATATATGGTAGACTTACTGGAAACTATTGAGGGAAAAGATGTTTCTGTTAATGTCATATCAAAATCTGGTACTACTACTGAACCAGCTATAGCTTTTAGAATTTTTAAAGATTATTTGGAAAAAAAGTATGGAAAAGAAGGTGCTAAAGAAAGAATATATGCCACTACCGATAGGGCAAGAGGCGCTTTAAAATTTTTGGCAGATACAGAAGGATATGAAACTTTTGTAATTCCGGATGATGTTGGAGGAAGATTTACTGTTTTAACACCGGTGGGCTTACTTCCTATTGCTGCTGCAGGTATAGATATAGAAGAAATGATGAAGGGGGCAGCTACTGCAAGGGAAGCATATAGTATACCAGAATTAGAGAAAAATGATGCTTATAGATATTCAGTAACAAGAAATGCTTTATATAGAAAAGGCAAAACTACAGAGATATTGGTTAACTATGAACCATGTCTGCATTACTTTGGTGAATGGTGGAAACAGTTATATGGTGAAAGTGAAGGAAAAGATGGAAAGGGAATATTCCCAGCAGCAGTTGATTTTTCAACAGATTTACATTCCATGGGACAATATATTCAAGATGGACTTAGAAATATATATGAAACTGTAATCAATGTTGAAAATCCCAGAAAAAATATTGCAATTAATGAAAGTACTGATAATGTAGATGGATTAAATTTTCTAGCTGGAGAGACAATGGATTATGTGAACAAAAAAGCCTTTGAAGGTACTGTTTTAGCACATAATGATGGTGGTGTGCCTAATATAGTAATTAATGTTCCAGAGTTGACTGCATATTATTTTGGATATCTTGTATATTTCTTCGAAAAGGCTTGTGGTATGAGTGGATATTTATCAGGGATAAACCCATTTGATCAGCCAGGGGTAGAAGCTTATAAGAAAAATATGTTTGCACTTCTTGGAAAACCTGGATATGAATCTATGAGGGAAAAATTAGAAGAAAGATTAAATAAATAAATTATATTTGCTTTAAATAGAGATCAGTTATTAAATATATAATTTTAATTGCAATTTATATTATAATTTTATATTAAAATTGTGTGATAATAGTATCCTAATTAAATTTTTATTTCGTAAAATAAAAAATGCGTTTGTATATGTTATAAAACATGTGCAGATGCATTTTTTATTATATTTTTTGGTGATAGTTAAAAAATATATAAAAGACAATTTTGTTATATTAATTTTAATGATATTAAATTTTGCAAAAAAATAAAAAATTATAAAAATGCTATTGAAAATGTATACATATGGAGTTATAATAGCACTAAAGATAAACAAATGACTTATATATGCACAAATGTGATAAATAAATTTGCTGATCTTTATAAATTAAATTGTTAGGGGGATGTATAATTATGTCAAAAACATGGCTTGAATTAGAAAATAAAACAGTGATTGTTACAGGAGGAGCATCAGGAATAGGTAAGGCAGTTGTTGAAGAATTTTTAAATAATAGTGCAAATGTAGTAGTAGCAGATATGAGTTCAAAGGTACCAGAATTCGAGATAAAAGAAAATAGTGGAAAAGCACTATATGTAAAAACAGATGTAGCAAGCTTTGAAAGTGTCAATGAAATGGTTTCTAAATCAAAAGAACACTTTGGTAAAATTGATATTTTAGTAAATAATGCAGGAATTAATATTCCAAGATTATTAGTAGACGATAAAGAACCTCAGGGAAAATATGAATTAAGTGAATCTGTCTTTGATAAAATTGTAAATGTCAATCAAAAAGGTGTATTTTTCTGTACTCAAGCAGTGGTTAGAGATATGCTTAAGGAGGGTTCAGGGGTGATAATAAATATGTCCTCGGAAAGCGGACTTGAAGGATCAGAAGGTCAAAGTATTTATGCAGCAACTAAAAATGCTGTAAATTCTTTTACTAGATCTTGGGCAAAAGAATTGGGCAAAAAAGGGATAAGAGTTGTAGGCGTAGCACCTGGTATACTTGAAGCTACAGGCCTTAGAACGATAGAGTATGAAACAGCACTAGCTTATACACGCAGTATTACAGTAGATGATTTGAGAGCTGGATATAGTAAAACATCCACAACACCACTTGGAAGATCAGGAAAATTAAGCGAAGTTGCAGATTTAGTTTGCTATCTTGCTTCTGACAGAGCAAGTTATATTCATGGAGTAACCTATAATATAGCAGGGGGTAAAACTAGAGGCTAATAAGAAAAATGATAAAAAATTTAAATTTGTATTGAAAAGTTTTACAATGAGCTATATAATTACAATATAACAATTGAGTAAAATATGAACATAAGTGCAATTTATGTTTTTTATCATTATAATAAAAGTAAACGTTTAAAAAGAATAGACAAATACCATTCGTATTAAAGTAAATTACAGAGGTATAACAGGTATATAAGTATTTTAAAATGCTAAAATTGCTAAAATATAAAGATGAGGTGATAGAAAATGTGGTTAATATTTGTAGCAGTAGTGGCAGCATGGATAGGACAAATGATTCTTGGAATTTACCAAATAAAATATTTTAATAGATATTTTAAAGAGATGCGAAAGTTAGGAAAAGTAGTTATTGGTAAAAATAAAGGAAAAGTAAGAGCCGGTGTTATTGTGTTAATGGCTATAGATGAAAATTCTAATATCATAAAAGCCAAAAAAATGCAAGGGATATCTGTATTTGCTAGAATGAGATCTTTAAAAATTATTGAGAATATGAATCTACTTAAAATTGATATTAGTAATTTAAAAGGGATGGATAAATGGACTATTAAGGCTGTAGATAATGGAATAGAAAGTTATAAAAATTATCTTTTAGAGGGAGAGAACTAATTTAAATATTTATCTATAAGGATTAAATAGGAGGTCGAAGTATTATGGAAATTTTAACAAACTTAGCCCAAGGATTTATAGGATTATTTCAAGAAGGGGGAAAAAACTTTGTTGGAATGGTTACTGGAATTGTTCCAACACTAATTATGCTTCTCGTTGCAATGAACGCAATTATTAGATTTGTTGGTGAAAAAAGAATTGAAAAATTAGCCAGGGCATCAGCAAAAAATCCTATTACCAGATATCTTATATTACCAGTGATAGGTACATTCTTCTTTTGTAATCCAATGACTTTATCACTAGGGAAATTTTTGCCAGAGAGATACAAACCAAGTTATTATGCAGCAGCTTCTTTTTCCTGCCATACAATGAATGGATTATTTCCACATGTAGATCCAAGTGAATTGTTTGTATTCTTAGGTATAGCAGCAGGTATAACTAAATTAGGATTACCAACAACAGATTTGGCATTAAGATATTTTCTAGTTGGTGTAATTACGAATTTTTTTAGAGGATGGATAACAGATTTTACAACATCAATTGTTGAAAGACAGCAAAAAGTAAAATTAAAAGATACTCTATCATTTTAGATTTACAGAGGAGGAAATAGGAAATGAGTGAATATAAATCAATAATAGTAAAAGCTGGATCCGGTGGATTTGGGGGACCTCTAATTATAACACCAACGGATAAGAAGAATAAAGTAGTTTACATTACAGGAGGTCATACACCGGAAGTAGCGACTAAAGCAGCAGAATTATTGGAATGTGAATTAGTAGATGGATTTAAAACAAAGGTGTCAGATGATGAAATTGCTTGTGTTGTAATTGATTGTGGAGGTACTTTAAGATGTGGGATATATCCTCAAAAGAGAATACCTACATTAAATATAATGCCATCAGGTCCAAGTGGACCTTTAGCACAGCATATTAAAGCGGATATATATGTTTCTTCAGTAAAACCTGAAACTATAGAGATATACGAAGGAGATACTGAAACGGCTGTATCACAAAGTAAAATAGTACAAGAAGAAACTAAGGAAGATAAAAAAAGTAAATATGATACAAATAAAAAGATTTCACAACAATCCGGCAATGGTTTGATGGGTAGAATAGGAATGGCTGTAGGTTCTTTAGTTGGAGTATTAAATCAAGCTGGGCGTGAAACTATAGATACTGTAATAAAAACTATCCTTCCATTTATGGCATTTGTATGTATGCTTATAGGTATAATAGTAAAATCGGGAATAGGAGATGTATTTGCTAAATTTTTGTCACCTCTAGCAGGAACAGTGCCTGGACTTGTAATAATGTCACTTGTATGTTCATTCCCATTTCTATCTCCATTTTTAGGACCTGGAGCAGTTATAGCTCAAGTTATAGGAACTTTAGTTGGTGTTGAAATAGGTAAGGGAAATATACCGCCACAATTGGCTTTGCCAGCATTATTTGCAATTAATTCACAAGCAGGTTGTGATTTTGTACCTGTTGGACTTGGACTTGCAGAAGCAGAAGCAGAAACTGTAGAGGTAGGAGTTCCTTCAGTGCTATATTCCAGATTTTTAACTGGTCCCACAACGGTATTGATAGCATGGCTTGCAAGTTTTGGATTATATGTAAAATAATTTTTAAAATTAGAATCATAATTACATGAAATTAAATAATAAAAAGATTTATAATGATCGATAGGTAAATGTTTACAATGAAATTATTAGTTTTATAATATGGGGGGTATGTAAAATGAGTTTAGTATATAATACTAAAGTAACAAGTATTGGACCATTAGTAGAAGGATTTTATCCTGAAAAAATGATAATATTGTTTAAGGATAATGCTCCAGATGAGTTGGCAGATTATTGTGTAATGCATAGTATAAATGATTTGAAAGAAGACATTAAAGAAGGATATACTTTAAAAATAGATGGAATAGATTATAAAATAACTGCTGTAGGTGATGTAGTAAATAAAAATTTAAGAGATCTTGGTCATATATGCCTTAAATTTGATGGTAGCACAAAGGCAGCATTGGAAGGAACCTTATATTTAGAAGATAAAGAAATAAAAGAAGTTTCACTGGGAAGTGAAATTCAGATATTGGCATAATAAATAACTTAAAGGAGATGGTGCATTTCGGAAAACATCTCCTTTAAAGTTATTTATGTATATTGATTTTATTTACTATTCATATATATCAATACCTACCATTTTCATAAGATACTTTGCATTAGTGCTATTACAGCGTCCTTCTCTAAGCTTGTAATCAAAATGTATTTTATTTTCACTGTAACTTTCTGAAAAATGATAATTCTTAATTTTGGTTTCATTATTATATTCAAGGTCACATAGTTCAAAATCATGGGTGGATATTAAGCCGCATACCCAGGGTTTATCAAGGCTTTTCAGCACACTTCTTGCTCCAATGATTCTATCTTTGGAATTGGTACCTCTAAATATTTCATCTATAAGAAAAATCATAGATTTCTTTTTTGGAAGGTTATCAATTATTTTTTTGATACGCATAAGCTCTACATAGAAAGTAGAAGAGCCTTCCATTAAATTGTCATTTATCCTCATGGAAGTAAAGATATCCATAAGGGAACATTCCATAGATTTCCCGCAAATAGGGGCTCCAGCATAGGCTAAAACAAGGTTAATTCCTATAGTTCTCAAAAAAGTGGTTTTACCTGACATATTTGAACCTGTAACAATAAATATGTTATCCTTCATGGATACGCTGTTATTGACACGAGATTCACTGTTAATTAAAGGATGACCTAAATCTTCAGTTTTTACTACCAAATTTTCTCTTGTAAAGTTTGGAAAGCTGTATTCTGTATCTAGATGAGTGAGTACTGATAAACTAGAAATAGCTTCAAAATCAGCTAAAGTATCTAGATATTTAGATATAAGTTTACCATATTTAACTTTCCAGTTTTCAAGAGCAAATAGACATCTAAAATCCCAAAAAACTAATAAATTTAGAACAAAGTAAATTAAGAAATTATGTTTTAGGTTTATGTTATTAATAATTGTAGTCAACTCTCCCATAATCTTTGAGGAGGATTTGTCTTTAAAAAATAGATTGTCTTTTAATTTGTTTAGGTACTTATCGTTAAAGTTTTCATTTTCTATAAGTTTAAGAGCATTGGCATAAGAGTGCAAATCATCATTAAAACCTTCTACAGAATCTAAAGTGGAAGATATATTTGTATAGCTGATAAAGTTCATAATAGCATGTATTATAAAAATAACAGCTATTACATAATAAAATGGCTTTATATTAAATATAAAAGTTACAGTACAAAACAATATAGAAAAAATAGGCATAAAATTTACTAAAGGTTTAATATATGAATTTTTAAACAAACTATCTGTATTTTCTGCATAGTTTAAAAGTGAAGAAGGCTCTTTCATATTTTTTTTATTAGAATTATTTTCTGATTCAAGTTCTTGACAGAATTCAATTTTATCTGATAGCTCTTTAACGGCATTTTGGCGTTTAATTATATTGGCTGAATCCCTATTTTCAGTTTTATTAAGAAGATTGATTAATTTTTTTCTGCCTAAAAAAGTATTAGTGGTATTAATTAATTGGAATAAAGAACTCTTTCCAAATATATCTAAATCTGATGCATAAGGATGATTTAGATATAATGCATTCTCACCTAAGTCCTGAAATTTTGCCCAATTTCCATCTATTCTATCTACATATTTTTTATTAATAGATATGAGATTTTTTATTTTATTCAATTTGGAAGATATATTACTGTGAGATTTTATTAAAAATACAAAGATTATTAGTGAGACAATAGTTCCTATAAAAGAATATATACTTACGTTTTTTATAAGAAGATATATGTATACCAAAGTAACTATAAAAGCCAATAGTCTTAGACTGCCAATAATATTATAATTTTTACGGCACTTTATTTCTTCAGTTTCAAAAGACTTAATGCGGCTCATAAATATTTCTTTATTATTCATAAATTTACTCCTTTTAAAATAATTTTTTAAAGCAGGATTTACATATAAGCATTTTGCCATTATTTGCAGAAATACAATTACAGGGATTTATTTCTTTATTACATAAGGCACATATAGTTTTTCCAGAAGATGCTTTTTTATTATTCATATTGGAAGTTCCAAAACTTCTTTTTTTATTGGGTGGAGGAGAATAGATAATAGGCTCATCTGGAATATCCTTTTTTACTACATCATAATCTATGCAGTAGTTACTTTCTCCGAATAATTCCAATTCAAATCTTGGATTTTCGGCATCATAAAATTCTTCAATTATAAGTCTTCTTATTTGAGCATCATTTATTATAAGACCGCTTTTTTCTATACCGTCAAATATACTTTTTGTTATGTTGTTTGTGTCAGGATGCCTTTTTTTACTTTTATAATAGACCTTCAAAACTGCAATTAGAGCTTCTGACAATGTAACATTTGGATTTTGTAGTCTTGCTGCATAGGCTATTTGTTCTTCATAAAGGGCATATCTGTCGTGATATCTTCCAGAATTAAAAGGTAAAATAGCCCTTCCCTGTACATTAAATAATTTAAAATTTGATTTTGAAATGGGAGACCCATTTACTATTACTTTTGCATGACAATTGTTCATTAATTACTCCCCTAGATATAGTTTATACAAAGATTAATAAATACAAGATTATATAATTATCCAATAAAATTACTTTAAACAAAGAATATAATAATTTTTATAATTTAATAATTGTACAAAATTATTATAGCATATTTAAATAATGATAAGAATATATGTTCGAAATTTATGTGGATTTTAGATTAATAGTAAAATTATCAATAATCTATTATATTTTTATGCTTAACGGTGCATTTTATTTGAATTTGCGTTATAATCTTATTTGGTTTGTTATTAGAAAATTAATATAAATAAATCCCATTTATAATTATATAATAGGAGAAAAATATGGCAATTATAAAAAGTAAAGAAACTTCATTAAACATTAAGTGGATTAAAAATTTAATTTTTCAAATTGTTGCCTTTTTGACATGTATAGCTTCTGTGTATGCTTATGTTTATTATAAGAATATCTATATATCTTTAATAATTTTTGTTGTAGCTTTTATAGGTATTATTCATTTTCACAATAGAAGCAAAATATATAAGTATGGTATTCAAGGAGAAAAGGCAGTATCAAAATTATTATGCAATTTAAGCAATAAATATATAGTATACAATGACATTATAATAGGTGGGAAAGAAAAAGGGGCACAAATAGATCATTTGGTGTTATCCACTTATGGGATATTTTGCATTGAAACAAAAAATATGACTGGAACAATCATTGGGGGAGAAGAAGATAGCGAATGGATTCAGATAAAGATAGGAAAAGGAGGGACTAAATACGAAAAGAGATTTTATAATCCCTGCAGACAGTCTAGAGGACATGTGAACGCCATTAAGAATTTTTTTAGACATTCAGATTTTAAGGTTATGCCAATTTATTCTATCGTTGTTTTTAATAATAATAAATATATAAATTTGAAAGTACAGGGAGGTTCAACTACTGTACTTAAATCTGAGAATTTAATTCAATTTATAGAGAGTAAAAGAGAAGTTTTAATAACTTCTGATAAACTAAAAGGAATAGGAAAATTCATAGATAAAGGAAGGTGGTAGTATGGATAAATATATAAAAATACTTGCTATTGAGAGCAGTTGTGATGAAACTTCTGCAGCAGTAGTAGTAAATGGAAGAAAGGTATTGTCAAATATAATATCTTCACAGATAGATATACATACTAAATTTGGTGGAGTTGTACCAGAAGTAGCTTCACGAAAACATATTGAAGTAATAAGTGCAGTAGTGGAAGAGGCCTTAAAAAAAGCAGAAATTTCTTTTGAGGATATTGATGCCATAGGGGTTACTTATGGACCGGGATTAGTAGGAGCATTGCTGGTTGGAGTACAATATGCAAAGGGATTAGCCTATTCTTTAGGTAAGCCACTTGTAGGAGTTAATCACATAGAGGGTCATATAAGCGCAAATTTTATTCAGTATGAAAATTTAGAGCCCCCTTTTGTGTGTCTTGTAGTGTCCGGTGGTCATACTTTTATAGTTTACATGAAAAATTATGGTGATTTTGAGGTTATGGGACAAACAAGGGATGATGCTGCAGGAGAGGCCTATGACAAGGTGGCAAGAGCCATAGGACTTGGATATCCTGGAGGCCCTAAAATAGATAAACTTTCTAAAGAGGGAAATGAGAATGCAATTAAGTTTCCTAGAGCAAATTTTCATGAAAAATCTTTGGATTTCTCCTTCAGTGGAGTTAAATCAGCAGTGCTTAATTATCTTAATAAGATGGAAATGAAGAAGGAAAAAATAAATAAAGCCGATGTAGCAGCCTCCTTTCAAAAGGCAGTGGTAGATTTTTTGGTAGATAATGCTATGAAAGCCTGTGAAATAAAAAAGGTGAACAGGATAGCTATCGCAGGAGGAGTAGCATCAAATTCTGCTCTTAGAAAAGTTATGATAGAAGAAGGAAAAAGAAAAAATATTAATATATTGTTTCCAGAACCAGTGCTTTGTACTGATAATGCGGCTATGATAGGCAGTGCAGCCTATTTTGAATATATTAAAGGAGTTACTGCACCTTTAGATTTTAATGCGGTACCAAATTTGAAACTTGGTGAGAGATGATAAATAGTATATGGGAGGAAGGATTTTTGACAAAGAACCAGTTTGTGACAATTAAAAGTATATTTTTAATACTACTAGGTAGTTTTATTTCTGCCATAGCAGTAAATATGTTTTTTATACCCTTTAAACTTTTAAGTGGAGGTATTGGTGGTATTTCTCTTATCATACAATATCTCAGCGGTATTCCAGCAGGATACTTTATAATATTGCTTAACATACCTTTGTTTATATTGAGTATAAAAGAAATAGACAGGGAATTTACCATATTAACTATATTGGGAACTTTAGCTCAATCTACTTTCTTGATATTAACTAGGAATATTTCTGGTTATTTTCACTTAAATGATATTTTACTATCTGGTATCTATGGAGGAGTTCTCCAGGGAATAGCCATGGGAATAATATTTGGAAACCACGGTTCTTTGGCAGGATCAGATATAATTTCTGTAATCATGAGAAAAAGATATGATTATGATGTGGGAAAAATAAATTTTATTATAAATCTATTAATAATATGTGTTGGTTCTGTATTTTTTGGATTGGAAAAAGGATTATATACGCTAATGTCTATGTATATAGTTTCCTATACAGTAGACAAGGCTATCAAAGGCTTTGATAGAAGAAAACTGATGTTTATAATAACAGAGAAGGATGAAGAAATAAATGAGAAAATTAAAAGTGATCTTAACAGGTCTTCTACCATTTTTTATGCAGAAGGTTACTATACAAAGAAACAAATTAAGGTAATATATTGTATAGTTTCTCTATCACAGGTGCCAAAATTGAAACATATAGTAAATGAAATAGATCCTCATGCATTTATGTCAATACTCGATGCTGCTGAAGTGCATGGAAAAGGCTTTAAAAATACATTTTAGTTGTGTTCAATAGATTTTTTATGTTTAACAATTAGGATAATTAAATAATAATTTAATTAAAATAGAAAATGATTGAGAAATTTTGTATACGAATTTAAAATATGTCCATAATGTAGATATTAATTTAAATATTATGGAGGAAGAGTATGAATAAAGTTTTATTGGTAGGAAGATTGGTAAGGGATCCTGAATTAAAACATATCGAATCAAATGGAAGAGAAGTATGCAATTTTACAGTGGCAGTAAACAGAAACTTTATAAATGCAAAAGGGGAGAGAGAAGCTGACTTTGTTCCAGTAGTGGTTTGGGGTAAGACCGCAGAACTTGTATGCAATTATATGAAAAAGGGAAGACTTCTTAGTATTAGCGGAAGACTCCAGATAAGAAGTTATGAAACAAAAGATGGAAATAGAAAATATGTAACAGAAGTAATAGGAGAAGAAGTACTATTTTTAGATTCTAAAAAGGAAAGTGCAAGTTAAATAAAAATGAGAACTAACAGAAAATTTTCCGTTAGTTCTCATTTTTATTCTTATTTATAGATGGCAAATAGTATATATATTTAAAAATTTTTAATTATGAGACTATATTATAAAATAAATATTATTTAGTAGAAGTATCTATTCCTATATTAACATTTTCTTTTACAGTAGTCTTTTTTGGAGAATCATATTTATGAGATTTTAAATCAGAAATCCAGCTCTTTATGCTTTCATATAATATGACTGCCAGTATAACTATGAGAATTATAGATAATACTGTAAGGGTAGTTTTGTGGTTTGGAATGTAATTGCCAATTATATTTTCAAAGGATGCCGTCAAAGTAGCTACACTTATAAATATCATAGGTATTATTGTTATAAGTATATATTTTTTCTTTTTCATTTTTATTAATACCGAGGTACCTATAGCAAAGGTTATAGCAGCCAGACTTTGATTTGCTACACCAAATAAAGGCCAAATGGTTGATATATTTCCTGTATATAATAAATATCCCCAGCAGAAAGTCATAATGAAACTGAATAATATAGTATTGAACCAAGAATCTTGTTTTTTAAAAGGTTTGTAAAATTTACCGAATAAATCCTGAAATAGATATCTTCCTATTCTGGTACCTGAATCTATAGTTGTAAGAATGAATAAAGCTTCAAACATTATGCAGAAATGATACCAGTAAGACATTAAAGCTTTTAAACCTGGAATTTTATAAAATACATAGGACATACCTACTGCAAGAGATACGGAACCACCAGGCCTTCCTGCCAGATTTTCTCCTACCAGTTGTGATAGCATAGGTAATTCTTTTGGAATCATATTAAGTTTTGCGAATAGGGCAGGTGCAGAGTTTATAGCGAAATAATCAGCTGTTGGAAGACAAGTAGCAGCAATAAGTGCAATTAAAGCTACAAAGGATTCTATGACCATTGAACCATATCCTACAGGCAATATGTCTTTTTCATTTGCAATAAGTTTTGGTGAAGTACCTGTACTTATAAGACAATGGAATCCAGAGAGGGCACCGCAGGCTATGGTTATAAATATGAAAGGAAATACTTTCCCGGGAACTATGGGACCGCCGCCATTAACAAAAGGCGTAAATGCAGGCATTTGTATGATTGGTCTGACCAGTATAATACCAAGCACAAGTATTAATATAACGCCAACCTTCATATAAGTACTTAGGTAACCTCTTGGCAGTAGTAACAGCCATACTGGAAGAACAGCTCCGCAAAAACCATATATAGCGAGAATAAGTGATATCTGTTTTACATTGAAAGTAAAAAATGGAGCGATGATTGAAGTTTGAATAGTTGGTCCAAGAATAACTCCTATTAATATAAGTGCCATACCTATTATAGTAGCTTCACCTATTTTACCAGGACGTATGAATTTAAGATAAATACCTATAAATATTGAAGCTGGAATGGTAAAACCAACTGTAAAAGTTCCCCAAGGACTGTTGGCAAGAGAATTTACTATTGGAAGTCCAAGTCCAGCCATGGTTATTATTAATATAAAAATAACTGAAATAGATGTAATAAAACCCATTCTGGTACCTAGATTTTTTCTTGCAATTTCAGCAATTGTCTGCCCATCTTGTCTTACTGATGCAAATAAGATAACTAAATCATGTACAGCTCCAGCGAGGACACCACCAATTAAAATCCAAAGTGTACCTGGAAGATAACCGAATTGAGCTGCAAGAACTGGTCCTATAAGTGGTCCCGCACCAGCAATTGCCGCAAAATGCTGACCTAGAAGAACCCATTTGTTAGTAGGCAGATAGTCATGTCCATCTTCAAATTTTTTAGCTGGCACTTCTCTGTTTTTGTCTAGTACAAGGACTTTTGCTGCTATCCAGCAGCCATAAAATCTGTAACCTAGGACTAATATTAATGCACCTATGATTACTAAAACTATAGAATTCATATGAATACCCCTTTCTTTAATAAATTCATATTAAAATCGTTTACAATATTATAATACTTTAGGAGCATAGATTTTAACACTTAAATAGACTAAAGTGTTAAAAAAGAACAGTAAACGGTTAAAATTAAAGCCCAATTGGTATTTAATTTTATGTTAACAATAAATTAAATTAGGTATATAATTAAATTATTATATTAATTGGTATAATTTACATGAGCACTGTGATATTAGGAGTGGTGGTTTTGATATATATTAAATTACTGGAAAATATGTCTCTTATTGTACTGTTTGCTTATATGTACAATCAATCCAATCTTTTAAAAAAATTAATAGAAAAAAATTCAAGAAGGAGAAATAAGATTTTTGTAATTCTATTTTTTGCTTTATTAGGTGTTATAGGTAATTATACGGGAATAGATATAGGTCCCTATGCAAAACATGAAATTAATATATCCAAAGGAAATTTAGGAATTTATGATGCTATAGCAAATACAAGACCTATAGCCTCCATAGTATCGGGATATATTTATGGACCTTTTATTGGAATGATGGTGGGGATTATTTCAGGTACTCATAGATATTTCTTAGGAGGATTTACTGCTTTTGCCTGTGGAATATCTACTGTAGTGGAGGGGATTATAGCCGGAATTATAGGTAATAAAGTAAAAAATAAAAATTTTAACATAAGATATGCCTGCATAGCAGCAGTAATTGCAGAAGCTTTTCAAATGCTTATAATTTTAATATTATCATATCCTTTTTATAGCGCTGTGAATTTAGTTAAAGCTATAGCCGTACCTATGATATTAATAAATTCTATGGGAACTATTATCTTTATAAGTACAATAAAAAGTGCTAAGGAGGACTGCAATAGAATTGCTGCTATAGAGGCACAAAAGGCTTTGAATATAGCAAGAAAAACTTTAAAGTATATGAGAAAAGGTCTTAATACTGATACAGCAAAGAAAGTTTCTAATATAATATACGAAACTACTAATATAGATGGAATATTTATAGGTAATAAAGAGGGAATATTAACTTGCTCAGGTGAAGATATAAATAAAAAATTTTTAATAGACATATTAAAAGGCTATTATAAATCTCCAAGTTACAAAACTATAAAAATAGACAATATGTTTTTCATATGTTCGCCTTTTAAAATAGATAATTCGGATTTTGAAGGAGTACTGGGGCTTGGAATGAAATCTAAAAAAAATATTACTGTCTATTTTACAGAGTTTGCAGAAGAGCTAAGTGAATTATTGTCAAATCAAATAGAATTATATAAATTGAACAAGCTAGCGGAGGAAGCATCAACAGCAAAATTTAGAATTCTTCGTGCTCAAATAGAGCCACATTTTTTATTCAATGCTTTGAATACCATTTCATCTTTTTGCAGAACTAATCCATTAAAAGCTAGAGACCTTATATTAAATCTATCTAATTATTTTAGAAAGACATTGAAGCGGCAAGAAGATTTTGTTCATCTAAAAGAAGAAGTGGATTTTATTCAATCTTATTTTTCTATTGAAAAGGCAAGATTTGGAGATAGATTAAAACTATTTATTGATATACCAGACAAAATTATGGATGCTAAAGTACCTTCGTTTATATTACAGCCAATTGTGGAGAATGCAGTAAAACATGGAATATTACCTAAAATGGAAGGAGGAAGTATATATTTAAGAGTTTCTCTGGAAGGTAGTGAAATAAATTTTTCTATAGAAGATACAGGTATTGGAATGGATGAAGAAAGACTAAGGGAAGTTCTCATAAATTGGCCTGGTATAGGTCTTAAAAACGTTAATGAAAGATTAAAATTATTGTATGGACAAGAATCTGCATTAAGTATAGAAACTCATTTGAATAGTGGAACAAAAATTAATTTTATCATACCCATTAAAGAGGAGGAAGTAGTGAATGGATAAAATAAAATGTATTATTGTAGAGGATGAAATACCAGCTGCGGAGGAACTTAATTATATAATATCAAAGAATGATAATATACTTGTGAATAGAATTGTACATGATGGTAAAAGTGCTGTGGAAATTGTAAAAAATGAAGGACCAGATGCAGTTTTTTTAGATATAAATATACCAGGAAGAACTGGAACAGAAGTAGCGGATATAATAAAAAATTTTAATGACTCTATAGATATAATATTTGTTACTGCCTATGAAAAGTATGCATTAAAGGCTTTCAAACTCTATGCTTTGGATTATGTGCTTAAACCTTTTGATGAAGAGAGAATAAAAATTACTATAGATAGGCTTATAGATAAGAGAAGCAAAAAAAATATGGAAAGTGAAAAAATACCCTATATGCTCAATAAGCTAATAGATAAAATAGATAAAGATAAAAAGATATTGAAAAAAATACCCTGTGAAAGTAATGGAAAGACAATTTTAGTAGATGCATCGGATATATATTATTGTTATATAGAGGAGGATAGAACTTATGTAAAAACCAGAAAGGAGAAATATATTGTTATGTCAAATCTATATCAATTACAAGAGAAAACAAGTTTTTTCAGATGCCATAGAAGCTATCTTGTAAATATGGATAATGTAAAGGAATTCTATTCTTGGTTTAATGGTACTTATAAACTTGTTATGGATGATGAGAAGAAATCAGAAATACCTATAAGTAGAAATAATGTAAAAAAACTTAAAGAATATTTTGGTTTTTAATGATGCATTATACCAGTGGGAAAATTACAGGTAATTTTCCCACTGGTTGTATAAATCTTCTAATTTATTTTTAGTATCCAAAAGTTCTTTATTTATTTTTTCACTTTTTTCAGGATTTGAATAAACTTCTTCGGTACATAATTTATTTTCAAGTAGTGATATTTTACTTTCAACATCAGTTATTTCTTCTTCAATATTTTTTAGCTTAAGTTTTTCTTCTTTTTTAGATTTTTCTTCTTCTCTTTTTTTCTTTTTCTCCAGATTTATTTGAGTTTTTGTTTTACCAAAAACTGTTTTCTCCTCTTCAAATCTAGTAGGATTTCTCTTCTTTTCTATATAATAAGTGTAATTACCTAAGTACTCTTTTACTCCATTTATTTCAAGTTCGTAGATTTTAGAAACAACCTTATTTAAAAAATATCTATCATGAGAAATTACAAGGATAGTACCGTCATAACCTAAAAGAGCTTCTTCTAGAGCTTCACGGGATACTATATCAAGGTGGTTTGTAGGCTCATCTAGAAGAAGAAAATTACTTTTAGACAACATCAATTTTAAAAGATTAATTCTACATTTTTCTCCACCACTAAGATTATGTATTTTCTTAAAAACGTCATCACCAGTAAATAAAAAAGCAGCTAAGGCATTTCTAAGTTCTGTGGTAGTCATATTGGGAAAATCATCCCATACTTCATCTAGAATAGTTTTTTCATCGTTCAAATCAGACTGTTCCTGATCATAATATCCTATGAATACATTTTTACCTAAAACCTTTATACCGGTATCGCTTTTAATATTATCCATCAATATGTTAAAAAGAGTAGTTTTACCTCTTCCATTTTCACCTATAAGAGCTGTTTTTTCTCCACGTTTTATATCCAGATTTAAAGATTTAAATAGCTGTTTTTCACCGAAACTTTTTGATAAATTTTCGATGTGAAGTACATCATTACCACTTTTGATTAAAGTTTCAAAATTAATTCTTGATGCTCTTCCATCTTTATCGGGGGCTTTTATTCTTTCAATTTTATCTAAAGATTTTTGCCTGCTTTCAGCTGCTTTTATACTTTTTTCTCTATTAAAAGATCTATATTTTTCAATTATTTCTTCTTGCCTTTTTATTTCAGCCTGTTGTAATTTATAAGCTTTTAATTGAACTTCATAATTTTTCTTTTTTAAATCTAATGCTTGGGTATAATTTCCGGAATATACATTCACGTGGCCAGATATCATTTCCAAGGTTTTTTCAGTTATAGCATCTAAAAAATATCTGTCATGAGATATTAAAATTACAGTACCCTTATAAGCTATAAGATACTGTTCGAGCCATTCAATGGCATCTAAATCCAAATGATTAGTTGGCTCATCCAAGAGAAGAATATCTGGTTTTGTGAGTAGAAGTTTACAAAGAGCTACTCTTGTTTTTTGACCACCACTTAAAAGATTTATAATTTTATCATAATTTTCTGAGGAAAATCCAAGTCCATTTAAAACTCTATTTATTTCGCCTTTATAGGTATAACCTCCTTTAGTGTCATAAAGTTCTGTTAAAGTGGTATAATCCTTTATTATTTTGTTATGATATTCTTCATTTTCAATATCATAAGGTTCATTCATCTTTGATTCCAGGTTATTTAATTTTTTTTCAATATCCAATAATTCTTTAAATACAGATAGAAGTTCATCATATACTGTATTTGATTCATCTAAAGACAGATGCTGAGAAAGATATCCTACTCTTTTATTTTTATCTATGAATAGTTCGCCGCTGTCTTGATCTAGTTGATTTGTTAAGATTTTAAATAAAGTAGATTTTCCAGCGCCATTTGCCCCTATAAGACCTACTTTTTCACCTTCATTTATAGTAAAGTTTACATCTTCTAAAATTATATCTATTCCATAGCCTTTAGTTATATTTTTTGTACTTAAAACTATCATAATTTAATCACCAGCCTAATATTAAGTGTATAACTATTATTTTACTATTTTAATTTAAAAAATTACAGTATATTTTAATTTTTATATAAGTATTGTGTAATTTTTATCAAAAAACAAGTGTAAAATTACTGATATGTGGTAGAATATAATAAGTATATATTTCAGAGGTAAGGGGTGCAACAGTTGGAAAAGAAAAAAAATATATCTATGGCAGTAATAAAAAGACTTCCTAAGTATCATAGATATCTAAACGAATTAGTTAATAATGAAGTTGATAGAATCTCATCTAAAGAATTAAGTGAAAAAATAGGTTTCACAGCTTCGCAGATAAGGCAAGATTTAAACTGTTTTGGAGATTTTGGGCAACAGGGATACGGATATAATGTAAAAGATTTACACTATCAAATTTGCAATATACTTGGAATTACAAAGGACTATGAAACTATAATAGTAGGTGCAGGAAATATTGGTCAAGCTATAGCTAATTATACAAATTTTCAAAAAATGGGCTTCAAGACAAATGCTATTTTTGATATAAATCCAAAATTATTTGGACTTAAAATAAGAGATATAGAAATATATGATATTGATTATCTAGAACCGTTTTTACAAAAAAATCCAATAGACATAGCTACTATTTCTGTTCCGCCTAAAAATGCACAAAGTGTATGTGATATATTAGTCAAAAATGGAGTTAAAGGAATATGGAATTTTGCACCAGTTGATCTTATAGCTCCAGCGGATGTAATGGTAGAAAATGTACATTTAAGTGAAAGTTTACTTACATTGACTTGCCTAATGAATAAGACAATATAAAGATTTCACATTCATATTTAATACTGCTAAAATACAAAAGCTATTATTATAAGTTTTTAATTTATGTAAAAAATTACTTGTTATAAGATTCTATAACAATGTTAACGTATCCTACAATAACAAGATATACTATATTAACATAAAAATCAATAGTTTAAATGTTAATTAACGTAAAAAATTATTAAAATTAAAATCATTTATCTATATTATAGAGCTGAATTCTTATAAATTTAACAAAAAAATTATAGGAATTTAGCTCTATAATGGTTATAACTTAATTTTTTTATTGAAAACTAATTGAATTCAGTATATAATTAAAGGCGAAGTGTAAATTTAGTGTATTTTTAATCTCCATTGTTAGAATATTAACAATGCATTAAAATTGTAGGAGGATTAGGCATGGATTTTAATAATATTATCCTTGAAAAAGAGGAAAAAATTGCCGTAGTTACAATTAATAGACCTAAAGCTCTTAATGCTTTGAACAGTGAAACGTTAACTGAGCTTGATTCTGTAATTGATGAAATTGACAAAGATAATGAAATTTTAGCAGTGGTATTAACGGGAGCGGGAAAATCCTTCGTAGCTGGAGCCGATATATCAGAAATGAAAGACATGAATGTAGTAGAAGGAAGAAAATTTGGAATACTAGGTAATAAGGTGTTCAGAAAACTTGAAAATTTAGAAAAGCCAGTAATAGCAGCCCTTAATGGATTTACATTGGGTGGTGGTTGTGAAATTGCTATGTCTTGCGATATAAGAATAGCTTCTACTAAGGCAAAATTTGGACAGCCAGAGGTACAGCTTGGAATAACTCCAGGTTTTGGCGGTACTCAAAGATTAGCTAGATTAATAGGCCCAGGAGCTGCAAAGGAACTTATATATACTGGAAAAATTATAAATGCTGAAGAGGCCTATAGATTAGGACTTGTTAATAGAGTTATAGAACCAGAAACTTTATTAGATGAAGCAAAACAATTGGCAAATACTATAGCAGCCAATGCACCTATAGCTGTTAAGTTGGCTAAATCAGCAATAAATAGAGGAATTCAAACTGATATTGATACAGGTGTGTCAATTGAATCAGAAGTATTTGGAGCTTGTTTCTCTACAGAAGATCAAAAAGAAGGTATGAATACATTCTTGAATGATAAAAAATATTTAACTGGTAATTTTAAGAATAAATAAGAGGAGGTAAGTTACATGAATTTTTCATTGACTAAAGAACAAGAATTAGTAAGACAGATGGTAAGAGAATTTGCTGAAACTGATGTTAAACCAATAGCCGCAGAGATTGATGAAACAGAAAGATTCCCTATGGAAAATGTAAAGAAAATGGCTAAGTATGGTATGATGGGTATACCTTTTTCTAGAGAATATGGTGGAGCTGGTGGAGATACGTTATCTTATATACTAGCTGTAGAAGAATTATCTAAAGTATGCGGTACTACTGGAGTTATACTTTCAGCACATACTTCACTTTGTGCATCACTAATTGATCAATTTGGTACACCAGCTCAAAAGGAAAAATATTTAACACCACTTGCAAAGGGTGAAAAAATAGGAGCATTTGGTTTAACTGAACCAAATGCAGGAACAGATGCAGCTGGACAACAAACTGTAGCTGTAATTGATGGTGACAATTATATAATTAATGGTTCAAAAATATTCATAACAAATGGTGGAGTAGCAGACATATTTGTTATATTTGCCATGACAGATAGAAGCAAGGGAACAAGAGGAATATCAGCATTTATAATTGAAAAAGGCTTTAAGGGATTCTCAATCGGTAAAGTTGAAGATAAACTTGGAATAAGAGCTTCATCTACAACAGAACTTATATTTGAAGATATGGTAGTACCAAAGGAAAACATGATTGGTAAAGAAGGAAAAGGATTCGGCGTAGCAATGAAAACTCTTGATGGAGGAAGAATTGGTATAGCTGCTCAGGCTCTTGGTATTGCTGAAGGCGCTTTTAATGAAGCTAAGGAATATATGAAGGAAAGAAAACAGTTTGGAAGAGAATTGTATAAATTCCAAGGACTTTCTTGGATGATGGCAGATATGGAAGTTGCTATAGAATCAGCTAGACTTTTGGTTTATAAGGCGGCTTGGAAAAAAGATCAGAAACTACCATATACTGTTGATGCTGCTAGAGCAAAGCTTCATGCTGCAAATGTAGCAATGGATGTAACAACTAAAGCTGTTCAATTATTCGGTGGATATGGATATACTAAAGATTATCCTGTAGAAAGAATGATGAGAGATGCTAAGATAACTGAAATATATGAAGGAACTTCACAGGTTCAGCAATTAGTTATTTCAGGAAACATTTTTAGATAATAAGGAGGTTTATAGGCGATGAATATAGTTGTTTGTTTAAAACAAGTTCCAGATACAACTGAAGTTAAAATAGATCCTAAGACAGGAACACTTATAAGAGAAGGAGTTCCATCAATAATAAATCCAGATGATAAAAATGCATTAGAAGAAGCATTAGTAATAAAAGAAAATACTGGTGCTAAGGTTATCGTGTTAAGTATGGGACCTCCACAAGCTCAAACTGCTTTAAGAGAAGCTATGGCTATGGGAGCGGACGAAGCAATACTTATATCTGATAGAGCCTTTGCAGGAGCTGATACTTTAGCTACATCAAATGCCCTTGCAGGAGCACTTAGAAAACTTGATTATGATGTGGTGTTTGCTGGAAGACAAGCAATAGATGGAGATACAGCACAGGTTGGACCAGAAATAGCTGAACATCTTGGAATTCCACAGATAACTTATGTAGAAAAAGTTGATGTAACTGGAGATAAAGAGTTAACAGTAAGAAAAGCTTGGGAAGATGGATATGAAGTAGTTAAGGTTAATACACCAGTATTACTTACTGCTATAAAAGAATTAAATGAACCAAGATATATGGATGTTAAAAATATATTTGGATTATTTGATAAAGAAATAACAGTATGGAGTGCAGATGATATAGATGTAGATAAATCCCTTCTTGGACTTAAAGGATCACCTACAAAAGTTAAGAGATCAGCAACTAAGGAGACTAAGGGCCAAGGAGAAATTGTTAATAAGCCAGTTAAAGAAGCAGTTAGTTATGCAGTTTCAAAATTACAAGAAAAACACTATATTTAAAGTGATGTAGGAGGGATTTAAAATGAATATAGCAGATTATAAAGGCGGCGTATGGGTCTTTGCTGAACAGAGAGACGGAGAACTTCAAAAAGTTTCATTAGAGCTTTTGGGAAAAGGCCGTGAAATGGCAGATAAATTAAATACAGAATTAGTTGCAGTATTACTTGGATATAATACTGATGATATAGCAAAAGAATTGTTAGCTTATGGTGCTGATAAGGTAATAGCAGCAGATGATAAGCTTTTATCACACTTCTCAACTGATGCATATGCAAAGGTTATTTGCGAATTATCAAATGAAAGAAAACCTGAGATAATATTCATAGGTGCTACTTATATAGGAAGAGATTTAGGACCTAGAATAGCAGCTAGACTTACAACTGGATTAACAGCTGACTGTACAGCTCTTGACATAGATGCTGAAAACAATAATTTATTAGCTACAAGACCAGCTTTTGGTGGAAATCTTATGGCTACAATTGTATGTGCTGACCACAGACCTCAAATGGCTACTGTAAGACCAGGAGTATTTTCTAAACTTGATAAAGATTCATCTAAAGAAAATACTTCAAAAATTGAAAAAGTTACAGTTAATTTAACAGAAGACGATATAAGAACAAAAGTCCAAGAAGTTGTAAAATTAGCTAAAGATGCAGAAGATATATCAGAAGCAGAAGTTATAGTTGCTGGTGGTAGAGGTGTTGGAAGTAAAGAAAACTTCGAAAAACTTCAGGAATTAGCAGATGCTTTTGGCGGAACAGTTGCAGCTTCAAGAGCAGCTATAGAAAAAGATTGGATTGACAAATCAGTTCAAGTTGGTCAAACTGGAAAAACTGTAAGACCTAAGCTTTACATAGCTTGTGGTATTTCAGGAGCTATTCAGCATCTTGCTGGAATGCAGGATAGTGACTACATTGTAGCTATTAATAGAGATGAAAATGCACCAATAATGCAGGTGGCAGATCTTGCAATAGTTGGAGATTTAAACAAAGTTGTTCCAGAATTGATATCACAAGTAAAAGCTGTCGCAAAATAAGCTTTTCTAGAATAACTTTTCTCCATAGAGGAAATCTTAAACTTGATAAATCATATACCTAAATAATTTTATATGTAAATAAAAAGTTATTTAGGTATCAAAATGTATATTTATTTAGGAGGTTACATGACATGAAAAAAGTGTGTGTACTTGGTGCAGGAACAATGGGAGCTGGAATAGCTCAAGCCTTTGCAGCAAAAGGTTTTGAAGTTGTTCTTAGAGATATAAAGGATGAATTCGTTGAAAGAGGAATAAAAGGAATAGACAAAAATCTTTCAAGATCCGTTACAAAGGGAAAAATCACTGAAGAAGCAAAAACTGAAATACTTACAAGAATAACTGGAACAGTTGACCTAAATCAGGCAGCTGATTGCGATCTTGTAGTTGAAGCAGCAGTTGAAAATATGAAAATCAAGCAGGAAATTTTTAAAGAGTTAGATGCTATTTGTAAGCCAGAAACTATATTGGCTTCAAATACTTCATCTCTTTCAATTACAGAAGTGGCAGCTGCAACTAATAGACCAGATAAAGTTATTGGTATGCATTTCTTCAATCCAGCTCCAATCATGAAGCTTATTGAAATAATAAAGGGAATGGCTACTTCACAGGAAACTTTTGATGCTATAAAAGAATTAAGCGTTGCAATTGGTAAGGAACCAGTAGAAGTTGCAGAAGCTCCAGGATTTGTTGTAAATAGAATATTAATACCAATGATAAATGAAGCTGTTGGTATATTTGCAGAAGGAATAGCTTCAGCAGAAGATATAGATACAGCTATGAAACTTGGTGCTAACCATCCAATGGGACCTTTAGCTTTAGGAGATTTAATTGGTCTCGATGTGTGCTTAGCAATAATGGATGTACTTTATAAGGAAACAGGAGACTCTAAATACAGAGCTCATTCCTTACTTAGAAAGTATGTAAGAGCAGGATGGCTTGGAAGAAAATCTGGAAGAGGTTTCTTCGACTACGCAAAATAGAATTGCAGAATAAAAAAAGCTATTTCACCGTGCAGATATTGCATAGCGAAATAGCTTTTTATTTTTGTATTTATTGAGTAGTTTAAGATGAAAAATTGTTGAATAAATAGATGATAATATTAGTGAAATTATTTATATATTTGCTGTACAAGTTGTATATCACAAATTATAAATATCATACATTAAATATTTGACTTGATGATAAATATTGTTTAAAATATATATTAAACTGCTTAATTTAAATAATAGTTTATAAATTTAATAAGTTAGTTTCAGTGTAAATTTTAATAAATATAAGTGTTAATTGAAAATTGAGATTATTAATTCAAATTTTTATAAAATGAAATTTAATTTATGTTCATAAAACAATAGAAATATATGATTATATATTTGTTATAAAAGTTTTATAAAATCTTATTGCAATATATAAATGGAGGGTAAAATGTTTAAAATATTAGATGTCAGTAAAGATGTTAACGATATATATAGCATGAAAATAATGGCACCAAGGGTGGCAAAGTCTATAAAACCAGGTCAGTTTATAATCCTTAGAATTGATGAAAAGGGAGAAAGAATACCTTTCTCTATTTGTGATTATAATATTGAAGAACAATCAATAACTATTATCTTTAAAAATAGTGAAGAAGCATCCGTAAAACAGCTTTCAAATTTAAAAATTGGAGATAGTATATTAGATTTAGCAGGACCTATAGGACAGGCATCTTTTTTTGTGCATGAAAATGTAGATGATCTTAAAGAAAAAAACATATTATTTGTAACAGATGAATTGTCAGCTGCAAGAGTGTATCCAGCTCTTTCATGGCTATATAAGAATAATGTAGCAAGTGATGTTTTGGTGGCTTTTAACAGTTATAAAAATATAATATTTGAAGATAAAATTGAAGATATAGCTAAAAATTTGATTATTTCTACGGAAGATGGAAGTAAGGGAATTAAGGGAACTATTTCAACTGTCTTAAAAAATATTTTAGATGAAGATAAAAAATATGATTTGATTATATCTATAGGTAGTACGGAATTTATGGAAAAGGTTTGTTCTGTTACTAAAGATTATGGTATAAAAACTATAGTTAGTTTAACTACATTAATGTTGGATGGTATTGGAATGTGTGGAGGATGTAGACTTACTATAGCAGGAAATATTAAATTTGCCTGTCAAGATGGACCAGAGTTTGATGGTCATCTTGTAGATTTTGAAGAAGTTAAGAGAAGAGAAAATTTCTATAGCAGCTATGAAGCTAAATTACAGTATAGAAAAGAGCACGGAGTTTGTAATCATAGTGAAAATGAAGTCACTATAGGGGTAGAGGAGGATATTCATGAGTAAATTACAGAGAACACCTGCTGGAGAACAGGATGTAAATACTAGAATAAAAAATTTTAATGAAGTTTGTTTAGGATATACAGAAGAAGATGCTATAAAAGAAGCTAACAGATGTCTTCAATGTAAAAATCCTAGATGTGTGGGTAAATGTCCTGTGAATAATAAAATACCCCAATTTATAAAATGTATAAGAGAAAAAGATTTTAAAAAGGCAGCAAGCATAATTGCTGAAACAAGTTCTCTGCCAGCAGTATGTGGAAGAGTTTGTCCTCAAGAGCTTCAATGTGAAGGAGGATGTGTACTTGGCATAAAGGGTGAACCAATATCCATAGGAAACCTTGAAAGATTTGTAGCTGACTGGTCTAGAGAAAATAATATACAGCTGAATGAAAAAGCCCAAAGTAATGGTAAAAAGGTAGCTGTTATAGGCAGTGGTCCAGCTGGAATAGCCTGTGCAGGTGATTTGGCAAAACTAGGCTATGAAGTTACTATATTCGAAGCTCTTCATGAGGCAGGAGGAGTTTTGGCCTGGGGAATACCAGAGTTTGTACTGCCTAAGGATGATGTAGTTAAGCCAGAAATAGATAATCTTAAAAAATTGGGAGTTAAAATAGAAACAAATGTTATTATAGGAAGAACTATAACTATAGACGAACTTTTAAAAGAAGAAGGTTTTGAAGCTGTATTTATTGGAACTGGAGCAGCAGTTCCAAACTTTATGTGGATACCTGGTGAAAATCTTAATGGAGTACTTGCTGCAAATGAGTTCTTAACTAAAAATAATCTTATGAAAGATTATAGAGAAGATTATATGACACCTACTGTAATAGGAAAGAAAGTAGCTGTAGTAGGTGGAGGAAATGTAGCTATGGATGCTGTAAGGGCCGCTTTAAGACTTGGGGCAGAATCTCATCTCATATATAGAAGATCAGAAGAGGAACTGCCTTCAAGAGCAGAAGAAGTAAAATATGCTAAAAAGGAAGGCATTAAATTTCATCTTTTAACTAATCCAGTTGGAATTTTAGGAGATTCTAATGGATGGGTAAAAGGTATAAAATGTGTTAAAATGGAGCTGGGAGAACCAGATGAATCTGGTAGAAGAAGACCTGCAGCAGTTGAAAACTCAGAGTTCATTTTAGATGTAGATATGGTAATTATGGCTATAGGATCAGGTGCTGATCCGTTAATTAATGATACTACAGAAGGCCTTGAACATGATAAGAAAAATCGTATAATAATTGATGAAGAAACTGGGCGTACCTCAAGAGAAAGAATTTATGCTGGTGGAGATGTGGTAACTGGTCCAGCTACTGTAATATTAGCAATGAGTGCAGGAAAAAAGGCAGCCAAAGCTATTCATGAGGATTTAAGTAAATAATTATATATTACTAGTAAATTGAATTTATTTCTTAAGTGTTTTTACTGAAATATTTTGTATCATAGATATCCAATTTAAAATACAAATTTTAAGTTTTTTAAATAAAGCTATTCAGCTTATTCATGTTTATCAATATTTAACCTGACTAACTTGGCGTAAGTCTCCCTCGCACTCTGTACAGCCCTCGCACCAAATTAAAATTTGGGCTCTCTGCTTTTCCTAAAGTGGGAGTTCAACGCCAAGTAAGCCATGCATTCGCAGTTCTAAAATTCAGATGGGGTAAAAGAATCCCCACCTGAATTAAGAACTTGCTTCAATTATGAAATTGGATATCTATAATTAATAATATAATTTATGCTATATTGATTTTTATATGGTATACATAGAGAAATAAGGTGTTAATTTGTTGATTGATTATGTTAAAAAATATTATGATAAAGAATATAATTTAAATTGTGCGGAAACAATAATTTATGCAGCAAATGAAAATTATAATCTTAATTTAGATAAAAATACACTAAAATCCATGGCAGCTTTTGGTGGTGGAATGGCAATAGGTAGCGTATGTGGTGCTATAACAGGAGCTTTAGCTGTGCTTGGTATTATTTTTGTTAGAGATAAGGCTCACGAAAGCTCTAAAATAAAGGAATTATCTATGGAGTTTTTTAATAGATTTCAAAGTGTTTTTCATGAAAAAAATTGTATAGAACTTAAAGAAAAATTTGCAAATTATGAAGAACGTTGTAGTAAAATGGTATATACTGCTGCTGAAATTTTGGAGCAATTAATAGAAGAATACAGAGTAAAAAATATTTAATAAATATTCAGATTATATTTTTACTGAAAAGAGGATATACTATGGATTTTAAAAGCATTGAAAGTAATGAGGATTATGTAATAATTAGAGAGATCAGAAACTTTGAATTAGATCATGTATTTGAATGTGGACAATGTTTTAGATGGAATAAGACAAAAGAAGGTACTTTTACTGGAGTTGCTTTTGATAGAGTAATTGAAGTGGAAAGAAAAGGTAATGATTTAATAATACATAATACTACAGAAAAAGAATTTAATGATATATGGATAAAGTATTTTGATCTTGAAAGAGATTATAATGAAATTAAAGAGGAGCTGAGTAAAGATCCTCTTCTTAAGAAATCAGTAAATTTTGGAAGTGGCATAAGAATTTTAAAGCAAGAGCCTTTTGAAATACTTATATCTTTTATTATTTCTGCAAATAATAGGATACCTATGATAAAAAGGGCTATAAAAGCTATAAGTAAAAAATGGGGAAAGAAAATACAATATAAAGGTGAAACCTATTATACTTTTCCAAAAGTAGAAGATTTACAGGATAAGACAATAGAAGACTTTGAAGAATGTGGAACAGGTTTCAGGGCAAAGTATATAAAGGATACCTGTGAAAGAGTTTATGAAAGTAATAATATTTTAGAAAAAATATATAGCTGTGATGATAATCAGTGTCACATTGAGCTGCAGAAGTTCATGGGAGTAGGTCCTAAAGTAGCTGATTGCATAATGTTGTTTTCAATGCAGAAATATTCTGCATTCCCTGTAGATGTATGGGTTAAAAGAGCTATGATGCATTTTTATGTAGCTCCGGATGTTTCATTAAAAAAAATAAGAGATTTTGGAAGAAATAAATTTGGAATGCTGTCAGGATTTGCTCAACAGTATTTGTTCTACTATGCTCGCGAAAATAATATAACTGTTTAGAGGATATTAAAAAGTAACAAAATCTAGGGATGTTTATTAAATATTCCTAGATTTTGTTATTTGCTTAAATTAATAGATTTTTTTATATATACTTTAATGTATTTTTAAACTTTGATTTTCTATGTAAAAATCTATATATCACATATAGTATAAATCCAAATAGCATTGATAAAAATACTATTAATATAAGACAGTGCATAAAAAATGATTCAGGAAGAATTAAAATTACAGGATCTGCGCTAGGATCAAATAACCAAAAATCATTTCTGAATAATATTTTATGAAAGCTATCAAAATAATCTGTAAAACCTGTCATGAGAATAGGGGCTAGTATTAACGGAAAAACCATTAAACTTATACCTGATACTTTCAAATATAAATATATCTTATTTTTTATGCTTATAATAACAGAAATAATAATAAATATTATAGAAAAGTACAGAAAATAATTTAAATTTGAGAAAATCCTATGTACTTCAAAAAAATGTGTTTTTCCGTTAACTGATGAGTCAAGTGTTGGAAGAATAAAGTCTGATGGATTGGATTGGTTCAAAAAGTCAATTAAATAATTATAGTTAGTTTTAATAGTGCTGACGTCTATGCCAGAACTTTTTTCTATGTCTAAGTTTACTATATCATAATAATAAAGCGACTTAAAATTAGAAACTATTTTAGTAAAAAATGCAATTGTAGCTAGAAATATAATTATTGACATAACTAATTGAAGTATAAAAATTTTTTTATTAGACATATTTATCTCCTACTATGTATTAATTAATAAAGAACTTATTTTGTTTACAATTATAATTATAATTGTTTATATGTATTTTTAATATAGATTTATTAAAATATTTGTTAAAATTACATGAAAATAAAGGATTTTTATACTTTTATATTTGAACTATAGACATATAAAGAAAATAGGAGTAATTAAGTAAAATATGGATATAGTAAGAGATAATTAAATATAATTGACTATATTACCTGTATTAGTGCTAACATGAAATTTGCTTATATAAATGCTATTAATTATTATAATAATTGTATTAGCACTCAAGTGTAATGAGTGCTAACAGGTAAAAATAATAATATATTTTTTAATAAATTGAGGAGGGTTTAAAGATGAAAATTAGACCACTTGGAGACAGAGTTGTTATTAAAAGATTAGAAGCAGAAGCAACAACAAAGAGCGGAATTGTTTTGCCAGGATCTGCTAAAGAAAAGCCAGAAATTGCACAGGTTGTAGCAGTAGGACCTGGTGGGTATGTAGATGGAAAAGAAGTTAAAATGGAATTGAAAGCTGATGACAAAGTATTTTTCTCAAAATATAGTGGAAATGAAGTTAAGCTTGATGGAGAAGAATATTTAATTGTAAAACAAGATGACATACTTGGAATAGTTGAAGATTAATCATTAAGATAGAAATTAGATTTTAATATTGTTTGGAGGGATTTATATGGCTAAAAGCATATTATTAGGTGAAGAAGGCAGAAGATCTATGCAGGCAGGTGTAGACAAACTTGCGAATACAGTTAAGGTAACACTTGGACCAAAAGGCAGAAACGTAGTTTTAGATAAAAAATTTGGATCACCACTTATAACTAATGATGGTGTAAGTATTGCAAGAGAAATAGAATTAGAAGATCCATATGAAAACATGGGAGCTCAACTTGTAAAAGAAGTTGCTACAAAAACTAATGACGTAGCAGGAGATGGTACTACAACAGCTACACTATTAGCACAGGCTATAATAAGAGAAGGATTAAAAAATGTTACAGCAGGTGCTAATCCAATGCTTATAAGAACAGGTATAAATAAAGCTGTTGAAGAAACTATTAAAAATCTAAAGGAACTTTCAAAACCTATAAATGGAAAAGAAGACATAGCTAGAGTTGCAGCTATTTCAGCCAGTGATCCAAATATTGGAAAACTTATAGCAGATGCTATGGAAAAGGTTGGTAACGAAGGAGTTATCACTGTAGAAGAATCAAAATCTATGGGAACAGAATTAGACATAGTTGAAGGTATGCAATTTGATAGAGGATATTTAAGTGCTTACATGGTAACTGATACAGAAAAGATGGAAGCAGCTCTTGATGATCCATATGTACTTATAACAGATAAGAAAATTTCAAACATACAGGAAATACTTCCACTATTAGAACAAATAGTTCAACAGGGAAAGAAGCTTTTAATCATAGCTGAAGATATCGAAGGAGAAGCTCTTACAACACTTGTTGTAAATAAATTAAGAGGTACATTTACATGCATAGGTGTTAAAGCTCCTGGTTTCGGAGATAGAAGAAAAGATATGCTTAAAGATATAGCTATTTTAACTGGTGGAGAAGTTATATCAGATGAACTTGGAAAAGATCTTAAAGATGTAACTTTAGATGAGCTTGGAAGAGCTGAAAGCGTTAAAGTTACAAAAGAAAACACTACAATTGTAAATGGCAGAGGTAGCAAAGAAGAAATTAAAGACAGAGTTGCTCAAATAAAAACTCAAATTGAAGATTCAACTTCAGATTTTGATACTGAAAAATTAAAAGAAAGACTTGCAAAACTTGCAGGAGGAGTTGCAGTAGTAAAAGTAGGAGCTGCTACTGAAACAGAACTTAAGGAAAGAAAGCTTAGAATAGAAGATGCACTTGCAGCAACAAAAGCAGCTGTAGAAGAGGGAATAGTTCCTGGTGGTGGTACAGCTTACTTAAATATACTACCAGAAGTTAAGAAAATTACTGATGAAGATCCAGACGTTCAAGTTGGAATTAACATAATAGTAAAAGCTCTTGAAGAGCCTGTAAGACAAATAGCAGCAAATGCTGGACTTGAAGGTTCTGTTATAATAGAAAAAGTTATAAACAGTGAAAAGGGTATTGGTTTTGATGCTCTTCGTGAAAGATATGTAGATATGATAAAAGAAGGAATTGTAGATCCAACTAAAGTTACAAGATCTGCACTTCAAAATGCTGCATCTGTAGCTTCAACATTCCTAACAACTGAAGGTGTGGTTGCAGATATACCTGAAAAGAATCCTGCACCAATGCCAGGTGGAGCTCCTGGAATGGGAATGGACGGAATGTACTAATTTAAAAAGTAAATATAGTGTAAAAATATCTCGTAAACTTAGTTTACGGGATATTTTTATATTATAAAATTGTTTCATTATAAAATAATTTGTTTTTATGAATTATTACAATTTACCCATAAAAATTAAATATTTAAATAATTAATTTGTACATTAAATATTATTTATATAAAATATGATTATAAATATAATTATATTGGTAAATATATATAATATTAAGATGTTTATATTTTATAATGTGGCAATTTTTGCAATTGACAAATGTATTTATTTTAAATAAAATAAGTGATATTGTTGAGAATAATATATAATTATATGTGTGTAATTTTATTTAGAAAATTAAAAAACCAATATTCTTGGTTTTTTTGTTTATTAATATAAAAGATATGGATAGAAAAGGTAAAATATATTTTCTATTCCATTGTAGTGCATAGAACTGGTAGAGCTTGTTACTACTAGTTATAGATAAGTTAATAATAGTTTACTATATGCTGAAAGGAAGTTATGATAATGGCCAAAATTTTAAAACAAGCTTACACTTTTGATGATGTGTTATTAGTACCTAATAAATCTGAAATTTTACCAAGAAATACAAACCTTAGTACAAATCTTACTAAAACTATAAAGCTAAATATACCTCTTATGAGTGCTAGTATGGATACTGTAACGGAATCCAAAATGGCTATAGCTATGGCAAGAGAAGGTGGTATAGGAATAATACATAAGAATATGACAATTGAAGAGCAGGCTCTTGAAGTAGATAGGGTAAAAAGACAAGAGAATGGAGTTATAACTAATCCTTTTTCACTAGCACCTGAAAATACAATTGAAGATGCTCTTAAACTTATGTCTAGATACAGAATTTCTGGTGTTCCTATAACCGTTGAAGGCAAATTGGTAGGAATAATTACAAATAGAGATATAGTATTTGAAAATGATTATACTAAGGCTATTTCTGAAGTTATGACCTCTGAAAAACTTATAACTGCTGTAGAAAATACTACTTTAGAAGAAGCTAAAGAAATATTAAAGAAAAATAAAATTGAAAAACTTCCATTAGTTGATGAAAATAATTATTTAAAAGGACTTATTACTATAAAAGACATAGAAAAAGTAAAGGCTTTCCCAAATGCTGCAAAAGATAAGCAGGGAAGACTTCTGTGTGGTGCTGGTGTGGGTGTTACTGACGACATGATGGATAGAGTAGATGCACTTGTTAAGGCACATGTAGATGTCATAGTAGTAGATACTGCTCATGGTCATTCTAAAGGCGTAATAGAAGCAGTGAAAAAAATAAAAGAAAAATATACTGATATTCAAATCATTGCAGGAAATATAGCTACTGGTGAAGCTACAAAGGAGCTTATTGAGGCTGGAGTAGATTGTGTAAAAGTTGGTATAGGACCAGGATCTATCTGTACAACTAGAGTTGTTTCAGGTATTGGTGTACCTCAATTAACAGCAGTAATGGATTGTGTTGAAGTTGCTAACAAATATGGAATACCTGTAATTGCAGATGGTGGACTCAAGTATTCTGGAGATATAGTTAAGGCTTTGGCGGCCGGTGCTAGTGTAGCTATGCTTGGATCAATGTTTGCAGGCTGTGAAGAAGCTCCAGGAGAAATAGAAATATACCAGGGAAGAAGTTATAAAGTGTATAGAGGTATGGGATCTTTGGCTGCAATGGCAAATGGAAGTAAGGATAGATACTTCCAAGAAGGCAACAAAAAACTCGTGCCAGAAGGTGTTGAAGGAAGAGTACCATTTAAAGGATCTGTTGTAGATACAATTTATCAGCTTGTAGGCGGAATACGTTCTGGTATGGGATATTTAGGAGCAAAAGATTTGCATACTATGTACGAAACAGCAAATTTTGTAGTTCAAACTTCTGCTGGACTTAGAGAAAGTCATCCACATGATATATCTATAACAAAAGAAGCTCCTAATTACAGTGTAAATCAATAAAAATTAACTACCTATTGGCATTCATTAATAGTATAATAATTTTAAATGATAATTTAATTAGGAGGAAAATATGAACAGAGAACTTGTTTTAGTTATAGATTTTGGCGGACAATATAATCAGCTTATTGCAAGAAGAGTAAGAGAAAATAATGTATACTGTGAAATAATTCCATATACATATTCTATTGATAAGATAAAAGAAAAAGCTCCAAAGGGAATAATTTTCACTGGTGGTCCAAATAGTGTTTATGGAGATAATACGCCAAAGGTTGATAAGAAATTATTTGATCTTGGAATTCCAGTACTTGGTATATGTTATGGACATCAGCTTATAACTCACACTCTAGGTGGTAAAGTGGAAAGTGCAGAAATTAGAGAATATGGAAAAGCTGAGATTAATCTTTCTAAAGATTGTAAAATTTTCAATGGAATAGAAGAGAATAATATAGCTTTGATGAGTCATACAGATTATGTATCAGAACCACCAGCAGGCTTTAAAATAGCTGCTACTACTAAGCAGTGCCCTGTAGCAGCCATGGCAAATGAAGAGAAGAATATATATGGAGTCCAATTTCATCCGGAAGTAGAACATACGGCTTTTGGAAAAGAAATGTTGTCTAATTTTTTATTCAAGGTTTGTGACTTAAAGGGTGATTGGTCCATGTCATCTTTTGCAGAAGAAAAAATTAAGGAAATTAAAGAAATTGTTGGAGATAAAAAAGTTATCTGTGCACTTTCTGGCGGGGTTGATTCCTCAGTAGCAGCAGTACTTGTGCATAAGGCTATAGGTAAACAGCTTACATGTATTTTTGTAGATCATGGTCTTTTAAGAAAAGATGAGGGTGATCAGGTTGAAGACATTTTTAGAAAACAATTTGATATGAATCTTATAAGAGTGAATGCAAAAGATAGATTCTTGGGTAAGCTTTCCGGGGTTAGTGATCCTGAGAAAAAGAGAAAAATTATAGGTGAAGAATTTATAAGAGTGTTTGAAGAAGAATCAAAAAAGCTAGGAGATATAGCTTACCTTGTACAAGGGACAATTTATCCTGACGTAGTTGAAAGTGGTACTGCTACCTCAGCAACAATAAAAAGCCATCATAATGTAGGTGGACTTCCTGAAGATATGGAATTTAAACTTATTGAACCACTTAGAGAGCTTTTTAAAGATGAAGTAAGAGCAGTAGGAGAGGAACTTGGTATTCCTCATGGATTAGTATGGAGGCAGCCTTTCCCTGGACCAGGTCTTGGAATAAGAGTACTTGGAGAGATAACAGAAGAAAAACTTGAAATTGTAAGAGAAGCAGATGCAATTTTCAGGGATGAAATAGCTAAAGCAAAACTTGATGAAGCTATATGGCAGTACTTTGCATGTCTTCCAAACATAAGATCCGTTGGTGTTATGGGAGATGAAAGAACTTATACTCATACAATAGCACTAAGGGCCGTAACTAGTTCTGATGCCATGACTTCTGACTGGGCAAGAATTCCCTATGAGGTTTTAGATACAGTTTCCAGAAGAATAGTAAATGAAGTCAAGGGTGTAAACAGAATAGTGTATGACATAACAAGCAAGCCTCCGGCTACCATTGAGTGGGAATAGCATAAAAATACTGTGAAACCAGTACTTACAGAGATTACGGGATATTTATAAAGTTGGGAAAAGTAATTAAGATAGAAATATCTTAGTTACTTTTTTACGTTTTATTCTTTAATATTGATATAAAAGAATATCATTTATGTTATTGGTATTGAAAATAACTTTTGTAAGACTGTATATATAATAATTATTTATTATTTGTAAAATTAATGTAATATATTGAATGATTTAGTCAAAACGAATAAAATATTATTATAATTATTAAGTTAAACTGAGGGGGATTAGGATGTCCAATTTTACTTTTTTAAATAATAAGAAATGGACAATTTTGGCTAAGTTAGGAACACAAGCTGAAAATTATCTTCATACGGATAATAATGCATCAATGTTAAAGATGCGTATGTTTGGGGAACAGATAATTGATTATATATTAGCAACTTTAAAGATTGAAGTACCTAGGTTTGCAACTCAAGATGATAAGATTAAGCTTTTAAGATCTACGGGAATAAATGGAGCTATTCCAGATTTGTTTGATATAGTGAGACGATATGGAAATAAGGCTAATCATGAAGGATATGAAAATAAAAAAGATGCCTTAGAGTGTTTAGTTTCTATGTATAAGGTAGCTGCATGGTTTTATATTAAGGTAACAAAGGACACTTCAATAAAACCGCTAACATACAAGATGCCAAGACCAGTTACAACCAAAGCACCAGTATATAATATTGAAGATTATGCTAAAGAAAAGGAAGAAATAAGTGAAGAACATACTAAAAAAGTAAGTTCTGTCAAAGAAGAAACAAAAACAGCTGTTGTAACTGAAAAAGATAAGATTGTAGAAAAGGAAGTTGAAGAAACCTTAGACCTTAATGAAGCAGAAACTAGAAAGAAGCTTATAGATATAATGTTAAAGGATGCTGGATGGGATGTTAGCAATAATGAATTAGTTAAATTAGAGTTTCATCTAGAGAATCATAAAGAATTAGGTAAAAAAGGTTTTGCTGATTATGTATTGTTCAATAAAAAAGGTAAACCAGTTGCAGTAGTTGAGGCTAAAAAATCTTCCGTTGATCCTATTATAGGTCGTCAGCAAGCGGTAGAATATGCTGATACTATTGAAAGAGATTATAGAGTTAGACCTATAGTTTTCTATACCAATGGATATGAAATATATATGTGGGATGACAAGTATAGTCAGCCAAGACAAATTTGGGGGTTTTACACCCTAGATGATTTAGAAGAGTTATTCTTTAAGCATAAATATAAAAAAGATTTAAATAAAGTTGAAATAGATAAAAATATTGCAGGCAGACCCTATCAAATAGAAGGTATAAAAAGGGTATATGAAAGATATTCTAATGGATATAGAAAAGCTCTTTTAGTAATGGCTACTGGAACAGGAAAAACAAGAACCGTTATTGCATTAACTAAAGGCATGATGGAAGCAAACTGTGCTAAGAGAGTGTTGTTTTTAGCTGATAGAGATGAACTAGTTAGACAAGCTAAAGAGGACAAGAATAGCTTTAAAACATTCATGCCAGAGCAAATATCCTGTAGGTTTACAGGTAAAAACTCAGATAATAGAGAAGCTACACTTTATTTCTCCACTTATCAAACTATGATTAATTATTATAGCAAGTTTAGTGTGGGATTTTTTGATCTTGTTATTTGTGATGAGTCACATAGAAGCATATACAAGACCTATAGAGATATATTAGAATATTTTGATGCACATATTATAGGTCTTACAGCTACGCCTATAGATTTTATAGAAAGAAATACTTTTGATTTATTCAATTGTGATGATGAAGATCCCACTTTCAATTTTTCAGTAGATGAGGCATGGAGTCATGTACCTCCATACCTTATTGAACCAAGAGTAGTTGATACAACTACTGACTTTTTAAGAAAAGGAATAAAGTATAGCCAGATGACAGAACAGCAAAGAATACAATTAGAAGATGAGGGATATAACGGTGATGAAATTGAATTTGATAAAGATGCCTTAGAAAAGAAAATAACAAATAAAGAGACTAATAGATACATATTAAAGACATTAATGGATAATGGAATTAAAGTAGGAGACTATCTAGGTAAGACAATTATATTTGCAAAAAATAAAAAGCATGCCAATCTTTTAGAGTCTTTATTTAATGAAATGTATCCTCAGTATAAGGGTAAGATGACAGCCGTTATTTACTCAGGTATTACAGAAAAAGAAAGACTTATAGAAGATTTTAAAGGAGAAGACTTTCCGAGAATAGCTATATCGGTAGATTTATTAGATACAGGGATAGATGTACCTGAAATAGTTAACTTAGTGTTCGCAAAGCCCATTTATTCAAAAGTTAAGTTCTGGCAGATGATAGGCAGGGGCACAAGAAGATGTGATAACTTATTTGGAGATGGAGTAGATAAAAAGGAATTTGCAATCTTTGACTGTTATAAAAACTTTGAGTTTTTTGAAATGAATCCAAAAGGATTTGTTCCAAGACCTCAAAAAACATCTATGCAGGTTAGGTTTGAACTTATGTGCAGGCTTTTAGAAATATATAAGTCAAAAAATAACACTGGCATATGTAATGATTTTATAGAAAGATTAAAGTCTGATATTAGAGAATTGCCATCAGAAAGTATAGAGATAAAGAAGAATAGAAAGAAGATAGAACAGGTTAAAAAGGAAGAATACTGGAGTCAATTGAGTGAAGACTTCATTAAGAAGTTAAAGCTGGAAATAGCACCGCTAATACAGTGGATTGAAGCAAAAGAAAATTTAGATGCTATTTTATTTGACAATTCAATTTATAGAATACTTCAATGCTTTGAGACTAACGATAAGGATTCATTAGTTAGAGAAATCAATACTGCTATGGAAAAGTTGGCAAGACTAAAAACAAATATAAATCAGTTTGATGGAAAGAGAGAATTTGTAAAGTTATTATTGGAGCCAGCAGGTTGGGAGAATCTTAGTTATGAAAAGTTAGAGAAAATAAGAATAGATTTAAGAGATTTAATGAAACATAAGGGAGTTGGAGCAGGGGCTTTTGTAGTAATTGATATAAAGGATACTGGAGCAGTAGTAAAAGAAATTAGTGCTGGTTCAGTTCTTTATGGGGCAAATATGGAACCTTATGAAAAGAGGGTAAAAACAGCTATTGAAGAAAGATTGAAGGATCAGTTAGTAATTCATAAAATAAGGAAAGGTGAAAAGCTTTCTCAAGAAGAAATGGATAGTATATATTCCATATTTGGAGAAGATTTTGTTTATACTGTAGACGAGCTTTCGAATAAAACTGATATAGATAAAGAGGACATAGTTGGAATCATTAGGAGATTTATAGGGGTAGATGAAATAGAATTAAATAAGAGATTTGAAGATTTCATTCAAAAACATCATAATAAAATGAATGCTACACAGATTAAAACTTTAGAAATAATTAAGAACGACATTGCTAAAAATAGAGGCATATCCTTTGCAGCATTATTTACAACTCCCTATACATCCTTTGACCCCAATGGAGTAGATGGAATATTTGGAACAATGGCAGATGATGTTTTTAATTTAATAGCACCGTTCAAAGTAAGCGTTATATCTTAGACTTAGAGAGGAATTGAAGAAATGTTACACACAGAAATTAAGAGTAAAATTGATAAACTATGGAACAATTTTTGGTCAGGGGGAATATCTAATCCTTTGACAGTAATAGAGCAGATATCTTATTTATTGTTTATAAAGAGATTAGATGATATAGATACTACTAATGAAAAAATGGCCAATAGGATGGGTAAGCCATTTAAATCCTTATTTATGGAATTAAGTGAAAAGTTAAAGAAAGAGAATAAAATAAAGGATGATTCTAATTGGGAATTATTAAAGTGGAGTCAATTTAAGCATTTAGAAGTAGAAAAGATGTTTGAAGTAGTATCTCAAAAGGTATTTCCATTTATAAAATCTATGGGAGGAGAAGAATCGAGCTTTACAGCTGAAATGAAGGATGCTGTATTTATGATACCTAAGCCATCATTACTTCAAGAATCTGTAAGACTTATAGATGGTATAAATATGGATGATGCAGATACAAAAGGGGATTTATATGAATATCTGTTATCAAAACTTGCCACATCAGGGGTAAATGGTCAGTTTAGAACACCAAGACACATAATAAGGATGATGGTTGAGCTTATGGATCCATCAGCTGAAGATAAGATATGTGACCCTGCCTGTGGTACAGCAGGTTTTTTAATTAATTCATTAGAATATATACTTGAAAAATATACAAGATCAGAAAGTGTATTTACAGATGAGGAAGGGAATATACATAACAGAATTGGAGATATGATGAGTCCAAAAGACTGGGATCATTTTAAGAAGGATATGTTCTACGGTTTTGACTTTGATGCATCAATGGTCAGAATAGCTTCAATGAACTTAATGCTTCATAGCATTGATGATCCAAATGTTAGACAAATGGATTCGTTATCAAAAAGATATGAAGAAGAAAATAAATATACTTTGGTTTTAGCTAATCCTCCTTTTAAAGGCAGTATAGATAAGGAAGATATTAATCCTTCTTTATTAAAAGGTGCCAAAACTACTAAGACGGAATTATTATTTATAAAACTCATAAACAGAATACTTGACTTAGGTGGAAGATGCGCAGTTATAGTACCAGATGGAGTACTATTTGGGTCAACTAAGGCACATAAGGATATAAGAAAAAATTTAGTAGAAGAAAATCAATTAGAAGGTGTAATATCAATGCCTTCAGGAGTATTTAAGCCCTATGCAGGAGTATCAACAGCAGTGCTTTTATTTACTAAAGGTGGAGAAACAAATAAAGTATGGTTTTATGATATGGAAAGCGATGGATACTCTCTAGATGATAAGAGAAATAAACTTGATACTGATGGAGATATTCCAGATATAATTGAAAAATGGAGAGATATAAAGAAAGATAATACTTTGGAACCTAGTAAAGAAGATAGATGGTTCTGGGTAGAAAAAGAAGAAATAGCAGGTAATGATTATGATTTATCAATAAATAAGTATAAAGAGATAGAATATGAAGAAGTTGTGTATGAAAAGCCAGAGGTTATATTGGAGAGGATTGAAATTTTGGAGAAATCTATTTTAGAGAATATAGCTGAGTTAAAGGGAATGGTGAAGTAGTATGGAAAATGTTAAGTTACCTGAAGGATGGAGATTAGAAAAACTAAAAGATTTATTAGAAGATAAATATGCAGGGGAATGGGGTGATGAAGATACTGATAACAGTGGAATTTGTGTAATAAGAACTACTAATTTTACTAATAGTGGAAGGCTAGATTTTAGCAATGTTGTAACTAGAAAAATAGATAAAAAAATAATTGAAAAGAAAGAGTTAAAGTATGGAGATATTATTTTAGAAAAATCAGGCGGTAGTGAAAATCAACCGGTAGGTAGAGTAGTATACTTTGATAAATATGAAGATAATCATATTTGCAATAATTTTACACATGTATTAAGAATATATGATAAAAAAGCTGTTTCAAAATATGTTATGTACTTTTTACTAGACATATATAAAAAAGGAATAACAGAATATTTTCAAAATAAAACAACAGGAATAAGAAATCTTCAAATGAAGAGATATTTAGAGTTAGATATAGTATTACCACCATTAGAAACTCAAAAGAAAATAGTTGATGTTTTAGAAAAGGCTGAAAAGACTTTAGAAAAGAGAAAAGAAGCCATTAAGTTGTTAGATGAATTAGTCAAATCGAGATTTATCGAGATGTTTGGTGATCCAGCTACTAATTCTAAGGGATGGATAGTTGAAGAGCTTTCAAAGTGTTTAATTAATATTGAAAATGGAAAAAGCTTTGTATGTGAAAACTATAGTAGAAAAGGTGAATATCCAGCTATATTAAAATTAAGTGCTGTAACATATGGAATATATAATTCTTCTGAAAATAAAGCATTGACAGATGAAAATTTATTTGTAGAAAGTGTTGAGGTGAAAAATGGAGATTTGTTATTTACAAGAAAAAACACTCCAGAATTAGTAGGAATGAGTGCATATGTTTATGAAACTTCTCCTAATTTAATGATGCCTGATTTAATATTTAGGTTTAATACTAATGAAAAATGTAACAAAGTTTATTTGTGGAAATTAATTAATCACGATTTGTTTAGAGAAAATATTAAGGCTTTATCTAATGGTTCTGCGAAGTCTATGTCTAATATATCAAAACAAAGATTAATGAGTCTGAATATTCCAATACCACCACTAGAACTCCAAAACCAATTTGCAGATTTCGTCAAGCAAGTCGACAAATTGAAATTTGAAATGCAAAAGAGTTTAAAAGAACTAGAGGACAACTTTAATTCTTTGATGCAAAAAGCTTTTAATGGAGAATTGTATAGCTAATTATATATGATCTTGAAGTAATTACCATTAACTTAATTTCAAACAGGTAAATTATGGTATATAATATAAGAGAAAACTAATAATATACCTTATGGGTAACAAGGAGTGATACAATTGTGAGTATAGAAAGTGTTGAATTAAGAAACTTTACTGTTTTTAAAAACTTTAAAGCTGATTTTTCAAAGGGTATAAATATAATAATTGGAGAGAACGGCACAGGAAAAACACAATTACTTAAGGCAATTTATTCAGATATTCAAATTTCTAAAAGCAAAAATATAGAGGATATCTCAAAATACTTTAAATCTGTTAACTTAAAAAGTGATTTTTTAGTTAAACAGTTTAAACCGTTATTTTTAGAAGTAAAGGCATTAAATATTAATAATAAGTCAGATAAAAAATATTTAGCGGGAAAATCTAATTTTAATATTAATGAAAGTAATCCGAAAACAGGTATTAAGCATGAATGTTCATATGAAATATCATATCCATCACAGGAAATGAATTGTACATTTATTCCAGCAAAGGATATGCTTACTCACTCAAAAGGTCTTGTATCAATGGCTGATAAATTTAATGAATTTCCATTTGATAAAACATTAATTGATATTGTAAAAATAGCTTCACAGTGGCAATTAAAAGAACCACCTAAGATTGCATTGAAAATACTGCCAATTCTTGAAAAGATGATGGATGGCAAGGTTGTCATTGAAAATGAAGAATTTTATGTTAAAAAAAATAATGGTGATATGGTTGATTTTGCAGTAGAAGCAGAAGGATTAAAGAAAATAGGGTTGTTATGGCAGCTTTTAATGAATGAGAATATAACAGAGAATAGTATTCTTTTATGGGATGAGCCGGAATCCAATATTAATCCTAAATTTATTCCAGATTTAGTGGAAATATTAATTGAATTACAGAGAAATGGTGTTCAAATTTTTCTTACCACACATGATTATATTTTTGCAAAATATTTTGAAGTTAAACGATCTGAAAATGACGAAATTATGTATTATTCATTATATAAAACTAATTATGGCGTAAAATGTGAGAACAATACTAAGTTTGGAGATTTGAAAAATAATACCATAATGGATACCTTTATTCAACTGTATAAAGATGAAGTTGAAAGGGCGATGGAATAATGGTGCAGATAAAAGAATCTAATATGATTTTTGGTGATTTTCAGGAAGATAAAATTTTTAAGATTGAAAAATCTAAACTACATAATAAAATAGGAGATGGCATAAAAGTTGTAGAATTCATTCTTTTAAGAAATGTAAATGAACTGAATTTTATTGAAGCAAAATCAAGTTCACCAAGGCCCACACAACACAATATTATACGTTTTGATGAGTTTATAGATGAAATTTCAGATAAATTTATACATTCTTTTAACTTATTTTATTCAGCTATTTTAAAAAGAAATAAGGCTTATGGGGAACTGAATAATAACTTTTTTGAATTGAATAATAGTCAAGCAAAGTTAAAGTTTATTCTTGTAATTAAAGGACATGAGATAGAATGGCTATTACCTATATCAGATGCACTAAAGAGGAAATTATCATATCACAATACCATTTGGAAAAGCGAAATTATTGTAATGAATGATAAGATTGCTAATAAATATAATCTGGTTAAAAGTGTTGTTGAATAGCACTTTTAACCAGATTGTTTTTATAAATGGTATAATAATGCAATTAGTGGCAATATACCATAATATATTAGATGTTAGGAGCTGAAAATTATGATGGAAAAACTTATTGTTGAAATTGAACAGGAAATGATAAATTTACTGGATAACATGCAAATGGAAGAACTTCATAAAGTTTTGTTAAGAAAATTTCAAGGATTAACTTTGGTAGACAAGTCTAATAAGAAAATTTTCGAAAATGATGAAATTGATTACTGTAATATATTTATTTGTGCAAAGAGGGTAGAGGGCTGTTCAGAAAAGTCTATTAAGTATTATAAGTCAACTATAGAAAATATGTTGAAAACGTTAAATAAAGCAGTTAAGCATATTACAACAGAGAATTTAAGGCAATACTTGGGGGAATATGAGAAAAAAAGTGGTTGTAGTAAGATTACTATTGATAATATTAGAAGAATTTTATCAACATTTTTTTCCTGGCTGGAAGATGAAAATTATGTTTTAAAGAGTCCAGTAAGACGAATCCATAAAATAAGAACTGGGAAGATTGTGAAAGAAATATATACAGATGAGAATTTAGAAATAATGCGTGATAATTGTAAAGAAATACGAGATCTTGCTATTATAGATTTGTTAAATTCTACTGGAATACGTGTTGGAGAGCTAGTAAAATTAGATATAGATGATATAAATTTCAATGAAAGAGAATGCATCGTTGAGGGGAAAGGTAATAAGCAGAGAAAAGTATACTTTGATGCAAGAACTAAGATACACTTACAAAATTATATTGATAGCAGAGTAGATAATAATAAAGCATTATTTGTTTCATTAATAGAGCCATATAACAGGCTAAACATCAGTGGAGTTGAAATTAGAATGAGAACTTTGGGAAAAAGGCTTAGCATTAATAAGGTACATCCTCATAAATTCAGAAGAACACTGGCAACAAGAGCTATTGATAAGGGAATGCCTATAGAGCAGGTGCAGCATCTTTTAGGTCATCAAAAGATAGATACAACACTTGAATATGCCATGGTTAGTCAAAATAATGTTAAGATTTCCCATAGAAAGTATATTGGTTGAATACAGTTTATATGTTATTATGTGGAATATAAATCGAGATTTATAGGGATGTTTGGTGACCCTATAAATAATCCTATGGGATGGGAAGTTAAAAAATTAAAAAATATATCAACTAAAATACTAAGCGGAAATACTCCAAAAGGAGGAAGTGAAGTTTATGTTGATGAAGGGATTATGTTTTTTAGAAGTCAAAATGTTTGGAAAAATAAATTGGTACTTGATGATATAGCATATATAGATAAAGAAACTCATAATAAAATGTTAAAAAGTAGTTTAAAGAATAGAGATATTTTAATGACTAAAACTGGTAGAATAAATACTGAAAATAGTAGCTTAGGTAGAGCAGCTATGTTTATAGGAGAAGATGATAGTGCGAATATTAATGGACACGTTTATTTGATAAGGTTACAAGATGGTGAAATAAATGAATTTGTCTTATTTATTCTTACTACAAATGAATATAGAGATTATATAAGGAGTGTATGTGTTGGAGGAATTGATAAGAGACAAATAAATAAAGAACATTTGGAGGAGTTTCCTATAATTTATCCGCCACTAGAACTGCAAAACCAATTTGCAGCCTTTGTTAACCAAGTCGACAAATTGAAATTTGAATTTATAAAGGAAACAAATACATCTATATTTACATATCATGATATTGTTGAAAAATTTATTGGAGGATTAAATGTATCAAAAAAAATATGAAGTGCCAATAATGCCAAATATAGAATATTTATTTAGAGGAGAAGAATTAGAAGAAGATAGAATAGATAAGATAAATGCAAATCCATCTGTAAGTCATATGCCTAATATGGAAGAGCAAATGTCAGATAAGATGAATATGTCAAATATGGATATGCAAAAAATAAAATCAGATACTGAAGAAATTGTAGAAATGTTTGAAAAGCATCATCCTGACTTAATAAATACATTAACAAATTGCAATATGTCATTAGATCAAGCAAGGCAATATCTAAGTAGAATTGTTGAAATGACGATAATGCATCATATGATGCATTAAATATTTTAAAGGATTTAGATTAATTCTAGATCCTTTTTTAATATAGAAATTTAATCTATAATAGTATAAATTCTAAATAATATTAATTTGTATTAAATGGCGTTAATTTATTGCATATAAAACTTATATTATATATTAAAATAAATTGTTTTGCATAATTTTATACAAAAATGTATTGACAAATATAATGAAAATTATGTATTATATATATAAAGAACACCACTTTACAATAAAATTAACTAGCGTTATCTTGAGAAGCCAAGGAATTAATTACCTTTAGAACTTCTTCTTGAATTTTGTTCTTTTGTAGCTTTTGCACGAAAGTGCGTAATATTAATTCTTTTGACATTTGGTAAGATATAGTATTTTTAGTTACCTGGGGACTCTTAAATTGGTATTTCGAAAAAGCTTTATTTATAAAAGGTAATATTACCGTAAAACTGTAGGCGATAGCCAGTAAGTTAACATATTTCTCTATAGCCTCTTGAGACCTTACCATATATTTACCAAAAGACCAGAAGAATTTATGTTGATAAAAAATAACTTCTATGTTCCATCTTATTTTGTATGTATAAAATGGAATAAGATGTGGTTTGTTTTTATCGATAGTTAAGTCATCAGTATTGTAGTTCTTAAAAACTTCCAATTCTGAAGGTTCTATAGAGCTAATATATAACCTTACAGATGAAAATTTATCAATATCTGTAGTGGTTACAGTTACAAATACTGGTTCATCAAATAAGTTTGTTATTACTTTTTTAGTTGCTATATAGTAGTTATCTACTTTTTCATAGTTAAAGTTTTTAATATTGAGTTTTTCACCTTTTTTTCTTGGGCGTCCTCTTTTACCTGTAGGTTTAGGCTGTAAATCATATAAGCACGTATCAGAACGAACTGCCCCTATTACATTAATGTTATTGAAATTCTTTGATATTTCTAAAAATGGCTTTTTAGTATACCAGCTGTCGCATAGTACAATAACTTGATAATCTATAAGTAGTGGCATAACATTTACAATCATATTACCTGCAATTTCAAGTTTACTTTTTGTTTTATCATAGAGCTTATACCCTACGGGTAGGCTAATATACTTGATTTTTCCATTAAAAAGTATAGGTATATTTATAACTAACGATACAAAACAATGCCCATTTAAGTACGAAGTACCATTATGCTGTGTATGGTCAAAAAGTTTACTATAACAATCAAATTTGTTCCCAAATTTAGGTTGAAGAGTATCATCTACAATTAAGAATATAGTAATAGATGATTTTATATCTTCTGGAATGAGAGTTAATGCTATTCTAACTGTAACTATCATTAAACTCTCTACCGAAAACTTGGTGTAGGATAAAAAGTAATAAAAGCTATTTAGAACTTTAGTCCAATATTTTTTTATAAAATTATCATATAAAAATTTTATTGAGCGAAGCTCTTGAACCGCTAGTATAGCTTCAATGAGTATAACAAATATAACAAAGCTTCGCTTCTTAAAAATTGATCTATATTCACTTAAATAAATTTTTATTGTTTGAATTAATGATTTTTGGTCAATACTAACCATAGTACCAGATACCTCCATTCTCTACTGGTTTCTTTCAAAGTTAGTATTGATATTTTAGAGGTATTTGGTACGTTGTATTTTTTGGTATTTTTTAATTACTTGTAAAGTGGTGTATATAAAGAACATAGCTCCTTTTAATTTTAAGTTGGAAAGGCACTGATAAATATCTATCAGTGTTTTTTCATGTAAAAAATCCAATATGTGATTTTTTATTAAGTATAAATATAAAAGTTTATAACATAATAACCATGTATAGTTTATATATAATAATTGTAAAGGGAGTGTTTGTGTGAATAGGTATAAAAATTTCAACAGGATAATTATTTTCTTTTTAAGCTGTACTATGTTTATGCTTTTATTTACAGCCTGTGGTAATAAAAGTGCTTCTGATTTAAAAAGATCAACAGAAAATTCAGCTGAAAGACAACTGGATGGAAATCAAATTAAGAAAAAATATGAAGCAGGACTTCAACAATTAGTTGATGATGCTACAATTACTAAAGATCAAGCTGATAAGGTTTTAAATTCTATCGTGACAAATGCAAGTGATTTAGGTAAGCAAACTGAACAGAAACAAAAAGATAATTTAAATAAATTGGTAGAAGATAAAGTGATTACACGTGAACAAGCAGATAGAATTATAGAAGTTATAGATAAAATTGATCAGTAGAAAATATTTTATTTATAAGGAAGTAATTGTAGATTATATAATTACTTTGCGGAAAATAATTATTAAAAAGTAATTATAAGTGTTTACAATTGTGTCTTTATTGTGTAGTATATAAGTATAACATTACCCTATAAATTTTAAATTGGTATTAGTAGAGATATTAGTACCAATTTATATTTTATTAAATAAATTATATGGATATATTAAAGGATATTTATATATTTATGTAGAAATAATTATTTTAATGAGAGATAGGGGGGAACTATTTTGAGTTTTAACGATTTAAAAAAAGTTATATATGATAAAGATGATCATAAATTTCAAATGTGGAGTAAACATAGAGAAATTATTAGAGATGTGGTAGAAAGAAGAATGCAGGAACTAAACTTAGATGCCAATAAAAGTATTGCAATATGGGGAGCAGGTAAATGTTACGATATTGATTTAGAGTACTTAAGCAACAAATTTGATAAAGTTGTCTTGATGGATATAAATGAAGATTCCATGAAAGATGCTTTAATATTACATAATGTCATTGATAGAGAGAATATTGAAATTAAAAAAGTTGATTTTATGGATAATACTGATAAGATATACAAAGAATTCTCTTCATTGATTGAAAATAGATGTGATGTACATGAATTAAAGAGATATTTAGAAAATTTAGAAAATAGTATAATAAATAATAATGAAGTAAATAAAGATTTAGATAAATATAATATTAGCCTTTGCTTAGGTGTACATAGTCAAATATTAGTGGCAATAAATATAATGCTAGCACAGGCAAAGAAAATTTATCATGAAAGTGATATAGAAGATTTAATTAATATATTTAAAATTTGTAAGAGACAGGCTGAAAAGAATTTTAATGACTCTATAATTAGTCATTCAACAGACTTATTGTTTATAGGTTTTGATTTAATGGAGCTATCATTGAAAAATGGTACAGAAAAATTTTATGATTTAATACAGGAAGCTTTATTGAAAAATGATATTGAAAATGTAATTAAGACAGCTATGCGATATCCTGTATCTGGCGCTGTACAAGCAGCTGAAGATATATGGGATCGTATAATGAATAAAAAATTAAAATTTGATGCTTTTGATGCTTGGATTTGGGATTATGATATGGAAAAAAGTTATGTTTTTATTTTAGAAACAATAATAAAGCCTTAAAAATACATATTAATTATAGAGGCATGTATTGCAATTATTTGTAATACATGCCTCTAATTTGATATTAAAATTTATGAGTTTTGTGGATTATTATTAATTAGTTTTTCATTTTTATGTGAAAAAGAAATTTTTAATAATATAGGAGTTATAATAGTTGTCAGTATTACTACTATTAGAGTAGGAAGAAATACTTCTTCTGATATAAGACCCTTTTGAAGGCATATATTTGAAGTTATTATAGCCACTTCTCCTCTTGAAATCATGCCAACTCCAATTTGTAAAGATTCACTTTTGCTCATTTTTAACATTTTAGCACTGATACCGCATCCTAAAACTTTGCCAAGTACAGCAATTACGAACATAACAATGGTAATAAGTATTACTTTAGAATTTAATCCGGTTAAATTAGCTTCAAGACCAACACTTGCAAAAAATATAAGGGATAGAAATCCAGATGAAATTGCTTTTATTCTTCTATCTAGATACTCTTTATATTGTAGAGATGAAACAATAAGGCCGCATATATATGCACCTGTAATTCCAGCTATACCTAAGAATTCAGCTAAGTAAGCTATTAATAGTGCACAGGCTATAGAAAATGTGAGTACTGATCTTCTAGGTTTTATATTTTTAGAAAATTTTTTAATATGTTTTGGGAGATATATTACTGCCAGAACAGATGCAATACAAAATACAGATATTTTAGCAAAAGTCAGTAAAAGTATTATAGTTGTAGAGGAGGCAGCGGAAACAGGAGCATTTGTCTGAGCCAAGGTGAGCACCACAGAAATAAGAATAAGACCTAAAATATCATCTATTACAGCGGCTCCAAGAATATTTATTCCAGCTTTTGTATTTAATTTTCCAAGTTCTGTTAAAGTTTGAACAGTAATACTAACACTTGTAGCAGTTAAGATTACTCCAATAAGAACATTTTCCCAGAAGTTATCAAAGAAAATGTATGCAGATAAGGTCCCTAGAATTAATGGTAATATAATTCCCATAATGGCAATAATTAGTGAAGATAAACCGGATTTTTTAAATTCATTTACATTGGTTTCTATGCCTGCAAGAAACATAAGAAGTATTACACCTATGTTTGAAAGTAATTTTATATTTTCATCATAATGAACCAGGTTTAATATCATGGGACCTAAAATTACACCTGCAATCAATGCACCGAGAACTTCAGGCATTTTAAATTTTTTACTGATTAAACCACCTATTTTTGTAAATATTAAAATTAAAGCAATATTTAATAAAGTCTTTTCCATAGATCTTCTCCTTGTAATTTTTTAATATTTTATGTTGATTATTTATTTTAACAATATAAAAAATAACGACAAAAAAGCAGAAAGTATATAACTTTCCACCCCAAAAGTCGCAATCTCTTGAAAACAAATAAATTATTTGTCCAACCGAAAATATAAACCTATATTAAAAATTTAGTTTATAATATCATAAACCTAGGATTAAGTCAATTTGGAATTTTATGATAAATGAAATATTAGAAAATATATTATAAATAAAAATAAATATAAATTTTTTATCATAAAATTACAATTAAAGTTGATAAAAAAATGTATAGATGGAAATAATATATTTACAAATAGCAAATTTTATATTAAAATGAAAATGATAATCAATATCATTATGATTGAGTTATAAATATTAAAATAAATTTAAATAATAATTATTAGGAGGGTTTTTTATGAGTATTTTACTTGTTGGAGGGGACAGATTAGACAACATAAAGGATAAACTGACGGAAAGAGGTTTTGAGGATATAGAACATGTTAGCGGAAGGAAAAAAAGTGATAAGAAGATTAAAATACCTGAAAAGACAGATTTAGTATTAGTTTTTGTAGATTATGTAGGACACAAACTTTCTCAAACTATAAAGGAGCAATCTAGAAAATCTGATGTGAAAATTGCATTTAGTAAAAGATCTTGGACTTGTATGGAGAAGACTATTCAAAGGTGTATCGAGGAAATAACTAATGATAAGCGAAGTTCTATTTAGAACTAGAGAAAAGTCTATATATCATGATATTATTGAAAGTTTAGTAACAGCCCTTGAAGCTAAAGATATCTATACAAGTGGTCATTCTAAAAGAGTTGCATTTTTGACCTATGAATTATCTAAAAAGCTTGGATTAAGTAGAGTAGATTGTGAAAATATGCATATAGCTGCACATCTTCATGATATTGGCAAAATAGGTGTTCCTGATAAGGTACTTAATAAACATGGCAAATTACTTCCACATGAATGGGAGTATATGAAAATGCATCCTCAAATAGGATATGATATTTTAAGTAAATCTAAAAAATTAAAACCTATAGCTAAAATGGTATTGTACCATCATGAAAGGTGGGATGGCAGAGGCTATCCTAGTAAGCTTACTCAAATGGATATTCCGTTAGGAGCAAGAATAATAGCTATATGTGATTCTATAGATGCCATGACTTCTAATAGACCTTATAGAAAAGAAATGGATTTCGAAACTTGCATGAGAGAAATATCAATTAATAAAGCTATAATGTTTGATCCATACATAGTTGAATGCATTGAGGATAATTTAAATTTTATGAGACGAATTATAAGTCTTAAATAAATTTATAATTAAAAATTTATGGAGAAGGTATGTTTTTTAATAATATTATAAACTTTATACAGATATAATTTGATTATCAGTATAGAGTTTTTTCTTTTTTGGGCATTTATATATTAAAGTTTTCTATTTATTTTTTTGAATAATAACTGAAAAAATGAAGAAAATATAATAATCAGTATGTATATAATATATTTTTAATTTGCAGCAAAGGGAGTGGAGGAATATGCCAAAAATTTTTTTTAGAGAAATTATCTCGGCTACTGCAATTATAGGTGGAACTCTTATTGGTGCCATATGCAGTTATCTTATAGCTAAAAGTACTACTAATAAAAGTACAAAAGTTCAAAATGAAATATTTAATGAAAGTAGAAAATTAGAAGCTAATATAAGAAAAAAAAATACCTGCCAATATGCTAATATACTTCAATTAGATATATGTACTGCCATATTTCAAAGCATAAGGTCAATAAGAAATATTCAAAGCAATGAAGTTAATAAATACCCAATATATATACCGGTAAATACCCAATATTCAAAGGCTATTGCATTTCTTACAGATGATTTTAATTTAAAAGAGATGAGCTATTTATATCAATTATATGGAATTATAGAGAAAATAAATCATGATATAAAAAAGTTAGATTATAAGAATTGTAGAGATTATGATTCTGTAAGGATAGATTATGAAATATTTTTAGAAAAACTTTATGGAGAGAACATGGAAATAATTTCAAAATTAGACATAGATAATGGTATTACTTATGAAGATTTAATAGGTAATAATTTTATAAAAGATGGTTATAAAATAGTACTTGAAAAATTAAATAAGATATGCAATTCTTTTGAAAATAAATAAATGTAAATTTTATTGATATCATGATATAATTAATTTAACAGTCAGAAAGTAGCAAAAAATTCTAGTGGAAATTTAGTTAGGAGTGTTATATATGCCTTATATTAATTCAGATTTGACAATAAAACTTACAGAGGATAAAAAAGAAAAAATAAAAGAAAAATTGGGAGAACTTATAAGTATTTTACCTGGGAAAAGTGAAGATTGGTTATTTGTTGGATTTAATGATAATAAAACTTTATATTTTAGAGGAGAGAAAAAAGAGAGAGCAGCAGTTGTAGAAGTGAAAATATGCGGCAGTGTAAGCAGAGAAAGTAAAGAAAATCTCACAGGTGCTATTTGTAATCTATTAAAGGACGAACTCAATATTGAGGGCGAAAATATATATGTGATTTTTCATGAAATTGATGATTGGGGTTATAACGGAACATTATTTTAACATTTATAATAGATATTTAATGAAAGAAAGGAGAATTTGACGCCTATTAACTGTATTAAAAATAAATCAATATGGTTTTTTAGGTTTTGTCAATAGTATATAATATGAGTAAAACTTTGAAAACAATAATAATAGTTATAGTAATTGCGTTAATTATTATTGTGCCAGTTACAAGTACTTATAATTCTATAGCAACTTTAAATCAAAAAGTAATTAGCTCTTCTTCAAATATAGATACTCAGCTTCAGAGAAGATCTGATCTTATTCCTAATCTTGTTTCTACAGTTAAGGGATATGCTGCACAAGAAAAAGATATTTTTACTGATGTTGCAAATGCTAGAGCAAAGCTTAGTGGTGCTCAGGGAATTCAAGAAAAAGCAACAGCTGATAGTGAACTTTCACAGTCTTTATCAAGACTTTTGGTTGTGGTAGAAAGATATCCAGATTTAAAATCTAATCAAAATTTTAGAGATTTATCAGTAGCACTAGAGGGCAGTGAAAATAGAATTTCTGTAGCAAGGCAGGATTATAATAATGCTGTGAATGCCTATAATACATCTATAGTTAAATTCCCTAGTAATATTGTAGCAAGAATTTTTGGATTTACTTCCAAACCTTACTATAAAGCAGCTGAAGGTGCTTCAGAGGTCCCAAAAGTAGATTTTACAAAGTAGGGATGTGCATAATATGGCTAAAAAAATAGGTCTAATGTTAACGACGTTAATATTATTAATTATTATACCTTTATATAATATAGAAGCAAAGCCTCAAGATCTTTCACCCACAAAACTTAAATATGTAAATGATTATGTTAATATAATAGATGATGACACAAAGAATTCTATTGTGTCCATTGGCAATGAACTTGAAAATAAAACAGGAGCTCAGGAAGTTGTTGTAATAATAAATTCACTAGAGGGTAGAGACATAGAAAGCTATGCCAATGAACTTTTCAGAACTTGGGGAATAGGCGAAAAAGATAAAAATAATGGCCTTCTTATACTTATCTCTATTAAAGATAAGAAATGGAGAGTGGAAGTTGGAAAGGGACTTGAAGGTACAATAACAGATATTTATTCTGCAAGGGTTATGGATTCGGAGGCTGCTCCTAAGTTCAAGCAGGGAGATTTTAATACAGGAATAAAAAATGTTTATTCTATATTTGCAGATGATATAGCAAAGTCCTATAATGTCAGTCTGGATAAAAATTTAAATGCAAAAATAGATAGAAATAAAAATGAAAATAGTAATGATATATGGGGATTTGTTCCATTTGCACTTGCAGTATTAGTTTTTATAGTTTTAATTATAAAATCTTTTAGAAATGGACCAAGAGGTGGGAGCGGCCTTGGAGGCGGAGGCTTTGGTGGCTTTGGAGGTTTCGGTGGAAGTGGTTTTGGAAATTCAAATGGAGGTTCTTCAGGTGGAAATGATTTTGGCGGCTTTGGCGGAGGTGATTCTGGAGGCGGAGGGTCTTCTGGAGGCTGGTGATAAGTGGTTTTTAATACTCTTAACTCCATATATTTTACATAGGAGAGTATAAAATAATGTATAGAAATAAAAGTAAGTCTATTTTAAAACTTTATAGGGAACATACTGCAATAATTGTGATATTATTCTTTTTGTCCATTATTGCTTTTTTTACTTTGTTAATTTTTAGTATCTATAGAAATAATGTAAGTAATAATTTGATTAAAGTACTTTCAAATCAGTCTACATTAACTCAAACTATGGCAAAGGATTCTAATAGGATTTTTGAAATTAAGTCATTATTAGATGTATATAATGGCAATGGTGAATCTAGAGATTCTTTACAGAATAAAATGAATAAAACATTACAAGATTTAAAACATACAAAAGATGAATATATTAATCAATACAATTTCATAAAACAGGGATACATAAAATATGATGATAAAATATTTACTTTTAAGGGTATACCTCCTGATGTATTAAAAAATATATTTAATAAACATGATAAACTTTGGGCTGAATACAGCTATCATGTAGGAATAATTTTAAGTAATGAAAATAATATGGAAAACTTATTGAAATCTACTAGATATATCAATGAGAATAATCAATTTTTGTTAAAATACAATGACGATATGGCAAGTTTAATTCAAGAGTATAATAATAATCAAACCATAGTGTATATAAATATTTTAACTGCTGCAGGCATATTAATATTAATTATATTGGCTTTGTTTATAATAAGGACTTATATAAATGTATTTTTACCTATGAATCAGTTCTATAGAGGAATGACTAATGTTGGGATTAATGACCTTAGTTTAGCTATACCAAAATTTAAAGGAGAGGAATTAAAACCACTATTTTATGAAGTTCAAAATGCATTTGAAAAGTTGAAAAGTCTTATCAACATAATTGAAGATTTAAGTAAAAATGTGCCTTTTAGTAATATATTGGATAAAATATTCAATTCCTTTTCGGAATATGTGCCTTATACATACATAGGTGTAGCACTTATTGAAGATAATAATAAATTAATAAGAGCTTCTTACGCCGCATCAACAAAAGAACAGGAAAATTTGGTTAAGAGAATGATTGGGTTAAAGGCGGAAATTGATAGTACAAGCTTAGGAAAATTACTGAAAGATAATAAAGCAAGACTTATAAATGATTTGGAAGAATATGTAAAAGGGAAAAATGTTCGTGAGTATAATAAAATATTATTGGAGGAAGGTGTAAAAGCGTCCATAACTTTTCCACTAATAAATCACAATCAGCCTGTAGGAATAATATTTTTTTCAAGTAATAAGAAGGATGTTTATAAAAAAGAGCATATACAGTTTCTTAAAATTGTGGCTAACAGCATTATGTTGAGTCTAGAAGAAGACATATTAATGGAAGATATGGTTATAAGTTCTACCCTAGCTTTGGCTGTATTGACAGAGGAAAGAGATCCGGAAACAGGCGAGCATTTAAACAGAATGAAAATTTATTCAAGAATGTTAACTGAATGTCTATCCAAAGAAGATAAATATAAAGACATTATTGATATGACATATATAAATTCTATAGAGCGTTTTAGTCCTCTTCATGATATAGGAAAAGTAGCTATAAGAGATGATATATTATTAAAACCGGGAAAATTGACTGAAGAAGAATTTGAAATAATGAAAACTCATACTACCTATGGAGGAAAAGTTTTAAGATTAGCAGATGAAAATCTTAAGAAAAGAGGAAGAAGCATATTTACTCTAGGAATAGAAATAGCAGAAGGGCATCATGAATGGTGGAATGGTACAGGTTATCCTCAGGGTAAAAAATGTGAAGAAATTCCTCTTAGTGCGAGAATAGTTGCTATAGCAGATGTGCTGGATGCATTAACAAGTAAAAGACCTTACAAAAAAGCTTTCTCTTTTGAGGATTCTATAGAAATTATAGCTAAAGATGCAGGCACTCATTTTGATCCATATATTACAGAAGTATTTTTTAAGAATATAGGAAAGTTTAAGTCTAGATACAAAAGGTTTTATAAAAATCAACAGTGAATCAACCTGTAAAAGTAAGTATCCAATATTAAAAGAATAAATTGTTTAAGGAAAATTGGAACGGATAAAAAGCTATCTCGCAATACAATATATGCAATGCGGAATAGCTTTTTAATTTTAAAAGTTTGTATAACAAATACTAAATTTCCATGCAGTAGTTTAGTATTAAATCCAATGTACAGAGTATTCCATCTATATGAGTTCTTTCATAACCGTGAGAAGCATATACACCAGTACCTATTAAAGCAGTTTTTATATCATAGCCGGCTCTTAAAGCAGAAGAAGCATCTGAGCCATAATTAGGATATATATCTGTTTTATATGCTATATTTTTGCTCTTACAAGTATTAGTAAGTTTTTTCCTTAGATCTAAATCATAGGGTCCGGAGGAATCTTTTGCACAAATACAGACAGTATATTCAGAGGAATTTTGACCAGAACCGGGAGCTCCCATATCTACTGCAATAAATTCTTTTGTATTATCGGGAATAAAGGAGCCGCCATGACCTACTTCTTCATGGTTAGTAAATAAAAAATTTACAGTATAGGGAAGAACTAAATTATTTTCCGTAATATATTTTATAGCATAAAGTAATATAGCTGTACTTGCCTTATCATCTAGATGTCTACTCTTTATAAAGCCCTTATCTGTAAATTTTATTCTAGGATCAAAAGTGATGAAATCTCCTACATCTATGCCAAGATTTTCTACATCATCTTTTGTATTAACTTTTTCATCCAGTACTACTTCCATATTAGATGGCTCTCTTTTTAAATCTCTTGCATCACTATGAATGTGTACGGAGGGTTTTATGGTTTGTATAGTAGCGCTAAAACTTTTACCCTCTAATGTTTCAATAGTACAATTTTCACCTTCAATTGAGTTCATCATAAATCCACCTATGGGAGAGAGAGAAAGAGTTCCTTTAGCTTTAATTTCCTTAACCATTGCTCCTAAAGTATCTACATGGCAGGAAAAAGTCTTTACATAATCTTTATTTTCACCATCTATTTTTACAATTAATGATCCCTTATTTGTAGAGGAATAAAATGCATTTAATAGATGTAATTCTTCTTTTATATAATCCATTATATTAGAAGTAAAACCAGTAGGGCTTGGTATTTTAAGTATATTATTAAGATAATATTTAATTTTATCAACGTTATACATTGCATCACTTCCTTTGCCATAATTCTATCATAATATATAAATTTTTTGAACTTAAATATATCTAATTAGTTTTAGTATACATTAATAATATTATTCTATGTATAAGAAAAATTTAATATATTATAAGAGAGGATAATGTATTAATGAAAATTGTTTTGTAGTATAATAAACAAGATATTAGTAAGAAAGCTGAGGAGATTGATTATGAAAAAAAAGAATAAAATTATTATAGGCATTGTCTTTGCGGTATTAATAATTTTAGGTGTTTCAATACCGTCATATAATATTTATTCTAAAGTTAAATCCTTTGATGGTGTTATTTATCCAGGAATAAGTATTCAAGGTATAGATGTTTCTGGTAAAAATATAGATCAGGCTAAGAAAATGGTTTCGGATAAGTATCAGGCTGTGGTAGGAGATAAAAAAGTAAATGTACAAGCTCAAGACAAAAGTTACAGTATAGCTTATTCTAAGTTAAATGCACAATATGATACTGATAAAGTTGTAAAAGAAGCCTTTAATTATGGGAAAAATCGTAGTATTTATAGTAAATATAAAATTATAAAAAATGCTGCTAAAAAGGATTTTAAACTTACATTTACTTATGATAAAAAACCCTTAGATAATTTTGTAGGCAATATTAAAAAAGATGTAGATAGAGAACCTGTAAATGCTACCATTACAAAATCGGGAGCTGGTTTTAGTATTTCAGATGATTCTGATGGATATAAGCTTAAAGACCAAGAGCTTAAAAACAAAATAATAGCTTCTATAGATGGTACTCTTGGAGCTGATACAAATATAACTGCAGATATGGAAACTATAAAGGCCAATAAAACTAAAGATAAACTTCAAACTATTAATACATTAATATCTAGTTTTAGTACAGAATATGGTTCTAGATCTAGTGCAGGAAGAGTGACCAATATAAAACTAGCTACAAAAGCTATAAGTGGTTTAGTACTTATGCCAGGAGAATCTTTTAGCTTCAATGGAGTAGTAGGTGAGAGAACCGCGGCAAAAGGTTATCAAGCTGCACCGGTAGATATAGGATATAGTACGGGAATGGGACTTGGTGGAGGTATATGCCAGGTGTCCACTACTCTTCATAATGCCATATTACAATCTGGAATAAAACCTACTGAAAGATTACACCATACCATACCTTCTGCCTATGTTCCATTAGGGTATGATGCTACTGTGGATTATGGTAATTTAGATTACAAATTCAAAAATACATTGAATTTTCCAATATATATTGAAGGCATTTCAGACAATGGAGTGGAGACTTTTAATATATATGCTAATAACAGCTTAACTAATAGAACTTATAAAATTGTAAATGATGTTTATGAAACTATTCAGCCTAAAACCACTTATATTAATGATCCAACTCTACCAGCAGGAACTACAAGAATTGATCAAAATTCTCTGGTAGGACATAAAGTAAAAGTGTTCTTACAGACCTATGAGAATGGTACTATGATTTCTCAGGAAATGATAGCAAATGATGCATATAATTCTGTTAATCAGGTTATAAGAAGAGGAACTAAGAAGTAAATTAATTTTATTTAATATTTGATTATTTAGGCTATTGTAGTATAATAGATTGTGTTGGTTATGCTGCAATAACCTAAAAATTAGTATGCGGATATGGCGGAATTGGCAGACGCGTTAGCTTCAGGTGCTAGTGGCTTAGCCGTGCAGGTTCAAATCCTGTTATCCGCACCAAAGTATATAATATAAGGCTTCCGGTAACTTACTGGAAGCCTTTAGTTTTTATCATTAAAATACTATAGATATTGAGTAATTTTTACAATTTATATGATATAATAACATTATTCTAACATTTTATCTATTTTTGTTGTATAAATATAGAATAATATTGAAATGAGGTGAATATATGTGGTTACCTTTATGTATATATCATTTTTATTTTTAATACCTGTTATTTTTCTTTATAGTTATCAATTTAAAAAATTAAATAGGAAAAAATGTAGTTACAAGTATAAAAATGCAAAGATATGTCAATTTGTATTGGTTGATATTTTTATTGGATGTATAATAATTTTTATTATTACAATTATTTTACCATCACTGATATGGACTTTTAAAGAAAAAGGATATCAACTAGAAGATGAAGTTTTAAATACATATACAATTAAACCATTATCAAAATCCAATGATAAAATATATGTAAAAGAAATTTTGGACAGGGATACTAAAAATTATATAATTAATATAAATGGTTCTTTACAAGAATATGACAGTAAATCCACGGAATTAGTTCAAGACAATTCTTACGAGGATGATGCTAAACTTATAGAAGCTAATGAATATAATGTCTATGAACTTAAAGGATATGGATTGATTACTTCAAGTGTGAATGATATGTATGCAGATGTATATTTGCATAATCCTAAAAAAGTGTTTGTTAAGAAAAAGACTCAAATATGTGTTCCAAAAAATTCAGTTGAAAAGACAAATTAGATTTAATACATAGTTAATATAAATAAATTGCTTAATATATTAAGATAGAAAATGATTTTATAATATAGAGTTTATTATGATGAGGATATAAAGAAATTTTCTTTATATCCTCATTAAAAAATTAAATATAGTGCATATTAAATATGCTAAAATATCACAGAAGATAAAGATTATCTAATTTTCAATCTAATAATCCGTGGACTTCACAATAACATAGAGATTTTAATCTTTCTATTTTAAAGTTTGCATCTGCCAATATTTCTGGCCAAAATTTAACTGTTTCAATTACTCTTTTTTTTCTGTCTTCGGGTAACATTTCCCAGGCAACTAAGGACGGATGAGTTTTAGCTTGAGAGTCTTTAGTTCTTCCATAGGTCCATCCAGCTTCTTTTTTCTGAAGACACCAGCGTTTATGTTCATAAGCAGCTAGAGTGTTTAATTCCTTGTCTGTAAATTTTATGGCATTTACTCTTTCTTTCACTGATACTATATCATAATTAACTCTATGTAATGCATCTGGTATGTGTTTTATTTGGTCTATACTTGAATTTTTAACGTCTTCATCAAGACTATGCCACAATTGAGTATAATTTTTACTGCTGCTGGTGGTTTTCATCATTTCATGTCTTTTATAAATATCCATTGCAAGTTTTTCAATCTTTTCACTGAAAAATGCATCCTGCATCAGGTGCCTTGAAAATTGTTCTTCATCTACATGGAGTTTAAGCTGTTCTTTTGAAGGTAAATAGGATTGCTCCCATTTTTTTGCGTTATTTAGCATACTCATTTCAAGAATAGCTTCCATAGAACGAGATTCATGCTTATATTTTGGCACTTTAAGCATAGCTCTCAATACTCCATTATCTATTTGGGCCTCTCCTTTTTCAGCTATTAAATGAGGAAATTTACGTTCTATTAGTGAACGCAGCAACATAGCTCTTCTAACGATAAATAACTGATCCCAGTTTTCATCTGTCTGATTAGGGCCTAAGATATTTACATATCCTCTTAAACGACTTATAAAATCAGGACCTTTAGCACCTTGAAATTCTTTTAAGAAATTTTTCTTCTCACTTTCATCTTCAATTTCTTCACCACAAAATTGTTCAAAAGTACTGCTTGTTCCACCTGCAAATACAAAAATTGCTTTACCAATAGGATGAATGGAGTCACCTTCTCTAAATACACCATCCTGCATAGGGGCTAGGAAGTATTTTAACCAACCTAAATTTGTATCAAAATTTGAGTCGAATTCATCAAAGAATACTAAAGGCAGCTTGCCCTCTAGAGAAAGATCTCTGACTTTGTGGAAAGCACTAATTAAATCATCTAATGTCTGCAGCTGTGAAAGATTAAAATTTATTTTTTTTATTAAACCAGGAGCAATACTTGATGCTACTTCTGTTACACCAAAGGATTTCCCAGAACCAGGAGTACCAAATACTGCTATGGAAAGTGGACGAACAGCATTTTTGGTATTTACATATTCCACCATTAGATTTTTGATACTTCTATAACTTTCAATTTCTGTTCTATCAACGGTTTTTAAATTTCCAAATTGTGCTATAGGTATAAACTTTAATGCACTCTCTTCACCATTTTTTACTATATCATAGGCTATTTCAGCTAAGTTAATAGAGCTTTTATCTTTAATTATATACCAACAAGCTCTGCAATTTGGATTGTTGGAATTACGTATTACAACATCCTGTATCTGTTCTTTGTATATAAAATCATTTTCTCCTTCTAGGAATATATCACTTGGACAGACTTCTTCTTTAGCATCTTTTCCAAAGCCATGGATAAAATATTTCTGAGAATATACAATTCCTTCTCTTATACCTTCACTTATGGAATCATTTAAGTCTTCATTATTTAGAATTCCAAATACAACGTTATGAGTGAGACCTGCTACAAAGCAGGATAAAAGTCCATACATACTGCCTTGATCTTCTTTAATAAAATCGCCTTCAAATTCATTTGTCAAAAAATATAAGCGAGATTCATTAGTACCATCATTTCTATAATGTATTGCACCTTCAAGTCCGAAAGGTACTATGAGATGATGGCATTTTGCAAGAAAAGACAGGTTGGGATTGTTATTGAGCTGCCAAATGAAGTCTAATGCTGTTCTTTCCCAGGAAAGACTTCTGCTGATATTGACACCTTTTGAACGTAAATCATCTGCATTTATAACTACTATAGTATTTTTAATATGAAATTTTTCAAGATGCTGCCAAAGACTATTAGATCCTATGGGATTATTCATTTTGTATATAACTACAGGAGTTTTATTAGGGGATTTAAGTGATAGAGGCCAAAACTCCTTACTAGAATTAAATCCATTATCTTCGTCATCCAATATAACTAAATCAGCATTTTCATCATCATTGACTACTGGAAGCAGTTCTGGTATTTTATCACAGGGACCAGTATATCCTAAAAAGTTTTTTATCCTGTATACTTTATTCTTATCGTTTTTTTTGCCGCTTAGAGAAAATAGTCCTAATTCGGAAGTAGAGTGTAAAATTTCTTTTGGTAGAATTCCATTTGAATAATCTAATTCAGGTGATATTACAGGTAAATTTGTTGCGGCAGCTATAAATTTTGATAAAAGCAGTGCTTCTCCAGGTTTTATGTCACTATGTACATAGGGATATGATTGCCAATTTAATCCCCTTATGCAGCTATTAGTTTTCCACTGCAATAAATTTATACAAATATCTCCAGATACCACTATTTTTAATTGTTTTTTATTCATAGTATTTTCCTCCTACTAGAAGTATAATAAAATAATTATATAAAAATAATATTTACATAATTTTATTTTATAGAACTATAATCAGCAATAATTTAAATCTTATATGGACATAGAAGATAATTCTCATGCTAATTTAAGATTATATAAAAATTATAGAACAAATATGGTGATTTATTAATATTCATTGATGATAGTATAAACTCTATCAAAAACTTTTTCAAGTAATTATGATTATTTGATAATAATTACTGGTGGTAAAATTACATTAATATGTATAATAAAAAATAATTATCTGTAACGGTGAATTGATTAAATTATTAATGTATAATATATAGAGCGTATTTTTATAAGGGAGAGGATTATATATGAGTTATAAATTAATTTGCATTGACATGGATGGAACTCTTTTAGATGATAAAAAAGAAGTAAGCGAAAAAAATTTAAATGCTTTAAGAGAAGCTATTAAAAAAGGAGTAAAAATAGCAGTATGTACAGGAAGGCTTTTTGCTTCAGCTAGATATTATGCAGAACTTATTGGTGTAAAGGCTCCAGTTATAGCCTCTAATGGAGCATATATAAGAGAAAAGGATAGAAATGATGTTATTTATGAACTTTCTATAGGTGTGGATAGGTGCAAAGAATTACAAAACATACTTAATAAGTATAAATTTAATGTGTATTATAATAAATACGATTCAGTAATTACGAAAAATGGATTCTTCCAAGGTAACACTTATGCTATAATGAATAAAAATTTATCTGATAATAATAAGATAAAATTAGTTACAGTTGAGGATATAGATAAAATTATTGAAGAAGAAGGCGATGATATTTTAAAATGTATATGCATTAGTGATGATTATGAAAATCTAGTAAAGGCAAAGGATGAAATACTGAAAACTGGATATTATGAGGTGGTAAGTTCTAATAGAGATAATATAGAAATAATGATTAAAGGGGTATCGAAAGGTAGAGCAGTAAAAGTTTTAGCGGATTTTTATAATATTTTACAATCAGAAGTTATTTGCATTGGAGATAATGAAAATGATTTTTCAATGATAGAATTTGCAGGTCTTGGGGTTGCCATGGGAAATGCCACTGATCATGTAAAAAAAATTGCAAATTATATAACGGATACAAATAATGAGGATGGTGTAGCGAAGGTAATAGAAAAATTTGTGCTTTGATAGTTTAGCATATTTTGTTTGAGTAATAAAATTTTATAACTTATTTTTTGCGGGAGATGGATTTATAATGATTTTGGAACAGGAAAATTTAAATATAGTTTTATTTCAGCCTGAAATACCTCAGAATACTGGGAATATAGCTAGAACTTGTGTGCTTACAAATAGTAAGCTGCATTTAATAAGACCTCTTGGATTTAGTTTAGATGAAAAACATCTTAAAAGAGCAGGTCTGGATTATTGGGATCAATTAGATATGAAAGTATATGAATCTTTTGAAGAATTAAGACAGCTATATAAAAATTCAGATTTTTACTTTTCTACTACTAAAGGTAAAAATTATTATGATGATGTTCATTTTAAACAGGGAGATTTTATTGTATTTGGAAGAGAATCCTGTGGACTTCCAGATGAAATAAGAGATAGTGATCCTGAAAAATGTATAAGAGTGCCCATGATAAAAACAAGTCTTAGATCCTTGAATCTTTCAAATACAGTAGCTATAGTAGCTTATGAAGGATTAAGACAAATTGGTTTTAAAAACATGAAATAATTTTAATATAGGTAAATAATTATAATGAGGAGAATTTTAATGGATAAAATTAAAATTATAACGGTAAGTACTGCAGATTTGAATGAAGACATAATAAAAAAATATGATATAGAAGTATTGCCTCTTGTAGTGAATATAGGTGAAAATACTTATTTAGATGGTATAGATATAAAAACCCCAAAGCTTTTAGAATATATGAAAGTTAGTGAGGAATTTCCGACTACTTCTCAGGTTAATCCACAAAGATGTCTGGAATGTTTTGAAAAATATATTCATGAAGGATATAAAATATTATTTTTAAATATGTCTTCAAAAATGAGCGGTACTTATCAGGCGTCCTGTATAGCTAGAGATATGATTGATAAAAAAGAAAATATAGTTATTATTGATACTTTAAATGTTACTTCTGGTCTTGGAGTACTTGTACTGAAGGCATGTAGGCTAAGAGAAGAGGGGCTTAATCTTTATGAAATAAAAAAGCAGATAGAAGAAACTATTCCCCACGTTAAAAGTGCTTTAATTTTTAATAGTCTTGAAAATCTTGTAAAAGGAGGAAGGCTATCAAAAACTGCAGGAACTATTGGCGGTATTCTTGGTATAAAACTTATATTGGAAATAAAAGATGGAGAAATTTCAGTAATGAATAAGGTTAGAGGAACGAAGAAGGCAGTAAAAACTGTTTTGAATTATTTAGATGATCTGGGAGTGTCTCATAAGGATACAGCTATATTATTGCATATTGACTCAGAAGAGGTTAGATGTAGTTTGAGGACAAACTTACAGAATAATAACACTAATTTTATAGAATGTGAAGTTGGATGTGTAGTTGGAACACATTCGGGAGCTGATGCCTGTGGAGTATTTTTTATTGAAAAATACTAAATATATTATTTAGTATTATATAGCCACAGGCTATTTGTATATGGGTAAGTATGTTATACTATTTATTAGTAATACAAATTAATTTTAATTTAGGTGATGATATGAATTTAGATTTTAATTTAAATTTGACACAACAACAAAAACTTGTAATGACACAGCAAATGCAATTATCTGTAAAACTTTTGCAGATGTCCAATTATGAATTGTTAGATTATGTAAATAAAGAAATAGAAGAAAATCCTGTAATAGATGCAGAAGCTTCAGGGGTTTTGAAGGAAGACAATAATGAGATTGATTACAATAAATTATCTAAATATTTAGAAGATGACAATTACAGTAGTAAAGAAATCTCTAGAAATAATGAAGATGTATCCCCTTTTAATTTCATATCAGAACAAAAGTCATTAAAAGATTTTTTAAAAGAACAAATTATAGATTTGTTTGAAAATGATTACATTAGATCCATATGTTTTTATATTATTGAATCTATAAATAATTTAGGATATTTATCAGAGAGTATAGAAAATTTATCTAATAGCTTAAAGGTAGATTCTAAATATATAAGTGAAGCTCTAAAAGTAATACAGTCACTAGATCCTACGGGTATTGGAGCTAGAGATTTAAAGGAATGTTTAATGATACAAGCTAGGAAAAAAGGTATATTAGATAACAAACTTAAGGAAATAATAGATAGATATTTAGAAGATATAGCTGATAATAAATATAATAAAATTGCGAAAGATATGAATATAACAATTCATGAAGCTCAAATTTATGGAGACATAATAAAATCCTTTGAACCAAAACCCTCTAGGGGATTTTACACAGGTGATGAAACTGAATATATAATACCAGATGCTTATATTAAGCAAGTCAAAGAAGATTTATATATTTTAATGAATGACAATTTTATTCCCAAGATTTCAATTAATAATATATATAAGAATATTTTAAATAATTCTCAGGATGAAGATGCTAAAAAATATGTTAAAGAAAAGATAAATGGTGCAACTTTTTTAATAAAAAGTATAGATATGAGAAGAAATACTATTTATAGAGTTATTGAACAAATTGTTGATATTCAAAGAAATTATTTTTTAGATAAGCATAGTTATTTAAAACCAATGACTTTAAAAGATATTTCTGAGAGAATTAATATGCATGAATCTACTATCAGCAGAGCTATTAGAGATAAATATATAAATACTGATAGAGGTATTATGAAAATTAAAGATTTATTTACTACTTCCATAAGTAATAATAAAAATGAGGATATATCTACAATAAAAGTGAAAAAATATATTAGGGATATAATTGATAAGGAAGATAAATCAAAACCCATTTCAGATCAGCAAATAAGTGATATTTTAAAAAATGAAGGCATGAAAATTTCTAGAAGAACTATAGCAAAATATAGGGATGAAATGGAAATAAAATCATCTAGTAAAAGAAAAAGATTTTAGACTTTTTAGTATTTTAATAAAATAATTTAGATTTTTTTTTAAAATACTATTTAAAAATAAAAATTTTTATTTTATAATATTAACTGGGACATGAATTGAGTTACTGGGACATCATAAGGCCAGAGAGGTGGTTTAATTGCAGGAAGTTTTAAAGTTACAGCAAAAAATTGTTCCAGAGCTTATGGACTTACTTGAAAAACGATACAATATTCTTAGAGCAATTTACTATAATCAGCCAATAGGTAGAAGGATTTTGGCAAACCATTTAGAGATTGGAGAAAGAATAGTCAGAACGGAGATTAATTTTTTAAAAAAGCAAAATTTGATAAATATAAGTACTCCGGGAATGACTGTAACCGCAGAAGGTGAAGAAATAATTAATAAGCTTAAAGACTTTATTCACGAATTTAAAGGATTAAGTGAAATAGAACAATCTTTGAAGAAGGTTTTAAAAATTAAAGATGTTATAATTGTTCCAGGAGATGTAGAAGAAGATCATACAGTTATGAAAGAGCTCGGAAGAACTGCTGCTCAATATGTAAAAAGAATTATTAAGGATAATACAATTGTAGCAGTTACTGGCGGTACTACTATAAAAGAAGTAGTTGATAGTTTCCCCTGTATTCCATATTTTAAAAATACCACTGTAGTTCCTGCAAGAGGAGCTATGGAAAGAATGGTGGAAACAGAAGCCAATACTCTTGCCGCTAGATTTGCAAATAAGCTAGGGGCAAAATACAAACTTTTAAGTGTTCCAGAAAATTTAAGTGATTTAGCTTTTAGCACAATTCTCAATGAGAAGAGCATTAAAAATGTCATAAATATGCTTCACAATGCAGATGTTGTCATATATGGAATTGGAAGAGCTGATGAAATGAGTACAAGACGAGGATTAAGTCAAGAAGAAATTAATGTTATATTGGAAAAAAAGTCTGTAGGTGAAGCCTTTGGTTATTATTTTGATAAAAAGGGAAAAGTAGTTCATTCTACTCCATCTATAGGATTGTCTATGGAAGATATAAAAAAAATAGATAACCTTGTAGCAGTGGCTGGAGGAAAATCTAAAGCAGATGCCATAGTTTCTACTCAGCTTAGTAATGACAAAAATGTACTTATAACTGATGAAGGAACAGCTATAGAAATGTTAAACATAACAAATGATAATTAGTAAAACAATTTATTTTATTAAGTATTATTTATGATACTTAGTAAATAATATGTTTTGTTAATATATATAAAGCTAATATTATATATTTACATATAATTTAGAATATTTTATTTTGGAGGTATTAAAATGACAAAAGTAGCTATTAATGGTTTTGGAAGAATAGGAAGATTAGCTTTAAGAAGAATTCTTGAAGTACCTGGTTTAGAGGTAGTTGCAATCAATGATTTAACTGATGCAAAAATGTTAGCACACTTATTCAAATATGATTCATCACAAGGTAGATTCAATGGTGAAATTGAAGTTAAAGAAGGAGCTTTCGTTGTTAACGGAAAAGAAGTTAAAGTTTTCGCAGAAGCAGATCCTGAAAAATTACCATGGGGAGAACTAGGAATTGATGTTGTTCTTGAATGTACTGGATTCTTCACTAAAAAAGAAAAAGCTGAAGCTCATGTAAGAGCTGGTGCTAAAAAAGTTGTTATTTCAGCTCCTGCTGGAAATGACTTAAAGACAATAGTATTTAACGTTAATAACGAAGATCTTGATGGAACTGAAACAGTTATATCAGGTGCATCATGCACAACTAACTGCTTAGCTCCAATGGCTAAAGTATTAAACGATAAATTCGGAATAGAAAAAGGATTTATGACTACAATCCATGCTTACACTAATGACCAAAACACATTAGACGGCCCACACAGAAAAGGTGATTTCAGAAGAGCTAGAGCTGCTGCTGTCAGCATAATCCCTAACTCAACTGGTGCTGCTAAAGCTATCGCTCAAGTTATCCCAGAATTAAAAGGTAAATTAGATGGAAACGCTCAAAGAGTTCCAGTTCCAACTGGTTCAGTAACTGAATTAATTTCAGTTCTTAAGAAAAATGTTACAGTTGAAGAAATCAATGCTGCTATGAAAGAAGCTGCAAATGAATCTTTCGGATACACTGAAGATGAAATAGTTTCAGCTGACGTTGTTGGAATATCTTATGGTTCATTATTTGATGCAACTTTAACTAAAATTGTAGATGTTGATGGATCACAATTAGTTAAAACTGTTTCTTGGTATGATAATGAAATGTCATACACTTCACAATTAGTTAGAACTTTAGAATATTTCGCTAAAATTGCAAAATAGTCTTAAAAGTTAATAATTGAAATTTTAAAATGTGAACATAGTAAATAGGTCTGGTTTTGTAGTTAAGGCTATGAGGCTGGGCCTTTTTAAAACTAAATATGTAAATATAGATTCTAGTAGATATAAAACATTTTTTTAAATAATTTTTATGAGGTGAAATGATATGTCATATAACAAAAAGACAATTGAAGATATTGATGTTAAAGGTAAAAGAGTATTAGTAAGATGTGATTTTAATGTACCTTTAAAAGATGGCGTTATAACTGACGAAAACAGACTTAATGGTGCACTTCCAACTATAAAATATTTAACAGAAAAAGGTGGAAAGGTTATCCTTTGCTCACATCTTGGAAAAGCTAAAGGACCAGATCCAAAGCTTACTCTTGCTCCAGTTGCAAAGAGACTTTCAGAATTACTTGGAAAAGAAGTTGTTTTTGCAGCAGATGATACTGTTGTAGGAGAAAATGCTAAAAAAGCTGTTGAAAACTTAAAAGAGGGAGAAGTTGTTCTTCTTCAAAATACAAGATACAGAAAAGAAGAAGGAAAGAACGAAGAAAACTTCTCAAAAGAATTAGCTTCACTTGCTGATGTATATGTAAATGATGCTTTTGGTACAGCTCATAGAGCTCACTGCTCAACAGTTGGTGTAACTCAATTCGTTGGAACTGCTGCATGCGGATACTTAATTCAAAAAGAATTAAAATTCTTAGGAGAAGCAGTAGAAAATCCAGTAAGACCATTCGTAGCTATTCTTGGTGGAGCTAAAGTTTCAGATAAAATCAATGTTATAAACAATCTTCTTGAAAAAGTTGATACATTAATCATTGGTGGAGGAATGGCTTATACATTCTTAAAAGGCCAAGGATATACTATTGGTAAATCACTTGTTGAAGAAGATAAAGTAGAATATGCAAAAGAAATGCTTGAAAAGGCTAAAGCTAAGGGTGTAAAATTATTACTTCCAATAGATAACGTAGTTGGAGCAGAGTTCAGTGCTGATACTAAACCAGTAACTACTGAAGATGCAAATATTCCAGAAGGATACATGGGTCTTGACATCGGACCTAAAACTGCTGGAGAATATGCTGCAGCTGTTAAAGAAGCTAAAACAGTTATCTGGAACGGACCAATGGGAGTATTTGAATTCGAAAACTTTGCTAAAGGAACAATAGCTGTTGCTAAAGCTATGGCTGAAGCTGATGCTACAACAGTTATAGGTGGTGGAGATAGTGCTGCTGCTGTTAATCAATTAGGATTTGGAGACAAAATGACTCATATTTCAACTGGTGGTGGAGCTTCACTTGAATTCCTAGAAGGAAAAGAACTTCCAGGAATAGCAGCACTTAATGATAAATAATTAAGATATATATGGAATAGAAAAATTGTTTGATAAATTTTTCTATTCTGTCTTTAACTTTAATAAATATTATTAAATAATAAATATTATTGTAAAGGTTATTTACAGACTATTTGTTAATGATATAATATAACTGAAAAATAAATAATTAGAAAATAAAATATTAATATAAATTTTATATTATAAAATTGGAGCGTGAATTATATGAGTAGAACACCAATAATAGCTGGAAACTGGAAGTTAAATAATACAATTAGTGAATCTTTAAAATTAATTGAAGAACTAAAACCACTTGTTAAGGATGCAAAGGCAGACGTTGTTGTAGCACCTACTTCTATTGCTTTGGAAGCAGTTGTAAATGCTGTTAAGGGAACAAATGTTAAAGTAGCTGCACAAAACGCTCATTTTGAAGAAAGTGGAGCTTTCACTGGAGAAATATCTCTAAAAGCACTTCAAGAATTAGGTGTGGAATATGTAATACTTGGACACAGTGAAAGAAGAGAATATTTCAATGAAACAGATGCTGCATTAAACAAAAAGGTAAAAGCTGCATTTGCACATGGAATAACTCCAATACTTTGCTGTGGTGAAACTCTTGAAGAAAGAGAAGCAAATGTAACTAATGAAGTTACAGGAAAACAGATAAAATTAGACTTAGCAGGATTAAATGCTGATGAAGCTGCTAAAGTTGTAATAGCTTACGAACCAATCTGGGCAATTGGAACAGGTAAAACAGCTACAGATGAGCAAGCCAATGAAACAATAGGAGCTATAAGAAAAACTGTTGCTGAAGTTTTCGGACAGGAAGTTGCTGATAAAGTGAGAATTCAATATGGTGGATCAGTTAAACCAGGAACTATAAAAGCTCAAATGCAGCAACCAGAAATTGATGGAGCACTAGTTGGAGGAGCAAGTTTAAAAGCTTCTGATTTTGCAGCTATTGTTAATTTCTAGAGGTAAGTTAAAGAAAAAAATAGATTTATGATATGTAATCTATGAAGCACATGTGCTTCATAGATTACAATGAAAATATTTTTTAATTAAATATTTTTTGTAGAAAATGTATAAATAAACTCGATTTAAAATAAAAATTGTATTTATTTTGCTTCAAAAAATAGTATTTATATAATATAATCTAGGTAAAGTATTAACAAATTATATAATTAGTTTATGATGGATTACTTAAATAAGGTTTTATTTTGATACATAAGGATACTTGGTATTTATATTTAAATTTTATAAACTTGAAAATAACATATAATTATTATATTTATATGTTAATATATATTAAATTTTAAGCGTGTGGAGGAATTGAAATGGCTAAAAAACCTGTTATGTTAATGATATTAGATGGATTTGGACTAACGGACAAAGTAGATGGAAATGCGGTAAAAGCAGCTAATAAACCAAATATTGATAATATATTTACACATTATTATAGTACAACTTTAGGGGCTAGTGGCTTAAGTGTTGGATTACCTGATGGACAAATGGGAAATTCAGAAGTTGGACATTTAAATATAGGCGCAGGAAGAGTTGTTTATCAATCTCTTACAAGAATAACTAAAGCTATTGAGGATGGCGAGATATTTGAAAATGAAGCTTTAAATAAAGCTGTTACTAGTGCTTTAGAGAAAGATTCAACATTACATTTAATGGGACTATTATCACCAGGTGGAGTTCATTCACATATAGACCATTTAAAAGGATTATTAAAGCTTGCTAAAGAAAAAGGTGTTAAAAAGGTATTTGTACATGCATTCCTAGATGGTAGAGATGTAGCTCCATCTTCAGCAAAAGAATATATAACAGAAATTGAAGATTATATGAAAGAACTTGGTGTTGGTAAAATTGCCAGCCTTTCTGGAAGATATTATGCCATGGATAGAGATAAGAGATGGGAAAGAGTTCAGCTTGCATACAATGCAATAGTACTTGGCCAGGGAGAAACTGCTGGAAGTGCATTAGAAGCTGTAGAAAAATCTTATCATGACAATAAAACAGATGAATTTGTTCTTCCAACAGTTATAGTTGAAAATGGAACTCCATTAGCTACTATAAAAAATAATGATTCAGTAATATTCTTTAATTTTAGACCAGATAGAGCAAGAGAAATAACAAGAGCAATAAACGATAAGGAATTTGATGGTTTTAAAAGAGAAACTTTAAACTTAACTTTTATAACACTAACAGAATACGATTCAACATTAGAAGGTGTAGAAGTAGCTTATAAGCCAGAAACACTAAAAAATACTCTTGGAGAATATGTAAGTAACCTTGGTAAAAAACAACTTAGAATTGCTGAAACTGAGAAATATGCTCACGTAACCTTCTTCTTTAATGGTGGTGTAGAAGAACCTAATAAGGATGAAGATAGAGCATTAATAGCATCTCCAAAGGTAGCAACTTATGATCTTAAACCAGAAATGAGTGCTTATGAAGTTACTGATGAGTTATTAAAGAGACTTGATACAGATCAGTATGATATGATTATATTAAACTTTGCTAATCCAGATATGGTAGGACATACAGGAATATTTGAGGCAGCTAAAGCAGCAATAGAAGCTGTAGATGTATGTTTAGGTAAAGTTGTGGATAAAATATTAGAAAAAGACGGTACTGTATTTATAACAGCTGATCATGGTAATGCTGAACAGATGATAGATTATTCTACAGGCAATCCTATGACAGCACATACAATTGATCCCGTACCATTTGTATATGTAAGTAAGGAATCAAAGGAACTTAGAGATGGAGGAGCTCTTGCAGATATAGCACCTACAATACTTGATGCTATGGGTCTTGAGCCACCAGTTGAAATGACTGGAAAAAGTTTAATAAAAAAATAACAAAAGGGTTACAATAATTGATGGTATTGTTTGGGTAAAATAAATTAAAATATAATTGAGAAATAAGTAATTAAAATTTTATGGTAAATACACTATATTTAGTTAAATATATAATTGGATATAGTTTATTAATAAATATTTTATGGGAGGAATTTATAATATGAGTTACGAAGTTGAAATTGTAGATGTATATGCTAGACAAATATTAGATTCAAGAGCATTACCTACAGTAGAGGTAGAAATTACATTAGAAGATGGAACTATTGGTAGAGCAGCAGTACCTTCAGGTGCTTCCACTGGGTCTTTTGAAGCAGTAGAACTTAGAGATAATGATAAAAGTGTATATAATGGTAAGGGTGTATTAAAAGCAGTAGATAATGTAAATAATATTGTAGCTCCAGAACTTATAGGATCGAATATTTTTAATCAAGTGGCAATTGATAATGCCCTTATAAAATTAGATGGCACAGAAAACAAGGGGAAACTTGGAGCAAATGCTACTTTGGGTGTGTCGTTAGCTGTGGCAAGAGCGGCAGCAGCATATCTTGGAATAAGCTTATATTCATATATAGGCGGAGTTAATGCCAAAGTTTTACCTGTTCCTATGATGAATATATTAAATGGTGGTAAACATGCAGATAATAATGTAGATCTTCAAGAATTTATGGTTATGCCAGTAGGAGCTAAGAGCTTTAGTGAAGCACTTAGAATGGGCTCAGAAGTTTACCATGCACTAAAATCAAATCTTAAGGCTAAGGGACTTGAAACAGCAGTAGGAGATGAGGGTGGTTTTGCACCAAATCTAAAAAGTAATGAAGAAGCTATAGAAGTTATAGTAGAGGCTATAAAATCAGCCGGATATGAACCAGGTAAGGATGCTTTTATTGCTCTTGACCCTGCATCTTCAGAATTCTATGAAGACGGAAAGTATAATCTAGCTGGAGAAGGTAAGATTTTATCACCATCAGAAATGGTAGATTTTTATGAAAATTTAGTAAATAAATACCCAATAATATCAATTGAAGATGGTTTAGCAGAAGAAGATTGGGAAGGTTGGAAACAACTTACTGATAGACTTGGAAACAAAATCCAACTTGTAGGTGACGATCTATTTGTAACTAATACTTCAAGACTTAAAAAGGGAATTGAATTAGGTGTTGCTAATTCTGTTCTTATAAAATTAAATCAAATTGGTACATTAACTGAAACATTAAATACTATAGAGATGGCTGAAAGAGCTGGATATACAGCAGTTGTTTCTCATAGATCTGGTGAAACAGAAGATACAACTATTTCTGATCTAGTAGTTGCAGTTAATGCAGGACAAATTAAAACTGGTGCACCAGCAAGATCTGAAAGAGTTGCTAAGTACAATCAATTATTAAGAATAGAAGAATCACTTGGAGAAGTAGGAGAATATAGAAGTATTGATGCATTCTATAATCTAAAAAAATAGTATTTAGCATAAATATAGATACCACTTGATACTCTTGTTATCAAGTGGTATTGTATGTGATGTTGTAATAGTTCATTAGTTATGTTAGAATTAATTATATTAAACACAAAATATGTATTAAAAAATTACATAGTATTAAATATAATATTTTAAGTGTAAATAAGTATTATATTTATTTAAATTACCTATAGGAGGTTTTTTTGTGCGCAATTTATTGATAGTTATTCAATTGATATCTGCAGTGGTAATCATAGTTTCTATTTTAATGCAGCCTAGCAAAATGGATGGATTTGCTAATTTTGTTTCTGGAACTACGGATACATTTTTTTCAAGAAACAAATCTAAAACTCGTGAATCTATGTTAGCTAGAGTAACCATTGTTTTTTCTGTAATATTTGCACTTTCAGTTATAGCACAAAACTTATCAAGATTTATACAAAATTAAAGTTAAGTGAGGTATAATTCTATTGAGATTTAGAATTATACTTTTTTTATTTATATATAAAACCAATTTTATATAAAATATAATTATATATGTGAATATTATATCTTTAATGGTTAAAACTTAAAATATATTAGTTTAAGAATGGAGTTGAATTTATGAACTTAAGAGAATCTATAGTGGCATTTATGCGAGAACAAGCATATAAACCCATGAATATATTGGAACTTTCAAGAATATTTGATATAAAGAGATTAGAATCTAAAAATTTTAAAAAACTTTTAAAAGATATGGAACAGGAAGGTCTTATAGTTAAAAATAGGACAAAACATTATGGTGTACCAGAAAGAATGGGTCTTGTGGTAGGAAAACTTCAAGGAAATGCAAAGGGATTTGGATTTGTTATATGTGAATGGGAAAGACCTGACATTTTTATAGCTAGTTCTTTTATGAATGGTGCTATGAATGGAGATAAAGTTGTAGCCAAAATAACTAGGGAAGAAAATGGCGGGAAAAAATGTGAAGGGGAAATAATAAGAATTTTAGAAAGGGCCAACAAAACCATAATAGGGGTATATGAAGATAGTAAAAATTTTGGCTTTGTAGTTCCTGATGATGTAAGAATACATCAAGATGTATTTATACCAAAAAGTGTTAAAGGCAATGCAAAAACTGGAGATGTAGTTATTGCAGAAATAATAGAATGGCCGGAAAAGAGGAGAAATCCTGAAGGAAAAATAATTGAAGTATTAGGTAAAAAAGAGGATAAAGGTGTAGACATACTAACAATTATAAAAAAGCACAAACTTCCAGAAGAATTTCCTGATAAAGTATTGAACTTTGCAGATAAGATACCAGACACAATACCAGAAGAAGAATATAAAAATAGAAGAGATTTAAGAGATATAAAAATGGTTACTATAGATGGTGAAGATGCTAAGGATTTAGACGATGCTGTATCTATAGAAAAATTGGAAAATGGTAACTATTATCTTGGAGTTCATATTGCAGATGTTTCAAATTATGTCAGAGAAAAAAATCCTTTAGATAAAGAAGCACTTCTTAGAGGAACTTCTGTTTATCTGATTGATAGAGTTATACCAATGCTGCCAAGAAAGCTTTCAAATGGAATATGCAGTTTAAATCCTAAAGTTGACAGATTGGCATTAAGCTGCTTTATGGAGATAAACGAAGAAGGAAAAGTAGTTAATCATGATGTATTTGAAAGTATAATAAAGACAAATGAAAGAATGACCTACACAGATGTAACAAAGATAATGAGAGATAAGGACAAAGAAACTATAGAAAAGTATAAGTATCTATATGAAGATTTTATGGCTATGGAAGAGTTATGCAATATACTGTATAAAAGAAGAATAAATAGAGGGTCTATAGATTTTGATTTTCAAGAAAGTAAAATAATATTAAATGAACAGGGAAAGCCAATAGACATAAAACCTTATGAAAGGGCAATAGCTAATAGAGTTATTGAGGAATTTATGCTTGTATGTAATGAAACCATAGCGGAACATATGTTTTGGACTAATCTTCCTTTTGTCTATAGAATTCATGAAGATCCAGACACAGAAAAATTAGAGCATTTCAATGAATTTGCTCATAATCTCGGATATGTGGTAAGGTGGGGAACTAATAAAGTACATCCAAAGGAGCTTCAAAAAATAATTGAAGCAGTAAAGGGCAAAAAAGAAGAAACTGTAGTTAGTACTTTACTTTTAAGATCTTTAAAGCAGGCAAGATATTCACCAGAATGCGTAGGACATTTTGGGCTTGCAGCCAAGTATTATTGCCATTTTACTTCACCTATAAGAAGGTATCCTGATCTTATGATTCATAGAATAATAAAGGAATTTTTGCACGGGAAAATAGATAAAGAGCGATCAAAAAAATTAATTGGAATTGTTGATTATGCATCTGTACAATCTTCAGATATGGAGAGGGTAGCACAGGAAGCTGAAAGAGAAGTAGATGATCTTAAAAAGGCAGAATATATGCAAGGAAAAATTGGTGAAGAATATGATGGAATAATATCTTCTGTAACAAATTTTGGAATGTTTGTAGAATTGCCCAACACTATTGAAGGTTTGGTGCATATAAGCTATCTAAATGATGATTACTATATATATGATGAAAAGCATCTAAGCCTTATTGGGGAAAGAACCAAAAAAATATATAGGCTTGGAGATGAAGTTAGAATAAAAGTACAAAAAGTTAATTTGGCTTCCCATGAAATATATTTTGAGATAGCTGAAAATGATAATGAGCTTAAAGAAAATAAATTATCAGAAGAAAATTCAATAGATAATGAAAATCTGGATTCTGAAGATTATATAGAAGAAATTCATCCTCCAAGAGCATTGAAAGATACCTTAGAGGCATATAAACCTGAAATAAGTGAAGATGAAGAGTAGAGTAATGAAAAACAAAAAGCAAAGTATAAAGTTCAAAGAACAAATATCAAATGGGGAAAAGCTTCGTCCTTTTCTCCTACTGTGAATCAAGTGTAAAATAGGAATATTATAGAAATAAAAATTGACCTATATATTCTTTTATAGTATAATAAAATACTACAATAAACTAAAGTGGGTGTTTTTATGGCTAAAAAGAATAAGACCAACAATACATTGGCTGAAAATAGAAAAGCTAGACATGATTATTTTATAGAGGAATCTATAGAATCTGGAATAGAACTTGTAGGTACAGAAGTAAAATCTATAAGACAGGGAAAAGCTAATCTTAAAGATAGTTATGCAGAGATAAATAATGGAGAAGTATTTATGTGTAATGTACATATAAGTCCTTATGAAAAGGGAAATATATTTAATAAAGATCCTTTAAGAAAGAGAAAATTACTTTTGCATAAAGTGGAGATAAGAAAACTTGAAGCTTATACTTCACAGAAGGGGTACACACTAGTACCATTATCTTTATATCTTAAAAATGGAAGAGTAAAAGTGCAGCTTTCTGTAGCTAAAGGTAAAAAAGACTATGACAAAAGAGATACAATGCTTGAAAAAGCTGCAAAGCGAGAAATTGATAGGCAAATGAAAAATAGCATGAGATAATAGAAAAAGATGTAAAATATGTTTAAAAATAATACTTGCTTAACTTATATATATGGTGTAATATATAGTTACAGTAATTAATAAACAAACAAAATTTAATATGTTATGAAAGCTGGCATTTAGCGTATCACCTTTGTTATACTGTAAAATATTAGTTCCACTTAGTGGTTAGTGTTTTACTTTGAATACTTTCATATCTGTGAAAGTAATATGACAAGGGGGCGTATTTGGTTTCGACGGGGATACGTTGTACCTGAGAAGCGAGTCGAGGGAACCTGTGGACCCGCGTTAAAAAACTATGGGATTAAATATAAACGCTAAAAACGATAATTTAGCTTTAGCAGCCTAGTCTGCTACGTCCGCCTTTTGAGTCCCACGGCTTAAGGATGGGCGTCGATAGTGGGGAAACGAGTCTAGGAAAGCTTTGACCTAGAAACGGAATTTATGAAGCTACTAAAGTCAGAAGCCTGTCTTTCGGCGTCTGATGGAGGGAATGTCAAAGGAAAGACTGCACTCGGAGATGCTTAGATATTACTATTTTCGGACAGGGGTTCGATTCATAAGAGTCGCCTTATGAAGTGATTCATAAGTGATAACTTGGCTTTATCGGTGAAACCGTAACGTACTATATGTGACGACGGCAATACCGAGTGGTATGTGAGGAAACTCAACAGCCGTGTATCGACTCATAGGCTTCTAAGTTCAAAATATTGAATAAGAAGTACTAGGATAGAAGTATTAAACTATAATATGACTTCTATAATATGCCAGGACACATTTTTATTATAAAAAATGCAAAATGTGTAAGATATAGTCAGCGCTATTAGAAATAATAGAACCAGAGCGACCCCTCGCCTCCACCATACAAGATTATAAATCCACATTAAAATTAAATTTTAATGTGGATTTTTTTCGAAAAGATATAATAATTATTTTATGCCAATAAATTTAGCATAGAAATTTTCTTTTTCTTCAAGTATAGTAGATGAATATCTGCCATTTCTAGGAGTACTCTTTTGTATTCCTTAATGATTAATTTAGCTCTTTTCCTTTTACTTTCAATTACTAAATAATGTTCTATTTCTTTTATTAAGCTTATAGCATTGTTGTATTTTACCATATAAGTAAATGAATCTCTATGTTTGTCTAAATTATAATTTTTTTTACTTTTTATAGTACCCATTTCAGTTGTATTCTTTAACCATTGCAGTAACTCTATAGTTGTAGAACTTATACTTAAGCAAGGAGCTGGAAATTGATTATTATGAAATTTTATAAGCATTATACTTCCTTCACCATCTACAATTCCAGCAATATAGGCTTTTTCTTCTGGGGACATAGGTATCACAGCCTTTCAAATTAAAGTATATTTTATATAATATGTGTAATTTGTGATTTTATATATCTTATAACACTTATTTAATAACTCGTTAAATATAATTTAATAATTTAATAAATAAATGGAATTCAATAAAAAATGTTGGTATAATGTATATAACTTAATAAAATATTAGATTAAAAATTATTTGATATAATTCTCTAAATAATTTCAAAATTAAATTGATTACAACAATAAATTAACATATTAAAAAATTGAGGTTAATATAATTATGATAGAGGCTGTACTCATAGCAATGGTAATAGCTAAACTACGAAGATATAAGTTAAAACCATTATTTACTTCTTGGCACATATATCCTGTGCTATTTATGATTATTATATATATATTCTTAAATATTGGAGTATTTTGGGGAAATTACAGTTTTATAAAGTTTTCTGGTATATTGGAATCAATATACATAGGTACATTTTTTGTTTTAGTTATAAAATATAAACAATATATTAGTGCTATTATAGGTTCTATATGTATTGTTATAGGTACCATGTTGAATAAAGTAGCTATTTCAGCTAATGGTGGCAAGATGCCTGTGTTTCCCACTTTGTCCTACACAACTGGTTATATTACAAATGAATCCTTTGCAAGAGCTAATGACATACATATCTTGGGGAATGAGGCTGCTAAATTAAAAATTCTTACTGATATTATTGATTTAGGATATAGTATTTTAAGTATAGGAGATATATTTATAAGAATTTTTACTTTTTTAATTATCTATAATTGCATTAAAAGTTTAAGTAAATCTGAAAATAACATAAATAGAAATGTAATTGAAAATAATTTTTAAAATATAGTTTTGTCTAAGGAGAAGAAGAATATGCTAAAGGTATCATTCTTAGAATTCATAATAAGGGGAATCCCAGAAAGTTTAGTGTTTTTTTTTGCAGCCTATGCTTTGACAAAAAATAAGATTCAATATAATAGATATTTAATTTCTGTTGTATTACTATCTGTTAGTGTGTATCTTATTAGGTTGCTTCCCATTGGAAATGGATCCAATTCTATATTAAATCTAATTATTTTTATTGTATTAACTGTTTTGGTAAATAAATTTCCGGTTATTCAATCTATTAAAACAGGTATTATTATAATGATTTTAGAATTTATATGTGAGGGAATTAATGTTTTTTTCATTCAGTTTATCCTTAAAAAAGATTTAAATGAAATTTTTAAGGATTCAATTTTAAAGATGTTATATACAAGTCCGTCATTAATTATTTTTGCTTGCATAATCATAATTTATTATATTAGGTTATGGAAGAGAAAAGAGTTGAAGAGTATTTAATTATGGAAAAGTTAACAAATAATATGGCTAGTAAAATTGCAAAAGAGCTTGAACTTGATAATGATAATCGAGATATAATTGCCTATGGAATGTTTGCTTTAATAAGTATAGCTTTATCAATAATATCTATCATAATATTTGGTATGATATTTCATGTTGCTATAGAAGCACTTATAATTTGTTTTACAGGTAGTATACTTAGAAAATATTCTGGGGGCGTTCATGCAAGCTCTCCAAGTAGATGTATAATTATAGGAACTATTGTCTGTATTGGACAAGCAATAATATTTTCACTTTTAATCGGTCCAGTTATTACTAAAAGTTTAGTGATAATTTTAGGGATAGTGGTTTTTGTAATGTCTTACTATTTTCTTTATAAACTAGCTCCAGTGGATAGTATTGCAAAGCCCATAAAAAAAAGAGAAAAAATAATTAGGATGAAAAAAAGATCTATTTTTGTTTTAAGCATATATTTGATAATTGTTATAATAAATATTTTTATGCATGTGTATTCTCAAAAGAAAGGGTCTCTTATTTATTCTCTATGTATATATGGAGGGGTAACTTGGCAGGTATTTACTCTTACTAAAATGGGAAATAATATAATGAATAAGATAGATTCTTTTTTTAGTCAAATAGCAAGATTTATTAAAGGAGTGAAGTAGAATGAAAAAGAAATTATTGATTGTAGTTGCAGCTGTTACAACTGTAGTTGCTTCTGTAATTGCTTCATCAGCATGTGTATTCTTTTTTTATCAACCAGAAGAACCAAAATGCTTACAGAAGAGGTAATCCTAAAGGGGGTCGGTTTACCGACCCTAATATTTTTTAGATTAATGTAAGGTAGTGAAAATATGAGTGAAGTAGATAATAAAAAAAAGCAAATAAATGATATTGTATCAGTAGTAAAATTATCTTCGTTGCTATTTTCTGGTATGGCATTTTTTAAATTTGTTCAGAAACATTTTAATATATCATTTAGTAATTTCAATTATTCATTAACAATACAATTTGTAATAGTTTCTGTACTTATTTTAACATTAATTTATTCTATATGGGCATTTTCTACAACTAAGAAATTTAATAAAAAGTATATTATTAGAATTCAAATAATTGAAAATTATATATTTGTTCTAATATTTTTGTGTATTATCCTTCTTACAGGTGCACATAGAAGTGATTTTAAATTTTTATTTCTTTTTATTATAATAACTACTGCTATACAATCGGGTATGAATCAAGGCTTAATAATTGCCTTTACATCTTCAATTATTGTATTGACAATAGATCTTATATATGCTCAGGGACTTATGGAAAATATATACTTTGAAAAGGATCTGATATTAGCTGCTGTATTTATACTTACAGCCTGGCCCCTTGGATTTTATGTGAAAACTGAAAGAAATCATATAGAAAAGCTGCAAAATTTAGCCAATGAAGATGGGCTTACTGGGGTATATAATCATAGATTTTTTCATGAAGCTTTAAGAGAGAAATTAATATCATATAAAAAGGAAAATAGACCTATTTCATTGATATTTATAGATATAGATCATTTTAAGCATTATAATGATTTATACGGTCATCAAAAGGGTGATCAGGTGCTTAAAATTATAGGTTCATTATTAAAAGAGATTATAGTTGAAAATGGAATTGCAGCAAGATATGGAGGAGAAGAGTTTGCTATTATATTACCGGATACTTTAGAACAGGACGCAATAAAAATAGCTGAAAATATAAGATATAGAATCCAGGAAACTTATTTTGAAGGTGAAGAAAATCAACCAAAGGGAAAAATAACAGCTTCCATGGGGGTATCCACTTTTCCGGATAAAGCTGAAAATGAAGTTGAACTTATAAAGTGTGCAGATGATGCCCTTTATAGAGCTAAATTTTTTAATAAGAATAGAGTTGAAACTTATCATTCCATACTTGATGAGCTTAAAAAGGAGATAGAACATAAGGATATAGACCTTGTTACTTCTATAAAGACATTAATAAGTGTTATTAATGCAAAGGATAGATATACTTATGGTCATGTTGAAAGAGTAGTTTTCTACAGCAGATTACTTGCAGAAAAACTTGGACTTAGTGAGGAAGATAAGAAAAAATTAGTGTATGGAGCATACATGCATGATATAGGTAAAATTAATATTGGAGAAGAAGTATTGAATAAGAAAATGCCCTTGAATAATGAGGAGTGGGAAGTATTAAAGCAACATCCAGCAAATGGTGTAGAAATTATAAATCCAGTTAAATCTTTAAGTTATATTGCTCCGCTAATATTACATCATCATGAAAGATATGATGGAAAAGGTTATCCTGACAATTTAAAGGGGGAGAATATACCTTATCTTGCCAGAATTTTAACTGTAGTAGATAGTTTTGATGCCATGACTTCTAATAGACCTTATTCAAAGATAAAGAGTCATAGTGAAGCTATTGAAGAATTAAAAAAATGCAGAGGTAGCCAATTTGATCCTGATATTGCCGATGCATTTATTGAAGTTATTGAAGAAAATAAAGATAATATTACTTATTGATAATATTTTATTAGTCCATGTTAGGAATAATCTTAATGTGGATTTTTTATATAATAGATTATATTTATTGATAGGATAGATAGATATATTAGCATATATTTAAGTTGTTATTAATATCTGAATTAGTTATAATTAATGTATTAATTATAAAATGATTTTATAAAAATAAATAAAGGGATGATTGGATGAGTTATAGTGTTTTTTTACCAAGTTACAGTATAGGAACAGATGCCTATGATAGGATAAAGGAACTGTGTCCAAATTATGGTAAAAATATAGTTGTTATTGGTGGCAAAACTGCCATTGAAAAGGTAAAGAAAAAGATAAAAAGTGCGGTTACAGATAGTACACTTGAAATCCTAGATTTCATTTGGTATGGTGGAGATTCTTCCTTTGAAAATGTAGAAATGTTAAAGGAGAATCCTTTAATACATAAAGCTGATATTATATTTGCCGTAGGTGGTGGACGTGCTATAGATACTTGTAAAGTACTTTCTCACCAGATTAATAAGCCAATATTTACTTTTCCAACTATTGCTTCTAACTGTGCAGCTTGTACTTCTGTATGTGTTATGTATGACAATAAAGGTGTTTTCAAGGAATTATATTTTAGAGATAAACCAGCTGAGCATACTTTTATATGCACTGAAATAATTGCAGAGGCTCCTAAAGTATTTTTATGGGCAGGTATTGGTGATGCTTTAAGCAAAAAATATGAATGTACTTTTTCTTCTCGTAATGATAAGCTTGAGCATTTTAATGCACTGGGAGTTCAAATCAGTAAAATATGTACAGAACCTTTGCTGGAGAATGGTAAAAAAGCATTAGAAGATTGTGAAGCAAATATTGCCAGTTATGAATTAGAACAAGTTACTCTTGATATTATCATTAGTACGGGACTTGTTTCCAATCTTGTCATAAATGATTATAATAGCTGTCTTGCCCATTCCATATATTATGGTATGACAGAATTAAAGCAGATTGAGAAAAATCATTTACATGGAGAAGTTGTTTCTTATGGAGTATTGGTATTGTTATTATGTGACAAACAATTTGATGAACTAAATAAAGTGTATAATTTCTGTAAAAGTATAGGGTTACCAACAAAACTTTCAGACTTAGAAGTTACAAAAGATGAACTGAAAATAGTAATTTCTAAAGTTATGCAAACAGGGGATATTGTTCATGTACCTTATGAAATTACCTATGATATGATAGAAGATTCAATTTTAAAATTAGAAGAATACAGTAATGAGCCTGTGAAAGCTGTCTAAAAGTAGAAGTCTTTAATAAATAGTTTAAACTTTTTGATGATGCAATAATTTTATGTAAAGTAGAATTAAGCAATAATAAAATTTATCAATAAGTAAAAAGTTATAGTTTGCACTTTTTATATATTAATTTAGATATATAAAAAGTGCATTTTTTGTATATCTAATAAAATTTAATATAAATTCTATTTATGAGTTTTAATATCTAAGTAGAATCCTGTTAAGTAAAATTAAAAATAAGCAATTTGGATTATATAAGTGTATATAGTATAATTTTCATATAAATTAATTTATTTAAGCTATGGAGTGAACAAAATATGATTTATTTCTTAACTGCTCTATATTATGAAGCAAAAGATATAATTTTTCATTATAATATGAAAAAGTCTATGGAATCTACAAGATTTCAGGTTTTCAAAGGTAAAAATGAAATACTTATTATTAGTGGTACGGGATATATAAAATCTGTAGCTGCTGTAACTTATCTGTTAAATTGTTTTGGATATAATGAAAATGATATTTTCATAGATATAGGTATATGTGGAAGTACCAGATATGAGCTTGAAAAAGGAAAAATAATTTTATGTAATAAGCTCATAGATAATTGTTCAAAAAAATCTTTTTATCCAGATATGTTATTTAAACATCCATTTAATGAAGGTACTTTGGAATCTTTTGCACAGGTGGTTGAACAGGATAAACTAGAAAAAATAGAAGGAGATATTGTAGACCAGGAAGGGGCCTTTGTATATCAAGCTGCTTCTATATTTGCAAAACCTCATAATATTCACATAATAAAAATTGTTTCGGATATATTAAATCCACAATCTGTAACACCTGAAAAAATAGAAAGATTATTTGTAGATAGTATGCAAAGTATATATATCTGGCTGGAAAAAAGAGTGAAAATAAATTTTTATAGTGAAGATATTATTACTGAAGAGGAATATAATGTTTTAAAGTTATTATCAGAAAATATAAAACTTACCTCTTCTATGAAGATGGAATTAAATAAACTTTCTACACAATATGAGATAAGAAATGGGAATGTTATTGAGTTACTTAAAGAGTATACAAAATTTCAATGTAAATCTAAAAATGAAGGGAAGAAGATTTTTGAGCAAGTTAAAAATAGACTTATGGAATTGTAAGTTTTCACATATTTATGTAGAAGAACAGGCCTTAAATTATGAAATTTCTTCTAAAATTATTGACAATTTTAATAACAGCAAAGTAGTTAAAATAGATCATTATAAAGATGTATTTTGCAGAAGCCATCAGAATTTTGTAATTCAAAAGAATAGTCCAAAACTCATATTAGCTGTGAAGAAAAATAATTTTGTGTATAAAGGTTCACAAATGTGTGATAGTTTTGGAAATAGCAATTTTTATTATACTTCAGCTGTAATGAATTGCATTTACAATTGTGAATATTGTTATTTACAGGGGATGTATCCTTCTGGAAATATTGTGATATTTGTAAATATTGAAGACAGCATATCTGAAATAGAAAAAATGCTTAAAAATCATCCTGTATACTTATGTGTATCTTATGACACAGATTTAATGGCTTTAGAAGGTATTACAGGATTTCTCCATAAGTGGATTGATACTGCGGTTAAGCATAATAATTTAAAAATAGAGATTAGAACTAAAAGTGCAAGTTTTGAATTATTAAAGGAAATACCTTGTTGTGATAATGTAATTTTAGCATGGACTTTATCGCCAAAAAAAGTTATAGAAGAATTTGAAATTGGTACTCCATTCTTACAGAAAAGATTGGAGAATATATGTCAGGCAATAGATAGAGGCTGGAAAGTAAGATTGTGCTTTGATCCTCTACTTTATATAAATAATTGGAAAATAGTTTATAAAGAATTTATAGATACAATATTCAAAAATATTTCTGGAAGAAGAATTTATCAGGTAAGTATTGGAGTATTTAGAATATCAAAAAATTATTTAAAGATAATAAATAAATTAAGAACAAATTCTAAAATATTAGCCTATCCCTTTAGTGTGGAAGATGACATTTGCAGTTACAATGAAAAACATATTGAGGAAATGATAGTATTTGTAAAAAATGAGACTATGAAATATATATATGAAAATAAAATATACATTTAAATATAGATATCCAATCTCATAATTAAATATTGATAAATATGAATAAGCTAAATAGCTTTATTTAAAAAATTTAAAATTTGTATTTTAAATTGGATATCTATATAAAAAATTAAAGTATAGATTTATAACTCACTGATTAAATAATTATATGGAGATGATATAGATGAAGTCTGCAATAGTAACAGGTGCATCTTCAGGAATAGGACTTGAGATAGCAAAAGTTCTACTTGATATGAGATATAAAGTTTATGGGATAGCAAGAAATTTTTCGAAAACTGATTTTCAACATGAAAATTTTATTGAAATAGTTTGTGATATAACTGATATTAATTTATTAGAGAAAAAAATTAAAGATATAAGGAGCGGTGAAAAGGAAATATTTATACTAGTTAACAATGCGGGGATAGGGTATTTTGGGCCTCATGAGGAAATAAGCACTAAAAAAATTCATGCAATGATAGCAACAAATTTAGAAGCGCCTATAATATTCACTCATATTCTCTTAAGAGATTTAAAAAGGAATTCCGGTTATATAATAAACATATCTTCGATAACTGCTAAAAAATCTAGTCCTATAGGCTGTGCCTATTCTGCTACTAAGGCCGGTCTCAGTCATTTTAGTGAGAGTTTATTTGATGAAACCAGAAAGGCTGGAGTAAAGGTGGTTACAATACATCCTGATATGACTAAAACGGATTTTTATAATAATGCTAAATTTAAAGAAGGAGATCTTCCAGAATCTTATATTACTGGAGAGTGTGTATCAAATGTAGTAGAAATGATACTTAGTCAGAGACCGGGAACAGTTCTCACTGATGTTACTATAAGACCGCAAAGACATGTTATAGGTAAGAAAAAATAAATTGCATAGTATAATTTAATAAAAAGGGAAATTAAATTTCATGAAAAATATATTGACGAAAAAAATTCCTTATATTATTATAGAATTGTAATTATAAAAAATTTAATTTTACAGTTTACTATTAAAGTTTTATACGATTACTATCCTCTTTACTATTTTTATATTCTTGGCCTGAGAGTAAAGAGCGACTGTGTCTATAAATAATTACATAAAATAATAATTTAGTGGATTATTTTAATTTTAAGGAGGAAATAGATTTTGAATAGTGATGATTTAAAAAGAGAATGCGCAAAAGAAGCTCTAAAGTATATAAAAAATAACAGTATAATAGGTCTTGGTGGAGGAAGTACTATATCTTATTTAATCGACTACATAAGAGAAAATAGAAATCTAAATGTGAAGGTGGTTACTCCCTCTTTTAAAACTAAAATGTTGTGCATAGATAAGGGATTAGAAGTACTTCATACTTGTGTCGTAGATGAGGTATCTATAGCATTTGATGGTTGTGATGAAGTGGATGAAGAGTTAAATGCTTTAAAAAGTGGAGGAGGAATACATACCAAAGAGAAATTGATTGCTAGTATGGCAGAAGATTACGTATTACTAGTGGACAAAGCTAAATTTTCAAAGACATTAACCTTTAAACATCCCGTAGTTTTAGAAGTATTGCCAGATGCTTTAAAATATGTTGAAAAAAAGCTTAAGAAAATAGGTGGAGTACCAATTCTTAGAACTAGTGCAGCCAAAGATGGCGGAACAATAACTGAAAATGGAAATTTGCTAATTGATACAGATTTTAATAATGTCACAAATATTCAAGAACTTGAAAATAATTTAAAAAATATTTCTGGAGTTATTGACACTTCTTTATTTACCAAGGTAGTTACTAAGGTTTTAATTACTGATGAGGAAGGTACAAAGGTAATATCTAAAAATTGATATAACTATTATAGAGTATTTTTTTATTTAAAGTATTTTTTACAAATTAATCAAAGCATATTTGATAAAGTGGGACTTGTTTATTATTTAATGATGCAAGTCCTTTTTTGTGTTGTATTAAAAAATAAATGTAAATTTACAATAATTAATGGATAAGATTTTAGATATAGATAAAGATAATTGTATAACTATAAATATTAAGATAAAAGGTGTAGTATATGGAAAACTTTATAGAATTAAAAAATGTTAAGAAAATTTATAATATGGGTGAAATTATTGTAAAAGCAGTAGATGATATTTCATTTTCTATAGACAAAGGAGAATTTGTAATAATATTAGGGGCCAGTGGTGCAGGTAAATCTACTATATTAAATCTTTTAGGTGGGATGGATCATGTGACTGAAGGAAGTATTTATGTAGATGGAAAGGAAATAAGCAAATATAATAAAAAAATGTTAACAAAATATAGAAGAGAAGATATAGGTTTTGTATTTCAATTTTATAATTTAGTTGAAAATTTAAATGCATTAGAAAATGTAGAGTTGGCAGTGGAGATATGCAAAGATGCTGTGAATCCTAAAGAAGTACTTAAAAATGTTGGACTTGAAGCCAGAATGAGTAATTTCCCGTCTCAACTATCTGGAGGAGAACAGCAGAGAGTATCTATTGCAAGAGCACTTGCTAAAAAACCCAAACTTCTTCTCTGTGATGAACCCACAGGAGCATTGGACTATAGTACGGGAAAATCTGTATTAAAATTGCTATTGGATACTTCACAAAACTATAATATGACAGTTATAGTTATAACTCATAATTCAGCTATTGCACCAATGGCCAATAAAATAATAAATGTAAAAAATGGGAAGATAACAAGCTTAAAGAAAAACTTAAAACCTGTATCTATAGAAAGTATAGAGTGGTAGCTATGAAGAAGACTTTTTTTAAAAATTTGTTTAGAGATATAAAAAAGAGTATTTCCAGATTTTTGTCTATAGTTATAATTATTGCTATAGGCGTAGCCTTTTATGCAGGAGTGAGAGCTACAAGCCCGGATATGAAAATATCTGCAGATTACTATTTTAACAATAATAATTTTATGGATTTTAAATTGATTTCTACTCTTGGTATAACTGAGGATGATATAGAGGCTATTGAAAAACTAAAAGGTATATCGAAAGCAGAAGGTTCTTATTCAATAGATGGGGTGATAGAAAAAAATAATCACTCCATTGTAGTTAATATTAATTCATTACCTGATAAAAATTCTATGAACAGAATAAATATTACCGAGGGCAGAACTATTAAAAGTGATAAAGAAGTAATAGTTGAAGAGAGATTTCTTAAAGAGTATAAGTTAAATATAGGGGATATCATAGTTATTAAGTCTGGTAATAAAAGTAATATAAAAGATAATTTAAAAAATGATAGCTTTAAAATTGTTGGAACAGCACAATCACCGTTATATATATCGGCTCAGAGGCAGATAAGTTCAGTGGGAGATGGTGATGTAAAGGGATTTATATACATACTTCCAGAAGTATTTAAAAATGATGTTTATACAGAAATGTATGTTAGATGTAATAATAAAGAATCTAGATACAGTCTTTTAAAAAACGAAGAATATAAAAATATTATGACTGAAATGGAAAAACAGCTTAAGTATGCAGGAATTGAAAGAAATAAAATAAGATATATACAGGTTTTAAAAAATGCTGAAGATAAAATAGATGAAGCAGAAAACAAATTAGTTATTTCTAGAAAAGAAGTAGAAAATAAAGTCTTACAAGGACGTAGTAAAATTGAAGAAGCTAGAGATAAATTAAATCAGGGCAAGGTGGAATTTGAGAAAAATGAAAGTGATTTTAATAAAAAAATATCTGATGCTGAAAAACAGATATCCCAAGGTAAAGTTAACATTAAAATCGCAAAAGAAAATATAGATTTAAAAGATAGAGAGATAGAAAATGGCAATATAGAAATTAAAAAAGCAAAAGATAAAATTAGCCATTCTGAAAATAAGTTGATGGAAAGTAAACTGCAAGCGGAAAATAGAATATTAAAACAAATGAAGGCAAAATTGGAAAAAGCAAAAAATAATAAGGATTCTATGCCCTTTAATCCATTATATATAAGAGAATACAATTCTATATATAACATATATAAAAACATAAAGGGAAAAGATTTTGACAGTATATATACTAATTTAAATGATAGTGGCTTTATAGATATATTTAATGGATATTTTGATATAAAAGTCTTAAAAGCTAATTTTGATAAAGCTGCTTTGGATATAAGCAAAGGAAAACAGCAAATATTTACTAGAGAACAGTTATTAAAAGAGGGAGAAATAAAACTTAAAAAGGGAAAATCTGATGTGGAAGTAAATAAAAAAAGATTATCAGCTTTAGAAGTAAAACTTGATAAAAAGAAAAAAGATGGAATTGCAAGGCTTAGTAAAGAAAAGATAAACATAAAAGATAGCGAAAAAGCTATTAATGAAAATATTGAGAAATTAAATGCTGAGGAATTAAAGGCAAATTCACAGCTTAAATTAGCAGAAATAGAAATTCAAAATAATAGAGAGAAACTTAAGCATATAAAAAATCCACAATGGTATGTATTAGGAAGAGCTTTTAATATAGGTTATGAGAGTTTTAGACAGGACAGTGATAGAATTGATAATATAGGAAAGGCATTTCCTTTAATATTTTTTCTAGTAGCTGCACTGGTAAGTTTAACTACCATGACTAGAATGGTACAAGAAAAAAGAATTGAAATAGGAACATTTAAAGCCCTTGGCTATTCAAGACTAGCCATTGTATCTCACTATTTAATATATTCATCTTTGGCAAGTATCATAGGAAGTATTATAGGAATATCCTTTGGATTCAGATTATTTCCACCACTTATAATGAATGCATATGGTTCACTATATACTATTCCCCATTATTTAACACCTTTTAATGCTAATTTGGCATTGAAAGCATCTTTAATAGCTATAATTTTTACAACCTTGGCATCTATAGGGGCTGCCTTAAGTGAATTAAGAGAGGTACCTGCTTTACTAATGAGGCCTAAACCGCCTAAAGCTGGAAAAACTATATTAGCAGAAAAAATGAGTTTTTTATGGAAAAGACTTAGTTTTACAAAAAAAGTTACTGCGAGGAATATATTTAGATATAAACAGAGATTTTTTATGACAGTAATAGGCATTGCTGCCTGTACAGGATTAATTATAACTGGTTTTGCTCTTAAAGAGGGTATAATTGGGGCAATGTATAAACAATTTAATGAAATTTACAAATATGATATGCAGATTAATCTTAATGACTATGTAGACAGTGAAAAAAAGAAGAATATATATAATAGTATTATAAAAAAAACTAATATAAAATCCGCTCTATTTATATATTCAAAAAATGCTTCTGTTAAGGAAGCAGGAGCAGGAAGTGAAGATGTATATATAATAGTACCGGAGAGTAAAGATGAGCTCAATAGATATATAAACCTCAGCATGGATGATAGTACTTTAACACTTGGTGATGAAGGAGTAGTAATTACAGAGAAATTATCAAAACTCATAAATAAAAAGGTTGGAGATAATTTTAAGATAAATATAGAAGGTAAAGTAGTAGAGGGTAAGATATCATCTATAACGGAACAATACATTCAGCATTATATTTATATAAGCCCCAGCTATTATAAAAAAATTACTGGTGAAAATATAGAATTCAATAGTATGTATGGAACTTTATATAATTCTTCAAACAGCAGCCAGGAGAACACCTTAAGAATGTTAAAAACTATAGATGAAGTTAATTCTGTAAGTTTTAAAAATAATATTAAGGTGAGTCTCAATAAAAGTATTGACAGTATAAATTCAGTAGTTTTAGTATTAATAATATCAGCAGGAATACTAGCTTTTGTGGTAATATATAATCTTACTAATATAAATATAAATGAGAGAAAAAGAGAATTAGCTACTATAAAGCTTTTAGGGTTTTATGATAATGAATTAGCTCTGTACATATATAGAGAAAACATAATACTAACAATTATAGGTGCTTCTGCGGGAATACTGTATGGCATATTTATTAGTAAGCTTATAATAAGTAGTGCAGAAATAAATGCAATGATGTTTATAAAGAGTATAAATTTTATTTATTGCATTTATTCTTTTATGATCACAATAGTATTTTCTTTCATAGTTAATTTAATAATGTATAATAGATTTGCTAAAATAGACATGATAGAGTCTTTAAAAAATCCAGAATAAAAATTATTATTATAATTAAGTTAACAGATTACTGTAGGAAACATGAAATTTTTCAATAGTATTTATACTAATAGATAGATAAATTAACTAAAGGAGCTATTTCACTAACATTGTGAGATAACTCCTTTAATATAAAATTTCTTCAATCGAAGTAAATAGAAATTACTAATTTCCTATTATATGAACTTTTACATTCCTTCTGCCCCAACTTAGAGCTTCACTATCAGAGTGTACATATAGATCTATTATATTTCCTTTAATAGCACCACCAGTATCACTGGCGATGGCATAGCCATAACCTTCTACGTATACTTTAGACCCCAGTGGAATAACTCTAGGATCAACAGCTATAGTACTATAGCCATTAGGGTCTCTATGAGTTTTATTACCGGATGCCGTAAAGCCATTATCACTATAAGCGGTTGCTTCCATATATAATACATTAGAAGAATTACCACTAGGTATGGCACCACGATTTATAGGTACAGGGGAACTTGTACTACCGCTTACAGGATTACTAGCTACTTTTTTTGATGTATTTTCAGATTGTGCAACCTGTACAGACTTTTTAGCCTGTGCTTGTGCAGCAGCTAATTTAGCTTGCTCAGCAGCGGCTGCAGCTCTTGCAGCTGCCTGTGCTTCAGCCTCTTCCCTTGCCCTCTGCTCCGCTATTAATCTATTCTCTTTTTCTTTTGCATCAGCAAGTAATTTATTCTGCTGTTTTATGTCATTGTTTAGATTTGATAAAATAGATTCATTATTGGCTTTTAAAGCAGTTAATTGATTATTTTTATCATCTAAATCTTTCTTCTTGTCATTTATAACATTCTTTTGTTCTTGTAATTGAGCAACAAGCTTATTATCATATTTCATGACTATAGAAATTGAATCCATTGATGATATAAGATCACTTACACTACGGGACCCTAAAATTACATCTAGGTAGTTGTTGCCACCGCCACTTATATATATGGCTCGTAAACGTTTTTTGAATAAAATCTCCTGCTCTTTTGAATGTTCTTCCAAGGTATTTAATTTTTCTTCAGTTTTTTGAATGTCTTGGTCAATTTTGTTCATGTCCTTTTTATTTTTGTCCACTTTTTCTATTATGTCATCAATTTGTGTATTTAAGTTTTTAATTTTACCCTCTAGTTGTTTTTTAGTATTTTGAGTTTGCTTTAGTTCAGCTGATTCATCAGTGGTCGGTGCAGCAAAACAATTGCTGCCTATGATGATAGTAAAAAGTGCTACCATCATAATAATGGACACCGCTTTTTTGTTCAATATAGCTTTCCTCCTTAGACTGGTTATCAACCTATTTTGCTTTTTATTAAGCAATAATTTATATTATAACATAATATAGCTAAAGATATGTTAAAAATTGTAAAAATAATTTAGAATTGATAAAGTGAATGTTTTAATTGAAAATGTGCTTGAATACAGTAGTGAAAATTAATATGTGTTAATAGATACCAACTACTTACTTTATATAAATAGTAAATATTTATACATTTTAGCAGGAAAAGATTTTTTTAATTAAAACAAATATTTTTACAAGTTTACTCTTATTAATTAATCTTACTTAACTAGAATTTATATTTTCATTAAGCTTAGATTAATTATCCTAAGGTGTGAAAATATTCTTTTTATAGTTTAATTATATAATAGAATATTATCTCATCCATTATAGGATAAACTTATATTATGTTATATGAAAGTATATTATAGATAAATTGCTTTTAGAAGTCAAGTTGTAGTAATAACTTCTAATAAACAGAACGTGTAAATGTTTTATAACTTGTATGATATTATACTTTGAGGAATATGTCAAATTTACTAATGAATTAAAAGTCTTTATTAATGGCATTTCTGTTGATTTTAAAGTACTATTTTTAAGTTTAATATATCTATAAATAATAAAGTGTAGAATAATAAATTAATCCGTACTATCAATAAACCAAGACAAGTACGGATTAATTTTTATTCTATTCTTCGTAAATATTATTTTTTATTGTTGAAGTCCATTGATTATCAGTAGCTGTTTTTTCTTTTTTATGAGAATAATTTTCTTTTTTTGATGAAGCTTCAGGTGTTGAAGTCCATTGATTATTAGTGGCTGTTTTTTCTTTTTTACTCATAATTTTAATCTCCTTTTGCCTATAAATAAAATTATATAAAGTAATTTAAATATATAATTTTATATAATCATTAAATAATTTTTATAATTATATTTTTGCTTAAATAAAAATTTTAATTCAAGGAAATATGTGTAATATAATAATTTTAAATAATAGAGACAGAATTTAAAAAATTATAAATTCTGTCTCTATTATAAAATTGGATTAATGGTGGTAATTATTTAAAATTAAAAAGTTAGCTCTTCTAGAATTATTTACAATACACATTTTTTTAAACAATTTTAAGTAAAAATATTTTAACAAAAATACTAATATATTTGATAGATTGATATTAAATAAATATATTAATATTAAATAGAGTTTAAATTTTTTGCACCATTATTATTTTTTTGAATAAAATGGATATAAAATAAACAAAAAGGCTAGATTAATAAAAGTAAGGAGGTTATGTTATATGAAATTTCCTATACTAAGTAAAAATAGTTCTTTAAATATAGATAATGATAATTATACTTTGGAGCAGCTATCTGAGAAATTAGAAATTGAACAAAAAGAATTAAATAAAGCCATAATGGAGGATAGAAACAAAGGAGTTATTGCTGAAGAATTATTTGATACTATACAAACCTGTATTGGGATGCTTAATAAATTATCTGAAGATGGGATAGACATGAGATATCTAGCTTTGAAACATGAAAAGAAATTAATTAAATTAGGATGGAGATGGAGAGGTTATATTGAGTTTAAAACTATGATAATGGAAAGAAATCTTAAAAAATAATTAAATGTTAAGAGAATAATGGAGTGAAATACACTATCATAGTATAAAAATTTGATAGTGTTTTATTTATTTTGATTTATTGAGTAAAAAATTTTTAAAAGGGAAATATATTATTAATTCTAAGGTGAATTACAATTAATGTTTAGAAAGGATGATTTACATAGCTATGAACAATAAAGACTATCTTGGAAAATTATTTAGAACTTTTGATGATTTTGTTTCCCTGGTGGCTTCAAGAGAATTGGAATATATTATTTTTGATGCAAAATATACTACTTATTTTAATAATAAGATGAGAAAAGTATTAAATGAAATAAATAGAAGTAAAAGGGATTTAGAGCTTTTTGTAATGTTTAATACAAGAGGAGAGATTGCTATTATTGATTCAAAGATCGTAGGAAAATATATAGCAAATTATTATAATATTCAGATGGAAAAATATTATAAAGATATAAAGCTCAATAAAATAGTATGGGATGTAATTAATGGAAAAAGTAAAACTAAAACTAAAAGAGATTTTATGGTTATTTCATATAAAATAATCTATAAAGTATTAAATGAAATATATATGGATATAAAGTGTAACAAGAGTATTTTAAATGAATATAAATTTAGGTATGGACTTGAAAATTATTCAAGAAAAAATATTTCAACAATAGTTATTTCTATATTGATATTGGAAGATATATGTAATTATATTGGTATTGAAGAAGATATATTATTAGATTACTTAAGAAAAATATATGATGATAATATATAATAATCGACAAAAAAATCATTATTTATGATAACATAAAAAACTTAATTAGTATAGATATATTGATTTAAAGAAATATTTATAATAATAGTGTCATTTCAAAGAGATAAATAATTATTTTATTATATCACAAATTGACACTTTTCTCTGATTAATAGTGTTAGTATATTTTTATTAAGTAGTGGGGGGAATTTGATAATGAATATAGTTGATGTTTTTACTAAATCAATAACAAATGATGAAATTGAACATAAATATGAGTATAGGATAACAAAATCAAATATAGAGATTTACAATTATGGTGTAAATAATGATGTACAATCTTATGGAATTGAAATTGAAAGAAAAGACATACTAAATGGGAAAACTATTAATTTAGAGAGGGATTCTGTATATAATATAAGTCCTCATAGACATAAAGTACAGCAATTAACTAAGTTATTATATGATAATGAAGTTTCTCCAATAAATGCCATTGAAATTCTAGGTGACTATGTTGATGAATATATTATTGATTTCGATAATGTACTTAAAGAAATTTCTATTGGATAGAGAGGTGAACCTCTCTTTTATTTTTATAATAATTTCATATTACATATATTCAACTTATAGTTAAATATTTTTAAAGCATAAATATATATTTTAGGTTGAATACATATGATGAGAGTAACTATATTAAAATTAATATATTATAATAGATAGTTATTATATGATTGATTTAAATAAGCGTTAGTATAGACTTCAAATAAGTGACATTCATTGATAATAGTTTACCTTATATATTATAATAAAGTCATATTAAATAATAAAGTGTATTCGCATAAGTGGGAAAAGACGAACTAAAAGGCAAAGTATAAAGTTCAAAGAACAAATATCAAATAGGAAAAAGTGTTTCGCCCTTTTCTACTTATGCTTTTAAAGGAGACTGTTATATGATATTAGGTGTGGGCATAGATATAGTGGAAATAAATAGGATAAGAGATGCTATAGAAAAAAATTCATTGTTTTTGAAAAAGGTGTATACTCAAAATGAAATTGAATATTTAAAAAGCAGAAATTTGAGACCGGAATATGCAGCTGGAAGATTTGCGGCTAAAGAAGCTGTCTCAAAAGCCTTGGGAACTGGATTTATGCAGTTTAGTATTCGTGATATAGAGATAGATAGAAATGTTAAAGGAAAACCAGTAGTAATTTTAAAGGGAAAGGCAAAACAAATAGCAAATAAATTTGGTGATTATAAAATACATTTAAGCATATCTCATAGTAAAGAAAATGCAATAGCGTATGCTATATTAGAGGTGATTTAATTGAAATTTGTATCAAGTAATATTATAAAAAAAATTGATAATTATTGTATAAATGAATTGGGAATTTCAGAACTGGTTTTGATGGAAAATGCGGCTTTAAAAGTAATAAAGAATATAGATTTAAAAGATAATAGTTATTTCACTGTGATTTGTGGAACTGGAAATAATGGTGGAGATGGATTTGCTGTAGCAAGACATCTAATTTCATTGAAAAAAAATGTACAAGTTTTCTTTGTAGGAAATGTAGAAAAAATGACTGATAGCTGCAGAGCAAATTATTCTATTTTAAAAAATATGGAAGTTAATATAATTTTCATTCAAGATTTAAAAGATATAGAGCATTTAGAAGTATATTTGGTTTATTCAGACGTTATTATAGATGCACTTTTAGGTACTGGTATAAACAGAAATGTAGAGGGGATATATGATACTGTTATATCAACTATAAATGAAAATTCACAATTTACAGTATCTATAGATGTACCTTCAGGATTAAATAGTGATACTGGGGATGTAATGGGAAATTGTATTGATAGTAATAAAACCATAACCTTTGAGCTGTACAAAAGTGGATTTTTGAATTACAATTCAGAAAAGTATACTGGAGAAATTATTGTTGAAAAAATAGGTATACCAGAATTTGTGATAAGTGAATTTCATGATGGCGGCTTTGTTACAGATAAAGATATATTTAAGAAAAAAGTTGCAGTTAGAGATAAATATTCTCATAAAGGTAATTATGGAAGAGTATTGATTTTTGCAGGATCAGAGCAATATACTGGTGCAGCCTATATAAGTACAGAAGGAGCAGTTAGAAGCGGAGCTGGACTCGTAACTTTATGTTGTGATGAAGACATACTTCAAACTTTAAGATCTAAATTCAATGAAGCAATGACTATTTCCTCTAAAAATATAGAAGGTGTAAATAAACTCTTGGCAAATAGTAATTGTGTTGCTGTAGGACCAGGAATGGGTGATAATGAAAATACATATAAAGTTTTAAATTTTGTATTAAAAAATAGTAAGTGTCCTGTGGTTATAGATGCCGATGGAATAAATGTATTAAGTAAAGATTTAAGTATATTGGAAAATTCCAAAGTACCTGTATTAATAACTCCGCACCCAGGTGAAATGTCAAGACTTACTGGATTACCAGTAGATTATATAGAGAAAAACAGAATCAAAGTTGCTAAGGAATTTGCAAAGAAGTACAATGTCATTGTACTTTTAAAGGGATACAATACTGTTATTACCAAGGGTAATTCAGTTATAGTAAATTCTACAGGTAATAGTGCAATGGCATCAGGTGGAATGGGTGATTGCCTGACTGGTATAATAACATCGTTTATAGCTCAGGGACAAGATGTTATTGATGCTGCTGTAACAGGTGCATTTTTGCATGGATATTGTGGAGAGATGTTGTCAAAAGAGATGTTTAACGTCAGTGCCAGCGATGTATTGGATGCAATTCCCTATGCCATAAAAAAATTACAAAACTAATAATTAAATATGAATTTTGAGGACAAGAATTGAATAGATATTAATAAGAAAATTATTTATTTGGAGGAGTTATGAAAAAAATATTATTAATATTTATATCAATTGTCTTGATTCTAATAGTAACTGGATGCGGAAAGGGAAAGAATGATAAAAGTAGTATAGCGTATTTAAAAGATTTAAAAAGCTATACTACAGATATGAGTATTGAAGTTAAAAATAACAAACAAAAGCTCGATTATAGTGGTAGACAAATGTATTTTTTAGGTTTAGGATATAGATTAGAATTAAATAATCAAAGGGTGCTTATTTACAAAGATGATAAAATTTATATTACTGATTTGCAAAATGGAAATAAGTATATTACAGATATGAATTTCGATGATGTATACAAAATCAGTTTTTTGGGAAATTTTATTGATTTATTATACACAAATGAAAGAATAAAAACTTCTTATAAAACTGTAAATGGTAAGAAATATGAACTTATAAATACAGATATGCCTGATAGTAATAGAAATATAAGTCATGGTATTTTATATGTAGATGTTAATAAAAAGATTCCGCAAAAACTAGTTGTATATGATATAAAGGAAAATGAAAAATTTATAGTAAATTATAAAAATTTTGTACCAAATTGCAGTGTAGATAAATCTCTTTTCAGAGTTAACTAAAGGAGTTATTTATCTATTATCAATATAAAGTAAAGACATATCTGGGAAGGTGATAATATGTTTAAACATTTAAGACCTGTTTGGGCAGAAATTAATGTTGATAATTTAGAATTTAATATGAGAGGGATAAAAAAGCTTTCCAAAAGTAATGAAATCTTTGGAGTGGTAAAAGCTGATGCCTATGGACATGGAGCTGTTGATGTTGCAGCTGTGCTTTTAGAAAACGGTGTTACTAGATTGTCAGTGGCAGTAGTAAGTGAGGCTGTAGAACTTAGAAGAGCGGGAATTGAATGTCCTATTATGATTTTAGGATATACTCCTTTAAGTCTTGCTGATGAAATACTAAAATATGATATAGAACAAACTGTATTTTCCTATGAATATGCATTGAAACTTTCTTCAATAGCCGAAAAGAGACATATAAAAGTTAAAATACACATAGCATTAGATACGGGGATGGGGAGAATTGGATTTTTGCCTGATGGTAAAAGTATAGAGGATGTATATAAAATAAGCAGGTTGCCAAATATAGAGATAGAAGGATTGTTTTCTCATTTTTCTACAGCGGATGAAGAAAATAAGGAATATACTTACAGGCAATTTGAAATTTTTAATTCTTTTTATAAAAAACTTAAAGAAAAGGGTGTATCAGTAAGAATAAGACATATAGCTAATAGTGCTGCTATTATGGAATTGCCTAATACACATCTTGATGGAGTACGACCAGGTATAATATTGTATGGATATTATCCTTCCGGGGAAGTAGATAAGAGCAGATTAGAATTAAAGCCTGTAATGACTTTAAAAACAAATATAGTACATATAAAAACTCTTAAAAAAGGAGAATACATAAGTTATGGTAGAAAATTTACCTGTGAAAAAGACAGTATTATAGCAACATTACCTGTAGGTTATGCTGATGGTTATACAAGACTTATGTTTGGAAAAGCAAAAGTTATAATAAATGATAAATTTGCCCCAGTGGTTGGAAGAATTTGCATGGATCAGTGTATGGTAGATATATCTCATATTCCTGAAGCTAAAGTTGGAGATGAAGTTATACTTATGGGACAGTCTTTAAATTGTAAATTTGATGCCGATGATATTGCTAAAAATATAGACACTATAAATTATGAAGTTGTTTGTATGGTAAGTAAAAGAGTTCCTAGGGTTTATGTGAAACATGGAAAAGTTACAAAAATAAGGAACTATGTATAACATATTCATAAGAAAAATGTAGATAAAATATAACGAATCCTTTGACATATTGACAAATTTTAAATTATAATAGGTACATACATATTTTCGTTTTGGTAAATAGGAGGTATTAATTGTCCAATGTCAAGCTCAAAGAGATTAGTAGTAAACCTCTCAGATACACTATGTAGTGAATTTGATAAAGCACTAAAGGAAGATTGTAAAAAAAGAAGTGAATTTATTCGTGAAGCAATAATATTATATATAGAAGAGAAGAAAAAAATCAATTTTATGGAAGAAATGAAAAAGGGATATATGGAGATGTCAGAATTAAACCTAGAAATTTGTGAAATGGGTTTTTGCTCTGATATAAAAGAATTAAAAGAATATGAAGTTAAGCTTTCGGAGAGTGATTTGCCTGATGACGATGGTGGTGAAACGAGGAGATATATTCTATGCTGATTTAAGTCCAGTAGTTGGATCAGAACAGGGTGGAATAAGGCCTGTTATCATTATTCAAAATGATATAGGCAATAAGTACAGTCCTACAGTAATTGTAGCAGCGATTACTTCACAGATAAATAAGGCAAAACTTCCAACTCATGTTGAAATTTCTTCAGAGGAATATGGATTAAATAAAGATTCGGTAGTTTTGTTAGAACAGATAAGAACTCTTGACAAAAAACGACTTAAGGAAAAGATTGGTCATATGACCGAGAGTGATATGGAAAAAGTAGATAAAGCACTCTTAGTAAGTATAGCTCTTAAGTGTGATTAATATTTTAAGTCATTTAGAATTATATATTTTAGATAGCATTCTAGTTTATTCTAGAATGCTATTTTTGATTTTAATAATAAAGGATATAAATTCTAGTAATTAATTACTGATATTTTTAGTGCTATTTTTAACATGTTTTATATAAAAATAGCATTTTATTAGATATTTTAACATTTAGTATATATTAAATAATTATATTATTAATTAATTAAAAACATAATAAAAATTAAATTTAAAATATATGTTATTTTATTAATATATGTGTTATTATTATTGTATAAATATGCTATACTATATTACATAAGTGTAGTCTTTTAAAAAGTTTATAACTAGGATTGTTAAATATGTAGTTATAAATAGGGGGTAATAACATGCAAAATGATTTAAAACTTCTTAAGGAAAATGCTGTAAAAATTAGAGAAGATATTATAACTATGCTTACTGAGTCAGCTTCAGGTCATACAGGGGGTTCATTATCGGCAGTAGAGATATTAACAACTTTGTATTTTAAAGAAATGAATATAGATCCTGAAAATTCAAAGGATGAGAATAGAGATAGATTTGTCTTATCTAAAGGTCATGCAGCACCAGCTCTCTATAGCACTTTAGCGGAAAGAGGATATTTTAATAAAAGTGAGTTAAAGAGTCTTAGAAAATTTGGATCTATCCTTCAGGGGCATCCTAATATGAATTATGTACCTGGTATAGATATGTCCACAGGATCTTTAGGACAGGGAATTTCAGCAGCAGTGGGAATGGCGTTAGCAGGTAAAATTGACAAAAAAGATTACAGGGTTTATGCACTACTTGGAGATGGTGAATTAGAAGAAGGACAGGTTTGGGAAGCATCCATGGCTGCGGCACATTATAAATTGGATAACTTAACTGCTTTTGTTGATCACAATGGACTTCAAATTGATGGAAAATGTGAGGATGTAATGTCGCCAGAACCAGTAAGTAATAAATTTGAAGCTTTTAATTGGCATGTAATTAATGTAAATGGACACGATTTTAATGAATTAATACAGGCGATAGACGAAGCTAGGAAAACTAAAGGAAGACCTACAATGATAGTATGTAAAACCATAAAGGGAAAAGGTGTAAGTTTTATGGAAGACCAAGTTTCTTGGCACGGAGTTGCACCAAATAAAGAACAATGTGATAGAGCTTTAGCTGAGATTAGAGCGGAATAGTAAAAGTTGATTTATTGTCAATAAAGTATTATTTTGGAAGTTTTTGCTTGAACTAAATTTCTATATAAGTTACTTAAAAGTTTTTAATTGTCAACCGGATAAAAATTAAATTTTAGTTAGGAAGAATATGGGAGGGTAAAATAATGTCAAAGAAAGTAGCCACAAGAGAAGCTTATGGAAAAGCTTTAGCTAGAATAGGATCAAACAATAAAAAAATTGTTGTGCTGGATGCGGATTTGTCCAAATCTACTAAAACGGCAGAGTTTAAAGAGAAATGCACTGACAGATTTATTAATATGGGAATTGCAGAGGGTAATATGATGTCAGTAGCAGCTGGACTTGCTACTTGTGGTAAAATTGCCTTTGCTAGTACTTTTGCTATATTTGCAGCAGGAAGAGCTTTTGAGCAAATAAGGAATTCTATTTGTTATACTAAACTGAATGTAAAGATATGTGCTACTCATGCGGGAATTACAGTGGGGGAAGATGGAGCGTCACATCAATCTGTAGAAGATTTATCTTTAATGAGAAGTATCCCAAATATGACTGTTATATCTCCAAGTGATGCAGTTGAAACAGAAGCGGCTATTGAAGCTATAGCTGAATATCAGGGACCTTGTTATGTTAGACTTGGAAGAGCACCAGTAAATGTTATAAATGATGTACCTGATTATAAATTTCAAATTGGTAAAGGTGTTGTCTTAAGAGAAGGTACAGATGCAGCTATTGTTGCTACGGGGATTATGGTAGATGCAGCTTTAGAAGCTCATGATATATTAAAAGATCAAGGTATAAATGTTAAAGTAATTAACATACATACAGTAAAGCCTATAGATAAAGAATTAATTATTTCAGCAGCAAAAGAAACTGGTATTATTGTAACTGCAGAAGAGCATAGCATAATTGGAGGATTAGGTTCAGCAGTTTGTGAGGTTACTGGAGAAGAATATCCTGTGCCTGTGCTTAGAGTTGGTATTAAAGATGTATTTGGAGAAAGTGGAAAACCAGATGAACTTTTAAAAGCATATAATTTAACTGCTCAGGATATAGCAATGCAGGTTAAAAAAGGTATAAACTTAAAAAGTAATCAGCTGTTGTTCAAGTAACCATTAAAACACCATATCATAGGCGTTCACTTCCAGTGGACGCTTTATTATTGTTAGTTTTAAATATTTTTAATTTAAATTTTGTAATATTCTATTGTCAAAGATAGAATAATCTATGACGGTATATATACTTTATTTATAATAAAAAATTAATAATTGAATTGAAATTATATTAACTGTATAAACTAATAATCAATAAATCTTATTTAGTTGAAATTTGTTATATCAATTAAGGTTAGATAAATTAAGTAGAAAATTGTTTCTATTATCTTTATAATAGAAGTAAAATATCCCAACTACTGGTTATAGGATAAAATATCTAAGAAAATTAAGCGGTGATAAAATGAAAAAATTAAAAGAATATGTAATAATAACAATAGGATCTTTAATAGTTGCCCTAAGTATAAAGCTTTTTTTAGAACCGAGCAAAATAGCTGCAGGTGGAGTTATGGGAATAGCAATAATATTAAATGAAGTATTCCCAATGCTTTCAGTAGGACTTTTAATGACTTTGTTGAATTCGGCTTTATTTATACTGGCTTTCAGTGCTATAGGCGGAAAATTTGGAGCCAAAACCATATATTCAAGCTTAGGTCTTTCAGGAATGGTTTGGATTATGGATCATTTTTTTACCTTCGGAACTATTACTAACAATGTATTGCTTGCAACGCTATTTGGAACTCTTTTAAGCGGTATTGGTATGGGTATAGTATTTAATCAGAATGCCTCTACTGGAGGAACTGATATTATTGCAAAGATTTTAAATAAGTTTTTTCATATTGATATTGGTAAATCTTTACTAATTGTAGATCTTGTTATAACATTTTTTGCAGGAGCTACCCTTGGTGCTGACCTTGGTATGTTTTCACTGTTATCAGTTATAATTCAAGGTTTTATAATAGATATGGTTATAGAAGGATTTAATAGATGTAAACAAATAATGATAATTAGTAGAGAAAATGAAAAAATAAGTAAATATATCATAGAAAAGCTTAATAGAGGGTGTACTATTTTTAATGGTAAAGGTGGCTACACTGGGAATGATACTTTTATATTATATACAGTGCTCAGTAGAAATGAATTTATAAAATTAAGGAATTATATAAAAGAAGTTGATGATAAGGCTTTTATATCTGTAAGTGATGCCAGGGAAGTATTGGGAAATGGTTTCAATAATATAATAAGCGAAGATTAAACTTATGTGTTTAATTATCATATAGAATTTATTGAATAATTTTATTAAGATTATAATTATGTGAAAATAATGGGATAAATGAAAATTTATTTTGTAGAAAAAATATATATTGTTAAATATTATAGGGATAGGAATATTCAATTAATAAAATTAATACAATTTTAATAAAAATGTGACTTTAGAAAATGGTTAAGTATGCTATAATTATTACAAGCGTATTGCGTAGATAAAACAATATAAGTTGAGGAGATAAATAATGATTGAGTTTAAAAATGTCAGTAAGGTTTATATGAATGATGTTGTAGCACTTTCAAATATTAATATAAGTATAAAAAAGGGTGAGTTTGTTTTTTTAGTTGGTCCTAGTGGAGCTGGTAAATCTACTTTTGTAAAGCTTCTGATGAGAGAGATTGAACCTACTGCTGGAAGTATAATAGTAAATGACACTGACATTACTACATTATCTAGAAAACAGATTCCTTTTTATAGGAGAAAAGTGGGAATGGTATTTCAGGATTTTAGACTTATACCAACGCTAAATGTTTATGAAAATGTAGCTTTTGCCATGAGGATTATTCAGGCAAGTCACAAAGAAATAAAGAAAAGAGTACCTCTAGTATTAGCAATGGTAGGGTTGTCTGATAAATATAAAGATTTCCCAAATCAGCTCTCTGGTGGAGAGCAGCAAAGAGTTTCAATTGCTAGGGCCATAGTAAATAATCCAGCTATACTAATAGCGGACGAGCCTACAGGAAATCTTGATCCGGATACTGCTAATGATATAATGAATATAATAAGCGATATAAATAGAGCGGGTACAACTGTTTTAATGGCAACACATGCTAGGAATATAGTTAATGATATGAAAAAGAGGGTTCTAGCTATTGAAAATGGTGTCTTGGCTAGGGATGAACAGAGAGGTAGATACGATGAGAATTAGTACTATTAAGTTATTTATTATAGATGCTATGAAGAGTATAAGAAGAAATGCAACAATAAGTTTAGCGTCTGCAGCTACGGTAATGGCTACATTATTTATTTTGGGAGCCTTTTCAATGCTCCTTTTAAATGTAAAAGTTGGTATAACAGATGTGGAATCACAAGTTGAAGCTCAGATCATTTTAAAGGATGATATTAAAATAGATCAACAGCAGCAAGTATATAATAAAATAAGTAAATTAGATGGTGTAACAAGTATTACTTTTAAAAGCAAAAAGCAGGCATTGCAAGATTTGAAACAGCAATTGGGCGACAAGAATAAAGGGTTAGTTGCAGGTATGGAAAATGATAATCCTCTTCCAAATTCATATATAGTAAAGGTTAAGCAGCCTGATTATGTATCACAAGTTGTTAGCGCAGTACAGTCTGGCGGTAAATATATGGACGGTATAGAACAAGCTAAGGATGGAAGAGATATAGTTAATAAGATTTCAGCAATAACTAAAACTATACAGTGGGTTGGAGGAGCTTTATTTGTTATATTAATAGGAGTTTCGTTATTTCTTATAGGAAATACTATTAGACTTGCGGTATACTCAAGGCGTAAAGAAATTAACATAATGAAATATATAGGTGCTACAGATTGGTTTATAAGATGGCCTTTTATTATAGAAGGAATGATAATTGGATTGTTTGGATCTATCGTATCAGTGTTACTCTTATATTATATATATGGATTAGCTTATAATAAGGCAACTTCTTCAATATCTATGATGATGAGCTTTATAAGTCCTATTTATATATTTACACATATATCTTGGCTATTTATGATTATTGGAATATTTATAGGAGCTATTGGTAGTATAATAGCAATAAGAAAATTCTTAATAGTGTAAGCTACATTTATTAATATAATATTGTCTTAAATTTAAATTGAATATATAATTTTGACATGCAGATATAATTTTATTTTGCATGTCATTTTATTTACTTAACTTTGAATTATGAATTATACTATAGTAAAATAACATTTTGAATAGAAAACATATATAGATTATTTTATTTATAGATTTTAACCAAAAAATTTATAGGCTTTAATTAATTTTTTAAGAATTTTGCAATTTATTTTTTTATAGTGTTATAATTAATTCATATTTACATAAATAATAAAAGGAGTACTACCAAAACAGAGGAGTGAATATATTGATAAATAACAAGAAAAAATGGATAATATTTACTGTGGCTATATTAATAGTAACAAATGTGCTGACATTTTTAATTGGGAATAGAGTTACTTTAAGTTTACCTAATGGAAATGTAGAGATAAGCAGAACCAGTTTAGATGAAGTAATGAAATTTAAAAAGTTATTTTTAGTAAGAGAACAATTGTATAAATATTATGACGGTAAAATTGATGATAACGCTTTAGTGAATGGGGCTATTAAAGGTATGACCAATTCTCTTAATGATCCTTATACAGTATTTATGGATGCAGAGGAAACAAAGTCTTTTAATAATCAACTTCAAGGACAGGAGTATGTAGGAGTTGGTATACAGGTTGAAAATAGAGAAGATAAAGTTACTGTTAATGCTGTATTTGAAGGTTCACCAGCAGAAAAAGCCGGTGTAAAATCAGGAGATAGTATAATTAAGGTAAATGGAACGCAAATTACAGGAACAGAGCTTAATAAAGCAGTTTCTCTTATGAAGGGAAAAGAAGGTACAAATGTAACATTAACTATACAGAGAGCTGGTAAGGGAAATTTTGATGTAGTTGCTAAAAGAGAAAAAATTGAATACAATACGGTTACAGGACAGATGTTATCTAACAGTATTGGTTACATAGACATATCTATGTTTGATGAAAATACCGGAGAAAATTTTAATAAAAAATTACAAGAACTCAAGAATTCAGGAATGAAAGGATTAATATTGGATTTAAGAGATAATGGAGGCGGAATTTTGGATGATTGTTTAGATGTTGCATCTAACTTCGTAGATAAAGGAAAGACTGTAGTTTATACGGTAGATAAAAATGGTAAAAAACAAGTTTATAAATCAAAAGGTGGAAGTGCTATTGGTATTCCATTAGTAGTACTTACAAATGGAAATACAGCTAGTGCATCGGAAATATTCTCTGGTGCAATAAAAGATTATAAGGCAGGTACTTTAATTGGTGAAAAAACTTTTGGTAAAGGGGTAGTTCAAACAAGTTTTAATACTGGAGATAATACTCAATTAAAAGTTACTATATCAAAATGGTATACTCCTTTGGATGAAAATATAAATCATAAAGGATTTCAACCAGATATGGAAGTGAAATATCCACAAGAGTTGTTAAATAAGCCTTATGATAGAAATTCAGATCCACAATTTAAAAAGGCTTTAGAAGTAATCAGCAGTAAGATTAAATAAATATTTTTAGCAGTATTGAAGCTTTATTTACAGAGTGACTTCAGATAATGTATATTTTTGTCTGAAGTCATATATTTAACCTGACTAACTTGGCGTAAGTCTCCAACGCACTCTGTACAGCCCACACACAAAATCAAAAAGAAGATTTTGGTTCTCTGCTTGCACTCTGTGAAAGCGACCAAATACAAAATAAATTTTGTTTTGTCTGCTTTTCTTTAAGTGGGAGTTCGACGCCAATGCCAAGTAAGTCATGCATTTGCAGTTCTAAAATTAAGATGGGATAAAAGAATCCCCACCTGAATTAAGAACTTGCTTCAATTGTGATAGGATCACAGGGAAAAGTAGTTTGGTGAGAGGGGAATTTTATTTTAATGAATATTGCATTATATGTACTTAAGTCAATTTCACAGGCAATAATTACACCACCATATGTTTTTATACTTCTTATGTTAGCATTTATACTATACACAAGGAATAAAAAAATTGTTATGATGCAGAAAATGATAATAGGTGAACAGCTAAATTCAACTTTTGTATTGACTATTTCTCAAATAGTTATTGGAATATTTGCTGGAACTATAGCTAGCTTAATAAGTTCTTATCTTGGAATAGCATTTGTCAGTCAAATAACTATAACTTTAATGTTTATGATATCCATTATACTTATGATATTTGGCAATAGATTTATATGTTTTTCCTATTCTGCTGGTATATTGTCTTTGATGAGTGTAGGTATACAGTTTATAGGGTTGATTTACCATATAAATATGAATCAATTTGAGTTTTTAAAGACAAATGTAGTTATGCTGATTTCACTTGTAGCTATATTACACATAATAGAAGGTATACTTGTGATTATAGATGGGGATAAAGGAACAATTCCTGTATTTACTAATAAAAATAATACTATAATAGGAGGATTTGCACTTAAAAGATATTGGATAATTCCTGTAGCATTGATGTTTGTTTTAAGTGGTCCAAACATTTCATCTGGATCTGAAGTTATTGGTTACAGCATAGTAAAAAATGCTGCTGTTGCTTTTTTTGCCTTTTATGGAGTAATAGGATACAATTCTATAACTTTTACAAGGAGCAAGAAAGAAAAAGTTATATCTTCAGGGATGGGCATAGCAATATATGGTATTATTTTGCTTATAGTAGCACAAATTGGCAGAATAAATTTATTAGGGGAATTTTTAATAGCTATTTTTGCACCTTTAGCCCACGAAATAATGCTTAAAATCCAAACTTATATGGAAACAAAAGGAGCACCTAAATATGTAAGTACTGATGAGGGACTTATGGTTTTGGAAGTGGCACCATCTTCTCCAGCTTCTGAAATGGGAATTAAAAGTGGAGATAGAGTAGTTGAAGTAAATGACAAAAAGATAATAAATGATCAGGACATAATAGAAGCTTTAAATAATGTATCCACATTTATATGGCTTAAAATAAAAACTGTTCATGGAAAATTAGAACAAGTTGATTATAATAAAATGAATAAAAATAAAAGATTGGGAATAGTTTTTGTTCCTAGAACTATTCCTAAAAATAGTGTAGTTATGAAATATGATAGAAGTTCTTTTCAAGAAACTTTGGATAAAGTAAAGAAAGATGAAGAAGATAAAAAATAACTCTACGGAGTTTATATAAATAAATTGACAATAGCATTATGAAAGTGTAAAATTGTTATACGAACAAATGTTCAGTGGAGGAATTTTGTATGGGTAAATTTAAAATATGTTCAAAATTTAAGCCTACAGGAGATCAGCCTGATGCTATAGATAAATTGGTGAAAGGAGTCCAAAGTGGCAATAAATTTCAGACTTTGCTTGGAGTTACAGGGTCAGGAAAAACTTTTACCATGGCTAACATAATTGAAAGATTACAAAAACCAACTTTAGTATTAGCACATAATAAGACTTTGGCAGCACAATTATGTTCTGAGTTCAGAGAATTTTTTCCAGACAGTGCAGTGGAATATTTTGTATCTTATTATGATTATTACCAACCTGAGGCCTATGTACCTCAAACGGATACATATATAGAAAAAGATGCATCTATAAATGACGAAATAGATAAATTAAGACACTCAGCTACATCGGCACTTTTTGAGAGACAGGATGTAGTCATTGTAGCTTCTGTATCTTGTATTTATGGATTAGGTAATCCTGATGAATATAAAAAGTTATCCATTTCCTTAAGAGAAGGTATGGAAAAGGATAGAGATCAGGTGTTAAAGAAGCTTATAGAAATTCAATATGAAAGAAATGAGATAAACTTCATCAGAGGAACTTTTAGAGTCAGAGGAGACACACTGGACATTTTTCCAGCATCCTCTACCAGTAAAGCTATAAGAGTGGAGTTTTTCGGAGATGAAATTGACAAAATAAAAGAATTTGATGTATTAACTGGAAATATAATAGGTGAACTTAAGCATACCGTTATTTTTCCAGCATCCCATTTTGCTACTTCAAGAGATAGATTAGAAGTAGCTATAAATAAGATAGAAGCTGAGCTTGAAGAAAGACTTAAACAACTTACAGCAGAAGACAAACTTTTAGAGGCACAGAGACTTAAGCAGAGAACTAATTTTGATATAGAAATGATGAGAGAAGTGGGATATTGCACCGGTATTGAAAATTATTCCAGGATTATGGATGGAAGATCCGTGGGAGAGCCACCCAAAACACTTATAGACTATTTTCCGGAGGATTTTATGTTGTTTATTGATGAAAGCCATGTAACACTTCCTCAGGTTAAAGCTATGTATGGTGGTGACAGATCTAGAAAAAATACACTTGTAGAATATGGATTTAGGCTTCCATCGGCTTTTGATAACAGACCTCTTAAATTTGAAGAATTTGAGAAAAAATTTCACGATGTAATTTTTGTCAGTGCCACGCCCGCTAAATACGAATTGGAGCATTCAACTAATGTGGCAGAGCAGATAATAAGACCTACTGGATTACTGGATCCTGAGATAATTGTCCTTCCAGTTAAAGGCCAGATAGATGATTTGTATGGAAAGATAAATGAAACTATAGATAAGGGCTTTAGAATATTAGTTACTACTCTTACAAAGAAAATGGCTGAGGATTTGACAGATTATTTGAAAGGGATGAATATTAAAACTAGATATATGCACTCTGATATAGATACTATAGAGAGAATGAAAATCATTCAGGGACTCAGAAAAAAAGAATTTGATGTTTTAGTGGGAATCAACCTTTTAAGAGAAGGGCTGGATATTCCAGAGGTAGCTTTAGTAGCTATTTTAGATGCAGATAAAGAGGGTTTTTTGAGATCAGAAACATCTCTTGTTCAGACTATAGGAAGGGCAGCAAGGAATTCTGAAAGTAAAGTTATAATGTATGCAGACACTATAACTAGATCTATGGATAAGGCTATAAGTGAAACCAATAGAAGAAGAACTATACAAATAGAATACAATACAAAAAATGGAATTGTTCCTACCACTGTAAAAAAAGATATAAGAGAAATACTGGAGATATCTAAAGTGGCAGAAGAAAAAGCTGAGTATAATAGTTTAGAAGAGGCAGTAAATGCAAATAATGAGAATATAGAGAAAGTAATTAAAAAATATGAAGAAGAAATGAAACAGGCAGCTAAAGACCTTCAATTTGAAACTGCTGCAAGACTTAGGGATACAATTTTTAATCTTAAGAAAAAGCTGAAGAAAAAATGAAAAGTTCATAGATTAATTGAGTTAATGTATCAATTGATCTATGCTTATAAGGGGTGAAATACTTTGCAGGATAAAATAGTTATTAAAGGTGCTAAGGTAAACAATTTAAAAAATGTTAGTCTCACTATACCTAGAGATAAATTTGTTGTATTTACAGGACTTTCTGGATCGGGAAAATCTTCTTTAGCTTTTGATACTCTTTATGCAGAAGGTCAGAGGAGATATGTAGAATCATTATCTTCCTATGCAAGACAATTTTTAGGGCAAATGGATAAGCCGGATGTAGAATACATTGAAGGACTTTCTCCAGCTATATCTATTGATCAAAAAACTACAGGAAGAAATCCAAGATCTACTGTTGGAACAGTTACAGAAATATATGACTATTTAAGATTGCTTTATTCTAAGGTAGGTATTCCTCACTGTCCAAAATGTGGTAAGGAAATAAGACAACAGACCATTGATCAAATGGTGGATAAAATTTTAGAACTACCAGAAAGGACCAAAATACAAATATTATCACCAGTAATTAGAGGAAGAAAAGGTGAACATGTAAAAGTACTGGAAAATATTAAGAAAAATGGATTTGTAAGGGCAAGGATTGATGGGGAGATACAGGAAATTGAAGGTGAATCAATTAAGCTTGAAAAAAATAAAAAACATCATATAGATGCAATTGTGGATAGAATTGTTATAAAAGATGGAATAAAGAGCAGACTTACAGATTCATTGGAAACGGCTTTAAAACTTGCAGAAGGAATTGTAATAGTGAATATAATTGATGGAGAGGATATGCTCTTTAGTGAAAGTTTTGCATGTCCTGATTGTAATATAAGTATTGGAGAATTAGCTCCAAGAATGTTTTCCTTTAATTCACCTTTTGGGAAATGTGATACTTGTGATGGACTTGGAACCCTTATGGAGATTGATGAGGATTTAGTTATACCAGATAAGGAGAAAAGTATATCAGAAGGTGCCATAGCTCCTTGGGGAGAAGGAAGACTAAAGGAAGATTCCTGGACCTATAGTATACTTACAGCTCTTCAAAAAAGATATAATTTTACTATAGATACCCCTGTAAAAGATTTGGATCCTGAAGTATTAGATATAATATTATATGGAACTAAAGGGGAGAAACTTGTAGTCTATTATAATAAAGACAATCAAAACATGCAGTTTAACCATCAGTATGAAGGTATTATAAATGAACTTAGAAGAAGATATATGGAAAGTAATTCTGAATATATAAAAAATGAAATAGAAAATTATATGAGTGATAATCCCTGCCCTAAGTGTAAAGGAGCTAGATTAAAACCAGAGGTATTAGCGGTTACAGTGGGAGATAAAAATATATTTGAATTTTGCAGCTTACCCATAAGAGACGAACTCAACTTTATAAATAATTTGGAATTAAGTGAAAAGGATAAAATAATAAGTAATCAGATACTTAAAGAAATAAAAGACAGACTGAAATTTTTAATTGATGTAGGGTTAGATTATTTAAATCTTACAAGAGCGGCTAGAACCCTCTCAGGAGGAGAATCACAGAGAATTAGACTTGCTACTCAAATAGGATCAAGTCTTGTAGGGGTTTTATACATACTTGATGAACCAAGCATTGGTCTTCATCAAAGAGACAATGATAAATTAATAGCTACTATGAAACATTTAAGGGATATAGGAAATACATTAATAGTAGTTGAACATGATGAAGATACTATAAAAGAAGCAGATTTTATAGTAGATGTAGGACCTGGAGCAGGAGAACATGGAGGAGAAATAGTTGCAGCTGGTGATCTTCAATATATTAAAAATTGTAAAGAATCTATAACTGGTCAATATATTACTGGAGAGAAAAAGATAGATGTACCAAAAAAAAGAAGAAAATTCAGCGATAATTTTATTAAAATAATTGGTGCTAAGGAAAATAATTTGAAAAATATAAAGGTAAATTTCCCAATAGGAGTATTAACTTGTGTAACTGGAGTTTCTGGATCGGGAAAGAGTACTCTTGTCAATGAAATATTATATAAAGGACTTAACAAAAAAATAAATCACAGTAAGGCTAATCCAGGAAAACATAAGGAAATTCAGGGGATAGAAAATATTGATAAAATAATAGATATAAATCAGAGCCCTATTGGAAGGACACCAAGATCTAACCCGGCTACCTATACTGGAGTATTTGATATAATAAGAGAATTATTTTCTGTAACAAATGACGCTAAGATGAGAGGGTATAAACCTGGAAGATTTAGTTTTAATGTTAAAGGTGGAAGATGCGAAGCCTGCAAAGGTGATGGAATTATAAAAATAGAGATGCAATTTCTATCAGATGTATATGTACCCTGTGAGGTATGTAAAGGAAAGAGGTATAATAGGGAAACTTTGGAGATAAAATATAAAAACAGGAATATAGACGATGTACTGAATATGACTGTAGAAGAAGCAGTGAAGTTTTTTGAAAATATACCTAGGATTAAAAATAAACTAGATACATTAATGGATGTAGGATTAGGATATATAAGACTTGGGCAGCCTTCAACACAACTTTCTGGAGGGGAAGCTCAGAGAATAAAGCTTGCCTATGAATTATCTAAGAGAAGTACTGGGAAAACTCTTTATATATTAGATGAACCTACTACGGGGCTTCATATAGATGATGTAAGCAGGCTTGTTGAAATACTTCAGAGACTTGTGGATACTGGAAATACTGTAGTAGTTATAGAACATAATTTAGATGTAATAAAGTGTGCAGATTATATTATCGATTTAGGACCAGAAGGCGGGGAAAAAGGAGGAAATATATTGTGCACAGGTACTCCTGAGGATATAGTAAAAAATAATTTATCTTATACAGGACAATATTTAAAAAAAATGCTATAATTGTACTAGGACTAGCATGAATATTATGCTGGTCCTTTATATTACACGGCGAGAAGGTGAAGTGTTTGATACTTAATAATTTATATCTAGGATTAGTACTAGAGACTTCAGGTTTTAGTAAATTAAGTCTCATCTTTAAAATATTTATTATTGCAGTAATATATTTAATAATTGCTTTTGCACTTAGAATAATGTATAAAGACATGAAAAGTGGAGATAAGAAGCGAGTAAAAAGAAAAAAGACCTTTGGTTTAGAAGTTGTAGATGGCGGAATGAATAATATGGTAAGAAAGGGTTCAGTGATACCCATAGACCGTGAAGTAACTATAGGACGAAAAGAAGATAATACAGTTGTACTTGCTGAGGAATATATTTCAGGTCATCATGCAAGAATTTATATGAAAAATAATAATTATATATTTGAAGACTTAAACAGCACTAATGGTACTATAGTAAATGGACAAAAAATACAGGAGAAAGTGTATATTCGTCCAGGAGACAAAATAGAAATAGGAACAATTGTATTTAAGGTAATAGGATAGGTGAATTATGGATAGTATAAAAGAAGAAAAGCGGTTGCTTAGAGTTACATATCTTTTTTGTATAATAAGTTTTTTTAATATATTTTTGATAAAAACACCCTTTGATAATGTAGCACTTATTATAGGTGGAATTATATGTATACTTATGGGATATTCAAACTTTATAGTTAGAAGATTTTTCCCTGATGGAGATAAATACATTCTCATTTTTGCCTGCATACTTTCAAATATAGGTATGGTTATGATATATAGACTAAAGCCCGCTGATGCCATAAAGCAGATTATATTTTTTGTGGTTGGAATTGTAATCTTTATTTTGATAGTGGTTATATTACCAGAGCTAAAAAAATATGTGAAGTTTAGATATATATTTCTTGTATTAACCCTGGTATTTATATCTATGCCTACTCTACTAGGGGCTGCTGATGTTAACGGTTCCCAGAACTGGGTTCATTTTGGCGGCTTTAGTTTTCAACCATCAGAGTTTGCAAAATTATTTTTAATTGCCTATTTGGCATCTGCTTTCAGTAAATATAAGAATTTTAAACAACTTATAGAACCGGCATTTATAGTAATGGTTTCGCTTGGTTTTATGGTATTGCAGAAAGACCTTGGTTCTGCACTTATATTTTTTGCTATATCAGTAACTATGTTATATATTTGTACTGGTAAATTTAAATATGTTTTAATTTGTCTATTGTTGTTTTCAGCAGGAGCTTTTATAAGCTATAAACTGTTCGGGCATGTAAGACTTAGAGTTATGATATGGCAGGATCCATGGCCTTATAAGACGAATCAAAGTTATCAGGTAGTGCAATCAATGTACTCTATAGCTTGGGGAGGATTATTCGGAACCGGTTTAGGGCTAGGATATCCAGGATTTGTGCCAATAAATGATTCTGACTTTATATTTGCATCCATAAGTGAAGAAATGGGAGTACTTATGGGATTTGCAATAATGATTTTATATTTCTTGTTATTTTATAGATGTATGAGAGCAGCTCTATTTGCAGAAGATAAATTTTCAAGGCTTTTAGCAGTTGGCTACAGTGCGATGATAGGTGCTCAGGTATTGGTAATAGTAGGGGGGGTCACAAATATGATTCCACTTACGGGGATTACCCTGCCACTTGTAAGTTATGGAGGTACTTCCATGATTATTACATTTATGGCACTTGGCATACTGCAAAAGATCTCTGAAGGAGGAAGGTAAGCTTGAATGATATTTCCGTTGGAATAAAGAAGGTATTGTTTGTTTTTCTCTTATTATTTATAGTGGTTATATCTTATGTTGCATATTTTGAAGTATATGTGGCTCCTAAAATTGTAAATAATACAGATAATAAAAGACTTTGGGCTAAAAGAAATGAAGTATTGAGAGGAACTATTTACGATAGAAATAAAAATGCTCTTACAAAGAGTTCAAGGGTTAATACATTAACTCAAAAAAGAGAGTACACTGGTGGTGCCGTATTTGCGCATGTACTGGGCTATGTGAATCCAAGTTATGGAATAACTGGCCTTGAATCTAAGTATGATCAATATCTTATGGGTGCAAATGATATGAGTATAGTGCAGTATTTAAAAGAATTTATAGCTAATAAGGGCTCTGTAAAAAAGGAAGATAAAAAGGGAAATGACCTTATTACCACTCTTGATAGTGATGTACAAAAACAAGCCTATAATCTATTGAGTAATACTGGACAAAAAGGGGCGGTAGTGGCACTTAATCCTAAAACTGGTGAAATATTGGCCATGGTATCAGCACCTTCTTTTAATCCAAATGATAGTGAACTTACAGCACAGTGGAAATCAATTTCTACTGATAAAAGCAGACCCTTATTAAATAGAGCTGTATCTGGTCTATATCCGCCTGGTTCTACTTTTAAAACTGTTACAGCTATAAGTGCATTAGAAAATATTAGTGGAGTTATGAATCAAACTTTTAATGATACTGGAGGAATTAGATTTAATTCAAAGTATGCACTTAATAACTTTGGAGGAGAAGTCCTTGGAAGTATAAACTTAAAACAAGCTTATATACACTCTAGTAATCAAATATTTGGTACCTTAGGTTTGACTTTAGGTAATAATAAGCTAAAAAAGACAGCAGAGGATTTTTATTTTAATAAAGATATACCTAGTGATGGTATTGTCATAGATAAAAGTAGATTTCCTACTTATGATTCCAGTGAACCGGGAAATATAGCACAAAGCGCTATAGGACAAAGTCAGGATCTTGCTACACCCATGCAGATGGCATTGGTAGCAAGTACCATAGCTAACGATGGAGTAATGATGAAGCCCTATCTTGTTAATTCTGTAATATCAAGTACAGGAAATACTATAATGACTTATAAACCTGAAAGTATAGGAAATGTTACTACTCCTGAAATAGCTGCCACTATGAAGGAATTTATGAGAGGTGTTGTAACAGATGGTACTGGAGGAAATGCAGATATAAGTGGTTTAAATGTATGTGGAAAAACTGGTACAGCAGATCATCAGGATACATCAAATGCAAGGCCTCATTCATGGTTTATTGGATTTGCACCTATGGAAAATCCTAAAATTGCAGTAGCTGTAATTGTGGAAGATGGAGGTCAGGGAGGTATCCAGGCAGCTAAAATAGCTGCTGGGGTTATAAAAACTTCACTTTCAAAATAGGTCAATGATATAAATATAAACAAAGGAGAAATGTATGACAGGAAAGACTCATGCTGTAATGGGAGCATCTGTTGGAATTGCAATAAGCAGTAAGATTCCTGGAGAATTGAGTATTATAGCGGTGATAATTCTTATTATTTCATCACTGCTGCCAGATATAGATCATCCTAAAAGTATATTTAATAAATATATATTACCAGTAAAAAATAAAATGGTTAAGGTAAGCGTGTATGGAGGCATAGGGACAATATTAATAGTATTTAATATATTTTATAGGAATATACCTGAACTTATGGTGATTGGAATGGTACTGATAATTGTTGCTTTTTCATCGCATAGAATGGGATTTACACATAGCATATTAGGTATGATTGTATTTGCATTTATAGTAAATTATAGGGCTTTACAATATAATAATATCTATTTAGTTTATTACTTTATCATAGGATATAGTACACATATCATAGGTGATATGTGTACTAATAGGGGAGTGCCTCTTTTCTATCCCTTAAAAGGTAAAAATATAAAATTTCCCTTTACTTTTAGAGTAGGATCTAATAATGGAAAATTCATTGAAGATATTATAGTGATTATTTCTATTTTATACATAGCTTATCGATTTCCAATGCTCCTTAAGTTAAAATAGGAGGTGATTTAATGTTTGATTTCAAGTATCAGCTAAAGCTTTTGCCAGATAAACCAGGAGTTTATCTTATGAAGAATTCTCTAGGTGAAGTTATATATGTGGGTAAAGCTAAAATTTTAAAAAATAGAGTTAGACAATATTTTCAAAGTTCTAAGAATCATTCTGAGAAAGTAAAAGCTATGGTGAAAAATATAGCTGAATTTGAATATATCGTTACAGATTCTGAGATAGAAGCTTTAATTTTAGAATGTAATTTAATAAAAAAATACAAACCGCGATATAATATTTTGCTTAAAGATGACAAACACTATCCTTTTATAAAAATAACTACAAATGAAGATTTTCCAAGAATTTTTGTAACAAGAATTATTGCAAAAGATGGAGCAAAATATTTTGGACCCTACGTAGATGTTTCGGCAGTATATGAAACTATGGAGCTAATAAAAAAAATATTTCCTATAAGAACCTGTAAAAGAACTATAATAGAGAATGGAAATATTACAAGACCGTGCCTTAATTATCATATAAATCTTTGTACGGCACCTTGTGCAGGGCTTATAAGTAAAGAGGATTATAGTAAAACTGTAGGAGAAATTATAAATGTTTTAAATGGAAAGGATAGTATTATAATTAAGCAGCTTAAAATGGATATGGAAAAAGCTTCAGAAGAGATGGACTTTGAGAGGGCAGCTTTTTTAAGAGATAAAATTATAGCTTTAAATAAAGTAAGTGAAAAACAGAAAATAATGACAGGCAGTTTTGAAAATGAAGATTTTATAAATTTAGACAGTGATGAAAAGGATACCTGTGTAAATATATTTTTTGTGAGAAATGGAAAAATAGTTGGAAGAGAACATTTTATGCTTGAAAATACTTCTGGAGAAGATAAAGCTATAATCATATCCCAATTTATCAAAGAATTCTATGGTGGAACAGCTTTTATACCTAAAAATATATATGTACCAGATATATTGGATGTAGAACTTTTAGAACAGTGGCTTACTATGAAAAGAGGTTCAAAGGTAGAAATTAAAATTCCTCAAAAAGGTGATAAGAAGAATTTATTGGAAATGGTAAAAAGGAATGCTTCCGCTACTCTAGATCAATTTAAATTAAAGATATTACAAGATAAAGCTTTACATAAGGAAACTTTACAGGATTTAGCTCATATACTAAATCTTGAAGAACTTCCTAATAGAATTGAGGCCTATGATATTTCTAATATTCAGGGAGTTGATTCCGTTGGTTCAATGGTGGTATTTGAAAAAGGAAAGCCCAAAAATAGTGATTACAGGCGTTTTAAAATAAAGACAGTTAAGGGAGCCAATGATTATGACAGTATGAGGGAAATACTTATCAGAAGATTTAAAAGGGGATTGGATGAGGTTAAAGCTATAGAAGAGAGAAATTTAGAATTAAGTGCGGGAAAGTTCTGTATTTTCCCAGATCTTATACTTATGGATGGCGGACTGGGACAAATAAATATAGCTTTAGAGGTTTTAAAAAAATTAAACATAGATATACCTGTTTGTGGTATGGTTAAAGATGATAGACATAATACAAGAGGACTTATATATAATAGCGAAGAATTGTTTTTGAAAAAAAACTCAAATGTAATGCATTTTATTACTAGAATTCAAGACGAAGTTCACAGATTTGCTATAAGTTATCATAGAAGTCTTAGAGATAAAAGAATTCTTCACTCTGTATTAGAGGATATACCTAATATAGGTGCTAAGAGAAGAAAAGAGCTTTTAAAAAAATTTGGAAGCATAGATAATATAAAAAAAGCTTCTTATAAGGAATTATTAAGTATAGATTCTATTGATACTAAGGCTGCAAATAGTATATTAGATTATTTCGGTAAGGCATCTTTAGAAAAATAGCTATTTGAAACATCATTTTTTTATATTTAATTAGAATAATTGAATTTATTGTAAGTAATCTAAGAATTTTTTCGATTTTTATTAAATTATATATTAAATTTCCTAGAAAAGAATGTAAACTTAAAAATTTTATTCTTGATTACGATAGAGGGATAGATTATACTAAATTTTATATGAATATTTTTGAGGAGATTCAATATGGAGCATTTTAATGATTTTTTGATTAAACTATCTAAAATAATTGACGAAGAAAACATAGAATTTAATGCAGAAATGAAAGAACATACTTCATTTAGAGTAGGTGGACCTGTAGATGTATTGGTGACTCCTACTAATTATGATGAAATAATTAATATAATACAACTATGTAAGAATTATAATGTTTCCTTCTATATAATTGGTAATGGATCTAATTTATTAGTTAAAGACGGTGGAATTAGAGGTGTGGTAATTAAGCTTACAAAACTAGACAAAATCGTTGTAGATGGCGAAAAAATAACAGCCCAGGGAGGAGCAACTATAGCAAAGACCAGTAGGATTGCTAGAGATGCTAGTCTTACTGGATTAGAATTTGCATGTGGCATTCCGGGAAGTGTAGGTGGGGCTTTAGCCATGAATGCTGGAGCTTATGATGGAGAAATGTCAATGGTAGTGGAAAGTTCATTGGTATTAGATAAAAATGGAAAGTTTTTAAAATTGGATAAACAACATTTAGAATTGGAATATAGAATGAGTACTATATTAAAAAATGATTATGTGGTTTTAGAAGTTACTTTTCAACTAAAAAAAGGTGATTATGAAAAGATTAAGAATAGAATAGATGAACTTATGGAGAGAAGAAGAGAGAAGCAGCCTTTAGAATATCCTTCAGCTGGAAGTACTTTTAAAAGACCAACGGGATATTTTGCAGGAAAACTTATTCAAGATAGTGGACTTAAAGGCAGAAGAGTAGGGGATGCAGAAGTATCTACTAAACATTCAGGATTCATAATAAATAAAGGTAATGCTACGGCTAAGGATATACTTGATTTAATCCATATAGTAAAAAAGACCGTTAAAGAAAAATTCAATGTAGAACTTCATCCAGAAGTTAGAATAATTGGAGAAGATAAAAAGAAAAAAAACTGATTTTATGTTTTTAAAGCATAAAATTAATCTTTTATGCTATCATATTTATATAAACTTTTCACATGACTAACTTGGCGTAAGTCTTCAACTTCTTCAAATGGGAGTTCGACGCAAAGTAAGCCATGCATTTGCAGTTCTAAAATTCAGATGGGATAAAAGAATTCCCACCTAAATTAAGAACTTGCTTCAAATTGATAGACAGGGAGGTTAAGATGGTGAAGATAAAAAAGGTATCATTAATAGGCTTAGGAGCTATTGGTTGTGCTTATGGAAGTAAAATATATGACATGAATCCCGACTCAATAAAAATTATAGCTGGCGGTGAAAGGATAAAAAGGTATAGAGAAAATGGATTTTTTATCAATGATAAAAAATATGATTTTAAATATGTAACTCCAGAAGAAAAATGTGAGCCGGCAGATTTGATTTTAATAGCTGTAAAATCAAATCAGTTGTTAGAAGCTATGGAAGATATCAAAAATCACGTGGGAGAGAATACCATTATATTATCTTTATTAAATGGAATTACCAGCGAAGAAATAGTCGGTAAAAAGTTTGGAATGGATAAAATGCTTTATTCCCTATGTGTTGGTATTGATGGCAATCGTGATAAAAATAATATTAAATTTTCCAGCTGTGGAAATATAACTTTTGGAGAAAAAAAGAATGTTAATTATTCAGAAAGAGTAAAAGCGGTAAAGGATCTTTTTGAAGAGGCTGATATACCCTATGAAATTCCAGAAGATATGATGCATGCTCTATGGTGGAAGTTTATGATTAATGTCAGTATAAATCAATCTTCGGCAGTGTTAAGAGCTAAATATGGTGCTTTTCAGACTAATGTTGAAGCAAGAAATCTTATGGATTCAGCTATGATGGAAGTAATAAAGTTATCCGAAAAAGTGGGTGTAAATTTAAATAATGATGATGTAAAAAGATGGTATGAAGTGTTGTATAGCATGAATCCTGATAGCAGAACTTCAATGCTCCAGGACATCGAAAGCTGCAGAGAAACAGAGGTAGAGATGTTTGCAGGTACAATATGTAAGTTGGGAGAAAAATATAAGGTGGATACTCCTGTAAATAGGACTTTATATAGTATAATAAAAGTTATTGAAAAGAAAGATAATTAATTTAGAGGTTGCCCTTAGATTGTAAATTTTAAGGACAACCTTTCTTTTCTGATGATTCATCTGATGAATATGAGTTTGGAAGATGATAATGGAATAAATATGTATAAAATTTAAGAGTATAGAATTTTCATGCTTGATAGCTTTATGTTATAATTAAAAGACTATTAAAATAATATTTTGATAGCTTAATTGATAAATTTAATTAGCAATGTAATTATACATTGAATATCTATAAATGAAATTTTAGTTTTAAGAGAGAATTTAGAATTAGAAAGGTAGGTGAAACCCTGATTTAGAGTATATTAATAACAACTAGATCAGGCATTTATGAGATTTGTAATTGTTACAGGATTATCAGGAGCTGGTAAAACTCATGCAATAAGAAGTTTAGAGGATTTAGGATATTTTTGTGTTGATAATTTACCGCCAACTTTAATATCAAAATTTGCAGAAGCCTGTTTTCAAGCAGAGGGTAAGATAGATAGAATAGCATTAGTTATAGATATAAGAGGAGGAGAATTTTTTCATGATTTATTTGAAAATCTCAGTAAGCTTGAAAATGCAGGATATAAATATGAAATATTATTCTTAGATGCCAGTGATGAAGTACTTGTGAAGAGATATAAAGAATCTAGAAGAAAACATCCACTTTCACCTCAAGGAAGAGTTATAAAAGGCATTGAATTGGAAAGATTAAAATTAAAACAAGTAAGAAATAGAGCAAATAATGTAATAGATACTTCTAATCTTACTACCAGAGAACTAAGAGAAAAAATAACTCAAATATACGAACAGGAAGGGCAGATGGAAACTCAACTTATTATAACAGTACTGTCCTTCGGCTTTAAATACGGCATACCAGTGGATTCAGATTTGGTTTTTGATGTGAGATTCCTGCCAAACCCATTTTACATACAGGATTTGAAGTATTTCTCAGGAAATGATAAACCCGTAAGTGATTATGTATTGGGATTTGAAGAAACTAGAGTATTTATAGATAAATTAGCTGATATGCTTGAGTATTTAATTCCTCATTATTTAAAAGAAGGCAAAAGACAGCTAATAGTTTCCATTGGATGTACTGGTGGAAGGCACAGATCTGTTACTATAGCAAATTCTATTTACTCAAAGTTAAAGGCTTCAGGGCATAATGTTAATGTAGACCACAGAGATATTAATGAAGATGTAAATAAAGGTGGTAAAAAATTATGAAGCTAATAGATTGGATCAGACCTGGCATTAAAGTTAAGAGATGGGTAATGCTTGGAATCCTAGGAATTATGCTGATTACCTTTGGATTAGCAGAGATTATTAATAAAAGCAGGTTTTATAGTAAGGAATATAATGCTTATTATATATTTCTTATAATAAGCGGAGCTTTCATACTTTATATGTCAGTAACTCAGGGAATGAAATCTATTATTGCGTTAATAAATAAAGGATACTTAAATGTATCTTTGGACTCAAGAAAACTTGGAAATCTTATATATGAAAAGAGACTTTTAGTAAAGGGACCTAAAATTGTTGCCATAGGTGGTGGAACAGGACTTTCCACTATGCTTAGAGGATTAAAATATTATACATCAAATATAACAGCAATCGTTACAGTAGCTGACGATGGAGGCGGCTCAGGGGATTTAAGAGAAGATCTTGGAATGCTTCCTCCTGGAGATATAAGAAACTGTATTTTAGCTTTATCAGATACAGAACCATTAATGGAGGAATTATTACAGTATAGATTTAAAGATGGAAGGCTTAAAAATCAAAGTTTTGGTAATCTATTTTTAGCAGCTATGGATGGATTATCAAATAATTTTGAGGAAGCTGTAAGAAAGATGAGTTCTGTATTAGCTGTAACTGGTAGAGTTGTACCTGTAACTTTGGAAAATGTCACTCTAAAAGCGGAACTGAAAAATGGAGTAATTGTAGAAGGTGAATCAAATATTCCGGAAGCTGTAAAACAATATGAAAGTGCTATTGAAAGAATATTTATAAATCCTAAAGATGTAAAGGCACTAACTGAAGCCATTAATGCTATATTAGAAGCAGACGCAATAATACTCGGCCCGGGAAGTCTTTACACCAGCGTAATTCCAAATCTTTTGGTAAAGGACATAGCTTCTGCACTGCATAAGACAAAAGCTTTGAGATTATATGTTTCCAATATAATGACTCAACCTGGAGAAACAGATGGGTATTCTGTATCGGATCACATAAAAGCTATATATAAACATGTAGGAGATGGTATAGTAGATTATACGGTGATAAACACTGAAGAAATAGATGAGGTACTTCAGGATAAGTATCTTGAGAAGACTTCAGAATTAGTTAATATAGATGAAGAAACTCTGAAAAAAATGGGTGTAGGAACCGTTAAGGGTAAATTTATAAAGATTAAAAATGGATATGTAAGACATGATTCAGAGAGATTAGCAGATATATTAGTTGAAACTATTATGGATAAGAAATTGTTCTACGATCGAAAGAAAATTATTGAATATTTCTATTTGTCTGAGAGATTAAAAGAAAACAAAGGATTTGAAAGAAAAGAATAAAAATCAAAGAGGTGTATTGATTGTTTATTTTTAGCTAAATAAAAGAATTTTAACATTAAATATATTGGAGTCTTATACTTTTAAATATTTAAACTAAAAATAAATGAGGAGTAGAATAAAAATGTCATTTTCATCTAAAGTAAAAAATGAAATTTGCAGATTTACTGATTTTTCAAAAAAGGAAGCTGTAGCAGAATTATCTGGTATAATGAAGGCAAGTGGAACTCTTTCTTTTGTAGGAAATAAAAAAATAAATTTTAGAATTATTACGGAGAATCCTGCTATAGCAAGACTAATATTTAAATTGTTAAAGGATCATTTTAAAATACATACTAAGCTAATGGTGAAGAAAAGTAATTCTCTAAAGAAAAGTAATGTATATATAGTTCACATAAGTGAGGAAATGCATATAGGGGATATTTTGAAGGAAGTAGGAGTGCTGAAGGAAGATAATGGTATTATATCATTAAATTATGGTATTCCTGAAAGAATAATTAATGGAGATGAATATAAAAAATTATATATTAGAGGTGCATTTTTAGGTGGAGGAAGTATTAGTAATCCTGAAAAAACTTATCATTTGGAATTTGTAACTCACAATGAACAGTATTCAAGAGAGCTTAGTAGTATAATAAATAGTTTTGGATTGAATTCCAAGGTTATACAGAGAAAAAGCAGTTTTGTGGTATATATAAAAGAAGGAGAGCAGATAGTAGATTTATTGAATATAATTGGAGCTCACAGCAGTCTTTTAGAATTTGAAAATATTAGAATAATGAAAGAAATGAGAAACAATGTAAATAGATTGGTTAACTGCGAAACTGCAAATCTCAGTAAGACTGTTAATGCGGCAGTGAGACAAGTGGAAAGTATAAAGCTCATTGAAAAGGAAATAGGACTTTCAAGGCTTCCTAAAAATCTTAAAGAAATAGCTGAAATAAGATTAAATTTTCCAGATGAATCTCTTAAAGAATTGGGGCAGATGTTGAATCCACCAGTGGGAAAATCAGGGGTTAACCATAGACTTAGAAGAATTGAAAAAATTGCAGGAGAACTCAGAAGAGAGGGAAGATAAAAACTTATGTCAAAACATCAGGAAATTATAAATTATGTACGTTCACTTAAATCAGGAACTAAAATATCGGTTAGAGGCATAGCAAATAAATTAGAAGTTAGCGAGGGAACTGCCTATAGAGCTATAAAAGAATGTGACTCCATGGGTATTGTTACTACCATACCAAGAGTTGGAACTATAAAAATTGATAAAGTTGAAAAAAAAAGTATTGAAAGTTTAACTTACGCAGAGGTTGTAAATATAGTTGAAGGAACAATACTTGGTGGAGAAAATGGTATTCATAAAACTCTCGATAAATTTTTAATAGGTGCTATGACCTATGATGCAGCAAAAAAATATATTAGTCCGGGATCTCTTGTCATTGTAGGTAACAGAGAGGATATACAAAGCCTCGCACTTATGAGTAATTGTGCTGTTTTGATAGCAGGGAGCTTTGGATGTGCAGAAAATATAAAGAAATTGGCAAATGATAAGGAGCTACCTGTAATTTCTTCTTCCTATGACAGTTTTACTATTGCTACTATGATAAATAAAGCAATATCAGAAAGTCTTATAAAAAAAGATATCATATTAGTAGAGGATATTATGGAATCAGATGTAAATTATATGAACATGGATGATTCTGTAGGTAAATGGAGAGAGCTTTTAAGAACTACTAAACGTGATAAATATTTAATACTGGATCGTAATAAGAAAATAGTGGGAATAATTACGCTTAAAGATATAGATATTGATATAGAAAATGATGAAATTATAAGTAAATTTATGAATAAAGATATAATGACTGTTACTCCTAAGACTACTGTAGCATATACGGCTCATATTATGGGATGGGGAGGGGTAGAACTGGCCCTTGTAATGGAAGATAAGGAATTAGTAGGTATAGTTGACCGTGAAGATGTTATAAAAGCCCTGCAATATGCATTAAGACAGCCTCAAGTAGGAGAAACTCTTGAGGACATTATACTTAAAAATTTTAAGTATGAGTATAATGAGTTGGGAAGAATGCATTTTAACGGTAGAATAATAGCTGAGATGTTAGATGTTATAGGAACTGCTTCTTGGAGTTCATTGAATATGCTATTGTCAACTATGGGAATTATGACATTAAGACATAAAAACAATATAAATGTTTCCGTAGATAGTATTACTACGTATTTTATGAAACCAGTTCAAATGGATAGTGTCATAGATGTTTTTACAGAAATAGTAGATATGGGAAGAAATTTTTCTAAGGTACAGGTTGATATGTTTGATTGTAATAAAGAATTAATTTCAAAACTCATGTTATCTGCAAAAGTGCTCAAAAAGTAGTTAGATTTTTTAAATTTATTATAGAGTTGAAATTTTTTTGATTTCATATATTATATAATTTATAAGGAGGAGTTATTATGTTTACTCATATTGTATTTTTTAAATTAAAGGATAGAAATAATACTAAAAAGGCAAAAGAATTACTTCTTTCCATGGAAGGAAAGATATCCTTTTTAAAGGAAATTAAAGTTGGAGAAGACGTAGTACATTCACAGAGATCCTATGATATAGCATTGATTACTAAGTTTGATTCTAAAGAGGATATGGATAATTATCAGGTGAATCCAGTACATGTAAATGAAGTAGTAAAGTACTTAAAGCCTATGCTGGAGGGCTCTGCTTCTGTGGATTTTGAGGAATAGAGGAGGAGTCAAATGGAGAAGGAGAGTTCACATAAGGATTTTGTTCATCTCCATGTACATACAGAGTATAGTCTTTTAGATGGTTCTGGTAAGATAAAAAAATTGGTTTCAAGGGCTAAAGAACTTGGAATGAAAAGTCTTGCTATAACAGATCATGGTGCTATGTATGGAGTGGTGGATTTTTATAAAGCTGCTAAAGAAGCTGGGATAAAACCAATTATAGGCTGTGAAGTATATGTAGCAGGAAAATCTATGCATATAAAACATCCAGATAAAGAAAATGAAACTTATCATCTTGTATTATTGGTAAAAAATGAAGAGGGCTACAGGAACCTAATGCAGATAGTGTCTTCTGCTTCCATTGAAGGATTTTATTATAAGCCTAGAGTAGATCACGATTTTTTAAAACAGCACAGCAGTGGAATAATTGCTCTAAGTGCTTGTTTGGGAGGAGAAGTACAATCTAAGATTTTAAAGAAAAGTAGGGAAGCTGCAGTAGAAGCTGCTCTTTTTTATAAAAATATATTTAAAGATGGATTTTATCTTGAACTACAATATCATGGAATTGATGAACAGCTGAGGGTAAATGAGGAACTGGTAAATATGTCAAAAGAACTGGAAATCCCCCTTGTAGCTACCAATGATGTACACTATATAGATAAAAGAGATTATAAATCTCATGATGTCCTTCTATGTATTCAAACAGGAAAAACTGTCAACGAGGAAAATAGAATGAGATATGCTTCTGATGAATTCTATTTAAAATCTCCAGAAGAGATGTATAAACAGTTTTCCTATGTACAAGAAGCTATGGATAATACCTGTAAAATTGCACAAGAGTGCAATTTTGACTATAAATTTCATGAATCAAAATTGCCTAATTTTCCATTAAAAGAAGGATTAGATCATTTTGAGTATATGAAAGCCCTTTGTTATGAGGGACTAAAAAAGAGATATAATCCTGTAACAGATGAGCTTACAGGTAGACTGGATTATGAACTTAAAATAATAAAAGAAATGGGATATGTGGATTATTTTTTAATAGTATGGGATTTTATAAGATTTGCCAGAGAAAATGGTATAATGACAGGGCCAGGAAGAGGCAGTGGAGCAGGTTCTATAGTAGCCTATACCCTAGGAATTACTAAGATAGACCCTATAAAATATAATCTTATTTTTGAAAGATTTTTGAATCCAGAGAGAGTATCTATGCCCGATATAGACTCTGATTTTTGTTATGAAAGACGTCAGGAAGTTATAGATTATGTGGTAGAGAAGTATGGTAAAAATAATGTTTCACAAATTGTTACCTTTGGAACTATGGCAGCAAGGGCTTGCATAAGAGATGTAGGAAGAGCAATGGATTATTCCTATGCGGAAGTGGATAAAATAGCTAAAATGATACCCTCTATGTTGAATATTACCATTGATAAAGCGCTTGAAATCAATCAGGAGTTAAAACAAATCTATGAGGAAGATGATAGAATTAAAACTCTTATTGATATTTCAAGAGATTTGGAAGGGCTTCCAAGACATACATCAACCCATGCTGCGGGAGTGGTTATAGCATCGCAGCCTTTAGTAAATTATGTACCACTTCTTAGAAATGAAGATGCCATAGTAACTCAATTTACTATGAATACGTTAGAGGAACTTGGATTATTGAAGATGGATTTTTTAGGACTGAGAACACTTACAGTTTTAAGAGATGCTGTAAATATGATAAGGGATAATAAAGGGGTAAAAATAGACTTAGATTCTATAGACTTTAATGATGAAAAAGTATATAAGATGATTGGAGAAGGTAAAACAGTTGGAGTATTTCAATTGGAATCTCCGGGAATGACAAGTTTTATGAAAGAACTTAAACCAGATAATTTTGAGGATATAATAGCCGGTATAAGTCTTTATAGACCTGGTCCCATGAAAGAGATACCAAGGTATGTAAAAAACAAAAATGATCCAGAGGGAGAAGAATATATCACACCAGAACTAGAGCACATATTAAATGTTACCTATGGCTGTATGGTTTATCAGGAACAGGTTATGCAGATAGTTAGGGATCTTGCAGGATATTCCATGGGAAGAAGTGATCTGGTAAGACGTGCTATGTCGAAAAAAAAGCATCATGTAATGGAAGAGGAAAGGCGTAATTTTATATATGGAATTACAGATGATGAGGGAAATATAGAAGTAGCAGGATGTCTTAGAAATGGTATTTCAGAAACAGCTGCTAATAAAATATTTGATTCTATGATGGACTTTGCAAGCTATGCTTTTAATAAATCTCACGCAGCAGCTTATGCAGTAGTAGCCTATGAAACTGCATATCTTATGAAGTATTATCCAACAGAATTTATAGCTGCTATGCTTAACAGTGTAATGGGAAATAATGAAAAGGTAGCATATTATGTAAGATTTGCAAAAGAAATCAATACAGAACTTTTACCGCCAGATATAAATGAAAGCTTTTCAAAATTTACTGTTAAAAATGAAAAAATACGTTTTGGAATGGCTGCAGTTAAAAATGTAGGTGTTAATGTAATAGAGAGTATAGTTAAATCTAGAAATGAAAAAGGTAAATTTATAAACTTTGTTGATTTTTGTAACAAAGTCGATATTGGAATAGTAAATAAAAGAGCAGTTGAAAGCCTCATAAAGGTAGGAGCTTTTGACTATTTTAAAATATATAGGTCAAGACTTTTAGCGGTTTATGAAAAAGTAATGGATGGAATCAGTAATCAGAGAAAGAAAAATATTGACGGACAGATAAGCTTATTTGGTAATTATCAAATGAATAGTGAAAATTCTTATAGTGATATGGATGTAAAGTATCCAGATATTAAAGAATTTCAAAAAAAATATATATTGACAATGGAAAAAGAGATGACCGGTCTCTATATATCGGGACACCCTTTAGATGAATATAAAGAAACTTTAGATGCTTCAGTAAATACAAATATATCAGATATAGTAATTGCAGAATCTTTGGAAGAAGTAAATTCCTCTGAAAACTATAAGGTTAAAGACGGGGATAGAGTAGTTATAGGCGGCATATTGACAGAGGTAACAAAGAAAATAACCAGAAATAACTCCATGATGGCATTTTGCAAAATTGAAGATATGTATGCTTCCGTAGAAGTTATAATTTTTCCTAATGTACTTGAAAAGTTTAAAATTCTTATAAAAGAAGATGAGATGATAATACTAAAGGGACGGGTAAGCATAAGAGAAGATGAACAACCTAAAATTATATGTGAGGATATAAAACCATTGGTAAAGATAAATAGTTCTAAGGTTTATATTCAAATTGAAGATGAAAATCAGGTTGTAAATACTATAAAAGAAATAGAAAATTTTCTTTCGGAATTTAAAGGTAGTACGCCCATATATATATGTACTAGGAAAGAAAGAAAAAAGTTTATGCTTCCCAGCAGTTTATGGATAAAAGAGGATATAGAGATATTAAACTTTTTGAGGAAGAGATTTGGAGAGGAAAATCTAAAAGTATGTTAACAATTATTGTATATTATTTTGTAAAATAGTACAAAATAATATGGATAATTTTTAATTTATTATATAATATAATAAAATTTAATTATATTTGTTATAAAGCATTGAAGTTTTTCTCTATTTCTATTAGAATAAAGACGGAGTGATTAATTTTTAGGGTGGACATTTCAATTCATAGTGAATTTTATAAAGCGTGTGGGACATATTTAGTCCCCGATGGTCGTAGGAGGTATGTATATGAAAACAATAGCTGTGCTAACAAGTGGTGGAGATGCACCTGGTATGAATGCTGCCATAAGAGCAGTGGTAAGAACTAGTCTTGACAAAGGAATTAAGGTTATGGGCATTAAAAGAGGTTACAGTGGATTAATAAATGGTGAACTCTTTGAAATGAAAAGACAAGATGTATCTGATATAATTCAAAGAGGTGGTACTGTTTTAAGAACTGCTCGTTGTGCTGAATTTTTAACAGAAGAAGGTAGGAAAAAGGCTGCAGGAGTTCTAAAGGTATTTGGTGTAGATGGATTGGTAGTTATAGGTGGAAATGGATCATTCATGGGAGCACAAAAGCTTTCAAAACTTGGAATTTCTACTGTGGGAATTCCTGGAACTATAGATAATGACTTACCATATACAGAATATACATTAGGATTTGATACCACTTTAAATACAGTATTAGATGCAATAAATAAATTGAGAGATACTTCTACTTCTCATGAAAGGGTAAGCATAGTTGAAGTAATGGGAAGAGACTGTGGAGATATTGCTCTATATTCAGGTATAGCTGGAGGAGCAGAAAGTGTTATAATTCCAGAAAAAGGTTATGATTTTGATGAGTTATGCAAAACTATTCTTGAAGGAAAATTAAAAGGAAAGATGCATAGCTTAATTTTAGTGGCAGAAGGTATAGGTGGTTCAATGGAACTGGCTAAACAGGTAGAAAGTGTTACTGGTATTGAAACAAGAGCAACTATTTTAGGACACATACAAAGAGGTGGAAGTCCATCTGCCTTTGATAGAATGCTTGCTTCAAGAATGGGAGTTAGGGCTGTAGAAGTTCTAATTGAAGGAAAAACATCCAGAGTTATTGGAATAAGAGAAAACAAAATAACAGATGATGATATAGACGAAGCATTAGCTGTACCAAGAAAATTTGATGAAAGACTTTATGAGATATCAGAGATACTTTCAAGATAGCTTTCATTAAATATATATATATTAGAATTTTAAAGTATAAGGAGAGTTTAAGAATGCAAAAGACTAAAATGATATTTACCATAGGACCAGCAAGTGATACTGAAGAAATGTTATCAAAATTTATTGAAGCAGGAATGAGTGCTTCAAGACACAATTTTTCACATGGCGACCATGCTGAACACAAAACAAGAATGGATCTTATTAAAAAATTAAGAGAAAAATACAATAAGCCAATAGCTATAGTACTTGATACAAAAGGACCAGAAATAAGAACACATAATTTTGATGGTAAAAAGCTTGAACTTCAAAAGGGATCTAAATTTACAGTAGTTTGCGGAGAAGAAGTTCTTGGTGATGCAACAAAATGTTCTATAACTTACACTGACTTATATAAAGATGTAGTGCCAGGAAATACAATATTAATCGATGACGGTCTTGTAGGATTAACTGTTGATGCAGTTGAAGGTACAAATATCCATTGCACAGTAGCTAATACAGGATTTGTAGGAAGTCATAAAGGTGTAAATGTTCCTAATGTTTCAATAAAGCTTCCAGCTATGACAGAAAAGGATAAATCTGATCTTATATTTGGATGTGAACAAGAAGTTGATGCAATAGCAGCTTCATTTATAAGAAAAGCAGATGATGTAAATGCTATAAGAAAAGTTCTTCAAGAAAATGGCGGAAGCAATATACTAATCTTCTCAAAAGTAGAAAATCAAGAAGGTGTAGATAATATAGATGAAATTATCGAAGCTTCTGATGGTATAATGGTAGCAAGAGGAGACATGGGAGTTGAAATTCCTATAGAATTAGTTCCACTAACTCAAAAAATGATTATTGAAAAATGTAATAAGCTTGGAAAACCAGTTATAACAGCAACTCAAATGCTTGATTCCATGATAAGAAATCCAAGACCAACAAGAGCAGAAGCATCAGATATAGCAAATGCAATATTTGACGGTACAGACGCTATAATGTTAAGTGGTGAAAGTGCTAATGGAGATTATCCAGTAGAAGCTACACAAACTATGGCAAAAATCGCTCAGGCTGCTGAAAGACAATTAAACTATAAAGATGTACTTGCAAAGAGAAAAGAAAATTCAGTTAAAAATATTGCCAATGCAATAAGCCTTGCTACTTGTGAAACAGCATCAGAACTTAATGCAGCTGCAATAGTTACTGCTACTCAAACAGGAAATACAGCAAGAATGGTTTCAAAATACAGATCAGAAGCACCAGTGATAGCTGTAACACCAAGTGAAAAAGTTGCTAGATCTCTTGCATTAAGCTGGGGAGTATCTCCAATAGTAGCTGAAAAAGTTGAGTCTACAGATGAATTAATAGTTAGATCAGTAGAAAAAGCTAAAGAATACGAATATGTTAAAGATGGTGACTTAGTAGTTGTGGCTGCAGGTATACCAGTTCAAAATACAGGAAGTACAAACATGATGAAAGTTCATGTAGTTGGATCTGAAAAATAGTTTTTAGGAATATATAAATTTGTATTGAATAGTTATTAATTATTCAAATACATAGAAGTATTGTGTATCAAATGAATCTTACTTGGCGGAAGATTATTATACTCCTGCTAAGTTTAGATGAATTATCTAAAAATATATAGTTGTTGTTTCTTACTTCTATGTAGTGTTACAGGGCTATTTATTAGATAATATTGAAAATATAAAAAATGAGCATTATTGATTGTAAAATTAATAGTGTTCTTTTTTATTAAAAATTTACTTTTTGAATAATATTTTATATTGTGGTTAAAATAATAAGATGTTAAAATATACTGGAGTATTGAAAATTTGGCAACTGATTCATTTATAGCACCTTAATAAGGTGCCCTTTTTTGTTTTTTGAATATTTTTATTTAAATAGGAAGAAAATAAGAGTATTTAATAATATGCTTTTAAAAAGATTCTAAACTATGAAAATTTCTTTGTAAGGAGTAATATAATTATGCCAAATTTAATATGTAGTGCTATAAACTGTTTAAATAATATTGATGGATTATGTACAGCTAGAATTATACATATAACAGGAAAAGATATAAATTCTAATAACAAGACTTATTGTAATACTTTTAGGTATAGAACTCTGAAAAATTCTTTGACAAATCTAAGAAATACAAATCTGCTAGGGGAAATAAAACAGATTTTTAATAAAGATTCCATAGTTATGAGTCCCAAAATAACCTGTGAAATAAATAGGTGTGGATATAATTTTAGAGGAGAATGTATATCATTAAAGGTTCAGATATATGGAATAAATTGTAATAGTGATCAATGTACAGAATGTGAAACTTTCAATGAAGGAAATTTTTAAAAATTAAAGTTAAGGGTGGTATAAAATTCTTTTCAATAAAGGTTTTATATCATTTTTTATTTTATAGGATAATTAACTATTTATTTGAAATTTTTATAAGTGAATTTTATGTATTATAATGTAAAAATATACGTAAATAAATAAAAAAATATATAAATAATACAAAATTTTATTTATAATAACTTAATATTAATAAATTTTATCCGATAAATATAATAATAAATAATATTTGTGTATAAATATAAAAATCTATAATGATAATAGCATACTTACTGAAAGGTAGGGGCGCAAAGCCATGAGTCTAAAGAAAATTCCAATTTCCATGATTGTCAGGCTGCCAAAATATAGTTATAACAATAATTTGTATTTTTGTTTGTATTTTGGTGTCTATAGTTTATGGACACCTTTTAATTTAGTATTGTTTCAGAAAAAATAGAGTGAAAAATCATATTTAATTATTGCAGTATAAATTAAAAATAAATTAGATGGAGGGAAGTTATGTTTAAAACAAAAATATCAATTATTGGTGCGGGGCTTGTGGGTTCATCTATAGCACATACTTTAATGCTAAGTTCAATAGTAACGGATATTATATTAGTTGATATGAATATGGAAAAAGCTGAGGGAGAGGCTATGGATTTAAACCATTGTATACCTTCAATAATGCCTATAAAAGTAAAAGCGGGGAAATATTGTGATTGCGCTGATTCTAAGATAATAATTATAACTGCTGGGACTATTCAAAAACCAGGAGAATCAAGATTAAATCTTACGCAGCGTAATACTGATATAATGAAATCTATAATAAGTGAAATCAAAGATTATTGTAAAGATTCAATTATTTTAATAGTTAGTAATCCAGTTGATGTTTTAACTTTTGTAGCAAATAAATTAATTGATACTGAATCAAAGAAGATAATAGGTTCTGGAACAATTTTAGACACTTCAAGATTTAAATTTTTAATAAGTGAATATATTAATGTAGACAGCAGAGATATATGTGCCTATATAATTGGTGAGCATGGGGATAGTTCTGTTCCTGTATGGAGTGCAGTAAATATCTTAGGTGTAGATATGGAAAAGTTTTTGAATAAACATCACAAGGTTGAAAAAATAAGAGATATAATACATAAAGAAGTAGTAGAGTCTGCATACAAAATAATAGAGAAAAAAGGTTCAACTTATTACGGAATTAATGATGTATGTATATCACTTCCAACTATTATAAATTCTTCAGGTATAGAAAAAGTAATAGATATCCCGTTGAACATAGGCGAGGTAAAAAAACTTAAAGAATCAGCTAATTCATTAAAAAGTATAATTTCAAGTTTGAATATTTAATATTCATCTTAAAAAAATCGTAAATACTGATAAAACAAAAAAGGAGGATATGATTATTTTTTTACGATTTTAATAGTCATAAATAATATATGAACAAAATAGATGATTTACTTATACAAATGGAAAACATCATACAAAAAGATTTAAATAAAGAGGGAGTAATACATATATTAAATATTTTAAAATGTTCTTTTCCCTTTGAAATACTAGATGAAATTCAATTATATGGAGACTATCTACCTAAAAACAAAGAAATAGGTTTTTCAGAAGAAAAGAGATATCTACATTTTTTATGGGATGCATTGGACAAGTCTCCTATGTGTCTTATAGCTAACTTTGCCATTCCATTTAGAGCAATACTAGCAAATAAGCTATTTAAGTCTTGTGGAAAAAATTTTATATGCGAAGAAAATGTTCGTTTCAATGTGCCAGATAATATGGAAATAGGTGACAATGTTTTTATAAATAAAGGAACACTTATAGATGCCAAAGGTGGTTTAATAGTTGGAAACTCAGTAGGAATAGGAGAAGGAGTAACAATATTTACACATTCTCATGCAGAACATGATCATTCACTGAGAACTTATGCCCCTGTTATAATAAAAGATTATGCAAAGATATATTCAAATTCAACTATATTACCAGATACAACAATTGGAGAACAGTCCATAGTTGCAGCTTGTTCTTTAGTAAACAAAAATGTTGCACCAAATTCTTTGGTAGCAGGAATGCCTGCTAAACATATAAGAGATAGAAAGACTTTTGATAATACTAGAGACAGATTGGGACATGTATGGCTTTATAATGGTGAATTCCAAAAAGAGGAGAGCTCTCAAAAGAAATAAATATTTAATGCAATTAAAATAAATTTATTTACCTATAAAAAATTAGATTTCAGTAGCTACTTATAATAGTATAAAACTAAAAAGACGTCTCACAGTGTGTATATGCATTGTGAGACAACTTTTAATTATTACAAGGAGATAAAAATTTATGAAAATGTCTTTTAAATCTAAACTTATTGCTATGATTTTACCATTGGTTATAGCAGGATTATTAATATTAACAGGAGTAGCATATATACAATCAAAAAATGTAATAGAAACAGAACTTATCAATGCTATGTCCATAAGGACTGAGGAATCTACAAAGCATATTGATACCTGGCTCACAGGCAGGCTGGCAGAAGTGCGTGAAACTGTACAAAGTCCAATTTTAAAACGTATTTTGCAAACTAATCCCAATATGGATCTTAAAAAGAATGATGATTCCATAAGATTAATTGATGAATTAAATTTATCCCGTTGGAATTTTATTAATACTGCATATCCAAATCAATATGCTGCTTTACATATTTTAAACACTTTAGAACCAAATGAGTGGTCAAATACTGATAATTTAAGTAAACTTACAGCAAGATATTATAATGCAAAGACTGGAGAATTTAAAACCGATCCTTGGGCTAAAGCTGCGGCTACAGAAGCAGCAGAGAGATATTCTAAGTCAAATGGTATTCCCTATGATGCCATTTTTAAACCGGCATATTCACAAGCTTATGGAAGAAATGTAGTTATGATGGTAGCTTGGCTTAAAAATGACACTGGAAAAGTTGTAGCTGGAGCAGGGTCAAGTTTAACTATAGAAACTGTAGAAAATCAAGTTAAAAACTTAAAGTATGGTAATAAGGGGTATGGAGTATTATTATCAAATGATGGAACTTTTGTTGTACACCCAAATAAAAATTGGGCAATGAAGGAAAAGGTAAGTACAGTTAATGACCCAGCTATGCAAAGAATTTCTGAACTTGCTGCCAGTGGAAAATCAGGAGTATACAGGTATAGTGAAGGAAAAGAAAAGAAGATTGCTTTTTATGATTCAGCATCAATAGCAGATTGGACAGTTGTCAATGTGGTATATGAGGATGAACTCTTTGCTTCCTCAAATAAGCTGCTTACTATAATGCTTATAATAGCCTGTATAATAATTGCAATTGTATCTTTAACAATTTATTTTGCAGCTAGTCATCTTATAAAACCACTGACTAAGCTCAATGATTTTGCTGAAATTGTATCCACTGGAGATTTAAGTGGCTCTATAGAAATTAATTCAAAGGATGAGATTGGAAACCTTGCAAGGGCTTTTAATAATACCATTGGAGCACTTAGAGGTATAGTGGGAGACATAAGTGTGGAAGCAGAAAAAGTTAACAATCTATCCAGTAATCTTGCCACCTCTTGTAATGACAGCAGTAAGGTTACAGAAGAAGTAGCCAAGGCCATACAAGTGGTAGCTGAAAATAGTACAGAGCAGGCAAAACAGGTAGGATTATCTGCTGATAAGACTGTGGAGATGGAAGAAGCAAGCAGATCAGTTACTGATAAATGTAATTATATGATTGAAACTGCTGAGCAATCTCATAATATAAGTGCTGTAGCCTTTGAAGCTGTGGAAAAGGCCATTTACAGTATGAAGGTAATAGTTGAAAATAATGAAAAGAATTTAGGTGAGAGTAAATTATTGCTTGAAAAATCATCAGAAATCGGTAAAATAGTTGAAGTAATTACCGGCATAGCTAATCAAACTAATTTACTTGCCCTTAATGCAGCTATTGAAGCTGCCCGTGCAGGAGAACAGGGGAAAGGCTTTGCTGTGGTAGCTGATGAAGTTAGAAAACTTGCAGAACAATCTGCTGTAGCTGCCAATCAAATATCTAATCTTATTAGTGGAATACAAACGCAGATTGCATCTATTACTGATAGTATGAATGATGGATCACAAGAAATTACTAGTGGTATGGAAACAGCAGCTGAGGCTGGAACCCATTTTGATGATATTGAAAAGGCTATAAGTAATATTTTCTCCGTTGTCCGTGATGTAAATTCTGCCACAGAAACAATGATTGAGACTGCTAGTAGTACTGTAACGGAGATGAAATCCACCTCTTCTATATCTGAGCAGACAGCAGCAGCAACAGAAGAAGTATCCGCAGCAGCAGAGGAACAGGCAGTTACTATGGATGAGATAGGTAATACAGCAAATCAACTGTCAACTCTTTCTCATAGACTTAATGAATTGGTATCTAAATTTAAGACTAAATAATATGGACTAGTGATTAGTGGTTGTAAAATTCCACACTTAAAGGAAGGATCATAACCACATGTTGCTGGATAATTCATTTAAACTATAATATTCATTTGATAGTGAAAGAAGCTGACCTGAAAAAATAAGAAAAAGCACTCTGAAAGGGTGCTTTTTTAGTGCATAATTTGCAATTGTATTCTGTGTGTAATAATGGATTATATAGGATATTATTTATAATGATTAAACCTAAATTATAATTTTAACTTTCAGCTAGCTTCTATCTTTATCATGTATAGTATATATTAGCGTGTACAAAGTTAGGTAGATATTTGTAAGTGGTTATAGATATATAAAGAAAATGGATAGAGATTTACCCTAGAGAATAACGGTTCTAAGTATCTAAAATACAGATAATTAGAACTCTGTCAGTAAGTTTCAGAGGTATAAAAAAACTCCATCTGAAACAAAGAACTCTGTTTATGTAATATATTTATGATATAATTAACTAGAAAATTTATCTCGTAAACAGTTTATATCAATGAATTTTTACTTAGTTGGAGTTTGCGCTCTAATTAAATTTTTAAATAAATTATTTAGTAACGTATTTCTGTTATCTTTAACTTTAGGAGTTGCAGCATTATAGCAAAAATAGTTATTGGATAAAATCAAAAGTATTATAGTGACAGTTAAGGGGATAATTTATATATAAAATATCATTGCGATGGAAAGGTGTAATTATTTAATGAAAAACAGTGTACCTGTAGTTAAAAATGAAGAATACATAATTGATATAGATTCCTTAGGTTATGAAGGAAAGGGAATAGGAAAAGTAAATAATTTTACTGTATTTGTTAAAGGAGCTTTAAAAGGAGAAAAGGTTAGGGTTAAGATCATAAAGGTAAATAAAAACTTTGCCTTTGGAAAGCTTATAGATATAATAAAACCATCAGTACATAGAGTAGAACCTGTCTGTAGTATATATAACAGATGCGGTGGCTGTCAGCTGCAGCATTTAAGTTATAGTGAACAACTGATTTTTAAAAGGAAAAGAGTGGAAGACTGTCTTGAGAGAATTGGAAAATTAAAAATCAATAAAAACTATAATTATGAGGATAAAAATAACCATAAATACAATGAAAATATAATAAATGATGGTGAAATAATTGAGAGTAATAACAGGGATTTTTCAAAAGACCTTAAGGACAGCAGCGGAATAATTATTCATGATACCATAGGAATGAACAATCCCTATAGATATAGAAACAAGGTTCAACTGCCTGTAGGAAATATAAAAGGCAAATTTTTAGTGGGATTTTATTCTCCAAGAAGCCATAATATCATAGACATGGAAGAATGCCATATTCAGCATATTGCAGGAGATAAAGCAGTAGAAGCTATGAAAAAATGGCTTTCTAAATATAATATATCTGTATATGATGAAAAAACGGGTACAGGACTGGTAAGACATATAATGGTAAGAAAAGCCTTTAAAACTGGTGAAGTGATGATAGTAATTGTAACATCTCAAGATAAATTACCTTATAAAGAAGAATTTGTAGAACTTATGCAGAAAAATATAGAAGGCTTAAAAAGCATAGTTCAAAATATAAACAGTAATAATAGCAATGTTATATTGGGAAAAACATGTAAAACCTTATGGGGAAAAGATACTATAGTTGATTCCATTGGAGAATTTAAATTTAATATATCACCTTTGTCATTTTTTCAGGTTAATCCAGTGCAAACAGAAATTTTGTATAACAAAGCTTTGGAGTATGCGGATCTTAAGGGAGATGAGATTGTATTTGATGTCTACTGTGGAACTGGAACTATTTCACTATTTCTATCTCAAAAAGCTAAGAAGGTATACGGTGTTGAAATTATACCCCAGGCAATAGAAAATGCAAAGATAAATGCAAAGCAGAATAACATATATAATGTGGAGTTTATAGTAGGAGAATCAGAAAAGGTCATTCCTGAAATTATAAATACTGGCGTAAAAGCTGACGTAGTGGTGGTGGATCCACCACGCAAAGGCTGTGAAAGATCTCTTTTAGAGGCTATAGCCAAAATGAAACCTGAAAGAATAGTTTATGTGTCCTGTGATCCTGGAACTTTGGCAAGAGATCTTGGCATATTAGATGGACTTGGATATAAGACGATAGAGGTGCAACCGGTGGATATGTTTCCGATGACAGGGCATGTGGAGTGCTGTGTGTTACTAAAAAAAGCTGAAAAATAAATGGATGACTCCGAGAATCTATAAAAGATTTTCGGAGTTCCATCTGATACAACACTGGTGAAAATTTAATTTAAACTTTTCACCAGTGTGATATACTTTTTGTATTTTTTCGCCATCACCAAAATGTCGTTCAGAGTATTTTTTACATTATATAAAAAATACATGTTATTTCCTTAATAGGGTTAAAAGGAAGTCCAATATTACTTTTTGTTTTTAGTTCTATATGGTCTGAAGAAGGCCCGAATTTCTTCAGCTAGAAGTTCAGGTTCTTCCATGGCAGTAAAATGTCCTCCACTAGGCATTGTAGTTAAGCGGGTGATATTTAGATTACGTTCAGCCCATTCTTTAGGTGGTAACAATATATCAGCCGGGAAAAGAGCTATACCTGTTGGCACATCTATACGCCGCATTGATGGCAAAGAGTGCATGTTTTCATAATATATACGTGCTGATGATCCTATTGTATTTGTAACCCAATAGATCATTATATTAGTGAGCAGTTCATCCTCGCTAAATCTTTGCTGTAAGTCACCATTACAATCGCTCCATGCACGAAATTTTTCAATAATCCAAGCAGCCAAACCTACTGGTGAGTCAGAAAGTCCGTATGACAGAGTTTGAGGTTTTGTGGATTGAAGAGACATATAAGCTCCCTCATTGGAAATCCATGCAGGGGCACTTTTCTTGTAGTTTAATTCTTCTTCTGAAAGTTCTTCATCCTGTGAAATCATGAGATCTCTAATGATACCAATATCGGTAAGGTGGATTCCCATTAGAAGTTCGGGATGGTTTAATGCCAGATATCTTGTAACACCTGAACCAACATCCCCGCCTGCAGCAGCGAATTTACTATAGCCAAGTTTTTCGGTCATTAGTTTTGCCCAGAGCTCAGAAACACGATAATTATTGACACCACTATGTTTAGGGCGGCTAGAGAAGCCAAATCCGGGTAGTGAAGGGACAATTACGTCAAAAGAGTCTTCGGGATCACCGCCGTGATGGGCAGGATCAGTAAGAAGAGGAATAATCTTTTGGTAGCGTATGTAACTATCAGGCCATCCATGAGTAAGAATAATTGATATAGGACTAGGCCCATTACCACGCTCATGTACGAAGTGAATATCTATCCCATCCACATTACAGCGAAACTGAGAAAAGCGGTTTAACTCGGTTTCTTGTGCACGCCAGTCAAATTGTTCCCGCCAATACGAAACCAGCGATTGCAAATAATTTATATCAGTACCTCGTTCCCAAGTTGAGCCTTCTAACTGATCAGGCCAGCAGACATGTTCTAGTCTGTATTTTAAATCATCAAGTACTTCATCAGATACTTGAATATGGAAGGGTTGAATAGACATAATGATTCTCCTTTCAATAAGTTATAGGAAAATTTGTTAACCATAACTTTTCTTCAGTAATTATTAACAGTATATCATTTAAAAATTATGATACAATGTTATAAATGAAGCTTTAAACTATACTATTTGTTAATGGAGGAATATTTATGCCCCAAATGGACCGTCATAAGAATAGAACTGTATATATTGAATTTATTGCAGATGAAAGTTTTAGTAATCTCCCGTATAAGGAGAGATTCACTATAATTTTTATTACAAGTGGAAGTATGAATTTACAACTGAATGACTATCCCATAAAAATTGTTGCTCCAAGTATTCTTTGTTTGTCTATGGAGGATACCATACAAGTTTCCGAAAAGCAGAATGTATCTTCACAGTCATTTTGTTTCCATCCTAATTTTTTTAATACAGCTCATTTTTCTGAATCCCAGGGCTATATGTCAACCAGTTTAAAAATAGAAACAGGTCTTTCGCTTTTTAAAAAAGATAATATTCATAATGGGGTATATACTGTAACTGAGAAATCCTATCCCAAATTATATGAGTGGTTCTTTGTTATAGGAACAGAAGTATATGCACAGAGCGATTCACTTTGGGTGTGCAGAATAAAAAAGTACCTAATACAAATATTAGGGTTACTTGAAGAGTTGAGCCACCATAGCGAACAATCACCTGTCAATTTAGTTTTGGAATATATACACACAAACTATTCTGATAAAATAAGTTTAGAAGACTTAACAAGATGTGCTCATTTGAATCGCGTGTCACTAAATAAAAGGGTTCAGGATTTATGTGGATGTACAGCTATGGGATACCTATTCTCATATCGTCTAAAGGTTGCAGAGAATCTTCTGACGCATACAGGTATGAGCTTGAACGAAATTGCGCGTGCTGCCGGGTTTGAGTATGACACGTACTTTATAAAACAATTTACTGCTAAAAGAGGCATGACTCCAACTGAATTTCGAAATAGCTCACGGGAGTTTGGAAATTACCAATGATAAATTTCAATTTTGCAAAGAAAATTAGTTTCGGTAAATCTTGTAAAGAAACATTTCTGCAGATATACCTAATTCACCGATAAGACGGAACAGGGCATCATAGCTTGGTTTCTTGCTTTCGTTCTCAATCGACATGAGATAGCAATGAATATGTCTCTTCATCGTCTAAACTATATTTTTACTCTACTTCTGAAAAAATATAGTTGACAATTAGTCTAATTAGACTATAATATTTAAGTGTCATTAGTCTAATTAGACTAATGATAAATTTGGTGGTTTTTGATATCTAGGAAAATTTACTGAAGCAATGAATTAAATAAGTAACTACTTAGTATTTATTGAGAACTGGAAACATTTCTTCATAAATATTAAATAAAAAGAGAGGATGAAAAAAGTGGTTAAATCGTTTTTAATGTTAGGACAGTCAAATATGGCTGGACGGGGATTTATTCATGAAGTACCCCCGATTTATAATGAAAGAATACAAATGTTGCGTAATGGTAGATGGCAAATGATGACTGAGCCCATCAATTATGACCGTCCTGTTTCGGGAATAAGTCTAGCGGGTTCATTTGCAGATGCATGGTGTCGTCAAAATCAAGAAGATATTATTGGCTTAATTCCTTGTGCTGAAGGTGGAAGTTCACTGGATGAGTGGGCTGTAGACGAAGTGCTTTTTAGACATGCAATAACTGAAGCTAAATTTGCTATGCAAAGTAGTGAGTTAACAGGAATTCTATGGCATCAAGGAGAAAGTGATAGTGTTAATGGTAACTACAAAGTATATTATAAAAAGTTACTTTTAATTATTGAGGCTCTTAGAAAGGAGTTGAATGCTCCAGATATTCCAATTATTATTGGTGGTTTAGGAGATTTTTTAGGCAAAGAAGGATTTGGAAAAAGCTGTACTGAATATAATTTCATTAATCAAGATTTAGAAAAATTTGCTTTTGAACAAGATAATTGTTATTTTGTCACTGCTTCAGGTTTAACTTCTAATCCTGATGGTATTCATATTAATGCAATTTCTCAAAGAAAATTTGGTTTACGATATTTTGAAGCCTTTTCTAATAGGCAACATGTATTGAAGCCATTAATTAATGAAAATGAGTTGCTAAATTTAAATCATGACAGAACACATACCGAAGCAGAAAAGATATATATAAAAAGTATGGATTTTGCATTAGGAAAAATATCATATGATAAATTCGTATCTCAAGTCATGCAAATCAACAATGATTAAACCTTATAATTATGAAATAACTATTAATATAATTTTGAGGAACATAAAGGAGATGTTTTTTTGATACCATTACTAATTTTAGGTTTATTAAAACAAAAACCAGGTTCTTACGGATACGAATTATTAGCGTTAATGGAAGACAGACACTATAAATATATAGTGAATTTCACTAAAGGGTCATTCTATTATAATCTTCAACAATTAGAAGAAAAACAATATATTAAAAAAGTTGACCAATTAGACAATACTAGAGAGACGCGTAATTATATTATCACTGAACTAGGGAATAAAGAATTTGAAAAATTGATGTATAAGTATGGCTCTAAGACTGAGTATGTAAATTTATCTTTTTATGCAGCAATGCTATTTGCTAATGAATATAAAAGCGAGGAACTAAAAAAGCTAATAGAAATACAAATCGAACAAACTAATCAGAAAATTTTTTTATTAGAACAATCTCTTGAACATAATGAGACTATCCCCACTTATTTTAAAAAAATGTTGGAAAATTCACTTTCTCATCACTTAGTAAATGTTCAATGGTTTGAAGGATTGTTAAAAGATTTAAGAAATGAAAATTAATTTAAGTGAATATCTGTTATTTAGAAATCCATAAGGATAAGTTGAAGTGGGTATGTGCGAATTGGATTATGGAGATATAGAGTTTTTGTGTGAAACAACAAGGCCTAGTAAAATAGGCAATTTCAAAAATTATAGTTTGTAAATCCTTTTGTGTATCGGCTATAACTCACGACCTCCGCTCTCTAAAAAGCCCCCCCCGGGGTATAAGTACAATAATTCTGCGTTTCAGTATCATTATTTTGCCCAGACACATCTCGAGTGTGTTGTTAAGATAGAGAAGAAATAGCCTGATATCAAAGGCTTGGGGCATTTTGCCCCTTTTTTAATGTGCGTTATATACTGACGTAAGGACAATAAAAAGGAAATGATATCCAAGTATAAAATTATAAATAAAAAAGAATAGAAAAAAGCATAGCCAAGTCCTAAAATATAAGTTGAATCTATCAAAACAAACTTATAAAAAAGGAGACAAGGCTATGTTAAACAACTAAGAATATATTATCGCAGAATTAGGAAAAATACTATATGAGATTTTGTCCATATCAACCAAGAAACTAAAGAATTTGGTATGTATTGTTATAGGAATACTGTTATGAAAATCAGTGATAATGTCAGAAGTATCAGAGAAACTGAAAGATTGTTATACAGATGCCAGTGAGGAAAGTAAAATGAAAAGAATTTACAGATTTTTTGTAAGTACAACAATAAAATCAGATTATTTTATTATAATTTTATTGATGAAGTTATGAAAAAGTATATAAAAAGAAGCAATAACAAGAAAATGGTTATAATATTTGATCATACAACTGTGAAAGGTAAATTTTTAATACTTAAGTTTTCGCTGAAGGTAGGAAAAAGAGCAGTGCCACTGTGGTATAAAATATTTGAATACGGTGAAAAGATAATAAAAATTTTAAGCACATAAAGCAGGGAATAAGTGAAATTAAAGAATTTATAGATTCATACAATTACGAAGTTATACTTTCTGGCAGATAGAGGGTTTAAAAGCATAGATTTATTTAGATTTATAGATAAATTAGGATGGAAATACTGTATAAGATGTACCAATGGCATGCTAATAAAAATAGAAAGAAAAGAAAAAATATAATTTGAAATTAAATTTAATACTTTATGATATCTAGGTTCATCAAAAAATTAAATAGACATTTAATTTCCGTGGACAAGTACACCTGTTTTTGATTGCATTAATTTCCTGATTATGATTATACTGTCTTTACAAGCATATTATTCAATTATTATCATTTGATAATATAATCTTATACATAATTTTTATGTTAATTATTCTTATTTAATGCAATTTACTGTACGTAAGTCAGGGATGAGTTCCTTAAGAGAGCAGAAACTAATCCGGATGTATTTAATAAACCAGGATTTGAAAATATTAAATTAAACTTTATTTTTCTAAAATCTTAATTGTAATTTATTAATTTTTATATATTTGCTTTGTAATATTAACAAATCCTTTTATATGATCCTGCTTATTGTTTTTGTGCCATGCAATTCCATAAGAAATTGAATCATTTATATCTATAGGAATAAAGGAAAGCTCAGGATCTTTTGGACATACAAAGTCTGGCATTACTGCGATACCAAGTCTTCCTTTAATCATTGCATAGCTAATAAGTGGTCCGTCACTAAAATAAACAGCAGACATTGGACATTGTGTTTGGATATTTTTTTGTACACGTGTCATTTCAGATGGAGATTTTAAAGGATCTAACAAAATCAGAGACTGATTTTTTAAGTTATCTATTCTAATTATACTGTTAAAAGCTAATGGATGATCTTTAGGTAATACACAAACAAATTTGCCAATAAAAAGTTCTTCGTAACAAATATCAGATAAGTCTTCAATGCTTTCTTTCACAGTAAAAATAAAATCAAAATTGTGATTTGTAAATAGGTGTCTTTTCTCTTTGAAATCAGCTATTTTTAAATACATATGTATATGTGGAAATTTTTCTTTAAAAGAACTTAATATATTGGGAAGATATTTTACCTCTGTATTACCTTCATAACCAATAGACAAATTAGAATCAAAGTCTTTTGCATAATTCTTTGCTTTTGCTATGGCTATGTTTGTTCTTGTTAAAATATCTTTCATATCATTATAAAAAGAAACACCTGCTGGAGTAAGCTCTACTTTTCTCTTTGTTCTAATAAATAACTTTAATCTAAGTTCGTCTTCTAGAGTATTAATCTGATGAGTAACAGTAGGTTGCGTAATGTATAAAAGTTCTGCAGTTCTAGAATAACTGAGAGTTTCAGCTAAATTAACAAAACATTCAAGTTGCTTAATATGCATCTTAATTGACCTCCTGTATTAATAGAAGTTTTCTATTAATGATAACATATTTCAATTTCATTTCCAAGAATTAAAATGTTAATATATTAACAAAGGTGGACATTGATGATTTAATATTTAAAGTTTATCTAATAATTTATTAAATTATTCAATTAATTATATATGGAGGAATAAAATATGCGTTATATTGTTACAGGAGCAGATGGGCAATTAGGTGGAAGAGTGTCATCAAATATGTTAAATGAGGTATCTGGAGATCAATTAATTTTTACATGTCCAGAATCCATATTCAACATAATTTGGAAAGTTCCTTAAGTACTAGTGACAACAACTCAACATTTCCGCCTTATTATGAGAAATCATTGAAATTATCTTGTGTGGTGCGATGATATGCCCTATTTCAATTTATCGATTCTCGCATTTTAATTTCTGTATCTGTATCTGTGTCCGGTGCAGGAGCATTAATAAATAATTTTAGATTCATGTTGTCTGATACAAAAAAGCTGGTATGTTCAAATGTCAGTTTCCCTGCTATTGGGTGATTGAAAATTTTATAGTTTTCTTTTTTGTTTCCAACATTATGCATTGACCACCATTTATTAAATTTATGACTCTCATTTATTAAATTTATGACTCTCATTTCTTAGTTTTTGGACAAATTCAGTTACCCATGGGTCTTCAATATACTTACCGCATTCCGCCCGAAAGCGGGCAATAAACCCTTGTGGCTGATGTTCCCAATTATCAAACATTTTCTTGTATTAGGAATTGGTAAATGTCAGCCAAATATAATTTCTATCCATAATGCTGATGTTTTCAAAATCTATTAGAGCTACTTTGGCGGCTTTATTCCAGGCGATAATATTCCAGCGGGTATCAAGAATCAATGAAGGTGAGAGTAACAGGCTATCCAGTATACGTTGCAGCATGAGGTTAATGAACTGTTGGTGTGGCGGAATGCTCATTGGTGAGGTCTGGTTTGCAAGGGTATACAAATGACGTGTTTCATCTTCATTCAGCATTAATACCGGACAGACTTTCTAATACTTGTGCCGATACCTGTATCTCTCTTCCCTGCTCCAGCCATGTATACCATGTAATTCCAGTACCGGCAAGAGAAGCAACTTCTTCCCGTCTTAGTCCGGGTGTCCTGCGGCGGGAACCTTCTGGAAGCCCTACTTGTACAGGAGAGATTTTTGATCTGCGGGTTTTTAAAAAATCACCAAGCTCTTTATATCTGGATATTACCTCTTTATGAGCGGATTGTTGATAGGCATATTGCTTTCACATGTGGTAAGTGGTCTGATTGGAATCGTAGGAGCATTATTTTCCCCATCAGCAGGTAAGATTTCAGACAGAAAAGGGACACAATTTACAGTTGGAATAAACATTGTTGTTATTATAACTGCTTATACCGTATTAAGTATATTGGGATTTAAGCTATGGGGACTGATTGTAGGTGTTATTCTGCTTGATTTGGGAGTTCAGTCCTGCAACGTCAGTAATCAGGCAAGGATTCATCAGTTAAGTGAAGAAGCACGTAACCGTGTGACATCAGTTTACATAGTATCGTACTTCTTAGGCGGGTCTTTGGGTTCTTATTTGGGAACATTCAGCTTTCAGCATTTCAGTTGGATTGGGGTTTGTGTTGTCGGGCTTTTAAGCCAGTTGGTTGCCGGGGCTGTTCATATAAGTGGGAGCAGGCACGTAGGATAACCTCTTCATCAATCTTTAATTTCTATGTTTACGCTACTGCAAAAGAATTGTCATATTATGTGAATTATGAGGAAAAACCAATCGGGAAAGATTATGTGTTCTCGGAGTTGATAAATCTAGCCCATAACAAGAGTGAAAATCAAGTGTTGGTGTCTTTTTCGGTGAAATATTTTGACCAGCGGACAACGGCAACACAGATATCGCAATTTGATTTGGTGCTGGAAAATTGTGAAATGAAAAAACGAATACAAAAAGCAGAAAACTCGTAAAAATTTCAGATTTTCTGCTTTTTGTAGATTTGAAAATAGTTCATTAATCTAGTTCGATGACCTTTATAACCAGTCCTTAAAAACAACTTGACTTAAAGCGCGCTTTAAGTGATATTTTATGTATGTAAGGAGGGGTTCTTTTATGGCAGACCTTGAAATAAGTGATGTATCAAAATTAATGAATCTAAAACCACATACGCTAAGGTACTACGAAAGCATCGGATTAATCACAGATATAAAAAGAAATGCTTCTGGAAAAAGAGTATACAGTGAGGAAGACATAAAATGGCTTGAGGTTATAGGCAGGCTTAGAGAAACCGGTATGAACATAAATAAAATGAAGAAATATGCTGAATTACGGAGAATGGGAGATTCAACTATTACAGAAAGAAAAAATATTATGAAAGAGCATTTAGAATTTATTGAAAGAAAGATTGAAGAATTATCAAAATCACGAGATTATGTTGCAAAAAAAGTTGAGATTTATACGGAAATGGAGGAGAATTTGAGTGGAAGATAGATTAAAACGAGGATTAAAAAAATTACGAGAAGTAGACGGGAAAGCCGGTGAAGATATAGCAAATAATATGAATGATATATTTCCGGATTTTGTTAAGTATATGATTGAGTATGTCTGGGGTGATATATACTCAAGAGATATATTGGATTTAAAATCAAAAGAGATGGCTGTAGTTGCAGCATTAACGGCAATGGGAAATACAGAACCACAATTAAAGGTTCATATAAATGGAGCACTAAATGTTGGGTGTACTATTAATGAAATTAAAGAAATAATACTTCAAATGACCGCATACTCTGGTTTTCCAGCATGTATAAATGCGATGAATGTATTAAAAAACTTATTAAAGGAACGTGAGAATCAAGGGATAAAGGATTGTATAGGAGAGGAACCAACAAATAAAGTTTTACCTACGGAAAGATACGAAGTTGGTCTAAAAGAACTTTGTGAATTGGATAGTCATCAGGCGGAACTTCTTAATGAAACTTACAAAGATATTTCACCGGATTTAGTTCAGCTTATAATATGTGGCCAAGCAGATATTATGGCAAGAGACAATTTAAATAGAAGACTTAGGGAGCTATCTACTATTTCAGCTTTGGCAGCTTTGGGGACTGCTGGCCCACAGTTAAAATTTCATATTAATGCAGGAATTAACATAGGTTTAACAGCTGATGACATTAAGGAAATCATGCTTTTGATTTCTGTATATTCAGGTTTTCCAAAAGCCATAAATGGAACAAACGCTTTAAAAGAGGTTTTAACAGAGAGAAGCATTAAAGGAGCGGGATTAGAAATTGAGTAGCAATATAAAAGATTCTATTAATACAAACAGATTTAATAATATATCTAACGATTTTCCAATTCTGGGGCTGCTTGCTTTGACAATGACAGGATTTACAGCAATTATGACAGAAACGCTTCCGGCAGGTCTGTTGCCACAAATGGGAAAGAGCCTTGAAGTCTCCGAAAGTCTTGTTGGGCAGTTAGTTACGCTATATGCGATTGGCTCATTAATTGCCGCTATACCATTGATTACCATGACTCGAAGTTGGCGACGTCGCCAACTTCTCCTTATATCTACTTGCGGATTGCTTATTTTTAATACAATTACAGCATTATCCTCTAATTATACATTGACATTAATTGCACGCTTTTTTGCAGGAGTATCTGCCGGCGTTTTGTGGGGAATGATTCCTGGATATGCTCGACGCATGGTTTCAGATAATTTAAAGGGACGAAGTTTAGCTATAGCAATGATGGGTGTTCCAATTGCCTTAGCCTTTGGAGTACCTGTTGGGACATTTCTGGGCAATATTATTGGATGGCGTTATATATTTGGATTTATGGTAATACTTAATCTGATATTGGTAATATGGATTATTTTAAAAGTCCCTGACTACCAAGGGCAATCAGATAAATCCTCGGTTTCTGTTTTAAGTATATTTAAGACTCCTGGAGTATACTCTATTTTATTTGTTATCATGACTTGGATACTGTCTCACAATATTATTTACACATATATACATCCATTTCTTAAGTCATTGGGTATGGGAAATCATATTGATTTGGCATTGTTTATTTTTGGTATTTCAGCAATTGTAAGCATATGGATTGTTGGTCTATTCATTGACCGTTGGTTGCGTTTATTAGTTTTGATTAGTATATTTGTATTTTTGTTGGATTCAATCATATTTGGAATGTCTATCAATAATCTTATAGCTACCTATGTATGTACTGCTATTTGGGGACTGACATTTGGCGGCTCATCTACACTATTAAGCACATCACTTGCTAATACTGTTCCAGATGAAGGCGTAGATATAGCCATGTCAATAAGCACTACTGTATGGAACTTGGCTATAGCAGGGGGAGGATTAGTTGGTGGAATACTCCTTAAAAGTTTTGGTGCTACTTCGTTTCCTAAAGTATTATTTATATTATTAATTATAGCATTTTTGATAGCTTATATGGCAAAAAAACATGGATTCACTAAATAAAAACATAAATCTGAAAATTATTTATCATAACGGGATTATTTCGTAAATAGATAAGAAATTTTAATCATTAAAAAGTGAGAGTTGGTTTTAATTAATCAAAATATTATCCTTAATAAACATCACATATAAAATATCTTGACCAGCAGACAAAAGCAACGCAGATATCGTAGTTTGATTTGGTGCTGGAAAAGGACGGAAACTGGAAAATAATAAAGTAATAAAATTAAATAAAGAGGCAGATAATTGAATTATGATTATCTGCCTTAATTGATGTTATATAGTAATTAGAGTTGATGAAATGAAAACCCAAATTCTATAAATTTAAGTAATTGTTTGGATAACATTTTAGAAATACAATGAAAATTATTCTTTCTTAGGAATATGTTTTTCTCCCCACTGATACATCAATTCAAGAATAGGAATAAGAGTTTTTCCTTCATTAGTCAAAGAATATTCAACTTTGGGAGGAACTTCATTATATTGCTCCCTATGAATTAATTTGCTTGTTTCCAATTCCTTTAGTTGTTTGCTTAATGTTTTATGCGCAATTGGTTGTAGCTCTTCCCTTAATTTGTTGTATCGTATCACTTCAGCCTTATAAATCTCCCATAATATAATCCATTTCCATTTACCTTCCACTGCTGACATTGTGTAATACATTGGGCATTTACCAAACTTGCTCTCAAAATCTATCATATAAACCTCCTTTACTAACTAAAAGGCTAGTATATAACAAATATGTGCATACTTGAACACCTTCTCATTAGCATATATAATTTATAACATAAAGTCAAGGTTAAACACCAGAAAGGAAAATGTCATGAAAATAATAGGAATAAATGGAAGTCCTCGAAAAAACAAAAATACTGCAATTTTGCTAAAGAAAGCTCTTGAAGGTGCAGAGTCATGTGGAGCTGAAACAGATTTCATTCACCTTTATGACTTTGAGTATAAAGGATGTATTAGCTGTTTTGCCTGTAAATTAATAAATGGAAAAAGCTATGGAAAATGTGCATTTAAAGATGGATTAACGCCTGTTCTTGAAAAAATATCAGATGCAGACGCAATAATTCTTGCATCTCCGATATATTTCGAATCAGTTACAGGTAATATGAGGTCTTTCATGGAGAGACTACTGTTCCCATACCAAACTTATACTGATGGATATAAAAGTATATTCGGACGGAAAATTCCAACTGGATTTATCTATACAATGAACGTAACAGTGGAGCAAATGAACGAGTTAGGTTATGCGCAGGGATTGAAATTTTCAGAAATGGATTTAAAGAGAGTATTTGGTTATTTTGAATCATTAGTTGTGAACGATACTTATCAATTCGACGATTACTCAAAATACGTTGTGACAGTTTTTGATGGAGCTAAAAAGGCAAAGGTAAGAGAAAAGGAATTCCCAGTATATTGCAAAAAAGCATATGATTTGGGCGCGAAATTCACACAAATAAATTTATAAGGAGGACATCAACATGGAATTTGATAAGCTGATACATCACAGATATTCTATGAGAAAGTTTAATAATCAAGAGGTTGAACAAGAAAAAATAAATGCTATTTTAGAAGCGGGCAAGGCTGCACCTACTGCGGTAAATTATCAGCCACAACGTACTCTTGTATTAAATACTAAGGATTGCCTTGAAAAAATAAAGGACTGTACCCCTTATCATTTTAATGCACCCTTGGCTCTGATAGTTTGTTATGATAATACTTCTAGCTTGAAAAGGCCTGTTGACAACAAGGAAACAGGAGAAATCGATGTAAGCGTACTCATATGATGTTAAAAATAACAGATTTGGGATTGAGTAGTACATGGGTAGGAAATTTTAATTCTCAAAAAATAAGAGAAAGTTTTGCATTACCGGATAATATTATTCCAGTTGTAATATTACCGATTGGATATCCCCATGAAAAGAGTGTTCCTCATATCAATCATGAAAAACGTTTTGATATAAATGTAACTACCTTTTACAATTCATTTTAAATTTGCCTATTATATAATAACTGGCAAATAAAATCTAATTTGGTTTGATTTTAGATTGAACAGGGAAAGATTATTGATAAAGAGATAGTAAAACTCGTAGAAAATAGTCTATTCACAACATTGACAAATGTAAACTTTGATGCAGAGGTTCATGTAAGAAGATTAAAGGAATCACAAAAGATAAAGGAAAGCTTAAGAAATGAAGCGCCTGAAGGAGAATATCCAGATGCTGCTACATATAATCTAAGTGATACTAAAGAAGCTATGTTAAAGGATTCGGTAAAAGCAGAAATTATGTATGACCAAGATCTTGATGCTGATATTCGATCCTTAAGATCAACTATATTATATGGATTAAAAGGTATAAGTGCTTACGGACATCAGGCAAGGTTTATTGGTTATAATAGTTACCAAGTAGATCAATTTTATTTTTTGGGACTGGAATCTACCACGAATGACAACTTAGCTCTTGAAGATATGATACGTATGGCTATGAGAACTGGAGAGATGAGTGTACAAGTAATAAAAACTCTAGATGCAGCAAATACCACTAGATACAAAAAACCTTCACCTCATAAGGTAAATGTTAATATTAAAAAAGGTCCATTTATTATAGTATCCGGACATGATTTAAGAGATTTAGAAATGCTACTTGAGCAAACCGAAGGTAAGGGAATTAACATTTATACTCATGACGAAATGCTTCCGTCACATGGATATCCAGAATTAAAAAAATATAAACATTTAGTAGGTAATTTTGGTTCTGCTTGGCAAAATCAGCAGAAAGAATTTGATGGAATACCAGGCTGTATTTTAATGACAACTAATTGTTTAATGAGACCAAGAGAAATATGTAAAGATAGAATATTTACTACTAGCGTTGTAGGTTGGGATGGAGTAAAATATATAGGAGTTTCTGAAGATGGAACTAAGGATTTTAGTGAAATAATAAATAAAGCATTAGAACTAGGTGGATTTAAAGAAAATGAAGAAGAAGAGGAAATACTAGTGGACTTTGGACATAATCTCCATGCCGCTCACCATTGTACTTTCTTGGTATGAACAAAAGGCTGTAGCTGATTTACTAGCACTATTATCACTGGTCATAAAAGGAATGTACTTAGGACCAAGTTTGCCAGCATTCTTATCATCTATAAAAATACATAATCCAATTAATAATGCTCTTTTAACTTTATTTAGCAATATAAACCTATGTTGATGGTGAATTATATTCATAATATATGAAATTATTTTTGTCATTTTAAACCCCACCTTTACAGCTTATAATGTTTAATTTAATATATCACGTTATAGTAAAATTTGCTGTGACCATCGTCACAGCAATCATATTAATTTATTTCATAACTGACCTGAAATACGCCAATAAAGAGTTTTTATCATTTATGAGAAATTTTTTCTAAGATAACTAATGATCAGGTATATTATTATAATTAGTTGTTTGAGGTGTATTAAGATAAGCTTCAAATAGCTAAATTAAAATTATTTTACACATGTATTGAAAATTGTACAATAATTACCTTTGCTAGTTCTACATTTGGAGCAACTAAGGCATATAGAAGCTTTTCTATCTCCAGATTTCCACCTTTTTATCAAATCAGGTTCTGCGAGTAAAGGTCTAGATAAACCAAAAAAATCAATATTTGTTTCATTCAATAATTTTTCAATCTTATCAATATTCTTAAATCCACCTACCGTAATTATTGGAATGTTAATTTCATTGCTAATTATTTTTGCATACTCAGTAAAATAGCCTTCCTCTTGTATTCTATATCCATCAAATACTTCTCCAACCATTGACTTAGCTTTTCCATGAATATTACCAGTAATTTCAATAGCATCAACACCTACTTCTTCTAGTTTTTTACATATAAGTTTGGTCTCATCAAAAGTTAATCCACCTTGAAAAAATTCACTAGAAGTAAGTTTTATTAAAATTGTAAATTTATCTCCCGCTTTTTCTCTTACTTTATTATATATTTCAAGTAAAAATCTCATTCTGTTAGCTAAGCTGCCACCATATTCGTCAGTTCTTCTATGGTTAAATTTTGTTTTCGTTCCGCCATAAGCTACTTGCATTATTATTTTTGAATTATAATTATGGACAATATTAGTTAGCTTTTTATATTCATCAATAAATGAATCATCATATATTCTCATCATACCATGATTAGGTTGTTCTTCTTTTACAATATTGGCATATCCCGTTATAATTAATCCTACACCAGACTTTGCTAGATTTTCATAGATCTTATAAAGTTTATCCGTAAGATGTCCATCTTCTGTAGTCATATTTTCCCATGTAGCACTTCTAAGAAATCGGTTTTGTATAGAAATATTCCCTAATTTAGTTTCTTCAAATAAAGTTTTCATTTAATCAATCCTTTCAAAGTCATATTAGACTCTTTATCAATTAATTTTAAAATTAATAAATAAAATAAGAATATTTTTGCTCATCAATCTTTCTTGTGATCTAAATAAGAATAAATTTCATTCACTGGCTTCTTCAAAGAGTTCGTTTTCCTCATAATTTTTTATTTCAGTTTTTTTCTCAAATTTAATTCCTGAAAAAAGTAAACAGCCTCCAATTAGTACTATCCCTGCTGCCACTTTCAAAGAAAGATAATAATTTTGAGTAGATGATGCTAAAAATCCAGCTATTGTTGGTCCTATCATTTGACCAGTAGCATATATGGCTGTAAAATATCCAATAAAATTATTTTTGCCTGAGGGGCTTATTTCATTTACTAATGTTGTACCAAGTGCAGTTATTCCCACAAATGTAGCTCCAAATAATAATGCGCTTATAATAATACCAGTTTTGGACATCCAAAATACAGGTATCACAATCCCTATGGCTTGCATAAGCATTGCTATTATTAGTGATTTAACGAATCCGCATTTTTTCCCAAGTGCTGACCAGATTATGCATGATGGAGCAGCAGCTAATCCTACTACAACCCAAACCAATGCAGCATTTCCATTAAAACCTGGAATTTTTTCAGCTATGGCGACGATAAATGTGCCTGTGACTATATAGCCCAATCCTTCAAATCCATAGGATATAAATAGCCAGGGAAGCCATTTAGCTGGAGGAATTTGGGGAAGATTTTTATGATTAATTTTGGGAGAACATACAATTGGTTTGTCTTTTAGCCATTTCCATACAAATACAGTGAGGATAATGCTTATTATACCTAATCCAATCCATGCACCTTCCCATTTGAATAAATTACTCAAAATTGGAACTACAATGCCAGATAGAAAAATGCCAAGACCTGGTCCTGAATAGAAAAATCCTGACCAATTTGTTTTATTTTTAGCAGCTAGATTATCCAGTACTATACTTGAAGCTAAAATAAATGCTAAGGCACTGGCAACTCCAGAGAAAAAACGAAATACAAACCAAAGTAAGTAAGAATGGGATACTCCCATAAAAGCAGTGGTTAGAATACTAATAATAACGCTTGACCTCAATAAAATAGTTCGGTACCGCTTCATAGGAATGATTCCTGCTAATATTGATCCAATCAAATATCCTGCATAGTTAATTGAAGCAAGATATCCAGCAACTGTGTTTGAAAAAGAGATATCATTTTGCATAAGTGGAAGTATTGGAGTATAGGCAAATCTGCCAATGCCCATAGCAATGATTAAAGCCGATATTCCGCCTAGTAAAAATAAAAAAAGTTGTTTATTCAAACTCTCACCCTCTTAAAAAATATAATACATTAGGGCTGAACCTTGGCGGAAAACGAGCAATACATTTGGCAAGCTTGCTATTTGACACCTGCCAGCAATAGCTATGGGAAATTGTTTTTTTGATGTCCAGATGCAGACGTTATGAATATATTTCAAATTGAATCAATCGCAAACATAGAACACAGGAAGAAGATGTAAGCATATGAATAATGAAATACAAGTAGACGAGACGGTTATCCATTCTTTTCATCAAATGTGGGATGGATTTCCGGGCTTGCACGCCTGATAAATAAGAAATATGTTGTACTTGCATCTAATAAAGCTTCGAAGGAAAAAGGATTTACAGAAGGTGTTATATATGCAAGAGTATTAACTCCGGGATCACATAAAGGGTGCCTAGCACATGTTATGTTGAAAACACAGACGGCTCAGCTTGACAGGCCAGCAGAAGATAAAATACGGGAATGGATACCAGTAGAAGGGTATGAAGAATTATTTGTTCAATTCACATTGACAATTCCACAAAAGAAGTAATTTTTTAATATTCTTGTCAGCAATAGAATTAGCTTTAGAAGTTATATTATGGGAATACAAAGTTGACGCTTATATTTTCATATTGATGAGAGAGTTCTTCTTCTATGCAGGATGTTTTTTGAAGCAATTCTTTCTTGCTGATTGTGTCGGATTGGCTATCCAAATGAACGGAGATTCTGAAACTCATACCAATTTTGTGAATATGGCAGTTTTTAAGAACAGTATCCTTTGGAAGATGCCTTCGAAGAACTTGTTCAATTGGCACTATTATTTCCTGTTTGGTGACGATTCCGTTGGCAAATTCAATAAATGAATCCTTCAAAACCTTTATTGGTTCCTTTATAGAAAATGTTACCAATATAATTGTTATAAAAAAATCTCCTGTATACAGCAAAAAGGAAAAAGGACTGTTCTCATTACCTCCTTCAGTGATGAAAGAAATTATCAAGACACCAACGCCAATTCCACCTGACATAAGACCGTCAATTAATGTAGATCTTGCTTCTGCGGTCAGCATTGTGCTTGTATTGTTGGTGCGTTTGTTTTGATTCCAGTAAAAAAAGGACAAGGCAATACACAGAATCACCATAACTATTTCATAGGGAATGACAGGACCATAGTTCATTTTTTCACCAATTCCATGGAGAAAGTAATTCAGAGCCTTGGTGGTGACGCTTATAGTAGCATAAACTAGCAGGACAAGTGTAAGCATAGTTTTCAAAATAGCATAAAAGGGCTCAAGCATGAAATATCCATGGGGAAAAGATTTACTTGTCTTTTTGCTATGCTTGGATATAATTATTGCTACTATGCCGGATAGGACGGCAACCAACGTAAAGTACGCATCCAGGAAAAGAGCTCCTATTTTTGTTATATGGTAGACCCATAGCCCTGCTCCTCCCATCAGAATATTTGTGGCAATTCCGACAATCAACGCTCTTTGCTCATATTTTTTCTGGTTCATGTAAAGCCTCCTTTTATAAGTTGTTGTCAATTTTAGTAAGAATACTTTTTAACTGCTTTATTTCATCCTTACTTAGAACGGATAAGCAGTTTTCATATATCTTATCAAAACGACGGTAGCTTTCATCAAAATACTGTTTTACATTATCGCTTATTTCCAAGTAGTAAACACGTCTATCTTTTTCACAGGAAATTTTCTGAACATATCCTTTCTCAATATAACGTTTCATAATCTGAGTTGCAGCGGGTTTTGTAATCTGAGCCGTTTCTGCAAATTGTGTAAATGTTGGTTTTCCTAAGCAGTAAAGAATATCCAGATAATATTCTTCGTTTACCGTCATATCAGGAAAACATGAAGAACTAGCACTATTTTGATATATTGCCATAATTTTGTTATAGACACGAGAAAAAATTGAACTGATTTCTTTCATGATACACCTCCAATTAGTTAATAAAATTAATTTATTTTCTTAACTATATTAACATTTATTTTAAAATTTTGTCAAGTTAATCTTAAAAAATTCGGAAAGAAATGAACCTCTATGTTAAAAAAAACACATTGATGATAGGGTTTTATACCAAACTTTTATAAATACCTTCAATGCCATCATTGAAAATAAGGATTACTTTATGGAGAAGTGGAAGGATGGACTTAAGAGTGACAATGTTTGAAAGGAAAAAGATTATTGTAAGCTTGTTTGATGGGACTGATATACTTTTTGGTTTTAGTTCTATATGGTCTGAAGAAGACCCGAATTTCTTCAGCTAGAAGTTCAGGTTCTTCCATGGCAGTAAAATGTCCTCCACTAGGCATTGTAGTTAAGCGGGTGATATTCAGATTGCGCTCAGTCCACTCTTTTGGTGGCAACAATATATCAGCCGGGAAAAGAGCTATACCTGTTGGTACATCTATACGCCCCATTGGAGGCAAAGAATGTGTGTTTTCATAATATATACCTGCTGATGATCCTATAGTATTTGTAACCCAATAGATCATTGTATCGCTGAAATGACAGCCTTCTTGAACGAGCAGCCAAGTGAGTCTACAGAATTTGATGAGCAGCTGGTAAGGAGGCTTATTGAGAAGGTAACGGTCTTTGATTATAAAGTCATTGGTGAATTCAAATCGGGTGTTGAAATTGAGGTTAAAATATGAGGTAAAGTATATTTTCATATGTTCGTTTTAATAAAAAATCTATTTTGGCATATTTTTTTCACCCCATTTACACATGGATTCAAGTACCGGATATAATGAAAGTCCTTTTTCTGATAGAGAATATTCTACCTTTGGAGGAATTTGAGGATATTCCTTGCGTATTATTAAGCCATCATTTTCTAATTCTTTAAGCTGAACACTTAGTGTTTTGTATGTAATTGTGCCGATAAGACGTTGTAACTCGTTATACCGAATTGGTTGTGCTTCAATAAGCCAGTAAAGTATAACCATTTTCCATTTACCACTTATCAACGAAAGAGTGTATCCAAATGGAATATTTTTTAGGCTTTCAATAGGTTTGTATTCTTTCATGCTCATATTATCACTTCCCTTTAGGATAGTATACATCAAAAAAGTGCATACTATTATATGTATATGTAATATTGTATACTAAGAATAAAATAGTGAAGCTGGATGTGAAAATAAAGGAACTTAGAGAAAGAGGAATAAGATTTTTAGGTTATATAAATCCTTATATTGCTGTAGAAGGTTATTTATTTAAGGAAGCCAGTAAGAAAGGATATTTAGCTAAGAATAACAAGGGTCAAGATTATTTGGTGGAATTTGGAGAATTCTATGCAGGTGTAGTAGATTTCACCATACCTGAAGCCTATGAATGGTATAAGGTTGTAATCAAAAAAGAAATGATTGATTTTGGACTTTCCGGCTGGATGGCTGATTTTGGTGAATATCTGCCAACGGATGTTATTTTAAACAATGGAGTCAGTGCTGAAATAATGCATAATGCATGGCCTGCTATATGGGCAAAGATAAATAGAGAGGCAGTAGAAGAGGCAGGAAAGCTTCAGGATGTTACATTTTTCATGAGGGCAGGTTATACGGGAAGTCAAAAATACTGCACAATGATGTGGGCAGGAGATCAAAATGTAGATTGGAGCTTGGATGATGGATTAGCTTCTGTAATTCCAGCAGCATTATCCCTAGGAATGACAGGATGCGGACTTCATCACAGTGATATTGGAGGCTATACTACTCTATTTGAAATGAAAAGAACAAAGGAATTATTTATGAGATGGGCTGAAATGGCTGCATTCACTCCTGTAATGAGAACTCACGAAGGTAATAGACCAGAGGATAACTGGCAATTTGATTCAGATGATGAAACTCTAGAACATTTTGCAAAGATGAGCAGAATATACACCACTTTAAAATCATATACTAAAGCCTTAGTAAAGGAAAATTCAGAAATTGGAGTGCCTGTACAAAGACCTTTATTTATGCATTATGAACAGGATAAAAGAGCTTATAATATTAAATATGAATATTTGTATGGAAGAGATATATTAGTAGCACCGGTTTATGAGCCAGGTAAATCTACTTGGAAGGTATATCTTCCGGAAGATGAGTGGATACATATATGGACAGGTAATGTATACAAGGGGGGAGACATAGAGGTAGATGTACCTCTTGGCAAGCCAGCAATATTTTATAGAAAAGCTTCTGAATATGTGGAGATATTTAAATCCTTGTCAGAGCATGTTTAAGCATAGCTGAATAGTTACAGATTAAACCTTTGATTTTGAATAAGGTCTATTAGATTCTTTGATTTTCTAAAAATTGGGAAGCTTCTGTTTGCTAAAGCTTATTTCATAATCTACATCAGCACTATGCTTATTAGTTGAACAATTAGGAAAAAGCTTATTAGCACAATATGTTACAACAGTGCTTGTAAGCATATAATTCCTTAAAGTTTCTATTTCTTATCAACTAATCAATATTATAGTTATTTGTATTTTAGTAGGTTGACTTTGTATATTATCTGAAGCTATGTTTCAATCCTCTAAAGGATTATCACTTGTATTATATAAATAGATGTTATTTATTTTGATGTATCTGCCATAACTCAGCACCTCTCTAAGCCTATTTTAAGGCAAAAAAAGAATCTAGCAGAAATACTAGATTTGTATAAAAAGGTACACCATAAAGTAAGTCTTTTTAAAAATATTTTAAGATAATCTTTAATTAAAATATAACAAATTATTTAAGATCCGTATTTAATTTATTAGCTATATCTATATTTTGAAAGTTCATTAGTAAAATTATTTAAAAAATCAACATTTGTTGCATAATCAGTACTATCCAAATTATCTTGGTATCTTGTTGTGAAATAATTTGTGAAATCTTTCATTAGATTTAGGTATCCGTCAACATTATTATTAGTGATATCAATAGTATCACCAGTTTCCTTTTGATAAGCATACATATAGAATGTCATACCTTTAGGAATTGTACTATTTTCAGCGGCTACCCTGTAAGCTTTTCTTACATTTGCAGGAGCATTAAGTGGTGGAAATGATTGAACAGCATTTTTATAAAAGTCTAGTGAATGAATAGTAAAGTCTAAGCCTGCTGATTTTAGATGTTGATATAAAAGTTCATCCTCTTCCTTTTGTACTGGATTAGATTCATTATTTATTTCATCCATTATCTTAGTATCAGTGTTATTGCTTACTGATTTACTAATAAAATTACTATTGAAATAGGAACTAGAAGATACTTGACTAATATTCATACACCATACCATCCTTTAAATTATTTTGACAATCCTTCAATTTTTTTAAATTCATCCACGCTTATCGTTTTTGTTGGACTTTCCTTTAATATTTTTAACAAATTTGCTGTTTTACTAGATTTAGATGTATTGTTTATTTTTAATAAACTTGAAGAAGCAGTTGCTGGTGGTTCAATATCCAAAGTTATTGTATCACTCATTGTATTGTAAGGATAATTATAACTATTACAAGCCATTCTAATACTATTTACTCCAGTAGGTACATTTGTTAATGCTGTTACTTTAATAAATCCAACAACAGTATTATTAGAATCTGTTATACCGAACGAATCAATAGTCTGTTTATTATAAGGTGTTAACATCGTCCCATAGCCTAATTGATAGGTTACAATATAAGGCACTGAATCTTCTACTGGGATTGTTGAAGCATATGAAGCATCAAGATAACTATAATCTGGATAATATAAGTCATGCTATGAATAACCCATTATGTAAAATTCAGTAATTGGTGGTGCTGTAGCAGCTTGTACATTTTTTGGATTACTAAAGCTATTAATACCTACAATAGATAAAATTAGTACAATAGCAACCAAAAAAGGTTTTAATGATTTTTTCATAAAAACACTTCCTTTTTAATAATTTATTTACATTTTACCTAATAGTATATAAAATGTAAAATTATCTATTATATTACCTAAATAATCTATTTAAGTAATATAAAATTTAATGATATTTCTTATTTGGTATATATTTCGCTTTATATTTTCAATATTTTTATTAAGCTAATCCTGACTGTAGCAAGGAGAAACTTTTAGTCATCTCCTAGTACTTCCGAGGTTATAACAGGAGATGATTATCATGCCAAATATTAAACCAGTTTCAGATTTAAGAAATTATACGGAAGTACTAAAAGAAGTAACAGAAGATAGTCCAGTTTATCTAACTAGAAACGGACGAGGAGAATATTCAATTATAAAATTTAAGGAATTAGATAAGTTAAAAGTCATAGTCAGATTATTAGCAAAGATGGAAGAAGAAGAAAAATCAGCACGAGAGAAAGGGTGGATTTCAGCAGATGATGCCGAATCTGCTTTGGGATTATAAGTATGTTAAAAGTTGAATATTCTCAAGCGTCATTAGAAGATTTGCAACGTATCCGTGATTACATTTTAGCTAATTGAGGAGAGAATATTGCAGAGAATCTCGAAAAAGATTATATCTGATATTAGAAGCTTAGTAGCACCTCAGAGGTCATACACAGTATCTATTGAAAACAGCCACTGCAGTGCATAGGGAAATCGTCTGACAAAGGCTTCTTTACTATGAACTGCTCCATTATCTAGGGTTAATTTTAAATTTCCTTGTACAAAACCTTTGGATAATAGTATTCTACAACCTTCTTGAACTCTTTTTACCATAAATTTTTGTATGTTTTTTTTAGTTAATCCTTCTTCGCTGCCTACATCCATATATATTTTATTATTTAAAACTTGTAGGTCTTGTTCTATCATAAAGTCAATAAATCCTTCATACCATAAAGAAGGGGATATGGCACCAATCTTACCAAAAATGTTAGGATAGATATAAGCAGCATATAATGAAATAAGACCACCTAAAGATGCACCTATGATTCCAGTATTTTCTTTATCCTTCTTAGTGTTATATTTACCATCTATATAAATTTTTAATTCTTCCACTATAAAAGATAAATATTCTTTACCTTTACCGCCAAAATCTTCACCTTTTTCTACTAGTGATTTTGAATACCAAGGTGTATATTCATCAATTCGCTTCTTACTTTCTATGCCAACTAATAAAAATTCTTTTAATGCTTTATTTTTAAACATAAGCTCTAGTTTTTCTAATATATTATATTTATTGTAATCAAATAGACTTTCTTTATCTTGAACATATACAACAGGAATTTTAGCTTTATACTTTACGTAAGATGGCGGAATATATATCACTAAGTTTCTATTTTTAAATTTATCTTTAACTATTACTCCCTTCAAATTTTTTTCCTCCTTAATCTTTTACTGAATATTTTTATATTTAAAGTATAATATTTATTTTTATATTAGGCTATATATTAATGATGATAATCATAAATAACTGAATAGTTTAATTTATAAAATTTAAAGGATATTATTTTAAAATCACTAATATCGACCTCAATTGTAAATCGAATTGCAACCCTTCAACTCTATTTGAGTTATAAAATTTTTGATTAAATATATATGCTCAGGAGGTTGCATCCTGGCTTACAAAAAGATTGGTGATGAGCCAGTCTTTTTTGTTGCATTATTTTTATCAGAGATTTATCCTTAAAACGTTGGTGGCAGAATGGAGGATATATGTCTAAATTTTTTACTTATGAAGAAAGACTTGAGTTACAGAAACATCTGAAAGAAAGTCTTTCATTTAAAGAAATCAGTCGCAGATTAGATAAGAATCCAACTACGATTTCCAGAGAAGTACGTAAAAACAGCTCTGAAGTTGCTACAGGTTATCCTGGTTTCCCTTATAATACTTGCAAGAACCGTTTTAACTGTAGAAAGAAGAATATCTGTGGCAATGACTGCTCTAGAAAATCGGCGGCCTACTGTAAGCTGTGTGCTCAGTGCAATGCAAGATGCGATGATTTCATAGAAGAAATATGTACTGCCAGATTTCGTGTCCCATATGTGTGTAATGGCTGTGAAAGCCTTGGCAAATGCACATTACTCAAAAATATTTATGATGCAGAACATGCCCATATCAAAGCTTCAGAAGTAATATCGGAAGCAAGAAGCGGTTTATGTGTTTCTGAAGATGAAATAGCAAGACTAAACGCTATTATTTCTCCACTGGTTAAAAACGGTCAATCTGTTCATCAAATATACGTTACGCATGAAGATGAACTTATGTGTAGTGAGAAAACTATTTACAACTATATAGACGCCTGCCTGTTTGATGTACGCAACATTGATCTTCCTCGCAAAGTTAAATTCCGCGAACGTTATAAAAAGCCGGAATTCAAGGTAGATAAAGGTTGTCGTATTGGACGTAATTACGAAGACTTCAATGTTTTTCTGAATAAGAATCCAGATATATCGGTGGTACAGATGGATTCTGTGATTGGAACCAAAGGTGGAAAATGTATTCTTACTATTCACTTTGTGGAAAGCAGCTTAATGCTGGCATTCCTGCGTGATGCAAATACCTCCCAATCCGTGATTGATATATTCAACATGCTTGAAAAAGATCTTGGTGAGGAACTTTTTCGAAAACTGTTTCCTATTATCCTAACAGATAACGGCAGCGAGTTTTCCAACCCAAAAGCAATCGAGTATCGTCCTGGACCACGGTTTGGTTTAAGAACCCATGTGTTTTACTGTGATGCGGGAAGTCCGTTTCAAAAAGGAGCGATTGAGGTAAACCATGAACTGATACGTAGGGTTCTTCCTAAAGGAACTAGTTTTAATAGCCTGACGCAAGAAGATATCAGTCTGATGATGAACCATATCAACTCATACAAAAGAAAAAAGCTGAACAACCGTAGCCCATACGAAACGTTCAGCTTTTATCACGGAGAAGAAGTTTTAACAAAACTTAGATGTGCACCAGTTGCAGCCAGTGACATCATGTTAAAGCCAGTTCTTCTCAAAAAATAAAACGATAAAACTGCGCCGCCAGCAATTCATACAGAAGCTAAACAGGGGTGGATTCTCCGATTACAAAAAAATCGAGAGGGAATCGACCTCCCTTTGGCTTGCAGTTTTCTATTATGATACAGCAGAAAAGTAGGAAAATCAAACTGCATTTTGGTTAAAAAAACTGCATTTCATTTACAAAACTGGCTTTTCGAGTGCAAAAACTGCATTTCATTTACAAATATTTAGTTGTTGATTACAAACATTGCATCTGGTTTTACAAAGTTGCGTCTTCTTTTACTATTGAGTTCACTAATATCGAAATATCAATTTGAACAATAAATATATAATTTAAATTAATAAAAATTTATTGACAAACAATAAATATGATATTAAAATCAAAGTACAATAAAGTAGTAAGGTGCTTTTATGAAACGCAAACAAGTTTCAATAATTTTCTTAACTTTCAGAAATAGTTGGAATAACCATGGCTAGTCTTTCCATATTGAAAAATGGAAAGGCAAAAGCCCTTCGATTATCAACTTTAGAGGCAATTTGTAGGACTCTAGAATGTTAGTCTGGAGATAGTTTAGAAGGCAAAAGTTACGAAAATAAAAAATAATACCTAATAAGGAGGTAAAGTTCAATGTACGATATAGTGATTGTTGGAGCTGGACCAGCCGGAGCCACTTTAGCCAGACTGCTTGGTAAAAAATTAAAAATATTAATTATGGATAAAAGGCAACTGCTAGATATGAATTCTAAAAGCAATTTTGAAAAATGTTGCGGTGGATTACTTGCTCCGGATGCACAGCAGATGCTAGCCAAGTTTGGACTAGGCATTCCTAAAGATATATTAGTTGGGCCTCAGCTATTTACGGTGAGAACTATCGATATTCAGAATAACATAGAACAGTATTATCAACGTCACTACATAAATGTTCATCGAGAGAAATTTGATAAATGGTTAGTTTCAATGGTTCCTCCTGAAGTTACAGTAGTTTGTGAGGCAGTCTTTAAAAGATTTGAAATAGCAAATGATAATAATATTAAGGTGCAATATTTTGAACAGGGGAAAGAACGTACTATTTATACAAAAGTTTTGGTAGGTGCAGATGGAGCTTTTTCAACTGTAAGAAGAAAGATTTCATTAGACTCACGAAATCCCAAGACATATATTTCAATTCAAGAATACTATAAAATGAATAGTAATCTACCATATTTCTCTTCCATATTTGATGATGATATCACTGATTTTTATTCATGGACAATTCCAAAGGATGATTTACTTGTTTTGGGAACAGCAGTTATGCCAAAGAATAAACCCTATGAAAAATTTATGGCATTAAAAAAGAAGCTTATTTTGAGAGGGTTTGAGTTTGGTCCCTGTGTAAAGAAAAATGGTGCTTATTTATTGAGACCTGAAAAACTGGATCAGATTTGTCTTGGTAAAGCAAATATTCCATTAATTGGTGAAGCTGCTGGCTGGATTAGTCCTAGTTCCGCTGAGGGATTAAGTTATTCATTTAAAAGTGCATATGCATTAGCAAATGCAATACAAAAGCGGCCTGATAGTATTATTGCTGAATATTATCGAAATACCAATAAACTACGGATTAATATAAGATTGAAACATCTCAAGTCACCATTTATGTACAACACTTTTTTAAGGAAGATAGCAATGAAATCAGGTTTAATGAGTATGGATATTATTAATTAATCATTGCAAATTTACTAGATATGTATTAATATATATAACGGTAAATTTCAATATTCAGATGAAGATAGCGGGAGAGTTATGGTTATATCCATTCACCGAAGAAGTAAATCTTTCAGGTATCTATTTAATTAGAGATGACTGCTATTAGATGAAACCTTGGAGAGACTCTTGATGAGCACCGAAGGAGAAAGTCGTACGGCAAAACTCTCAGGTAAAAGGACAGGGAAAAGGAAAAGAAAAAGGCAGCATATTTCTTATCATTTCTTATAAAAGTACTTACTTAAATCAATTTTACTGTACGTCTAGTATTACTTCAATCATAAAAAGGTGACATTGACATGAATTTATCAGTAGTAATATTAGAAAGGCGGAATACATATGTCGGAAAATGAAAATCTATCCAGAGGGTTAAAAAATCGTCATGTTCAGTTACTTGCAATTGGAGGTGCAATTGGAACTGGATTATTTCTTGGTGCAGGCAGATCCATTCATCTGGCTGGTCCATCTATTTTATTTGCATACACCATAACAGGGGCAATTTGTTTCCTTATTATGCGTGCTCTTGGGGAATTATTGCTTTCCAATTTAAATTATCATTCTTTTGTAGATTTTGTACATGATTATTTAGGAAACACAGCAGCATTTATTACAGGATGGACCTATTGGTTCTGCTGGATTTCACTTGCTATGGCTGATTTAACTGCTTCAGGACTTTATATTCAGTACTGGTTCCCAAGTATACCTCAATGGGTTCCAAGCTTTATATTCCTTTTAATTTTACTAGCTATGAACCTTACTGCAGTAAAATTATTTGGTGAAATGGAATTCTGGTTTGCATTGATTAAAATTGTTGCAATTTTATTGCTGATTATAATTGGTATATTTATGATTGTTAAAGGATTTTCTACAAATGCTGGTGTATCTAGTTTTTCAAATCTTTGGAATCACGGTGGTTGGTTTCCAAATGGGGCAAGTGGTTTTATACTTTCTTTCCAAATGGTTGTATTTGCTTTTACTGGAATTGAATTGGTTGGTTTAACAGCTGGTGAAACTGAAAATCCAGCACAGGTTATTCCAAAGGCCATTAATAACATTCCAATTAGAATTATTATTTTCTACATAGGGGCACTTATTGTTATTATGAGTATATATCCATGGAATTCAATTAATCCAGCTAAGAGTCCCTTTGTACAGGTATTTGCTGCAGTGGGAATTGCAGCAGCAGCAAGTATTATAAATTTTGTTGTACTGACATCAGCTGCGTCTGCTTGTAACAGCGGTATATTCAGTACAAGTCGTATGGTTTATTCTCTTGCCAAAGAAGATAATGCACCTAAGTCAATGGAAAAATTAACTTCTCATAAAGTGCCTTCTAATGCTTTAATATTCTCTGCAGCTGTCATATTAATTTCAGTTATCCTGAGCTATATTATGCCAGAAGGAGTATTTGTACTTATTACCAGTGTATCAACATTCTGCTTTATATTTATTTGGGCTATTATAGTTGTCTGTCATCTAAAATATCGCAAAGCTAATCCTGAACTTGCGGCTAAGAGCAAATTCAAAATGCCCTTTTACCCAATTGCCAACTATGTAATTTTAGCATTTATTGCTTTTGTTTTAGTTGTATTGGCGCTTAATAAAGAGACTCGTGTGGCCCTATTTGTAACACCTGTATGGTTTATAATGCTTTGGGTGATTTATAGTAAGGTTAGTGTTCCTTCTTTCTCAAAGGATACAGCTAAATTACATAAAATAGAATAAATATAAGCAAATTTGATTTTATACTTTAAAATTAAAGAGAAAATTAAAAATCCAGTTGAGGTAATATTAGTTATTTCAGGTTTAAATCAAAAAGAATATAATGTGGTGAAGCTTAGCTTTACAAATCAAATAAATAATCCACCTGAACTTATTTGTATTGAAAAAATTTTTATTTAGGATGTGTTTTCTATGAAAATACATCTGTTTTTTTGTATTTTTTTATATAAAATTTCAAAAGATAATCTTAAATGCTAATGTCTTAAAAATATTAGTATTAATTTAACAGTTTTAACAATATATTTTATATTGAAATTTTTATAAATTTATTTTAAGTATTGATTAAATAATATAATTATGATATCTTATTATCATAGAATTGTAATTATTAAATAATAATTAATGTTTATTAATAAGGCGTAAAAGGAGAGATTAATATGAGCAAAATTGTTTTGGTAGGTGCAAATCATGCTGGGACTGCAGCAGCTAATACTATTTTGGATAACTATCCTGAAAATGAATTGGTTATTTTCGATAGAAATAATAATATCAGTTATTTAGGATGTGGTACTGCTTTGTATGTTGGAAGACAAATAGAAGATACTGCTGGTCTATTTTATTGTTCTCCAGAAATATTTGCTTCTAAAAAAGCTGTGGTACATATGGAAGCAGAAGTAAAAAATGTGGATTTTCAAGAAAAGAAAGTTTATGCGGTAGATAAAAATGGCATAGAAATAGTTGAAAGTTATGATAAGTTAATTTTGGCTACAGGATCCCTTCCTATTATTCCTAAAATTCCTGGAGTTGATTTAGAAAATGTAGAAAATGTGAAGTTATTTCAGGATGGTCAAAAAATTGATAAATTGCTTCAAGATGGTTCAATTAAAAATGTAGCAGTAGTAGGAGCAGGGTATATTGGAGTTGAAATTGCAGAAGCCATTAAACGTCGTAATAAACAACCTCTATTATTTGATGTGGCAGATACTAGTCTTTCAAGTTATTATGATGAATGGTTCAGTCATGACATGGATGAAATCTTAAAAGACAATGGAGTAGAATTACACTACAATGAAATGGTTAAGAAAATCAAGGGTGATACTAAGGTAACGGGTATTGTCACTGATAAAGGCGAGTATGATGTGGATTTAGTAATTGTTTGTATAGGATTTTATCCAAATAGTTATATTGGTAAAGATAAAATTAATACTATTGGAAATGGAGCTTATAAGGTAAATCTTAATCAAGAAACAAATATTAAAGATGTATACGCCATTGGTGATTGTGCTACTGTATATAGCAATGTCATAAAACAGAGTAATTATATAGCACTGGCAACTAATGCAGTACGCAGCGGTGTAGTAGCCGGACACAATGCTTGTGGTACATCTATTGAATCAGCAGGGGTACAAGGTTCTAATGGAATATGTATATTTGGATATAAGATGGTGTCTACTGGTCTTAATTTAAAAGCTGCAAAAAAAGCGGGATTTGATCCAGTTTATACACAGTATGAAGATTTACAAAAACCGGCTTTTATTAAAGAAGAAAATGAAAAGGTAAAAATTCGTATTATCTATGATAGGGAATCCCGCAGAGTACTAGGGGCAGAGATGGCTTCATATTATGATATTTCCATGGGTATTCATATGTTCTCCTTGGCCATTGAAGAGGGAGTTACTATTGATAAGATAAAACTTCTTGATATATTCTTCTTACCTCATTTTAATCAGCCTTATAATTATATAACTATGGCAGCATTGAGTGCTAAGTAATAGTATAAAAATAAGGTATTAATATTTACAGTAGGAAATCTTGTGACTGTAGACTTGTATTAATTTTAATAATAAAAATTATATAAAAAGGCATTCAATCTGTGAATTGAATGCCTTTTATGCATCTGAAATACATAATTAATTTTTTATTACAGTCAACAGCATTTTAAATTTTTTACGAGCTTCTAAACCGTGTGGGATATTAGAAGGCATAACTATAGTTTCTCCTTCTTTAACCGTAAATATATTGTCACCTATGGTGATTTCAGCTTCTCCATCTAATATCTGGACCATAGCATCTCCAGGAGTGACATGGGAACTTATACCTTCATTCTTATCTAGTGAAAATAAAGTAATATTTGCATTAGGTGTCTGCGCAATAGTTCTGCTTATAACCTGGCTTTCTTGATAAGATACTAATTCTTTTAGATTGACTATCTTTGAAAATTCTATATTTTTTATTAAATTATTCATTATCTTCACCTCTTTATATTCTTTAATCATAGTATAAGCCTTTTATTGATAAAAATATGTATCACAGGTTACCAAATGTATAAATTTAATTTGCTATATAGAGATTTTAATTGTGATTTTTATAATTATTTTAAATATATTACTTATATATTGACACTGGGAAATATAAGTAATATAATTACAGCTAACATATATGTTTACTAAGATTCGAGTTTTTTATATTTTAATTAATTAATCACATCAATTATGACAATCTAAGAATAAGCCTGTTATTAAAGAAAATTGAAACAAGTTCTTAATTCAGGTGGGGATTCTTTTACCCCCTCTGAATTTTAGAACTGCAAATGCATGGCTTACTTGGCGTCGAACTCCCACTTGAAGAAAAGTAGAGAACCCAAATTTTAATTTGGTGTGAATCACTTTCACAGAGTGCAAGTAGAGAACCCAAATTTTAATTTGGTGCGAGGACTGTACAGAGTGCGTGGGAGACTTACGCCAAGTTAGTCAGGTTAAATATTATGAATGGGGGCATAAATTTGAATAGTGTTAAAAAGAAGATAGTTTTAGTTATTATTATTTTACTGGTCATTGGCATTTATCCTATTTATAAAATTGTTTCTAGCGATAAAGCTAGTGCAGCTGTAACAAATAAAAAGAATATTCAAGTATCATCTATAAATTTTGACAAAACTACATATAGCTTAAGTATAGGTAATACATATGCTTTAAATGAAATTATATTGCCTAGTAATGCTACAAATAAAGCTGTTACATGGTCATCATCGTCACCTAATATAGTAAAAGTAGATTATGATGGAGTTATAACTGCCCTGCAGAAAGGCACAGCAAAGATTACAGCAACTACTGATGATGGAGATAAAACAGCTGTCTGTACCGTAACTGTAAATGATCGTGATGTTAATGATACAGTAATAACTTTTAAAGACAAAAATTTAGAACAAAACATAAGGTATAATATTCATAAACCTACAGGTGATTTATATAAAAGTGATGTTAAAAATATTACTAATTTATCTGCGAGTTATCAAGATATAAAAGATATTAGCGGTATAGAAAATTTAATAAATTTACAAGTACTTAATTTAAGCAGAAATCAAATAAAAGATATAAATGCTATAGGAAATCTAACTAAATTAGAGACGATTTATCTTGAAAATAATCAAATAAGTGATATAAGTCCGCTAAAAGGGTTAGCTAACTTACAGATTCTTGGATTGAAGAAAAATCGAATAAATGATATTAATTCACTAAAAGGGTTATCTAATTTAAAAACTCTTGCTTTAAATTTTAATGAAGTAAGTGATATTAATGTATTAAAGGAATTAAGCAATTTATACAGTGTTGATTTACAATCAAATAAGATAAGCGATATAAGTTCATTAAAAGACTTAAAAAACTTACAGTATCTTTATTTAGAGTCTAATAAAATAAAAGATATAAGTATATTGAAGAATTTAACTAATTTACAGGATATTAGTTTGGAATCTAATGAAATAGACGATATAAGCAGTATAAATAACTTAACTAAGTTAAATAGTCTTATTTTATCAAATAATCAAATAAGTGATATTAGCGCGTTAAGCCAATTGACTAATTTGCAATTTAAACTTGATCTAGAAGGAAATAATATAACTGATGTAAAACCATTAAAGGGATTAGTTAAATTACAAAATCTTGTACTGAATTCCAATAAATTGAGTAATTTAAGTGGGCTAGATTCTTTAACTAATTTACAAATACTTGAACTAAAAAACAATCAAATAAGCGATATAAATCCATTAAAAAAAATGTCTCGTCTTCAATATCTTTTTTTACAAGGAAACAAAATTAGTGTTGATAATCAGCAGGCATTGAAAAAGGCTCTATTGCAGCTAAAAAATATATATTTTTAAAAGTATTGTATATATTTTTAGGGGTAAAAACGATATGAAATAATTTATTTCAATAAAACTTTGTTTAAAATACAGTAATAAAATTGTAAATAATTTAATCAAGGGAAATTAAAATTATAATATAACTTTAATTTCCCTTGATTTTTATTTTATAATTTTACAATGTTATTTTTGATTTCATTTAAGTATTATTGATAAAAATTATATATATAAATTTTTTGATTAATTTTAATAATAATAGTACTTATATAGATTATTTAATGAATATACGGTAAAATAATTGTATGCATACATAATATTGTCAAAAATAAATGTTGTTAATACATAAGTTCTTTTTAAGTTAAGGTATATAACATGATTTAAAGGTGCTTATAATTTTGTTTTTAGGAGAATACCATATGAATATAATGAATCTTTCAGAAATAATGGATAGGTCTATTGAAATTTTAAAAAAATATATTAAAACTATAATTTTATTTAATCTTGCCTATGGTGTTATTTCATTTATCGCAGTGGTTGTGTTATTTGTAATAGGAATAATTTTAATGTTTTTATTTCGTGATAGTCTGACAAGTCCAATAATCTTTGGAATCATATTTTCTATTTTGTCTCTTTTGGGAGTTTCATTTTTTTTATCTACAAATATAGGGATGATTAAAATTTCCAGTCAAGATTTTCTTGGAGGAAAGGTCTACGCAGATGAAGCAATAAAAATTTCCTTTAGATATATATTTAAAGTATTTGCTATTGTAATATGTGTTTTTATTTTGTTTATTCCTGTTATGGCAATTTTAGGAACTATAATTTATTATGCTTACAAAGGTAATGAACTGATATTTAATTCTTTTGACTTCTATAATCCAATTGAAATAACTTTAATTATTACTTCAGTAATAATATTATTAGTTACGGCTATTATATTTTTATCTTACATAACTTGGATTATATTCTCTCTTCATACACTTGTTATAGAAAAACAAAGTATTTTCACATCAATAAAACGTAGTTTTCAATTAGTTAAAGGTGATTTTTGGAAAATACTTGGATGTATAATAATATTCAGTTTATCAACTTTTGTAATAAGACTATCCCTTGATAGTTTTTTGGCTGTGATATTGAGCATATTCTATATGCTTCTTAAATTTTTAAGTGTAGAAGGAGATTATGTCACTTTTATGGGAGTAATTTTTGTATATGCCAGATGGCCTTTAAGTATTTTATCCTGGCTTGTTATTTCACCAGTTGTTACTATAATGATATCCCTATTATACTTTAATCAGAGATTTAAAAAGGAAGGCTATGACATTCTATTAAAGCTTAAAAAAATACAACAAAGTGAAGAAAGGAATAGAACAAGTGAATCTACTGAGTTTAATGATACCATCTGAAACACAGTTTAATGATACAGTACAGGAAATACTTAAGGGTGCTGAGTATAAACATTTAAATAATGCTTTTAGTGATATGATAGAGGGAATTAAAGAAACATTGATAAAACTTATTTTAAAAGTTCTTGAAAATACTTTTTCTAATATGTCTAATGTTTCTTCAATATCTGAAAATCTTTCTACTGTGTTCATAATTATAGGTATTTTAATATTATTGGGTTTGATAATTTTTATATCCATAAAAATAAGTAAGTCCTTTGAGAAAAGACAGAGAATAAGAGAAATATTAGGAGAAAAAATAGATAATAACACTACGCCAAATAGTTTAAGGCACAAGGCTGATAATTTTAGAAAACAAAAGGATTTTAGGAAGGCTATACGTTATGAATTTATAGCATTATTGCTTCTAATGCATACAAAGGGTGTTTTATATCTTGATGAAGCAAAAACCAATAGAGAAATTTATGAATATCTTGAGAAGAATAAAATTTCTACTTTAAAAGCTTTTAAATATTTGTCAGAAACTTTTAATGAGTGTTGGTATGGTCATAAATTAAAGGAAGATAGAGTATATGATCAGTGGCAATCCAATATGTCTTCAGTTTGGAATGAGGTGATAAATCTTGAAAACAAAAATAAGTAGGGATTTAATATTATTTATTATATTCATTCCTGTTTTTCTTATAATTACTTTTTATGTATCCAGCAGAATGCAGGATAAGATGCCTTCCTATTCTGTCAGTAATAAATCAAAATTTGGGATTAGTGTTTTTTATGAAGCCATGAAGAAACTTGATTATCCTGTAGAAAGAACTCTAAAACCTGTAAATACATTTAGTACAGATAATATTCAAATAGTACCTGCAGGTGGGGATTTTGATATAAATTCTGATGATATAAAAAACTGGATAAATAAAGGAGGTAAACTTATATATATTGCTCCTGAAAGTATACATTTTATAAATTATGCAGTTCCACAGGAAGAGAAGGGTGATTTTACTGTATACAAATATGGTAAGGGTAATATTATTACTTACAATTCATCAAATATTACAAATAAAACTCTAATGGTAAATACTAATAAAGCTTATGAATTTCTTAAGGAGATTGATAGATATTCTTATAACAAAATATATTTTAATGAAAATTACTTGTTTTCTTTGGAGGGTGGTAAATCCCTATGGGATTATGTACCTTTACAATTGAGATATTTTATCTATCAGATTTTAATAATAGTGGTTGCATTTTTCTATTACAAAGGTAAAAGATTTGGCAGATCAATCCCATTGTATGAAGAGATTGAAAGAAGTGAAAATGAATACTTATACTCTGCTGCATCTTTATACAGATCAGCAAATTGCTGGGATATTATGCTTGAAAATTATTATGAAAGCTTTTTAAGACAAATTAATTGCTCTCATGAAAATTGGCTGCATTACTGGGGAAAAAAGGAATTTGATTCTCTTGAACAGGCAAAAAAGGTATATAAGTTCATTGATAAAAAAGATAAGAAATTAAAATCAAAAGAATGTATGTCTATAATTGCCAGTATAGAAAATTTAAAAAATATTGAAAAGCAAAGGAGAGATTCATATTGGAAAATAATCAAGAAAAGCTTGTAAAAAATAGTATAGATAAAATAACCTCAGAATTAAAAAAAGTAATAGTGGAGCAGGATGAATTAATAGAATTCTCCCTTATAAGTTTAATTTGCGGAGGGCATGTCCTTTTAGAAGGAGTTCCTGGTCTTGCTAAAACACTAATGGTTAAAGCTCTATCAAAAATAATTTCTATGGAGTTTAAAAGAATTCAATTTACTCCTGATCTGATGCCGGCAGATGTAACGGGTACGAAAATATTCAATATGCAGACAAGGGAATTTGAACTTAAAAAAGGTCCTATTTTTACAAACTTACTTTTAGCTGATGAAATTAATCGTACTCCACCTAAGACACAGGCAGGACTTTTAGAAGCTATGGCTGAAAATACTGTTTCCATTGACGGGGAAATGATTTCTCTTCCTTCTCCTTATATGGTACTTGCAACACAGAATCCTTTGGAATATGAGGGAACATATCCACTGCCAGAGGCACTGATAGATAGATTCCTAATGAAGCTCGTAATTGATTATCCATCTATTGCAGCGGAAAAAGAAGTTCTAAAACGTCATCATCAAGGTTTGCATAGTATAGATTTGGACAATTATAATTTACAAAAGGTATGTACAGCAGAAACTATTTTAAAATGCAGACGGGAAGTGCAGTCAGTAGGAATAGAGGATAGCCTTATGAAATACATAGTAAGTATAATTTCTGAAACTAGGAATAATCCTCTTATTGATATAGGAAGTTCTCCTAGAGGGTCCATTGCTGTGCTGGAATGTTCTAAAGCTTATGCTGCCTACTCAGGTCGTGATTATGTAATTCCAGAAGATATAAAAAAGGTAGTTATACCAACACTAAGACATCGTATAATTTTAAAACCAGAATTAGAGCTTGAGGGAGTCAATCCAGAACAGGTGCTTTCAGATATACTATCAAAAGTAAAAGTACCCAGGTAGGAGTGATATTATTGAATTTTACTAGACGTTTTATTTGTTTATTGTGTCTGGGATTTTTAATCCTTATTTTGGAAATTATAGTAAATAATTATTTTAGCTTATTTATAATTTATAATTTAATCTGTGCTGCACTGCTTATAACAGATTACTTTATATCCGTTAATGAGCAGGATTTTATAGTTGAACGCTGTGGAGATGAAAATCTATCTATTTATGAAAAAGAGTCTATAGGTTTTAAAGTATACAATAAAGGTGATTATAAGTTATATGTGAAATTGAAGGATGAGATACCTGATTTCCATTTTAAAGCTGAAAATAAAATTATGGAAGACTATATACTTCCTAAAGAGAAGAAATTTCTACAGTATTTTGTAGTTCCAACTAAAAGAGGAGCCTTTACTTTTAATAATGTCTATGTAAAATGTAGAGGAAAATTAGGGCTATGTGAAAAAATATTTAAAATAAATATTTCTAAGGAATATAAAGTGTATCCCAATTTAAAAAATCTTCGTAAATATAGGATTAGTATATGCAATAATAGAATGTTTAAACAAGGTCAAAGAAATTTGAGAATTCTTGGAAAGGGAACTTCTTTTGAAAGTTTAAGAGAATATGTATCTGGTGATGAGTATAGAAAAATTAATTGGAAGGTTACAGCTAGAGCAAATAAACCTATAATAAATCAATATGAACCAGAAAAAAATCAGCACGTATATATATTTATAGATGCAGGCAGACCTATGAGTTACAGTATAAAGGGCTACAGAAAGCTGGATATGGCAGTAAATACTGCCCTTGTTTTATCCGATGTAGTAAATCGTACTGGAGATCAGTCAGCACTTATATTATTCAGTACAGAAGTGAAAAACATGCTTTTGCCAGGTAAAGGTAATGAGCATAGAGCTAAAATGCTGGAAATGCTCTATCACGTACAACCCAATAATGAAACTTCAAATTATGATGAAGCCTTTTACTATTTTAAGAAGAAAGAACGTCATAATAGTATAATTTTTCTTTTTACGGATTTTGATACTTTAGAAGAAGCAGAAAATATGATTAAAGTATTGCCCATTATTTCAAGAAACAATAGAGTTGTAATAATACTAATGAAAAATGAGGAATTAAATAAAATAAGTACTATGGAAATTAAAAATGAAAAAGATATATTTAATAAAGGTGTGGCACTGGAGCTTTTAGAGGATAGACGTAAAATTATAAGTTTACTTAATAGGAGAGGGGTTCTTTGTCTGGAATGCGCCGCAGAAGAAATTGAGTATGCCGCAGTGAATAAATATATTCAGGTTAAAAATAAAAGTTATTTATAGTTTATAAGCACTAGGTAATGTTGAGTGATATAGATATCCAACTTGAAGTATAAATTTATAATTTTAAAATGCATTTATAATTATAAATATTTGATTATAAAACTGTGGATATCTATATTAATAATACTGACTGTCTTAGCAACTTTAATGTAAATGCAACTTTAATTAACTATTTTTTTATTATATAGGGAAGTGAAAAATATATAGCTAAAATTAAAGCAGTTACAGCGGCGAAGATAAGCTTTATTACTGCAGGAATATTAAGAGGAGTAAAAAAGCCTTCTATAATACCTGCTATTATAAGCATAAATACTATTCCGCCAAGTAAGGACACAGCATTTTTTGTACCTTTTATTAAAGAATGTATTCTGGAATATTCACCGGGTATAAGTATACTTTTGGCAATTATCAGGCCTGCTGCTCCAGAGATGAATATAGCTGTGAGTTCAATTATTCCATGGGGTAAAATCAGTGACCAATAGTTTATTGGATCACCATAGGAATAAATCAATGCCGTTAGAGCACCAAGGAGTGCACCATTAAAAAATAATGCATAAATTGTACCAATTCCTAGGGTTATACCCATAACAAAAGCTTTTAATGACACAGTAATATTATTTGTCATTATATAGCTGGACATAAGTGGATAATTCCATTGGCTGTTCCCAGAAGATCTACCGCTTTTTATTCCCTGTACCAAACTTGGATCTAAAAAAATATTTGCATTGTCGGAGTTATATAGAACTAATATAAGACTCAATAATGTTCCTATAATAAAAAATGAAAAGGAGCCTAATATATACCATCTGTATGTTTTTAAAAGTTTTGGGAAGCCATAGCATATGTAATCTTTAATTTCTTGCAGAGGTATCTTTTTTACAGTGTAAATATAGTTTTGACTTTTACCAATTATAGAATTTAAATACATCACTACATTACTCTGTGGATAATGAGTTTTTGCATAAGCTAGGTGGTGACTGCTTAGCCTAAAAAGGCTTAAAAATTTTTTTACATTTGTTGAAGATAAGGATTTAATACCTTTTTTATGAATTTTCATGGAAAGTTCCTCAAGTTCTCTCCAAGTGTCTGAATTTGACTTAATAAATCTTTCTTCGTTCAATATTTTCACCTCATGACTATTTTATCAGATTAAGGTGAAATTGTGTATATTTGTATTGGAGTGATAATATGAAAAAAATTAAAATTACAACCCCTGAAAATATAGATATAGAGTATGCTCTTGCAGGACTAGGGTCAAGAAGTGCTGCAGCTTTTATTGACATGCTTATTCAAAGTATAGCGATAGTTTTACTTATTGTTGCAGCAGTACTTATAAGAAATTATTCAAATTGGTTTTGGGTAAAATATTATGGATGGATATTAGGTATATGTTTATTTATTTCTGTATTAATTATTTATGCTTATTTTATAATTTTTGAGCTTAATACCAATGGAGCAACTTTTGGAAAAAAAATTCTTAAAATAAGAACTATAAGAGAAAATGGTCAGCCTATTACATTAAAACACTCTGCTATAAGAAATTTATTTAAGATATTTATAGATATGCTTGGAGTAGGTGTGGTATTAATGTTTTTTTCAAAGAAATATAAGCGATTAGGGGATTTTGCAGCATCTACTATAGTTATAGCTGATGAAAATAAAACTATGCCAATTACTTTGGAGGATCTTCAAAACATAAATGAGAATTTTAGTTATTATATATCCAAAGAAGAACAGGAGATTTTAAGAGAATATTTTCAAAGAAAGAATCAATTAGAAAATTATATTGAATTGAGACAAGAGCTAAGAATGCATTTTACAAATAAATTTGAAAGCTTAGGAATATTAAAAGAATGGCAGGATTTTATAAGTAAAATTTAAATGGGTATACGAATAAATATTTTTTATTCCATTAGTAGCCACTGAATTCATCTAAGCTTGGAAGGGTATAATAAAACTCTTCCAAGTTTAAATGAATTGATACTGTTTATTTACAGATTAATACTTTGAAACCTCTTTTAAATTCTCATAAAAATTAGCGGTTGTTGTATTGATATAGGGAATAAGGAACAAATAGCCTATAGCTGCCAAAATTAATAAAATAATACCTAATACAATACTTGTATCAAGTAACGAAATAACAATAACATATCCTAAGACTAAAGCAATTGATATAAGTATACCCCAACCTATAAAGCTAAGGTGAAGAAGAAATAATTTACCTTTATGACCTGTCATCATTTTTTTACTTTCTCGTAGTGCATTCATTGCTCCTATTTCAGGATTATCATTGAGTATATAAAAAGCCATACTATATCTGTATGCAGCAATTATACCAGGTATTATGAAAAGTAAAGACCATAGAAATGTAAATATTCCCATTAATAACATTAATACAAATGAAGATGCAAAATTTTTAAAACCATCAAATAAATTTTCGAATCTAAAATCTTCATTTCGTACAAGTCTTAAAAAGCATGAAATGAGTCCAAATGTTAGTGGCCCAGATATAATCCAAGATACTATTGCTCCAGCAATAGGTATGCATCCTAATAATCCAGTTATAAGGAAAAATATAAAGTATAATAAAATTGCTGTTCCCCATTTTCCTTTCAATTGTTTTCGAGATAGAGCTCTTAACTCAGAGTTGTTTTTTATAAGTCCAGTATTGGTTTCCATAAAATCTCTCCTTTAAAAATATATAATAATATAATAATATATTATACATGAGGAAAATATTACTTTACAATAAAAATATACATTATTGTTACAAATAATAAAAATTAATACAAAATAATAGAAGTTTATATTATAAAATATGTAGAAATAACATATTTTATATAAAATTTTGAAACTTATAGGAGATGCTAAAATAGATTTAAAAATAATTTAATAATATGGTTTTATAGAAAAAGGTTTAATATGGAGGATTATTTATGGGTATATATGAGGATAATGCAGTAAGAGAGTTATTGAATTGGCAGAAAGAAATGACAAAAAAATCTGGATTTATGGAAAACCTAACTAAAGGTGCTCAAAAAAAGATAAATAATATTATTCCTGAAAAGCTTCATATTGTAATAACGGAAGCAATAAAGAATATGGTAAAGGCAGTGATTTTTGGCTCAGAATATACTACTTCATCTCCGTTAATAAATCAATCCCTTGAGATTAGAGAAAATATGGTTAGAGAGAAGATTGATTTTTATAAAAAAGCAGCAGCAGTTAGTGGAGCAGGTACTGGAGGAGCTGGATTTTTGGTGGGTTTAGCAGATTTTCCTATACTTTTGAGCCTAAAAATGAAATTTTTATTTAAGTGTGCAAGTCTATATGGTTTTGATGTAAAGGACTATAGAGAAAGATTGTATATACTCTATGTATTTAAACTTGCTTTCTCCAGTCAGGAAAAGAGAAATGAAACTTTTGATATTATTAAAAATTGGGATATATATTATAAAACTTTGCCTAAAGATAAAGAAGCTTTTGATTGGAGAGAATTTCAGCAGGAATATAGAGATTATATGGATCTTGCTAAACTGCTGCAAATAGTTCCTGGAATTGGAGCAGTAATAGGCGCTTATGCAAACTATAAGCTTATGGATCAGCTTGGAAAAACTGCAATAAATGCATACAGATTGAGAGTTTTTAAATTTAATTAGCTGTCTATATAATAGCAAGGTCTTAAGTAAGTAAATAGAATAATTTTGTAAATATTAAAAAAGAAGATGAGTATATAATATTCTATATAAATTATTTTAAAAATAAATATATATAAAAGTATAAATATTATCTGAATTTTATGATATCATTGTCATATAAAAATAATTTTAATATTTTTATTTATACCTAAAGTTAAAAGATTAGGAGTTGGTACTCTGTGTCAGAAAAAGCTGTTGTTAAGGAAGAAAATAGGATAAAGATAAAAAAGCCTAGAATGTATAAGGTTATTATGCATAATGATGATTATACAACTATGGAATTTGTTATTAAAGTTCTTACTGAGGTTTTTAACAAAGATGCTATTGAAGCTACAAAGATAATGTATGATGTACACAAAAAGGGTATTGGAATAGCTGGAGTATATACTTATGATATAGCAAAGACTAAACTTAATCAGGCTATGGATATGGCAGAAAAAAGTGGCTTTCCCTTTAAATTAAGTATGGAAGAGGAATAATTATGAGAATAGATGATTTATTAAATGAAATTATTACTGCTGGTTACAATGAGGCTAAAGATAAAAAACACGAATACTTTACACCAGAACATATTCTTTATGCTTCACTATTTTTTGATGAAGGAAAAAAATTGATAAAAAACTTTGGTGGAGATGTGGAACTTTTAAAAAATGATTTAAATACTTATTTTAAAGATAATATAAGTATTGTAGAAAATGCTGATCCAATACAGACAGAAGGAATACAAGATATATTAAATAAAGCGGCACAACATATATTGGCAGCGGGGAAAAATGAAATTAAATTAGGCGATGCTATTATAGCCATATATGATGAGGAAGAATATTTTGCTAGCTATTTTTTAAAGAAGCAAGGTATAAAGAGACTTGATATTTTAAACTATATTACTCATGGAGTTTCTCTTGTAGAAGATTATGAAGACATAGGTGAAAATGAAAATAGTGATAAAAGTCAAAGTGAAGATAAAAATAGTATAAATGAAGAAGAAAGTTTTATAAGCAAATTTACTATTGATTTGACAAAAAAAGCAAGAATGGGAAATATTGACCCTCTTATAGGCAGAGAAGATATTTTAGAAAAGAGCATACAGGTTTTATGCAGAAGATTTAAGAATAATCCTGTACACGTTGGGGAACCTGGTGTAGGTAAAACTGCCATAACAGAGGGTCTGGCAAATTTAATTGCTGAAAATAAAGTTCCAAAGGCTCTTAGAGGAAGTAGTATTTATTATCTTGATATGGGAAGCTTATTGGCAGGAACTAGATATAGGGGAGATTTTGAAGAGAGGATAAAAAAGGTTTTAAATAAGCTGAGAAAAAAGGGAAACGTTATTGTATATATTGATGAAATTCATACTATAGTGGGGGCGGGTTCTGTCTCTGGAGGATCCATGGATGCTTCTAATATTTTAAAACCATTTTTGCTAGATGGAAGAATTAAATTTATAGGGGCAACCACCTATGATGAGTATAAGAAGATTTTTGAAAAAGATAGAGCACTATCTAGAAGATTTCAAAAAATAGAGGTGTTGGAACCTTCAGTGGAAGAAACTTATAAAATTTTACTTGGTCTTAAATCAAACTATGAAAAATTTCATGAAGTGGAATATACAAATGAGGCCCTAAGTGCAGCAGCAGAGTTATCTGCAAAATATATTAATGATAGATTTCTCCCAGATAAAGCTATTGATGTAATAGATGAAGTTGGGGCCTATATTAAGATACATAAAGCTAATGAAGAGGATATAAGTATAATAAAGGAAGAAGATATTCAAAAAGTTATTTCTTCCATGGCAAAAATTCCAGAGCAAAATGTATCTACTAGTGAAATTGATAAGTTGAAAAGTCTTGAAAATGATATGAAGGCAGAAATATATTCACAAGATGAGGCCATAGAAACAGTTGTTAGAGCCATAAAACGTTCTAGAGCAGGGTTTAATGAAGACAATAGAACTGTTGCAAATTTATTGTTTGTAGGACCTACTGGAGTGGGAAAAACAGAAATATCAAAACAATTATCAGAAATACTGGGGATACCTCTTATAAGATTTGATATGAGTGAATATCAAGAAAAACACTCTGTTGCGAAGTTAATAGGTGCACCACCGGGATATGTAGGATATGAAGAAGGAGGACTATTAACAGATGCTGTGAGAAAAACTCCTTATTGTGTACTTTTATTAGATGAAATAGAGAAAGTCCATCCTGATATCTTAAATGTTCTCCTCCAATTGATGGATTATGCAACACTTACAGATAATACAGGGAAGAAAGCTGACTTTAGAAATGTTATTTTGATAATGACTTCTAATGCAGGTGCTTCTAAAGTTGGAAAATCCATAATCGGTTTTGGTGAGAGAAAATTGGAAGGTGAAGAGATCCAAAAGGAAGTTGAAAGAGTATTTTCACCAGAATTTAGAAATAGACTTGATGATGTTGTAGTATTTAACCCTATTAGTGAAGACATGGCATTACTGATTGCAAAGAAAGCACTTAGAGAATTTGAAGAAAAGCTTTTACAGAAAAATATAAAATTAAAGATTACGGATGCTTGTTACAAATGGATTGCAGAAAAGGGATATTCATCAATTTATGGAGCTAGAGAAATTTTTAGGGTAGTACAGCATAAAATTAAGCCTTATTTTGTAGATGAAGTTCTTTTTGGAAATTTATCTAAAGGCGGAACTGCCGTGATAGATGTTAAAGATGAAGATATAATAATCAGCAATGATTTTAATTAAAAGTTTTTTTATATTGGAGTAATAAAAAGCCATATTATAATGCATTATTTATGTATTGTAATATAGCTTTTTTATTTAAAATATTTGTATTGAATTATTGTATAAAAAATAGTAATTTGTAAATAATCTAAAACAAGTGGACAGCTTATTTTGAGGTCAGCTGCTGTAAAAATAATATATTTATAACAGCAGCTAAATTTTATTTGAAAATTTATCCGATGACTATCAGCCGCAATACTTCCAACGCACTCTGTACAGTCATCGCACCAAATTAAAATTTGGGATCTCTACTTTTCTATCAAAGTGGGAGATAATGGCTGGTACGTCTCTGAATAACGATTTCTAAGTTTCATCTGGAAAGAAACTTCGCCTGAAACAAAGAACTCTGTTTGTAGATTATATTTATTAATTATTATACAAAGAATTTTATAAAAATCAAATGTTATGTGATTATTAAAAAAAATGAAAAAGTTGAAAAGGAGTGTCTGATAAATGGAAATTCCAATATTGAAAAATAGTTTTAATACGAAGATAGATGAAATAGAATTTAAAGATTTGGTGAAAAATTTGTATAGTCATTGTAATAAACTTGATGAAGCTGGAAAAATGGAATTCTCGGAAAATAAACAGAAAATATCCACTGAAACTTTATATATAATTCAAGACTGCATTCAAATATTAAAGCAGCTTAAAGACAGTGGATATAATATAGATATAGATTTCCAGGTCCATAAGTATAAGCTTAGAAAATACAAAAAAGTTGGAACTGCAGAGTTAAAATTTAATTTTTAGCTACTTTCCCTAATTACTAAATCTGGACGAACCAATATATTCGATGCTACATTTTTCTTTTCTATAAGATCTGTTAATAGTTTAACGCTCAAGGAACTGGTAGTTTCTACCTTATTATCTACGGAGGTCAATTCAGGATAACAGCATCTAGCAAAAATAGAATTGTTAAAACCTGTAATGGCCACATCTTTTGGAATATGAAGACCCAAAGATCTGAGTTTCTTTATGCCTCCAATAGCAGTTATATCTTCACCGAATATTATAGCTGAAAATTTTTTATTTAGTTGGATGAGTTTTTCTACAGCATCAGCTCCTCCTTCTAATCCCTTTTTTACATTTATTATAGAATTATCATCTATAGAAAGATTATTTTTATTCATACCCATTATAAAGCCTTCTTTTTTTTGATTGGCACTGTAGGTATTTTGATCTTTTACATATACAATGTCTCTGTGACCACTATTAATCAAATGATCTACACAAAGGCTTATGCCATAAGCATCATCTACTAATATCGAGTGTGTATTTTCTATATTTAAGAAACCATTTATAATAACCATGGGAATATTATTAATGTAGGAAGCCATGGAAGATTTTATATCATCATCGTTAAATACCGACCCCATCAATATAATTCCATCTATATTTCGTTCCGATAACATTTTAATATAATTAATACTCTCCATAGTTTTTCCACCAGTATTGCAGAGAATTACATTGTATCCTATTTTATTGAATTCTCTTTCAATTATATAAGCGGTATTTCCATGATGTATATCTGTAATATCTGTAGTTACTACACCTATTGATTTCATGGATTTGGCTACTAAACCTCTTGCTATAGCATTAGGCGTATAATTATATTTATTTAATATAGATTGGACTTTTTCTTTTGTCTTTTTACTTATATTCTCTTTATTATTGAGGACTCTAGATACTGTTGTTATGGAAACTCCTGCTTCTTTTGCAATGTCATATATATTCATATTTATTCCTCCATAAAAGCTAAAAAATTGAAAGCGCTTATAATTTTAAATATATATCTATGATTTATTGTATATTTATGTAAATTATTGTTGCTATTATTAAAAATAAATTAATGTAAAAAATTTTTATATTAATTTATTTTTAATTTTATATTAATTATATTTTATTAGTATATATAATGTCAAACTTAACTGACAATGGACAAAAATATAATTCTTTGATTATAAGAGTAATACTCAGTAGCAAGGGTATTAGTACTGCATAGATTGCGAATAATGCAATTATTATTATTTAAATTATAACTGTGAATTTAAAAATAGTTAGTTATATAGAAAAAATAAATTTTATTATATTTTGATAAGTCTTATTAAAGTATTTATAGAAAAAAATTTTAAAAATAACTATTGAAATATTTTTTCACATGTACTATAATTAAGACATGGTTATGAAAGCCCTTTCATAAAATAGTCAAGAATATGACTATAGGGGGATATATAATGAACATAATTAAAAATTCGGGGGTGTAATTATGATATTTGGTGATATAAATAATCTTGGTGATATGGAGAAAAGTCTTCCTGGACCTATTTTGAAAACGATTAATTATTTAAAGAATAATGATTTTTTAAATATGAAAGCAGGTGTCTATGAAATTGAGGGAAATGATATATTTGCACAGGTTATAGATGCTACTACGAAAGAAAAAAATGATGCAAAACCTGAAGTTCACAAAAAATATATTGATGTTCAATTTTCTGTAGAAGGCAAGGAGAAAATAGGTTTTGCTAGAGATACTGGTAATAATAAGATTACAGAGGATTTACTTGATGAAAAGGATATTAAGTTTTATGAAAATGCAGAAAATGAAATAGATTTGATAATGAAACCGGGAAATTTTGCAGTGCTTTTTCCAAATGATGTCCATAGACCTGCCTGTTCAGTAGGAACTCCAGAAAGTATAAGGAAAGTTATTGTAAAGGTAAATACTGCATTGCTTTAGAAGGTGAAAAAATGATGAGAACTGTACATTGGGGAATGATTGGCTGCGGGGATGTAGCAGAGGTCAAAAGTGGGCCAGGATTTTATAAATGTGAAAATTCAACCTTAGAAGCTGTAAGCAGTTTGAGAGTCGAAAAAGCTAAGAATTATGCTAAAAGGCATAATGTTCCTAAGGTTTACGAAAGTGCAGATGAATTAATTAATGATCCAATTATAGATGCAGTATATATTGCAACGCCTCCAGCTTTTCATAAGGAATATGCCATAAAATGTGCTATAGCTAAAAAGGTTGCCTATATTGAAAAGCCTATGGCGCAGACCTATAAAGATTGTCTGGAAATAATACAAGAATTTAAAAAAACTAATACCTGTGCTTTTGTTGCTTATTATAGAAGAGCTATGGAACGCTTTAATAAAGTTAAAGAATTAATTGATAATAAATTTATAGGAGATATAAGATTTGTAAATGTGATTTTATATAAAAAAACTGAAAAAGAAGATTATTGTAAGAACAATTTACCTTGGAGATTGATACCAAAAGTTGCTGGCGGAGGAAAATTTGTTGATATGGCAGTTCATGCAATTGATATTTTAGATTTTCTATTTGGACCTCTTTCAGAAGTGAAGGGAAAGGCATCCAATCAAGCTGGATTATACGAAGTAGAAGATATAGTAACAGCTAATTGGAATTTTAAAAATGGTATACAAGGTACTGGAACTTGGTGTTTTACAGCTTTTGAAAACTATGATAAGGTTGAAATAATAGGAAGTAAAGGGAAAATATATTTTGAATTTTTCAGCCAAAATCCTATATATGTAAAAACAGAAGAAAATACAGTAGAATATAGATATAATGATCCTGAACATGTTCAGCAACCTTTCATTCAAAGTATAGTAAATCAATTGACGGGAAAAGGAAAATGCAATGGTGATTTAGAAAGTGCTGCAAGGACTAGTAAGGTAGTAGATGAAATATTAAAAGAATACAGAATAAATAAAAATTTTAAAGAATTTATTTAAATAAAGAGGTGTAAATTTTTTATGAAAGCTGTTTATTTAGAGGATCCAGGGAAAATAGGTATTAAAGACATAAAAAATCCTATTAGAAAAAAGGGTGAGGCTCTCATAAAGGTAAAATCCATAGGTATATGCGGGTCTGATATAGGTGCATATCGTGGTACCAATCCCTTAGTAAGCTATCCTAGAGTTATAGGTCATGAAATAGCCGGTGAAGTAATAGATGTAGAAGAGAATGATAAGGATATTAAAGTTCACGATAGAGTAATAATAGATCCTTATGTCTATTGTGGAAATTGCTATCCTTGTAGTTTGAAGAGAACAAATTGTTGTGAAGATTTAAAAGTTTTAGGAGTTCATATAGATGGCGGAATGACGGAATTATTTTCTCATCCAATTAAACTTATGAATAAAGTTCCAAGTAACATTTCCTGGGAACAAGTACCTATGGCGGAACCGCTTACAATAGCACTTCATGCTATTCACAGGACTGAGGTCAAAGAAGGAGAACATGTAGCTATAATAGGGGCTGGTCCTATAGGACTTTTGGCAGCACTGGCTGCATTAGCTTATAGAGCAACACCAGTACTTGTGGATATAGTAGATGAAAGATTGGAGTTTGCAAAGAAATTAGGAATAAAATACATTATAAATTCAAAAAATCAAAATGCAGAGGAAGTTATAAAAAATATTACTAACGGAAGGATGGCGGAGGTTGTAATTGAAGCGTCTGGAGCAAATACAGCTATAAGAAATACTATTGATTTTGTTTCCTATGCAGGAAGAATAGCATTTACAGGATGGCCTAAAAAGGACACTTTGCTTCCTACAGGACTTTTTACTAAAAAAGAAATCGATATCAGGGGATCAAGAACTAGTGCTGGTGAATTTCCCGAGGCATTGGAATTAATATCTAAAGGTATTATAGATGTAAAACCTATAATTAGTAAAGTGGTTAGGCTGGATGAAGTACCAGAATCAGTGAAGGACTTATCAGAACATCCAGAAAAATATTTGAAAATAAATGCTGTATTATAGATAAAGTATTTATATATAAAATAAAATTTATAAAAGGAGAGGGAAAACCTATGCAGATGACATTTAGATGGTATGGAGATGATGATAAAGTAACTCTGGATCAGATAAAACAGATACCGGGAGTAACAGGAATAGTATCCGCAATTTATGATGTTCCTGTAGGTGAAGTATGGCCTATGGAAAAAATAATAGCCCTAAAAAAGAAGATAGAGGATCATGGCTTAAGTTTTGAAACTGTAGAAAGTGTACCAGTTCATGAAGATATAAAAATGGGACTTCCAACTAGAGATAGATATATTGATAATTATTGTGAAAACTTAAGGAATTTATCTAAAACAGGAATAAAAGTTGTTTGTTATAATTTTATGCCAGTATTTGACTGGACTAGATCACAGTTGGATTATGAATTAGAAGATGGTTCCACAGCACTTATATACAGACAGGAAACTGTAGAAAAGATGGATCCTGTAAAGGGAGAATTATCTTTACCAGGATGGGATTCAAGTTACACAAAAGAGGGACTTAGAGATTTACTAAATCAGTATAAGGAAATTTCAGAAGAAGACCTTTGGAATAATCTAAAATATTTTTTAAAGAAAGTTATTGCTGTAGCTGATGAAGTATCAATAAAGATGGCAATACATCCGGATGATCCACCTTGGTCAATATTTGGTCTTCCAAGGATAATAACCAGCAAGGAAAATTTTGACAGATTGATAAATCTAGTAGATAGCCCAAATAATGGTATAACTCTTTGTTCAGGTTCCTTAGGACCTAATCCTAAGAACGATATACCAGATATGATTCGTTATTTTGGAGGTAAGGGAAGAATACATTTTGCACATACGAGGAATATAAAAATTACTGGAAATAAGAGCTTTGAAGAGTCAGCTCATAGAAGTGAAGATGGTTCCTTGGATATGGTAGAAATTATGAAGGCCTATCATGATGTAGGTTTTGATGGACCAATGAGGCCAGATCATGGAAGAATGATATGGGGAGAAACTGGAAGACCTGGATATGGACTTTATGATAGAGCTTTAGGAGCAACTTATTTAAATGGCATATGGGAAAGTCTTGAAAAGCAATCTAAATAAAGATTAATTGCAACATTATAGGAAGTCTCGTGAAATAGAACATAAAAAACTAAATCATAAATTAAAAATTTATAGGGGGATGTAGTTTATGGAATTACCATTTCAAATTGATTTAAAAGATAAAGTTATAGTAGTTACTGGTGCTGGTGGAGTTATATGTGGTACTTTTGCTAAGGCATTAGGTCAATGCGGAGCCAAAATAGCTGTTTTAGATAGAAATGAAGAGAGAGCTGCTACTGTTGCAAAAGAAATTAATTCCAATGGTGGAGTTGCCATCAGCGTGGTAACAGATGTACTTGACATTGAAAGTCTTAAAAATGCTAAGAGTGTAGTAAATGAAAAATTTGGTACTTGTGATGTGCTATTAAATGGTGCAGGAGGTAATAATCCAAAGGGTACTACTTCAAAAGAATATCTATCTAAAGAAGATTTAGAAAATAAAAAAGAAGGAGAAACAACTTTCTTCGATTTAGACCCAAAGGGCATAGAATTTGTCTTTAATTTAAATTTCCTTGGAACACTTCTTCCAACTCAAGTATTTGCAACTGATATGATAGATAAAAAAGATGCAGCTATAGTTAATATATCTTCCATGAATGCTTTTACTCCTCTTACAAAAATTCCAGCATATAGTGGCGCCAAGGCAGCAGTATCTAACTTTACTCAATGGTTGGCAGTGCATTTTTCAAAGGTTGGAATAAGAGTTAATGCAATAGCTCCAGGTTTTCTTATAACCAATCAAAATAAAGCACTTCTGTTAAATGAAGATGGAAGTTATACTGAAAGATCTAAGAAAATATTAAATGCAACTCCAATGGATAGATTCGGTGAATGTGAAGAATTATTGGGAACATTACTTTGGCTTATAGATAGCAAGGCTTCAAGCTTTGTAAATGGTGTAGTTATACCAGTAGATGGAGGTTTCTCTGCTTATTCTGGTGTTTAAATAATAATCATTAATATATAAATATCCTAAATAATATATGTTAAACTCTGTTTAGATAAGTTAAAAAGCTTATCTAAACAAGAGTTCTGTATCCTTATCAACAATCACATCATAGATATTAATTATTTTATATACAATATAAAAGATTAAAAAAATAATTCCCTAAAAATATATTATTAATAAATGATTTGTATAAAAGTTTATTTTGTTACTAGTAATTAGATGTTTTTGGTAAAAATTATTGTAAAAGTAACAATATTTAATTATAGGTAATAATAAAAATACAACCGTTTGGTAAACGCTTTCATAAAAATATAAATTAGGAGTGTGTAAATATGAGTGAAAGTACATTAACAACAAAAAAAATTCCCAATAAACGTTGGTTGCATATTATTCCACCTATTCTTCTGGTATATATAGTGGCTTACATGGATCGTACCAATGTAGGTTTTGCTATGGCAGGCGGAATGAGTAAAGAACTTGGAATGACTGCTAGTGTCTCAGGGATAGCAGCTGGCATATTCTTTATAGGATATTTGTTTCTTCAAGTACCGGGAGGACAAATTGCAGAGAAAAGAAGTGCTAAAAAATTTATAAGTTTTACTATAATAGCTTGGGGTATTCTTGCAATTGCTTCTGGATTTTCAAGAAATACAACTCAGCTGCTTATTTTAAGATTCTTACTTGGAGTTGCAGAAGGTGGAGTTATGCCAGCAGTGCTTACAATAGTTCGTCATTGGTTTCCAAGCGAAGAACGTGGAAGAGCTACAGCTTTTGTTATAATGAATAATCCTATTGCCTCAATTATAACAGGACCTCTTTCAGGACTTATTCTAACTAAATTTACATGGCACTATGTATTTATAATAGAAGGAATAATATCATTGGCATTAATTTTAGTTTGGTTACCATTAATAAGTGATAGACCGGAAACCGCTAAGTGGATCAGTAAGGAAGAGCGAGATTATCTTGTTGAAAGATTAGAAGCAGAACAAAAATGTATGGAAGTAAGTCAGCAGAAAAAGACATCTTTAAAGGATATTTTAAATAATAAAACTTTATGGAAATTAGTGCTTATATTCTTCTTTGTTCAAACCGGTGTATATGGATATACTTTGTGGCTGCCAACAATTCTTAAAAATTTAACTAATACAGGTATGGGTCAGGTTGGAATTTTGTCTATTTTCCCTTATATAGCAACTATAATTGGTTTATTTGTTTTTCCATCCCTTTCAGATAAGAGTATGAAGAGAAAAAAATATATTGTAATTACAATTGTAGGATTTGCAATATGCTTATATTTATCAGTTGGATTTCAGCAGTCTATATGGTTATCTTTCATAATGCTTGTAGGTTGTGGATTATTTTTACAAGCATCTTCAGCTATATTTATGACGATACCACCAGCAGTATTCAGTTCAGAGGTAGCTGGTGGAGCTACTGGACTTATAAATGCATTGGGTAATCTTGGTGGATTTATAGGACCTTTCTTAGTTGGACTTTTAATGCAGGTGTTTAGTTATAGTATGAGTATATATAGTCTTGTAATATCTTTAGTACTTGCTATTATAATCACTTTTACTTTACCAAAAGAGAAGAATGATTGCGCTCATCAAACTGTGCCAGAAAATTCAGTAAAAAATACTTCTGATGTGAAATCTGAATTTTAAGAATAGATGTAAATAACTTTTTATATTGAATTTAATAAAATATTGAAATATTATCCTTCTTGTATTATAATTACTTATGAAAGGGCTTTCATGAATACGCATTATAATATTTAAGAAAAATTTTTATAGATAATAGAGTTAAGTGAGGTGTGGTATGATATTTGGAAATATAGACAATATTGACGACATAAAAAAGGTATGTCCCAAACCAATATTGAAAGCTGTTAACTACTTGAAAGATAACGACTTTAACAATATGGAGGCAGGGGTATATAGTATCATGGGAGATGATATATATGCTCAGGTAGTAGATAAAATTACAAAAGATAAACAGGAGGCAAAGGCAGAAGTTCACAGAAAGTATATTGAAATTCAGTTTTCTGTGGGAGGTAATGAGGTTATAGGTTATGCAAGGGACACTGGAAATAATATTGTTACGGAAGAATTACTTGAAGAAAAAGATTCTATTTTTTATAATAATGTAGAAAATGAAATCGATTTATTCATGAATGCTGGAAGCTTTGCAATATTTTTTCCAGAAGATGTTCACAGACCTTGGTGTGCTTATAATAAACCCTGTAAAGTTAGAAAAATTAATATAAAAATTAATAGAGATTTAATTTAGTTAATTTAAGACTATAATGAATGTTATTTAGTGATGAGATTTTATATTTTAATAAATATTAGATGAGTTATCCAGTAGCATAAAACTATTATCCCCATCTTGCTTGTATAAGATGGAGTGTTACAATTATTAGTTATAGGGTAAATTTATTATGAAAGGTAAGGTTTTGTTATGAGAGTTGGTTTTGAGGAAATGAAAAGTGAATTCAAGAGAATATTAATTAAAAAAGGCTTCAGTGAAGAAAGAGCGGAAGCTTCAGCACAATTATTTACTGAAACTAGCTGTGATGGAGTTTATTCTCATGGATATGTTAGATTTCCAAGAGTAATAGAATATATAGATAAAGGATTTATAGATATAAATGCAGTTCCAAGCAAAGTGGAAGGTACAGGAGCTTTTGAAAAGTGGGATGGAAATCTTGGAATGGGAAATTTAAATGCCAAGTTTTGTATGGATAGAGCTATAGAAATAGCTAAAATAAATACTATAGGATGTGTTGCTTTAAGAAATACAAATCATTGGATGAGAGGAGGCAGCTATGGATGGCAAGCAGCGGATAAAGGCTGTATAGGAATTTGCTGGACTAATACTTTTACCAACATGCCTGCATGGGGTGCTAAAGATAGCAGGATAGGTAATAATCCTCTTATATTGTCTGTACCAAGAGAAGGTGGACATCATGTAGTTGTTGATTTGGCTATGGCTCAATTTTCTTATGGAAAAATTGAAGTAACAAAACTAAATCATGAACAATTGCCAATACCAGGTGGATATGATACAAAAGGAAATATAACTACAGATCCAGCTGAAATTGAAAAGACTGGTAGGGTTTTGCCTATAGGTTATTGGAAGGGCTCTGGACTATCAATACTGTTGGATCTTATAGCTACAGTATTGTCAGGTGGAAATTCTGTTTCTAAAATAGGTAAAATAGATGGGGCATCAGAGTATAAACTATCACAGATATTTATAGCTGTTGATGCTGAAAAAGTAGCTGGAAATCAATTCTTAAAATCTGCTGTAGATGAAGTACTAGAAGATGTGAAAGCCTCACAAAAGGTAGATGAGAATAAGGAAATATTCTATCCTGGAGAAAGAACATTAAATACCAGGGAAAAGAATCTAGATCTTGGAATACCTGTAGATGAAGCAGTATGGACAAAAATAAAAAATATGTAGAAATGAAATGTTGGATGTTTTAATTACTTGTTGTAAAATAAAAACTTAAATTGTCGTAAAATAAGAAAGAAGAATGGACAAAATTCTTCTTTCTTATTTTTGTACTATTCTAAAGTTTTATGGAAATAAGGTAGCATGTTGTTATTAAATATAAGGAGGAATCATATATGAATTATTTTGATTTGAAGGGTAAAAAAGCTATTGTTACTGGAGGAAGCAGCGGTCTTGGTAAAGGAATGGTTGAAGGATTATTAGAGGCTGGAGCAGAAGTGGTTATTGTAGGTGTATCTGATAGATGCTATAAAACTTGTGAAGAATTTAAAAAATTAGGATACAGAATACATGCAGTAAAAGGTGATGTTGGAGAAATAGATGGATTAATAAAATTATTTAATGATTGTTTAGATAAACTAGATGGAACTTTGGATATAATGATAAATAATGCGGGTATTCAGAGAAGAAATAAAATTGAAGAATTTATACTGGAAGATTGGAATGAGGTTATCAATGTAAATCTTACAGCTGTTTTTCAACTATGCAAGCTTGCGGGAATAGAAATGATAAAAAATGGTGGTGGGAAAATTATAAACATTGCATCCATGCTTAGTTTCTTTGGTGGATATACTGTACCTGCTTATGCTGCAAGCAAAGGAGGGGTAGCACAACTTACCAAAGCACTTGCAAATGAATGGGCAAGTAGAGGGATCAATGTAAATGCTATAGCACCAGGGTATATTGATACTGATATGAATACTAATTTAATAAAGGATGAAATTAGAAATAATGAAATACTTTCAAGAATACCACAGAGGCGTTGGGGAATACCTGAGGATATAAAGGGAATAACTATATTTTTGGCCTCTAACGCTTCTGATTATGTAAACGGTGCTATTATACCATTAGATGGAGGATATTTAGGAAGGTAAAATATTATAGTTAGGATTGATACCATGAAAGTTATTGTAGATAGATTTGAAGGTAAGTATGCTGTATGTGAAAAAGAAGGCAATGTAATGATTAATATTGAGAAATCGCAATTACCTAAAGGAGTAAAGGAAGGAGATGTGATTATCATAGAGTCAAAAAATATTTATATAGATTTAGATGAAACAAAATATAGAAGATCTAAAATTAAAGAATTAATAAAAGATATCTGGAAATAATATTGAAAAATATTCCCATAATATTTTATTGATTTTATAAAATGCTCCATGATTTATTAATACTTAAGTATAATTTAAAAGTAAAATTTTTTTAAAATAATTTTTATATAAAATTTCAATAAATAATTAGTATGAAAATTTTATTGACAAAAAAAATTTTTTGATTTATTATATAGTAAATCGAATAAAGCTTATCAAGAGAGGTAGAGGGACTGGCCCGTTGAAACCCGACAACCAGCATTATTGTTAGTATGCATGGTGTTAATTCCAGCAGATTGTTTCTGAGAGATAAGGAAAACTATTTTAGTTTGCTAGGTTGTTTTCCTTTAAATGGAAAACAACCTTTTATATTTACTTATTAATGACTTTGCTTTGTAATATTTTATGCATTGATAATTTACATAAGGTTAAGAGTTTATGTTTTCTATTTTTGTGTGAAAGTAGAAACATACTATGTAAGTTTTAGGTAATTAATAATTAGATGGAGTAATGCTAGGTTTTAATAGATAGGACTCAATTGTTGGAATAAGTGCATTAAGTGTAAGACATAATTAATATATATAACTATGTTTTCTATAATAACCCATTAAACTGATATGATAAATATGAAATTATGGGTGCATTTTGCACAGTAAAAAGCTAGATTTAATTTTATTAAGATAGGAGTGAGTGTTTGTCGATGCCGATAAATATACCGAATAATCTTCCAGCAGCTAAACTTTTGAAAGAGGAAAATATATTTGCTATTGATGAAAATCGTGCTAATAAGCAGGATATAAGACCGCTTAATATTGTGATAATGAATTTAATGCCTCTAAAAATTGTAACAGAGACACAAATACTAAGGCTTTTAAGTAATTCACCGCTGCAAGTAGATATAACTTTAATATATCCTAAAACCCACTCTTTTAAAAATACTTCAGAAGAGTATTTATTTAGATATTATGAAACTTTTGAGGATATAAAAAATAAAAAGTTTGATGGCATGATAATTACAGGAGCTCCTGTGGAACAGATGGATTTTAAAGATGTAGATTATTGGAATGAATTGGTTGAAATTATGGAATGGAGTGTTCATAACGTATATTCAACTTTTCATATATGTTGGGGTGCTCAAGCTGGTTTATATTATCATTATAATATTCCCAAATATCCTCTTTCCCAAAAAATGTTTGGAGTGTTTCTTCACACAATAACTGAAAAAAATGTAAATTTACTAAGAGGGTTTGACGATGTATTCTTTGCTCCACATTCAAGACATACAGAAGTGAGAAGAGAGGATATTGAAAAAGATTCAAGGCTTAAAATTTTATCTGAATCTAAGGAGTCAGGTATATATATAGTCACAGCAAAGCATGGACGACAAATTTTTGTTATGGGTCATTCAGAGTATGATCCTCTAACTCTAAAGAGTGAGTATGATAGGGACATTTCACAAAATAAGAATATTGAAATTCCAAAGCACTACTTTATAGAGGATGATCCAAGTAAAGAACCTATAGTAAGATGGAGAAGTCATTCTAATTTGTTATTTTCAAATTGGTTGAATTATTACGTATATCAAGAAACACCTTATAATTTAAATGATATTAAATAATAAAAATTATATTTTGCATTTAACAGTATAGTCTAATTTCTCATTAATAAAACTCAAATTTATTTTAGAGATCTGTTTATATGTAAAGTATATAATATATAAAATATAATGAAAAGGAGATATTAAGAATGAGTGAAGAAAGAAAGTATAGTTTTGAAACACTTCAAGTACATGCAGGTCAGGAGGTAGATCCAACAACAAGATCAAGAGCAGTTCCAATTTATCAGACAACATCTTATGTTTTTAAGGATGCAGATAATGCGGCAAATTTATTTCAATTAAAAGAACCTGGAAATGTTTATTCAAGAATAATGAACCCTACTACAGATGTTTTTGAAAAAAGAGTGGCAGAACTTGAAGGTGGAGTTGCAGGTCTTGCAGTTTCATCAGGTCTTGCGGCAATCACTTATTCAATACTTAATGTAGCTAATTCAGGAGATGAAATAGTATCTGTAAGTACTTTGTATGGTGGTACTTATGAACTATTTGCAGTAACTTTAAAAAAGCTCGGTATAAAAGTGACATTTGTTGATCCGGACGATCCTGAAAATATAAGAAAAGCTATTACAGATAAGACAAAGGCTGTCTATGCTGAAACTCTTGGAAATCCAAGAATTAATGTACTTGATATAGAAGCTGTAGCTAATATTGCTCATGAAAATAAAATACCTTTGATAATAGATAATACATTTGCTACTCCATATCTTGTAAGACCAATAGAATATGGTGCTGATATAGTGGTACATTCTGCTACTAAATTTATAGGTGGACATGGAACTACTATTGGAGGAATTATAGTTGATGGAGGAAAATTTGACTGGAGAGCAAGCGGCAAATTCCCTGATTTTACAACACCGGACAAAAGCTATAATGGACTTGTATATGCAGATTTAGGAGCACCTGCATTTGCTTTAAAGGCAAGAGTACAGCTTTTAAGAAACACTGGAGCAACATTATCTCCTCAAAGTGCATTCTTATTTTTACAGGGCTTAGAATCTCTATCTTTAAGAGTTGAAAGGCATGTATCAAATACAAGAAAAATAGTAGAATTCCTAAGTAATCATCCAAAAGTTGAATGGGTAAACTATCCTGAATTGCCAGATAGTCCATACAAAGGATTAGCTGAAAAATATCTACCAAAAGGAGCTGGTTCAATATTTACTTTTGGAATAAAAGGCGGCCTTGAAGCAGGTAAGAAGTTTATAAATAGTGTTAAATTATTTTCACTGCTTGCAAATGTGGCAGATGCAAAATCTCTTGTAATTCATCCTTCAAGTACAACTCATGCAGAACTTAATGAAGAGGAACAAAAAGCTGCAGGAGTTACTCCAGATCTTGTAAGACTTTCAATTGGTGTTGAAGGTGTAGATGATTTAATATATGATTTGGATCAGGCTTTAGCACAGGTATAAATATATAATTCATTTATAGATTATAGTTATCAGAAATCTGTCTCGTTATTAACAAAATTACGAGGCAGATTTTTTATTATAAAATAGTTAAAAATAATAGGAGCTGTCGCACTAAAAAATTAGTGGGACAGTTTTTTGCGTAAAAAAATAAATCTCCCACTCGGAAGAGTGAAAGATTTATAGTAAAATTAACATATGGCAAAATATATTAATTTACATAAAAATTATACTTTAAATCGCGGAAGTTATCAATTAAAACTTCCACTAAATATGGATTACATGATTCCAGATAATGATTCGGTGCGTTTGCTAAGTCAGTTTGTAGAGGAGATGGATTTAACAGATTTATATTTGACTTATTCTCGATTAAGGGAAAATCAGGCTACGCCTCGTCAGATGCTGAAGATTGTACTTTATTCTTACATGAATCATAGATATTCTTCTAGGGAAATGGAAACCTCCTGCAAAAGAGATGTAAATTTCATGTACCTTTTAGAGGGTTCACCAGTACCAGATCATTCTACCTTTGCAAGATTCCGTAGTATCCACCTTTCTCAATGCGCAGAAACAATTATGGCAGAAATGACAAACTTTCTTTATGAAATTGGAGAAATATTAGGGGACGCTATATTTATTGACGGTACAAAGATAGAGGCATGTGCCAATAAGTATACTTTCGTTTGGAAAAAAGCAGTTTCAAAAAATTTGGAGAGACTACTTTATAAATTAGCTGATTTTGTAGCTGAATGCGAAGAACTATACGGACTAAAGCTCGTATATGAAAACAGAGTAAAAATAAAGCATGTAAAGAAGCTACGCAAGAAACTTTATGCCTTGAAACAAGAAGAAAATATTGAATTTGTACATGGATGTGGTAAAAGGAAAACTCCAATTCAACGTTCTATTGAAAAACTCGAGGAATATCTTAATAAGCTAAAAGAATACACACAGAAAATCCATATCTGCGGTAAGCGTAATAGCTATTCGAAGACAGATAAAGATGCAACTTTTATGAGGATGAAAGAAGACGCCATGAAAAACGGTCAGTTAAAACCTGCTTACAATGTGCAGCATGGAGTTGATTCTGAATATATAGTGTGGCTTACTGTAGGCGATCAGCCTGCGGACACCACAACGTTGATTCCATTTCTAAAAAGCATGGAGAACTTCTTGTATTTTAGATATTTAAAAATAACTACAGACTCAGGCTATGAGAGTGAAGAAAATTATGTTTATACTAAAGAAAATGGACAGTTATCATATATTAAGCCAGCAAATTATGAAATAGCTAAAACAAGAAAATATAAGGATGATATAAGCCGAATAGAAAACATGGACTATGATGAATTTGGTGATTATTATACTTGCAAAAATAATAAGAAGCTAACAGTAAATAGAATAATAAAAAGAAAAAGTAAGACTGGTTATGTAAGTGAAAAAAACAATCTACACATGTGAGGATTGCAGTAATTGTAATCAAAAAAATAAATGTATAAAAGGACATAACTGTAAAACGCCATTAGAGGATAGAGTTAAAAATCTTGAAACTTCAAAGCTCTTCAACATGCTTCGCAAAGAGAATCTTGAAAGAATTGTAAGTGAAGAAGGTTGCGAGTTAAGAATGAATCGAAGTATTCAAGCCGAAGGCTCTTTTGCAGAGATAAAACAGGATATGGGATTTCGTAGATATCTAAGTAGAGGTAAAAAGAATGTTTTGGCGGAAAGTATTCTGTTAGCTATGGCACATAATATAAATAAGCTACATAATAAAATCCAGTCAGATAGAACTGGAACACATCTTTTTCCACTTAAAAAGAGTGCTTAATTTTAAAATCTTAAAAACTCTGCAAATCAAAAAAGGCCTTAATATCAAAGGTTTATTAAAGTGCGCCATTTTTTAATTATCGAGCTTATTGGGGATTAAAATATCATTAAATTTTCTATGACACACACAAAAAACGCTGCCGCGTTAGCATACTTTTTTATGCTAATGCGACAGCTCCTAAATTACATATCAAAAAGATTCTAGACTATTTACCACTTAATTTATTTTCGTACTCCTGAACCATCTTTTTAACCATTTGACCGCCAACAGAACCATTTTGTCTTGAAGTAAGATCCCCATTGTATCCTTCAGTTAAAGGAGTACCAACTTCATGAGCTGCTTCCATTTTAAATCTGTTTAAACCTTCTTTTGCTTCTGGTACTAAAATTCTATTACTTCTACTTGCCATGTGTTCCATCTCCTTTTAATTAATTATTTATGTTACAATAGTATATTGTGTAGTTTGAATAATCGTATTCTAGGGAATTGAAGGTGGGACAGGAAATAAATCCAAGCTGTAAAGTGTTTGTATAAAAACTTTCAATTCTCAATATATAAAATGAAAGTATATTCTGCATTACTATATTGATTATTTTTTTATAAAATGTTAATCTAACAAGTATGGTTTTTATTATATAATTTTTGAAAACAAAAATTATTTAAGAAAGGAGATAGATAGAATGAAAAGCTTGAACAAATTTTTCCAATATTATAAGCCCTATAGAGGATTATTTTTTGCAGATATGTTTTGTGCTTTGCTTTTATCAGCTATAGATCTTATTTTTCCTATTATAGTAAGATTTTTATTGAATGATGTATATGTCTTGAAGAATGAAAATAAGATACTAAAATATGTTTTTATAATTGGAGCAGCTTTACTTATAATGTACATAGTAAGATATTTTTGTCAATATTTTATAACCTCTTGGGGACATATTATGGGTGCAAAGATGGAAGCAAATATGAGGAAAGACCTTTTTAATCAATTTCAAAAGTTACCATTTTCATATTACGATAATAATAATACGGGAACACTTATGTCGAGAATAATAACAGATCTTTTTGATATATCTGAATTGGCACATCATGGTCCGGAAGATTTATTTATTTCCATATTGAAGATAGTAGGCTCGTTTATTATACTTTCAAGTATTAACCTTCCAATAACACTTGTGCTTTTAGTTATTACTTTGGGAATGGTATATTTTTCTGTTTTTTATAATAGGAAAATGAAACATGTATTTATGAGAAATAGAAAGGAAATTGCAGAGGTTAATGCAGTTGTACAGGATAGTCTTGCAGGCATAAGAGTGGTAAAATCTTTTGCTAACGAAAATGTTGAAGAAAAGAAATTTAAAAAGGGAAATAAGCAATTTTTAAAAACCAAGGAAGAAAGCTATTTCATAATGGGAAAATATTATAGCGGAAATGGTTTTTTTCAGGGAATATTATATCTTGCTGCCATACTGTTTGGAGGAATATTAATAAGTAAGTCATTGTTAAGTGTGTCAGATTTGGTAATTTATATTCTATATATAAATATATTTTTAAATCCAATTGATAAATTAGTTAATTTTACAGAACAGTTTCAAAGAGGTATTACAGGTTTTGAAAGATTTTTACAAGTAATTAATACAAAGCCTGCAATTGTAGATAAAGAAGATGCAATAGAAGTATTTAATCCAAGGGGAAGTATTAAATTTAATAATGTTTCTTTTGGATATGATGACAAAAATGATGTTTTAAAGGATATAGATATTGAAATATCAGCTGGAAAAAATATTGCTTTGGTAGGTCCTTCAGGAGGTGGAAAGACTACTTTTTGTAATCTTATACCGAGATTTTACGAGGCTACTAAGGGGGATATAACTATAGATGGGATAGATATAAAAGATATAAAATTAAATTCTTTGAGAAATGCTATAGGACTAGTACAGCAGGATGTATATATGTTTGGTGGAACTATAAAAGAAAATATAGCTTATGGTAAACAGGATGCTACAGATGAAGATATAATAGAAGCAGCTAAAAGGGCAAATATACATGAATTTATTGAGAACTTGGAATATGGATATGAAACTCATGTAGGTGAAAGAGGGGTTAAGCTTTCAGGTGGACAAAAGCAGAGAATATCTATAGCTAGAGTTTTTCTTAAAAATCCTCCAATATTAATACTTGACGAAGCTACATCTGCTCTTGATAATGAAAGTGAAAGATTTATACAGCAGTCTTTAGAGGAACTTTCAAAAAATAGAACAACTATAGTTATTGCTCATAGATTAAGTACTATAAGAAATTCAGACCAGATAATAGTATTAACTGATAATGGTGTAAAGGAAAAGGGAAGTCATAAAGAGTTAATCGCAAAAAATGGATTATATGCGACACTTTATAATATGCAATTTGATATATTAAAATAAGATAATTAGATATTAAAATTATATAGTGAAAGGATTAAAGATATGGAACTTTTAAAGAAAAGAATATTAAAAGATGGAATTGTCATTAAGAATAGAATATTAAAGGTTGACAGTTTTTTAAATCATCAAATGGATATAGAACTATTTAATGAAATAGGAAAAGAATTTAAAAATAGATTCAAGCACAAAAATATAACAAAAATACTTACAATTGAAGCTTCTGGTATTGGAATTGCATGTATAGCAGCTCAACATTTCAATAATGTACCTGTAATATTTGCAAAGAAATATAGTGCTACAAATCTTGATAAAGATGCCTATGAGTCAGAAGTATATTCTTTTACTAAAGAAGAATCTTATAAAATAAGAGTTTCAAAAAAGTACATAAATAGTGGTGATAGGATTCTTATCATTGATGATTTTCTTGCTAGTGGCAGTGCAGCACTTGGATTAATTGACATAATTAGACAAGCTGGAGCTGAAGTTTGCGGCATAGGAATTGTAATTGAAAAATATTTTCAGGGTGGAAGAAAAATGATAGAGGAATGCGGTGTATATCTTGAATCTCTGGCAATAATAGAGGATATGAAAGATAACAGATTAATTTTTAAATAATATCAAAATATTCATTGAATTTGAAAATGTACTCATTTGGCTGTTGAAAATTGGATTTTAATGATTCTTTTAATAGTAGAATAGCTAAAGAGCTGTCTCACATTTATGCATATATATGGTGAGACAGCTCTTTTTATAAGCTGCTAAATATTAAACTGCTAAATTTCTGATATTCACTTATTCTCTTACAGCTTTTTTTCTAGTAACCACTTTATAAATTATAAAAATTACTAGTAATATTACTACGGCTATATCTGCATAATGATAATAAGAATGTATAGTTTCCCAGTTTTCACCCATTATAAATCCCAAATATACCAGAAATGTACTCCATATTGCAGATCCTACTACTGTGTATAATACAAATTTTGAAAAATTCATTTTAGCAACTCCAGCTGGGAGAGATATAAATGTTCTAATAACAGGTAGAAGCCTTGAAAAGAATATTATCTTATCACCATACCTGTTAAACATGGAATCACTCTTTTCAATTTTTTCTTTTGATAAATGGAGTTTGCTTGCATATTTTTCTACAAGTGGTCTTCCCCCTAGAGAACCTATGAAATAAGCTATAATAGATCCAGTAGTTCCACCTAAGGTCCCCGAAATTATTACTATTACTAAATTTAAATGTCCTTGAAAGCTTAAATATCCACCAAAGGGTAAAATAATTTCACTGGGGATAGGTATACAAGCACTTTCAAATAACATACCTAAAAATGTTCCTAAGTAACCAAGCTTATCCAATATACTTATTAATATATTTATGATGTTTTCTACCAATTTTAATGCAGTCCCTTCTTATAATAATAACCAGCAAATAAATATTATTTAAGATGAATTGATATTTTGATTATCTAATAAATAAAATTTTAAATTTTGCTTTAGTTATTTAAATTAATTTATGTAAAATATGCTATAATTATATTTTAATATTTTAATAAGAAATTTTCTATAATAATTTTTAATAAAATACAATTTGTAATATAGATATCCAGCTTGTATAAATTGTGAAATAGTTAAATAGATGTTCATTGACAATTTTAGACTATAATGATATCATATTATAAGTGAGATAGCCTTTAAATTCAGTTCCGTGAGACTGGGAAGGTAAAAGTAATGGAATTTTTATGCCTTCTTTTGTGGAGGCATTTTTTAATGCACTAAAATAAATATACAAGAAAAAGATTGATTTTATCTTATCAATTTTAATACCTTTAAATTTAGTACAGGGAGACTAAGAAGGAGGATGATTATGTTAAAGGGAAGAAGTCTTATTGATCCTATGGATTTTACTATAGAAGAGCTTGAAGAAATATTTTCTCTGGCTGATAATATAATAGAAAATCCCAAAGAATATTTGCATGTAGCAGAAGGAAAAATTTTAGCAACGCTTTTTTATGAACCTAGTACAAGAACTAGATTTAGTTTTGAGGCTGCTATGCTAAGACTTGGAGGACAGGTGGTTGGTTTTTCAGAGCCTAATTCCAGTTCCGTGTCAAAAGGAGAAACTGTAGCAGATACTATCAGAATAGTATCTTGCTATGCGGACATAACTGCTATGAGGCATTCAAAAGAAGGAGCACCTAAAATAGCCTCCATGTATTCAGAGATTCCTGTGATAAATGCAGGTGATGGAGGACATCAACATCCAACTCAGACACTGACAGATCTTTTAACTATAAGAAAAATGAAAGGAAGTCTTTCAAATTTTACCATTGGTATATGTGGTGACTTGAAATTTGGAAGAACAGTTCACTCTCTTATAAAGGCAATATCTAGATATGAAAATAATAGACTTGTATTAATTTCTCCTAAAGAGTTAACAATACCAGAGTACATAAAAAAAGAAATACTTGAAAAAAACAATATAGAATATGTGGAAGCAGAAAATTTGGAAGATGTAATAGATGGATTAGACATACTTTATATGACAAGAGTTCAAAGAGAGAGATTTTTTAATGAAGAAGATTATATAAGGTTAAAAGACAGTTATATATTGGATAGGCAAAAACTTGATAATGCAAAAGATGATATGATAATACTGCATCCTCTTCCTAGAGTTAATGAAATAGATTATGAAGTAGATGAAGATAAAAGAGCTTGTTATTTTATACAGGCGAAATTTGGTATGTATGTAAGAATGGCGTTAATAGCTAAGCTTTTGGGGGTGTGCTAATTGATTACTATAAATAGTATAAAAAATGGCATAGTTATAGATCACATAAAAGCAGGTCATGGAATAAAGATTTATAATTATCTGAATTTACTAGATGCGGACTTTCCTACAGCTTTGATTATGAATGTAAATAGTACAAAAGATAAGAAAAAAGACATTATTAAAATTGAAAATGTAATAGATTTAGATTTTAAAATGCTTGGTCTCTTAGATCCTAATATTACGGTTAATATAATAGAGGACGAAAAAATCAAGGAAAAGAAAAAGCTCAGTTTACCGGAAAGAGTTGAAAATGTAATTAAGTGTAAAAATCCAAGGTGTATAACTTCTGTTGAAAAGTATGTTCCTCATATATTTCATTTGGTAGATAAAGAAAAAGGGGAATACAGATGTGAGTATTGTGATGAAATAGAGACAATATAGAGTATATAAAATAAAAATAATTAACAAAATAGCTTATATATTTAATAAAGATTTTCTTTTAACCTGACTAACTTGGCGTAAGTCTCCCCCTTCTTCAAGTGGGAGTTCAACGCCAAGTAAGCCATGCATTCGCAGTTCTAAAATTCAGATGGGGTAAAAGAATCCCCACCTGAATTAAGAACTTGCTTCAAAATGTGATATAAGGAGCGAAAAAAATGGAACTGTTAGTAAAGAACGGAAGAGTTATAGATTATACCTCAGATTTTGTTGGTGATATATATATTAATAATGGAATTATAGAAGAAATAGGCTATAATTTACAAAAAGATTGTGATATTCTTGATGCAAAGGGATATGTAGTTACACCTGCCTTTGTAGATTTGCACAGCCATTTTAGAGATCCGGGATTAGAATACAAAGAGGATATAAAAACAGGAAGTAGAGCGGCAGTAAGAGGTGGATACACTACTGTAAATCTTATGGGAAACACTAAGCCTGTATGCAGTGATATGAGAACAGTAAATTATGTTGTAAATAAAGCCAAAGAGATAGGTCTTGTGGATGCATATCAAACTGTTAGTATTACCAGAGATCTTCAAGGTAAAGATATAAGCCATCTTGAAAAAATTGATGATTCTGTAAAGTGCATATCTGATGATGGAAAAGGTGTAAACAGCGACAGGATAATGCATGATGCTATGGTTGTAGCAAATAAGAGAAATTTTGTGGTCATGTCCCATGCAGAGGATGAAGAAATTACTCCTATAAGTACAAGATTGTCAGAAAATATGATGACAGAAAGAGATATTACACTGGCTAAATTTACTGGATGTCATTTGCATCTATCTCATGTTAGTACAAAAGAAGCTATGAAAGACATTATTGAAGCTAAAAAAGAAGGTTTTAATATAACCTGTGAAGTAACACCACATCATATAGCTTTAACCGGGGAAAATTTATACAAAGTTAATCCGCCAATAAGAGAGGCTGAAGATGTAGATTATATTATAAATGCCATTAGAAAAGGGTATGTGGATGCTATAGGAACAGATCATGCACCTCATAGTAAAGAGGATAAGGAAAAGGGAGCCTGTGGAATATCGGGGATAGAAACTTCATTTTCTGTATGTTATACAAAACTTGTTAAAGAGGGAAATTTAACTATAAATAAGCTTTCAGAGATAATGTCAAAAAATCCTGCTGATATACTAAATATCAATAAGGGAAAAATATCTATAGGATATGAAGGAGACTTAGCAATCATAGATTTGGATAATAAATATACTGTTGATTCACAAAAATTCCACTCAAAAGGAAAAAATACACCTTTTAATGGGATGGAGTTATATGGAACAGTTATTAAAACTATAAGAGCAGGTAAAATTGTTTTTCAAAACATGTAGGAGGATTTATTATGATTATAGATGAACTTTACCAAAGAGTTGAAAAAAATGGGCATGTTTGCTTGGGACTAGATACTGATATAGAATACATACCAAAATGGTTTTTGAATAAATACGATAATTTGGAAGATGCAATATTTAATTTTAATAAAAAAATAATTGATGAAACTATTGATGTGGCTGCCTGTTATAAAGTTCAAATTGCATATTATGAAGCTTATGGAATCAATGGTCTCAAAGCTTATGAAAAGACTTTAAAGTACATAAAGAATGAGAATGCTATATCTATAGCTGATATAAAAAGAGGGGATATAGCAAAAACTGCCGAAATGTATGCAAAAGCTCATTTTGAAGGAGATTTTGAAAGTGATTTTGTTACTTTAAATCCTTATATGGGTTTTGATAGTGTAGAATCATATGTTCCGTATATTAAAAACAAGGAAAAGGGAGCGTTTATTCTTCTTAGAACATCAAACCCTGGTTCAAAGGATATTCAATATATAGATGTTGAAAACGGTGAAAGAGTGTATAATGCTGTGGGTGATAAGATATATGAAATTGGTAAAGATTGTCTTGGAGAATGTGGATACAGTTCTATAGGAGCTGTAGTTGGATGTACTACTGGCTTTGAAGGAAAACAGATAAGAGATAAATATGAATCAACATTTTTCTTAATACCAGGTTATGGTGCACAAGGAGGAACTGCTGAAGATGTGGCTAATTACTTATCAAAGGGTAATGGAGGAATTGTAAACTCTTCAAGGGGTATACTTCTTGCGTATAAGAAAGTTGAGAATGGAGAGCATAGTTTTGAAAAAGCTGCAAGAAATGCTTCTATAAATATGCGGGATGATATTTTAAAGCACATAAGTTAAGGCATATTCAAATAAATAACTAGTCAGTATGCTAGCCTATTTTGAATCCTACTGCGTCGGCAGAACCCTCAGATAGCCCACTATCCTGGTCACCTGCTTCCATGTTGGATTCAAAATATTCGTCGCATCTTTGACTTACTATTTATTTTCACATGCCTAAAATATTTATATTTGGAGGGAACTCATGAGCGAAAAATATATGGTGAAAAACGTATTTAGTAATGAAAAGATAGAGGAAGATATATATGAGATTACTATAGATGGGAAATTTGAGGGTAATCCTGGTCAGTTTTATCTGTTAAGAGCTTGGGATGAAGAACCTGTATTATCCAGGCCTATAAGCATATATGATAAAGATGAGGAAAAAATAAAATTTTTATATAGAGTGTGCGGCAGAGGAACAGAAATTTTAACTAAATTAAAAAAAGGTGACGAAATAAAACTTACAGGACCGCTTGGAAATGGTTTCCCTTTGGAAAAATTGAAGGGGAAAGTTGCTTTAGTGGCAGGAGGTATTGGTATTGCACCAATGCTGTATTTAGCCAAGAAATTAAAAAATTCTTCATTGGATTTATATGCTGGGTTTAGAAGCGGTAGTAAAACTGTGGATGATGTGGGAAAAAATGTTAATAAATTATACTTATCCACAGAAAATGGTGAAGTTGGACATAAAGGATATGTAACAGATTTGCTTAATGTGGAAAATTATGATGTGGTAGTTTGCTGTGGACCAGAAATAATGATGTCAAAGATAATTAAAATGTGTGATGAAAAAAAGGTGCCATTATATGTATCTATGGAAAATAGAATGGCCTGTGGAATCGGTGCATGTCTTGTATGTACTTGTAAAACTAAAGATGGAAGAAAGAGATCTTGTAAAGAAGGTCCTGTATTCTTAGGAGAGGAGCTAGTAATAAATGACTAATGTTAGTATTTCTGGAGTTGATTTTAAGAATCCTGTAATTGCTGCCTCTGGAACTTTTGGTTTTGGAAATGAGTATATGAATTATTTTGATGTAGGTAGACTTGGGGGAATTTCTTCGAAAGGCTTGACTATTATGCCTAAAGAAGGTAATAATGGTATGAGAATTTATGAAGTAGCTAGTGGAATAATGAATAGTGTAGGATTACAGAATCCGGGTGTTGAGCATTTCATAAAAGAGGAACTAGAAGATATGAAAAAGCTCAATACTGTAGTAATAGCTAATTTAGGCGGAGGAACAACGGAGGATTATGAAAAGGGCATTGAATTGCTTGATAAGACAGATGTAGATATTATAGAATTAAATATATCTTGCCCAAATGTTAAGCATGGTGGAATGGCTTTTGGCATAAAATCTAAAGTTGCCTTTGATGTAGTCAGCAAAGTGAGAAAACTTTGTCATAAACCTCTTATGGTAAAATTGTCACCTAATGCTGAGGATATAGTGGATATGGCCGTTAAATGTACTGAAGCAGGAGCTGATTCTATATCTTTGGTTAATACTTTTAAGGCTATGGCAATTGACATAAATAAAAGGAGACCTGTATTTGACAATGTAAGCGCAGGACTTTCTGGTCCCTGTATAAAACCTATTGCTTTAAGAATGGTATATGAGGTAGCAAAAGCGGTAGATGTACCTGTAGTTGGTATGGGTGGTATATCTAATGGAAAGGATGCTATAGAATTTATCATGGCAGGAGCAACTGCAGTGCAGGTTGGAACAGCTAATTTTATGAAACCGGATATATGTGTTGATATAATAGAGGATATTGAAAAATTTATGGAAAGAGAAGGAATAAATAATCTTTCAGAAATAATCGGTATAATTAAATAACTTAATATAGTGTTAACAATATTAAGTATCAGGATTTTTTACTAAAATTAGTTTTACATGAAATATTTAAGAATTTTTGGCTGCTATAAGCTAATTTAGTTTTTACAAAATTATTTAGGATAAATTTTAGGAGAGTGTTTAAATTATGGAAAATACAGATAACAAAGTTATAGAAATACTAAAAGAGTCAGAGGCTCTTTTAGAAGGACATTTTTTACTATCATCAGGGAGACATAGTGAAAGATATTGTCAATGCGCTAAACTTTTACAGCACCCTGATAAGGCAGAAAAAGTTATACAGGTAATTAAAGATAAAATAAAAGATGTAGATTTTGATATAATCGTTGGACCTGCTATGGGAGGAGTTTTGGTTTCTTATGAACTGGCAAGACAAACAGGAAAACCAGGAATTTTTGCTGAAAGAGTAGATGGTAAAATGACTATTAAAAGAGGATTTGAAGTTAAAAAAGGAGATAAGGTAATAATTTCAGAAGATGTTATTACTACAGGAAAATCTTCTCTTGAAGTCGTAAAAATTTTAAGAAACATTGGAGCGGAAGTAGTAGCACTATGCTGTATAGTAGATAGAAGAGCTAAAGATGTAAAAACTGAATTCCCTATATACAGTGCCGTTAAGCTTGAAATTGAAAGTTATGAAAAAGAAAATTGTCCTCTTTGCAAAAAAGGTATACCATACATAAAACCTGGCAGCAGAAATATAGTTTGATTTATCAAATATTTTTAGTATAATTGACTTTATTTAAAACATAATTGTTTGATTTGTAATTGTTGAATTAAATACAAATTTATAACTTTAATATGATTTTATAGGTTTAGATTTATAGAAGAATTTTAACTTATGAAATCATATTTTTTTATTTTAATCTATGTATGATATAAGTAGATTTTACATAAACTTTCATTCAGGAGGAATGTTTATGTTGAAAAAATTGTGTAAGATTATATGTATAGTTACAGTTATAGTATTATTAACCTCTTCCTGTGGAAGAGGAAGTGAAAGTGCACAAACTTTTAATCCCAGTAGCCCTGCAATAAAAAGTATAAACTCTATAAAACCTGCAGTAGAAAGCAGCACAAAAGTTGATTTTCCTAAAAATATATATAAGATGGATGTAAATTTGGATACTAAATCAAAAATGTTAACAGGTGAAGAAAAACTAACTTATATAAATAAGAGTAAAATTTCACTTAAAGAAGTGTATTTTCATATTTACCCCAATGCCTATAGAGAAAAAGAAACTACACCTGCTCAATTTGGCTTTAATGAAACCTTCCCAGAGGGATTTAGTGAAGGAAATATGAACATAAAGGACATATATGTAAATGGAAAAGTTTCTGATTTCGAAATAAGTGGAAAAGATAAGACAATATTAAGAGTACCATTAAAAAAAGAATTAAAACCGGGAAGTAAAGTTAATTTTAATTTAAATTTTACGGTGAAAGTTCCTAAAGGGAAAGATAGATTAAGTTATTATAATAGTTCTTATAATTTTGGAAATTGGTATCCTATAGCTGCAGAATATGACGATAAAGGATGGCATTTAGATTCATATTATAGTATGGGAGATCCTTTTTATAGTACAGTTTCTGACTACAAGGTAAATATAACAGTGCCTAAGGATTATGTAGTGGCGGCTACAGGGGAGTCTGCCAGGGAAAAGCTAAAAAAAGGTCTAAAGACCTATTCTTTTAGTGAATCTAATGTAAGAGATTTTGCCTTTACTACTAGCAACAAATTTAAAGTTAAGGAAGAAAAGGTAGATGGCATAAATATAAAATGCTATAGTCTTGGTACAGATAAAGAGCTCTCAGAGCAAATGAATTATGCAACGAATTCTATAAAGATCTTTAATAGATTTTATGGTAAGTATCCCTATAAAACTTACTCTGTAGCAGAAAGTAGCTTTTTAACAGGTATGGAGTATCCTGGTATAGTTTTTATATCCGATAATCCAGTATATAAAAAAGGCGGTTATTATGAAGCTATTGTAGTCCATGAAACAGCTCATCAGTGGTGGTATGGTGTCATAGGTGATGATGAGGTCAATGAAGCTTGGCTAGATGAGAGTTTTGCCTGCTATTCTGAAAATATATATAATGAAAGTATAAAAAATAGCAGAGAATATTTCTTACAATTAAAAGATTATTACTATATATATTCTAAAAATAACCCTGATAAAAAAGTTATGTTAAAGCCAGTACAGGATTTTAAAGATGACATGGAGTATTCAATTCTGGTTTATTATAAAGGAGCTGTCATGCTGGACGATTTTAGAGAAAAGGTAGGAAATGAAAATTTCTTTAAAATAATTCAAACTTACTACAACAGATACAAATATAAGGTTACCAGAACGGAAGACTTCATAAAAGTATCAAATGAAATTACGGGGAAAGATTGGAATGAATATTTTAATAAATGGTTAAAAGGTGAATAAATTATTTTTAAAATAAATAATTGATATATATGTAATAATAGTGTATTATAATATATAGAAAATTAAATACGACCTTTAAATTTGGTCCAGAGAGGCTGAAAAGGTAAGATTGTATATAATTGTGTAAAAGCAGCATTTTTATGTATAGCTTTATTTCGTATGCAACGAGCCTTCTGCCATAGTAGAAGGCTCTTATTTTTATGTAATGAGCATAAAGTAAGAAATATAAGCACATAACGTAGGTTGACAGGGAAAATGAATTTATGTTAATGTATGAATAAATATAAAAAAAGCTGTATAAATATTAATGACAAGGTTTTTTAATATAAAGAAGAGGTGGATTTTATGAAAGGCATATTATATTTGGAAGATGGAACAATATATAACGGAGATGGTTTTGGAAAAATTGGAACATCTGTTGGTGAATTAGTTTTTAATACCTGTATGACTGGATATCAGGAAGTACTTACTGACCCATCTTACGCAGGACAAATAATAAATATGACATATCCTTTGATTGGTAATTACGGAACAAATTCTTTTGAAAATGAATCAGATAAGGTATATGCTAAAGGCTTTGTGGTAAAATCTGTATGTAATAATCCATCAAATTATATGAATGAGGCTAGCTTGGATGATATGCTTAAAAGTATGAATATAGTTGGAGTTTACAATGTAGATACTAGGTCTATTACAAAAAAAGTAAGAAATGTAGGATCTATGAAGTGTGTAATATCAAATGAAGAATTCTCTGTAGAAAAACTTAAGGATATTATGGAAAAAACAGAACTTAGCAAAAGTTATGTTAGAGATGTAAGTCCAAAAGCTGTTAAGCATATTCCAGGAACCGGTTCTAAAGTTGCATTAATGGATTTTGGAGCTAAGCAGAATATAATTGAAAACTTAAAGCAGAGAAATTGTGATATTACAATATTTCCCTATGATGCTACTTATAATGATATTATGGATATAAGCCCAGATGGATTATTCTTAAGCAATGGTCCTGGAGATCCAAAAGCTATACCAGAAACAATTGAAACAGTAAGTCATTTAATGAAGGTTTTACCTACCTTTGGTATATGCCTTGGACACCAAATATTAGCACTAGCTGTAGGTGGAGATACTTACAAGTTGAAGTTTGGTCATAGAGGTGGAAATCATGGAATTTATGATATTGAAAGAGATAAAGCTTATATAACTTCTCAAAATCATGGCTATGCAGTAGATGAGAAAAGTATAGAAAGCAAAGGTATGATAGTGACTCATAGAAACCTTAATGATAACACTGTTGAAGGAATGAAACATAAATCTTTACCAGTTTTTTCAGTACAATTTCATCCAGAAGGAGCACCGGGACCAATAGATACAGCTTATTTATTTGATAAATTCATAACTATTATGGATGGAACTATTAATGACAAAGCAATGTAATAAAATTACTTACTGTAAGATTTAATTAGTTACTACAGATATATATTTATTATAATTTGGCCTCTCTAGTTTTAGATGCCCAATACTAATGATTTTGGAGGAAACAAATATGCCTTTAGACAAAACTATAAAAAAAGCTCTTATTATTGGATCAGGTCCAATAATTATCGGTCAAGCGGCTGAATTTGATTATTCAGGTACAGAAGCCATTAAAGCCATAAAAGAAGAGGGAATAGAAACTGTCCTTGTAAATAGTAATCCAGCTACTATAATGACAGATTACCATATATCAGATAAAGTATATATAGAACCTTTGACTGTGGAAGCATTAGAAAAAATAATAGCTTTTGAAAAGCCTGACGGAATATTAGCAGGTTTTGGCGGCCAAACAGCTCTTAATCTTGCTATGAAACTAAGAGATGAGGGAATTCTTGAAAAATATAATGTAAGGCTTCTAGGTGTAAATAGTGAAGCTATAAAAAAAGCTGAGGATAGAGAAGAATTTAAAAATCTTATGGAAGAAATAAATGAGCCTATACCTAAAAGTATAATTGCTACTCATGTTGATGAATGTATTGAATTTGTCAATAATTATGGGTTTCCAGTAATTATAAGACCGGCATATACACTAGGTGGAACTGGCGGCGGAATAGCAGAAAATATGGAAGAGTTGATTGAAATAGCCAGCATGGGAATCGAAATGAGTCCTATAGATCAGATACTTCTAGAACAAAGTGTTGCTGGATGGAAGGAAATTGAGTATGAGGTAATTAGAGATAAAAAAGATAACTGTATAATTATATGTAATATGGAAAATATTGATCCTGTGGGTGTTCATACTGGAGACAGTATAGTTGTAGCACCTTCACAGACTTTGAGAGATACAGAATACCAAATGCTTAGAAACGCAGCCATAAAGATTATAAGAAATCTTAAAATAGAAGGTGGCTGTAATATACAATATGCATTGGATCCAAAAAGTAATAATTATATAGTAATAGAAGTAAATCCTAGGGTAAGCCGTTCCAGTGCATTGGCATCTAAGGCTGCAGGCTATCCAATAGCTAAGATAGCTGCTAAAATAGCTATTGGATATAGTTTAGATGAACTAAGAAATTATGTTACTAAAAATTCCAGTGCTTGTTTTGAGCCAGCTTTAGATTATTGTGTTGTAAAGATACCAAAATGGCCTTTTGACAAATTCAGTACAGCCCTTAGAACACTTGGTACACAGATGAAAGCTACGGGAGAGGTAATGGCCATAGATAGAACTTTCCACAATGCTCTTTTAAAGGCTGTTACATCTTTAGAGGGGAAATTTAGTGCCCTTAGAATTGATGCTTTTGAAGCATTAGATGTGGACACTCTTATAGATAAAATAAAGAAACAGGATGATGAGAGAATTTTTGCTATAGCAGAAATTATGAGAAAAGGTATTTCAATAGATGAGATCCATAATGTAACTAAAATAGATAAATGGTTCTTAGAAAGCATTAAATTAATAGTAAACACAGAATTTAAGCTTAAGGAAGATCCATCAGAAGAAAATATAATTGATGCCAAAAAAATGGGATTTACAATAAAAGAAATAAGCAGACTTACAAAAATAACTGAAAGTAAAATATTAGATGTTTTAAATGATAATAATGTTAAACCAGTTTATAAAATGGTAGATACCTGCAGTGGAGAATTTGAAGCTGATACTCCTTATTATTATTCATGTTATGAAGAGGAAGAAGAAGATACTATTTCAGAAGAACAAAAAATAATAGTTTTAGGTTCTGGACCTATAAGAATAGGTCAGGGAATTGAATTTGATTATTGCTGTGTTCATGGAGTTTGGGGTATTAAAGATGCTGGGTTTAAATCTATAATTATAAATAATAATCCAGAAACGGTAAGTACAGATTTTGATACAGCAGATAAATTGTACTTTGAATCACTATACATAGATAATGTTCTTGATATTATTGATAAGGAAAAACCTTATGGTGTCATTGTACAATTTGGTGGTCAAACGGCTATAAATCTTGCAGAAAAACTTTATAAAAAAGGTATAAAGATTCTTGGAACTTCCTTTAAATCCATAGATTTAGCTGAGGATAGAGAAAAGTTTAGTGAACTCTTAAATAATATAGATATACCATTACCTAAAGGTTTTTCGGTAACAAATATGAATGAAGCCTATAAAGCAGTTGAAGCTTTAGGATATCCTGTACTGGTTAGACCTTCTTATGTAATAGGAGGAAGAGCTATGCAGGTAGTACATGATAGAGATACTCTTGAAAAATATATGAAAGAAGCGGTTAATTTATCTACAGAGCACCCTGTACTCATAGATAAGTATATAAGGGGAACAGAGATAGAAGTAGATGCAATTTCAGATGCTGAAAATGTATTAATACCAGGTATTATGGAACATGTAGAAAGAACTGGAGTACATTCAGGAGACAGTATAACAATGTATCCAACTAGAACTCTTTCAAAAGATGTGCTTAATACATTAAAAGAATATACAGAGAAAATTGTAAAGGCGCTTGCAATCAAAGGACTTGTAAATATACAATATGTATTTGATGGAGAAAATGTATATGTAATAGAAGTAAATCCAAGAGCCTCTAGAACAGTACCTATTTTAAGTAAGGTTACTGGAATACCTATGGTAAAACTTGCTGTAGAAATCATACTTGGTAAGAAGCTCAAAGAACTTGGATACGGTATTGGTATTAATGAAAATCATAAATTATGTGCAGTGAAAATACCTGTATTTTCTAATGAAAAGTTAGTGGATGTAGATACTTATCTAGGACCTGAAATGAAATCTACCGGTGAAGTGCTTGGGGTAGGTCATGATTTTGAATCTGCAATATATAAAGGATTCTGTGCAGCAAATTATCAGATACCTAAAAAAGGTAATATATATGTATCTTTAAAAGATATAGATAAATTAGAAGCCTTAGAAGTAATTAAAAAATATATTGAATTAGGCTTCAATATAATTGCCTCTGAAGGAACAGGAAAATTTTTAAGAGATAAAAATACAGAGTGTACTATAAAACCATTATCTGATATAATAGACAATCTTATTGAAAATAAAATAGCCTTCATAATTGATTCACCTACTAAAGGAAATAATATTAATACTTTAGGATTTAAACTTAGAAGAAAGGCAGCAGAACATAGAATACCCGTATTTACCTGTATAGATACTGCAAATATATTTGTAACGGCTGTAAACTATAAAATATCAGGTAAAGATGTGGAATATTCTTCTATGAATAAGTATTTTGTAAAATAAAGAAAATTATAATTCACATAAACCGCTATTTAATTTAAAAATTTTAACGGGGATTTTAAAATGCAATATATAAACACTATCAAAGTTATTGTTAATAAAATAATTTTGATAGTGTTAATTTTTAATTATTCTAATTTAATAATTACATAATAAGATTTATTTTAGATATGATACTTTTCACCTGACTAACTTGGCGTAAGTCTTCAACTTCTTCAAGTGGGAGTCCAACGCCAAGTAAGCCATGTATTTGCAGTTCTAAAATTCAGAGGGGGTAAAAGAATCCCCACCTGAATTAAGAATTTGCTTCAATAGTGTTAACTTTAAATATACAAAAAATTATTATTAAAATATTATACAATGAGTTATAATATTTAATGTATGCTTATGTAAGGAGGTTTTAAAATGGGAAAACCAAGTATTTTTAGCAATCAGTATAGAAGTGAAATGAGAAAGAGGAGAAATAGAATTATTCTTACTATAATAGCAGTTATTATTGTGGTTGTAGTTGGTATAATAGTAATTTCAAATAATTGGACTAAAAATAATTCTGATGTGAAAAATATATCCCAAGGAAGCAGTAATAAAAATCAAAATACGGCAGTTAATAAAGATGCATCTAAAATTGATGAAAAACAGAATTCTGATAAAAAACAAGAAGAGAAATCAGAAAAAATATTTACTGTGAATATAGCTGATGGAAAAGTTTTAAATATTAAATACGATGATAGTTCTAATGTAAAGAAGATTACAAATATACAGAATCAAGATTCCGATATAGATTTCAATATTAACCCATCAGGAACTTTTGCTGTTGCCTACGAGAAAAGCAAACAGAGTTTAACACTTATAAATGCAAATGGAACATCTTCAGATATAACAAATACTTCATATACTTCAAGTAATGGGAAAGTATTTACAAAAGACAGTATATTAGCTCAAAAAAATAATTACATATGGCAGCAATTACCTAAATTTATTGACGATGAAAATATAGCATATATAAGTCAATTGCCATGGCTCAATAAAGCAAATAAATATATATGGAAATATAATATTAAAGATAAGACGAATACGAACACAAATATAACAGGTGAAAATATTCAAATAAATAATATTGTAAATGGCAAAGGACTGGAAGTAATAGTAGATAATATTACTGGATATTTAAAAGGAGACGGTTCTTTAAGTAATTAAAAACAGTGTTTAGGAGAGATTTTATGGAGATTGGGTTATCGTCAGCAGTTTTTTATCCAAATATAAAGACAGAGGATAGTATAAAATTAATTTCTGATTTAGGATTTACCTGTGCTGAGGTGTTTCTAAATAGTCCTTTTGAGTATGAAAATGATTTTATTAAAAAGCTTACATATATAAAAGAAAGTTGTGGATTAAAAATAAATAGTGTACATAGTTTTTCATCTTCTTTTGAACCCTATCTTTTCGATGCATATAAAAGGAGAAGAAGAGATATGTTAAAGTTTTTTGAAATGGTATGTAAAGCAGGAAGTTCTTTAGGAGCAAGTTGTTATACCTTTCATGGCATGAGAAATGGACCAACAGATTTTATAAGTAAAGATTTAATACATGATGTGTATAATAATCTTACATATATAGCAGGAGAAAATGATATAAAATTAGCTCAGGAAAATGTGTCTTGGTGTATGTCCAGTAACCTTGAGTATTTACAGGATTTAAAGGATAACTGTAGATACCCTTTGTACTTTACCCTTGATATTAAGCAGGCTTATAGAGCAGGAGTAAATCCATTAGAATATTTAAATATTATGGATAAAGATTTAATAAATTTCCATATTAATGATAGGAATGATATATACTCTTGTCTGCTGCCTGGAGATGGTGATGTAGATTTTCAAAGCATATTCAGTAAAATCAAGTCATTAAATTACAAAGGAAATGCTATAATGGAGGTATACAGTAATAATTATACTTCTTATGAGGATATAAAAAAATCTAAAAGATATCTAGAAAAATTTGTTTAAATTAAGAAATAAATTAGTTAACTTATAATTGTAAACTAATAGGTGTTTGTTATATAATATATTAAAGTAGTTTTTGTTACCAATAAATTTAATTAGTAAGCATTGGATAAATGGTCATTAGATTGCAGTAGACTATTTTTTAATATTATTTGTAAATGTATGAGAATATGTTATAATATTAAAGTTGAAATAAGAAGGCAGTACTTATAGGAGGAATTTACGTATGAACGCTAAAATGGAAAAAGTAGAAAATAACGTGGTTAAACTTGAAATAACAGTTGAAGCAGAAAAATTTAATGAAGCAGTTCAAAAAGCATATAAAAAGAACAGCAAAAAGTTTAATGTACCTGGATTTAGAAAAGGAAAAGCACCTTTATCTATAATTAAGAAATACTATGGAGAAGGAGTATTTTATGAAGATGCAATAAACTTCTGTTGTGACGATACATATCCAATAGCTTTAAAAGAAAATGATATAAACCCTGTTGACTATCCAGAAATTGATATAGTTGAAATTGGTGAAGGAAAAGATCTTGTATATACAGCTAAAGTAACTGTAACTCCAGAGGTTGAACTTGGAGAATACGAAGGTGTTGAAGTTAAAAAAGTAGAATATCCTGTAACAGAGGAAGACATAGATAACGAATTAAAGGCTACACAGGAAAAAAATGCAAGAATAGAAACAAAAGAAGAGAATGAAGCCGTAGAAAAAGGCAATATAGCAGTAATTGATTTTAAAGGATCTGTAGATGGAGTAGCCTTTGAAGGCGGTGAAGCTACTGACTATTCACTAGAGATAGGTAGTGGTGCCTTTATAGATAATTTTGAAGATCAGCTTATTGGACTAAAAAAAGGTGAAACAAAAGATGTAGAAGTTACTTTCCCAGAGGAATATGGTAAAGAAGAATTAAATGGTAAAAAAGCTGTATTTAACGTAACTATAAAGGAAATAAAGATAAAAGAATTACCTGAGATAGACGACGAATTTGTAAAAGAAGTATCAGAATTTGATACTCTTGAAGAACTTAAAAATGATATAAAGACAAAAAAAGAAGAAAGTAATAATGAAAAAGCAAAAGCAGAATATGAAGATCATGTAGTAGATGCAGTATGTGATAATGCAAAAGTTGATATTCCAGAAGTTATGATAAAAAATGAAACAGATCAAATGATTAAAGAATTAGAAATGAAATTAAAATATCAAGGATTAGATTTAGATTCTTATTATAAATTTACAAATAGCTCAGAAGAAAAAGTTAGAGATTACATGAAAGAAACTGCTGAAAAGAGGGTTAAAACAAGACTTGTCATTGAAAAAATAGCTGCTGTTACAGAGATTAAACCTACAGAAGAAGAATTGCTAGAAAAGGCAACAGAGGCAGCTAAGCAATATGGAACTAAAGATGTGGAAAAAATGGCAAAAGTACTTTTAGATGCACAAAGACCTATGCTTGAACAGGATTTAACAAATGGCAAAGTTATAGATTTATTAGTAGAGAAAAGTAAGGCAATTGATTAAAAAATTTTTTAATTATATATTGATTATTTGCTGTTATATGTTAGCATAATATAAAAGGGGTTAATTGCCAGAATGATTTTCTGGCAATTAATTTTAATATTTATACATGAGGAGGGAATTTTTATGGCTTTAGTACCAATGGTAGTAGAACAAACAAATAGAGGAGAAAGGTCTTATGATATATATTCTAGACTTTTAAAGGATAGAATTGTATTTCTGGGGGAAGATGTAAATGATGCAACTGCTAGTTTGATTGTTGCACAGCTTCTATTTTTGGAAAGTGAGGATCCAGATAAAGATATATCACTGTACATAAATAGTCCAGGTGGTTCCATAACTGCTGGTATGGCTATTTATGATACAATGCAATATATAAAACCAGATGTATCAACAATCTGTGTTGGTATGGCAGCATCAATGGGAGCATTTCTATTAACTGCGGGTGCAAAAGGTAAGAGATTTGCACTGCCTAATAGTGAAATAATGATTCATCAACCGTTGGGCGGATTTCAAGGTCAGGCCACAGATATAGGGATACATGCCAATAGAATATTGAGTATTAAAAAGAAATTGAATTCAATTTTAAGTGAAAGAACTGGTCAGCCTTTAGAAATTATAGAAAAAGATACTGAAAGAGATAATTTCCTAGATGCTGTAACTGCTAAAGAGTATGGCTTAATAGACGAAGTTATTACAAAAAAGAAATAACCTTTAAAGGGGTGCAGATATGTCAAAATTTGAGGATAAGAAACAATTAAGATGTTCTTTTTGTGGCAAAAGTCAAGATCAAGTTAGAAGGCTTATTGCTGGGCCAGGAGTATATATTTGTGACGAATGCATAGAGTTATGTTCTGAAATAATAGCTGATGAGTTTGAAGATAATTCTTCTGTAGAAGTAGGTTCATTACCAAAACCTATTGAAATAAAAAATTATTTAGATCAATATGTTATAGGACAGGAAGAAGCAAAAAAATCCTTGGCTGTAGCAGTTTATAATCACTACAAGAGAATAAATTCCAATGTGTCCAATGAGGATATAGAGCTGCAAAAAAGTAATATTTTACTTTTAGGACCTACAGGTTCAGGTAAAACTCTTTTAGCTCAAACTTTAGCTAAGTTTTTGAATGTTCCTTTTGCTATAGCAGATGCTACTACTTTGACTGAAGCAGGTTATGTAGGAGAAGATGTAGAAAATATCTTATTAAAGCTTATACAGAATGCTGACTATGATGTAGAGAGAGCTGAAAAAGGTATTATATATATCGATGAAATAGATAAAATAGCAAGAAAATCTGAAAATCCATCTATAACAAGAGATGTTTCTGGTGAAGGTGTACAACAGGCACTTCTTAAAATTTTAGAAGGTACTGTTGCATCTGTGCCACCTCAGGGAGGAAGAAAACATCCACATCAAGAGTTTATACAAATAAATACAACTAATATTTTATTTATTTGTGGAGGAGCCTTTGATGGTATAGATAAAATAATAGAACATAGAACTAGAACTAGTTCTATGGGATTTGGGGCAGATGTTCAATCAAAGAAAGAAAAAGACATTGGTGTTTTATTAAAAGATATTATGCCAGGAGATTTATTGAAATTTGGTCTTATTCCTGAATTTGTTGGAAGATTACCAATTCTTGTTACGCTGGATGCATTAGATGAAAAGGCTTTGATAGAAATATTGAGTAAACCTAAAAATGCATTGGTAAAGCAATATAAAAAATTATTTCAGATGGATAGTGTAGATTTAGAATTTAAAGAAGAGTCCCTTACTGCTATAGCTAAAGAGGCTATAAGTAGAAATACTGGTGCAAGAGGATTAAGAGCAATAATAGAAGAAATGATGAAAGATATAATGTTTGATATACCATCAAGACAGGATATTAAAAAAGTATCTATAACAGAGGATACTTTGAAATCAAAGACACCAGAGTTTGAATTAAAAGATGCAAGTGAAATACCTGCATTACAGCCTCAAGTAAAAAAGACTGAGGATATAAAAAAGAAAAAGGGTCCAGAAACTGCTTAAATCTTAAAGAAGAGTAATGTTTAGTTACTCTTCTTTTTATTATGGAATATGTTATCATAAAAATGTGCATACTAAAAATAATATTGTTCTTAAAATTATTTTTAGAAAGGAATGGATATTTTATAATATCTTTGGTGCAGATTAATATGACGAATATTTTATTAACTATAGAAATAATTTTTACTGTTATAGTTGGATTATATTTTTTCAACGCTTTAAAGAGTCAACAATCCAGTAAAATTGTAATCAATAAAGATTCTACAAAAGAAATGAATAATCTTCAAAAACTCAGAAAAATAACTCTTACTACTCCTTTAACAGAAAAAAGCAGACCCATAAGTTTTGAAGAAATAATAGGCCAAGAAAAAGCTTTGAAGGCCTTAAAGGCAGCACTTTGTGGACCTAATCCACAGAATGTGATAATTTATGGACCACCTGGAGTTGGTAAAACTGCTGCAGCTAGATTGGTTTTAAAAGATGCTAAGAAAAGAGATTGCTCTCCTTTTAAATTAGATGCAAAATTTATTGAAATAGATGCTACCACCGTGAGATTTGATGATAGGGGAATTGCAGATCCTTTAATAGGATCCGTTCATGATCCTATATATCAGGGGGCTGGATCCCTTGGGGTAGCAGGTGTACCTCAGCCAAAGCCTGGTGCAGTTACTAAAGCTCATGGAGGAATTCTATTTATCGATGAAATTGGTGAATTACATCCTATTGAAATGAATAAACTTTTGAAAGTATTAGAGGACAGAAAAGTATTTTTTGAAAGTGCCTATTATAATTCCGATAATAGTAATATGCCTAATTATATAAAAGAAATTTTTGAAAAAGGGCTTCCTGCAGATTTTAGACTTATAGGAGCTACTACAAGAAATCCTGAAGAAATTTGTCCAGCATTGAGATCAAGATGTGTAGAAATATTTTTTAGGGCATTACTGCCAGATGAGGTGGAAAAAATTGCTAGCAATGCATCTGATAAAGTAGGAACTAAGATAGAGGAAAGAGCATTAAATTTAATTGGAAAATATGCTAATAACGGAAGAGATGCTGTAAATTTAGTTCAATTGTCTGCTGGTATTGCTATAAATGAAAATAGAAATGAAATAAATTTACAAGATGTAGAATGGGTTATTGAAAATGGTCAATATTCACCGCAACCTGATAAAAAGATAAATAATAGACCTCAAATAGGTTATGTAAATGGTCTTGCTGTGTATGGTGCAAACATAGGAGCGGTTATGGAGATAGAAGCCAGTGCAAAAAAAATAAAATCAAGAAAGGGAATTTTAAAAGTAACTGGTATCGTTGAAGAAGAAGAAATAAAAAATTCTACAGGTAAAATTTTAAGAAAGAGTAATGCTAAATGTTCTATTGAAAACGTCATTACAATGCTTGAAAAAATTTTTGATATAGATTGTGATAAATATGATATACATATAAATTTCCCTGGGGGAATACCTGTAGATGGTCCATCAGCAGGTATAAGTGTGGCAACAGCAGTATATAGTGCGATAATGGAGATGCCTGTAAATAATAATGTAGCTATGACTGGAGAGATATCTCTATATGGTAAAGTTAAACCTGTAGGAGGTATGAATGCCAAGATAAATGCAGCAGTGAAAGCAGGAGCAGATAAAATTATAATACCTAAAGAAAATTGGCAGGAAAGTTTTAATAATATTTCTGGTGTGGAAATTTTTCCTATTGAACATATAAGTGAAGTATTTAAAATAGCTTTTTCTACAGACAATAAATCTGAAAAAATTGTAGTTGAATCTAATGCAAAAATTCTTGCTGCCCAAAAACTGAAATTTTGATTTTTGAATTTAGAAATAAATTAATTAAATAATAGTACTTATAATTGAAAAAAACTTGTTTTAAATGTATAATGTATAGGACTATCTATATGATTAGATAGTAATGAAAGTGAGGAGAGAAATATGAGCAGTAACAATATAAAAATTCTTCCTCTAATTCCGCTAAGAGGTATAGTTATATTTCCTTATATGGTAATGCATTTTGATGTTGGCAGAGAGAAATCAATACTTGCTTTAGAGGATGCTATGATAAATGAACAAGAGATATTCCTGGTAGCACAAAAAAAAGCAAAGACTGAATCACCAGAAGAAAGAGATATATATTCCATAGGTACTATTTGTACTGTTAAGCAGCTCTTAAAATTACCTGGCAATACTATGAGAGTATTAGTTGAGGGAAATAAAAGGGCAAAAATTAATAAGTATATTGAAAAAGAACCATTTTTTAAAGTGGAAGTAGAAGAAATTGAAAATAAAGATTTATTGAATGATGAAAAAATTCAAGCTTTGATAAGATTAGTAAAGGAAAGTTTCAGCACATATATAAAGCTTTCAGGTACAGTACCTAGTGATGCATTAATACCACTGGATAATGTTGATGATCCAGGAAGATTTGCAGATATAGTGTCTTCTTATTTAATAATAAAGCAAGATAAAAAGCAAGAGATGTTAGAGGCAATTACTCCTATTGATAGATTGGAAAAAGTACTTGAAGTACTAGAAAATGAAGTTAATATACTTGAAGTGGAAAAAGAGATAGGAAATAAAGTCAGAGATAAAATAGATAAATCTCAAAAGGATTATTATTTAAGAGAACAAATTAAAATTATGCAGGAAGAATTAGGAGAAGAAGACGAAGATAAAAAGGAACAAAAGAAATATAAGAATAAAATAGCAAAAAGCAAACTTCCTAAAGAAGTTAAAGATAAAGCTATGTACGAATTAAATAAGCTAAAAAATTCTGGGAGTTATTCCTCAGAAGGAGGAACTATAAGAAATTATTTAGATTGGATTTTGGATTTACCTTGGAATGTAAAGACAAAGGATTACATTGATATAAAAAAAGCAAGGGAAATTCTTAATAAGGAACATTATGGACTTAATGATGTTAAAGATAGAATTATTGAATACCTTGCGGTTAAAAAAATAAGTAATTCATTAAAGGGACCAATACTCTGTCTTGTAGGCCCTCCAGGGGTAGGAAAAACATCTATCGCCAGGTCAATAGCCCATGCACTAAATAAAAATTTTGTTAGAATGTCCCTTGGTGGAGTAAATGATGAGGCGGAAATAAGAGGTCATAGAAGAACTTATATAGGTGCAATACCTGGTAGAATAATATATAGTATGAAAAAGGCAAAATCAAAAAACCCCCTTTTTCTATTAGATGAAATAGATAAAATGGGAGAAGGCTATAAAGGAAATCCTGCAGATGCACTTTTAGAAGTTTTAGATAGTGAACAAAATAATACTTTTAGAGACCATTATTTAGAATTAGATTTCGATTTATCAGAAGTTATGTTTGTAACTACAGCTAACACTCTGGATACGATTCCAGGACCACTTTTAGATAGAATGGAAATAATAGAAGTATCAGGCTATACTTCAGAAGAAAAATTCCATATAGCTAAAAATTATCTTATACCAAAACAATTGCAAGAGCACTCTGTGGATTCCAATAAAATTATCTTTAGTGATAACAGTATTTATTATATAGTAGATAATTATACTAGAGAATCTGGAGTAAGAAATCTTGAGAGAAACATTGCTAAAGTAATACGAAAATCAATTGCTGATATGGTAGAAAATGATAAGAGAAATATAAATATAACAATAACTCTTGTAAAAAAATATTTAGGCCCAGACATATATACTTTTGATAAAGTGGATAAGGATGATAAAGTTGGTATAGTTACGGGTATGGCTTGGACTGGCTATGGTGGAGATACTTTGCCTGTGGAAGTAGCAGTGATGCCTGGTAGTGGAAAATTATCTCTTACTGGTCAATTAGGTGATGTAATGAAGGAATCTGCAGAGACAGGTTTTAGTTATGTTAGAACTAATGCAAGTAAATATGGAATTAATGAAAAATTTTATAAAGAGAAAGATCTACACATCCATGTACCAGAGGGAGCTGTACCTAAAGATGGCCCATCAGCTGGGGTAACAATGATAACAGCTATGGTTTCTGCTTTGACTGATACAAAGGTAAAACATAATATAGCAATGACAGGAGAAATTACACTTACAGGAAGAGTTTTACCTATTGGCGGGCTTAAGGAAAAATCCTTAGCGGCCTATAGAGCAGGTATAGATACAGTTATAATTCCAAAGGATAATAAGAAAGATTTAAAGGATGTACCTAATTCAGTGAAAAGCAAAGTGAACTTTATATTGGCTGAAAAAGTTGAAGATGTGATAAAAACTGCATTGGTTGGTGATATAGATGGAAATAAAACAAGCTGAATTTATAATTTCAGCTGTAAAGAGAGAACAATACCCTAAAGATCAATTGCCAGAGATAGCATTTGTAGGAAGATCTAATGTGGGAAAATCTTCTATAATAAATGCACTTACCAATAGAAAAAAGTTAGTGAAGGTAAGTGGTACTCCTGGAAAAACTAGATTGATCAATTTTTTTCTAATAAACGATAATTCATATTTTGTGGATTTGCCAGGATATGGTTATGCGAAAATATCCAAGGAACAGAAAAAGGATTGGGGAAAAATTATAGAAACTTATTTAAAGAATAGAAATCCTCTTAAAAAAGTCGTACTCTTATTGGATTGCAGAAGAATACCTAATGAAGATGACATACTCATGTATAATTGGATTAAACATTATGGTTATAACTGTATGATAATATCTACTAAAAGTGATAAACTAAATAGAAGTGAATTATCAAAAAGTGAAAATACCATAAGAAAGACTTTAAAACTCCAAGAAAATGAAAAAATAAGTTTTTATTCATCCTTAAAAAAAGCGGGTACAGAGGAATTATTGGATAAAATTTTCTCTGAAGTTATATAAAAAATTATTTATTTTCAATAAATTTGAATAAGGATTTAAAAAGTGGATATTATAATAAATGTGATTGAAGATAATATCTTCAAGAGTGTGAAATGAGGGCAATTATGTAGTCTTTATTTTATACTAAAACCCCCCATCCCCCTTGGGACCGTAAAACGGTCCCTTTTTAATATATTAGGAATTTAAAAATTTTTTGTATAAAAATATTGCCCGGCAGGGCTTGAAAAATCTAATGTTAGAAGTTTGAGGAAAATATTACAAGTAATATTTTGGAATAGGATTTTTGATATAATTATTAGCAAATTTAGTGATTGGTGATGATTATGCAAGGTGTTATAAAACAAATATTTGTGGATAATTGGGAAAAATTCAGTGAGATATATAAAGGGAAAATTAGAGCTAACATAAGTAGAGAAGTTGATAAGATGATTAATTGTAAATCCTTAGATAATGGATTTATTGAGTTTAAGTGTGAAAATTGTGGTCATATAAAAAGAGTTGGATTTAGCTGTAAAAGTAGATTTTGTACCTCATGTGGTAAGAAAAAATCTGAAGAATGGTCTGATGAAATGGTGGCAAGACTTATTAACTCAAAGCATAGACATATGGTATTTACAATTCCACAGGAACTTAGAATATATTTTGCTAGGGATAGAAAACTATTATCATTATTACCTAAATGTTCAGCAAAAGCAATTATGAGCTGGTTTAGAGATTTAAATAAAAAAGAATGTTTTACACCAGGAATAATCTCAGTAATTCATACTTTTGGAAGAGACTTAAAATGGAATCCACATGTTCACTTAATTGTCACCGAAGGTGGTGCTGGAGAAATTACAATTTGGAGGAATACAAAACATATAAATTATACAGCACTAAGGAAAAGATGGCAAAAAATATTGTTAGACGAAATAGGAATTAATCTTAAAAGTGGAAAAAAAGAATTTAAAAAATTAAAAAATAAGCTATATAAAAGGTTAGAGAATGGATTTTATGTATATGGAAAAGGTGAAATAAAAACAGCAAAGCAAGCAGGAAAGTATGTTGGAAGATATACAGCAAGACCAGCTATCGCTGAATCAAGAATAATAAAGTATGATGGTAAAAAAGTAACTTTTCGTTATGAAAGACATGAAGATGGTGAAGAAGTTGTAGAGGAAATAGATGTTATTGATTTTATAGGTAGAGTAATAAGACACATACCAGAAAAGAATTTTAAGATGATAAGATATTATGGAATATATGCTAAAAACACAAGACATAAAAATAAATTTTTTAAGTTGGTAAATGAAAAAGTTGCTGAGTTCAAAAGAAAAATTAATAATTGGCAAACAAGAATACTTCTTACATTTGGAGTGAATCCATTAAAATGTGAAAAGTGTGGAACACAGATGAAATTTCATGATATATACTATAAAAATGTAAGTGTAAGAGAAAAATTTAAAGAGAAAATAATAGGTGAAAACAAAATAAAAATTGAAGAGATAATGTACAATTATGGTGTGATTAAGGGAATAATTCGTGATAAAATAGAGCCATTATATGTATAAAGGAAGGTAGTTATTATGGCTAAAAAGAATAAAAAAATAAAAGATAAACAAAGGGCAAAATATAAAGCTAAATTGAAAGAAAATTTAATTGAAGAAGACGGAGTCTTATATATATGTACAGAATGTGGAGTGGAAGAATATATACCAAGGGATGTAGTTGAGATGTTTGATGAAATAGATGATGAAAATGTAATTGAACCTCCTACATTTAGTTGCGAGAAATGCGGAGCTATAATGAAACCAAGAAAATATGACGGAGTTCATGGTATAACTTATGAGTATTAAAATGCGGAGCATCAATATGCTTCGCAAAGGTTTTAGCTTTATAAAAATATTATGAAATAGATATGCTAAGAAATGGGTCTAATTAAAGGGCTTCGCCCAAAAGAAGTTGAGCGAAGCGAAATAACGCGGCTGTGGCCGCTTTTTTATTTTAATAAAATTTTTTGGTATTATTTTTGAGAGAGAATTTGAATAGATAATATTTTAAAATAATTTTTATCACTTGGGTCTCCTTGTGACTTTAATAATAGATCTAAAGTGTAATTTTTTACTACATTTTTATCTTTATTGGAAATTGCTTTAAAGTTTAGTGTCCATTTAGTTTCAGTAATATCTCCATCCTTATTGCAACGGTTGTCCATAAAAATACCATCTTGAAATGTAAAAGTATTGTCTGAAGCAGATAATGTATTTATAGCATTTATATAGGCAGCGTCAGTATCAGGCAAAAATATGTCTAGTGGCTTTTCAGATTGGTTTTCAGGTAAACTCTGAATATAATTTATAAAGGATAGAATAGAATCTTTACCTAAAAAATTATCATTGTAATCATTGAAATAATTTATAAGCTTACCTTGAGAAAATATGTAATTAGACATAGTTATAGTATTCTTATATATATTGCCAGATATTATTTTTGGAGTCCTATTATTATGAAGATCTATAAATCCTATTAAATTATTAGCATTACATAAGAGATCTTTAAATTTATTATTATTCCATATAAATGTATGTTGAATTGATTTACCATTTTCAGAGGCTTGGATAAAAACTTCTGGAATTTTGTCCCTAGATATATCTAGAAAAGTAACTCTTAAAGGCCAATAATCATAATGATTACCAAGTGTATCTAGTTTTTTATTAGGAGTTAGAGGGTAATTTTTACCGTTAGAAATTACATCTATATTATAGCCTTTATCAGTCCATTTTATGGATATCAAGTCCTTTATTCCATCACCAGTAATATCATGATTTTTTATAGTTTTATTAGTGTTTATGGTACTGATAGTTGGTAGAGAATCTTTTGAAATAAAAAATAAAATTGACAATATAATTAAAAGTATAGTTAAAACAGAGTAATAAATATATTGTTTTTTGAAAAAAAATACTTTAAGTTTCATATTAATCACCTCATAGAAAATATATGATTAACATGATTAAGTTAGTATAAAAAAATAGATTATGTATTAAATACATAATCTATTGGGGGAAATAAAAAATTAGTAGACACTATTCTAAAAATCAGTATTGTCTTTATCCGCACAATCTTTACAAACACCGTAAAAATAAACTTTATTAGTCAATACTTTATAGTCGGTAAATTCAGCTATTTTATCATTTAAATTAGTAAAAGATACATTCTCTACATCATCTACTCTTCCACAGCACACACACTGTATATGTGGATGAGAACATACATTACTATCATATCTAAAATTACCTTCACCAACATTTAGCTCATTGACTAAATTTACTTCTGTAAGAGTTTTAAGTGCTTTATAAACAGTAGCTAAACTCATAGTTGGATAATCTGTTTGTAAAGCTTTGTATATAGTTTCAGCAGAAGGATGTTCTTTAGTAGATTGTAAATATTTATATACGGCTATGCGTTGAGGTGTCAATTTTAATTTTTTTTCTCTAAATATATTAGTTATGCTGTTCATAAACACCATCCTTATTTTTTAATTAATTATATTATATAATAAACATTATTAGTTGTCAAAAGGATAATTTTGGTAGTAAATAAAGTAACAGTAAGGTATACATGGAATTCATATTTTACATATATTAATATAAAAACTGGAAATTCAAATGAATTTTAAATACGTAATATTAATTTTAAAAAAATTAGCTATAATTTATAGAATGAATTAACATTTAATATATTTATAGATAATATAAATAATATATCAGAATATATATTTTTTACAAGATTTATTTAAAGTTAATTTATTCCTTTAATTTTAAGGCTAATTAAAATTATCTTCAAAAATCTAATGAAGAAGTTGCATGTTTTATACAATTTCATAAGTTTTAATAAAATTATTAAGAAGATAATTTTTAAAATATCTTTGAAACATACTATATGTTTTTATGTGTTTAATTTGTTGGGGTGAACTTGAAAGGGGGAGTTTTTTTGAAACGTACTTATGTTTTAGATACAAATGTTATCCTCTATTCTCCAGGAGCAATAACTTCTTTTGCAGACAATGATGTAGTTATTCCAGAAGTAGTTCTTGAAGAATTAGATTCATTTAAAAAAGACAATAGTGATTTAGGAGCTAATGCAAGACATGCAGCAAGAATATTAGATAAATTGAGAAAAGAAGGTAATATAAATAAAGGCATAAATCTTCCCGGTGGAGGTAAATTGAGAGTTGAGATGAATCACCATGATACAGTAATTCCTCAAAGTTGGGATAAATCTAAGGCTGATAATAGAATACTTCAGGTGTGTAAAGCTCTTAAGGAGCAGGGAGAAGATGTATATTTAATTAGTAAAGATATATTTGAAAGAATAAAAGGAGATTGCGTAGGCGTAAATGTAGAAGATTTTTATGAAAAAGTAGTGCCAGAATATGACAGTCAATATACTGGTAGAATTGATGTCTACGTGCCAGCAGAAAAATTGCAGGATTTTTTTAAAAATAAATATTTGGATTTACAAAATGTTTTAAGCTATTCTTATGAAGATAAAGAATATTATAAACCTCAGTTGTATATGAATCAATTTGTCATAATCCATTCAATGGATAACGATAAGCAAACAGCACTTGGCAGATTTGATGGAAAAAAAGTAGTTCCACTTATATTTACAGAGATGAAACCTCTGGGGCTTACCACAAGGAATGTTGGACAAAAATTTATGCTGGAAGCTCTTTATACTAATGCGGATAGAGCTCCATTAGTAATAATAAAAGGGCCTGCTGGTACCGCTAAAACATTATTTTCTTTAGCAGCAGGGCTTTATAAGATATTAGAAGAAAATGACTCAGAATACAGGAGAATTCTTGTATGCAGGCCTAATGTGACTATGGATGAGGATATAGGATATCTTCCTGGATCGGAGCAAGATAAAATCTCTCCATTTATGAGACCTATTTTTGATAATTTGGAGATACTTGTAGATTCAGATGAAAATGAAAGATATAAAAATGAAGGAGAGCTAAATGATAAAATAAAAGAACTTTTTGATAGAAGAATAATAACTACCGAAGCAGTAGCTTTTCTTAGAGGAAGATCCATATTGAAAAATTGGGTTATAGTAGATGAAGCACAAAATTTATCTCCTAAGCAGGTTAAAGCTATAATTACACGAGTGGGAGAAGGTACTAAGCTTATATTAATTGGGGATCCGGACCAAATAGATCATCCTTTTTTAGACTCAAGATCAAATGGGCTCTGTTATGCTGCAGAAAAGATGAAGGGAAGTAAGATATGCTATCAGGTTACGTTAAAGTTTGATGAATGTGAAAGATCTCCACTTGCTTTTGAAGCATCTAAAAGGTTATAATAATATCCAAGTACTCTGTTTATATATTACAGAGTACTTTTTGCTAGGTAACTTATTGTCAGCTAGTTAAAAACAATTAACAATTATTTTGTTTTAAATTTTAGAAACAAATTGCTAAAGTGATCAAAATAAAAATAAAATTTTAATCTGACTATAGTATTTTAAATTTTATAAATATTATGATTTAATTCTTAGTTACAAAAAATATACAATTTATATGTGAAAAGCTATTAAAAATGTTGTAAAATATAACTTAGGTATGTAAAACAAATTACATTTATGGGATTCACACTATAAAAAAAATTTTTATGAGGTACAGAAATGAAAAAGAGAGTTAATAATGAAACCAATTTAAGGAAAAATAGAATTAATAAAAATAGAGTAAAAAAAGTTAAAAGGTCAAGACTTTTAATATACTTTATAATTTTTCAGATTATTTTTGGCATAGCTACTGCTCCATTTATAGTTTTTTATGGGCCCTTTTCTACGCTTAAAAAGATGATTGTAGGTCAAGCTATGAGTACAATGAGCCATCAATATATAGCTACGCTTTTTTTATCGGAAAAACAGATTAACGATATATTGTATAGTGGTGAAGGCAATGGTAATCAAAATGATTCTGGAGTCATTGGCTCATTAGAGGAAGATTTACAAAAAATAAAAGTAGGAAATCACGATAATACTATTGAACTAGAAAAAGTTGATGGTAAAAAATTTACCGGTTTAATGCTAGTTGTCCATGATCCCACAAGGGTCAAAATTGGGTATTCTTCTAAACTTGGAGATGTAGGAGAAAAGACTAGCCAAATAGCTAAAAATAATGATGCAATAGCGGCTATAAATGGAGGAGGATTTCAGGATAAAGCTAAAAATTCTACAGCCACTTGGACAGGAACAGGAGCATTACCTACAGGTATAATAATTTCAGGTGGAAAACTAATTTATCCAAAAGAAAATGTAGATTATAATCAAAAATACATAGGAGTAACTGGTATTACGAAAGAAGGTCGTTTAGTAGTAGGTGATCACAGTATAAATGAATTAATGAAATACAACGTTAAAGAAGCTATATGCTTTGGCCCAACACTTATAGCAGGAGGGACACTGATGACCAGAGACAGTTATGGAAGACCTATAGATAGCCAGGGAGCTAATCCAAGAACTGCTATAGGCCAAAGAGCTGATGGAGCAATTCTTATGCTTGCTATAGATGGAAGACAGGGACTACAGATGGGAGCAACTATTGGCGATGTACAAAGAGTTATGAAAGAACAGGGAGCAGTAAATGCAGTTAATCTTGATGGAGGAGCTTCAACTACTTTATACTATAATGGAAGCGTACAAAACAATCCAAGTGATAAGTTTGGTGAAAGACCAATACCAACTGCTATATATGTGAAATAGACGAGGAGGATTAAGTAGTGAGAGCTTCTAAAAGAATTGTTACATGGGTTATAGTTTCATTGATATTACAATGTTCTGTTTACTTTTATTTAAATAATTTTTATTTCTCTCCAGAAGGAAATATAAAATTTACAAAAATGAATACTTTTGATAAAAAAAATACAATAAAACCTAATGTTACATTTTTAAGCAGTGATGAAAATATATCATTAAGTGATAATTTTGCCTATACGGCATCTTTGACTGATGGAATTGTAAAAGTAATGGATACTAGTACAGGAGAAAAGAGAAAGATAAGTTTTGGTAATGGAGTAAAATGCCTAGCTTATAAATGGGTGCCGGATACAAATAGAATGATCATAGCAGAGGAATTATATAATAGTAGAGGAAGAAAAGTTATAAAATTTTTCTACTATGATGCTGAAAAGCAGGAAAAAGCGGAGATATATAATTACGAGAATAAAGTAGAAAACTCAATGCCAGTAGGTGAAAGGGTAGATTTTCAAATTTCGGAATTAACTGGAGTACTCTATGCAAAGATAACTTATAGTAAAGTCTTGGCTAGCATATATAGATTAGATAGAAATGAAACTCTTAAAAGAGAGAGTACTGTAACAAGGAATATAGGGAATATATCTGTAGCTGCTAATAATGATCAGTTGTTATATGAGGATCTAGCTTATGGTGGGATACATAGTAATTATACGCCAAGGAGTACAGTAAGGCTTAATAAAGGTTCAAGTGTTTCACTTCTTGGCTCAGACGATGATGATAATTTTTATTTGGGACTTGGAAAATCTAGGATTAATAAGATATACTATGGAAAACTTACAGAGAATACTTCTCAATGGAAAGAAATATCTTTAAATACTCCAGCAGATATTAATAACATTATAATAAGTCCAGATAACAATGTATATGTAGTTGACAGAGAACAGGGAAATATCCTAAATGTAAAAAATAATAAAACAACTAACTTTAAAGGTACTTTTATAGAATTAAATAATAATTCAATTATTTCAAAAGTTGACAATAAACTTACTATAAAATCTTTCTAAGGTATATGAAAATAAATAGAAAGCCAAAGAGGAGGACATTTATTTGAATGTTCCTAAAAGTAAATTAATCATGAACACTATTTAAAATTTTGTCTATTTATAGTAGAATGTAGTAGTATTTATTTTAGAAAGGATAGATAAAATGTCTGATTCCAAATTAGAAAAAGAAGGTAAGAGGAAAAATAAATTTAGTAAATTAAAATATTCAATGGGTTTCCTTCTATTTGAGATTATTTTTACATCTATTACTTTAGTATTTATAGTATTTTATGGACCTTTTTTAAATATAAAAAAGACAGTTGTTGGTGCATTTATGACTTCTGGCAGACATCAATATGTAGCTAAATGGTTTTTGTCAGATGCAGATATAAATAAACTTACTAACACTGATTTAGCCCATCAAAAACTTAGTGAGAGCACAGAGAAGGTAAACGTAGACCAGATAAATGTTGAGCATAAAAACGACAGTGACATAGAAAGATATGATGTTGATGGTAAAAAATTTAAGGGATATATGTTAATCATACATGATCCAACTAGGGTAAAAGTTGGTTATACAAAGAATCTAGGTAAAGAAGGTCAATGTACTAGTGTAATTGCACAGGAAAATAATGCAATAGCAGCTATTAATGGTGGAGGTTTTAGTGATGAATCTTCTTCTGGAAATTCTAAGTATACTGGAACTGGAGGAAATCCTATAGGTATTTTGATGTCTAAAGGAAGGGTCATATCAAATAATTCGGGAAATTTATCTCAGAAAGTACCTACTATGGGAATTGATGTTGATGGAAAATTATTGGTCGGAAATTACAGTATTGAAGATTTAAAATCAAGTAATGTCACAGATGCTATTTCTTTTGGACCTGTGCTGGTGATAAATGGTAAACCTCAGCCCATTACTGAAGAAGGTGGTATTGCTCCGAGAACTGCTATAGGACAGAGAAAAGATGGCGCTATACTTTTGTTGGTTATAGATGGAAGACAATTAAAGAGTGCTGGTGCTACCTATGAAGATGTAAGAACAGCTATGCTGCAGTATGGAGCTGTAAATGCTATAAATTTGGATGGAGGTTCTTCAACTACAATGTATTATAATGGAGATGTTATAAATAATCCATGTGATGCTGTTGGGGAAAGATATGTACCTTCAGTTGTCTATGTTGAAAACTAGGAGGAAACCAATGGGCAAAATACTAAAACATATAACTATATGGATTATTATATCTTTAGCAATACAATTTACTACATTATATTATATAAATAAAAATTATTTGCAGGCAGAGGCAGCCTTTCAAACAAAAAAGATAGAGGTAAAATCAACTAAAAAGCAAGAGGCATCAATAGATATACCGGTAGATGTTCAAAAGGTAATGGCATCTTATGATGGAAATTTCATTTCTTATTGTCAAAATAATATTATTAAAGTCATTAATACTTCTAATGGTCAGGAAAAGAGTGTAAAGGCCTCTGAAGGTAATAAAATATCAATGTATAAATGGTTACCGGATAGGCATAGAATTATTATAGCAGAGAAAACTGCTGGTGATAATAGCGGTAGTATTGAATTAAAATATTATGATGCTTCTAAAGATGTTAAAGATAATATAGAGAGAATATCTTGGTCAAATAGTGAATCAGAGGTAGAAGATATACAAGTTTCACCGATAACAAATCTGATGTTCTTAAAAGTTAAAAGAGATTCCTCAAGAACAGATGTTTATGAAGTAAATGCCATGAATGAAGTAACTAAAATTAATATAAGTACTAAGCTTGGGAATATTAAAATTCTTCCTCATGAAGATGAATTGATTTATGAAAATACCTATAGTAATAATATACAGACTACAAATAAAAACCACAGCATAGTATTTAAAGATATTCAGAATCCCGTTATTTTGGGATGTGATAATAATGATAATATTTATATAGGAAATCTTTCTAACGGTAAGATAGATAAAATATATTATGGAAGTCCACAAAACTCTACAGATCAATGGCAGTTATTAAATCCTACTGAAGCATTTAATACTAAAGATGTATATATATCAGAAAATGGAGAAATATATGTTGATAGTCCATTAAAAAAGCAGGTACAAGCTTTAAAGAGCAATAAAATTACTGCTTATGCAGGAAATTTACTTGAAATGAATGAAAAGGTTATAATTTCTAATGATAACGGAAAATTAGTGAAAACCATTTATAAATAAGTCTTAATTAGTATTTGTTGTTATCTATCTATATATAAGTTAGAGATAACAGCGTATATACTTGTTTATTTAACATAAATTATTAAATACTAAGTTGATTTTTGGACTTATTTTACTATTTTTCAATAAGTATTATATATTTATTGAAAATTTGTTATAATGAATATATGTTGTTTAAAAAGGAGGAATATTTTTTGTTTGATTCGTCAACACTTTTAAATAAAATTTTATTAATACCAGCCATATTATTAGCCTTTACAGTTCATGAATATGCTCATGCGTTTGTAGCAGATAAATTAGGTGATAAAACTCCTAAATTTCAAGGAAGACTTACATTAAATCCAATAGCACACATTGATCCCATAGGATTTATATTGATATTGTTGATGGGATTTGGCTGGGCAAAACCTGTACAAACTAATCCTAGTGCTTATAAGAATTATTATAAAGATGATTTAAAGGTATCAATTGCTGGACCATTATCTAATTTAGCAATAGGTTTAATTTTTGCATTTGTAACTGCAATACTTTCTAAGATAGTACCAATATCGGATCTTACTGCTGTTATTATAACTATATGTACTTTTATATCTTATTTAAATTGTATGCTTTGTATATTAAATCTTATACCAATACCTGGATTTGATGGGTTCCACGTTTTAAGGGATTTATTTCCCAAGTTTTTTTACAATATAGCTGATTCTATGTATAGATATCAATTAATTATATTTATAGCTTTTGTAATGCCTATAATTGGAGGCAGATCAGTTTTTGATTATATCGTAGGAATACCTTCAAATGCCATATATAGAGCTTTTAGAAATTTGGCTTCAGTAGTTATAGGTTAAGAAATTATATAATTTAATTACCAGAGAAATATATACAATAGATATATTACGGTGTTTTGAATATAATGGTTAATTTGTTTTATTATATTTTTAAGACATCGTTTTATTTTAGTGCCTATATGAATTTATTGTGATTAATTGATTATCTATAAATCTGGTACTTTTATGTTTTTAATAAGTAAAGTGTTATATAAATTATTTATTAAGTAGAGGTCAATAGATTTTTTATTATTATATTATATACTTAGAATGAGATTAACGGAGGAAAAACAATGCGACTTAGAAAAAAGTGGTGGGCTAGACCTGAAATGGAGGAAAGTCCATTAGTTATAACAGAACCTAGAGAATACACAGGTAGATGGAAAGAAATATTTAATAATGATAATGAAATATACTTAGAACTTGGTTGTGGCAGGGGAGAATTTATAACTAAAAATGCAATAGACAATCCAGATAAAAATTATATAGCCATAGATTTAAAGGATGAAGTTTTAGTATATGTACTTAGAAAGATTAAAGAGGCTGAACTTGATAATGTTAGAATAATCCCTCTTGAAATAGCTTTTATAACTGAAATATTTGATAAGAATGAAATAAGCAGAATTTATATTAACTTTTGTAATCCGTGGCCTAAAGATAGACATAATAAGAGAAGACTTACTCATACAAGATTTTTAGAAAAATATAAACAATTTATAAAACCAGGTACGGAAATTTGGTTTAAAACTGACAATAGAGAATTGTTTGATGCTTCTTTAGAATATTTAAATAATTTTGGATTTGAACTATTGTTTTATACTTATGATTTGCATAGGAGTGGATTTGAACCTAATGTAATGACTGAATATGAAAAAAAATTTACTGATCTAGGTATGGAAATTATGTTTTTAAAAGCTAAGTTAAAAGATAGTAACAATTAACTAGTAATATGTTAATAGTATAATAAATGCTAATCTGGATAACATATATATTAAAATGAATGTTACTGTTTACCTGTAATATTATTGTATGACTTAAGGAGGAGTTCTATGCAATTTGCCTTTAGAAGTTCACATATAATACAAGATACTATTAAAAACAATAATAATGATGTTATCGCATATAAGTTAGAAAATGGAGATATAATAATGAAGGAAGAGGCAGTAAGTATGGCATCTCAGGGATTGATTAGAGGAGTTACAATTGAGTCTGATTCGGAAGGAAATGAACATTTGAAAAATATTGAAGATCCTAATAGTATGAGTTGATTTAAATTATAATATATTCTATAGAACTTGCTTGATTGTAAATATTCAAGTAAGTTTTTTTGCTGATTAGGAATAATTATAATTACCTTTAATTTTTATTTTGAGGTATGTATTATAAATTTTATGCAAATTTAATTATTTATTAATTGACAAAGTATACACTTTTTATGGATAATAACTTTAGTGTAAATTTTTTGTATGGGGGTTTCCAATTTGAAAAAGTGGATTATAGACATTAGGTTGTTAAGACAAATTGATGTACCATTAGTAGTTGTTACATTAGCTATAGCTATTTTTGGTGTTATGAATATATATAGTGCAACTAGAATTTCTTCAGGTACTTTTTATTTAAGAACGCAAGTTATATATATACTTGTAGCCATAGTGATTTGCTATATTATATTATTAATTGATTATAATTTAATAAGTAATTATTCAGATGTTTTTTATTGGATTGGTATAGTATTATTATTGGCAACTGAACTACAGGGTACTGTTATAAATGGTTCCAATTCATGGCTTAAATTAGGACCTTTACCAGCTATACAACCAACAGAATTTTTAAAAATAGCATTAATAATTATTATTGCTAAAAAAGTAAGTACTATGGATGGAAGTATAAATGAACCTAGAAATTTGATTAAGATAATAGTATACACAATGATACCTCTAATATTAATACTGAAACAGCCTGAAATGGGATTAGCTGTAATATGTATTTTTATAGTTTCTTCTATATTATTTATATCAGGACTTAATTTAAAAATAATATTGGGAACTATAGCTTTAGGTATAGTTGTATGTTTTATAGCCTGGGAAGTGTTGTTACAACCTTATCAAATAGCAAGAATAACCTCATTTTTAAATCCTGAAGCTCATCAACAGAGTACAGGCTATCAGCTTATCAATTCAAAGATTGGTATAGGATCGGGGGGATTTTGGGGTAAGGGATATCTAAATAGTACTCAAATATCTGGAGGCTATGTACCTTTCGCTCATACAGACTTTATATTCTCGGTAGTAGGAGAAGAATGGGGGTTAATTGGTACTGGTACACTTTTAATTTCATATGGAATACTTCTTTATAGAATATTAAAAATATCTAAAATGTCAAAAGATATTTTAGGTAAACTCGTTTGTGTGGGGACTTTTGCTTCACTTACATTTTCAATATATCAAAATATAGCAATGACTATAGGTCTTACACCTATATCGGGAATAACTCTTCCTTTTATGAGTGCAGGAGGTAGTTCTATAATATCAAACTTTATGGCTTTGGCATTAGTGTTAAATATAAGTATGAGAAAGAAAAAAATAAATTTTTAGTATTATTAAGATGGAGATAAAGGGCTTTTCAGATAATTTCAGTTAATATCTGACAGGCTCTAGTTTCTATTTGACAAATAGTATACTTTTATTAATAATGAAAATAGCATAAAATTTTGTTTGGAGGTCCTTAGCTTGAGAAAATGGATTATAGATGCTAGATTATTAAGACAACTAGATATTACTTTGATCATTACAGCACTTGCAATTTCAATTTTTGGAGTCATGAATATATATAGTGCTTCAGGTATTTCCTATTTGAGAACACAAATTATCTTTATAATTATGGCAATATTAATTTGTTATGTTATATTATTAATTGATTATAATATAATGAGCAATTATTCTGAAATTATATACTGGATTGGAGTTGTTTTATTATTAGCTACAGATATACAAGACATGAGTGTAAATGGTGCTAATTCATGGCTTAAAATAGGCCCACTACCAGCTATTGAACCAGCAGAATTTTTTAGAATGGCATTAGCATTAATTATTGCTAAAAAAATAAGCTATATGGAAGGCGATATAAACAGACCTAAAAATCTCATTAAGATATTATTTTATACTGCCATACCCACAATAATGCTCTATAAACAGCCTAATTTGGGTATGGCAATAATTTGTATTTGCATATCCTTTGGCATACTTTTCATATCAGGACTTAATTTAAAAATAATATTTGGAGCTATAGCTCTAATTATACCTGCCTCATTTATTGTATGGAAAGCACATATTCTAAAGGCATATCAGATGGCAAGAATAACATCTTTTTTACATCCAGAGCTTACAGAGCAGACTACAGGATATCAGTTGACTAATTCAAAAATAGGTATAGGTTCTGGCGGTATTTTGGGAAAGGGATTTTTACATGGTACTCAAGTAGCAGGAGGATATATACCAGAAGCCCGTACAGATTTTATATTTTCAGCAGTAGGTGAACAATGGGGACTAATTGGTGCTATTGTACTTTTAGCATTATATGTAATAATTCTCTATAGGATATTGGTTACAGCTAGAAATTCAAAGGATAATTTGGGAAGGTTTATTTGCATAGGAACATTTGCAGGACTCACTTTCTCAATATATCAAAATATAGCAATGACTATAGGACTTGCACCTATCTCTGGAATAACTCTTCCGCTTATGAGTGCTGGAGGAAGTTCTATAATAGCCAACTTTATGGCTTTGGCATTAGTATTAAATGTTGGAATGAGAAAGAAAAAGATAAACTTTTAATAATAAAGAGTTTTGGGGGAGTTATAGTTTAATGGGATGTTTAGATGGAAAAGTTGTACTTGTAACTGGATCTTCTAGAGGAATAGGAAGACATATAGCCATAGAAATGGCAAAGGAAGGTGCATCAATAGCAATAAATTATTTAAAAGATGAAGTTGGGGCAAAAGAAACTTTGATGATTTTAAATAGAGAGGGAGTTTATGCAAAAGAATATAGGGTAGATGTAAGAGATTTTGAAGCTGTAACGGCTATGATGAAAGATATAATAGAGAATTTTGGTAAAATAGATGTATTGATTAATAATGCAGGCGTATCAAAAATAGGATTATTTATGGATCATTGTGAATCAGATTACAATGAAGTTTTTGATGCTAATTTTAAATCTGTTTTTAATTGCACTAATGCTGTGATAAAGTATATGCTGGAAAAAAAGAAAGGTTCTATAATAAATATCTCTTCTATATGGGGAAATGTTGGAGCTTCCTGTGAAGTATTGTATTCGGCGTCAAAAGGAGCCATAAATTCATTTACAAAGGCACTGGGAAAGGAACTGGCACCTTCAAACATAAGGGTAAATGCTATATCGCCAGGAGTTATTGATACGAGCATGAATAGTGTATTTAGTGATGAGGATATAAAAAATATTAAAGAAGAAATTCCTATGATGAGATTTGGAAGGTGTGATGAAATTGGAAAATTAGCAGTATTTCTTGCCAGTGATAATTCAAGTTATATAACTTCACAAATTATAACTATAGATGGTGGTATGTTATAATAAATCTTATTATATGAATAGTTAGAGGATAAAATGGCAATATTTCTAATAAATGAATTAAAAGGAGTGATTTGTTTATGGAAATATTGTTACTGGTTTTTGGAAGCTCGTTTGCAGTGTTTTTTATTACTATGGGTATGAATTCTATTATTAAAAGAAATAGTAAAACTAAATTTTATTTTATAGGAGTAATTATTTCGTTTATAATAGCATTTATAGGCTTTTGGAAGATTCCTATAAATACAGAAAATAATCTCTCCAATAAAAATGATGTTACAATGTCAAAAGATCAAGGATCAATAATAACCAATCTTGAAGCTATGGATAGTCAGGCTGTAAGCAGTGTCATAAAGAACAATCCATTAAATGTAAGCTTTATTAACAATGGTTTGAATGGTGCTGTGCTAATTCAATTTGATGGTAAGAATATACTTGTTGATTCTGGAAAAACTGATAATATAAAGTATATAGAAGACTCTTTAAAAGGACATTCTGTAAAAAATATAGACAGTATTATTTTAACTACTTCAGATGAGGATTCCATTGGAGCAGCTGCTGATCTTATAAAAAATTATAATATAAAAGATATAAGATACATTGAAGACTCGATAAAAAATGGTAAATCTTTTAAAGATATACAATCCTCGGCAGAGGTAAATAATACTATTGTTAAAAAAATAGATTCATCTTACAGTATTAATAATGCTATTATAAGCACTAGCAGTATTACAAAGGGAGTTAAAGTTGATTTTAAATTTCCAGAGGATCAATATGATTCCAGTATACAGGCTATGTCTTTTGTTAAGGATTCCTTTAACAATGAAAGTAATCAAAATTTACGTCACTCTGTAACTACAAGTTGTGATTCTTTAGGTAATATAGTTGTGTCTGTAGCTGCTTACAGGAATTAAAAATTATTTATTAATTATATTTTGTTATATCCTCTTATTATTTTTTTATATTATAAATAATTAAAGTAGTATGGCAGTATAAATATAAGTTTTATATTTGTATTATAAATTAAAAAATAGTATAATTTGAATAAGTATTAAATGATAACAGATATTATTTTTTAGCCAACTATGGAATTGGAGTGATTTGGTGTTACAATTTAAAAAGCTTGATTTAGAGGATAAAGAATTATTTGATAAATATTTAAAACCTTTTAACTTTAAAAGTTGTGAGTATTCTTTTACAACTCTTTTTATATGGAAAGAAGCCTGTAATATAGAGTATGCCGTATATGATGGTGTACTTATATTAAAAAAGATGGATTTTAATGGTAAGACTCATTTTATGCAGCCAATTGGTTATGATAAAAATCAATTAAAAGAAATTTTTCAAGTACTTGATAATTATAAAATAAAAAACAATATGGACTATTTATTTAAGGATTTAGAATGTGAATTTGTAGAAGACCTGAGAGAATATTGCCCTGTGGAAAGGGAGATAATTGAAGATAGAGACAATTTTGATTATATTTATCCAAGCAATAGTCTCATATCTTTAGCAGGAAAAAAGCTTCATGGCAAGAAAAATCACTATAATCAATTTGTAAAAAATTATGATTATTATGTTAAAAATATAAGAGAAGTACCTATAGAAAATTGTATTGAATCTATTAATAAGTGGCTTATGCACAAGGGTGATGTAATAGATGAATATTTAAAATATGAAGCACAAGGTATAGAAGCGATATTAAAAAATAAAGATAAATTAGAATATAATGGTATAGTTGTTTATGTTAAGGATGATATAGTTGGATTAACTATAGGAGAAAAAGTCAATGAAGAAATGGCTATTATTCATATTGAAAAGGCAGATCCTGAGATTAGAGGACTTTACGCATTTGTAAATAAAACTTTTGTTGAACAATGTTTTAGTGATGTTCAAGTAATTAATAGAGAACAGGATTTAGGAAAAGAAGGACTTAGAAAGGCTAAACAATCATATAAGCCTTTTGAGTTCGTAAAAAAATACATAATTCAGTAAAAAAGAAAGCTATTAATTAAAAAATAAATATTGATTAAACTTGAGAGTATTCTTACTATTAAAGTTATATACTAATATCTATTTTTAATAGTAAGATAATATTAAGCTATGCTACAATGTAAGAATACATTGTAGCATAGTATAAATAATTAAAACAAGATTTTTGTAAATAACTAAAATTAAAAGTAAATTAATAAATATTTACTTTTAAAAATATTCTATTTACTAGTACCTTTATTAGCAGCAGATTTCTGATTTAGTTGTCTTGTTTCTTCAAGATTGGAATTAGAAGCTGTAGTATTTGAAAAACTAGAATTAGCAGCTCCACTATTAGCAGCAGATTGTTGATTTAATTGTCTTGTTTCTTCAAGACTAGAACCAGCTGTAACATTTGAAAAATTGGAGTTAGCAGCACTAGCATTGCCTTTATTAGCGGCAGATTTTTGATTTAATTGTTTTGTTTCTTCTAATGATTTGTCCATATGAGTAATCTCCTTTTAAATATAAATTTTATTTACTGAAAACCAGTACGTTTTTTAGATTACCCAGATGTACATAAATATATAATGAAACATTTTGGATGATATTGAAAAATTATGAATATATTATTTCTTCGCCTCTTTTTTGTATTTCAATAATTGTAGTATTTGTGTATTTTACTTTTTCTTTAAATTTTGTAGTAATTGAAAATTTGCTTCCAAAATGCATTGGTATAAATAACTTTGGGTTCAATTCTTTTATAAAATATTCCCCGCCTATATAATAATATTCCTTAAGCCTTGGATCTACAGGACAAAAAGCTATATCTATATCAATTCCCTCTAATTTTTTTATTTCTGATTTAAAAGATTTCTCCATACTTAAATTAAATTCTCCATTTTCATCCCACCAATTCCACCAATTTAAGTCTCCTGAATGGAATATATTAATATTGTCTACTTTTACTAAAAAAGAAACACCCAAGTCATTGGAACTAAAAGCTTTAATATATATATTATCTAAATATAAATCTTCATAAGGAGATAAGATATTAATATTAGTATCTTTATTATCTATATTAGTAATATCATTGCTTAATACATAATTAATATCGGGTCTTATTTTTTTCCAGGTGAATATAACTGGATTAAAGTGATCAAAATGACTGTGAGAAGAAAAAACTATAATTTTTTTTGGAATTTTTAAATTTAATTCTGAAATAGCACCATTTTCTATGGATTTTATACCTTTTGAAACAGAATCTTTATAATAATCAAATATTAAAAGGTAATTTTCTGTTTCAACTGTAAAACCGCTGTTATATAGATAATTAATTTTTGCTCTATAATTATTCATAACTACCATCCTTTCATTGATTGATTTAAATATTATATAATGTTTATTTAATAAATATTATTGCACATATCTATACATATTTCTATAGACCTTATACATAAGTTGAAGTTCTAATTTACAATTTATAACAAATAAAAATATATCTTTCTATGAGTTTTAAATTATGAATTCAGCATATACAATAAATATTTTAAATTTTAAATATATTATATTATAATATATTTGTAATATATAAATAGGAAAGGGTTGGTGGAAATGAAATTTAAATTTGATCATTACAATTTTAATGTTTTAGATTTAGAAAGAAGTCTTTCATTTTATAGAGAAGCTCTTGGTTTTGAAGAGGTAAGAAGACATAATGCAGAGGATGGAAGCTTTATTTTAGTATATCTTGGAGATAAGGAAACAGGATTTACCTTAGAACTTACTTGGCTTAAAGATAGAAAGGAAGCTTACAATCTCGGAGAAAGTGAATTTCACTTAGCTGTAAAAACAGATAATTTTCAAGATGCTCATGAACATCATAAAAAGATGGGATGCATATGTTATGAAAATGAAGCTATGGGAATATATTTTATAATGGATCCTGATGGATATTGGATTGAAATTGTACCTAATAAAAAATAAATATTTTACTATATATTTATGACTTATTAACAGAGTTCTAAGTATCGGTATTTATTATACTTGGAACTCTGTTTTATATTAATTCCAATTAAAAATATAATTATCAACGGTATTTTTAATGTGGTTTCATATTATTTTTCTTTAACCATCTATAAAAATTTATTGAAAAAATTTTACTACAAATAGGAAATAAAATAGGAACTATTCTGTTAATAATACTGCCGATAATAAATAAAACGGAAGGATATATGCTCTTTAAATTTAATTTTATACCCAGTATTATAATATCAGCAACAATATTGACCGATTGTACAGGCCAGGGGATAGGGGCATCATTTCCACCAGCTCGTGTAAAAAAATTTGTTCTCGTTGCTACTGGATAAACTAAAGTAAGTCTTCCTCTATTCCTCATTTCATACCTGTAAGTTTTTGCAAACATATGCATAGCAGCTTTTGTTGAACAATAAAGAGAATAGCCTGGCAGAGGGAATGTACTTACTGCAGAACAAGTTATAACCATATGATAAGGTTTGTTTACATTAATCTCTTTCATTTTCTCAGTACTGTATATAGGTGAAAAAACATTAGTCTTATATATTTCTTCTGTATGTTGCCAATTTGCCTCCGCAATTTCTTCACAATAGGCAAAACCGGCATTGGCTATAAATATGTCTATATGATTAAATACATTTACAGCATATTCAAATAATTTATCAATTTCTTCTTGTCTTGATATGTCACAGGAAAAGGGTATAACTTTATCGTTATTAGGTATCATATCAATATTTCTTGCTACAGCAATTATCTTTACATCGTAATTTAGTAACTTTTTTAAAAGTCTTGCTCCAATACCTGAAGAAGCACCAGTTATAATTATATTTTTACTATTTATATTCATATGCTGCCTTCTTTCATATTTAATCACAGTATGTGTATATTAGAATTATATACCTAAAGTGGTGTAAGTTATAATATTATATTAAAAATTTCTTGTTTGCATATAATTTTGTTGAATAATTTGATATTTAAAGGAGTTTATCTATATAAAAATTAAATTTAATTAAAGAAAGGAAAATAAGTTATGAATTATAAAAAATATAGCAGTAAAATAGAAATTATAAAGGGTGATATAACTAAAATTCAAGTAGAAGCCATTGTAAATGCAGCTAATAGCAGACTTGCTGGAGGAGGTGGTGTTGATGGGGCTATTCACAGAGCTGCTGGAGGAGAAGAACTCCATAGAGAATGTATTAAGATAATAGAAGAAAAGGGAAATTGTCCTCCAGGAAAAGTTGCTATAACTTCAGCAGGAAAACTTAAAGCAAAATATATAATTCATACTGTAGGTCCAATTTGGAGAGGCGGCAATAACAACGAAGAAGAAACTCTATCACAATGCTATTGGAATACACTTAAACTTGCTATTGAAAATAAAATTAAAACTATAGCTTTTCCAAATATAAGTACAGGGATATATGGATTTCCAAAGCTACCAGCGGCAAAGATTGCACTAAATACTGTTTCAAAATTTGTAGAAGAAAATAAAGACATAGAGAAGGTTATTTTTGTTTGTTTTGATGAAGAGAATTGGGGGATTTATAGGGGGATGCTTAACAGTGCTAGAAAATAGATATATCTATAATTTAATTTAGTAAATTGATAATATTCAATAAGATTTTACCAAGTAAGATAAAAATAAAGATACCTATGAAGTACTTATACATAAGGCTTATAGGTGTTTTTCTATTAAAATTTACGTAAGACTAAAAATAGCTGGTAAAATTTTTGCTAAATCCTTTATTTTTAATGAATAGAGCATTATAATTATAGTAAAGAATGGCTAGTTTTAAGTAGTTGAACCTTAACATAGGATGTATTTAAATAATTTTAAGTATCTAAATTACATTACCTTGCTCTAGTTGAACCTTAACATAGGATGTATTTAAATTGGACAGGGATTGCAATTACTGGTGGTCTTACTCCGTTGAACCTTAACATAGGATGTATTTAAATTTGAGTAACAGCATTGCTTTAAAGGTAAGTACCACAGGTTGAACCTTAACATAGGATGTATTTAAATCAGGTCGAAATTGCTAAAAAATTAAATGCCAGTCAGCGTTGAACCTTAACATAGGATGTATTTAAATGACTATATTGCATCTTCCTGTAGATGGTATAGTTGGGTTGAACCTTAACATAGGATGTATTTAAATCAGTCATCTTTATCTATGCTCTTATGCTCCTTACCGTTGAACCTTAACATAGGATGTATTTAAATATATGTGAACTCAATATCTTGTAGAGAGCATCTAGTGTTGAACCTTAACATAGGATGTATTTAAATAGTGAATGGCAAGAAACAAGAATTAAAGGCAAACTGGTTGAACCTTAACATAGGATGTATTTAAATTGCGTTGATATACCGTCTAACAGCAGAGAAAAAGTAAGTTGAACCTTAACATAGGATGTATTTAAATAAAATCTTGGTTGATGAATTTAGTGTAACAGGTAAGTTGAACCTTAACATAGGATGTATTTAAATCCTCAAAACAAAAGCTAAGCTATTAACCTTTGTTTGTTGAACCTTAACATAGGATGTATTTAAATATAATGTATTAAACACAAAAGACATTTTAAAGAATAGTTGAACCTTAACATAGGATGTATTTAAATGCTAGCAGGTAAAGCTACACCAGTAACAATAGATAGTTGAACCTTAACATAGGATGTATTTAAATACTAAGTGGAATTATCAGGATGAAGAATCACTTCTTGTTGAACCTTAACATAGGATGTATTTAAATTTATTACATCCGTTTCGTTTCTTCTAGCCAGTTTGGTTGAACCTTAACATAGGATGTATTTAAATTGTGAAAAAATAAAAAAAGAACTTGACAGAAAAAGGGTTGAACCTTAACATAGGATGTATTTAAATTTGTAACTGTAAACAGTGAGGAAGTTGAAGTGATTTGTTGAACCTTAACATAGGATGTATTTAAATGTAAAATTTGATTGTCCTCATTGCGATGAAGAAAGTTGAACCTTAACATAGGATGTATTTAAATATTATTACTGTGTATTGGACTGAGATAGAAAAAGTGTTGAACCTTAACATAGGATGTATTTAAATAAATAGGATAGGTGCAATACCAAAGCATACATTATAGTTGAACCTTAACATAGGATGTATTTAAATAAAAGTTGAAGAAGATGTTGCAGTTGCTAATAGTACGTTGAACCTTAACATAGGATGTATTTAAATGCAAATTTGGTATGCTGATCTTGGCGATGAAAAATCAGTTGAACCTTAACATAGGATGTATTTAAATGACATTTCATATTTGATAAGACTTGTTTCTTGTTTTTGTTGAACCTTAACATAGGATGTATTTAAATTTGCAATAGAATGTGATAAAGACCATACTCATATGTGTTGAACCTTAACATAGGATGTATTTAAATGAGAAGCTAATTATACCAAAGAGATATGTATTGAGTTGAACCTTAACATAGGATGTATTTAAATTTTCATTTTCTACGGAAGAATTGAATTTATTTGTAGTTGAACCTTAACATAGGATGTATTTAAATAGTAATGACTAAAAAGGAATTAGTTTTGAATATAAAGTTGAACCTTAACATAGGATGTATTTAAATCTTGGAACTCCAACGGAACTTGGCAATCACCTAAATGTTGAACCTTAACATAGGATGTATTTAAATCCAAACAAGATGGCGATAGAGTTTATTTATTTAGTGGGTTGAACCTTAACATAGGATGTATTTAAATATAATATGGATTGAAGAGTGTTCAGAAGTTAAATAGTTGAACCTTAACATAGGATGTATTTAAATTCTTTACCAATTGCAAACATAGCACTGGCAGAGATGGTTGAACCTTAACATAGGATGTATTTAAATAATTAATGAACTTGTAAAGAGCTCATATTCTTCTACGTTGAACCTTAACATAGGATGTATTTAAATAAAACAAAAATAGAAAGGTAGGTGAATTTATCTATGGTTGAACCTTAACATAGGATGTATTTAAATGGAAGGTGTTACAAAGGATGAAATTATAAAAGTATAGTTGAACCTTAACATAGGATGTATTTAAATACAAATATCTGCGGCATTTGGTATAAAATTGCATGTTGAACCTTAACATAGGATGTATTTAAATGCACAAAAAATGATTGTTAATGCAACTTTAGCATCAGTTGAACCTTAACATAGGATGTATTTAAATTACATATTGACTTATATCTGTATCTAAACTACCACCGTTGAACCTTAACATAGGATGTATTTAAATGTTAAAATAAAGGATAAATGATTAATAAATATGTTATAATATTAATTATCTAATATTTAAATTAAGGATGGGATTTTATTATGGATAGAACAGAGTTATTAAATGTTATTAAGAATGGAGAAAATTCATATATAGAATTCAAAGAAGAAGCTATAAAAGCAAAAGATTTGGCAGAAGAATTTGTAGCTTTTGCTAATGCCGAAGGTGGAACGGTGCTAATAGGAATAGCTGACGATGGAGGCATAAAAGGGGTAACTGATAGTAATATAGAAGAGAAGATTATGAATATTTGCAGGAATAATTGTATTCCTAATATAATTCCTCTTTATGAAGAAATAGAATTTAATCAATTGAAAGTTGTAGTAGTTGCTATTTCAAAGGGATTAAATAAACCTTATTATACTGTTGATAATAAATATTATATAAGAGTAGGTACTACAAAACGAATTGCTTCAAGAGAAGAATTAATGAGATTATTTGAAGCCAATGGAAGTATTCATTTTGATATATCTCCAGTTTATAATACTTCTATAAAAGATTTACACTTTGATATTATAAGGGATTACTTCTTCAAGTACAATACTTTTGATTTATATGAAGAGGACAAAAAAAGTGTTGAAAGAATATTAATTAACGCAGATATATTAAAAGAAGTAGATGGAAAAGTAGTGTGTTCTGTTGGTGGCTTATTGATATTTGGTAAAAATCCAGATAATACTTTGCCACAGAATGGTATTAGTTTTGCTCATTTTCGTGGAAATGAAATAACTGATGAACTTATAGATAAAAAGGTTATTAATGGAAGATTGCAAGATATAGCAGAACAGACTCTAGTTGTACTAAAAAATAATATGAAAAATCCTTCAACTATTAATCAGCTAAAGAGAGAAGAACGAGAGGAGTATCCTGTATTGGTATTAAGAGAAGCTATTGTGAATGCTCTTGTTCATAGGAATTATAGTATTTCAGGATCTAAAATAAGAGTCTTTATGTTTGATGACCGTATTGAATTCCATAGTCCAGGAAAGCTGCCTAATACTGTTACAATTGAAAAAATGAAAATAGGAGTGTCTTATGCAAGGAATCCATTCTTAGTAAAGTATATGGAAAATATGAGATACATAGATCAGCTTGGCAGGGGGATTCCTATGATAATGAAAGAAATGAAGGATATGGGAGTTAAAGACCCTGATTTGAGAGAAGTAGGAGAGGAATTTATTCTTACAGTGTATAAATGATAAATATTAGTTATGTGTAATATAAAAACTATAAATAAATGCTTTATAGTTTTTAAAAATGAAGGTTTATTATGTATAAGCCATATTGAATATTATTTAAAATAGATAGATTTATATAAAAAATATGTGGTGATAAAAATGTGTAGGATAAATCCAAAAGTAGATTTTGCTTCTAAAAAATTATTTTGTAGCCTAGAAAATAAAGTGGATAAGATTTCCATATTTTAAGAAAAACTATAGCAATAAATATACTGGATTTCAACTACTAGTAGGAAGAACATTTTCATAATGTATATAGAATATATAATGAAAATACGAGAAAAGAATTATCAAATATATTTGAAATGCACTTCATAGAACTCGGTAAATTTAAAAAACACTATAAGGATTTGAATGATACATTGAATATATGGATAACATTTTTAAATAAAGCCTATGAAATAGATGTAAATAAAATCCCTGAACAATTATCACAGGATGAAGCTGTGAAAAAAGCTATAGAAAAACTTGATATAATGTATTTGGATAGTGAAGAAAGAGAATTGTATGAAAATGATTTAAAGAGTATGAGAATTCAAAAAGCAGAGTTAAAAACTGCAGAAAGAAAAGGGGAAAAGTAATAAGGCTATAGAAATAGCAAAGAATTTATTGGATGTATTGGACGTAGAGACAATTGAAAGGAAGACTAGATTGGATGTAGGGGTTATAAAGGAACTTAAAAATAAAAATTTAATTTAAGTAAATTTTGAATAAAACTTTTTAAAAATAAAAAAATGATTTTTAAGATTAATAATTATTTTCTTATTTTATTTGTAATTTTTATTAAATTATTATAAAATAGAAACGACAATTTATAAGGTTAATGTATTTAAACCATAATAAATATTGTATTTAAAAACTTAAATTATTAAAGGAATGATATAAGTTTTTTGAACCTTAACAAGTATTGTTATTTTATGAATTCTAATCAATTAGAATTCATAAAATAACAAATATCAACTTAAATTATTAAAGGTAAATTGACAATATTAGCTTTAAATGATATATTAATAATTACACCACTTTACAATAAAATTAACTAGCATCATTTAGAGAAGCTAAGGAATTAATTGCCTTTAGAACTTCCTCTTGAATTTTGTGCTTTTGTAGCTTTTGCACGAAAGTGCGTAATATTAACTCTTTGGATATTTGGTAAGATACAGCATTTTTTATTACCTGAGGACTCTCAAATTTGTATTTTAAAAAGTTCCTATTAATAAAAGGTAATATTACTGCAAAGCTATAGGCGACAGCCAGTAAGTTAACATATTTTTCTATAGCTTCTTGAGACCTTACCATATATTTACCAAAAGACCAGAAGAATTTATGCTTATAAAAAATAACTTCTATATTCCATCTTATTTTGTATGTATAAAATGGAATAAGATGTGGTTTACTTTTATCAATATTTAAATCATCAGTAATATAGTTTTTAAAAGCTTTCAATTCTGAAGGTTCTATAGAACTAATGTACAGTCTTACAGATGAGAATTTATCAATATCTGTAGTAGTTACAGTTACAAATACTGGTTCATCAAATAAGTTTGTTATTACTTTTTTAGTTGCTATATAGTAGTTATCTACTTTTTCATAGTTAAAATTTTTAATCTTGAGTTTTTCACCTTTTTTTCTTGGGCGTCCTCTTTTACCTGTAGGTTTAGGTTGTAAATCATATAAGCAAGTATCAGAACGTACCGCCCCTATTATATCGATGTTATTGAAGTTTTTTAATATTTCTAAAAATGGTTTTTTAGTATACCAGCTGTCGTATAGTACAATAACTTGATAATCTATAAGTAGTGGCATAACATTTGCAATCATATTTCCTGCAATTTCAAGTTTACTTTTTGTTTTATCATACAGCTTATATCCTACTGGTAAACTAATATATTTAATTTTACCGTTAAAAAGTACAGGTATATTTATGACTAAAGATACAAAACAATGTCCATTTAGGTACGAAGTACCATTATGCTGCGCATGGTCAAAAAGTTTACTATAACAATCAAATTTGTTCCCAAATTTAGGTTGAAGAGTATCATCTACAATTAAGAATATAGTAATAGATGATTTTATATCTTCTGGAATGAGAGTTAATGCTATTCTAACTGTAACTATCATTAAACTCTCTACCGAAAACTTGGTGTAGGATAAAAAGTAATAAAAGCTATTTAGAACTTTAGTCCAATATTTTTTTATAAAATTATCATATAAAAATTTTATTGAGCGAAGCTCTTGAACCTCTAGTATAGCTTCAATGAGTATAACAAATATAACAAAGCTTCGCTTCTTAAAAATTGATCTATATTCACTTAAATAAACTTTTATTGTTTGAATTAATGATTTTTGGTCAATACTAACCATAGTACCAGATACCTCCATTCTCTACTGGTTTCTTTCAAAGTTAGTATTGATATTTTAGAGGTATTTGGTACGTTGTATTTTTTGGTATTTTTTAATTACTTGTAAAGTGGTGTAATAATTAGAAAAACAATTTAAAATCATTAAGGTGGGGGAGAGCATAGTGGATAAATATAATACATTAACTTTAATAATGATGATTTTATACATAGTAGTGTCTGATATAAAATTTAGTTTAGTGAAAGTTGATAAAAAATCCAAATAAAATTTATTTTTAAAGCAAAAAAATAAAAATGCACAAAGATTTTCTATAATACTCAAATTTGTAATTTCAAGTTAGGATTAAAGCCTTATGTTATTAATTTAAAGAAATAAGGCTTTTGATAAGATATTATTACAAATTTCAAATGAAATATTTTTAATAAAAAAAATAAAAAAATTAGTATAAAATGGAGGAATTATAGAATATAGGTAGAATAATATACATCAAGTGTAAATTATCTTAAATTACTTAAGAAAAATCTATATATTTATTTTATTATGTCTAAAAATTAAAATGAGAGGAGAGTAACATGAATATATTTCAATGTGATTTCAAGGTTTATTTATTAAAAAATATATTTAAAAAAGATATTCAGGAATGTTTAAGTAAACTAATTGACAAATCTTTTTATGAAAATCCTAGTATGAAAAATTTTCATGATGAAAATAAGATTAAAAAGTATTCATTTAACCAGCTATATCCTGTAGAAAAAAATGGAATATATAAAGAAGGTTACATTTATAATTTTCAAGTTAGGTGTATTGGTGAAGAGTTAAAAGATCACTTTATTAGACACTTGACTAATGAATATACTTCTAATATGAAAATACTTACTTCCATCAGTAAGAAAATAATTAAGAGACCCATAGATAGAATTTATAGTATTTCATCATTGATAGTAAAAATTGCTGATACTGAAAAGACTCAATACTGGAGAAACAACCACAATGAAGAAGATTTCTTTGAATACATTAGAAAGAGTTGTATAAAAAAGTATGAAATGTTGACTGGTGAAGTCTTGGATAAGGAATTAAGACTTTTTAACTACGAACGAATAGACAACGTAAAACCCATAGCCACGAAGTTTAAAGATAAGAAACTCTTGGGGGATAAAGTAACTCTAAATATTGAAACCAGCAATGAAGCACAAAATATATCTTATATGCTTATAGGGACAGGTGTGGCAGATATGGCTCCCCGAGGATACGGATTCATAAACTATCAGTATGTTAAATAATGAAGTGAGGTGATTATTATTGATAAATGAAATTTGTGAAGTGTTTAATAGAGAATATGAAAAATTAGAAGATAATATGATTACTGATGACTACACTCTTGCACTTGGTGACTATGCAAGGTTTACATTGGAAGATACCTATGACACATTGGAATTTTTCAAAGTTGATAAAAATACAGATGTAGAACAAGATGATTACAAATATTTTGCAAAATTAGATTTAATGAGCACACTTATTTCAATGAATAAACCTATTGATTCTAAAAAGATTATTCACAGCAATAATATATATACATTTTTCATAAAAAAAGATAATTTAGATCCTAAAAATGGGAAACTTAATGATGACATTATTGATGAATATTACAATATATTAAAAAATCCATCACTTAAATATAAAAACAAACGTAAAAGCATGGAACTATATTTAGAAATGGAAGAGGCTTATGGAAAGCCTAACATAGAACTTATTGATAAAATAAATTTTTGGATTAAAGAAAATATATTTAGTATGGAGAAACAATTCAGTAATGAGAAAACATATCTTAAATTATTTTATGATACAAGTTTGGAAAATTACAAAGGTGAAAGTGAAAAATATATTCTTCCTAACATTTATAATAGTACAGATTACAATGTGAAGATTAATGGAAAAGTTTATGGACTTCCTGATTTTAATATGGGATTAAATTCTAAAAAACCATACTTAGAAAATAAAACAAGAAAAAGTAAGCTACCGATATTGGTAGCCAGAGATAAAATAATAATACAAAAAAAGCTTTTTGATTATTTAATGAATCATTCAGCTCAAGGTAAAAATTATCTTTATATTGATAAAGAGATAGAAGGAGTATCTCCAAAGGAAAACAATAAAAATAATTTTCAAGGATATTTTTTAAGAGTAACTAAAGGAAAAGAAGTTCAAATTGAAGATAGTGATAGTATTACTAGATATAACTATAATTTCATAAATTCTATAAAAGTTATTCCTATATTAGAAGATGGAGTTGGAAAAGACTTTAAATTATTAAAAGGGCAATTAAAGAATATTGGAGAGCTTAAAATAGCAATAGATGAAGTGTTTTTTTATAAATGGTTAAATGGAAATTTATTTACAGAGGCAAAAAAAATAAGTATAAATGATAGTGTGTTAAAGAGAATACTTATTCAGTTAAGATATGGATTTTATACATGGTTTTATAAAGGAGACGATTCTATTGTAAGATCCTTCTGGAACAAAGTAACCAAGGAAATTTTGTATAATTCCATGAGTGAAGGCAATATAAACGGAGCTATTAACCAATTTAATTTAAGACACACATTGCTGGATTATTTTGAAAACAAAAATGGAGGAGAGAATATGGCACGTATTATAGAAAATATTCGAAGAGATGTAGATGAGAAAATAAATATAATAAAAGATGAAGAGTATAAAGTAGAGATAGACAATGATAAAGAATACTATTTTTGTATAGGTCAATTAATGAGATATTTTTATGTAATAAATAAATCTAATAGTAAAAATTATTCTTTTCTTAGACCGCTTTTAGTTGCAAATGATGATAAATTCATGAAAGAACAACTTAAAAGGTTATTTGTAAAATATAGCTATGCAATAACAGGATCAATAAGATTTAATAATATGTATTATATGGTGTCTGCATATGAATCAAAAGAAGTTGTAGATCAAGATACTTTTATAGCTGGATTTTTATGCCCGAATTTAATACTAAAAAAGAAAGAAGAAAATAATTAAAAAAACTTGGAGGGAAATTAAATGAATAGAGTATACGGTGTTATTGGAATTAAAGCAATTATGGCAAATTGGAATGCTGATTTTAGTGGATATCCTAAAACAACTAATGATGGCAGTATATTTGGGAGTGATAAAGCCTTAAAATACAGCATAAAAAAGTATTGGGAAGATAGAGGAGAAAGAATACTTTATATGAAATCCTATAAAGTTGATAAAGATAAGATGAGACCAAGATCTTTGGAAGAAAGATATAATCAATTATTTAATACAACACTAAAAAATGAAGATAGTACTACAGTAATTAAAAATCTTTTTTCAGCTACAGATGTTAAAGCTTTTGGGGCTACTTTTGCGGAAGAAGGAAACAATATATCACTAATAGGTGCAGTGCAAATTGGACAGGGATTTAACATTTATAAAAAAGCATTTCCAGAAGAACAGCAGATACTCTCACCTTTTAGAAGTGACAAAAAACCTAAAAAAGGGGATGAAGCAAAAGAAGCAAATCAAAGTACTCTTGGTACAAAAATTACTACTGACGAAGCACACTATTTATATCCATTTTATATAAATCCTATATCCTATAACAATTATGTAGAAATGGATGCTACGGAAGGATATACGGAGGAAGATTACAAAAAATTTAAAGAGGCCGCACTTATAGGGGCAACTGCACTTAATACCAATGCAAAAGCAGGCTGCGAAAATGAGTTCGCTATATTTATAGAGACAGAAGAAGATACTTATCTGCCAAATTTAGCACAGTTTATAACCTTTGATGAGGAAGATGGAAATGAAGCATCAAGTAGAACGCTTAAATTTGAGCAATTGAATAGTCTATTAGATGGAGTTAGAGATAAAGTTAAGAACATAGAGATTTATTACAATAACTATAGTTTAAACATAAAAGGAGATACACTAGAAGGAGCTAGAAAATTTAATATATTTACTAGAAAGGAGCTTTAAAGAATGCAGGTTATAAGATTTAAGCTTTCAGGTAAGACGGCATTTTTTAAAAAGCCAGATGTAAATACCTACTATTATTTTACTTATGGAACTATACACAAAATAGCTGTTCTTGGTATTATGGGCAGTATCTTAGGATTAGGTGGATATAATAAGCAAAGTGAAAATAGTAAAAATGAAGTTTATCCTGAATTTTATGAAAAGTTAAAAGAATCAAAAATAGCTATAATAACTTGTAATGACAAAGGTTATATAACTAAGAAAGTTCAAAGTTTTAACAACTCAGTTGGTTATGCAAGTTTAGAGCAAGGTGGAAATCTTATAGTAAAGGAACAATGGCTTCAAGAACCTAAGTGGATTATATATGTAAAAATTGATGAAGCTACAGAAAAGTTTGCAGAAATGCTTGAAAATAAAAAGGCTATGTTTATCCCTTATTTAGGTAAAAATGATCATTTTGCAGATATTACAGAACCTAAAAGACTTAATTTAAAAAAATCAGACAATTCAAATACTGTAGATAGCCTATTTATTACTAAGAATTTTCAAGTGGGGAATGCTACCATTAATAGAAAGATACTTTCATGGAAGTATCAAGAGTATTTGCCAGTATCTCTTGATGAAGAATTAAATCAGTATCAATTTGAAGATTTTACAGCTACCAATAAGAAAGTATTAAGTAATAGTAATGTAGATTTATACCGTGATGATGAACTTGATAAGGTGGTATATTTCTTTTAAATTAAATTTCTTGGGGGATAAGAATGTATTTCAATAATATAGATATTTTTAAAGTGAAGGATCATATAGATAACTTGGATAATATATATGCCCATACGAATGATAAAAATCCTAATGAAAAAGAGGAAAAACTTACAGAACATACGAAGCGTACTCACGATTATTTCATTATGTTAGTTAAGCAAAAGAATCTAGAGAATGTATTTATAAATCTGGAAAAGATATTTTTTCAAGATAAAAATATAGAATTAATTAATTTGTGGAAAGAAATGACAATTAACTGTATATGTATGCATGATATAGGTAAAATAAATCCTGGCTTTCAATGTGATGTAATGAAAAATGAAAGATATAAACATAATAATGCAGATGATAGCAAGCATTCATTATTAAGTTCATATTTTTATATAAGTTACTTTGACGAAAAAATACAAAACTCTTTATTATCTGAGGAAGATAAAGATTATATAACTTATTTCATGTATATAAATGCTTATCTAATATCTAGGCATCATGGATATTTAAAAGATTTTAGAGAGTATAAAAATTCTTATGAAGGGCATGAAGGCAATTCACAAGAAGAAATAAATGAAGAAAAAGAAAATAATTTTCCTGATCTTAAATTTAATGTACTTGAAAAATGCATTTGTGAAGTGTTTCTTGAAGATAGTTTTAATGAAATAACATATAATAGATTAAAGAAAAATGACAAATTTAATTTCAATATATATATTTACTCTAAATTATTGTTTTCCTTGTTAACAGCTTCTGATTACTATGCTACTTCAGAATTTATGGATGGACAAAAAATAGCGGATATTGGCATAATAACTGAAGAATTAAAGGGAAAATTTAAGAATGCTTTTGATAATTATGCAATTACTAAAGAGATAAGGAATTATGGAAAGAATCCAGTTTTAGATGAAAATTATGAAAATATTAATCAGCTTAGAAGTGAGATTACCTTAGAAAGTGAAAAAAATTACTTAAAGAATAAAGATAAAAACATATTTTATCTTGAAGCACCTACTGGTGCTGGAAAGACTATAACTTCTGTAAATCTGGCAAGTCTTATGTTGAATTCAGATAATAGATTAAATAAGCTTTTTTATGTATTTCCATTTAATACTTTAGTAGAACAGACAGAGAAAGGGTTAATGGATATATTTCAAAATAATGATGAAATAAAACAAAATATATCGGTTATTAATTCTTTAACACCTATAAAAACTGTTGACGAAAATGAAGATTATAAAGATTTTAAAAGTAAAGAAGACAATAAAAAAATTGACTATAAAAGATCATTGTTAAACAGAATATTTCTACATTATCCTTTTATTATAACTACTCATGTAAATCTATTTAGTTATCTTTTTGGAACTAGCAGAGAAGAGGGGTTTCCTCTAATTGATATATGCAATTCTGTAATTATTATTGATGAAATACAAAGTTATAAAAATGGTATATGGAAAGAAATAATAAATTTTTTTAATTCCTATGCAGAAATTTTAAATATAAAACTTGTCATAATGTCAGCAACGCTTCCAAGACTAAATAAACTTGTAGAGGGAGAAAATGATAATTTTGTATATCTCATTAATAATAGAAAGCATTATTTTGAAAATCATTTTTTTAAAGACAGAGTAAAATTTGAAATTTTAGACTTGAGCAAAGTAGATAAGGACAATAAATATGAAGATGCATTTAAAATCTTAAGTGATAACATAGAAATGGAAAGTAAATCTGATGATAAAATCTTAATTGAATTTATTTTTAAGAAAAGTGCCGATAGATTTTTTGACTATTTTAAAAGTAATTATGATTTTAAAAATACTACTGGACATGAAATTAAAATTATAACCTCTGATGATAATAAGATAGATAGACTAGAAATTATAAATTTAGCTAAAGAAAAAAATCGTAAAGTTATTATTGTGGCAACTCAAGTTATAGAGGCTGGTGTTGATATTGACATGGATTTAGGGTACAAAAATATATCAATATTGGATTCAGAAGAACAGTTTATGGGAAGAATAAATAGATCCTGTCTCAATGCGGGAAGAGTTAAGTTTTTTAAATTAGATTCTTGTGGAATACTTTATCAAAGCGATGTTAGAAAAGAAAAAAGATTCACTCTTGAGGATGAGAATATACAGGGAATTTTGAGAAATAAGGATTTTGAAAGTTATTATAAAAATATTATATCTGAAATTGAAGTAAGAAAAAAGCGAAAAAATGACAGTGGATATTTAGCTTTTATTAAAGAGCTTAATAGATTAAATTTTGATAAAATAAAAGACTACATGAAGCTTATAGATGAAAAAGTTGATCAAAATAAATATACTATTTTTCTTTCAAGGGAAATAAAGGACCTGCATGGAAATATAATTCATGGTAATGAAATATGGAAAGAGTATGAGAATTTATTGATGGATAATAAAATAGATTATGCTGAAAAAAGAGTAAGACTTTCTGAGATAAATTCAAAATTAAATTATTTCATTTATAAGGTTAAAAGAGTTGAACAATATAATGAAGTGTTAGGAAATATTTTCTATATTGAAAATGGAGAAGAGTATATAGTAAATGGAAGATTTAATAATGAAAAGTTTATTGGAGAAACACCAGATCAGGCTAATTTGATACTATAAAAAATAAAATGATGTTTTAAATATAGATAAGAAACTTCATATATGAACCTATATATTAAAATAATATTTAATTATGAGATTGAGTATCTATAATTTTAAATCAACACATGAACAAAGCTTCCAAGGGGGCATTCCTATGAAAATCACAGGTACAATAATAAACTACTATTTCCACTGTAAACGTCAATGCTGGCTTCACGCAAATAGAATAAATCTCGAAGATAACAGCGAAGAAGTTAGGATAGGTAAAGTTTTGCATGAACTAAAAGCAGAAGGAAAGAAAAATACAGAGATATCTATAGACAACATTAAAATAGACAAAATTACTGAGGACTATTTAGTTGAAATTAAAAAATCAGATGCAGATTCTGAGGCTGTAAAGTGGCAGGTGTTACTTTACTTAAAGAAATTAAGAGAGAAAGGCATAGAGAGAAAAGGTAAAATTGAATTCATAGAAAAAAATAAACAGGATAAAAAAATCATCTACATTGAGCTTACGGATAAAAATGAAAAAAACTTGAATGACTTTTTGTATAACATAGAGCAATTTCTTATTGAAGAAGAACCACCAGCAGTAGAGCTAAAACCAAAGTGCAAAAAATGTGCTTATTATGAATATTGTTTTATTTAATAAAACTGAAAATAAATAATGAATTTAATATGACAAGAATGAACTATATTGGACAAGCGATATAGTCTGAAGATAATAATAAACCTAGGTGTTAGTGTTCTACTACAAAACATTAAGTAAGCATATTGAATGATTAATTGTTTCAAATGTTTAATCATTACTAAAGATTATAGAGGGAGAGAGTACTATATGGGGAAGGGAACAAGGTTTATAATGTCTCAAGGAGAAATAACTAGAAAAGATAACTCCATTTGTTTTAGAAGGAATAGTAAAAATGTATATATGCCAATAGAAGCCATAAGGGAAATTTATTTTCTAAATGAGGTAAGCTTAAATACTAAATTTTTAGATTTTGTAGCAAAAGCTGGTGTTGTTATACATTTTTTTAATTACTATGGATATTATAGTGGAACTTTTTATCCAAAGGAATATTTGATTAGTGGAAAGATGACTATAAAACAATCAGAAGCTTTCATAAACAATAGGATAGAGATTGCAAAAGCTTTTGTAAAAGGTATAGCAGCTAATATATATGAAGTTGTTTATCATTATTATAAACATGATAAAAAAGAAACAAAGCTCTTTCTAGATTGGATTAAGAAAGATTTTATAGATTTAATGGATAAGAGTAGTGATATAAAGCAAATATTATTTTTAGAAGGCCAGGTGTGGATGCAGTTCTATGATAACTTCAAATATTTTCTGCCGGAGAATTTCTTAATGAACAAGAGGGTAAAAAGACCACCTGATAATCCCATGAATGCTATGGTTTCCTTTGGTAATTCTATACTTTATGCTAGAACTATTTCCCAGATATATCATACGCATTTGAATCAAAGTATAAGTTTTCTTCATGAACCAAGCGAAGGACGATTTTCTTTAAGTCTTGATTTATCTGAAGTATTTAAACCAGCAATTGTATTTAAAACAATATTTGATCTAGTTAATAATAAAAGAATACAAGTATCCAAACATTTTGATAAAAAATTAAATTATTGCCTATTAAATGAAGCTGGGAAAAAGATATTCGTTGAAGCACTAGAGACTAGATTTAATAATGTGTTTCAACATAAAAAGTTAAAGAGAAAAATAAGCTATGAAACAGCTATAAAGCTTGACGGATATAAACTTATAAAACATTTGATTGAGAAAAGAGAGTTTACTCCATTTAGTCTAAAGGAGATGATGTAATATGCCTAAGGAAGTTAACTATAATTATGCATTTGTTTTCTATGATGTGAATGAAAAGAGAGTAAATAAAGTATTTAAGATTTGCAAAAAATATTTTAAACATCATCAGAAATCTGTATTTCGAGGAAATATAACTCCTGCTAACCTTATAAAATTAAGGGCAGAGATAAAAAAAATTATAGATGAAAGAGAAGATTTTGTATCTATAATAAAATTAATGAGTGAAAATAGTTTTCGTGAAGAAACTCTAGGAGTAAATGCTAATAATAGTGAATCATTGATTATATAATTGGTATTAATACTTTTATTATGTATATAATTTAGTATATACAATAGTAGTAGTGGAAGAAGGTGAACCATTTGAAAAAATTAATTCTAATAGGTATTTCAGGTTTTAAAAAATTAATAGAGAGTAATTGTTATTTTATAGATAAAAGTTTATTAATAAGAGAATTTATAGAGAATTCTTCAGAGATAATGCTAATTCCAAGACCAAGAAGATTTGGTAAGACTCTTAATATGAGTATGATAAAGTATTTTTTTGATATAAGGGAAGAAAGTAAAAATTTGTTCGATGGTCTGAAAATAGAAAAATGTGAAAATATAAAAAGCTTAAAAGGAAAATATCCTGTTATATATATCTTTTAAGGATTTAAAAAGTAGCAGCTATGAAATTTTTTGTGAGAAAATAAAGCTTGTAATATCAAAGGAATACCAGTCACACAAAGAAGTATTACTAGGAGATAAGCTAGATGAAGTAGATAAAACATTTTTTGAGAAGATTTTAAAGGGAATGGGTACAGAAGCCGACTTAGAACTAAGCTTAGCTTACTTATGTGAATATTTATATAAATATTATGGGAAAAAAGTAATATTATTAATAGATGAATATGATACTCCAATAGAAGCTGCATACATAAATAAATATTATGATAATGTTATTGGTTTTATGAGAAATATTTTAGGTTCAGCTTTAAAAGATAATATCTATCTTCAAAAAGCTATGGTTACTGGAATTTTAAGAGTAGCCAAAGAAAGCATTTTTTCAGGATTAAATAATTTGAGTGTCTCATCTATAATAAATTATAATTTTAGTGATAAATTTGGCTTTACAGAAAAAGAAACAAGAATTTTATTAGATTACTATAATATTTCGGAAGATATAGAGAATATAAAGCAATGGTATGATGGATATATTTTTGGTAATGAAATTATCTATAATCCTTGGTCTATAGTAAATTATATTGAAAATCCTTTAGAGGGATTAAAATCTTATTGGGTCAATACCAGTGCTAATGAGTTAGTAAAAAAATTTCTTTCAAAGAGTGATGAAACTACAAAAAGAGATCTTGAAATGCTTATGGAAGAAAAATCCATAAAGAAAACTGTAGATGATAATATCATAATGACTGAGATAGAATATTCAAGTGAAAATATTTGGAGTTTTTTATTATTTACGGGATATCTAAAGGCTACTAAAAAGGAAAATATAGATGGAGAATTAATCTGTGAGTTAAAAATACCAAATAAAGAGGTGTATACTTTTTATAAAGGTATAATAAAGAAATGGTTTTCTGAAACTATAAATAATACAAAATATAATGCCATGATAAATGCCCTAGTATCAGGAGATGTTAAAAGCTTTGAATATATAATGAAAGAGTTTGTAATAAATAGCATAAGTTACTTTGATGCAGCTGGAAAAGAACCAGAAAAAGTCTATCACGCTTTTGTTTTAGGAATGTTAGTATCTCTTTCAAATGAGTATTATGTAAAATCAAATAAAGAAAGCGGATATGGGAGATATGATGTAATGCTAATTCCTAAAAATATATCAAAATTAGGCATAATAATTGAATTTAAGAAAATAAATGATTTCTCTGATAGTACTATTGAAGAGGTTACTAAGGAAGCATTGGATCAAATTTATGACATGAATTATAGAGCAAATTTAGAAGAAAAAAATATTAAGAATATACTAGAATTAGCTATTGTATTTAAAGGGAAAAATGTTAAAGTTACATAAAGATAACAATAATTATCTTCTAACACCTCTTCGTCTAAACTTAGGAACAACAAATTGAGTTACAATAAAAATCAATAATGCTACTGATGCTGCAAATTGGATAGCTTCATGTCCTAATGGGTTTATGTGGGATATGAAGGCTATAGTATCAAAGATAAAGTGAGCTATTATTAAAATATAAAGATTTTTATATTTTAATAGATATAAAAAGCATGGAATTGTATTAAACATTATAGGTATCATAGCTGTTAGCTTATAATTAATTCCATGCATAGCTCCAAATATTGTACAGGTGATTAAAATAGATATAAGTATATTAACTAGATTTTTTCTATGTATTATAGATAAGAATGCAATAAATATGGTGAATTTAAAAAACTCTTCACTAAAAGCTACAATTACTGTCTGTATAACGTGATTATTTAAATAGTAGTTTAATGAGTAGGAAATATTTTTTATACCTTGGGGATCTGGGTTTCTCATAATTAAAATTACTAATGAGGATATAATTATTTGAATACAATATAATTGCATTGATAAGAATAGTATTTGCTTTAAAGATTTATTTCCTGTATTGAGATATGAAGATACATCAGACCAACCAGGAATTAGAGCAAAAAGTATAAAAATTAAATAAAAAACAGCCTCAAAAATTATATGGTTTTTTATAGGACGATAGGCAAGAAATAAATACATAATTGGAATTTGAAGTAGATAAATAATAGATTTATATTTTTCAGTAAATTTGATATCATAAAAATTATACATAAATACTCCTTAAATTGTTGATTATTTTAAATTATATTAATAAGAGATAATAAGTATAACTGGAATATCTATTCTAGTATTAACTATCAATAAATCTTACTTAGTAGAGTTTTATAATTTTACTAAGTTTTGATTAATTATACAGGAATGTGTCACTGTTATTGAATAAAATAATTGAGAAAGTTATTGAGCAATAAATTTTTAAGGGCAATATGAGGAACACCAATAGTTATAAGGTATATTTGAGGACAGAACTTTATTATGCCTAGGTAGGAAATCTTTTAGAAAAATATATTGACAATTACATTAAATAATAATATACTTAAAATCAAGTTATTGATATTGGATGTAAAACTAAGATGGAGAAAAAAATGTTCGTTTTGTTAATCGAAGAGAGTCGGCGTTAGGTGAAAGCTGATATTAGCATGAATATATAATGATCACTCCGGAGTTTCCAAGTTGAAAGATTTTTATCAAGTAGATAAGGACGTTTACCAGCGATATATGGTTAGGATTAACAGTGAATTTTTTATTTCATTAAGATCCGATTTGAGAGGCGGTTAATGTAATAACCGCAAAAAAGGTGGTACCACGGAAGTTAATCTTTCGTCCTTATGAGCATATGATTGTATATTATATGTGCTTATAAGGACGAGAGATTTTTTATTTATATTAAATTTTTAGAAAGAGGGGTTTTAAGCTATGGAACAGAGTTCAGTAGTGGAAAAAGAAAATGAAACAAATTGTATAACTTTAAATGATGTGTTAGAAGCAAGAGAGAGAATAAAAGATATATGTATAAATACAAAATTAATATATAGTTCATGTTTTAGTAAAGAAAGTGGTAATGAAGTTTATATAAAGCCAGAAAATCTTCAAATTACTGGAGCATTTAAGTTAAGAGGAGCATTAAATAAAATAAGCAAACTAAGTGATGATCAGAAAAAAAGAGGATTAATAGCATCTTCTGCAGGAAATCATGCACAAGGTGTTGCCTATTCTGCAAGTAAACTTGGAATTAAAGCAACTATTGTTATGCCAGAAACTACGCCTTTAATAAAAGTACAGGCTACTAAAAGTTATGGTGTTGATGTAGTTCTTAAAGGACAGATATATGATGAGGCTTATGAAGAAGCTAAGAGATTAGAAAGAGAAAATGGATATACTTTTATACATCCTTTTGATGATTTAGATGTTATGGCTGGACAGGGAACTATAGCTCTTGAAATAATAGATGAATTAAAAGATGTAGATGCTATTTTAGTACCAATAGGTGGCGGCGGATTGATAAGTGGTATATCCGTAGCAGCAAAAGCTTTAAATCCTAATATAAAAGTCATAGGAGTTCAATCAGATGGGGCAAGTGCGATGAAGGTGTCTTTTGATACGGGTATATTAACTGCATCAGATAAAGTTGATACTATTGCAGATGGAGCGGCAGTAAAACAGCCAGGAGATAAAACTTTTGAGGTAGTTAAAAAATATGTAGATGAAATTGTAACTGTAAGTGATGCAGAACTTATAGAAGCTGCCTTTGTACTTTTAGAAAAACATAAGCTTGTAGCAGAAGCTACTGGAGTTATGTCCTTAGCTGCTTTAAAGAGATTGAATTTTAAAGGTAAAAAAGTAGTTTCACTAATAAGCGGAGGAAATATAGATGTAGTAACTATAGCTTCAATGCTTAATAATGGATTATTGTCTAGAGGAAGAATATTCTGTTTTTCAGTTAAATTACAGGATTCTCCAGGACAATTATTAAATATTTCAGAAATATTGGCAAAACAAAAAGCAAATGTAATAAAATTAGATCATAATCAATTTAAAGCTATTGACAGATTAAAAGATGTTATGCTTGAAGTTACTGTAGAAACTAATGGACATGAGCATATACAGGAAATAGTAAAAGCTTTAAATGAAGCAGGATATGATGTTTATAAAGTTTATTAATATTAAAAAATATGTTGACATTATAAATAAAAATGTATATCATATTGATTAAGGAAAATTTAATAGATACGAATATTGTTCTTATCAAGAGAGATGGAGGGACTGGCCCAATGAAATCCAACAACCGGCATTTATATTTAAATGTGACGGTGTTAATTCCAGCAGAAATTTTTTCTGAAAGATAAGAAAAGAAGCCAATAGTATTATTTGCTGCTTTTCTTATGAAAAGCAGCTTTTTATGTTGCAAAAATAAGATCAAAATTATGATAAAAATAAGTTAAATTGTTTATTATAAAAATTCAATATATAAGCTCTTATCAAGAGTGGTGGAGGGATAGGCCCGATGAAACCCGGCAACATTCAACTACAGTTGAAAATGTGCTAATTCCTACAGAATTTTCTGAAAGATAAGAGGCGATTTTATAGCCTCTCATCTTTTAGAGGCTTATTTTTATTATCAATAGTATTATTCTGTTTATAAATTCTATTTAGTCAGTTTTGTATTTTCATCTAATATTTATAATATAGATTAAATTTGAGAAATTATATGTTTTACCGGGGAGGGATTTTTATGTCAGAAAATTGTAGGAGATTAGAAACAATTATGGTTCAGGGTTCTAGGGAGAAAGAAGATATAAAAGGTGCTATAAGCACACCAATATATCAGAGTGCAACTTTTAAGCACCATGGATTGAATGAGAGTACGGGATATGATTATTCAAGATCAGAAAATCCAACAAGGGAGGAACTTGAAAATACAATTGCAAAACTTGAAGGTGGGAAGGCTGGATTTGCTTTTTCAACGGGTATGGCAGCTATAGATGCAGTTATAAGACTTTTTATACCTAAAGACCATATAATTGTATCGGAAGATTTATATGGTGGAACCTATAGATTATTTGAAGAAATATACAGAAGATATGGTATTGAAACTACTTATGTAGATACAACAGATATAAAAAAAGTTGAAGAATCCATAAAGAAAAATACTAAGGCTATTTTTATAGAGACACCTTCAAATCCTATGATGAGAATAACGGATATAAGTAAAATAACATCCCTTGCTAAAGCATTTAAAATATTAACTATAGTAGATAATACATTTTTGAGTCCATATTTTCAAAGACCACTTCTATTGGGAGCGGATATAGTAATTCACAGTGGAACCAAGTTTCTAGGAGGACATAATGACACTCTTGCAGGAATCATAGTGGCAAATAAATTTATTGAGGAAATTAAATTTATGCAGGTATCTACTGGAGCAGTGTTGTCCCCCTTTGATAGTTGGCTTATATTAAGAGGGATAAAAACTCTGGCTATAAGATTAGAAAAACAGCAGAAGAATGCAATAAAAATATCTAAATGGCTTAGTGAATGCAAAAGGGTTAAAAAGGTTTATTATCCAGGACTTAAAGCTCATAAGGGGTATGATATATCAGTAAAACAGACTACTGGTTTTGGATCAATGATATCTTTTGAGGTAAATGAAAGAGAAATTATTGAGAAATCACTTAAGAAATTTCAAACTATATATTTTGCAGAAAGTCTCGGCGGTGTTGAAAGTCTCATAACTTATCCTTATATTCAGACCCATGCCTCAATACCAGAGGATATAAGAAACAGAATAGGAATTAAAGATACACTTTTAAGACTGTCTGTGGGAATCGAAAATGTTAAGGATTTAATAGAAGATCTTGATAGATCATTAAATTTATAATTTAGGTAAAGGAGATAGAAAAATGGATTTTGGAACTAAACTTATTCACAATGGGAATGAAATAGATAAGACCACAGGAGCTTTAAGTATACCTATATATCATGCTTCAACTTTTCATCAATTTGATATAGATAATTTTGGTAAATATGATTATTCAAGATCAGGTAATCCTACAAGAGAAGCTCTTGAAAATACTATAGCTGCTTTGGAAGAAGGGGATAGTGGTTTTGCATTTTCTTCTGGAATGGCTGCCATATCTTCTGTATTGTCTATTTTTTCTGCTGGAGATCATATTTTAGTTTGCAGAGATGTTTATGGTGGTACCTACAGGGTAACTTCTTCATTTTTTAAAAAATTTAATGTGGAAACAACTTTTATAGATGCTACTAACATTGGAGAAATTAAAGAGAGAATAAAAAACAATACTAAGGCTATATTTCTTGAATCGCCTTCTAATCCACTTTTAAAAATAACTGATTTTAGAGCAGTTATAGAAGTTGCTAGAAAAAATAACATCGTAGTTATCGTAGATAATACTTTTATGTCTCCATATCTTCAAAATCCTATTAAATTGGGAGCAGATGTTGTGGTACATAGTGCTACAAAGTTTATTGGAGGACATAGTGATGTTATAAGTGGACTTGTGGTAGTAAAAGGCAAGGAACTTTCAGATAAAGTGAAGTTTGTACAGAATTCCTTTGGTGCTGTTCTTGGACCACAGGATTGCTGGCTGCTTTTAAGAGGACTTAAAACGCTTAAAGTGAGATTGGACTATCAGCAGAAAAGTGCACTTAAATTAGCAAAATGGCTTAGAGAACAGGAAGAAGTAGCTAAAGTTTATTATCCTGGACTGCTAGAACATCCAGGTAGTGAACTTCATCTGTCACAAGCTAAAGGTGGTGGAGCAGTTTTATCTTTTGAAACTAAAGATGATGAAACAGCTAAAAGGTTTATGAGAAAGGTAAAACTTGCAGCAGTAGCAGTGAGCCTTGGAGGGGTGGAAACTATAGTTTCCTATCCAGCTAAGATGTCACATGCTGCTGTCCCAAAGGAAGAGAGGGAAAGTCTTGGAATAAAGGATAGCCTTATAAGAGTTTCTTTAGGTCTTGAGGAAACAGAGGATATTATAAAAGATTTTAAAAATGCACTTTCTATATAATATATAAAATAGAATCATTATGCTGTATAAAATATTCAGTGTGATGATTTTCCTTTTATCATAGAGAATTTTGAATTTATTTAGTTTAAATATTCACATATGTCGTAAAAATGAATTTTATAGACTGGTAAAAAGTCATTATAATAATTTGTTAAGAGTTATTATTGTATAAAAAAGTCTTTCACAAGGAGATGAGCTCTAGTTATCTCCTTGTTTCTTAGAATAACTTGCAGAAGTTGAGAATAAAATGCAGAACTTCCATTTGACATTATATTTAGCTATTATGCTATAATAAATTAAATAATATAAAACTTTAGGAGGATATAATGAGTAAGTTACAGGAAATACTAGATTATAATAAACTTTTCGTAGAAAATAAAGAGTATGTTAAGTACATAACATCTAAAAATCCAAATAAGAAGTTAGTAATTTTATCATGTATGGATACTAGATTAACAGAACTTCTTCCAAAGGCATTAAATCTTAAAAATGGTGATGCTAAGTTCATTAAGAATGCTGGTGCTTCTATAATGCATCCCTTTGGAAGTATAATAAGAAGTATTATAGTAGCTGTTTATGAATTTAAAGCGGATGAAGTGTTAGTAATTGGACATCATGGTTGTGGTATGAGTAACTTAAATGGAGACGAAGTTTTAGAAAAAATAGTGCAAAGAGGTATCTCTAAAGAGGTTATAGAAACTCTATGTAATGCAGGAATTGATATAAAAAAATGGCTACATGGTTTTGATTCAGTAGAAGAATCTATTAAAGAGAGTGTGGAATTAATAAAAAGTCATCCACTAATACCTAAAGACATAGTGGTACATGGTTTAGTGATAGATCCAGAAACAGGGAAATTAGAAGTTGTTGTTAATGGATATGAATAGCTCTATATAGAGTATTTTTTATACACAAATATAAAAGTGGTATTTATATTAAAAAATATTATTTATCCTAAAAAAGTATACAAAGAATTATTTCAAAAATAAAAAAGTATTAGTAGTGATTAAATGTATCATAACGCAATCTGAGTTATGATGCATTTTTATTTAAAATTATTTTTCTATATATTATTAATCATAATGAAGGCTCCTTCAAACTATAATATATTATTCAGCAGTTAATGAATATTAAAATATATAATTATACAAGGAGGTCATTATTATGGTTAATATATTGAAGGTTAATGATAAAATTGAAATTTTGAAGGCATTTCTCAGTATTATTATTGCAGAGGGAATAGGAATATTAAGTGTATATGTAGGAAATGCAGATTCTAAAATATATGAAGCTTTAGAAAAGCCTGTAATAGCGCCTACAAGCTATATTTTTATAATAGTGTGGCCTATTTTATATTTACTAATTGGATTAGCGGCTTATAGAATATGGGAATGGAAGAAACAAGATAGATATGAAAATGGAACTTTAAAGCTGTATAGTTTTCAACTTTTTCTAAATTTTTTATGGCCTATACTATTCTTCAGATTTAGATTATATGGACTTGCATTCGTTGAATTATTAGTACTCATCATATTTATATTATTAACTACTTTTCATTTTTTTAGACAGGATAGATTGTCAGGATTTCTTATGATACCCTATATAATATGTAATTCTTTTGCAGCAGTTTTAAATTTTGCACTATGGTTTTTAAACTGTTAAATTAAAAGTAATGAATTTTAAACATATTATTTTTATATTTATTTTATATGGAAATATTAAATGATAAAATTTATAATAAATATATAATTGATAAAGTTATTCTGTCATATAATTAAAATAAAAAGATATTTTGATTAAAAATTAGCAAATAGGGTAATGAATTTTATTAGTAGGAATTATTATATTTACATGTAAAATATATAAGATACTTAAGAAAAATGGGGAGGATAAAATTTTGAAGGATGAAATATTAAGGCTTTTAAAAGAAAATACAGAGGGATTTATATCAGGGCAGGAAATTAGTGAAAGATTTGGGGTTAGTCGTACTTCTATATGGAAATACATAAATCAATTAAAATTAGAAGGATATGAAATTGAATCAGTATCAAAAAGAGGTTATAAATTAATAAAATGTCCAGATTTACTGACTTATGAAGAAATTCAAGAGGAGTTGCATACTGAATTTATAGGAAGAAAAATAATACATTTAAATAGTATCGATTCTACTAATTCCAAAGCTAAAGATATAGCGCTAGAATTAGAAGAAGATGGGGTTGTAATAATAGCAGAAGAACAGACCAGGGGAAAAGGAAGATTAGGAAGAAATTTTATATCTCCAAGGGAAAAAGGAATATGGATGTCAATAATTTTAAAGCCTGATATAAATCCACTTAAGGTATCTCTAGTAACACAAATAGCCGCAGCAGCTATAAATAAGGCATTTAGAGAAATGAAAATAGAAACTTTTATAAAATGGCCTAATGATATACTTTTAAATAGAAAGAAAATTTGTGGTATACTTACTGAAATGAATGCAGAATTGACAAAAGTGAATTTTATAGTTATAGGTATAGGTATCAATGCAAATCTTGATGAAGATGATTTTTCAGAAGAAATTAGAGAAACCGCTACTTCTATAAAAATAGAGATAGATAAAAAAATAAGCCGAAAAAAAGTAGTAGGAAAAATATTGAATAATTTTGAACCTTTATATAAGGATTTTATAGAAGAGGATAATATAGAAGAAGCTATGAAGATTTGTAGAGAAAATTCCATTTTAATAGGAAATGAAGTGAGAGTTATTAGAAAAGATGAATCCATAAAAGCTCATGTGATTGATATAAATAAAAATGGAGAATTAGTGGTAGAGTATGAAACTGGTCAGGTAGAAAATTTAATATCTGGAGAAATATCTATAAGGGGTTTAAAAAGTTATGTCTAAAAGCCAGTAATTACTGGCTTTTAAGTTTGTTTTCTATATATTCTGAAAGTCTATTTTCCCAGCTTGGAAGCTCTAGGTCAAAACAATTTTTAATGAGAGATATGTTTAAAGAAGAATTTTTAGGCCTAGTAGCAGTATTTCTTAAAAAGTTCTCAGGTATTTCTAGTATACTTCTTTCTATACCAGCATAGTTGAAAATTTTTTTTACCCAAGCTGATTTAGTTGTACTTAATGGATTGCCGCAGTTATATATTCCGTATAAATCGGAGTGAAGCATTTTTTCAATTACCCTGCATAAGTCCTCTACGTATGTGGGGTTTCCCATTTCTGTACTGCATACGAACATAGACACATTACTATTATTCAGTACCTTTTGTACAAAGCAATTTTCTTCTCCGAATATCCATCCGGTTCTTATAATGAAATATTTTTTGCAGAGAGTTCTAATAAGTTTTTCTCCAGCGAGTTTTGTTTTACCATATATATTTACCGGATGGCACTTATCTGTTTCAAAGTAAGGGGAATCTTTATCTCCATCATAAACGTAGGAAGTAGATAAATAAATTATAGGAATATTTAGTATGCTGCAAGGATAGGCAGCATTTAAGGTGCCTATGGTATTTATAGTGTAGGCTAGAGATTCATCGCCTTCACAAATATCAATATTGTTCATGGAATCAAGATGAATTAAGAGATCAGGATTGCTGTCAGTTATTTTTTTGTAAGTTGAATTTTTATCAGATATGTCTAATTCATCACGATTAAAGCTATCTATTTCTATATCTTTAGTATTTTTAAACCTATTTTTGATATATTTTGCTAAAGAATTTTCAGCTCCTGTAATCAGGATTTTCATAATAGAACTACCTCCTTGAATAATGCAGTCATAATAAATTTATATGCAGTAAAAAGTTAAAATAGTTCTATTGATTAAATTAAGTACTAGATATATAATTTTATCCAATGACTACAGAACTTCATATTTGTATGTTTTTATGTAAGTATAAATTATATTAAAGTATTGTTTCATAGATATATTATAGTGAGGTGATAGTATTGACTATAGATAAAAAGGAATTTGAATTTGAAAAAGATAGATTGAATTCTACAAAAAAATGGATAGACAATGAAATAAATATAATAAATAAAAATGACCTGGATCTTCAAAATAAAATAAGTGAACTTAGAAAACAAGCTAAAGGCAGATACAACGAAGAACTGGAAACAACTCAAAAGCTATATAATATAACTCATAAAAACTTAGAGAAATACACAGAGGCAAAAGATCAGCCCTATTTTGCACGAATAGATTTCAGAGAGAAATACAGAGATAATGAAAGCTATTATATAGGTAAATTTGGGCTTGGAGATAGTAAGACAGGTGATGAAATTGTAATTGACTGGAGGTCTCCCATAGCAGATTTGTATTATAGTGGAACTCAGGGGGAAACTTCTTATGAAATACCAGATGGTTTTGTAGATGGAACCTTAAATTTAAAGAGAAAATTTTTAATTAGAGATTCAAAACTTAAAGACGCATTTGATGAAGGTATAAATGAAATTATATTAAAATCAAAAGGTGAGGATAATGTTTTAGTAGACGAGTTCTTAAAGATAAATCTTGAAGAAAGTGTAAGCAGTAAACTTAAAGATGTAGTAGCTACTATACAAAAAGAGCAAAATGATATTATAAGAGCTAGTAAAAACTCTCCTCTTATAGTTCAAGGCTCAGCAGGTTCTGGAAAAACCACCATTGCACTACATAGGCTTGCATATCTTTTATATAAATATAGTAAAACTATATCAGGAAACAATATTTTAGTTATTGCACCTAATAAATTATTTTTAGATTATATATCAATGGTACTGCCAAGTCTTGGTATTGATAAAGTAAGACAAAAAACCTTTGAAGAACAGGCTGTAGAAATTCTTCAGTTAAAGGGCAAGATACTTACAAAAGATAAAAAGCTGACTGGCTTATTAGAGGAAGAAGATAAAAATAATAAGCTTATGCTGGAAAGCAGCAGCCTTAAAGGTTCAATTTTGTATAAATCTATTATGGATGATTATATATCCTATATAGAAACTAAGGACTCAGAAATTGAAGATATAAAAGTGGATAAATATGTTCTGTTTTACTCTGAAGATATAAAAAGACTTTTTATAAAAGATATGAAACATCTACCTATAGATAAGAGAAAAGATGAGATAAAAAGATATTTTATGATTAAATTTAATGATAGAATTTTAGAAATAATGGAAAAAGTGGTATTTAAATATGAATATAATATAGCTAGAATAAAAAAGCTTATGGAAGATGGTCCTGAAAGAAGAAAAAAAATAATAGAACTTTATGACGAAAGAGATACCAGTAAAAAATATATATTAAAATCAGCAAAACATAATATAGAAGAGTACTTTGAAAACTGGAAGCATAAAGATACAAAAGAACTTATTTATAAACTTTTTAATGATGAAAATATATTTGATAATGTGGTTAAAAACAATATATCAAAGGAATTGTCACAATATATAAAAGATGAATTAAATCATAGTCTAGAGAAGGGTATCGTGGATAGTGATGATTTATCCTCTATGATTTATTTGAAATTTAGAATTGAGGGTGTGGAAGAAAAATTTAGATTTAAACATATTGTTATAGATGAAGCACAGGATTATAGTCCTTTTCAATACTATATAATTAAAGATATGGCAAAAAATAATTCCTATACTATAGTAGGGGATATTGGTCAGGGAATTTATTATTACAAAGGTGTAAATGATTGGGAAAAGTTTATTAAAGAAGTATTTAACAATGAAGGGAACTATGTGCAGTTAACTCAAAGTTATCGTTCTACAGTAGAAATTATAGATTTTGCCAATAAAGTATTAATTAAGCAGAAAAATAGTCTTAAACCTGCAAAACCTGTGCTAAGACATGGAGCTAAACCTGAAATCAAAGAATTCCAAAATAACAAGGATTTTGCTTGTAATTTAGATGAAATAGTAAATCATTGTGAAAAAATTGGTAAAAGCAATGTGGCTGTAATAGGAAAAACCTATGAAGAATGCAAAAAGATAAAAGGATTTTTGAAAAAATACAGCAATTATAATTGGAATATAATAAAGGATACGGATAAGAATGTAAATTTAGAAAAGATAATTATTCCATCTTATATGACTAAGGGATTAGAATTTGATTGTAGTGTTATATATAATTGTGATGAAGGAAATTACAATGACAGTGAATTTGATAAAAAGATATTATATGTTGTACTTACAAGAGCTCTGCATCTAGAATATATTTTTTATAATAAAAAGTTATCATCTCTTTTATCTGATGTATAAAAAGTTATTGTTAATTGATAATATATATTTTGAAAATTGATTTTGAAGAGCATATAATATTTATATGAAGAGGCCGTCTCACAATGCATATATATACATTGTGAGACGGCTTTTTAATTTATATATTTGAAAGTCCAATCAACCAAATCAATAACTAATTTAGTCGTAGAATCATTTCTGTCTAATAAAGTGTTTAGTTCAACCATATCCATAGATTTTATAAGCTTCGTATTCATGAGGTATTTTAGCAAAAATTTTGCATCTTCTACAGACATACCATCTGTAACTGGAGTTCCAGTGCCAGGAACTATAGATGGATCAAGACAATCTATGTCAAAACTTAAATGTACTGCCTCTATTCCATTTTCCATAAGTTTGTGATGAATTTCTTTCAGAATAGATTCTATACCCATATTTTTTATATTTTCCATAGAATATACATTTAAGCCCTTTTCTTGAACTAGGCTAAATTCTCCTGAATCCAGTGATCGTGCTCCAACTATAAATACATTTTTATATTTTACCTTTATACCTTTAAAGTATAAATCTGTTAGAGATTGTGGACCTATTCCCATGGCAGCGGCTAAAGGCATTCCATGTACATTACCAGAAATGGAAGTCTCATCAGTGTTTATATCTCCATGAGCATCCACCCATATTACTGCAAGATTTTTGTAGTATTTACTAGCACCAGAAATGCTTCCAAGTCCTAAAGAATGATCTCCTCCAATTATAAAAGGAAAGCTTCCAGAAGTAAAAGAGCTGTATACTTCATGAGCAAGATTTGTATTTACATCTATAATAGGTTTTAAATATTTCATTCTGCTATTATAAGAGAATTTAGTGTTTTCATCTACTTTAGGAACAAAAATATTTCCACAATCATATATTTCATGATTATCATTATGAATTACATCTATTATATTATTTTCTCTTAATTTGTTTGGAGCACAATCTACACCTTTTTTATCAGAACCATAAAATAATGGTACACCTATCATATTTACAATCATACGTAACACCTCCTGTAAGTATATTTTTAAAAAATTTTAAGCAGTGATAATAATTTAGATATTTATGTGATATTATATTACAAGATAAACTTTTAATATTAGATTTAACCAAAAAAGCTGATAAATATTAAAAATTTTTGGAGGTTTTTTATTATGGATAAAAAGAGTATTGTAAAATTTTTAAAGGAAAATCAAATAGATGATATAGAGGAAATAAAATATATAGAAGATATTTATATTCTAAGATTTTATTATGACTTTGACTCTTCTGAAATAGAAGCAGCTGAAGCTTATGCTAATGATGAATGCACGGAAGATAAAGAAAGTGAAGTTTGGTATAATGAGTTTTTTAAACCTTATCTAAATGATATAGCTATAGACAATGTAGGAGATATACTTGAAGATTGTATGAATGAATTCAATATAGCTATTCAGTTTATTACCTATGAATATGAAGAGGAAGAGGAGTCCAGCGAAATAGTTGCTGTATTCCATGATATAGAAAAATCAGTGGATATAAAAAAGGTTATAGATGATTTAAAGCTCTAGTAAGATTATCTTGTAGTTCGTTATTAAGTAAATAAAAGATATAGGGAGTAAAATGGAGATAGTACCTATTTAGACTATAAAAATCACATAAATTCAACAAGTGAAAATTTGAAACTAAAATAAAAAATGTTATAATAATACACGTAGTTAATTCTGATGTGCCCGTGAAGCTTATATGTTCAACCGACATAATCAATAAGGGATTTTCAAAATATTATTTGTGAATATGGAACTTCCGTTTAGTATAGAAGTAGATAGAAGCAAATTGAGAAAAACCCACCTGCTATAGTGCGGGTGTGACTTTTAAGTGTGGCGACACGTCGGAAGTATATTTGATAATAATGTTTTATTAATTAGTGACATGGGATCAGGTCCCATGTTATAAAAATGTAAAAATATGGCCTCATGGTCAAGCGGCTAAGACGTCGCCCTCTCAAGGCGGAATCACGGGTTCGATTCCCGTTGGGGCTACCAAATAAAGAAATAAGCCAGTTTACAGGTTTTGTAGGCTGGCTTATTTTTTATTTTCTCACACATTAAATAAATAGATCATTTAATTTTTTTAACTAATTATGAAATATAGATAATTTATTTTTCGGGATTATTTTCGTGATATTTCACATTCTATAAATTCATTCTTCATTTTTTATTCAAATTATTTATATATTTTATAATAAGTGTAATTTTTGTATTTATTTATAAATTTTGAAAAAATATTTAAGAACTACTTCTTTAATATTTAGAGTTAAAAAACAATAAAGATTTATTTAATAAATAATTTATATATTTTATAAAATATATTGTTATAATAATATGTAATATTATGGTGAACAATGATATAATTAAATATAATAGAATATAATATTATATTATATAAATAATTTTATCTAATAGTTATGTATAAGGAGCGAATGCTATGGAAGTTGTGAATAAATTTGTAAATAAATATAATAAGATTACTGCAGGAATAATAGTTTGTGTTTGTACCTTATTTACTGTATATTTTTTGTTTTCAATATATTTTATGAATCATCTATATTTTGGTTCTAAGATTAATGGTGTTGATGTATCGGGTAAAACAGTAGAAGAAATAAAATCACAGATAACTTCTCAGCTGAATACATATTCTTTGAATATAAAAGAGCGAGGTGGCAAGAATGAACAAATTAAAGCAGGTGATATTAATTTAAAATACCAGTCTGATGAACAATTTAATAATATCAAAAAGGAACAGAATCCTTTAAAATGGCCTTTATCATTTTTTAATAAAAAATATACTAACATGACGGCAGAAATTTCATATGATAAAGGGATGTTAGAAAAAAGGATAGATAATTTATCAGCCCTTGCGGATAGCAATATAATTGAACCCAAAGAACCAAGTTTTAAATATGTGAATAATTCTTTTACAATTGTAGATGAAATTAAAGGTAACAAAATAGATAAAAATGTTTTACTTAAACGTATAGAAGATGCCATATCTAATCAAGAATCAACAATAGATTTAGAGTCTTCTAATTGTTATACAAATCCTAAGTATACTTCAAAGTCTCAAGAAGTTATTAAAGCTAAGGACATGCTTAATAAATATGTATCTTCAAAAATAACATATAATTTTGGAAATAATACAGAAATTTTAGATGGTTCAACAATAAATAAGTGGCTTACAGTTGATAATAATTTTAATGTTGTACTTGATGAGTCAAAAGTAAAAGAATATGTAAAATCCTTTGCTAATACTTATAATACCGTTGGAAAGACAAGGAGTTTTCATACATCATCAGGGAATACTATAAATGTTAGTGGTGGTGATTACGGTTGGCAAATTAACATTAATAAAGAAGTACAAAATTTAAGTGAAGCTATAAAAGGAGGACAAACAGTAACAAAAAAACCGTCATATACTACTACCGCTACATCTTATAACAGTAATGATATTGGAAATACCTATGTAGAAATAGACATGACAAAGCAGCATCTATGGTTTTATAAAAATGGTTCACTGGTGGCCAATGGAGATGTTGTTACAGGTAACGTAAGCCTTAATCATACAACACCTCCGGGTATTTATAGATTGAAATATAAAGAAAGAAATGCTACTTTAAAAGGTGAAGACTACAGTACTCCTGTTAGTTTCTGGATGCCCTTTAATGGAGGAATTGGAATACATGATGCAACTTGGAGAAGTGTATTTGGTGGACAGATATATAAGACGGATGGTTCTCACGGTTGTGTAAATTCACCATACAATTTGGCCGAGACAATATTTAATAATATTAATGTAGGTACTCCTGTTGTGTGCTATTATTAGAAAATTGCTGAAAATTAAATTAATTTAAATTTTTAGTTTTAATGTATATTGAATTGACAAACTTTATAACTTTACACAATATTAATGGGTTTTTGAAATTAATCACATAAATAAAAGCTAAACTATGAATATAAACAAAATAAATATTTATAGAGGATGTGTTTAATTTGAAAAAATCTAATAAAATAGTTAGTGCTATTATTGCAGCTTCTCTTTCTGTATTAATATTTGCAGGTTGTCAGAGTAATAGTAGTACAAGTTCTCAAAATTCAACGAAAAAATCAACTGAGGAGAAAACTGCTAATAGTGAAGAAATGCAAAAAAATTTTGAGAGTAAACTTAAAGAACTGGTAAGTGCTGGTACAATAACAGAAGCTCAATCAACTAAAATATTAAGTACACTTACATCTGATATGAGTAAAATGGGAAATAAAGGGCAAAGATCTAATAGGGAAAGGGAAAATCCTCTGGAACAAGGTAGTTCAGTATCACCTGAAAATAAAGATGAGGAAAACACTACGGGCAATGAACAAGGTCAGGTTGGGCATGCAAGAAATAATCCTTTAAGTCAATTAATAAGTGATGGAGTTATTACAGAAGATCAAGCTAATAAGGTTATGAGTGCTTTAATGGGAGATAGACAAAATTCTAATGATACAAATAAGAGTACAAGCAGCAATGTTACAAATCAATAGTAAAGTATCAGAGTAAGTTTGCTGACCTGATATTTCTTATATAATTAACATATAAAATTGATTTAATAACTAAAATATTAGCTTTATAAGTATAAAGTATTCTCTAATAAAAATTTTTTATTAGAGAATACTTTATTAAATCTACAGGAATTTCTTTTGATGGATCTTCAAGAATTGACTTTTTATTTAATCTAATCTTGATTTAGAGTGATTTCTTATAAGATCTATAGAAAATTTTACAAGATACAAAAAAGTAACTACATTTAAAAACGAAGTAAGTATGGTCAATAGGTTATAAGAACTTGTACCAAATCCATTAAATCTATCAAATAACACTGAATGAGTGTTAATATAGATTATTAATGTGAATAGGGCAGACAATATTAATAATCTTATATTTTTATTATATATGTAAGCTGCAATTGAAATAATAATAGATGCAAACATATATCTTTCATGCATTCCTACAGAAAAATTAAATACACCAACTACCTGAATAAGAGCTGCAATAAATGCAGAATATTTGCTGGTGATCTTTATATATACAAATCCTGAAAAAATAGTGATAAGTACAATAAAAATCATTCCAAAGGTATGATAATCTAATATAAACATAGTATTTGCAGCATTAACCATATTTGCTTTAATTAAGCTAAAAAAGTTAAATGCATTGATAGAAGCGTAAGGATATTCCTTTATTGTGCTCATATATAGATTGAAAGTCCAAGTTATATTACCATTATTTATGGAAAAAGGCAATATAATGATTATTGCAGTCAATAATGCCGGCAAAATACACTGAATGATACTCTTTATATTTCTTCTTTTTATTAGTTCAAATAAAAGCAGAGGGAGAAGTATTATTCCTTGTGGTTTCATAAGAACTAAGATTGTAAATAAAACTGAAGAAAATACTAGTTTGTTATTAGATAAGAAAAATATTGAAAGTATAGCTATGAAAGCAAATACAGAATCTGATTGACCCCAAATACTTGAATTAATTAAAACTGCAGGGTTAAAAATATAGAAAGCACTTAGTAAGATAGCAAATTCTTTAGATAAATGCTTATATGCTATTTTATATATAAAATAACCAGATAGAATGTCTGTAATTATAGATGGCAATTTAAGAAAAAGATAATAATAGTTATTAAATATAGGTGTATTTGCAAGCTTTCCTATTACAAATAAAATATAAATATAAACCGGTGGATAATCTATAGAAGAATTATTGTCGTATATTTGTAAGATATTATTTGCAGCATTGGTAGCCCATCTTTTATATAAACTAATATCAAAGGGATGTCCATCTATTAGTAATCCAGAATAAATACGTAATAAAATTCCTATTATAAGTATGCCTAATATAAGTGCACAAGCATCAGAATTTTTTAATTTTATTTTTTTACAAATAAAAAGTAAATAAATAGATATTGATAATGTAAAAAACAGCAGTGAATATGTTATAAATGCAGAGGAATATTTACTATAGGAACTGTTATTATATATATTTGGTCGATTTTTATTATCTTCCGAATTTGATCTAAATCCTCTTGAAGATGGCTTAGGACTTTTATTACCATCAGTACTTAAATTTAATGAATTAGGGGTACTGCTCTGTAAGATGTGAGTATTAGGTTTAGCACTTTTGATTTTTAAGTTATTATCTATAGCTGTGATACTTTTTTGTGAAAGGTTTTTTGAAAAACTACTACTACCATAGTTCAATACAGTATAAATACATAGACCAGCTAATAGTAAGGTTATTAATACTATAATTATTTTTAATAGATTATTTTTTAGAAATTGCAAGTTCATTCCTCCTAAATTATAGTTCCTATTAATTAATTATAGACAAAAGTTATTGAATTATTATTAAATTTTTATGTGAATTTTATGTGATGTATTTTGAATTCTTTATCACATAAAGTTCACATAATTTTTTGATATTTACACAATAACTATTAAGTATAATTTTGCCATAGACAAAATTTAAGTCTTATGGATTTTAATTTTGTTCTATAGAAATACTTATTATAACATTATATAAAGAAAAGGGTGAATAGTATATGAAAAAAATTAAATTTACTAGAGAAACAATTGCACTAATAATAATTGTAATATTATCTGCAATACTAAATTTTGTAAATCTTAGCAGTGCACAATATAACTCCTATTATGCAGCAGCAGTAAAAAGTATGACAACAAGCTTTAAGAATTTTTTCTTTGTGGCTTTTGATCCAGCTGGATTTGTGACAATTGATAAGCCACCTGTAGGTTTTTGGTTCCAGGCAATTTCAGCAAAAATATTTGGATTTAGTACAGTAAGCATTTTGTTACCTTCAGCTATAGCTGGAGTACTATCGGTAGTAATAATATATATTATCGTTAAAAGAGCTTTTGGAACATCAGCAGGATTGTTGTCAGCCTTATTTCTTGCAATAACTCCTGTCTTTGTGGCCGTAAGCAGAAATAATACCATAGATAATATACTTATATTTTTCTTGTTACTTTCCTGCTTAGCACTTTCAATTGCAGCAGGAAAAGGAAAATTTAAATATCTAATATTGAGTATGGTCCTTCTGGGCATTGGATTTAATGTAAAGATGCTTCAAGCCTATTTAATAGGACCTGCACTTTATGTAACCTATCTCCTTTCAACAACAGTTTCATTTAAGAAAAGAATAATAAATCTTGCAGCAGGTACAGTGATATTGCTTGTAGTATCTTTATCCTGGGCGTTAATAGTTGATGCAATTCCATCATCAAGTAGACCTTATGTTGATAGTAGCACTAATAATACTGTAATGGAACTTATTGTTGGACACAATGGATCAGAAAGATTCTCATTATCTAAAAATAATAATGGACCAGGAAACATAGGAGGTGGAGGTACCCCACCTGGAATTTCTGGAAATAATTCAAGTTCTTCCTCAAATAGCGACAATACAACGGGAGAGCAAAGACCTTCAAGGGATTGGAGACAACAGGGTAATTCTAATGGATCTTTTCCATCAGCAATGGCTGGAGGTGGACCAAGCAGCAATCCTATGGGGGGCGGATCAGGACTTCAAGGTAGTTTTGGAGGACAAACTGTCCAAGGGTTTAGAAGATTGTTTTCTAAAAATATGCTTTCGGATCAAATTGTATGGTTCTTACCTTTGGCAATTATAGGATTTATAGCAACTGTTATAAGAGAAAAAATGAGATTTAAGCTTGATAACAAAAAGAAACAATCTTTAATGCTATGGACTGTATGGTTTTTTCCGTTATTTTTATATTTTAGCTTTAACGTAGGAACTTGGCATGATTACTATTTGACAATGCTTGCTCCGCCAGCCTCAGCTTTAGCAGCAATAGGGCTCGTATCAATGTGGAAAATGTTTAAAGAAGGTGGATGGAGATCATGGATTTTACCGACAGCACTTATTGTTAATGGAGCAGTACAATTACTAGAATGTTCTTATTTTACAAGTTATTCATCTATTGTATTAGTATTAATGATAATAATAGCTGTTTTAAGTATAGGTTCTTCTATAGTTCTTATAATATTAAATTTATCGGGTAAAGATAAATATTTAGATTTAAAGAAAATTTTTTCATGCATAGCCATTATTGGATTTTTGGCAGCTCCTTTTACTGGATCAGCAGCACTTCTGTCTGGAGGAGGAAATGGATCTTCACCTTATGGTGGACTTGAACTTCTATCTGAAGGAGGAATGGGGGTCAGAATGGGGAATAATGGCCTTAATTCAAATACAAAACTTATAGAATTTTTACAAAAAAATAAGACTTCTAAACAAAAATATCTACTTGTAGTTTCTAATTCAAATTCTGCGTCAGATATAATAATTAATACAGGAGAACCTGTAATGTCTATTGGAGGTTTCCTTGGCAAAAATAATGCTATTACATTAGAAGAATTCAAGAAAATGGTTGTAAATGGAGAAATAAGATATGTAATGGCAGGTGGCATGGGACAAGGAAATGGAAGCAGTGATATAATGAACTGGGTTAAACAAAATGGCAAACTTGTTTCTTCCAGTGAATATAGTGATTCAGATAACATCAGTAATAATGTGAGTGATTCCAATTCAAATAGTATATCAAATTCAAAAAATGATAATAGAGATGATGGAAGAAATGGAAATTCATCACAACAGCTTTATGATTTAAATTCTTATACAGAAGCTAATAATTAATTAAATAGATGAATCTTAAGATTATCTTTCCTGAAAAGAAATAAATATTTACAGATATTTGGTAAGAATTCTAGATATTCACTAAAATCACATTTCAATAATTTGTTATCAATATTAGAATGCTTAAAGCTGTCTTGCAATGTATATACATAGTAAGACAGCATATTTTTTACTAATTAATTTAAATAAAAAAATAAGTATGCTTTAAGCATACCTAACAAATAATATATATAAATTAAAATATAAAATGCAATCAAAAAAATCATTTAAAATAATTAAGATGCTTTTTTTAATAATTTTCGTGCATTGTGATATTCAACTAATAGTTTGTCCAATTTTTGACTGTAAGTAACTACTTTATCGTCAGTTAAAGAATTATTGAGTAAAAGCTTATATAGCTCATTTCTCAGATCATCTATTTCACTGACTAAAAGATTCAAGTTATAATCCATATTAAACCCTCCTTATTTCAAATTACCCCTTATCTTTTTGACTGCAAATTTATTTTACCAAATTATGCATCACATGTAAAATGATTTTAAAAGCCATTAAAAAACATAAATCTACATCTGATGTCAATTTACACTTAAATTCAAAGATTTATTCAAATTTACTGTTTTTGGTATGTGTTCGAAGATGTTGAAAAAAGCTATCTGTTATAATATGTAAATGACGGAATGTGTCATATATTTTATCTAATATAACTAATTATTCAAAGTTGTTTTTTTTGTAGAATAATTGTGTTATAATATTTATGTAAAATAGGTTATTTATAAAGCAAATATATTTTTACTGATATATTTAATCATAAAATGAGGTTGAAGACAACAGATATCATGTATGGATATATTGGTTGTTTTTTAATATGCTAAAATTTGGACACAGAAATATTCAGGAGGTAATTTTATTTATGTTGAAAGTTGATATAACAATGGCTCTCGTAAGAGTAACAGAAGCTGCGGCTATAAGATCAGCAAAATTTATGGGAAGAGGAGATAAAATAGCTGCAGATCAAGCAGCAGTGGATGGAATGGAAAAGGCTTTTGATTTAATGCCTGTAAGAGGAACTGTTGTAATTGGAGAAGGGGAGCTTGATAAGGCACCTATGCTTTATATAGGTCAAAAAGTTGGAATGAATAAACCTGATATGCCTGAAATGGATATAGCAGTTGATCCCTTAGATGGAACTATTTTAATTGCTAAAGGATCCCCTAATGCCATAGCAGTTGTTGCTATGGGACCAAAGGGAAGCCTGCTTCATGCACCAGATATGTATATGAAAAAAATAGCTGTAGGTGCTGGTGCTAAAGGTGCAATAGACATAGATAAAAGTGTTGCTGAAAATGTAATAAGTGTGGCAAAAGCACTTAATAAAGATGTGACGGAACTCACAGTAGTAGTTCAAGAGAGAGAAAGACATGATTACATAGTTCAGGAAGCAAGGGATATTGGAGCAAGAGTTAGACTGTTTGGAGAAGGAGATGTGGCTACCATTTTGGCTTGCGGATTTGAAGAGTCAGGAATAGATTTGTTCATGGGAATTGGAGGAGCTCCAGAAGGAGTTATTGCAGCAACAGCTATAAAATGTATGGGCGGAGAAATGCAGGCAAGACTTATGCCTTATAGTGAAGAAGAAAAGATAAGATGTAAGTCCATGGGTATTGAAGATGTAAATAAAACATTAAATATAGATGATTTGGTAAAATCAGATGATGTTCTCTTTGCAGCTACAGGTATAACAGATGGAGATCTTCTTAAGGGTGTTTCCTATTCTAAAAGGAGATTTGCTACTACGCATTCTATTGTCATGAGCTCTGAAACTGGTGTAGTAAGGTTTGTTGAAGGAAGACATGATTTAAGTAAGAGCGAATTAGTAATATAATAATATTTAATTATAAATTCATGAAAGGCGTGATATTTAATGCCTGTTAAGGTTAAAACATTAGTAGAAGATTTAGGGTTAGAAGTACTTATTGCAGGATCAGAGGAGACAGAAGTTTGCTTAAGTGACATAAACAGGCCTGGATTGCAATTTGCTGGATTTTATAATTATTTTGCCAACGAGAGAATACAGATTGTAGGGAAAACAGAATGGAGCTTTTTGGAGGCAATGAGATCTGAAATAAGAAAAAAAAGATTGAAAAAATTTTTTCAATTTGAAACTCCATGTATAATTATAGCAAGGGATCTTATACCTCATGAAGAATTTATAGAAGAAGCTACGAGAAGAAACACATGGCTTGTTAGGTCTAATGCTATTACTACTAGATTTATAAGTAAGGTTATGAATTATTTGGATGATAAATTGGCACCGGAAACAAGACTTCATGGAGTTCTAGTGGATGTATATGGTTTTGGTATACTTATAACCGGTGAAAGCGGTATAGGTAAAAGTGAAACGGCTTTGGAGCTTATAAAAAGAGGCCATAGGCTTATAGCTGATGATGCAGTTGATATCAAAGCTATTGAGGGAGTATTACATGCAAGATCACCATTTATAACTTCAGGAATGCTTGAAGTCAGAGGGATGGGTATAATAGATGTTCCAGCCCTGTATGGTCTTAGTTCTGTTTTGGAAACAAAAACTATTGATTTAGTTATGTATTTAGAACAATGGAAAGAAGGCAAGGATTATGATAGACTTGGGATAGATAACGAATGTATAGAAATTCTGAATGTTCCCGTAAGAAAAATGACATTGCCTATAAGACCGGGTAGAAATTTAGCTGTCATAATTGAAGCGGCTGCAGCAAATTATAGATATGGACTTAGCTGTAAGATATCACCAGTGGAAACAATTAATCATAGAATGGATGTGAATGAAGACGAGTAATGCAAAAAGTGATTTTAGAGAATGTATAGCTAAAAGAAGAGAAGAATTATCCTTATCAGACAAAAAAGAAAAAGACAGTGCTATATATGAAATAATAACTAAAAGTAAGGAATTTATTGAAGCAGAAGTTCTATTTATCTATGTAAGTTTTGGTAAGGAAGTGGATACACACAATATAATAAAATACGCTCTTAATTTAGGTAAAAAAGTCTGCGCTCCAAGGGTTATCAGTCGCTTAAGTGGAATGAAAGCACTTAAAGTAAATGATTTAGAAGAACTTGAATTGAGCAGCTATGGAATTTTAGAACCAAAGGATACAGCAGAAGAAGTAAAGTTAGACGATATGGATTTGGCTATAATTCCAGGCTTGGCTTTTGACTTAAAAGGAGATAGAATTGGCTACGGTGGTGGTTTTTATGATAGGTTTTTTTCAAATAAAAACTCACGTGTAAAAAAAATGGCTTTAGCTTATGGATTTCAACTATTTGATAAAATTCCTATAGAAGATCACGACATGTCTATTGATTGTATAGCAACTGAAAATGCTTTGAAAAGTATTAGATAGTATATATTAGGTAGAATAGTACATAAGTATAGTAATGATTACATTGCTATATCTATTTTAGCATATAGAAGTAAATTCTTTATATGATAGATAATTAATTTAATACTTTGTTATAATAAAGTGTTAGAATAATAGCTGTACAGGGGTGTATAGTTGCTCTAAATTTAGTGGAAGTACCAATTCCACTAGATAAAATTCATTGAACTGGGAGGGAATGTTATGTCAGATAAAAAGAGTGATTTGGAAAAAAACTATGAGTATGCATGGCAAAAGTATTCTCAAGGAGATTTAACTAAAATATTTGAATTGGCAGATAGATATAAAAATTTCATATCTATATGTAAAACTGAAAGAGAGTGTATTGCTGAATTTATAAAACTAGCAAGAAAACAGGGCTATTCAGATATAAATGATATTATAAATGATGGTAAGACATTAAAAGCTGGAGATAAAGTATATGCAAATAATAGAGGAAAAAGTTTGGCTTTGTATGTAATAGGTAAAGAACCTTTTGAGAAGGGATTAAAAATATTAGGAGCTCATGTAGATTCACCAAGAATGGATTTAAAACAGAATCCTCTTTATGAGGATACAGATCTGGCAATGCTTGAAACTCATTATTATGGTGGAATAAAAAAATATCAATGGGTTACTATACCTCTTGCAATACATGGAGTAATAGTAAAAAAAGATGGAGAAATAATAAATGTAATTATTGGAGAAGATGAGTCGGATCCAGTCTTTGGAGTATCAGATCTCTTAATACATTTATCTCAGGATCAGCTTAAAAAATCTTTAGCTACTGGTATTACGGGAGAAGATTTAAACATACTAGTTGGTAGTATACCATCATCAGACAAGGATATAAAAACTAAAGTTAAGTACAATATACTTAAAATTTTGAATGAAAAATATAATATAAGTGAAGAAGATTTTGTATCTGCAGAACTGGAAGTTGTCCCTGCCGGAAAGGCCAGAGATTATGGTTTTGATAAGAGTATGATTATGGGGTATGGTCAAGATGACAGAATATGTGCCTATACTTCCTTTGAAGCTATGATGGATATAAATGAAACTGATAAGACCTGCGTAACAATACTAGCTGATAAAGAGGAGATTGGGAGTGTTGGAGCTACTGGTATGCATTCAAAATTCTTTGAAAATGCTACGGCAGAAGTGGTGCAATGTGCCGGAGATTATAATGATATAAAGCTTAAGAGAGCTCTTGCCAATTCTAAAATGTTATCTTCCGATGTAAGTGCAGCTTTTGATCCAAACTATCCTTCTGTTATGGAAAAGAAAAATACAGCTTATCTTGGAAAGGGTGTTGTGTTTAATAAATATACAGGAGCAAGAGGGAAGTCTGGTTGTAATGATGCTAGGGCTGAATATTTAGCTGAAATAAGGGCTATGATGGATAAGCATAATGTTTCCTGGCAGACTTCAGAACTTGGCAAGGTGGACCAAGGTGGTGGTGGAACTATAGCATACATACTTGCACAATATGGCATGGATGTAATAGATTCCGGAGTAGCACTTTTAAATATGCATGCTCCTTGGGAGATTTCCAGCAAAGTAGATATTTACGAAACCCAAAATGCCTATAGGGCTTTTCTGATAGAAGCCTAATTATCAGTGAATTTTAAAAACTTCTGAGTGTGTATTTTAAAATGATTGAAACACATTCAGAAGTTTTTTTATAAATATACAGGATATCTACATAGCATCTATTGATTAAATTTCTTAAGAAATTTTTCTATATTATAAGAATCCAAATAAACAGAACCTAGAGTACCATGTTTTGTATCAGCTTTTTCACCACTGTGAAAATCAGAACCAGCAGTTATTAATTTATTATAATCTTTAGCTAGTTTTAATAGTCTTTCAGTATCCTCAGAAGTGTTAAGGGGATAAATGGCTTCTATTCCATCAAAATCAAACTTCAGTAACTCCTTCACTGGAGTTTTTTTCGCCAATACAGGATGAGCAAGTACAACAATGGAATTTACAGATCTGAGTAATTGTATCCCCTCTTCTAGTGGAAGTTTTTTATTTGGAACATATGCCGGGCTTCCTTCATTTATAATGTTTTTAAAAATATAGTCTATAGTATAGTTGTATCCAGCATTTATTATAGCTTTCGCAATATGAGGTCTTGCCACTACGCCATTTGCACTTTGGAGAACCTTTTTATAGTCAATGTCTATATCAAAAAATTTTTTTAGATTACTTGTTATAATTTCAGCTCTTTTTACTCTATAATCAGTTAAATTCTTTAGAAAATCCTGAAAATCACTGTTATTAAAAGAATCATCTTTAAAATAAGCAAGTACATGAATGCTTTCATCATTGTATCGTGTTGAAAGTTCCATACCAGGGATTACTTTTAAATTTAATTTATTGCCTGCTAGGACAGCTTTATTAATACCTTTTGTAGTATCATGATCAGTAATTGCCATAATATCTATATCTTTAGTCTTGGCTAAAGTTACTAACTCTTCTGGAGAAAGTTTTCCATCGGATTCTGTTGAATGACTGTGAAAATCACCTTTAAAATACATTAATTAAATCACTTCTTTCCTATTTTACATTAGAAATATTATATACTAATAATGATAATAATGAAATAGTGTTTTAATCTCTTGGAATGGAGTATTTACAAAGTGAAAAAAGATTATAGGATACAGGTATATTCTCCATACTGATATAATCTTTATTATAAGAGCCATCCCAAGGATATACAGATATATATTTTTCATTAAATACTTCTATGACATACTTGTCCGTTTTAAATGTAAAATAAATTTTATAAGTGGGCTTTCCTGGTAAGTCTTTTGGTTTACTTATGAAATCCTTTCTGCTGAGATAAAAAATAAAATTTTTAACTGTATCATTTTGATCTTTAGTAAGAGTATGTTCTCTATAAAAATTAGTGTCTAGTATTATTCCTAAAAATGAATTTTCAAATTTCATGTCTCTAGTAAGCAAATTTGTATAATAAAAATTATAGGGTTTTTGACGTTTTAAAAGTGAGGTGGAATTAGCATCAAGACTACAGCCTGTAATACTTAAAGTAAGAACAATTATAATTCCTATGTAAATTAATTTATTAACTTTCAATGCTATTACTCCTTTTGTAAGTATTCTCTAAATTAAAATATGAAAATATTAGAGTTTTTATTACAATATTAAATTTTAAAAATTAAAATAGTTATTTTGAAGATAATTATAGGTGTGATATAATTTAGTATGCTAATGTTTTATGAAAGTTATGATTTTTATTTATAAAAGGAGAGATATTTAAATGCCACAGCATTCTTTGTCAAGAACAGAGCTTTTGATTGGAAAAAAATCTTTAGATAAATTAGAAAATAGTAAGGTAGTAGTGTTTGGTATAGGTGGTGTAGGAAGTTTTACAGTAGAAGCACTGGCTAGGGGAGGAATAGGTAAACTTGTACTCGTAGACGATGATACAGTTTGTTTAACCAATATAAATAGACAGATTCATGCTACCTTTAAAAGTATAAGTAAACCCAAGGTAGAAGTTATGAAGGATAGGATACTTAGTATAAATCCTAGATGTGAAGTGACAATACATCAGACCTTTGTAAAAGAAGATAATATAAGTGATATTATTGGATTAGATACAGACTATGTAGTAGATGCTATAGATACTGTATCATCAAAAATATCATTAATATTATGGTGTAAGGAGCATAATATTGAAATTATAAGCTGTATGGGTACAGGAAATAAACTGGATCCAACTAAATTTCAGGTTACAGATATATATAAGACAAAAATATGTCCTTTAGCGAAGGTAATGAGACATGAAATGAGAAAGAGAGGAGTAAAGTCTTTAAAAGTTTTATATTCTGAAGAAATTCCCTTAAAGCCTAAAGAAGATGAAGTTATAACTTGCAAGGAAGGCTGTGTGTGTACTGGAGGAACAAAAAAATGTCTTGCTAAAAGACAGATACCTGGGAGTATATCTTTTGTACCTCCTGTAGCTGGGATGATAATAGGAGGAGAAGTTATAAAGGATATAATAGGGATTAGTTAATTTTATATTTTAAGTGATATATAATGGGAACTGAATTTTATAGGCAGGTATATGCTTGTTCTATGAATAATCCAGAAAAGCTGTATGATTTTTAGTTATATAAATTTTTGCAGCTTTTCTAGATTGACAAATCTCAATAATTAATTTATGAGAAAAATGTACTATGAAAAATAATTTTAGCTGCTTTTTCTGTTTTTATGATGCCTTAATTTATCTTCTATAGTTAATCCAGTTTTTTTCTCATCTATTCTGACTACGGTTATTACTCTTTCACTGCCAACTTCAAAGGGAATTCGGTGAACTTTTTTTATAAGCTCAAAGACTTCATCATATTCACCTTCAACGGTGGTACTCATAGCTCCTATTTCATATTTTAAGCCGCTATTCTTTATATAGTCAATGGCTGCGTCTACCTGCCTATATAGTTCTTCTTCTGAAACAGCGGGAACTAAGGGCATAACGGCTATATCTGCAATTACCATATATTATCATCTCCTCTATCTGTAAACATTATTTTTTTCATTTTTACTTAACATACTTATTGGTAATAATGCAATTAAGAATACACAAATTATACCATCTGTAAGCATAAATGTGCCATTTACAACTAAAGAATAAATTATTGGAGACATTTCCTTTGGAGCAAAACTTCCAAAGAATACTACTCCAGATATAAAATGAAATATAAATTTTGCAAAAATAGCAACTATGGCTCCAATTACTTTTTTAGATTTAAAGTATCCAGCCAGACCAAGTGCCATGGATGGAAGGGGATAATCAAACAGCAGTTGTATAGGATGAAGTATATAAGGATCTAAGAATAAAGTAATTATTCCATGGAGGAACCCTGTTAAAAAACCAATCTCTGGACCATATATCAATGCTATTATAAGTATAGGTACTAGGCTTCCAAGGGTTACACTGCCGCCTTGGGGGAAATGATACAGCCTAAAAATTTGAAGTACTGCAGATAAAGCCAGGGCTATCCCGATCCTAGTAGTAATTTTAGGCGTTATCTTAATCCTTTTGATTTTTATGAATACAAAAATTAGAATTAGTACGCCTATTAAAGTGATTATAGCTGTAGGATGCTTCAGTATCTCAGCTAAATTTTGCGTTAATGAAAAAACTTTAACAGGAAAGAGTTTTAAATTAAAAAAATTCATGTGAAAACCTCCTATAATAATTTTACTAGGAGACCTAATGTCGTTAAAAGATTAAATAATATAATAAAGGGCTAAAGAAAAAATGCTTTCCTACGCTAGAATTATCTAGATCAGGTCTGAGGGTTAATGAACACCATTTCTCAGCCATTAGGCACCCCTAGCTAATTTGTAAATTATGTTCTTATAAATTATATTACAATAGCAAGAGGTTTACAATATTGTTTTATTGATGATATGGTTCCACATGAATTAGTGTGTTAGAATCAGGAAAAATAGTTTTTATGTCCTTTTCTATGAAATTGCATAAATTATGAGCTTCTATTAAGGAATAATCTGAATCTACAAGCAAGTGAAGGTCTATTTCACGGGTATAGCCACTTTTTCGTGTTCTAAGTTTATGATAAGATTTTACTTCGGGATACTTTTTTATAATATCTAAGATTTTACCTATATCTTCAGAAGATAATCGACTGTCTACTAGATCTTTCATGGATTTTTTTACGAGACTTATAGATGTTTTTATGATTAAAGAGGCAACTATGATAGCTGAAATTGAATCAAATATTCTTAAACCAGTTATTTTTAAAACTATAAGACCTGCAAATACACCAAAAGAAGTAAACACATCAGTCAATAGATGTAGGGCATCTGCTTCTAAAGCAATGGATTTTTCTTTTTTTGATATTCTCAATATATTAAGAGAAATTATGAGATTAATTACAGTGGAAATAAACATAATTAGTAATCCAGAATGTATATTTTCTATGGAGGAACCAGAAAAGAGTTTATTTAAAGATTCATATACTATAATAATTCCGGCAAATAAAATTAAAAGGGCTTCAACAAAACCAGATACATTCTCATATTTACCATGACCAAAAGGGTGATCTTTATCCTCTGATTTGCTAGCTTTTTTTATAGAAAAAAAAGCTATAAGGCTAGCAATTAAATCAATAGAGGAATGAATTCCTTCTGATATTACACTTATGGAGTTCATAGATATTCCTGCGGAAATTTTAAATATAACCAGTATACTATTTGATGCTATAGATAAAAAAGCACCATTTTGTTTGTTCATTTTTATCTCTCCAGTTATAATTATTTCAATTGATAATAGAAACAAAATCATTATGTTTTATTATATGTGATTATATAAGAGTTGTTCACAAAAAAATATTTATATAATTATTGATTATGATTGTCAATTGATATTGAATGGAAATTGATTTTGCAGTATTCAGGTAAACTAATTGAATTTATTTATTACGTAAAATTATAAAAATGAACATAATTTTAAAAGACTTACTCTGTATATATAAGTTTGTTATAATTAAGAAAGGTATAATAATATTAATATAAAATTTGATATGGATTATACGGAAAGGAAGATACTAGATGAATTTAATATCTCTTGAGAATATAAATAAAAGTTATGGAGAAAAAATATTATTTAATGATATTTCACTTGGAATAAATGAAGGACAAAAAATTGGATTGATAGGAGTTAATGGTACTGGAAAATCTACTCTTCTAAAGATTATAGCTGGAATAGATACTGCGGATACAGGAAAAATTATAAAAAAGAATAAATTAAGAATAGAGTATCTGTCTCAAAGTACAAATTTTACAAAGGATGATAGGGTTATTGAAGCTGTTTTTAAAGGTAATTCACCAATAATGATATTATTAAGGGAGTACGAAAAAGTTGTGGAGAAACTCTCTAAAAATCCTCAGGATACTATACTTCAAAGTGATTTCAACAGACTTTCAGAAAAAATGGACACATTAGAGGCATGGAACATTGAAAGTGATGCAAAAACTATTTTGACAAAGCTTGGCATAAACAATTTTGAAGACAATGTAGAAAAACTGTCAGGAGGGCAACGAAAAAGAATAGCATTGGCAGGGGCTCTCATATCACCTTGTGATTTACTTATATTGGATGAACCTACTAATCATATAGATGATGAAACTGTAAGCTGGCTGGAAAACTATTTAAATGGAAGAAAAGGATCAGTAATTATGATTACTCATGATAGATATTTTCTTGATAGAGTTGCCAATGAAATATTGGAATTGTATAAAGGAAAATTATACAGCTATGAGGGAAATTACAGTAAATATCTTGAAAGTAAATTGGATAGATTGAGTAAAATGGAAGCTAAGGAAGAAAAGAGACAAAATCTAATAAGAAATGAGCTTAAATGGATAAGAAGAGGTGCAAAGGCAAGATCTACAAAACAAAAAGCCAGGCTAGATAGATTTAAATCTTTAACAGATGAGAATATAGATATAAGCAATGAAAAAGTTGAAATATCAGTTGGAAATACAAGACTTGGGAAAAAGATAATAGAAATTGATAATATAAGTATGAAGTTTCAGGATGAAGTTTTGATATCAGATTTTAGCTACATAATAGGTAAAGAAGATAGAATAGGTATAGTTGGACCTAATGGTATGGGAAAGAGTACTTTTTTAAATATAATTTCGGGAAAATTAAAACCTGTTTCGGGCTGTGTAGAAATTGGTGAAACTGTAAAATTGGGATATTTTTCTCAGGAATACAGAGATATAGATGAAAGCTTGAGGGTAATAGATTATATAAAGGAAACAGCAGAATATATGCGTACATCAGATGGTACACTTATAAGCGCATCGCAAATGCTGGAAAAATTTTTGTTCCCAGGTGTTTTGCAGTATAGTCCTATATCTAAACTTTCTGGTGGAGAGAAGAGGCGATTATATCTTTTAAAGGTATTAATGGATGCTCCAAATGTATTACTCCTAGATGAACCAACTAATGATTTGGATATAGAAACATTAACTATATTAGAGGAGTACATAGAAGAATTTACAGGAACTGTTATAGCTGTATCCCATGACAGATATTTTTTAGATAAAATAAGTAACAAGATTTTTGCCTTTGAAGGAAATGGAAAAATATTAGAGCATACAGGTAATTATACAGATTATATTAATTTTCACAATACAATTGATGAAGAAAAAGATAGCAAAGCAAAAAAGCAAGTTAAACAGGAAAAAGAGCATAGAGGAAATAAAAGGGGCAAGATGTTGAAATTTACTTTTAAAGAGCAGAAAGAATATGAAGAGATAGATAGTAATATATCCAATACTGAAAGTACTTTAGAAGAAATAAATAAAGAGATAAGTAAATCCTCTAGTGATTATGTTGTCCTGCAGGAATTAATGAATAAAAAAGAGGAAACAGAAAATTATTTGAATTATCTTTTAGATAGATGGGTGTATTTAAATGATTTAGCAGAAAAGATTAATAATAAAAATGGCTAGAATATTTTTATATAGTTAATTTGATTTATTTATGGTTAAAATAAAAATATGTGATAAATTTTTTGATGAAAATATAGAAAAACATAAAAATTAAAGTGGTGATAAATTTTGCATAAAAAAAATAGAAGGTTGGCAAATTTACTTCTTTTAATATTTGCTATTGGTTTTCTAATTTCCTATGCATTTAAGGATAATTTTGCAGCTGAACTTATTTCAAGATGCTGTATGGCGGCACTTATAGGGGGACTTGCAGATTGGTTTGGAATAACAGCTATATTTAAAAAGCCCTTTAATATGAATTGGCCGGAGTTTTTATTTAGAACGGATATTATAAATAAAAACAGAAATAGAATTGAAGAAACTATTATAGATACAATAGAAAAAGAGTTATTGAGTAAAGAGAAAATAAAAGATGAACTAAAAAGCTATAATTTGGCAGGAATTATAATAAGATTCATAAAATCTAAAGAAGTTGATGCAGCATTAATAAAATCTATTGATGAATTTTTTCCTTATAAAGATAAGATATTTAAAGGTGAGAACAGTTTAATATATGATTTTGCTTTAAATTTTTTAAAGAATATTAAAATAAGTCCATTATTATACAAGAGTTTCTGCTGGGCTTCTATTAGAGGTTATGATGATATATTTATAGACAAAATTATTGACTCAGCTGTTACTATTTCTAAAAAGGAGGATATAACTGAATTTCTAGAAAAATTATATAAAGATGCCTTAAAAAATTATGAGAAAGATAATATAAATAGAAAAATTACAAATAAGATGATATTAAATTATATATTAGATATATCGCCAGACAGTGCAGCTTACAGTATTCAAAAGAAAATAGTAAAGACTTTAAATAATATGAAAAGTTATGATGATAAAAATAGAATAATATTAAAGGATAAATTGGATACTTATATATTAAAATTTAATAATGACACAGAATTTATAAATAGAGTTGAAAATTATAAATTGGAATTTTTGAATAAGAATAATTTTTTAGAAGAAAAAATCAATAAAATTTTAAATGATTATATTATTGAAAACTTCTATAATAATAAATATTTAATTAAAAGTTTCAAATTGCAAAAGAGAAAATTGATATTAAAATTTCTAAAGGATAAGGAAAAGGTCAAAGAGATTGATAGGACTATTAAAAGTATATTATTCAATATTATTGATGATAAATATAGTTATATAGGAAATTTAATAAGAGAAAACTTAAGTAAATATAATAATGAAGAAATTGTAAAAACCATGGAGCATAAGCTTTCAGAAGATCTTCAGATCATTAGAATAAATGGTTCTATAATAGGAGGATTAGTGGGATTATTTATATTTTTATTGACATTTTGGATAAAATAGTTTTTATAGAGCCTGTGGAAACAATTAGTATTAGGTAAATTAATTTAGTAGTGTGTCAATTGCCATTAAATCAAATTTAAGGATAATTCCTAAAAGATGGGGAAGTGGTTTAAGTGAATTATAAGAATAAAGCAAATATTACTTTACTCTGTGTATTTTTAGTTTTTATAGTAACTTTATTTTTAAGATATTTTTATGGAAATATTTTTATTTTTAATTTTCTTTTTATAGTAATGGAGGCATCTTTAGTAGGTGGAATTGCAGATTGGTTTGCTATTACTGCTATATTTAGTAAACCCCTTGGTATATCCTATCATACAGAACTTATACCTAGAAATAGAAAAAAAATTATACTTGGAATTTCAAATATGGTAGAAAAGGAATTATTGACTAGTGAGGTTATAAATAAAAGAATTTCCCAAGTAAAAGTAATTGATAAATTAATTATATTTATTGAAAATAAAAAATACAGTATATTAAAATATGTGGAGAAATATATTAATGACTATATTTCTAATCATGGTAAAGATACGCTAATATATATTTATAATAATCTAATTGAAAAGCATATAGAAAAGTTTAGTATAACGGATAATATAAAGCTATTAATTAAAGAAATAGAAAATAACCAAAGCGAAGAAAAAATCATTGATTTTATTATTGATGGGGCTATTAAAATATGTGAAAGAGAAAGAACTAAAGATTTTATATACAGTAAGCTAGTAGAGTTAAAAGAAAAAAAAATTAACAATTTTTTTTCAAAATTAAGCTTTTCAATATTTGAAAAAACAGACAGTGTAAATTTTTTAAGTGCTGCTTCTAGTATTCAAAATGGTATTATTGACAGTTTTTTAGAAATGAAAAATAAAGATAGTGATATGCGAAGGATGTTAAAAGAACAATTCAGGGAATGTATTTCCAATATAGAATATCATAGAGAGGGAATAGAAGAATTTAAAATTAAATTAATACGAGAACTGGATATAAGATCTATAGCATTTAACAATCTAGATGAAAATAATAAACAAACATCTATTTTGTGTAAATGGATACTTTTACAAATGAAATTTTGTTTTAAATACTTTGTTAGGAATGAAGATTTGAAGAAATCAGCAGAAAATATATTAAAGAATATTATTTGCAGTTTTGCAGAAAAAGAACATAGATTTATAGGTACTATTGTAACTGAAACTTTAAATGAATTTGATGATAAAAAGCTAAATGAATTTGTAGAACATAAATTTGGTAATGACTTACAGTGGATAAGAATTAATGGATCTGTAGTAGGTGGAATTATAGGTGCACTTATGTTTATATTTTTGACTTTTATATATGATCCTTATATAGTTCCTATTATAAGAAATACATTGTAATTAAAAAATTTCTATATGTGATTTTTGGAGAAAACTAATTCTATAGAATTCAGATAGAATAATGTTACTATTCAAGAAATTTTAAAATTCATGATTATATGAAATTCTTTGGTAAGATAAAGTTATTAATTAAGGAGGAGAAATTTTTGATTGAAGAGATAGGTATAATAATTTTACTTATAATAGTAAATGCATTTTTTGCAGCGGCAGAAATAAGTATAATATCATTAAAGGAAATAAACATTGAAAAAAGAGCTAGTGAAGGCGATAAGAAGGCAAAATTACTTCTAAACATAATAAAAGAGCCTAGTAAATTTTTGGCTACTATTCAGGTTGGTATTACTTTGACTAGCTTTTTTACTTCTGCATCTGCAGCAGTAGGATTGTCTAATGGATTTAAAATTTTTTTGCAGAATACTAATATAAGTTTCTTAGTGAATAATAGTTCACGAATAGCTTTTATATCGGTAACAATAGTAATATCCTTTTTTTCTCTACTTTTTGGAGAGTTAATCCCAAAGAGAATAGCTCTTGCAAAAGTAGACTTTATAGCAGATAAATCTATAGGGATTATTCATATTATTAATGTTATAAGTAAACCCATAGTAGAGGCACTTACTGCATGCACTAATTTTTTTGTAAGATTAATTCTGGGAAAAGACAGTAACAAAGAGGAAGATATAACAGAAGAAGAAATAAGAATGATGATAAATGTAGGAGAAGAAAAAGGTATTTTTCAAGCTATGGAAACAAAAATGATAAATAGCATATTTGAATTTGATGATACTACTGTAGTAGATATAATGACTCCAAGACCAGATGTAATAGCACTTGATATAGAAAGTGATTTTCAAGAGACGATTAAAGTTATTACAGAAGAAAAATATTCTAGAATTCCTGTATATAAGGAGAATATAGATAATATTGTAGGTATATTATATAGTAAAGATATAATTGACTATATGGCTTTTAAAAAAGATCATACAAAATTTGATTTAAAAAATTTTATAAAAGAACCATTGTTTGTAATAGAATATAAAAAAATTGATGAACTATTAAAGGATATGCAGAAAAGAAATATACATATATGTATAGTAATAGATGAATACGGAAGTACTGCAGGTATAGCAACTATTGAAGATATGTTAGAGGAGATTGTTGGAAATATCTATGATGAATATGATGAAAAAGAGGATGAAATACATAAGATTAAGGAAGGTGAATTTGAAATAGATGCAGGTATAAGCATGATAGAATTAAATAAATTGCTACAAACTGATTATGAAGAAAATTACGATACGGTAAGTGGTCTTATATTAGATCGGATAGGCAGATTGCCAAAAGAAGGTGAAAATATAATAATTGAAAATTTTAATTTTAAAATTCTCTCTGTGAAAAAAAGAAGAATAAAAAAAATATTGGTAACTAAAATTAAAGAAGAAAATTTATAAAAATAGTTATAAATTATAGATTTATCATATTAAATTACTATTGAGAAAATTCATATTTAGTAGTAATATTAAATTGTAAGTAAATTCTGAAATAAACATTTATAAGAAAATATTTAATATAAATAACAATTACGATAATTTAAATATTTTTAATAAAACATTATTGGGGAAGTGTTAGTTTTTGCAAAATGAGAAATGTGTGGTATGTGGAAAAGCGGGAGAAAAACACCATATAATTTTTAAATGTGAAGGCGGTCTTGATTTCCCATTAAATTATATTTATCTTTGTGCCGAACATCATAGGGGGAAAAAAAGTCCACACAGAAATAGAAGAATAAATCTCATGTATAAATTGGAATTTCAAACTAAATTAAAGAATATTTTGGCAAAAGATTACTATTCCATGGATGAGATAATAAAAACATTATCTTTAAATCCTTCTCAAGGAAGAAGTATATGTAAAAAATTTAAAATCTATAAGGAAGGATATAAAAGAGAAGATATAATAAAACGACTTATGGGTGGAAAATTTTATTATGACTTTATGTTAGATGAGTTTTATGACGATTCTTGGAATATAAGTAATGACTTTATAGATGATTTAGATCTAAATTTATATGGTAACTGTGAATTTTAATAAAGGATACACAATTAAAGTTTTGAATATTTATTATAATATTTAAAATTTTAATTGTGTTTTTTATTATAGATATTTAATGTATAATTAAATATTGTAAATTATAATTATATTATACAGTTTGAATTTTAAAGATATAAATTTATTGATTTAAACTATAATATATAGAACCAAAAATGTTATAAAAATCATAGTAATTATAAATATACTTTGGGCAAGATAAGTTTATAGATGTATTATATAAATATAATGTGGGAGTGAGAGTATATGAGTAATGATTTAACTAATACAAAAAATAATAAAAAAGAAGATGGAAATTTCAAAAAGAAAAATATTAAACATAGTCCTAAAGATGAAAGTTCAAGGGCAGAATTAGATGAAAGATTAAAAGTAACAAGTGAATTTTAAAATATAATTTTATAATTTGTTGATTTAATAGACAAAATAACCTAAGGAGTGAGAAAGTCTATGGAAAAGCATGAAAAGACAAATTACAGACCTAAAGCACAAAATGCAGGTAATGAGCCTAAAACTTGGTCACATAATCCTAATAGTGCAAAATATCATTCAAGAAGTGCAGAATTTAAAGCAAAAGAAAAAAATAATTGATAAATATACGTTATCTCACAATGTATTTATATACATTGTGAGATAAATTTTTGTTCATTATAAATACTAAAGATAAATATTAAAATCTAATTTTTAATAATTAATTGTACTATATTTTTAAGTTTAATTAATATTTCTTCTTTTGAGATAATCTCTTGCTTGAAAATTAAATAGTTTGATGTAATAATATTATTAATAATTAAGTATTTTTATTTGAAGTGTAGGTGAATAATTTGGATAAAATTGTCTGTTTGGTAGGAGAATCTGGCTCTGGAAAATCTACTGTAGTAGAATGTCTGGAAAGAGAGGGATATAATTATATAAAAAGTTATACTACAAGACCTAAAAGAAGTGAAAATGAAAATGGACATATTTTTGTGGACGAAGAGTATTTTAAAAATAAATACAATAATGAAAGATTTAAAGAAAAATTGATTGCATATACGGAATTTAATGAATATAAATATTGGAGCACAGAAGAACAATATAAAGATAAGGGTATATCTGTTTATACAGTGGATCCCTCAGGAGCAAGTGAACTTAAGAATAATACTAAAAATTGCGAAGTTATTGTTATATATTTGAGAGTAGATGCTGAAGAAAGATTTAATAGAATGGAAAAGAGTAGAGGAAGAGACCATGCCTTAAATAGACTTAACTATGATCGTAAAGTTGATATATTTAACATAATTCCATGTGATTATGTGGTAAATGGTAATAGAACTATAGAAGAAATAGTTAAAGATATAAAAGGAATAATATTTTCATTAACAATATAAAAAGGTATTAGGCTTTATATTGTCTAATTATTTAAAAAATTACAATAATTAATATTTACAGGTTAAAATGTAAATATATTAATTAAATTATCAGAAAATATAAAAAATTCCCACTATAAAATATTTTTATTGAGGAGATGATGTATTATGCTTTTATTTAAAATTAAACCTAAAAGAAATACTTACTATAAGACACCATCTGACTATTGGACAATAAATATATTTGATCAAGAAGAAATAAATTGGTGGTGTAAAGAATTAAGCTGTTCAGAGCAGGAATTAATAGGTGCAGTTAATAAAGTAGGGGATTCTACTTACAAGGTAAAAGAATATTTCGGAGAATATTGATTTTTTAATAAAACTAAGGGACTAACTCACAATGAATATATGTGTATTGTGAGTTAGTTCCTTAGTTATTTTATTTAGCTGGCTCTAACTTAATGACAAATCGTTTATTTGGAGTATATGTAAGTATATACCTTTGGCCTTTCTTAATTTTAAAATCAGTTGATCCACAATAAAAAGATTTACCATTTGCTAAAAAATCATTACCAAGCTTACTGGATAATCCGATTTTTTCAACAGTACAAGTGCTTACTAAAAAATTTTTAGTTAAAATATAATTCATATCTTGAAAATAAGGTAAAGTATCCTTAATTACTATAATTAAGATCAAAGCGGCTAAAGTAACTATAATTAATATGAAATCTTTAAGCTTTTTTTCAAACATTTCTTTGATACATGAAATTAATCCAATTAAGAGTACTAAAATAATAAATAAAGTAAAGCCTAAGTTTATCCAAAAATATTGCATAATTAATCTCCTTTCACTATATAGATTTAATCTTCATTATGTATAGACGATAGAAAGGCATAAATTCCTTTAAATAATATAAAAATTTAAATTTATTAATAGAATGTACTTATATAATATTTAATTATTGTTATAGATAAATAATACACTATAAGTAAGAAAAAATCAATATTCTATATTATGATATAAAAAATGACCGCATCACACAGTATTAAAACTAAGTGATACAGTCATTCTTCTAATTATTTGGTGCCGGTGGTGGGATTTGAACCCACATGGTTTCCCGCACGATTTTGAGTCGTGTGCGTCTGCCGTTCCGCCACACCGGCAAAGCTGACATGTAATAATATAACATAAGGACTGTATATAGTCAAGTTTTTATTAAAGTTTGTTTATTATAAATTAAAAGTAAATAAATATTATTACATTTATAATAAAATTTTAATGTGTTTTTATTATAAAATAATGTGAAATTTTAATTATATATGATTTTATTTTAAATAAATAATAATTTTAAATATATTACAATTATAAGCAATACCAAAAAACAAATAAACATTAATAGACATAAATGGAAGTTTATATAGCAATAAAATACAAAAATTCTACTATAAAGCTATGTTTTTTCAAAAACGTATTGTTAGTTTTTAAACAATTTGCTACAATGAAATAGGTTAAAAAGTAATTACTAGTACATATTCAAGTAGAATTATGTACACCCTTTTTATTATGCAAAGGGTAATTGTAAATTATTTGTATAGGAAGGAGATAAAAATATGATTTACTCAACAGAAGTATCAAACATGATGTGCGTTGCTAAAGGACCTAACCATGGACCAGCACCAATACCAGAAGAAGGAAAATGGGTACAAGCTAAAGAAATTAAAGATATATCAGGATTAACACATGGTGTAGGTTGGTGTGCTCCTCAACAAGGTGCTTGTAAACTAACTCTTAATGTTAAAGATGGTGTTATTGAAGAAGCATTAGTTGAAACAATTGGATGTTCAGGAATGACTCATTCAGCTGCTATGGCTTCAGAAATACTTCCAGGAAAAACTATACTTGAAGCATTAAATACTGACCTAGTTTGTGATGCTATAAATACTGCAATGAGAGAATTATTCTTACAGATAGTATACGGAAGAAGCCAAACTGCTTTCTCAGAAGGTGGACTACCTATTGGAGCAGGTCTTGAAGATTTAGGAAAAGGTCTTAGAAGTCAAGTTGGTACAATGTACGGAACTAAGGCTAAGGGAACTAGATACTTAGAAATGGCAGAAGGATATGTTAAACACATAGGTCTTGATGCTAACAATGAAGTTATTGGTTATGAATTTATACACCTTGGAAAAATGATGGACATGATTAAAAAAGGTATGGACGCTAACGAAGCTATGGAAAAAGCTACTTCAAGTTATGGAAGATTTGCAGAAGCTGCAAAAGTTATCGATCCAAGACACGAATAATAGGTAAGGAGGAGAATAGTAATGGCATTATTTGAAAGTTATGAAAGAAGAATAGACCAAATTATACCTGTATTAAAAGAATACGGCATGAATTCAATTGAAGACGCTAAAGCTGTCTGTGATGAAAAAGGAATAAATGTTTACGATATAGTAAAAGGTATTCAGCCAATATGCTTCGAGAATGCGTGTTGGGCTTACACTGTAGGTGCTGCTATAGCAATAAAAAAAGGTTGTACAAAGGCTGCTGACGCTGCTGAAGTAATAGGTTTAGGATTACAAGCTTTCTGTATACCTGGATCAGTTGCAGATGACAGAAAAGTTGGTATAGGACACGGAAATCTAGCTGCAATGCTTTTAAGAGAAGAAACTAAATGTTTCGCTTTCCTTGCTGGACATGAATCATTTGCAGCTGCTGAAGGTGCTATTGGACTAGCTAGATCAGCGAACAAAGTAAGAAAAGAGCCTTTAAAAGTTATACTTAACGGTCTTGGAAAAGACGCTGCATTTATAATTTCAAGAATAAACGGATTTACATATGTTCAAACTAAATTCGATTATTATACTGGTGAATTAAATATAGTGAAAGAAACTGCTTATTCAGACGGAGAAAGAGCTAAAGTTAGATGTTATGGTTCTGATGATGTTAGAGAAGGTGTTGCAATAATGCACAAAGAAGGCGTTGACGTTTCAATAACAGGAAACTCAACTAACCCAACTAGATTCCAACATCCAGTTGCTGGAACATACAAAAAAGAGTGTATGGATCTAGGAAAGAAATACTTCTCAGTTGCATCAGGTGGTGGTACTGGAAGAACTCTTCACCCAGATAACATGGCAGCAGGTCCTGCTTCATATGGTATGACTGATACTATGGGAAGAATGCACTCTGATGCTCAATTTGCAGGTTCATCATCAGTTCCAGCTCACGTTGAAATGATGGGTCTTATTGGAATGGGTAACAACCCAATGGTTGGAGCTTCAGTTGCAGTAGCAGTTGCTATTGAAGAAGCTTCAAAATAAATCCATTGATGAAGGCTTTGATTAACTAGAATAGACTATTTTAAATACACATATCTAATAGATTTTAATATCTATGGATGTGTGTATTTTTTTTATACATAAAAAGCTACTCCCATCTATACGTGTGAGGAGGTGTATAAATTGAAAAAAATAAATATGAAAACTAAAGTGGATAATAAAACTTTTGAAGAAGGCTTTGAACAATTTATATTGGAACATTGCACTATGAAAAATTTTAGACCAAGTACAGAAAAACATTATCGAGAAGTGATAAAATATAGTTTTTATAAATTTTATGATAAGGATACTAAATTAAATGAATTGGAACAAGATGAAATTAATAACTATGTTTTGTGGCTAAAAGAACGTGATATAAAAGATAGTACAGTTAATATTCAACTAAAAGCACTAAAAACAGTTATTAAGTTTTTCAAGGATAAAGAATGGATAGATAGTAGTATAAAAGTAGAATTAATTAGAGCTAATATAGAACAAATAGAAGCTTATACTGACGCTGAGATAACGAAGCTATTAACAAAACCAAACTTAAAAAAATGTAGTTTTGTAGAGTTTAGAAATTGGGTTTGTGTCTGTTTTCTTTGCAATACAGGTGCTAGAAGGTCTACTTTAATAAGCATACAAATTGAAGATTTAGATTTAGATAATGGTTATTGCTATTATAGGCATACAAAAAATAGAAAATCACAAACAGTACCTATATCTCCAAGTATGTGTAATATTCTTAAAGAATATTTAGAGTATTTACCAAAAGATTGTATATATCTATTTCCTACTGTTTTAGGAAAACAAATGCAACCTAGAAGTTTATCACATACGGTAGATGACTATAACAAATCTAGGGGAATAAGCAGAACAGGCATTCATAAATTTAGGCATTGGTTTGCTAAGAAAAGTGTGTTATTAGGAATGGATTTAATAAGATTACAAAAAATTCTTGGTCACAGTAATTTAGAAATTTTAAGAAATTACGTAAATTTATTAACTCAAGATTTAAAGAAAGATGAAGTGATTTTTAATCCATTAGAAGATATGCAAAGAAAAAATAAAGAAATAAAGCATATAAAGCTTAGACGGTAGAAATTAATAAGAGGTGATTTATAAATGAGTGAATATAAATTTTTAGACCAATTTTATAAAGATGCATTAATAGATCCAAAACAGATTGTATTTAAAGAAGTAAATGTTAGTGATTTATTTGTAACCATTTATATAGTTGCTAAAAATAAAAATATGTTCGATATTTTTACAGCAGTAGGGGATATAGACAAGCCTATAAAAAATGAAAGTATTAACCATGTATTAGTTTTTGAAAATCAACTAAAGAAATTATGTAAGCAAATAGAATAAGCCAGTGCCTAGACCACACTGACTTATCTCATAAAAAATTGAATATAGTTTAAATGAAACCTTACCAATTCCAATTACCGTACCTTGATTTTATCAAAAAAATGGGATTTGGTCAAGGTCTAATTTCCTATTGCCTTTTTTTAGGGTGATAGGTCAGTTATCTAAGCACTGGAATAACTATAAAAATATCCAGTAGGTTAGTTGAGCCGCTGCAAATAAATCAACTATTACACATAAAACACTATTCCCTTCTTTAGTGGTGTAATGCAAGGTGCGGACTACCATTAAAGGTTCGGGCAGGTTACTTGGTGATATAGTATCAGGTAGGTATTAACAAGCCATATAGGTACTTATAGGACAAGTATTATAAGTTAAGTTAATATTGCAGTAGCAATAAATAAGAAGGGTATTAGCGACGTCACAAGGCTTTAACCAACTATAGATTAATAGTTTATCTACTTATATAAGTAATTAAGATTTTTTCTTTTTTGCTTGTATAGGTAGATAAACTATATCCACTCAGAACACAGACATTTCCCAACTATAAGAGATTAAGTTCAATAGGGCAAGAGATGAATCAAAAGAAGTATGAATTTTATTCAAAATAAGATAAGATTATATTAATATATTATTTTTATATATTATAAATTATTGGGAGGGATTAATATGCAACCAGATAAAGAGCAACTAAGACAAGTAATAGCAAATGGTAATGATAATGTAGATAATATTTTGCTTCTTAACAGAGATGGCAATTTTATTCTTTTTCAAGGAGCAGGGGGAGGTGCGGTAGAACATTTAGATTACGTTACTAGATGGGAAACATTTGATGCAGGAAGTGATTATGTAGGAATTGAAGCATCAAAGGATGAGAAATTATTAGATGATTTAGTGATGAAATGGGCTAATGAGGCATGGAAAAGGTATGAAAAAACAGGGAACACTCAAATAATGAATCCATATTTGTAATTATATATTAAGTGTTTAATTAAAATACTGTATTACTAGTTAAACAATACAGTATTTTAATTAGAATTAGAAAATCTACAAACAGCAGACAGTAAAAGATTTATAAAAGAAAGTAGAAAAAGAGTTTTCAAATCAATTATCGATGATTAATTTGGGTACTGGAAAATATTTGTTTTATTGGATGTACCTTTAGAAAATATTTTGTATATTATTATCTATAAATTCTAATCCCACATCATTCTACGATACTCTACAGTTTTATGTTTAATAGAATTAACGTTTTCATACATTAAATCTCTAATTTTCATATATTCGATTACATCATCTTTTGAGCAGTTATACTCTTTGATTTGCTCACTTAAACATATAATTTTACCGACGGCAATTTCATATTTAGCAATAATCATTTCTAAATCTTCTATGTTTGAATCATATAATTTATCATCTTCACTAATGTTTAAATAAGTATTGTAAGTAGTATTAAAATTATTTGACAATGTATCTATATTTGACTTATTTCTTATCTCTCTATAGTAATTATTATAATCTAATTTTTGATCTTTCTTTTTAGGGTTCTTTGAAAAGTATTTATAAGTGTATATGTGAAAATATCGGCTATATTCATAATTTCTGTATACTTTAGATACACCATTCATATCTTTTTGTATAAGCAGTTCTTTTTTTACGGTATCATATAAATCTTCAAACATTAAATTCAACCTCCATTCTGTATGTAATTATATCACATTATTTACACAATAATATATTGATAAGCATAACAAAAACAGGACTATTTTATAAAATAATTTAATAAAATGGCTGTAAGCATAAGCTTTTTGATCACTTATGAGAAATTAAAATACAACGTCATTTATTGAATATTATAATTATGCAGCCGACAATACCTTGTAATTCTGCTTTAGTTACGATACATAGTGATTAAATTCTACTTTACTTTCGATATCTAATTTAAAATAATAAATACAAAATTTATTAAAAAATAATATTATAACACTTGCAATTCTAGATATATCAATGATTATAAGGATTTTGGCTAGTAGAATATAATGTTATATAAAAAGATTCAATTTATGCCGATGTGATTTATTACAAGGTAATGTCGTAAGTAAATACTAAAACATATCGGATAAATTTTTTTTCAAAGTCTTTTTAAAAATAAAATCATTTTGCTTTAATGGGGTTTTATATAGTTCTAGTAATATATTTGTCAATTGTTTGTTTTTTTCTTGTTCTATTTTTAATTGCTCAAGAATTGGTTCCGAATATTTTTTTAGTGCAATATCTAATTTTTCTTCAATAATTTTTTTTATTTCAGAGTTAAATTCCTTAGATTCTAATTTTAAATTTTTATAATTTTCATTCATAATATTTGTGATTTTTTTATAATTTTCATCCATAAGATTTTTAAGTTCTTTTTCTATTAATTCCAATTCTTCATTTAAATGTTTTGACAATTCTTTTGATAATTCTTTTGATAATAATTTTATAAAAATAGGGTCATTCTCTTTCAATCTATCCATACCATCATCTATAGTCTGTTTTTTTAAATGCTCGTATACTTGATAAATGGTAAAATGATTTATTCTAAGTAATTTTTGAATCTGTTTTAAAGTATTTATATCTTCTTCTTTAAACCGTCTATGACTACCTTGCCTTTTAATTGGAATAAAATCTTTAAATTTTGTACACCAAAATCGAATTGTGCTATCTAATTCTCCCAGCATTTTTGCTACTTCGGTTGTTGAATAATATATAGTTTCCATGTATAACCTCCAAAATTTTTATTTTGTAATAGAAGAGCTTTCATCATCAATATAATCTATAACATCACTTAATTTTATATTACTATCAAGTGCCTTAAAAGCCTTGACAATTGCATTTAAGTCTTCTGAATTAATTCTCTTAATATTTTCACTATAGTAGAGACCAATTGTTGAAGGTCGGATTCCTGTTTCATCTGCTAACCATCGTTGGCTCTTTTTAAATTTACCCAACAAATCTGATATGTAAAATTTTATCATAATAGTTCGCTCCTTAATATGCATTACTACTTTATAGGTTAAATTATACCTTTTATGTATATAAAAGTCAAGTGAAAGTTAAAAAATGTTCTTAAGAGTTATTGACTTGTCACGTTAGGAGTGATATTATATATGTATAGGAGATGAATTAACTGATAAATAAAATATTAAGGGGAATAGAAAATATGTTTTTAAAAGATGGCAATATTAAAGAATTTGGTTTTGAGGTTGGTTTCCAAGAATTTGAATTGTATTTAAATGAAGTATCAGAAAAAACTGTTACACTAGATATTCACGGGATAGTTAATACACAACTTACTTTTGAAGATTTTGGTTGGTATATAGATGAGTACAAGCATAGTAATAAAAGAGTTTTAATATTAGATGATTTAACTGAACAAATATGTTCCGTACTTGTAGATATGAAAGACATTAAAAAGATTATTATGGGTGTTGGGTTCTTTGAAGGTAGTTATATATTAATTCTCAAACATAATATCATGTACAGATTTATTATGGAAGAGTAGGTGATAGAGTAAAAAATATAAAAATATGAAAAAATTATAAAATAAATATTGACAAGCTATAATGTAAGATGATAAAATAATTTACGTAGCCAAGATATGGCACTTAAAGAAAATTGCATAAAATGTTATAAATTAAACCAAGAGGAGTCGGTGATACAAGAAGGTATTTAACACGCAATTAGATTTAAGAATTTAAGTTGATATTTTACATTATTGTTAAGATTTTATTTTATAATAGGATTACATACATTTATAATACTTAATAACTTTAATTGAATGATATTTAATTTACACTTATAAGCTTTTTATATTATATGTTTATAATATTATATAAAGTCTATTTGGGTACGATTAGAATATTTATAAGTATTATTTGTATATAAACCAATAATGTTGAATAATATATTGAATTTTTAAACCTAATTAGTATTGTTAAATCATTCTTAATCACATTGGCTCTTTTTTATTCGTGTTTTTAATTAAAATGTTATATAGTAGCAGATTAATTAATATAAATATTAAATTTTTTAGGAGGAATAATAAAATGATAAAAAAATAACAACATGAAATCAAAAGAAAAATACAAATTATACAGGAGGTTATTTAATATGATGCTATATGTAACTGATGATGATTCACCAGAAGTTAAAAAATGGTACAGATTATATACTTATTTTGCATGTGCAACAGAAAATACATGGGAAAACTTCTTAAACTCAATAGATTGTTTGGAAATACTGGGATACTTAAAAGACGACAAGGAAATTCTTAAAGAAGTAACAAAAACCCGATTCAATTTAGCAAAGGACGCAGAATTTAATTTAAGTGAGGATGCATGTTAATACGAATTATAAGTAGAGTAGAGATTGAAAATATTATTGATTTTCTTTGATCTTTGAAATAAAATCATTGGCTAAATACAAATTTAATTATAACACAAAAAGAATATAGAAAATTATTAAAAAAATCTATACTTAAATCTTGACATATTCAAAAAAATAACATATACTTGAGAAGTCGATACAAAAAGTTCATATAAAGTTAATACTCATAATAGAGGGTTACTCCAATAACCTTCTAACAGTATTAATATTATTACCAATTTAATTAACTTCTATACATTCACGATGAATATTTAACTTTTTAATTTATTATTATGTATTTGATGGTGTTTCTTTAAACTGTACTGTAATTATATCATTATACAAATTGGAAGTCAATGGGCAACCGTCTATAATAAAATATTATGAACACATAGCTCTAAACTGGCTGATACCAAGGGCTTCAAAGATTAGACCTACCCCAAAAACAAATATTTTATACAAAAAAAGTACATTTTTATACTGATATTTTAGTGCTTTTATACCAATATTTTAGGACTTTTATACTGATATTTCAGAATTAACATAAAAAATATAAGGTGGCGACCCAAAAACGCAGAATGAAAGTGAGGAAAAATAAATTATGAAAAAGAAAATTTTTATTAAAAATGATATTAACTTAGGAAACGGAATTATTTTAAATAATTTTCAAAAAGAAAATATTGATTTATTAATTAATAAAATTGAACAAGGTAATTTAATTATTTTATCAGTTAAAGAAGGGTCATCATATGTGATAGTTCAAAAATTTTCTTATGGTTATGAAATGGATGTAATTGGTGATAAGTCATGTAATTCAGACAATACCTGGGTACAGATGAAACATGATAACCATAGTTTAAGAGTTGCATTAAAGGTAATATATCAAACACCAGAAATAAGAGATACAAAATTTTATTTATATAAATATAATGAGGAAAATATAACAGAGACTTATATGAAAATTATTGATTTATTACTTAAACAGATAAACAAGACAAGCTTATTAAAAAGCATATAAATCAGCAATGATTTTATAAATATATAAAAATAAAATTTAGGAGGAAAATTAATATGTTAAATTATGATGAACTAAAAAAGGTTATGAGAAAAGAAGGTTGTACAGAAGAAGAAATTAAACAACAAATTAAAGATTTAATGGAATCCGAAGAAGAATGGGCAATGGAGGAACAAAAAGAACAAGAAGAACAATATTCAATTATATGTCCTAAATGTGGGAAGAAAGCAATGCCATTTATGGATACAAATGCACCAGAAGAATTACAACCAATGATTTATGGACATAAATGTGAAAAGTGTGGATGGATAGAGTAATTGAAATAATATAATTTTGAATAAAATAGGAGGATATTTCAAATGGATAAATATGTATTAATAGATGGAGACAAAATTAATGGAAAGGTGATTGTACATACCAGTGATTTACAGGAAGTAACTGTGGATAACGAAAATGATTCTATTGTAATTAATAAGAATACAGGAGAACATTACAAAATTAAAGGAAACCCAGAGCATCCTTATTATAATGTTGTGGATACCGTGAATTCTATAGAAAGTAAAGGTGATAATATTAACAATTTAAGATATTTATATTGGTCAGATGATAATAATGTAGGTTTTTATAAAGAAAGAAAAGAGGATAAAGAACTAACAAGTATTGATGTATTAGAAATTTTACAAAGAAATAATATTAATAATTTCCTGAAAAAGTTTGATAGTAAATACATGGTTGTTACAAAAGAAGGTATATATAAATTGGAAAAATGCAATAGTATTGGTATTTATACTTATAAAAAAGTAGAGACTTTTGAACCGTATGAGGGAGAGCTGACAATTTATAATGAAGATAAATGGCTGGATGGAGTTAAAAGAAATTCTAATATTAAATCTTATACATTTGAAGAAGATGAAAGTGATGAAACTATTTAACTAATATATATAAGGGTAGTCAGTAACTGCCTATCCTTATTATATAAACTTGTAGCATAATATGAATTATTAAGTAGATAAGAGGGTGAGCATTATAAATCAATTGGATAAAATCAATGAAATAGATGAAATTACAAAAGAGATATTAGAACTAAAACAACAAACTGCACAAAATATTATTGAAATAGGTAAAAGACTAAGCAAGATTAAACAATCCTTAAATCATGGGGAATTTAAATTGTGGCTAGAAGAAAAAGTAGATTATACTCCAAGGACAGCACAAAAGTTTATGAAAGTAGCAAAAACTTTTGAAAAAACGAAGTCGCCTTCACTTTTAAGTTCAGAAAAATTATATTTATTAACTAATTTATCTGAAGAAGATAGAGAGATATTTATAAATAATAATGATATAGAAAATATGTCTACTAGAGAACTTAAACAAGCTATTAAGGAGATTAAAAAGTCAAATAAAAAGCTTATAGAACCTAAAGATGTAAAGTGTGATGTTAATGTAAATAAACTTATAGAAAATGATAACTATCTTATGGATGATTATTATGAAGCTGATAAAATATGGGAGGATACTGCTAGATTAAAGTGTAATATTGAATTTTTAACTGGAAGTTTTGATTTTGATAATAATGGAGATTTAGAATTAGATAGTGTTGAGAGTCTTATTTTAACAAGGTATTTAAATAAAGAAATTAATCATAATCAATTAGAAAAAGTTATTAAAATTCGCAAAATGGATATACCTTTTATCTATAATGAGGATAAATTTAAAAAATTCCTTGATAGTTTAGATTTATGGAATAGCTATCAACATATATCGGAAAATGGTGATAAATACTATAATGCATTAGAAAATATTGATTTATCGTATGAAAATGTTTGTGAGTTTATTTGGGAAAAAAATGAAGAAGAAAGGCAAAGTTATATTGAAGATAATAAATATATATTTAATGAAAATAATATCACAATAGCCAAAGGATATATAGATACAAATGCATATATATGTATCTACAAGGATAAAGAATTATTTGCACATTACCCAGTTACATCTAATTACCATAGGTATCTTTATAATATTACTGAATTATTTAGATTCTATAGGATTAATAAAAGATATCTAAAGCTAGTAGATAAATTTATTAAACAACAACAAAAAGATGATTATGAAGAATTAATAGAAAGATTTAATAGAGCTAAAGAAACTGCTAAATTTATTTTTGAGAAAGACAATGAGTGTTATATGCTGATTTCTTATGCAACTAATAGGGATTGTATAAAAGTATATAAGCATAAAAAGGAATTAACCTATTATATTTTTGATGTAGGAATGTGCTTAGAAAATTTAGAGTTTTATAATACTATAATAACTAATAATTGGTTAGATGTTATAAAAGATAAACTAGATTTTCAACCTAAATACTTAATTAATTTTCATAAAGAACTTAAAACAAAAGCTAAAAAGGTTAAAGAAGAAATAGAAGAAGCACAAAGAAAGCAAGAAAAAAATTATGAGGATTTCTATAAAAATTATAACTTTTTCGGAGAGAAGAAAACAAATAATAGTTTAGAAACGGATTGACCCCTTTATTTTCAACAAAAGCTAACGAATGCTAACTATATTATAGATTTTCTTATAAACTCATTTGGACTTAAATAATTTAAGCTTCCATGAATTCTTTCTTCATTATAGAACTCTATATACTCATCAATAAGCATATACCCGTGAGTAAAGTTCCTAATCTCATTCCAACTAATGCACTCCTTAGAAAGTAAGGAATGAAAGGACTCTATATGTGCATTATAGTTAGGTGAGCTTGTTGGGATAAGCTCATGATATATATTATTTGTTTTGCAGAATTGTTCAAATTTTACAGATGTAAACTGGGGACCATTATCGCTTCTTAAAACTATATTTGAAGTAACATTATTCTCTATAAGTGCTCTTTTTACAGCTGTTTTTGCATCTTCTGTGGTAGCAGTTGGTGTAATTTCTCTACCAACTAATTTTCTAGAATAAACGTCAATAATATCAGTAAGCATTATAAACTGTCCATTTAAAGCTTTTACATACTTTATATCAATTTGCCATAATTTATTTATAGCTTTTACATCTCTTGCGATAGCAAGATGTCCTTGCTTAGTGTGTTTTACATATGGAAGAAGCAATCCTAGCTTTTTAGCTAATCTATATACTTTTTTGGCATTAAGTTGAAGTCCATGACTCCTACGGAGTATACAAGTTACTTTTTTATAGCCATAGAATGGATATTTTTCACATGCCTCATGTAAAAGAGTTTCAATAACAGAGTCATCAACAATGCAGTTGTTTATTCCATATGAAAAACCAGGTATTGGTCTACCGACATTTCTTATTGATGATTTTTTATCCACAACAAGTTTTTTCCTTGGGTAAAATGATGTTCTTGATATTTGTAATAGCCTACATGCTCTAGAGATCTTAAGTCCCTTTCCAGTATATTTTATTCCAAGAGTCTTTTTATCTTCTAACGTAGGTAATTCTTTTTTTTTAATAATTCTTGAAGCATATCAAGTTCTAGCTCTTTTTTGCCAATAAGCTCTTTAAGTTTACGGTTTTCTTCTTCTAGAGCTTTTTCTTTAGGCGTAGCCTTTTTATCCTTTGGCTCTGTTGCATTAATTACATTAAGTTGCTTCTTAAATGTAGATAATGTTGATGATGTAATTTCATATTTTTTGCATATTTGTGCATTAGTTAACCCTTTATTTAATTCTTCAACTATTTTAATTTTTTCCTCTAAAGTATACTTTCTTCTTCCCATAGTTCTAACCTCCACTGTGTATTTTTATACTACCATGCTCGTTAGATTTTGTCGAAGGTTATTATGGGGTCAGAGAGGAAATATTTACAGAAGCTGAACAAAAATTATTAAAGGAGATACTGGTAAATGAAAAAATAGCTAAAAAATTATATCTTATGGCAGCAATGGAGTTTCATCCTGATAAGGTAGCTAAAAATGGAGAAGGTGCTGTTAAAAGAGCTGAAGAGCAAATGAAATTATTAAATGCTATAAATTTAAAAATAAAAGGTTAAAGCTAATTAAATATAGGGGGATTATTATATGAAAGATAAAAAATTGTATAAGTTACTAAAATTAAATTTAAAAAATGTATTTGAGGAAGATAATAAAGATGGTAAAAAGGAAAATGTAATATATATTAAAGAATCGGATTTGACAAAGAACTTAACACTTATAAGAGAAACAGATACTATAAGAATTGCCAATGCATTAAGTAATAACATAGAGGAATTAGAAGGATATAAATATATAAAAGATTTAATTGCTTTTTCCGTGAACGTGGGTACATATAAAACTATTATAAAAGATAAAAATAGTTTAATTAAGATAATAATTACTAAACCTCAACATATTAGTAAGAAGAAATTACATAATATCAAAAGTAAAAATAAGATTAATAATATAAAAATGTATTCTAAGAATATAAAGGATGTTATAGATAAAACAATAGTATTTAAAAGACTTCTATCTTCTAGCGGAAATATTAGAAATAAAAAGGTTATATACATTAAGCAAGATTTATGGAATAAAGCAAATGAAATATTATTATGTGGTTTACCTAAAGATATGAAGCATCCAGTGTTTAGTAAATTTAATAGTTACTATGCTTTAGTAAATACAGATAGTATACCGGTTACAACTCCTAGTTTTATTGTTGTGGATGACTATGAACATGAAATTGAAGAATACTTTGATATAGTAGAAGAAACTGCTAAAGACATTTATAAAGTAAAGAATAACCAAAAAAGAAAAATATCAATTTTGCCATTTGACGGGGGTGGATTAGTTGATATTTCACTTGCGAAACAATGGCATAATGAATTGGAATTAGACTATGTACCAGCAAGTTTTCAGTTCAGAGCAATACCAGGAATTAAGGGTAATTTATTTACATTTGATATTAAATCTTTTGCAGAACAAGAAGGTGTTACTCCAATTGTGAAGGATGCTTTCGGAAATAAACATAATGTATTAAAAGAAGGAATTAATTGTATAATTACTAAAAGTCAATTTAAATTTTTTAAGCAGTATAAGGAATTATTTGGGGAGAAGAAAGCTTTTGATACATGGAAGGAAAATTTCAATAGAGAACTATATGGATATAAAAAAACATTTAATATATCCAGAGTCTCTCCAAAATGTGAAGAATTAAAAGATAAGATTCTATTATCATATCAACCACTTCAAAGTTTAGATATTAGTCAAATTGATATTGAAAAAATATGTAAAACAACTGTAGATTTTATAAGTAATATCTCTACAAATGTTGATGAATTTTTACAATTTAGAGGCATTAATGAAGAGAATAATACTTATAAAATACCTCCTTATTATAAATCATTAGCAAAAAATAAAAGTTTGTTTAATGATAGTTTTATTCAATCTAAAGTAAAAGAAGACTTGAAAAGATTTAAAGAGAATACACTTAAAGGTTGCATATGGATTAATGGTAATTTTCAAACTTTAGTACCTGATGTTTTGGCACTGGCAGAGCATTCTTTTGGATTGGATATTAAGGGGGGATTAAATAAACATGAAGTATATAGTAATTATTGGATTAAAAAAGATAAATCAGAAATAGATGTTATAAGATATCCTCATATAGCCAATGAACATAATTTATTGAAAGTAGTAACTCCAAAGAAGTTTGACTGGTATCAGTATAGTACTGAAGGAATTGTGACTTCAATCTATGATTCATTAGCCTTAAAAGCTAATAGTGCTGATTATGATGGAGATGAAGTTGCATCAACCAGTAATGCTATTATATGTAAAAATGCTAGAAATCAAAAAGCAAATACAATTTACAATATTGATTATGTTGATTCTAATGCAAAAGAAATAGAATCTAAAAGTATAGATGATATGAAAGAAATAATTGATTGTGATGTACGAGGAATGTCTAATGATATTGGTAAGGTAGTAAATTGTATTACCACTTTATGGAGTATAGAAGATAAAAATAAAGAGATTAATGATGACGGTTTAACGGCAATGGATTGCATTAAAATCATGTCAATTGTTGGTTCTAAGACAATAGATTATGTTAAACATGGAGTTAAAGCTGATATACCAAAAGAAATAAAAGTGCTCGTAGATGGAATAAAAAAACCAAAATTTCAAAGAGTCATATATAAAAGTAATGTGAAGACAGAAAGAGAAATAAATAATAATAATAAAATACTTGGAAAAGAAAAAGTTAGATTATTTAATAACAATGATTGCACTATGAATAGATTATACGATTATATGGAACAACAAATTAAACCTATAAAACTATATATTACTGAAGATATAGAATTTAAATTTACGGATTTGTATGATAACAAAAAAATAAATATTAGAAGTAGTAAATCTTATAAATTAATAGAAGAAATGATGTTTAATTTTATAAAAGATAGTAATGAAATATCACAAAAGAATTCTATAGAAAATAAATCAAAGGATTGTAATAACGATGATACAGAGCAGGAACATAGCTATAAATGGACAATCTTCTACAACCACGTGAGAACTGAATTAATAAATTTATTACTCAATAAGAATTTAAAACTCACTAAGGACAAGTTGCTAGATTATGTAATTTATATTTTCTATGAAAATAAAGAATTCATAAAACATAATGATGATAAAGCTCTACTTTGGAATGTATTTGGAAATGAATTAAATGTTAGATTACATGGGGAAAAATTAAGACCGACTAAAGAATATACAGAAGAAGAAATTGAGAAAAAGCTAGAGAGAGCCGAAAAGCTTAAAAATAAAGTTGGAAAAATAAAGGAGCAATCTAATAAAGTATACATAAAAGATTTTGCTGGATATTTAGATGTAAAAATTAATACCAATGTTATAAGGAAGATTAGGAAATTAACTAAGGATATAGATGAAAAAAGATTATTAACAGTTTTATATGTCATTAGTCAATTCAGTAAAACTTATAACAAAAAAGAAGTAGAAAGTGAAATATTCAGCATAGAAACCAGTTCAAAAAATAAAATTACTAAAAGCAATATTCAAATTTTAGCAAGGATTGATGATAGAAAATACAAAAAATTAATGAAAAGATTAAATGATAATAAAATGATTACAATAAATACAAATAAAAATGGCACTATTTTAAAGATTAAAATTAATATTGAATGTGATGAAGAAGACAATGAGGTTTTACAGGATATTAATAAGTGTAAAACTTTATTTAAATATTTTAGATAGTTAAATAAAGTTAAAGTCTATATGTACATAGGGGGTATCTGTAAAAGGATACTCCTATAACAAAAATAATAAGGACGTAAATATTATATACATTAAATATAGAAAAAGAGCAAGAAAATGGGGACATTTATCATATTATTTTTATAATTGTATAAGTTATAGAGATTCTAATGATAAGAAAGTAAAGACTAAACAGGATTATATATTAAAACTAGATCAGGAGGATATAGAAAGTAGAGATTATATAAATTATGAAGATATGAAAACTTTAAGGAAAAAAGATATTAAAACATGGATTAGATTAGTTTCTAAGATTGAATTTGATATTTTAACTTATGAAAATTGTACTTACATTTAGATAAAAATAATAAAGTATTTGTACTTGTAAGTACAAAATTAATGGCGTGCACATAATGGATGCACCTATCAAAAAATTCAGGAGGTAATGATTATGGAAACAACTAATAGTAAAAAGAAATATTATCATGTTAACAAAAAATATATGGCAGATGCACTAAACTTTCTAGGGTGCAAATTCTATAAATTTACAAATGATGATGGGACGGTATATAGTTTTGAAGATAATGAGAAATTTAGAATTGCATTAACAGGATTAAATCAATTAAGAAATCAATTAAGAAAAATGTAATGGGAGATTAATATTATATGAAGATTCAAAATTTAGAATTAAATATTAAATATAAAAGTTATAGAGCAATATGTACTACGTTAGAGGAAGAAATCAAAACAGGCAATGCAAAAATAGCACAATTAAAAGATTGGTCAAGATATTTTAGATACCATAAAGAGGGTAATGGATTTATTGTTGATGAGATATATGGCATTCCAAAGGAAAAGGTGGATAATAGAAAAGGGCATAGTGGTAAATCTGAAGGTAGTAGAAATAATTATATAGGTATTTATGGTAAATATATAGATATATTATTAGAAAATAAATTATATAATATAATACAAAAAAGACAAATCAAAGAAGATAATATAGTTTACATAACCAATGTTTGTATAGCAGAATTAGTAAAAATGGTTAATTTTAATTATAGGACTTGCAATGCTAATAGGGAAAAATTTCATAGATATCTATATAAAAAGAATTTATCTAGCTCTTTAGCGGAACAAGATATATTTACTTGTATATATGCTCATATAAGACCTGCAATAATATCTTCATTAACAAGATTAGAAAAGTCAAATAAGATTGTTGTACAAGCATCTTACATATTTTATTTAAATGATTATAAGCAGAGATGTGCAACAGATAAAGAAACAAAATATATTAAAGAGGTTGAAAAAGAACAAATGCAAGTGATGGAAATAACTAATGCACAAAAAATGTGGAATATAAATATCAGAAAGAAATTTTATGAAAAAGTACAAAAAATAGTATTAGATCATTTTGCAGAAGTAGATAGTGAAATAAATGGATATTATCAAGGATATAAAATTACAGTAGAAAATTGCAATGCACAAGAGAATATTAAAGCATTAGAAAAAGAATTTAATACTTTATTTGCTGCTAATGTAATGGATTCTATTAGCAAAAAGATAGAGAAATTAAAAGATGATTGGGGCGGTATTGTATTATTTAAAAATGAATGGGATAGAAAAAGAATCGGATTGAAATATGGTAAATCTATAGAACGTTTAATTAAGATATTAATAAGTTATAATACATTAAATATTACAGATATCATAAGCAATATAAAAACTCAAAAACAAATAGATCAAGAGAATATAGAATTAGCAAAGGATTTTGATTTTTTATTTAAAGAAGTAGAGTAATAATAGTATAGCAGACAACCCCCCGTACCTTGGGGGTTTTCCGCACCTTTCCCGAAGCTAACTTTCATAATTTTGCTACGTTTCACTACGCAAAAGTTATTCAAGTTATGGAATATTTTTAATTTTTCTCAATCACAATATAAAAAGTTGTCCAAGTTTCAGAAATCATAAATATACAATTAATTAATGTTATAATATATTTACGAGAACTGAAAGATGGACAACTTTTATAATTATACTGAATTGCTAGGTGATACATGCTAATAAATAAGTTCAAAAAATGATATTGTTGACACAAAATATTGCGTGCTTTTCGCAATTTTTGGGGCAAAGGCTGTAAAATATTAGATTGCCTTAGTGTCGTAGGAAACTTGTTTCCGTTAGACACTTGGATAGATAATTTTTAGAGTTGAAGCCATGTGCACGTGATATTCTATTTTACTATTTTTAATATTTGCATAGATTGCAGTAAAGCTGCTATAAAAGCTATTATTTGGGATATAATAATTAATGCTTTTATTAACATGTTTTTTATAGAAGGTTTATTTATTGACATATTACCTATAATAGTTATTAGTCCTCTAACTAGTCCAAATATTCCTAATAATAAAATAAAGGAGAAAAGTACATTTAACCAGATATACAAAAAATAATAATGTAATAATTGGGTAATAATAACTAATATTAAGCCTACTCCAAAATCATCAAATCCAATTATTTTATGTTTTTCAATTATTTTATTTAATTCAATAGTTAATCCTAAAATTCCTATTAAAATAACAATAATACTAACAGTTCTTGTTATAAATTCATTTCCAAAAAACTTTGGTATAAAAACAAAATATAATCCAATAATTAAAAAACTAAAAGATAAAGCTAATTCATCTTTTGTATTTTTGAGGTTACCACCATAATTTTTATCTTTCATATATTTATCACTCCAAAATCAATATAATATCATGTTGACTATTACTTAATAAATAATCTTTCATTGGTCTGTGTGTATATTTTAAAGCTAATTGGAATTTAAAATAAGTTTCATTTTTGAGTGGAATTAATCCATATGTTCTTTATAAGTAATTATAACATTAATAATAAAATTATATTTTATTTTTATATAGAAAAGATGAAATAAGACAATGCTTTTCAAGTAAATAAAATTATTTGTGTTTTCATATTATATAATAATCATTATTTGAACTTCGACAAAATATAAAAAACTGCGACAAAAATAAAGCGCATTTTATAATAAATATCAATAAAAAATGAACATTAATGCTAAAAAATGTAAAAGTTAATATAGGAAAGGGAATAATGAAATAAAAATTACGTATAATTGGAGGTGATAATATGCTAGAACAAGAGATTGTTAGATTAAAATTAATTGAATATATAAATGAATATGATGTTAAAAGTAAAAGATTTTCAAAACTATGTGATGTAAGTGAAGTAACAATATCTCTATTTATTAATGGTAAACGTATGTTGTCACAAAAAAATTTACACATAATTTGGAATGATATAAATAATAATTAATATTGAAAGTCTTAAAATGAATTTATTAATAGGTATTATTAGATTGATTCTAGGACTTTCGCAGTCTTAGGTCTTTTGAAAATTTTATAAATTTTCTTGATTGTGTGAAAGCATATTTATTTTTTTAATGGTTAGTTTTTCGTAGGATTTTTGTTGTGAGTTCGATTCTCACCGCCTCCTTAATCGTATAAAATCCTACATATTCTAATGAATTAATAAGTTAAATGCAGTCATATCATTTTGAGGTGGTTGTTTTTATAAAATACTTTATACATTGTTAAGGGACTCCACATCCCTGTTTTTGAGTATATATAAAGAGAGCATCTAATGGGGATTAGGTGCTTTTTATTATGTATTTAAATAATGGAGTTTGTTAAGAGTGTATAAAATTCAATATGCTCAAAAATAAAATGTGGAAGGAAGTGAATAGCTATATTACAAATAATGGCTATTAAATAAAGGTATTTGGAAGGTAGGTGGAGCTGTCAATACGGACAATAAAGTATTTATATACAATTTAACAATACGACTAAAGGCATAAGTGGTAATAATGCTAAAAAAATGGAACAAAAATTAATAGGAAAAAATAGTAGATTAAATGAAGTAAATTATGATGATAGACTTGAAAAAAAGGCATATCATACTTGGTACAATATGTTGACTAGATGCTATAACGAAAAATGGCAGGAAAAATATCCTACATATAAAGGATGTATAGTGTGTGAAGAATGGCACAATTATCAAGTGTTTTCAAAATGGTTTTATAAAAATTATTATGAAATTGAAGGGCATAGGATGGATCTAGATAAGGATATTTTAATTAAAGGAAATAAAATTTATAGCCCTGAAACATCGATATTTGTACCTCATTGCATCAATGCTTTATTTATCAAAAAAGATGCAAATAGAGGTCAATTACCAATTGGAGTAAACGTAGCACCTTCAGGTAAATATTATTCTCTATGTAGTAATATACATAATAAAAAACCTATAAGAATAGGATTGTATGATAATATTGAAGAAGCATTCTATGCATATAAACATTATAAAGAAAATTTAATCAAACAAATTGCAGATGAATACAAAGACGAAATCCCTAAAAGACTTTATGATGCTTTGTATAAATATGAGGTTGAAATTACAGATTAAAATACAATATATTTTATCTTATAAATAATTATATAATATATTTATTTATATTTCAATGCTTTTATTAAAAAGTTTATAAAAAATCATAATAATTATAATATATATTAATTACAATAGTCAATAATGAAATGTTAATATATTATTAATAAAATTAATTTAATAATAAAAACAGCTTTTACAATCTTGTAGTTAGCTGCTTTTTTATTATATATTTTTTTTCATAATTCCCTTAAGATTTCTTTTATAAATAGATATAAGTATCTTTTCTTATATCTATTTATATTTTAGGCGAAAGAATCGCATGATTTTTAAAATGAGTTTATTAATACCTAGTAAACTGATTCTAAGAATCATTATTCTTAGGGAAAATATCTTATTTAAAATTTTGTTGTCAATAATTTGATGGTACTTATTACTAGTCAATAATGTTTTAATATAAGTCATAATTGGTAATTTTGTTTACTTTATGTTAGTTCAAATCTAACCTTCCTCATAAATGAAAAGTAAACTGTGTATGGGGATAATGCTATATAAAGCACACATGAATGTGTTAGAGACTAGTAAATAGTCTCTTATTTTTTGTTAATTTTTTTAAACAAATGGAGGAAATAACATGGAAACGAGGGATTGCATTGAAAAATTAATTGCAACAGGATTTAAGGCAAATGTAATAGCATCTTTTATGGGTGTAAGTGATGCATATATAAGTATGTATAGAAAGGGTAAAAGAAATTTAAGTAAGAAAAATCAAATGAAACTTACTGAATTTTTAAATAAATATAAAAATATTTTATAAAGGGTTTGATTTAAGTAACTATTATCTAGGGGCTAAATTAAAAACTTGAAAGGGGATTAAAAACAATGGAATTAAGCGAACTAAATTTAAATGAGGAGCAATTAAGTGGTGTACAGACTTATATTAAGGATGTAACTGCAAAAGCAAGAGAAGGACTGTTTGATGAAGATACAGTTACTAAAAGAATACAAAGTGAAACAGACAAAGTAAGAACAGAGTATTCTAAGAAATTAAAAGATGTAGAATAAATGAAATAAAAAATGCGGTTGACGGAGCAACTTCTGTAGTAGAAGCAATAGCTAATTTACCAAAACCATTACAGCAAATGCTTTATATATTACCTCAAGTAGCTATAGGAGTGAAAGTATTTTCTAGTTCATTGAAATTTATTACTGGAAGCAACTTAACTCAATGGTTAGATAAAGCTAATTTATCTTTTACCGCACTTGGACATACTTTTAGTACTGGTGCAAGTACATCAGTTAAAGGATACGAAGCGGCAGTTCAATCTTTAAGTAAAGAAGTTCTTAAAGGCAATATTACAGCAGAAGAGTCAGCAACCATTTTAAATATTGTTGGTCAAAAAATGGGAATTGCTAAATCTAGTACAAATGTATTAGCATCAGCAGAACAGGCATTAAATGCTCAAGTGGCGGCAGGGACAATAACTAAACAAGAGGCAACTATTGCTTTAGATGCTTTAAAATTAAAGACTGCTGCTAATGCAACAACTTCAGCAGCTGCAACTGCATCTAATACAGCGTTAGCAGCGTCTCAAAGAGCAGTAATGATGTCATCTTTAGCCTTAAGTGCAATTATTGCAGGAGTTACGTTAGGTATAAGTGCATTGATTATTGGATTCTATTCATTTCATAGAAGTGTTTCAGACATAAGAAATGATATTACTGATTTATCCCAGAAGATGAATGAAACTAATGAATCTGACCAGTTATTAAAAAGATACAAATCCTTAGAAGACCAATTAAAAAAAACTAGTAAATCTAGTGAAGAATACAATAATATACAAAGTCAAGTTTTAGAAGTACAGAGACAATTGGCGGAAAAATTTCCTACTTTAATATCTGGATATGATGCAGAAGGTAAAGCGATAGCAACGAATTATGAAGCTTTAAAGAAATATAATGATGAAAAGAAAATACAAATAGCAGGAGAGCAAGGAAAAAATTATGATGATTTAAAAGATAAATTAACAAATTCGGTTGGATCTTGGCAAATGAATCAAATTGACATATATAATTCCAAAAAACAACAAATGGACACATACGAAAAGAATGGTCAATGGGAAAAATATGATAACGCTGCATCGTCAATAAAAGATATTTCTAAAAATATAGATTCTTTGAATAATAGTGCTGCTACTCTATATTATGCTCTTGGTAGAGATACAGAAATGTTTGATACCCAAACAGGAAAATGGATTAAGTATTCTCAATTCATAAAGCAAAATTCTTCGATAACTGAAGGAAATACAAGTAAAAAGAAGGATAATACTGATGCTAATTTAGAAAATGGAGATGCAATTGAAAAAGCTAGTGAGCAAGTAGATAATGCTTATACAATTCAACAGAAATATCAACAAGCTTTAACTACTTCTACAGATAACGTTAAAGATTACAGTAAATACATCAAAGAAATGAATGATAATAGCGGTCATCTTAAAGCGGCATCTGTAGAAGATATAGTTAAAAATCATCCCGAGTTAATACAATATTTAGGTGATGAGAAAACTTTATATGACCAAATTAATAATGCTATTGATACTAATAAAGAAAACGCTCAACAAGCATATATGGGGATGATGGTATCTCGAGAGCAAAATAATCAACAATTGGTAGAGGAGATACAAACATATCAACAATTAGAGTCTTCTCACAAAACTGATACAGAGACAAGGAAGCAAATGTCAGATATAGCTAAATCTTTAGCTGGACAAATTGAAGGATTAATTGTTATTACTGATGCAGAAGGAAATAGTAGAATTCAAAATATAGGATTATTGAATAGTCAAATGAATATGTTATCTCAAGAAGGTGAAGCATATAAAGCTTTGGCTAATGTAAAGATATCTACTACAAAAGAGTCTTCTATAATTGATACTGGGGTTACACAAACTACTTATGCAAATGCAAAAACTAGAATTGGTGTAATTATGGCAGAAGTTCAAGCTTTACAAGCTAAAAGAGATGCAGAAGCGGCGGTTGCATCAGCAGGTGGAGCAATGGATATGCCTACTGACAAAGCATTTAAACCTTATAATGATGAAATTAATGCTAAACAAGCAGATATACAAAAAATACAAGATGCGATGAGTTCTTTAGATAAAATATGGAATGACTCGGGCAAATATAAATCTAGTGTTTTAGACAATATGGATACTGCATCAGAAGGTGGATATAAAACAACGAAATCTAAAGCAGATACTGAAGCATCAAAAGCATTAACAGCGGAATCACGTAATATAGCTAATCGTGAAAGAGAACTTGATGTTGAATCTAAAGGATTGGATGCTCAACGTAAAGCATTGGAATTACAAAAGAAACATGCCCAAGATTCTTTAGAAGAAGGTTATTGTTACGTGTCAAATTATTTAATCCTTAAAAAGTCAAATTATTTCAGCCTAAAATTAGTAATAATGTGGTAAAAAATCAGTTTAAATAATCTTACTAATGGCAAATTAAGTCTCAAAAATCAAATTAAATAACCCTTTCTCCACAATATCCACAATGTATAAAATTCTAAAATTGGTCAATAAATATAGGCATAGAAAAACACTGCTCAGAATAAGCAGTGTAAAAAATTTTAAATTGTAAGATCAATTTCACTCTGAGATTTATAAACTGTATCTGAATTAATAGAAGTAAGTCTTTCATTAGCACCAGAGATAAGGCACATTCTCGTTAGAGAATTTAGTGGTCTTATAGCTCCATTAGTGCTTGAATAAATGAGTTCAAAAGCATCATCAGTAAAAATTGGTTCTGAACAGCCTGCGGCTTTTAGCATAGAAGTTATGTAGGGCTTACATTCATCATGCGTTAGCCCTTTTAAGCAATAATTCATTATGATTCGTTGACGTAGTGCTTCATGGACCTGCCTGCTGAGTTGAAGTAAAAAATTAGGTTGACCTGAAAGAATTAACATAGCATAATTCTTTGAGTCCATATGAAAATTAAATATTATTCTTAAATCATCAAGAATGGAATTGCTTAAAAATTGACATTCATCAATTATAATAACTGGAATTACATTTTTACTGTGGCTATAAGTGTATATAGACTCTTGTATTTGCTTAAACATAGTTACTTTTTTCTGAGCATGAATTATTCCAAGACCATCGCATAATGCTCTATAGAAGTCCATAACAGTTAAAGTGGAAATAGGAATGTATACGCACTTATATAAATTTGGATTTAGTGAATCTACAAAATTGCGGAGCAAGAAAGACTTACCAACTCCAGGCTCTCCAGTAATAACGCCAATCCCTAAAACAGATTTTAAAAATTCTAATCTATTCATTGCTTTAGAGAAATCCTCAGATTTAAAACTGTATTTTAAGTCAAGATTTTTATCAAAAGGATCAAAAGTTAAGCCATAAAAAGCTTTATACATAATATCAACCTCCGGTTAGTTAGCTTCAAAGGCAGAAAAATCAACAGAATTAGTATTGTTAGTTCTTCTGATTTTTGAATTATCAATTTTTTTAACAGGGAAAATAGTATCTTCAAGTTTACCATCCTGTGAAAAAATATAAGCTTTATCAATAGATGATGGATCATAGCGTATATTTATTTTGTCACCAACATATTTTAGTGGTACTTCAAATATTTTTGTACCTATAGATACTGTGGAGTCATTTTTTACAGTACGGAGTACTTTATATAAAAATAAATAGTCTAGTTCAGTTTTAGAATCAATAAATCTTATATTTTCAACATTAGACATGTACTTATCAATTGGTTTTTTGTTTATTGAGGAATGTATAGTGTTGTTATAACTGTTAACATAACCCGACAGGGATTCATTTAAAAGGTCTATAGATTTAAAATCATTCCAATTAATTGAATTCATCCATTGTTTTTGCATAGTTTGGAACCATCTTTCAATTTTGCCCTTAGATTGAGGGGAATATGGTCTTGCAAAACTTAAAATACTACCAAGAGCTGCACAAATCAAATGAAATTGCTCACTTTTATATATCTTTCCATTATCAACGAAAACTTTTTTAGGAATTCCCTTTGATGCTACCGCATCTTTAAATACAGACATAAGAGATAAAAGATCATCTTTAAAAAATGCTTTGCATCCTACAATGACTCTACTGGAATCATCTAAAAAAGCTATAATATAAGTCTTGAATTTTTTATCTTCTATAGTAAGGTAAGGACCTACAGATACGTCAGATTGCCAGCATTCATTGGAAAACTCAAATTCAAAGGCTCTTCTATCATCAGGTACAAGCTTTTTAGAACCTATCTTAGCCTTATTTATAAATCTAGTTACTGTTGACAGGGAAATACTAGTTTCACTTTCAAAACCTTTAGCTATAACTTCATGATATATGTACTTGGCAGTTTTTTTAGGTGAATTTAATTTACTGTTTATAATAAATTCTTTGGTTTCATTTGAAATTTTTCTGGAAGTACCTTTATCAGCTCTTGATTTTGGATATAAGCCATCAATACCATATTTCCTATATTGAACTAGCCATCCTTTGATTGTTGCAGGAGAATACTCTTTTTTCTTGCCGTTAGGCAGTGTATAAGACTTTGCTGCAATTTCTGCTAAATAATCTTTTACAGAAGTCTGAGTAAATGTATTGGTTATAATGGGTGCAATCAGAGAATAACGAAATAATGCTATCTTTTGATTAAATTCTTTTAATATCATTGATTATCAACCTCCTATTTTTATTAATAATTATGACTTAAAATCGATATTTAAACCGTTAAAGGTTGTGTGGAATTATACAAAAATTTTAGATAGAACAAGAGAAATGAGGACAAGATTGATATAAAAAGACATTAAAAAAGTGTGAAGTATTTAATTTGATAAAAAAGATAGATCTAATTTGTACCTATTAAATTATCATTTACAAAAGAAATACTTAGGCATGTGTAAAAAATAATCCAAGTTAAAATCGTGCCTTAAACGGCAAAAGATAATAATTTTTTTTATGATATCAATAGGTAATTTGCTATTTATGTTAGAATTATAGAATTTATACTGTGCAAAAAATAAACGAATACTCGATAATGAGCTTACTAGCCTATTTTTCCAAAATGATAGATCTGTTGTATTAAGAGATGAGTAGTTAATATTAAGAGATTTTATAAGAGTTAATATTTTACTAAAGGAATAACCTAGTTTTAGCATCATAATAATAGAAGTTAGAATAACTTCATAAGCATATTGCCTATAAGGAATAATAAAACTGGGTATAAGAGAATAGGTTTTACCACAGGATTGACATTTACAACGCAGGATGACTATCTTGTATGCACCTTTAAGGGTAATTAAGTTTCTATAATAAAATCCATGTCTGTACAGCTTACCTTCAAATCCACATGCTTCGCATCCATATTTACTTGGAAATTGATTAAACTTACAAAGTTTATTGTATTTTTTTATTCCGTAAGGCATTTTTACTATATTTATCATTATTATTTCTTCTCATAATTAAAAAATTTTCTCCTTACTAATTATCGTCAGATTAAATAATCTTATTCTTTTTGAGTCAGATTATTTAATCTGACCTATAAATTAAGTCTATAATAATTTGACTTTTTTGAATGTTTTTTAGCTTAAGTAAAATGCCTAATAACAGGTTATAAAGCTGAACAGGCACAACAAAATGCAATAATTGATAAATATAAATCTCAATTAGATATGTTGCAAAAGAAAAAGGATTTACAGGATGAAAATAATTCAGCTATTGATTATGAGAATAAAATAAAGAAAGACCAATTAGAATTAGATAATGCACAGAATGAAAAAACTGTATTAATAACTGAAAATGGTCAAGCTATGTGGGTAGCAGACCAAACTAGAATAGATTCTGCCAGAGAACAATTAGCAAAAGACCAAGAGGATTATAGACGTTGGAAAGAAAACCAAGCTATTGAAAAACAGAAAACTGATATACAGGATAAAATTGATGCAACTAGTAAAGCAAAGGATATAGCACAGGAAAATTATAATACTCAAAAGGATGCAATAGAAAAAACATATGAAACTAAATTTGAAGCAATTGATGCACAGAAAGATGCTATTAGTAATCAAAAGGATGATATATCTAATCAAAAAAATCAATTAAATGATAAAAAAAGTGATTTAGCAGAACAACAAAATAATATTAATAATAGTAGAAATGCCTTAGATGGATATGCTAAGGGGACTGATGATGCTGATGAAGGTATTGCAGAAGTAGCTGAAAATGGATTAGAAATAGTAATCGGTAGACAATCTAGAAAATTTCAAGGTGGAGAACAAGTTATACCACATAATGAATCTATGAATATACTAAATGGAACTAATTCTATTGATGTTAATTCTGATTCAAGTAAAAACATTGATAAACAATCAAAATCAGCTAAAAATACATTAAATGCAATAGGGACTACTATTGAAAATAATAAAAATCTAGTTAAAAAGCCAGTTAATGAATTATTAGATGAAGTTGATGATAATGTTCAACATTTTGTAAATGAATCACCACAATATGGTAAAGATACAAATAAAAATGTTGGAGATTCAGTTACTAATAATAAATTATTAGTTAAGAAACCTGTAGATGATTTAATTACTGAAGTTGTAAATCTGATTCAGAACTTTGTTAATAATGCAGGACAATATGGTCAAAATACTGATAAAAATATTGGTACTGGTATAACTAATACTCAAGAATCCGTATTAACTCCTACTAGAACATTAATATCTAATGTTAAAGGATTAATTACTCCTTTCGTATCATCAATGCAAGGTGCAGGTAAAAATATTGATATTAATATTGGTAAAGGTTTATCAGATGGCAATGATGATTTAATGAAAAACATTGAAAATTTATGTAAGAAGATGGTAGATAAATTCAATGAAAAATTAGATATTCATTCACCTAGTAAGGTTATGTATAAGATAGGTCAATATATGATAGAAGGACTTATTAAGGGTATGGATGAATCTGATATTGAAAAATTTATTACTGATAAGGTTAGTGGAATGACTGGTGCAATTAATGGACAAGTTGCTAATGTACCAGGTAGTGTGACAGATTGGTTAAAAGAAGCTATAAAATTGACTGGAGTACCTGAAAGTTGGCTACCAGCATTACAAACTATTGCGATGCATGAATCTAGTGGAAATCCTAATGATATTAATAATTGGGATAGCAACGCTAAAGCTGGTCATCCGAGCCAAGGATTAATGCAAACCATACCGTCTACTTTTGCTGAGAATATGGTATCTGGTCATAATCAAATATTAAATCCTATAGATAATGCGGCGGCGGCTATTAATTACATAAAAAGTAGATATGGTACTGTTAGTAATGTTCCTGGAATAAAGGCACTTGCACGTGGAGGAAACTATATAGGGTATGCTAGTGGAGAAGAATATGTTCCAGAAACTGATAGATATCAAATAAATGAAAAAGGTGAAGAGACAATATTATTAAATAAAGGTAGTGGAGTAGTAACATCAGAAAGAACACGAGGATTAAATATATTAGCGGATAATGTTCCTAATATAATGAATACAGTAGATAAATTAAGTATGTTTATGCCACAATTAAATACACCTGATTTTAGTAATATAAAATTACCACAGCAATCTCAAAATATTGATAATAGTAAGAAAATTCATATTGACAATGTAGAAATAGTGCAACCAACAGATTTTGAAGATTTTGTAACACAATTTGAACAGTATGTAATTACTCATACTTAGAATTATAATAGTAGAAATAAATAAGGTATAGAATTGAACTTAAAATCTAATTCTATACTTTATTATTCTTTATAGATTAAAAAAAGGATAAATTTATCCTAAATATGATATAATATATATAAGATAAATATTTGGAGGGATTTATATGCTAGTGAATACTAAGAAAATCATTTCTATGTCTGAAGCTAATCAGAATTTTTCTAAAGTAGCAAAAATGGTTGATGAAGATAAATCTGTAGTAATAATGAAAAATAATAAGCCTAAATATATTCTTTTGGATTTTGAAGAATTTAGTAAAGAGACTTCTTCAGAAGAACAGTTAGATACTATTGCTGATAGAATATTAGAAGAAAATATGGAAGCGTTTAAGGAATTAGCTAAATGAAGTACATTTCAATTGAATATGTTTTAAAACTTCATAGCAAACTTATAGAAACTACAGGTGGATCAAGTGAATTAAGAGATATAGAATTGTTAAAATCATCAATAGAAAATTCAAAAGCAACTTTTAATGGACAAAATCTTTACCCTACTATTGAAGATAAATGTGCAAATATTTGCTATAGTATGATAAATAATCATCCTTTCGTAGATGGAAATAAAAGAATAGGACTATATGTAATGCTTATATTATTGGAATACAATGGGATAAAACTAAAGTTTACTCAAAATGAATTAATTAATCTAGGCTTAGGTATAGCAAAAGGAGATTTTAAACAAGAGTATATAATATTATGGACAAAAAATCACTATGCCAAGTAATTGTGTATAGTGATTTTCATTTAATATATACAAAATTATACATTAGGTTAAAATATTATTTCTAGATTTTGTTTTGATGTGCTATAAGCTATAAAATATAATTATTGAAGATATTATTAAAACATAGTAATATCATATTTATAATAATATTAAACAAAGGAAAGAAATTATATGAAAGATAGAAACAAAGGTATAGCACAATCTATAAGTATGTTTGGTATTTTTTTCGGAAGATGGTTTTCAAGAAATTTTGGAGATAATACCTATTTTGGATTGAATGGTAGAGTATTAATAGGTATAATAGCTGGGATAATAATAGGAATGGCTTTAATAATTTTGATTACAAAAAAGTTTTATTTTGCATCATTTATATTTTTAGTTTTATTTTCGCCTATGATAATAACATATATAGGAATGTATTATGATAATACAACTTTAATGGACGTAGGTTTTGTAACTTTTATTATTATATTAATAATATTTTTAATAATTACAAAGCGATATGTAAGAACTACTAATGATAGCGATGATAATATCAATTATGATAGATATAAAAATAAATATTAATATAGGAAATTTTTAGGGCGTTGCCAGAAATGGTAATGCTTTATTTTTTTGACTTTTTATTAGGAATAATGAAGAAATTATTGATACATATACATAATTATGATTATAATGGTATCAAGTAAAGACCAAAAATATTGATATATAAATAAAAGAAATGTAGGATTTAGGACTTAATGAAAGAGATATATTTATTGATAAGGTAAACAGTAAGAATTTTAATAGGCAGTAGCATCAAGCATTAAAACAATGTTTATGTGAAGATGATTTACTTTACATTAAGTCATTGGATACATTTGCTAGGAATTATAAAGAGATAATGTAAGATTAGATTTAAAAAAGAATACATTTTATAAATTAGTAAAACAATTTGAAGAAAAATAAGTTAATAGAGAGGTTTAATAAATGGATAATGATGTTAAAGTCTATAAAGAAAATTTGATGAAAAATATCTTTTATACAGAGGAAGAAGTATCAAAAGAAGAGTATAAAAAATTAGATAAAGATGAACGATATACACTTGGTAGTGATCTTGGAGAAGGAGAAAAATATTATAAAAAAATACCTCTTAATATTGATGATAGTGAATTGGCACTATTGATCCAATTAAAAATATATGAAAGGTTAGAACAAATTGACAATAAGCAGTCAACAATAAAAAATATTATGGTATTTTGGCTTATAATTACAATAATTGGCTTATCAATTGGCGTTATATTAATTAATAATTAAATTATAATTACATAATATCTATGCTATTTTTATCTTGATTTATTTTTTTTATTCCTTGGATGTTTTGTAATTAAAGACGGTCAATGGACTTGAGTATCAGATTCATTAAAGGTAAATAAAGCTAAGGAAGAGATTTAAGAGGCTCAAAATAGATTAACTAAAACTCAAATATTAATAAAAGGATTAGAATAGTAATTTATAAGTATAAAGATAGTTATAAAAATTAACTGTCTTTTTTAAGTTATTATAAATTATTAAATGTAAAAACTTATTGACATTTAATTTGAATCATTGCTAAAATATAAATGTAAAAAGAATTTTACATTTTAGGAGATGATTTTATGAGGAAAATGGATGAAATGGAATTAAGTATTAACTTGAAAGCAATAAAATGGGCTTGGGCTTATACAATTATATTTTTGTTTGGTTGGATTGTTTATGATTATCTTCATGGGAATAGAAATTCGGTGTCATTATTTCTTTTGATAACTCAAAATTTTGTTTGGATAGCAGTTCAATATTTTTTAAAATGGAAGATGAACAAAGATGAAAAATAATATAAAAAAACTAAGAAAAGAACTTGGATATAGGCAGGAGGACATGGCAAATACTCTAGGGGTAACTAGGCAAACTATTAATGCAATTGAGAATGAAAAGTATAACCCTACACTAGAATTAGGAATGAAGCTTGCTAGATTATTAAATACTACAGTAGAAGAATTATTTATACTTGACAGTTAAAGGGTGTCCTAAAATAGGATATCCTTATTTTTCATGGGTGGGAATTTTGAACTGCCTTAAATTTGAGAGACTTTATTTTTTAGAGTATTTAAGTGTTTAAGATAGAAATAAAAATATATCTAAATTAAATATTGTAAAAAGTAAAAAAAGGTATTGCAATTATATTAGTAAAAGTTTAATATAATTATATTAGATGTGTGTATAGATTCATAAAAGATGCGTTTATTTATAATTATAAATAGTCTATAAACCTAGTGTTTTCATCATCAGTTCCAGCTCACGTTGAAATGATGGGTCTTATCGGAATGGGTAACAACCCAATGGTTGGAGCTTCAGTTGCAGTAGCAGTTGCTATTGAAGAAGCTTCAAAATAAGCCGATTTAGATGTAATCAGCAAATAAAGTTTGTCCATGAAGCATGGAGGAAATGCAAGAGAAATCTTGTATACCTTCATGCTTTTTTCGTTTTCTCGTTCAATTATGAGAGAAGATGTAAGAAAATAGGGGGATTATTGGGTGGGTAATTGAGGGAAATGATATGAATTTAAAATGCGAATATTTGGAGAAAATATTGAGAAAATCATTGAAAATACAATGGCTAAGGGAGAATAATCTAAGGATTATTCTCCCTTAATAAGTGGCTTATAAGACCACCGTAGGTGGGGAAAGGGAGAAGAAATAATGAGATTATAGCAGGTTTTGGATTGGAATTATTATAGAAAATATAGTGATAAATTATAGTGATGCAGCAGTTATTAGCGGAGGTTAAGGGAGGAAAAAACAAACGAGAGATGTATGAGAAAGAAAATGAGAGGATTTGAGAAAATGCAAGAACCTCTAAAAAAGTGCAAGTTCAGGGACAAACTTAATTTTCAGAGTACAAGAGAGATTTAATACTTAGTAAATTAAAAATTAGAGAATACACGTTAATGTATAAAAATTTCATTAGCGTGTATTTTTATTTTTTTGAAAGGTGTTAATATTAGCTAAATGAGAAGAAAAACGAAAATAATTACAGAAGACAACGTGATGTTTAAACAGGGCTTTTAATGTTTTTAGATAACTGTAAAGCTAAAAATTTAAGACCAACAACTATAGAGCATTACAAACAAGGTTATAAATCTATTGTTAGATTTTTGATGAAAACAGTTTGATTAAAGATATTATACAGGAAACTACGGGTAATTATGTAATTTATTGTAAATATAATTTAAATCTTGCATCTCAAACTCTTCATACGCATGTTAGGAATTTTAAAATTACATTGTATTATTTTATGAAACTAGAATATATGAAAACATTCAAAATTCAATTACCTAGAGAGTGGCAAAAGAGGGGAAAAGCAAATTGCATGAAATGTGAGCGCCTAGAATGATGGAATCATAATATTAGTTATAGGCTTTAATAAGGTTTTATTAAATAATACATAATTAAAATAGGCAGTTTAAGGGTAAATCCTAGATTGCCTATTTTTTTCGAACTATATTTGTTACGTCTAAAAAGAATATTATGTTATAACTAATTTAATAATTAACAGTATGAATGCCAGCCATATTGATACAATTGGTATTGCAAAATACCACCTTTTAGGTTTTCCGATAATCCATAAATTTTCTGCTTCAATTCTGCATTTATTAAATATTTCTTCTGGTATAAATTTTATTGTTATTACAACAAGTATTGGAAGTAAAATCAGATCATCTAACAAACCTATAACAGGTATAAAATCTGGTATAAAATCAATAGGTGATAACGCATATCCAATTGTAATCACTGCAAAAATCTTTGCGATTACTGGTGTTTCTTTCTTCTTTAAAGCAATGAATACAGTAGGTATATCTAACTTTAATTTTTTCTCTTTAACTTTTAAATCCATTATTTAAACTCCTATTCACTGTTCTATTTTATTCCAGGTTATTTTATTAGTCTGTATTGTTTTATAATGACAATTATACATTGCATTAAAACAAATATGTTTTAATTAAATATTGTGAAAAGTAAAGATTTTATATTGCATAACCCATAAAAATAATATATTATAATAATATACATTTAACGTGAGTAAAATGTGTAATACATTTTTAATTAACCAAGTATTTGTGCAACTTTAGGAGTAAAACTCCTAAACTGTCGTTGAAATGATGGGATTTATTGGAATGGATAATAATCCAATGGTTGGAGCTTCAGTTGCAGTAGCAGTTGCTATTAAGGAAGTTTCTAAATAATTGAGTTTAAATTGCTTAGGATTTAAAAATCCATATAAAATATTAATATCAAAAAAGATACATTGTATCATAAAAAAATGATATGATGTGTCTTTTTTTATTTTTAAAATACATAATGTGAAGACAAATAAATTTATAGTGAAAAATTTTTTTGTTCAAATATCTTTCTTTTAAAAATTATGAAGGAAAAAAGCAATTTATTGTAGAATATCATATATAGTAATTATTCAATACTGATGGGGGGATTAAAATGAAAAATATTAAAAATTTGTTAGTATCAAAATCAATGAAATTTTTAGGTTCTATAGCTTTATTTTTAGGAGCAATAGTTATAGTACCAACATCAACTCTTTTAGGACATCAGCCAAAGTGCCCTGATGAATTTCTAAAATAGAAATTCATTTTTTATAAATGCCATGGATTAATGTTTTTATCTATGGTATTTATAAAAAAGTTATAATTAAAGGAGATACTATGGCTATTATAATGGAAATACTATCAGATGTTATTGAATCATTGCTCTTTCTAGGAATTTTTGCAGCACTACATAATAAAAAAAGATTTTTAATAGAAAATAAATTAAGATCAATCTTATTTTGTATATTATTTGTGTCTATGACTTATTTCAGTACAATTTATATTAACAATATCTATCGTATATTATTTATTACAATATTTGATATTTTATTATTGGCTTACATTACAAGAATAAAAATATTCGCGTCTATAGTCATATTTTTTGTATTCCTTTCAGTGCTTTCTGTAACTGAATATTTTATTGGAATTATTGAAATGATTATTTTGAATATAAACCTCAATCAAATTTTTTTGAATTTTAAATATTCACTTGTTTTTATAATAGCTACTAAAATAATGCAAGTAATTATTGTATTATTACTTTTCAGATTTAGTAAGTATTTTAATAAGTTCAAATTATTTCAACAAGAAGGTATTCTTTTTTCTAATTTAATAATGCAAATTGGAGTTTTTGCATTACTTATACTTATTATTAATTTTAGTATTTTTGATGTAAAGGATCTTAAAATATATAATTGTTTTATATTCATCGTATATTTTATATTTTTAATAATACAATTAAATGGATTAAAAGAATATAGAAGAATTGTAAATGTGGAAGCTAAATATAAAATACAAGAACATCAGATTAAAGACATGGAAGAGATAATTAAAATAATTAGACAAGAAAAGCATGATTTCGCAAATCATATTAATGTTATATGGGGGTTATGTTCTCTAAATAAACCAGATACTGTTGAAAAGATAAAAAACTATGTAAATGGAATTTCAAATACACTTCATTCATCATTTAAATACATAGATACTGGCAATGATTGTTTAAGTGGATTGCTATCTATAAAAAGTAATTATGCAGTAAAAAATAATATAAATTTTGATATAATGATTGATGAACCTTTCAGCTCAATAGAAATTAAAGAAAATGATCTAATAAGTATTATAAGTAATATTATAGATAATGCCTTTGAAGCATTTGAAGTTAAATCTAATATTGAAAATAAAGAGATAACAATAGATTCTTTTAGTAAAGATAATAAATTTTTTATTGAAATATCTAATAATGGAGATATGATTCCTGAAGATATTCAAAATAAAATTTTTGATAGAGGATTCTCTACAAAGACTAAAAAATCACAAGATCATGGATTCGGATTATATATTATTAAACAATTGATTGAACAAAATAATGGAATTATATCCCTAGAAAGTACTCTGGAAAGAACTACATTTTTAATTGAATTTAAAATGAAGGAGTTTAGATAAATAAATACAAGTATAACTCTTTTATAAAGAAAATTTCTGAATCAAATCATAAATATTTTCTTTACAGAATATTGCATAATTGTCATATTGTTTTTGTGATGTAAGATTATTTTCAAGTGGATATCATGGAAAACTTATTGAGGTTGCTTTTTCATAAGTTTTAATTAGTAGTATTGTAGATATAAAAAAAATCAATTCAAATATAAAAAATACCTGAAAATATATTTATCTCCAGGTATTTTTTAATATATTACGAATGCAAAACTTTATTACCACTGATGAATAACAGATGGATCATCAAATATGGAATCCAGCTTTTTTAAAAATGGAATAATAGAACTGAAATCAAGTGCTCTATGATCAAAGGCTAGGCACATTGGAAGTGTTTTTCTTATTCCTATTTGTTTAGATCCGTTGTCATCTAAAAAAACTCCTGGTTTTTCCTGAACTGAGCTTAGGCCTATCGCAAATACTTGTGGTGGTATAACTTCAAGTAGACAAAAAGAGCCTTTTTGTTCTCTATAAAGAGATCCAATATTTGAAAATGTTATTGTTCCATAAATAAAGTCCTCTTTTGTTAGACGTTCACTGTCAGGTATTTTATAATAATTATCTTTTTCTTTACCTTCAAGATAGGGCTTTTCACTGCTGAATTCCGACGACAGTATATTTGTTATTTCTTTAATGTCTGAATTATTTATTTTATTAGTCAAATTTGAAATGTAGTCAGAAATTTCTTCTAATGATAGTTTACCAGCATTCATTATACTTGGAGTTATATGAGAACCATCAGATAAAATCCAGGGAATAGCTATGTTAATTTCATCTAATATATGTAAAGTACCATCGCACTTTTCGTGATCATATTCTAAATATGAATTCAAATCAGCAGCACTTAACAATCCCTCTGATATAACTTTTATCATTAAACTATTAAAGGAAATTTTCTTCCCTTCACTTTTTAATTTTTTAGATAGTTCAACAAATTCTTCATAAAAGTTTGTTATGTCTGGCTCATAGTTGTAAGTAATATGTGGTATATTATACCATGATTCTCCCGTTGCATGAGCAACGATTTTTCTTTTAGCATCAAAAGGTATGGATTTTTTTATTTTAATGTTATTATTTGTCATAACTAAGTCCTCCTTATGTGTTAGTATAAATTCAGTTATATAATTATTATTGTATAATTTATCTTTTTTATTATAACGTAATAAAAAGAATATTTCTACTTTTTCAAATATTTATTCAGTATGATTCAGCTATTGTAAAGTGAATTTAGTATATATACTAAATGTAGTAAGAATTTATTTTTAGTTTTGTGGTATGTTTATATGAGTAGGCATAGTTCATTCATAATTGCTCCATAATTTAATTTTATAATTTAATTATAGAAAATTAAAAGGAAGGTGATATTATGTTTGGTTGTGGTTATGGTAATGGATTTATAGGCGTGGGAGGGCCATATCTCATAATATTTATGATAATACGACTTTTAATAATTATAGGAATAGTTGTTGCAGCAGTAAAATTATTTAAGGGTTATTTTAAGGTAAATAACAATGCAATTAAAACTCTTGATAACATGTATGCTAAAGGAGAAATCAGCGAAGAAGAATATAAAAAGAGGAAAGAATTTATCAAAAATAACTAGAGATTAATCTCTAGTTATTTTTGATATAATGATAATTGTAAGAAATAATAAATTGTATTGAGGTGCTCGAAAAATGAAAGATACCATTAATATACTTGTAGTTGATGATGAATATACAATACTGGAAGTAATTAAAGCTTATTTAGAAAAGGATAATTTTAAAGTATATATAGCAACAAATGGTGAAGAAGCCATTGAAATTTTTAAAAAAGAGAATATTAAACTCATCGTATTGGATTTAATGCTTCCTAAAATTTCTGGAGAAGAAGTTTGCAGAAAGGTAAGATCAGTATCTGATGTTCCTATTATTATGCTTACTGCTAAAATAGAGGAAGATGATAAAATTGAAGGCTTAGCGATAGGGGCAGATGATTATCTTACAAAGCCTTTTAGTGTAAGAGAGCTTGTAGGAAGAATAAGAGCACTTCTTAGAAGAGCTTATAGAGATGATAATCCACTTGCTGATTATCTTGTATTTAATGATGGTGATTTGAAAATAGATGTGAGAAAAATGAAAGTTAAAAAGAAAAATAAAGAAATAGATATCACTCCTTATGAATTTAAAGTATTGGTAGCACTACTTACGAATCCTGGTCAGGTATTTACAAGAGAACAATTAGTTAAAAAGGCCTTTGGAATTGAATATGAAGGCTTTGATAGAACGGTGGACAGCTATATAAAGAATGTAAGACATAAAATTGAAGACGACACTAAGAATCCTAAATATATAAGTACAGTTTATGGAGTAGGTTATAAATTTACAGGCTCAAAATCTTAATAATATTTTAGTTAATACAGGAGGTTATAGTAGTGAAAATAACACTTGGTAAAAAGTTAGCCTTAGGTTTTTTTATTGCTCTTATGGGCTCTTTAATCATTACTGGTATTATTTCAAATTTAAGGATTTCCAATGAATTTAGTAAATATTTAGTAGATGAACACAATACAAGGATAAATGAAATAGTTAAATTTATTGAAGATTCTTATAATAAAGATAATGGATTTTCAGGTGACAGCCAGGAAGCAATGGTCAGAAATGCAAATATGAATGAATTATATATTGAAGTAAGAGATAATTCAGGTAGTATTCTGTTTTCTTCAGGGACTACGTACATGCAGCATAAAAATATGATGAATTCAATGATGGGCGAAGGGAAAAACGGCATGATGGGCAATTTATCCAGTATTAATTCAGGAGAGTACAAAGAAGAAAAACATGAACTGACTAAAGATAATAGTGTAGTGGGGACAATAATCATTGGTTATTACGGCAGCTCTTATTTTTCTTCCAATTCATTAGCGTTTATAAATAATCTTAATCAATCCTTTATAATATCTTTTTTTATAACATTGATTTTTGGATTATTAATAACTTTCTTTTTATCAAGGCAGATTGCATCTCCTCTTGAAAAGATAACTAAAACTGCTTCTGAAATGAGAATGGGGAATTTAAAAGTTCGTTCTAATATAAAATCCAATACAAAAGAAATAGAAGAACTAGCTTGCTCAATAAACTACCTTGCAGAAACATTACAGAATCAAGAAGAACTCAGAAAAAGGCTTACTTCTGATATGGCTCATGAAATAAGGACTCCGCTTACTACTCTAAAAACTCATGTTGAAGCTTTAATTGATGGCATATGGGAACCCTCAAAAGAAAGATTTCAAGTATTTTATGAAGAATTAGATAGACTTTCAAAATTAGTAAATAATCTTAGAAACATATCAAAATTTGAGCAGGCAGATATAACTCTGAATAAAAGTAAATTTAATTTATCTTCTGAAATTGCAAATATTGTAGATACTTTTAAGCCTATATTTATGAGAAAAAACTGCATGATTACGGCTGAAGTTGCAGAAAATATAATTGTATATATGGATAAAGATAATTTAAAACAAATACTGCACAATCTTCTTTCAAATGCCAATAACTATCTTGAAATTAATGGCAGAGTAAAGGTATCTCTATTTGAAAAAAAAGACCATATTATAATAGAGGTAGAAGACAATGGTATAGGCATTTCTGAAAAAGACTTACCCTATATATTTGAGAGATTTTATAGAAGTGATATATCAAGAGACAAAAATACTGGCGGATCAGGCCTTGGACTTACCATAACTAAAAGTTTAGTAGAAGCTAATGGAGGAAAAATACGGGTTAAAGGTAAAATTGGAGAAGGTACTGTGTTTAGTATAAGCTTTCCTAAAAATATATGTTTATAATACTAATCATCCCTAATTTTAATCTAGAATACTTGAACCTTAATTCAATATATTCCTATTATCAAAATTATATATAAGTTGCAATTAGAATTGCTCATTTAATAAATAAGATTTAGTTAGAATCTGTTTATATGTAATGAATATAATTTATTGTAATATATATAAAGTTGTTTTATATAATTTTCAAAAATAACACCTGAATTGCCTAGTAAGAACTCAGTTAATTCAGGTGCTATTTATTACTATATAAGCATTTTATTTATATTGCACATGATTTCTTTCAAATTCATTAGCGCAATTCTTACTGTAAAAATAATATGTCTTGTCATCTATCTTTCTAGAGATAGCATCTTTCTTTGATACATTCATACCGCATACAGGATCTCTAGTAGTATCTATACTTATATTTGTATACAGTATAGAATTATGTAGATAAAATGAAGAATAACATATTATTTAATTACAATGGGCTTTGTACCATAGTGTATAGAAGCTATACCTCCGGACAGGGATTTGTAGCTAGCATTTTTGAAACCTGTAGATTCAAAGGCATACTTCAGATCAGATTTTGACATAAATTTGTTTACAGAGTCTCTAAGATAGGAATAGGCATTTTTATCACCAGTGCCTAAATATCCAATAATGGGGAGTATGTTGTTGAAATATACTCCATATACTTGTTTGAATATAGGTATTTGTGGAGTTGATAATTCTAAGCAAATTGCTTTTCCACCTGGTTTTAGAACTCTGTAGATTTCAGATAGTGCCTTTGTCTTATTGGGAATGTTTCTTAATCCAAAGGCAATAGTCACACAATCAAAGCTGCAGTCTTTAAAAGGGAGCGCTTGAACATCACCTTTAAGTAATTTAAATTTATAGTCAGGAATACTTTTATTAAGATTTTTATAACCTACCTCAAGCATAGCTTCATTGAAATCTAAACCTATAACTTCAGTATTCTTACCAACTTTTTTGCAGGTATAGTATACCATTTTACCAGTACCGCAGCATAAATCCAAAACTTTACTGTCTTCATTTATATTTGAAATATTTATAGCTTTTTTTCTCCAAAGACTATCAATATTAAGAGTTAATACTGTATTCAATATATCATATTTTTCAGCAATAGATGAAAAGATATTTTGAACATTTGATTTTTCACTGGTCATATGCTAACCTCCTTTTTATATTAATGGGAATAAAACAAATATTATAAGATCCCAAAGTGCATGAGATATAATTACTGGTGTAAGAGTTTGTTTTCTTTTGTAAATCCATCCCAAATATAATCCACACACTAAAGCTGCTAAAACTAACATGAAGTTTCCAGTAATAATGTGTACTAATGCATAAAGTACTGCTGATAAGATATATCCTTTATTTTCTCCCAATATTCTAGATAAAGTAGTTTGAATAAAGCCCCTCCAGTAAATTTCTTCTCCTGGACCAATTGACAAAAGAAGCAGTAAGCTTATAAGTTTTAGGTTTCCCTGTGCTTTATTATTGTAAATTGATAGTATTTCTGTATCTTTGAATGAAAATAAATATCCGGATATTATATTTCCAAGATAAAATATAGCATATAACACAATAGCTGAAAAAATACCTAAAAGTATATCTTTGAGGGCTATTTTCTTAAAAACAAAAATGCTATTTTTTGAAAATGAGGCAGCAAGTATTAGAATAAATATAGAAATACTCATTTCTATCCAAAAGTTAAAAGGCTTAATAACAAACAATAAATACCATAAAACTGATGCTAATATTAATGTGAAACATATATAAGCTAAACTTTTTTTATTTTCAGTCAAAAAAACAACTCCTTTGAAGGGTAAAAATTCATATTAGCTAATTTAAGCAAAATTATATTTGTTATGTGAAATTGTATAAAGTTGCAATTAAAATTGTTTATTTAATAAATACATTTAGATAATAGCTACTTAAAGGAAATGAATATTTTATAAAGAGAGACCATACTATCATTCTTATCTAATAACTAGGGGCTATATTTTAAAACACAATGTATGAGTCCTTAGATTTTGATGAGAGATATGGTCTTAAAGTTTTAATATTTAGATTTTAACAGCTTAAATTACATACGCATTTCCATTGGAAGAGCAAATAATATAAGATTTACAACTGCTAAAAATACTAATAATATTGTATAAACAACTGTGGTTTTTATGGAATTTTTGTTTCCATAAGTATGCTTTGAAATCTTATATACAGTATATATTGAACCTAAAGCTCCAATAACAATTAATATATATTGAAGGGCTTGTATAGTTTCATTATCTAATAGAGCTGTTGATCCATGCATGTTTACCCCGAAAAGTTCTACAAAGGTGAAAATTACAGATTTACCTTCTGCTAGTAAATGAAATAAGTTATGAGCTATATGAGCTGCTAAATCTAATGGTATAATAGCATATCCAAATCTGGCAAAATTTTGTCTAACTGAGTCTCCATTAAATTTCTTTGCAATCAATCCTGTTACAGAAAGTAGAATAATAGGAATTAGCATTGCAATAATAAAAGTTACAGTGAAAGTTACATAGTAGCTTGTAGTTCCAGTTGTGCGTTCAAGCCAGCTTAATATATCTTTCCATATAGCCAGCATAGTGATATTTTGAACAAATACAATACCCATAATTACAACAGCAAGGAATGATTCCGGAAGCTTTGGCTTACGAATAGACCATAATTCTTTAGTAGGTACGCGTGGATACATTTTAATGGAATCATTAGGACAATTTTTTACACAATTACCACAAAAATTACATTCTGCATTGGTTTCCATAGCTCTTGGGAACTCAAACATTGGACATCCATCAGCTTTTTCACTACCTTTATAGCAGGCAAGTACCTTACATTTAGCACATTTTTCAGGAGTTGCTCTTAGTTCCATCATACCAACTCTTGTATAGTTGCTAGATACACCGCCAAGGAAGCATAGATATCTACACCAGGTTCTGCGTTCAAAGAACGCACCTGAAAAAATAACTCCAGCGGTAATAATCAGTAGTACAACTGCTGAACCACGAGGGGATTCAACAACTCCCCAAACATGGTCGCTCCAGGTTATCATTATAAACATTGCATCTATAATCCATATTCCATATTTTCTCAAGAATTTAGGAACTGGACGATTATTGCCAACAAACTTTTGTACAAGATCATTTATAAGTCCAAAGGGACATATAGCACACCAAAATCTTCCAAGGAGAAATAACATGATTGGAAGTAAAGGCCACCAGAGCACCCATGTACCAGCTGTACCAAAGTTGTCGTGAGCAACAGATGGGCCAACTAATAATTCATAGACAATAAAAGCAAAAACTATTAAAACTGGCCACTGAAATATACCAGGATACCATCTGCTTTGCATAAATTTTTTAAACATTTTATTTTTAAGTAAATTTACATTGGACGAGGAATTAGAATCTTTTTTATCCTCATATTTTGTTTTTTCTTTTTCTTCCATAAGAATTATTACCTCGCTTTCTAGGCTGCTGAAGCTTTCTTCTTACTTTTAGATACTGCAGCGATAATAATGATTAAAGCAACTAAACCTAGGAAACCACCTATTACAAACCAATTGGGACCAGAACTAGACACTTTTACATCAAAATCAGCCATTTTTTCCTGATTTGCTGCTGTAAAATCTGTTTTAATTGTCCAATTACCTTTATCAGAGAAATTTACGGTTCCAGTATATTCTCCCTTTTCATGACCTGGTTTAAAGTCAATAGCTTCAGGCTTAGAATTATTCATCTTCATGTCATCCATATTATTACCTGGCATATCAGCAGTTACTTTAACATTTGCATTTTCTATTGGTTGTCCCTTTGTATCATAAAGTTTAATTGTTAATTCATTATCGCCAGTTTTCAATGTATCACTGCTTAAAATTAAGTCTGCTTTTATTCCATCTACATTTTTCTCGATTTTAGTTCCGTCGCTATCCGCCAGTGCTGTTGTGGATAATGCAAGTACGAAAAGTAAACCTAACACTACATTTTTGATTAATTTTTTTTTCATATCGTAAAATTCCTCCTATTAAATAAATTTCATTAAAACATTAACTGGTGATTTTTTTATTAAATATCTTAGGTAAAATAAATCTATCAAGTCCTAAAATATATGCATTGGTACCAGCAACCATAAGTAAAATAGCTGCAGTATATAAAATAGGATTTGTACTAGTTGTACCTGCTAACATATAGTTTAAATTCATGAAAGCTCCTGCAATAAGACCAACAATAGTTAAAGCTCCAAGAATTAAAGAAATACCAACTAATATTTCTCCAAATGCAACTAAATAACTAAAAATTTTAGCATTAGGCAGGGCGAAGCTTTTAATAAAACTTGCATACCACCATTGTACTAATGGATGCTCTCCTGTGGCTTTTGCAAGCGCACCCTTTAGAAAGCCTGTTATGGATACACCAGCTTTACTTCCAATCCAACCTTGCCCGGTAATTTTTTCTATTCCTGCAGTTAGCCACTGATATCCAAGCCAAATACGCAGAACTGTCCAAATTATACTAAATCTTTTGTCACGAAATATTTTCATAGTTTTATTTCCTCCAATTTATATTTTTAAATGCCAGACATTTTTTATAATAAATTTATAAAAGTCTAATATATAACAACATAATCTCAGATATTTCATATGCAATACCTGAGTTATGGACACAATAAATAAGTGAGTAGTATGTTTCTTCCTTATATAATTTGTTAGTATATATATTGAAGCGAATGGCCTAAGTATATAAATTTTATATGAAGATATTATGAAGATAAAAATAAATTTAGAAGGTAAGCATATAGTGTTAATTAAAATTTTTTTCTCCTTATAATTGTAATCTTCATAAGATTAACATATTAATCTGATAAAATAATTTAGAAATATATACATTAATAAGAAATATAGTTTTAAATTCTATTTATTATAAAATTACAAATATATGAAACTAACTGTGATGTATAAGTTTATATATAAATTTGGAGGTAATATTTTTGCAGAGTATTAGGAGAAGACTAGGTATAATAATAATTTTTTGTTCAATTATTGCTGTAATTTTATCAGCACTATTTGTTAACTGGGCACTTAACAGCACATTTAATAAATATATGATGAACACTCAAAATCAAAGAAATCAAAGAATTGTCGATTATTTTCAACAAATATATAAAAGGGATAAAAAATGGACTGTAAATTCTGGAGAAGAAATGATGCATGAAGCTTATATGAGCAACTATTGTTTAACTCTCTTAGATGATAATAAAAATGTAATTTGGGGTATGAATCCAAATGACATAAGAGAAAGATATCACTTAATGATGCAGAGGGCTGGAAATAATAATGGAGTCTATACATCAAATTTCTTTGAAATTAAGACAGATGGAAAAATTGTAGGATATGTAGAAATTGGTCAGTATTCTCCAATTTTGTTATCTCAGCAGGATATAAATTTTAAAATATCAATAAATAGAAGTATTATTATTAGTGTTTTAATAACAATTTTTATAGCTGTTATAATCAGTATAATCATATCGAAACAATTTTCTGCACCTATTAAAGCAGTATCAGATACTTCAGTTAAACTTTCTAATGGAAATTATGATTCTGTTTCCAATATAAAAAGTAATATAAAAGAACTGAATAATCTCACTGAAAGCATAAATACATTAGGTAAGAGATTGAAAGAACAGGATCAGCTTAGAAAAAGATTAGTTTCAGATATTTCTCATGAAATAAGAACTCCACTAAATATTCTTCAAAATAATTTAGAAGCTATGATTGACGGAATATTTCCTGTAAATGAGGAGCGTTTAAATTATCTAAATGATGAGGTTATAAGGTTTGGAAAATTATTAAATAATTTAAATCTTTTAAAAGAATTCGAAGAAGAAAAATTAACTCTTAATACAACTACTATATTTTTAGATGAACTCGTATCTTCTGTAAGTAATGAGTTCTATATTGACTTTGAAAATAAAAATATTAAATTTAATTTAAATATTGATAAGGATAAGGATTTTCAAATAATAGGAGATGAAGATAAAATTAAACAGGTTTTTATAAATTTGTTAAGCAATGCCATTAAATTTACTCAGGCTGGAGGAAATGTGTGGGTTAATATAGATGCAAATAAGGATAAGGTTATAGTTAAAGTTAAAGATGATGGTATGGGTATAAAAAGGGAAGATTTGCCTTATATTTTTGAAAGATTATATAGAGGAGATAAGAGTCGACATGAAATAGAAGGGAGCGGTATAGGATTAACTATTGTAAAAAGAATACTTACTCTTCACTCTGCAACCATTAATGTTGAAAGTGTCGTTGGTATAGGGACATCATTTACATTATATTTCAATAAGAAAATGTCTTAATATGTGATTAAAATAATGGGAATAATTATCAAAGATTTCGCTTCTTTAATGAATATTTAAAAAGCGGATAAAAAGTTTACTTATAATCTTGATAATTAGTAATGATCTATATATTTATAAAATAAGGAGAATAAGAATGAATAATATTTTAATAATTGAGGATGAAGCAAAAGTATCAGAGGTAATTAAAGCCTATCTTGAAAGAGAAGGATATAAAGTATATTGTGCAATTAAAGGATATGACGGACTTAATCTATTCAATAAAATGGATTTTCAGCTGATTATATTGGATTTGATGCTTCCAGATATTGATGGGGAAGAGGTTTGTAAGTTTATAAGAAAAACATCCGATGTGCATATATTCATGCTTACTGCAAAAGTGGAATTAAGTGACAAAATCCAAGGACTTAATATTGGAGCTGATGAATACCTTACTAAACCATTAAGTCCAAGAGAACTTACCGCAAGGGTAAATGCTTTGTTTAGAAGGGTAGATTCAAATAAAACAACAATGCTTTCCTATGATAATGGAAAACTTAAGATTGATAAAGAAAAGAGAAGTGTGCTATTAAAAGGAGAAGATATAATTTTGACTCCAAATGAATTTGATATTTTATATACACTTGCTTTAAATGAGGGTAAAGTTCTATCACGAGAACAGCTTATTCAAAATGTATATGGTATCGATTTTGAAGGATATGACAGAACTGTAGATGTCCATATTAAAAATCTAAGAAAAAAAATAGAGGATAACAGTAAAACACCTCAATATATAATCACTGTTGTTAAAGTGGGGTATAAATTTGGTGGCAAAAGGGATATATAATATTGTTTTAAAGCATTTTATTAAAAGAAAAAGTTAAGTGATTAGTTTCACAATTATCTTCATAAAATCTACATGGTGTTATATTATAATAAATCAATAAAATAACTAAAGATTTATTTGTACTGAGGTGTATAGCTTGAAATATCATAAAATACAAATCAAATTAGATAATCCACTTACTTTCTTAAAGTATTTTAAAAATGAAGAAAGTTTTTTCTTTTATAATCCATTGAAAAAGGAATTTATTTTTGGAGCAAAGCGTTTAAAAGCCCTGTCTTTGGAGGAATGTTTAAAGGACTATCCATATACTTTTTCATCAATGACCTTTTTTAATTCCATCAAAGATGAAAAGTGGTCAGGCTTTGGAAATGAAAATATTGCATTTGAATATTATTTAATTGAAAAGAAAGGTATACAGACGCTTTATTATTTGAAAGATTTTGTTGAAATTGAAAATATGAAAGTGGAATTTTATAGACATTCTTTTAGATATGAAATGGATGATTATAATTCTTGGGAGCAGCTATTTTCTGCTGCTCATAATGCTATATTGAATAAAGAATTAAATAAAGTTGTTATTTCAAGAGAGGTTAAAATTAAATGTAATGGGTCAATAAATACAGAAAGTATTTTACAAAATCTTTTGAAGCAGAATGCAAATAGTTTTATATTTTCATATCGTAAAGATGGAAAAACTTTTCTGGGTGCAACACCTGAAATTTTAATTCAAAAAGAAAAAAATAATATTTTAAGCTATGCCTTAGCTGGTACTGTTTTGCGGAGTTATAAAGAGGATGAGGGTGAAGGGGAAGGATTGTTAGTTGATATCAAAAATCGTCATGAACATCAAATCGTCATTGACTCGATAGTTAATTCTATGAGGAATTTTACAGATGAATTGACAGTGGATGAAACAAAGATTTTGGAACTTAAAAATTTATATCATTTACAAACTTGTATTCATGGGAAAAATACAAGCAGAACTCTGCTTCAATGGGTAAAGTTGCTTCATCCTACACCTGCACTGGGAGGAGATCCCGTAAATAAAGCATTGGAACTTATTAAAAGATATGAAAAGCATGAAAGAGGTCTGTATGCGGCACCAATAGGAATAATAGATGAAAATGGAGACGGAATATTTGTAGTGGGGATACGATCTGCATTGATTGAAAAAAATATAGTCTATGCGTACAGCGGCTGTGGTATAGTGGATAAATCAAATTGCAAAAGTGAATATATTGAAACTACAAATAAATTGAAAACTATAATTGAAAGTTTATCCGATAAATAAGATTTATTGATAGTTGAGAGGGGAAAGAAATGACAAATTACATTGCAGCTTTAGTTGATGAATTATATGAATTAGGTGTTCGTGAGGTTGTAATTAGTCCTGGATCACGTTCTACGCCTTTAGCATATTTATTTTGCGAGCATAACTTTAATAATTTTGTGAATGTTGATGAACGATCCTCCGCCTTTTTTGCACTTGGAATTGCAAAGGAGCATGAAAGACCGGTGGTATTAGTGTGTACTTCAGGTTCAGCAGCAGCAAATTATTTACCTGCAATTGTAGAAGCAAAATATTCAGGAGTGCCATTAATTATTTTAACAGCTGACCGTCCGCCTGAATTGCGTAATGTTGGGGCGCCACAGACAATTGATCAAAATAAAATATTTAATAATTTCACTAAGTATTATGAAGAATTACATTTACCCGAGGAAAATGAAAATATGTACCGTTATGTGCGTGTGGTTATGCAAAGGGCATATTCAAATGCCATGTCAAAAGAATATGGCGTAGTTCATATTAATATACCGCTTAGAGACCCTTTAATTCCAGAGTTTGAAGAGTTGAATTTCACTAAAGGACGATTTGAAAATAAATTTGAATATATAAAAGGTGAAAATCAAGTTATTTTTGAATCTTCAATTCTTAAGAATAAGAATGGTATTATTATTTGTGGGGGAGATGCCTATTCAAATTACCATAAAGAAGTTATAAAACTAGGAGAACGCTTAAAAGTACCTGTATTAGCAGATCCAATTTCCAATTTTAGAAATTATTCAAAAGATATCATTGTTGATAGCTATGATGCATTTTTAAAAAGTGATGATATTAAAAGAGAATTGAAGCCTGAGTTTATCATTCACTTCGGGCAAGTGGCTGTATCAAAACGCCTTCAACAATTTTTGTCTATGCATAAAGATGCTCTATATCTACAAGTATCTGAAACATTTTACTACCATAATCCAGCCCTTTCAACGAAAAAATATATTGTTTCATCACCAAGAGCGTTTGCTCAGTCTATTTCAATTGAAAATAGCAGCACAACTTATTTATCAAAATGGCTAAATTATCAAGATGAAATGAGAAAACAATTAAATAGCACTAAAGAGGAAGCAAAGTTGTTCGAAGGAAAATTGATTCAAAGTTTGCAAAATCTCCTTCCATCTGGAAGCAGATTGGTTGTTTCAAATAGTATGGCAATTCGCGATGTAGATTATTTCTTTGAAGCACGAAATCAAAATATCAAGGTATTGTGCAACAGAGGGGCAAATGGAATAGATGGTATTGTTTCCACCGCATTAGGAATATCTACATCAAATAAGCCAACGGTATTGTTGACTGGTGATTTGTCCTTTTATTATGATTTAAATGGATTATTAATTGGCAAAGCAAATAATTTAAATTTGATTATTTTGTTATTAAATAATAATGGTGGAGGTATATTTAGGTATTTACCACAAAGTAAAGAAAAAAATTTCAGTTATTTATTTTTAACTCCTCATGAGATAAACTTTGAAGGTATAAAAACTTTATATGGTATAACATATTATAAAGCAATTGACTATAAATCATTTGAAAATGCTTTCAATGAAGCATTAATTTTAGATGGAATTAAGCTTATTGAAGTGAGAATTGATTCTGAGTTAAGTAAGAGGCTGCATGATAAATATACAACTTTGTAAAATAAGTTATTACGAATATTTTAAACTTAGGAAAGTTTAATTGTTATATATCCAATGTTGTATAGATTCATAATAGCTCCATAATTAAACAGTACAATAAATATATAAAGAAAAATAATTATGGGAGTGATATTAAATGAAAAATAAAATTTTAGTTTTAGTACTATCAGGTGTACTTGCAGTAGGAATTATTTCAGTTGTATATGCACAGGGAAGAAATAACACAAGTTCCGATAATTCCAGTAGCCCAATGATGAGTGCACAAAATATAGGATCTCAGTTAAAGGATAGCTTTAACAATATGATAAAAATAATGCAGGATAATGGTTTTAGTGATGAAGCAAAGGCTATGCAAAATAGAGATTATGATGCTATGAATAAGTTTATGAATAATTTGAATGATACTGATTATAAAAAGATGATTGATATAATGCAAAGCAATGGATACGGGTCTATGGCTAACATGATGAAATCCGTAGATAAAGGCAATATGACACAAATGCATCAGGACATGATGGGAAGATAATTAGTTAAAATCTCAGATGCTTTACGATTAAAAATAAGATTTGCAATACATTTTAACAAAACAGATGTTAAAATTTTTTAAATATATGTTTATACAATTTTTATATAGTCTTCATATTCTCTTTATATTAAATCATTATAATGTAAAGAGAAAAATTTTGTTTAAAACGTACTAAGGAAGAGAGGAAACTACATGAGACGGGGGATAGTTTTACTAGTAGCCATAGCAATTAGCAGTTCCATATTTTCTTATGCATATGGAGCAGGGATTCAGGACAGTCAAAACAAACTAAATGAAATAAACAAGTCTATTCAGCAAAGTAAGGACAGTCTAAATAATGTTACTGCAGACAAAAATAATGCAGAAAAAGAATTGGAAAACTTAGATAAAGACATGAATCAAGTGGGTTCACAAATTCAGAAACTAAATGGTAAAATTGCAAATCTAAATTATCAGATAAAGGAAAAAGAAAATGATATTGAAGTAAAAAAACAGGAATTTTCTAAAGAAAATCAATTGTTTAAATCAAGAGTTAGAGCTATGTATCAGTCAGGAAATAGTGGATATTTGGAAGTAATCCTAAATTCAAAGAATTTTTCTGATGTCATAAGTAGAATAGATATGGTAAAAAGAATCATTGCTTATGATAAAGCACTTATGTCTGATATTAAAGATAGGCAGGAGAGTCTGGAGAAAAATAGGCTGGAACTTGAGAGTAATAAGAACATTGCAGCTAAATTAAAGAATGAGGCAGACGGAAAATATAAGTCTTTGCAGACCACAGCCAATGAAAAAAAGCAATTAGTTGAAAAGCTTGAAAAGGACAAGAATTTTTATGAAAATATGATTTCCAAAGAACAGTCTGAATCTCAGAAACTTGAGAAATCTATTCAAGAAATTAAAAAAGAAAGCAGCAGAATTGTGGCTTCAAGAGGGGGGAATATTGGTGCATCTTCTTCACAAAGCAGTTCTCAAGGAGATAAAATCAGTACATCGTCTTCAAAAATTAGTTCTAAAGGAAACTTGTTTTCTGTAACAGGGAGCTCTTATCCTATAACCTCTCCTTTTGGTATGAGGTTTCACCCTGTTTTAAATTACAGCAGACTTCATGCAGGTATGGATATAGGTGTACCAATGGGTACTCCGATTTATGCTTTAAAGGATGGAGTGGTCATTGCTGCAGAGTCCATGTCCGGATATGGAAATGTAGTAATGATTAATCATGGAGATATAACTTCTGTGTATGCACATAATTCCTCATTAGCTGTGTCGGTAGGTCAGAAAATAAAAGGTGGACAGCTAATTTCATATTCAGGTAATTCTGGTGTGTCTTCAGGAGCACATCTTCATTTTGAAATAAGAAATTCAAGTGGACAACCTATAGAGCCTAGTGGTTATTATGTAAATTAAATTTTGGTATTTAATGTTAATAAAAAACAAATGATAGAAAAATATATATTTTGAATTAATAGGGTATTTATTGTATTTAAGGCAATAAATACCCTATTGGTTTTGAAAGAATTTTATTAAAATAGACTATGCTATATGCCCTCATAAATTAGATTATTATCTTTAATGTTTTTTATTTTACCAGTAAGTATTGTTTCATTGACCATGTTTTGTATCATTTTTCTAGAGATTGTTTTATCTTCATATATAACTTTTATTTTTTTAGATTCAAGACTTAGTTCTAAGCTCTTTACACCTGGAAGATTGCTTAGGCATTTAACTACGTTTATTAGACACCTATTACATAACATATTATATTGTTTAAATTTAACTATACTATCTTTCATATATAAAACCTCCTTAGTAGTAAGATACAAAATTTATATGTAGATTATATGAAAAAATAAGAAAATTACTTTTTAGATTTAATTGTAATTGCAAGTAATTCACAATGATAAGAAGTATATTTAAAGGAGATACAATTATCTTCATAATATCTTTATAAGTATTTTGTACAATAAGTTTTAAGAAAATATAAGAATGATGAATATACAAGCTTGCAAGGTGATAGCATGATTATTGAAATTGAAAATATTAAATATCATTTTGAAATAAAGGGTGAAGGCAAACCAATTGTTTGTTTACATGGCTTTTCTGAAAATTTAAGTACTTGGAATTTACTTGAATTAAAGGGACATCAACTGATATTGATAGATTTTATTGGGCATGGAGAAAGTGATAAACCATACTTACGTAAATATTATAGCTTGAAAGTGATAATTAAACACTTAAATAAGCTCATTTATCAATTAAACTTAAAAAAATATTCAATGTTAGGTTATTCCATGGGGGGAAGAATTGCCTTAGCCTATGCGGTAGCTTATTCACAGGAAATTGATAAACTGATTTTGGAAAGTTCATCCTATGGTGAAGCGGGATTCATAAATCGCTTTAAACGAAGAAGAAGGGATTTGAATTTGGCAAAAAATATACTGAAAAATGGAATAGAATGGTTTGATGAGTATTGGTCAAATTTGAGTATATTCCAATCACAAAGAAAACTACAAAAACATACTATAGATGAAATAAGAAAAAGACGTTTATCGAACAGAACTTATGCACTTTCAAATACGTTGCTGTGCACTGGACAAGGAAAATTTCCATGTATGAAAAGTCATATAAGTAAATTATCTATGTCTCTATTATACATCAGTGGAGAATATGATAAAAAATATAAGCATATAGGTGAAAATTTTAAAGAATTCAATGCTAACATTAAACATGAAACAATGAAGGGTGTGGGACATAATGCACATATTGAAGCACCTGATGCTTTTATTGAAGTTTTAAGTAAATTTTTATAAGAAATCTTTCATAGTAAAAATCTTATATCTGTATTATAAGTAATAAAATTATAAAACATTAAAATGTAGAAAGGAGTCACAAGATGAACAAATTTCCTTGGAGAGAATTAAAACGTAATTATGAAGATGTTATTTATGAAGTATATAATGGAATTGCAAAGATCACAATCAATCGTCCTGAAGTGCGTAATGCATTTCGTCCAAAAACAATTATGGAATTAATTGATGCTTTTACCTTAGCTCGTGAAGATGAAAGAGTAGGTGTAATTATTTTAACAGGCGCAAATCATGGGCAAGATCAGGATAAAGAGGCATTTTGTTCTGGTGGAGATCAGAAGGTACGTGGCCATGGTGGTTATGTTGGAGATGATAATATACCACGTTTAAATGTTTTAGATTTACAACATCTGATTAGAATACTTCCAAAACCGGTTATAGCAATGGTAAATGGTTATGCAATTGGTGGTGGACATGTATTACATATAGTATGTGATTTAACAATTGCTTCTGAGAATGCCAAGTTTGGACAGACAGGACCAAAGGTAGGTTCTTTTGATGGTGGATATGGAGCAGGGTATCTGGCACGTATTATTGGTCATAAAAAAGCACGAGAAATTTGGTATCTATGCCGTCAATATACTGCTAATGAAGCACTTGATATGGGTCTGGTGAATGCGGTGGTGGCCTTTGATGAATTGGAAGAAGAAACAGTAAAATGGGCAAAAGAAATCTTACAGCATTCACCTACAGCCTTACGTTTCTTAAAAGCATCTTTTAATGCCGATACCGATGGATTGGCCGGTTTGCAGCAATTAGCTGGAGATGCTACATTATTATTTTACACTACAGAGGAAGCAAAAGAAGGACGAGATGCCTTTAAAGAAAAGCGAAATCCTGATTTTGAGCAATTTCCTAAATTTCCGTAGAGTAGTATTAAACTATATAACTAGATGATAAGAGTAAAAAATAGTGAAAATGAATTTGATAAAGGTGAAAAAATGAATTGGCTTAAAAAGTATAGTGTTGAAAGACCTGATAAAAAATTTATTAATGATCTAACATTTAGAAAAGTATATGAGAGTGTAACAGACTTGGCTAAAAAACTATTTTCATATGTAAAAAATGAGAAAAGAGTTGCTCTTTATGCCAATAATTCAGATGATATGGCACTTTTCTTTTTGGCACTTCAATTTTTAAATAAAGAAGTGTTGATGCTGAATACACGTTTAACTGATGAAGAAATAAAAAAACAATTAAAATTATTAAAGGTTCAAATTGTTTTTTCTTATGATAATAAATTTATATCCTTTAGTAAAGTATATAAAAGTGAAAAACAAGATATAAAATTGGTAGAAGAATTTGATGAAGAAAGTATTGCAGTTATAATGAATACCAGTGCCACAACAGGAGAATTTAAATCAGTACCTATACGCTGGAAGCAGTTTTACTCTCATGTAAAAGCATCTCAAAAAAGTCTTGGAGTAACAGAGAAGGATAATTGGCTTGTGGCATTACCAATGTATCACATTAGCGGATTATCCATTTTAATACGAAGCTTATACAATGGAACTTCTATTACCATATTAGAGAAATTTCACGAAGAACAAGTTATAAAATTAATTGAGAACGATAGAATAAACATGATATCTATTGTGCCAACAATGTTAAATAGGATTGTGGATAAGATTGGAAAGCATAATTTACGTGTAGTGTTAGTAGGTGGTGAATTTATTCCTAAGCCGATGGTTGAGAAAAGTATAGCAAAAAATATCCCCATTTACAAAACTTATGGAATGACTGAAACAACAAGTCAAGTTACAACCTTTTCTGTATTAGATTATCCAGAAAAAATTGATTCTGTGGGATTGCCGCTTGAAAAAGTAACTGTTAACATTGAAAACCCTGATAAAAAAGGCATTGGGGAAGTTGTAATTAAAAGTCCAATGCTAATGGATGGATATATTGAAAAGAAAAAAGTTTTTAATTGTTTTAATTCAGAAGATGTAGGCTATATAGATGAAGATGGATTTCTATATATACTTGATCGCCGCAAAAATATAATTATTTCTGGTGGAGAGAATATATATCCAAAAGAGATTGAAAATATTTTATATGCACATCCCAAAATACAGGAATGTGCAGTGGTAGGGGAAAAGGATGACAGATGGGGACAAGTTCCTATACTATATGTGGTTTCTCCAATAGATAGACAAGAAATATTAGCCTATCTTTCAAGTAAACTGGCAAAATATAAATTACCTAAAAAAATTATTTATCTAGAAGAGCTGCCTAAAAATGCTTCAGGGAAAATATTAAAAAAGAATTTCACCTGACTAACTTGGCGTAAGTCTCCCACGCACTCTGTAAAAGTGGGAGTTCAACGCCAAGTAAGCCATGCATTTGCAGTTCTAAAATTCAGATGGGGTAAAAGAATCCCCACCTGAATTAAGAACTTGCTTCAAAAGAGGTTGATTAGATGCGAATTAATAGAATAGAACTTTTCCATGTTAGAATTCCTCTGAATTTTATATTTAAAACATCAAAAACTGCTATAGATCATCGTGAGACAATTATAATTAAAGTTACTGATGAACTTCAGAATAAAGGTTATGGTGAAGTAGTTGCATTTAGTGAACCCTCTTATACTAATGAAACATTAATAGATTCCAAGTATGTATTAATGTATAATTATATTCCAGATATAATACGCAAGGATATTAAACATCCCTTTGATATTCATAAATGGATCAAGCCATTTTATCCAATGGCGCTTGCAGCACTGGAAAATGCTTTGGTAGATTTATATGCTAAAAGGCAAAAACAATCCATTATGGATGTTGTATTTAGTGAAGGAACTAATGATGACATATATGCAGGAATTGTATTAGGAGACCAAGATGTTCAGACATTAATTAAACAAATTGACCATTATCAAAGTGAAGGGTATGTTCGTTTTAAAATAAAGATTAAACCAGAAGATGGATTTTTAAAATTGAAGACTATTAGAGAAAAATATGCTAATATTCAATTGCTAGCTGATGCCAATAAAAGCTATAAGTTTCAACAAATTAATGAATTGAAGAAATTGGATGAACTAGACTTACTTTGCATAGAGGAACCCCTAGATTCAGTGGATTTTTTAGAATATCAAAGACTTCAAAAAGAGCTGAAGACCCTCATATGTCTTGATGAAAGTATTCAAACAATTAATGATTTAATAACAGCAATTGAACTTAAAGCCTTCAAGGTATTAAACATAAAAGTAGGACGTGTGGGGGGACTATATTATGCAAAAAAAATGATTGAATTATGCAGAAAAAGCAATATTGAGTATTGGGTAGGAAGTATGGTGGAAAGTGGTATTTCTAAAGCATTGCATGTACATTTAGCCAGTCTAAAGGATACTTATATTCCTGGAGATTTGTCATCATCAAATCGATACTTTAAAAGGGATATAATTAAACCAGAAATAATAGTTAAGAATGGTATTATTAAAGTACCAGAAGGCTATGGCTTAGGTGTAGATATTGACAAAGCATCATTAAAAAATTATACAATTGACTACAAGAAAATAGGTGATTAATAGTATATGAACTTAATAGAGGGTTTAAATATTGAATATGTCCATGTATATGAAAGTGGACTTGAGGCTAAAATGACTTTGACACAATTTCATGATCAAACCTTTGGCTATTTGCATGGTGGTGCAACTATTGCCTTTGGAGAAACTATTGCTGGATACGCTTCAAATAAAAAGATAAATAAAGATGAAATGGCAGTAGGTCAAAATATTACTGCAAATCATATGAAGCCAAAAAAAATAGAAGGTTATATTATTGCAAAAGGGAAGCTTATGCGTAAGGGAAAGACATCTCATGTCTGGAGTATAGAAATGTTTGATGAAGATAAGTTGTTAATTTCATATTTAACTGTTACAAATTCCATTATTAAGTCAAATAAAGATTAGCTGTTATGATTTACTAGAAAGCTATTTTTATGTTAAGAATAGACACTTAAGTGAGGAGAGATGAGAATATGAGTTTTAAGTCAATAATAAAACTTATGGATATAAAAACTCTTGTTGCAGGAACTATTCCTGTAATTTTAGGTTCAATATATTCATTTTATGCTTTTAAAAAATTTAATATTCTTTATTTTATATTATTGATATTTGCCATGATATTGATTCAAAGTTCTACTAATATGATTAATGACTATTTTGATTTTAAACGAGGAGCAGATAATGGAAAGAGTGGTAATGAAAAAGCTTTAATAAGCGGTGAGATTACCTCTAACCAGGTATTGTTTATTATAGTTATATATGAAGTGATTGCTTCTATAATTGGTATTTTTATAGCCAGTCAAACAAGCTATTATATTTTACTGGTTGCTGTTGTAGGAGGTATTGTTTCAGTATTATATGCTTTTGGACCTTTGCCAATTTCCTATACACCCATAGGCGAAGCAGTGTCAGGAGTAACTATGGGTATTGGTATAACTACCACGGTGATTTATATTCATTCAGATGTATTTACCTTGAATACAGTGCTGGTAGCAGTTCCTACTGCTCTATTTATTGGTACTATATTATTGTCTAATAATTTAAGTGATTTACAAGAGGATAGATTAGTTGGAAGAAAAACTTTACCTATAATTATTGGCGTCAAAAATGCTGAGAAGCTGTGGATATTTAATGTAATAGGACTGCTTGTATTGACTGCTGCTTTAGTAGTAATGAATATTTATCCTGTTGTTGTACTGGCACCTGTTATTGTGTTTTTTCCATATAAATCAATCTCTAATTTTTTATCCTATGATAAGAATGTTCATACAAAGGGAAGAACAATGGGTCTTATTGGACAGGTTGGATTGAAATACCATATAACAGTAATTGCAGGTTTATTAATATCAATTTTAATCTCTTCATTTATTCAATAATACCTAACTTGATTCTTCTTAAGCAATAGTCTAGTTCTTCTTTATTTTCTAGTCTATTGTTATTTTTTACTATTGGAATAAAAACTTGTACTTTAGTACTATATCTAAATACTTTTAATACATATGGACTTTTTTTATTTAAGACCATGTATATAAAACAGGCGAATTGTCTATTTATAAGGGCGGAATATATTAATTCTTGATTTTTTAAAATTATAATTTCTTTTAGATTATTGTATTTATGCTGAATTAAATCATTTTTATCTCTAATTTTATTAGATATTTTTCTTGGCATATATTATACTCCTTTGAATTTAATTTTTATATATTTAGATTTTTATTGACAAAAATATATTAAGACAATATTGTATGCTAAGCATTCATAATCCGCATTTTTAAAACTACAATTCTGAATTTAAGTTTAAATTGATTTTTGTCATAAATTTTTAGAAAATAATGGGAAAATAGCCTGATTTAAGATCTGTCATAGGTGTAAATACAATATAGCTTGCAGTTAAAATTTAAAATACAAATTATATATTTTTATAGATAGGGATTTAAGGCTTAGTTAGTTCTTGACAGCCTGATATTATTTGATTTTAGAATTAGCATGTTATGTATTGAGATAATTGAATAGCTGGACTTTTATAATGCCATTTGAAGCATTGGAAATATTCATTCCCAATACTTACTTACAATTGCATTGCTGAAAGTCTGATTATTAGAGCTTTTAATACTATTGTGGAAAGCATTAGAATAATTATTAAAGTAAATAATCTGATTTTAATTAATTTAATTCCAATATACCAGTATCTTTTTAATATTTCTGACTTACAGTAGTTTAAGCATTTTCAGCTTTACTATGTGAGAATGTTAAAATATGATCAACCATGTTTATTAAGCTATCTTTATAGGTCGAAGCTTTAAAATTTTTTAATGAATTTTTAGCTTTTTCACCAAAATAATTAGCATCTTCCAAAGTTACATTATTTATGGTTTTTATATCGCCATCCATATAATCATCAATTATTTGGTATGTCATACCAAGATTTAAGCCGTATTCTTCTAAATCTAATATTTCCTCTTCACTTCCTCCGGCAATTTCACATCCTAAGCTGCAGCAAATCCCCATAAAAGAAGCTGTTTTGCCCTTTATGATATTGAAATACCTTTCTCTATCCGGTAGAGTATTTTGAGCCTGATCTACTTCAGCAGCACACATATTTGCAGTTACTTGAATCAAATTGTGCACTAATTTTTTAGGAAGGTATTTATTAATGATCAAAAAAGCATGAGCATAAAGTACATCACCAGTCAGCACAGATATCTTTTTTCCGTAGGTTTTATTTAAGGTTTTTTGACCTCTGCGAAAGATATCATCATCAATGACATCATCATGAATTAAACTTGCACTATGTATGAGCTCTACCGCTACAGCCAGCTGTAATAGTGAAGATTCAGCATGAGTTGAAAGCTTTGAATTTATAGTTCCTGCTGACAATAAGACTAAGGTAGGACGAAGATGTTTACCTGGAATCTTAAAAAAATAATCTATGATTTCATGTATTGAATTATAAATCATACTTGAACTTAAATTTTCAAGTTCTCTTTCTACTTGATCAAGTTCACTTATTATTGGTTTATAAATTTCTTGAAATTTCATTTATTCTCAAAACCTTTCTTATATTATTCAGGATAATCAAAAAATTCTCACTTAATTGATATTGTGGTTAATTATATAAAAAAGATGTAAAGATAATATGTAGATATTAAGGTGTCTTAAAAAGTATGTTTACTTATTTTTTTAAATCTTCATAATATCTTTATATTATTTTGTAATTATTGTCTTTAGATAGATTTAACTAGTAGAGTAATGAATAAAAACATTTCTCTTTGAGAGTTAGATGGAGAGGAGATAAAATGTTACAAAATTTTCTGATGATAGGAATTTTTCTCGTAGCCTCATTTGTCTTTGGAATGGTTGTCTTGTTAACTGCTTACTTTGTAAGACCTAATAAGCCCAATAAAGAAAAGCTATCTACTTATGAGTGTGGTGTTGAGACTACTGGCTCAACTTGGATAAGGTTTAAAGCCAGTTATTTTATGTATGCCTTGGTATTCCTGTTTTTTGATGTTGAAACAGTTTTTCTTTTACCCTGGGCAGTGAAATTTAAGACTCTGGGCTTATTTGCCTTTGCTGAGATGTTTATTTTTATTGGTATTCTAATCATTGGTTTATGGTATGCGTGGAAAGAGGGGGCATTAGAGTGGAAATAAAATCTGAACAGAATAAATTTATTCAAGAGGAGATAGAAAAAAATATTAAATTAACTAAATTAGATGATGCATTAAATTTTTGTCGTGCTCATTCTTTTTGGCCGCTAACATTTGGTTTAGCCTGCTGTGCTATTGAAATGATGGCAGCAGGAGGTGCTCGTTATGATATTGCACGCTTTGGCTATGAAGTTTTTCGTGCTTCACCAAGGCAGGCAGATTTGATGATCGTTGCTGGGACTATTACTGAAAAAATGGCACCTGTAGTGAAAAAAATTTACGAACAAATGCCAGAACCAAAATGGGTAATTGCTATGGGAAGCTGCGCTACCAGTGGTGGTCCTTTTGTAGACTCCTATAGTGTTGTCCCTGGTGCAGATACTTTTTTACCAGTAGATGTCTATATTCCAGGTTGCCCTCCCCGGCCTGAAGCATTACTTCATGGACTTTTAACGTTAAAGGAAAAAATTATTCATCCGAAAGAGGTGGGTATGAGTGAGTAAAATTTGTGAACGGATGATTTCGTCATTAAAAGAAGAGTATCAGCAAAATGTTGAAATCATAGAAAATACGCAAATGGCTATTTGTATAGAAGTTAATATTTTTTTAGGAACTGTAAAAAAGGTAAAAGAGTATGGTTTTAATTTTTTAGTGGATTTGACGGCAGTGGAAGAAGAAGGATTAAGCTGTATTTATCATTTTATGTCCTTAAGAACTCATGAGCTAATTAGAATCAAGGTAAAACTTGATGAAAAACTTGAGATTCCTTCATTGACTAAGGATTGGACGGCGGCCAATGTTCAGGAAAGAGAAGTATATGATCTATTTGGGATTAACTTTACTGGCCATCCGAATTTAAAGAGGATATTGTGTCCAGATAATTTTATTGGACATCCACTGCGAAAAGATTTTAAAATTATTCAGCGAAGATAGAGAGGAGGTTTGGTGATGATACAAGAGAATGTGTTTCATACTGAGGAAATGACTCTAAATTTTGGACCACAGCATCCTAGTACTCATGGGGTATATCGAGCAATTTTTACTTTGGATGGGGAGAGTATTGTCAATGTGGAAAATGTTATTGGCTACTTACATAGAGGTATGGAAAAATTAGCTGAATCCAGAACCTATACCCAATTTATACCTTATACCGATAGATTGGATTACTTATCCGGGATGTTAAATGAATTAGGTTATGTTCAAACGGTGGAGAAGCTTATGGAAATTAAGGTTCCAGAAAGAGCCGAATATATTCGCATCATTATGGCTGAACTGCAGAGAATAGCCAGTCACCAAGTTTTTTTAGGCAGTATGGCAATTGATCTCAATGGCCATACCCCTTGGATGTATTTTTTTAGAGATAGAGAAAAAATTTTGGATTTATTTGAAATGGTTTGTGGCTCCAGAATGACAACAAATTATATGCGCATTGGAGGAGTAAGTCAGGATCTGCCTGAGGAATTTATTCCAAATTTAAGAAATTTCCTTACAGAGATGGACAAAAATTTTGTAGAATATGAACGCATTATTACAGGCAATGAAATTTTTCAGGCCAGAACTAAAGATGTGGGCATTATTAATGGGGAAAGAGCTTTGGATTATGGATTGACAGGTCCAAATTTGAGGGCCTCCGGTATTGATTTGGACTTAAGGCGTGATGTACCCTATGGTATTTATGATCGTTTCAAATTCAAGGTGATTGTCGGGAAAAATGGTGACTGCTACGAAAGATGGCTAATGCGTATTGGTGAAATGGAGGAAAGTATAAAAATTATTAAACAAGCATTACAGCAAATTCAAGAGGGACCAATCTTAGCTAAAGTTCCTAGAATGATAAAACCACCAAAGGGAGATGTTTATCATCAAATTGAGGGATCTAAAGGTGTTTTAGGTTATTATCTTGTAAGCGACGGATCCAATAAACCTTATAGACTTCACATTCATGGACCATCCTTTGTTAATCTTGGTGCCTTCCCTGAAATGGCTAAAGAAGGTACAATTCAGGATGCAGTGGCTATTTTAGCCTCATTAGATCCCATATTGGGTGAAGTGGATAGATAATAGGAGGGAAAAATGGAAAATATCTTTATAAATATATCTAACTGGGCTGAAAAATTGATTTTGGCATTAGGAATACCCAATGTTTTGGTGAGTATCATTATGAGTATTATTTATTTTATAGCTATTGTAGTTTTTGTTTTGTTAAATGCTATGTATTTAATCTATTTAGAGAGAAAATTTTGCGGCTTTTTGCAGCAGCGTCTTGGACCAAATAGATTCGGTCCTCGGGGGATTCTTCAGAGCCTTGCCGATGTGGTTAAGCTTTTAGGTAAAGAAGATATTATTCCCAGTAAAGCAGATAGATGGGTTTTTAGGTTGGCATCTTTATTAGTTATGGTTCCTGCTCTATTAGTTTACGCGGTTTTACCCTTTGGCAAAAATATGATTGCAGCTAATTTAAATTTGGGTGTAATTTATTTTATAGCCATTTCAGGAACCGCTTCCGTACCCATTCTAATGGCAGGATGGGGATCTAATAATAAATATTCTCTCCTAGGGGGAATGCGAGTAGTTGCCCAAATGATAAGCTATGAAATACCTATGATTTTTTCTCTTCTTGGCATTGTCATGCTGAGTGGTTCTTTAAATCTAGGAGAAATCATTTCAGCACAACATAATGTCTGGTTCATTTTTTTACAGCCTATTGCCTTTGTTGTTTACTTTATTGCTGCAACAGCAGAGCTGAATAGGGGACCTTTTGACTTACCTGAAGGAGAGCAGGAGATAGTAGCTGGACCATTTACAGAATATAGTGGAATGCGATATGCACTTTTTTATCTTGCTGAATACACCAATATGTTTGCTATTTCGGCACTTATGGTAACCTTGTTTTTTGGTGGAGCCAGCGGTCCCATATTACCTTCCTGGATTTGGTTTATCTTAAAAACCTATGTAATAATTTTATTATTTATGCTGGTTCGCTGGACTTTTCCTAGATTTAGGTTGGATCATATGATGTCTTTAAATTGGAAATATCTTATTCCTATTTCTTTGATGAATGTTTTATTTACGGGAATAGGTGTTAAGATATTTCAGTTAATTAAGGGGTGAGCGCATGTTTGGTAAAGGATTAATCAATGGTCTTAGAGTAACCTTAGGGCATTTATTTGAAAAAAATATTACACAGCAGTATCCAGAACAGCATCCTAAGCTGCCAACCCGTTCCATTTGTTCTTTTAAGCTGGATTCAGAAAAATGTACTTCCTGTGGTATTTGTGCTTTAAGCTGTCCTAATAGAGTTATTACCATTGACAGTTATAAAGATGAAAATAATAAAAGACATCTAAGTAAGTATGAAATGGAATTGATGTACTGTCTTTTTTGTGGACTTTGTGTTGAAAGCTGTCCTAGTAAAGCCTTACAGTCTACTTCTGATTTTGAATTAAGTGTTTACAATAGAGCTGGAACCAAATTGACATTATTCAGCAGTAAGGAGGATTTGCCATGATTTCGTCTTTTGTTTTTTGGCCCATAGCAATTCTAATTTTAGCCTGTGCCATAGGAGTTATTCATTCAAAAAATATTGTGCATAGTGCACTATTATTGATATTAACCTTTATGGGTATTGCAGTAGTTTTCATTTTTCTTGAAGCGGATTTTCTTGGCTTAGTACAGATTTTAATTTATGCCGGTGCTATTTCTATTTTAATCGTATTTGCTGTAATGCTTACACGAAGAATTGAAATGAAAAATAGTAATCCATTTAATAAATTAAGATGGGCTAGTCTAATATTTTGTTTAGGATTTTTTGGGTTGATTGTACGTTTGATTCTAGTTACTGGTTTCACTTACAAAAATTTAGAAGTAAAAAATACAATTAGCTCTATTGCAGAAGGATTTTTTGGAAATTACATGATTCCCTTTGAAATTTCTGCCATACTTTTGTTGATTGCTATGGTAGGAGCTATTATTTTAGCTAAAGGAGTGAAAAATTAAATGGTTGGTTTAGAGGGTTATCTTATATTAGCAGCAGCTTTGTTTTGTGTTGGACTTTATGGAGCTTTTGCAAAAAGAAATGTTATAAGTGTATTAATGTCTGTGGAAATTATGATGAATGCAGTTAATATAAATTTAGTAGCTTTTAATAGGTTCTTAGCACCTGAAAAAGTTACCGGACATCTTTTCGCTATTTTTGTCATTGTGGTTGCAGCAGCTGAAATTGCTTTAGGATTAGCTATTATCTTAAATATTTACCGCAGCCGTAATACAACTAATGTGGAAGATTTCAATATTTTGAAATGGTAGGTGTTATGATGATATTTATAGGTTTAGCTTGGTTAATTCCAATATTTCCAGCAATTGCATTTTTGTTTATAAGTTTTATTACAAAAAGATTTAAACCCGTTAGTGCAGTAATTGCAATAGCAGGTATGGGTCTTTCTCTTATATTTTCTTTAGGTGTTTTTTATGAGGTCATTACTTCTGGAGTTAGTATTAATCAGCCTGTTGAATATGCTGTTTCCTGGCTTTCAGTTCCCATTAATATTGGAGCTGGAGTATTAATTGATCCACTTACTGCAATTATGCTTCTGATTGTGACTTTTATTGGATTGCTGGTGGAAATATACTCATTAGGATACATGCAAAATGATCCAGGGTTTTCTAGATTCTTTGCAAATTTATCGCTGTTCAGCAGCTCCATGTTAGGCTTAGTAATTGCCAATAACTATTTTCAGATGTTCTTTTTCTGGGAATTGGTAGGTTTGTGTTCCTATCTTCTCATTGGCTTTTATTTTCATAAGCCTTCAGCTGCAAGAGCTAGTAAGAAAGCGTTTATTGCCAATAGAGTAGGAGATTTTGGATTTTTGTTAGGAATTCTCTGCCTTTTCATAGCTTTTGGAACTTTTAATTTCAGGGAACTTGCTGTTAGTATTCCAGTTTATTCCAATGTTCTCTTTCTTATTATTGCGGCATTATTAATTTTTGCAGGTCCAGTGGCAAAGTCAGCTCAATTTCCACTGCATGTGTGGCTTCCAGATGCTATGGAAGGAGCAACACCAGTAAGTGCTTTAATTCATGCAGCTACCATGGTGGCTGCAGGTGTGTATCTTATTGCACGTGGTTATATCTTATTTTCTTCATTACATGAAGTGAGTTTAGTAATTGCTTACATTGGAGGAATAACTGCCTTTATGGCAGGTACTATTGCTCTGGTGCAAAGGGATTTAAAAAGAATATTGGCCTTTTCCACCATGAGCCAGTTAGGTTATATGATTATGGCAATGGGTGTAGGAGGATTTACAGCTGGAATATTTCATCTTACCAGCCACGCATTTTTTAAAGCTCTATTATTTTTGGGTGCTGGTAGCATTATTCATGCTGTTGGGGTACAGGACATTTTTAAAATGGGCGGTTTAATTAAAAAAATGAAAATTACCAGCTGGACTTTCATTATCGGTTCTCTAGCCCTGGCAGGGATTCCACCTTTGTCTGGTTTTTTTAGCAAGGATGAAATTTTATCTGTAACTTACGAGCATGGTTATAGGTTTTTATATTATTTAGGTTTGTTCACAGCATTTTTAACAGCTTTTTATATGGCCCGTTTGGTTTTTATCGTCTTCTTTGGTCAGGAAAGGCAAAAGAATCCAGTACACAAAACTCCTTGGAATATGAAGTTACCTTTAATAATATTATCAGTTTTTGCAGTATTCTATGGTTTCCTGAGTAAGACTTTTGCTTCATACATATATTTTCAGGCAGCTAAAGGTATAGAGCCAAACCTAATCATAATGAGTGAATCGGTGGCGGCAGCTTTCGGTGGAATCATATTAAGCTGGCTTATATATGGTAAGCAGGTAGTGTCAAGTGAAGCTCTTAGTGTGAGATTTAAGCCAATTCATCAACTTCTTTTTAATCAATACTATTTTAATGAGCTTTATAATTGGCTATATGAGAGAATAGTTTCAAATATTTCACGTTTCTTCCACTGGTGTGATCGAAAGATAGTAGATGGAATTTTTGATAATACTACTTTTTTAATAAAAAGGATGGGTATCAAGCTTAGACTTGTTAACTCTGGCAGTGTGCAGAATTATGCCTTCATCTTTTTTATAGCAATTGCTTTCATAATTTTATGGCTGGCAGCACCGATTTTAGGAGGGATATAGATGCAATTTCCGATATTAACATTAATATTATTAGCACCCATTTTAGGTATTATAATAATACTTTTGTTTCCGGCCTCTAAAGTTAAGGAAATAAAAGTAACTGCAGCAATTGTCACTTCAATTTCATTGCTGCTGTCCATTGTAGCTTTTGTAACTTATAATAGGGGAACAGGTGGGCTTCAATTTATAGAATCATATCCCTGGATACCTGCCTTTGGAATAAATTATTCTGTAGGAGTAGATGGTCTAAGTCTGCCTTTGATACTGCTTACTTCCATCGTTATTTTTACAGGTGTCTTTGCATCCTGGAAAATGGAAAAGAGAATTAAGGAATTCTTTATATTTCTACTGTTATTGGTTGCAGGTGTTTTTGGTGTATTTATTTCCCGAGATTTATTTTTGTTTTTCCTATTCTTTGAAATAGCTGTCATTCCAATGTATGTATTAATTGGAGTTTGGGGAAGTACCAGAAAAGACTACGCAGCAATGAAATTAACTCTGTATTTATTGGTAGGCAGTTCACTTGTTTTAGTTGGGATCATTGCAACCTTTGTCTATGCAAATGGTCTGGGCATAAGAAGTTTTGATATTCAAACTCTAAGCAGTATCAGTTATAGTTTTGGATTTCAGAAATTTGCCTTTTTTCTCATGCTAATAGGCTTTGGTGTTTTAGTTCCAATGTGGCCTTTTCATACCTGGTCTCCTGATGGACACGTAGCAGCACCAACAGCTGTGAGTATGCTCCATGCTGGAGTTCTGATGAAGCTGGGAGGTTATGGAATTATAAGGGCAGGAATATTTCTTTTCCCGGAAGGTGCAAAATATTGGGTTCCCTTAATTGCAGTACTATCCATTGCCAATGTAGTATATGGCGCTCTGGTTGCCATGGCTCAAAAGGATTTAAAATTTGTAATTGGTTATTCCAGCGTAAGTCACATGGGATATGTACTTTTAGGGATAGCTTCTCTAAATGTTACAGGAATTGATGGGGCAGTAGCACAGATGTTTGCTCATGGCATTATGACTGCATTGTTCTTTACTTTAATAGGTAATATTTATCATAAGGCTCATACAAGAGAAATTGCTAAATTTGGCGGTTTAATGCATCAAATGCCAAGAATATCCATTGGCTTTATAATTGCTGGCTTTGCATCACTGGGGCTGCCAGGGCTAAATAATTTTGTTGCTGAATTTCTCATATTTATAGGTTCCTTTAGCAAAACAACAAAACTATTTTCAGTTATACCCTTTAAAGTTATCTCAATTTTAGCTGTTCTAGGAATTGTCATTACTGCCGTATATATATTGAAGGTAATTCAAGATACTTTCCTTGGTCCTAGAAAAAAAGAATGGGATCACTTAAAAGATGCTAAAGGCGTGGAAATGGTTCCTATAGTTATCTTATCAGGTGTATTAATATTCTTTGGACTATTCCCAGCACCGCTGATTAATCTTATTCATAGCGGGGCAATTCCATTGATTAAGAGAATATCAGAAGCAGGGCTTATAGGGAGGGGATTTTAATGGTTAGCTATATAGTTGAACTTTTAACTGCAGCTTTATGTATTATTCTTTTGGCAGTAAATTTATTACTTCCAAAGCATAAAGAAAAATTTGCACTGCTCACAGGAATAGGTCTCCTTACGATTTTAGTAATTTCTTTATTCAATGGTAATCATCCACAAACTTTCTTTGGTGGAGCTTACATTATTGATGCTTTCAGTACTTTTTTTAAACAGCTGTTTTTAATTGCTGCCATCTTAACGGTTTTAGTTTCTAAGGATCATATAGTATTTAAGCAAGGAGAGTTCTATGCCTTAATTGTTTCAGCACTTTTGGGAATGATGATTATGGCATCTTCTGGAGAACTTATAACCCTGTATATGGGGTTAGAATTAATGACCATTTCCTTTTGTATTTTAATTGCTTATCGAGGGGATGAAAAGTCCAAAGAAGCAAGTTTAAAATATATTATTTTAGGTGCAATGTCTTCAGCAATTTTTCTGTATGGCTTAAGTTTAATGTATGGTGTAACACAAACTACCATTATTAAAGAAATTGCTGGCGTACTATCAGCAGGGCATCTTGTACCATTAGAAATACTGGGAATGATATTTTTAATGGCAGGTTTTGCTTTTAAAATCTCTATTGTTCCTTTTCATATGTGGGCACCAGATATTTATGAAGGAGCACCTACTTCAATTACTGTATTTTTGGCAGTAGCATCTAAAACTGCTGCTTTGGCAGTTTTACTAAGACTTTTTATGGGCGGTATGTCATCAGTTTCCAGTTATTGGGTTGAATTAACCATACTCTTAGCTGTTTTAACTGTAATATTAGGTAATCTAGCTGCCATTCCTCAGACTAATATAAAAAGAATGCTAGCTTACTCAAGTATTGCTCACGCTGGTTATTTTTTATTGGGTGTTGTTGCTGATTCAAGCCTTGGTGTGGCAGCAATTTTACTCTATAGTTTATTTTACCTTTTTGCCAATATGGGCGCTTTTGGGGTTGCAATTGCCGTTTCTAAAGCAACAGGCAGTAATGAAATTAAAGATTATGCTCATTTATCCCAAAGGTCACCTTTTCTGGCGGCAGCTATGCTCATTTCTTTACTTTCCCTGGCAGGAATGCCGCCCTTGGCTGGATTTATAGGAAAATTTTATCTTTTCTTAGCTATAATAGAGAAGGGACAATTATGGCTGGCGTTTTTAAGTATTGGTATGAGCGTGGTATCAGCATACTACTATCTTAGAGTGGTTAAGGTCATGTACTTTGGAGAAAGTCCTAAGGGATTTGAAACAATTACTGTGTCAAAAAGTACTAAATTGGCACTGACTGTATCTATGATAGCCCTTGTGGTTCTTGGAATTTATCCAAACCAATTAATCAATGTGGTTTTAGCGGTTTCTAAAGCGTTTTTACCGTAACAATTGAAAAACTTAAGATATATGTTATTTTCTGATTTATATGATTATTGTAAAGGTATTGGTAAATTTGGTGAAGACTACAAAATATTATTTAAGATTGCAAAGAATCAATAATAGATAAAGATTATAAAAGAGTTATGGTAAAGGTACTGTATATATTTGCCATAGCTTTTTTATTTTATCTAAGTTAATAGCAATTATTCTAGTATTTTTGTATTCATTAATTGAAATTTTCATATTTTCTACACATTAATTTGATAAAGTTAACCTAGAAACCTAATTAGGAAATAGGAGGTATTGTAGCTTGAATAAAAAATTTAATGGATATAGTGCATTCTTATAATGAGAATGAAACTCATTAATAAATAATTAAAAATATCATTAAAGGGCGGTAATCAATATGAAGAAAAAAAGAATAATAATATCATTAGCAGCAGCACTTTTAACAACAGCAATTTTAGCAGGATGTGGTAGAGCAGCATCTACAAACACTTCTGAAGGGGAAAACAAAAAGGAGCAGGTTGTTAACGTATATTCTGAGAGAAATTATGACACTGATAAACAGCTTTTTGCAGATTTTACAAAACAGACAGGCATTAAGGTTAATGTAGTTGAAGGAACCGCAGATGAGTTGCTGGAGAGGCTAACAAGGGAAGGTAAGGATACTGAGGCTGATATGTTTGTAACAGCGGACGTAGGAAGATTACATAGGGCTAAAGAGCAAGGACTTTTGCAGTCCTCTTTATCAGACACTATATCAAAAAATGTTCCGGAGAATTTAAGGGACAAGGATGGCCAATGGATAGGCTTAACAGTAAGAGCAAGAGTTATTGTTTATGATAAAGAGAGAGTAAAGCCTGAGCAGTTATCAACTTATGAAGATTTAACAAGTCCAAAGTGGAAAGGTAAAGTTGTAGTTAGATCTTCAAGCAGTGTTTATAATCAATCGCTACTTGCTTCTTTTATAGCAATAAATGGTGAAGAAAAAGCCAAAGAATGGGCAAAGGGAATCGTAGCGAATCTTGCAAGAGAACCAAAGGGAAATGATAGAGATCAGGCTAAAGCAATAGTATCAGGTGTAGGTGACGTTGCAATAATGAACACATATTATATAGGAAAGATGATTAATTCCTCTGATGCTGAAGAAGTGAATGCAGCTAAGAAGGTAGGAGTTTTCTTTCCAAATCAAGTAACTAACGGAACACATATAAATGTAAGTGGTACTGGGATTACAAAGAGTTCTAAAAATAAGGAAAATGCAGTTAAGTTAATAGAATTCTTATCAGGTGCAGAAGCTCAAAAGAGCTTTGCAGAAGCCAATTTTGAATATCCTGTAAATAAGGCTGTTGAACCTTCAGAACTTCTTAAGTCTTGGGGAGAATTTAAAACTCAAGATATAAACTTAACAAAACTTGGCGAGTACAATAAGAAGGCAGTAGAAATAATGAATGTAGTAGGTTGGAAATAATTTTAAAGGCAGTCTTCCTGGACTGCCTTTAGTATTAGTAAATGCTACTTTAAGAAAAGGATGTGGAAGTAATTGAAGAAATTTAAATTCATGAAATATAAGCCAAGCTCCTGGGGACTTTTAAGTTTTATATCTGTACTTTTGGTGATTTTGCCATGTATGTATATATTATTTCATATATTTGATAAACCAAATGAAAACTGGTATCATATTAAAGCTTTTCTTTTGAAAGATTATATTATAAATACTATAAAGATAGTTATTGCTACTGGATTTTTTACAATGATAATTGGAACTACATTGGCCTGGTTAATTGCCGCTTATGATTTTCCCTGTAAAAGAATTTTTAAATGGGCACTTATTCTACCTCTCACAATACCCACCTATATAGCTGCTTATACATATAATGGGATATTTAATTACACTGGAGTAGTACAGATATTTCTTAGAAATGTTATGAAGATGAATTTGGATCCTAAATATTTTGACATAATGTCAATAAAAGGTGTAGTGTTTATATTTACAATTTTTTTGTTTCCTTATGTTTATATGATAACTAGATCATTTCTTGAAAAGCAATCTGCTACACTTATTGAGAATGCAAGGCTTCTTGGAAGAGGAGGCAGTGATATTTTTATACATGTAATTTTGCCTATATCTCGTGGAGCTATTGTTGGAGGTACTTCATTAGTACTGCTTGAGGTACTTAATGATTTTGGTGTAGTATCTTATTTTGGAGTACAAACCTTTAGTACAGCTATATTTAAAACCTGGTTTTCCTTAGGAGATACCAGTACTGCAGTAAAACTGGCTTCTATGTTGATGGTTACAGTGTTTATTGTATTAATTATAGAGAAGTGGCTGCGAGGAAGAAAAAAATATAGCTATACTACAGCTAAAGTGAGAGAAATTGTTCCTGTAAAATTAAAAGGGGTAAAAGCTGTAGGAGCACTTCTTTACTGCTTTAGTATTTTAAGTATGGGTTTTATTATACCACTGCTTCAACTAAGTCACTGGAGTATTTTAACTTATAAAAAAATACTTAATTTTAAATTTGTAGGCTTCATGTTTAATTCTATATGGCTGAGTATTATAGTAGCAGTACTTATAATAGTTATGTCTGTAGTTATTGCAAATTTTTGCAGAATAAATAGTCATTGGATTTCTAAGGTTTTTTCTAAAATATCTATTATGGGATACTCTATTCCTGGTGCGGTTATTGCAATTGGAGTAATTCTTCTAATGGTAAGTGTAGATCGAAAGATGGTAGGGATTTATAAGGATATTGATTCTAGCTCAAAGACACTTGTGTTGAGTACAAGTGTGTTCATGTTAGTTTTTGCTTACACTATAAGATTTTTAGCAATAGGTTATCAAGCCATTGAATCAGGATTTGACAAAATAGGAATGAAGTTTTCAGAAGCTTCAAGGACATTGGGGTATGGTGTTACTAAAACATTTTTCAAAGTGGACTTACCTATGATGAAACCAGCATTAATCAGCGGTTTTGCATTAGTTTTTGTTGAAATAGTAAAGGAACTTCCATTAACTTTAATTTTGAGACCTTTTAATTTTAATACTTTAGCAACAAAGACCTATGAATATGCCAATGATGAAATGATACATGAAGCTTCAATTCCATCACTTATTATAATACTTGTTAGTATTGTTTCAGTATATTTACTTTATAGAATAGAAAATAAGGAGAGAAGATAATGTTTATAGAAATACGTAATTTAACTTTTAAGTATAGAAATTCACAACAAAAGACACTTAAGGATGTCAGTTTCAATGTGCAAAAGGGTGAAATACTTTCTATTCTAGGGGAGAGCGGCGGAGGCAAGAGTACAATTCTAAGGTTAATAGCAGGACTGGAGACACCTTTAAGTGGCAGCATTATTGTAGATAATAAAATTATGTTTGATAGTAATACTCTTGTTATACCTGAAAAACGAGGGGTAGGTATGGTATTTCAAGATTACGCTCTTTTCCCACATATGAAAGTAGATGATAATATCAAATTTGGACTTACTAATCTTAACAAGAAGGAAAAGGATGTTAGAGTTTTAGAAATGTTAAAACTTGTTAACTTACAGGATTTTAGCAGTCGATATCCACATGAACTAAGCGGTGGTCAGCAGCAAAGAGTTGCCATTGCAAGAGCTTTAGCTCCAAAGCCATCAGTACTTTTATTGGATGAACCCTTTAGTAATTTGGATACGGATTTAAAGAGTAAAATCAGGGAAGAATTAAAATCAATATTAAATCAAGCAGGCATAACGTCTATTTTTGTAACTCATGATAGAGAGGATGTTAAGAGCATAGCAGATAAAGTAGTTACTTTGAAAGAAGGAGAAATTTTAAAATCAGGGAAACTTGAAGAAGTTTTGTGAATTTATTCCGAAATCTGCACAAAAATAGCATAGAATGATCTATGTCCGTAATATCAGGAATTTATAAATAGCATACTATATTTCATTATTTATTTTTTACAAAGCCCAATATTGTAAAAATATTGAGTTTTGTAAGTTTTCGTGTCGTTGTTGACTCAAATCTTCATATGTTCTACACATTAATGTAATAAAATAAATTAGGAATTAATGTAGGGAGATCCATAAACAAGATTTTACTTTGTATTAAATATATAAAATTAGGGGGATAATAATTTGAACAAGAGAATATTATCTGCTGTTCTGGCTTTGGGTGTAGTACTTACAATGAATGTTAGAGCTTTAGCGGAACCATCCTTAGATGAGCAATTAAATTCATCACAGCAGCAATATAATCAAGAACAAAGCACGTTAAATGAAGCACAAAAAAAGGTCAGTGATATAGAATTAAAGATAGAAATGCTGGATGACGAAATTCAGAAGAATATGATTGAAATTGATAATGTTAAGGGTAAAATAAGTAAAACAGAGGCAGACATAAATAATGCACAAAAAAGCATTAAGAGAGCTGAACAAGATATAAAGGCTGAAAAAGAACTCTATAATAAGAGAATGAGAGCTATGTATATTAATGGCAGCGGTGGATATATAAATATTCTATTGGATTCTAAAGGAGTGAGTGATCTTATTTCAAAGGTGGAAACGATAAAGAGTATAGCTGAATTTAACGACAAAATAATATCAAATTTGAACGAAAGAAGACAAGCTGTACAGGAGAAAAAAGATAAATTTGCACGTGATAAAGAAAAATTAATTGTTTTAAAAAGTGATAGTGAGAAAAAGTTAAGTGATTTAAATAATAAAAAAACACAGCAGCAGCCACTTATTGCAGAGGCTAAAGCACAGCAGAATTCAGCAGCTGAATTAAGTGCATCTACAAAATCTCAAATTGATGCAATAAAGCAAAGAATTGCATCTGCTAAAGCGGCTGAACAGGCGGCTGCAAATGCAAGTCAAAATAATAGTTCAAATAATGCAAATAGTGAAGCAAATAGATCTACGAATATTACTGCCAATAACAATTCAAATACAAATGTTAGTATAAATAGAGGAGGATCATTACCAGCAAGTACTGGCGGATCTGTTTCAAATGATTCAGTTATAGCATATGCATCAAGTTTTTTAGGTACACCATACGTATGGGGAGGTACATCTCCAAGCCCTGGTTTTGATTGTTCTGGATTTACCCAATATGTATATAAAAAATTTGGCGTATCGGTTGGCAGGACTACATATGATCAAATAAAAGATGGAGTAGGAGTGTCAAGAGATCAGCTTAAGCCAGGAGATTTAGTTTTCTTTGGGACATACTCTAATCCACATCATATGGGGATGTATGTAGGAGATGGCATGTATATACATGCACCACATACAGGAGATGTGGTTAAAATATCACCTCTAAATAGAAGTGATTATTTAACAGCTAGAAGAGTAAAATAAAATTAATAAAAAGCTGTGATTTTAAATTCTTCATCTTATCTACATAACTTTTATATATAATACATATAGACAATGGATTAAGGCACATGAAAGGGAGTAAAAAGTTAAAGATATGGATTAGTATACTGACTGGCTATTTCTTTTAATATGCATAAAGGTATTTGTGCTTTTAATATAAAAGAGAGGTGATTGATTTGAAATTTCTAGCTGAGAACTGGTGGTATTTCTTGATTGTTTTTGCAATGGCATTTATGATGTTTAGAAAAGGAGGATGCTGTGGAAGTCATTCTCATCAGGAAGCTAGTAAGATTAACTCTGGGAAAAATATGAATAGCTGTTGCAAGGATAAATCCTCAGAGAACAAAAGAGAATAAAAATTAGTATAAAACTAAGATTGAAGATAAACAGAATTTTGAGATTTATTTGGAATAAAAATTTTTATTAGAATTTTAGGAGGAATATTATGAATTGTCATGATAATAAAAATAATAATCAAGAAAAACCACATAGTCCTTTAAAACATATGCTTCATATGATTCTTTGTTGTGCCATTCCAATTCTTTTAGTGGCAGCTCTACCATTTTTGAAGTTAAATGGAACGCTCAACACAGCTATATTGGCTATTTCACCACTTATATGTCCTATAATGATGGGATTTATGATTTTTATGATGCTAAAAGGTTCAAAGAAGAAAAAGGCAGGTAATGAGAATTTGCAGGAAAGTACACAGATAGCGAAAAAAGATTAAAAATTAAGATATAAATGATAATAAGATTTATTAGTTAAATAGATTTCTATTTTGGAAAGATATGCCCTTGGAGTAGTTTGTGAAGTTTCACTATTTCAGGGGTATTTTTATATGTAAATATAAAATTAATAATGATGAAACACTTACATTAATTTACATGGTTTTAATTTCAATGAATTACAGTTGATGAACCCCATTTTTTTATAGATAGTAGTAACAATGGACAAACTGCGTCCTGCATACTTCCTTTAGATACATTAAGTTCTATTGAAGACAAGTAATCTAATAATTCTCAAATTACTTGTCTATTTTAATATTGAATATTTTACAATTTTTATTTATAGTAGTTTTGCTTAAATATTTTTTTTATTTCGCATAAATCATTAGTAAATCCAAGTGCTGCCATGAGTTTTATTCTGGCCTTTTGTCCATTAAGGTTGCCGCCTAGAATCACTCCTCTATTAGTAAGATCTTTTCCTCCTCCTTTATATCCATAGCTGTCAGAAACTTTTCCGGTTATGCATCTTGAAACTAGAATTATAGGTATATTTCGATTTATAGCATAATCGATCCCGGGAAGCATACCTGGTGGTATATTTCCGCTGCCCATACCTTCAATAACTATGCCTTTTGTTCCTGAATCAACACAAAATTTTATAAGTTTATAGTCCATACCACAGGCACACTTTATAAGAGATACACCACTTTCAATTTTTGATACAGATATATATTCAGATTTTGAATAATCAAAATAAAAATATGGCTTGTTATTGTCAACAAAACCTATAGGACCAAAATCCAAACTTTTAAAGGTATCTAGAGAATGAGTATTGGTCTTTGTTACCTGGGCAGCACAGTGAATTTCACCATTCATTATAACTAAAACCCCTTTGTTTTTAGCACTTTCAGATGCTGCTGTAAGAACAGCAGTCACTAAATTTGCAGCACCATCCCATCCAAGCTCAGAGCTGCTTTTCATTGCTCCTGTAAAAATTACAGGATTTGAAGTATTACAAGTTAAATCCACTAAATATGCAGTTTCTTCAAGTGAATCAGTTCCGTGAGTTACCACTATACCATCATAAACTTTAGCCTTTTCACTTATCATTTTTGATAATTCCAGCATCTTTTCTGGAGTTATATGGGGACTTGGGATAGTAGAAAAATCCATACAGTGAATGTTGGCTATATTGTCTACATTTGGGATTAGATCTAATATATCTTTACCACACATAGATGGAACGGATGCATTTATATTTTTATCTCTTTTCATTGATATAGTTCCACCAGTAAATATAATAAGAATGTTTTTCATTTTATTGCTCCTTGTCTTTATTCTGGGGGTAAAATTATAAGTGATCATTAAATGAAACAAGCTATTAAATTTACTTTTATTTTATCATAATCTGTTGGTAAGGTATATGTGAAAAATAATGTAAAATTCAATGTAAATGTTTTATAATTAATAAATTGACAAAAGATGTTATTGATTTAGTTATTTGCTTAAGAAATTATTAATTTTGCTTATGTATAAAAGTAAAAAGAAATACCCAAGTTAAAATATCATGTTTTTGTTTATATTATAAAAATTTGTTAAACTAATAAAATCAAGCATATATTAAAATAAATATAATAACTATAGGTGTATAAATTAACAATTAGATATGATTTTAATAAAAAATGTGGTATTATAGAATAAATAGAAAAATAAATAACTGTTATATAACTGAATAAAATTTTAATTTTATAATTTAAAGATAGTTGGTGGGAGTATTATGAATAATAAAGTAGAACAAGCTGTATGGAAATTTAGCAGAGGAGTTAATTGTGCTCAAAGTGTATTGTTAACTTATTGTAATGAATTGAATTTAGATATGAATTCAATTCTAAAATTAGGAAATGGTTTAGATGAAAAACTGTATAAAAGTGAAGTTTGTGGAGCAGTAACTGGGGCAATAATGGTTTTAGGCTTAAAATATGGAAATAATACAAATATAGATAGTGCATCAGAAGAAAAAGTTTATGAAATGATTAATCTTTTTAGAGAAAGATTTCAGAAAATGAATTGTTCAACCATATGCAAAGATTTAATTGGATGTAATTTAAGGCAAAAAGGTATGAGGGATTATGCTATACAAAAAGGTGTATTTAAGGATATATGTCCTAAGCTTATTAAAGATGCCATTGATATTATAGAAGAACTTAAGTGTTAAATTATAATGATAATTAATCTTACTTAGTAAGAGTTTTTGCTCTTACTAAGTTTAGATGAATTATAGAGATAATAGGATGATTATATGATACTAAAATTTATTTATGCTGGAAAAGAAATAGAGTTTGAAGTGATTTTTAGTAAGAGAAAGACCATGGAAATATCTATAAATCCAAATGGAGATATTAAAGTTAGATCACCTGTAGGAATCTCGGAAGAAGTAATAATAGAACAAATGAGAGTAAAGGCCACTTGGATTGTTAAAAAACTTTATCAGTTGAAACATAGGAGAATTAAGTCTTTAATTAGAAAATTTGTTAATGAAGAAATATTCATGTATTTGGGAAAAGAATATTTTTTATACATAGATAGGAACCCCAATGTACTTAAACCAGAAGTTAGCCTGGTTGATGATAAAATTATAGTTACTATTGATAATAAAAATGAAGAAAATATAAGAAAAATTATGGAGCTTTGGTATAGAGAAAAAGCAAAACAAGAGATAATCAAGAGAATTAATTTTTATCAGAAATTTTTTGATAAAGTTCCTCTAGAAGTTAAGATAAAAGAGCAAAAGAGGAGATGGGGGAGCTGTACATATAGAGATTCACTTCTTTTTAATTGGAGATGTGTTATGGCTAGAGAAGATGTTTTGGATTATATAGTAGTTCATGAAATGTGTCATATGGTTCAAAAAAACCATTCAAAACAGTATTGGGATTTAGTACATTCCATTTTACCAGATTATAAGAAAAGGCATCAATGGCTTAAAGATAATACTTTGAAGATGGATTTTTAATTTTAATATTATATAGATTGGTGATACATATAGAACAAATTATTAAGAATTTTGTTGATAATGATCTATAAATATATAAAATATAGGTGTATTCTTCAAAATATTTATTAAATCTTCATATTTTCTTAACAAACATTTGATAAGATAAGTTATAATTAACATATTAGGGTATTTATCCGATAAATTGCTTGTTTACAATATTTTTTTATAGAACGAGAACAAGTAGTGGATAAGTATTTAGATAACGATTTCTGAGCATTAGATAGAACAAAAATCTATATAACACTGAGAATTTTAATATTAAGTACATAGGGGGATAAAAATTTGAATAGGAGAATACTTTCTGTTATTTTAGCATTAGGAATAGTTTTTACAGCTAATGTTAGAACTTTAGCCGCGCCATCTTTAGATGATCAGCTCAATCAATCACAAGATAAATATAAGCAAAGTCAGAATATGATAAATGAGGCACAAAAGAAGATTAATGATATAGAAATAAAAATAGAGATGCTGGATAATGAAATTCAGAAGAATATGGCTGAAATTGATAATACAAAAAATAAGATAGCTAAAACAGAAGACAGTATAAATAATGCAAGAAAGAGTATTGAAAGATCAGAACAGGATATAAAGGCTGAAAAAGAACTCTATAATAAGAGAATGAGAGCCATGTACATTAGTGGCAATAGTGAATACATAAATATTTTATTGGATTCTAAAGGTGTAAGCGATTTTGTTTCTAAGGTTGAAACAATAAAAAGTGTAGCAAAATTTAATGATAAGATAATATCTAATTTAAGTGTGAGAAGGCAAGCAATTCAGGATAAAAAGGACAAGCTTGAAAGGGATAAAGAAAAATTAGTTGTATTAAAAGTTGAAAATGAGAAAAAAGTAAATGAGTTAAATAATAAGAAATCAGAACAACAGCCTCTTATTGCAGAAGCAAGAGCACAGGAAAGCGCAGCAATTGAATTAAGCACTTCTACAAAAGCTCAAATTGATGGAATAAAGCAAAAAATTGCAGAAGTTAAAGCAGCTGAGGCTAGAGCAGCTGAACAGGCGGCACAGCAGCAAGCAGCGGCAGCTTCAAACTCCAATAATTCAGGAAATCAGACAAGTTCAGCAAAAAATATTACCGCAAGTAGTAATAACAATATAAGTATAAATAGAGGTGGAGCAGTACCTTCTAATTCTTCAGGTAATTCAATTATAGCTTATGCTTCTAACTTTTTAGGAACTCCATATGTTTGGGGAGGAACATCTCCAAATCCTGGATTTGATTGCTCGGGATTTACTCAATATGTGTATGCAAAATTTGGAATATCCATTGGAAGAACTACCTATGATCAAATAAATGATGGAGTAGCTGTGTCAAGAGATCAGCTTCAACCGGGTGATTTGATTTTCTTTGGAAGTTGGGGTGACCCTCATCATGTAGGTATGTATGCTGGTAATAATATGTACATACATGCACCTCGTACAGGAGATGTAATAAAGATATCACCATTAACTAGAAGTGATTATTTAACAGCTAGAAGAGTAAAATAAAGTAAGACTAATAAACGTTTGATGAAAATCAAGCGTTTTATTTTTATATATTAGGAATTTAAAAATTTTTTGTATAAAAATATTGCCCGGCAGGGCTTGAAAAATCTAATGTTAGAAGTTTGAGGAAAATATTACAAGTAATATTTTGGAATAGGATTTTTGATATAATTATTAGCAAATTTAGTGATTGGTGATGATTATGCAAGGTGTTATAAAACAAATATTTGTGGATAATTGGGAAAAATTCAGTGAGATATATAAAGGGAAAATTAGAGCTAACATAAGTAGAGAAGTTGATAAGATGATTAATTGTAAATCCTTAGATAATGGATTTATTGAGTTTAAGTGTGAAAATTGTGGTCATATAAAAAGAGTTGGATTTAGCTGTAAAAGTAGATTTTGTACCTCATGTGGTAAGAAAAAATCTGAAGAATGGTCTGATGAAATGGTGGCAAGACTTATTAACTCAAAGCATAGACATATGGTATTTACAATTCCACAGGAACTTAGAATATATTTTGCTAGGGATAGAAAACTATTATCATTATTACCTAAATGTTCAGCAAAAGCAATTATGAGCTGGTTTAGAGATTTAAATAAAAAAGAATGTTTTACACCAGGAATAATCTCAGTAATTCATACTTTTGGAAGAGACTTAAAATGGAATCCACATGTTCACTTAATTGTCACCGAAGGTGGTGCTGGAGAAATTACAATTTGGAGGAATACAAAACATATAAATTATACAGCACTAAGGAAAAGATGGCAAAAAATATTGTTAGACGAAATAGGAATTAATCTTAAAAGTGGAAAAAAAGAATTTAAAAAATTAAAAAATAAGCTATATAAAAGGTTAGAGAATGGATTTTATGTATATGGAAAAGGTGAAATAAAAACAGCAAAGCAAGCAGGAAAGTATGTTGGAAGATATACAGCAAGACCAGCTATCGCTGAATCAAGAATAATAAAGTATGATGGTAAAAAAGTAACTTTTCGTTATGAAAGACATGAAGATGGTGAAGAAGTTGTAGAGGAAATAGATGTTATTGATTTTATAGGTAGAGTAATAAGACACATACCAGAAAAGAATTTTAAGATGATAAGATATTATGGAATATATGCTAAAAACACAAGACATAAAAATAAATTTTTTAAGTTGGTAAATGAAAAAGTTGCTGAGTTCAAAAGAAAAATTAATAATTGGCAAACAAGAATACTTCTTACATTTGGAGTGAATCCATTAAAATGTGAAAAGTGTGGAACACAGATGAAATTTCATGATATATACTATAAAAATGTAAGTGTAAGAGAAAAATTTAAAGAGAAAATAATAGGTGAAAACAAAATAAAAATTGAAGAGATAATGTACAATTATGGTGTGATTAAGGGAATAATTCGTGATAAAATAGAGCCATTATATGTATAAAGGAAGGTAGTTATTATGGCTAAAAAGAATAAAAAAATAAAAGATAAACAAAGGGCAAAATATAAAGCTAAATTGAAAGAAAATTTAATTGAAGAAGACGGAGTCTTATATATATGTACAGAATGTGGAGTGGAAGAATATATACCAAGGGATGTAGTTGAGATGTTTGATGAAATAGATGATGAAAATGTAATTGAACCTCCTACATTTAGTTGCGAGAAATGCGGAGCTATAATGAAACCAAGAAAATATGACGGAGTTCATGGTATAACTTATGAGTATTAAAATGCGGAGCATCAATATGCTTCGCAAAGGTTTTAGCTTTATAAAAATATTATGAAATAGATATGCTAAGAAATGGGTCTAATTAAAGGGCTTCGCCCAAAAGAAGTTGAGCGAAGCGAAATAACGCGGCTGTGGCCGCTTTTTTATTATAAAATAAATAGTAAGATAAAATAAATTGTAATTTAGTGTTAAAATATAATAGGGAATAGTAATATAATTTTATGTTAAATATAAATCAAGAGGGTGGTATTTTGAAATGTGAGATAAAAACTAATAAAAATCAGGAATTTATTAATATAACAAATTTGGTTAGAGATGCTGTAAGAAAAAATGATGTTAATGATGGTATTGTTACTGTATTTGTTCCTCATACCACTGCAGGAATAACTATAAATGAAAATGCTGATCCGGATGTAGTGACAGATATGCTATCATCTCTAAATAGAAGATTTCCAGTTGAAGATGGATATTTACATAGAGAAGGAAATTCTCATGCACATATAAAGGCGTCACTCATGGGATCATCTTGCAGTGTGATTGTAGAAAATGGTAAATTAATGCTTGGCACCTGGCAGGGAATTTATTTTTGTGAATTTGATGGACCAAGAAGAAGAAATATTTATGTAAATATAATAAGAGGGTAAAAATATTTAAATATTTTCTATTTTTAATATTCTCATATAGATTACTTTTTAAAGTGCAAAAATTATTTTGTAATGAAGTTAGTCTAATTATGATATAATATGTATAAATATAAGATTGTTAGAGGTGGTTATTGTGAAAAATGGAAAAGTTATTGCTTCTATTCTAGGTATTATTACAGTTTTATCTTTAATTGTAACAATATGTACTTTGATTAGCAAAAATAAATCTTATATAGAAGTAAAAAATAATTAATCTTTATGCTTAAATGATAGAAGGTTTATGGCAAATACTATATTTAAATTTAATTGTCTATTAAATTTAAATATAGTATTTGTTAATTATTTGAGCATTTTAATGACAAATTTTTTGCATTCTATAACTAAAATATCTTTATTAAAATTTGAATCTTTATTATAAAGAACTTCATGACACATTCCTTCAATTAAAGCGTATACTAAAAATAATTTTTCTTTTATGTTGGAAAAACTAGAGGTGTATTCAGAAAGTTTTTCCATATATTTATCTATTTGAATTTTCTGATGTTCATTATAACAATTCTTAATGTAAGTATCTGTACAGGCTAGCATGGCAATTTCTTGATGAAATCTTGGAGAAAATTTATGGTTTTCAAGCACTGAATTTACAATAACATCTACTAAGGATATTAGATCATTTTTATTTTTTATCTTATTTAAATTTTTTATTGTATTGTTATATATAGAATTACTGTATAATTTTAAGACTTCAACAAAAATATCCTTTTTATCTTTAAAATAAGCATATACGCTTCCTGTGGCTAAGCCTGCCTCTTTGGCTATTTCAGCTGTAGTGGTATTTAAATATCCTTTGTCATTGAATATTTTAGTAGCAGTATCAATTATTTTTTTTCGCTTTTCAATAGATCTTTTTTGTACAGGTATACGTATTCCTTTACTCATATATTATCACCCACTTAAATTTTAGAATTAATTTATTATTTTGTCAACAATATGAAATGTATTTCATATCATTGGTATTTTGACTATTATTAATGAGTTGTATTAATAAATGAATAAAAAATACAGTAAAAAAATTAGAAATTTATAAAACTCACTTGATTTTTATATAAATACTAAATATAATAATATAAAATGATATAAAACATAACTATATAGATAAAAAATTCCATATAGTTAATAAATATATTAAATGAAATTATTTGCATTATAATATAGAATGATTTTATTTGCAAAATGTTTTTTAAAGTAATATAACTTGATAAAATGAATTTATTTTATCTTGAACTAGAACAATTATCATAGATAGATTGAGTATTGAAAGGGTGATATTATGATAACAAAAGATATAACTATAGGAAAGATAATTAAACATTATCCTGAAAAGCTTGAAGTTTTGATGGAATTTGGGCTATATTGCAATGATTGTCTTTCTGCTAAGTTTGAAAGTGTAGAAAAAGCAGCAGCAGTTCATGGACTTGATGTTGAGGAATTGATTTATCAATTAAATTTATCTGAGGAGAGATGAAAAATGTTAAAAAAATATGAGATTCTTTTAACTGTGGTATTTATGGGGATTTTTGCAGGTATATATTTATATGTGTATGGAGAAATTTCTAGAGAAGCAAGTATAGCTGTTTTTTTCTTGGGTATGCTGAGTTTATTTTCTTTTGCAGCTAATGATAATGATATTGAAAAATCTATATATTCTTTGGAAAATATTGAAATGCAGTAGAACATATAAAAAATAACCGATTAGCATGTTTAGTATATTTTGTTTTTTTCTTTGCTTTTAGATGCTTAAATAATTTTTGAGATTATATATATAGTATTGACATTTAACATAATCAGATATATGATATAGAAAAATGAAAATTAAAGCCAATGAAGAGAAGTAGTAGATATAGAAAATTAGTTAAAGCGAGTTTGGAATGGTGGGAGCCAAGTACTATAGTCTATATTGAATGGATCTCTGAGGTGTGATGCGAAATAGTAGTAGCAGTAAACGGTAGTCTACCGTTAAAAAGACAGGGTATCGAGTAAAATCTGTACCTGATGAAGATTGCTTTATATTAAGGTGGTATAGCAAAATAACCATTTTGTCCTTATTGGATGAAATGTTTTTTTGTTTCTATGGCTTTTAATTTTGGCTTATTTAATGCTAGTTCATGAAGCGTTTAAGGCATTAAATAAAAAGTTAACTTTAAGGATAATTATCTTATTATAAATCAAAAAATATGGGTGGCACCACGGTCACTTCGTCCCATTTTAGGATGAAGTGGCCTTTTTTTATTCTATAGATGAATTAAAATTAAATTATAAAACTGAAATATAATTTTATGGAGGTAAAGGATGAATAAAAAATTACAATTAAATGATTTTGTTCTCATAGGGAGGACTTTTGAAGAGTACTATAAAATGTTTGATTTAAAAGACTTTAGTAAAAGCGAAAGAATATTAGATGTAGCCTCAGGAGTAAGTTCGTTTTGTGCAGAAGCAAATGCAAAAGGATATAATGTTACCGCTGCGGATAGAGTTTATGCATTCAATCCTGAGGAAATAGAAGAAAAATGTGCAAAAGATTTGGAAGAAACCATGGAGAAAGTGTCAACAATAAAGGAGCTATATAAATGGAACTTTTTTAAAGATATTGAACAATTAAAAAGTCATCGTGAAAGAGCATATAGAGGATTTATAAAAGACTTTAAATTGCATAAGGAAGATAGATATATAAGTTCAGAATTTCCTAGTAATAATTTTAAAGGAAATCAATTTGATATATCGCTTATATCACACTTTTTGTTTTTATATGATGAACATATGAGCTATGAATTTCACAAACAAATTATTAATGAGATTATAAGAATAACAAAGAAAGAGATAAGAATATTTCCAATTGCCAATTTAAAAGCTCAAAGATCTCCTTTTATTGAGAAATTTATGAAAGATAAAGCTTTTAATAATTATGAAATTAATATAGTGAAAGTTAATTACGAATTTATAAAAGCTGGAAATGAAATGCTAGTAGTTAAGATTAAGCAATAAATAACGCAAAGGGCGGGTCATTTTTATTTTGCTATTGGTTATGAAAAATCAGCTGAATATTTTAGAAAATTGTTGTAATATATAATAAGTACACATGAAATATCTAGTGACATTTAGCTGTTATCTCAAACTTTCAAAATAAATGTTACGGTGGCTATTCATGATACAGGTAATATTAAAATATATAAAGGTTGTGATATTTAATGAATAAATTGTTTTTTATTTCCGATATACATGGCTCACTATACTATCTAAAAAAGATTTTAGAAATATATGAAAGTGAAAAAGCTGATTATATAATAATTTTAGGGGATGAATTATACCATGGACCAAGAAATCCACTGCCGAAGGATTATAATCCTAAAGAAGTATCACAGATTTTAAATACATATAAAGATAAAATTATAGCTGTACGTGGAAATTGCGATAGTGAAGTTGATCAAATGGTACTGGAGTATCCTGTAATGGATACCTATTCTATATTTTTATATAACAATAGAAGATTGTTTTTAACTCACGGACATGTATATAATAGAGATAAATTACCTTATTTAAATAGCGGTGATGCTATAATATATGGTCATACTCATATACCTTTAGCTGAAAAGCAAAATGATATTTTTGTAATTAATCCGGGATCTATCAGCATGCCAAAAGAAGGTAATCCTAATTCCTATGGAATTCTAGACGATGACATTTTTAAAGTTAAGGATTTAGAGGGTAATACTATTAAAGAAATAAGTTTCAACAAATAATTAAATTAATTTAAATCTATGAATTAATTTAATATGAAAAATGATAAAAATATTGTATTATAATAATGGATGTTAATTTTTATAAACCTTAAGAAAAACTATAAAATATCCACATAATGGAATAATGAGGTGAACCAATGAGTATTTTAACAAAAAAAAATACAATACATACAAAATTAAAGGGTAGAGAGTTATTGAATAATCCTTTTTTAAATAAAGGAACTGCTTTTTCAAAAGAGGAAAGAAAAAAACTTGGATTGGAAGGATTATTGCCTATACAGGTTGAAACTATAGAAAAACAGGAAAAGAGATGCTATAAACAGTTTAAAGTAAAACCAGATAATTTTTCAAAGCATCTATTTTTAATGGATTTATATGACATAAACAGAACACTTTTTTACAAGGTAGTTACTTCTCATATAAAAGAGATGCTTCCTATAATATATACTCCTACTATAGGTACAGGAGTAAAAAAATATTGTGAAGAATTTAAGAGCCCAATGGATAGTTTTTATTTATCTATAGATGATAGAGAAAATATGGATAAGGCTTTTGATAATTTAAGTCTTAATGAGGATGATATTGAAGTAATGGTTATTACGGATTCTCAAGGTATTCTTGGGATTGGTGACTGGGGAGTAAATGGAATAGACATATCTATAGGTAAGCTTGCTGTTTATACTGCAGCAGCAGGAGTTGATCCATCTAAAGTACTGCCGGTAGTTTTAGATGTAGGAACAGATAATAAAGAACTTCTTGAAAGTGAATTTTATTTTGGAACTCCTCATGAGAGGATACAGGGTAGTAAATACTATGATTTTATAGACCAATTTGTAAAAACAGCATTAAAAAAATTCCCTAAGGTTCTAATACACTGGGAAGATTTTGGAAGAGAAAATGCACATAAAGTTCTGGAAAAATATAAAGATAATATTCTAACTTTTAATGATGATATTCAGGGTACTGGTGCTATGATAGTGTCTGCAGTTATGTCTATGAGTAAAGCCTCAGATACTCCTTTGAAAGAACAAAGGATAGTGATATTTGGAGCAGGAACAGCAGGTATAGGTATAGCAAATCAGATTTCTGCAGCTATGGAAAGAGAAGGATTATCAAAAGAGGAAGCTAGAAATAGATTTTGGTGTATTGATAGATATGGACTTCTTATTGAAGACATGAATACAGTAATAGATTTTCAAAAACCCTACGCAAGAAAGCGAAGTGAATTTTTAGAATTCAAAGATAAAAATGTGGAATTGCTTGATGTGGTTAAGATAGTAAAACCTACTATGCTCATAGGATGCTCTGGAGTATCTGGTGCTTTCAAGGAAGAAGTGATAAGGGAGATGGCTAAAGGAGTGGAAAGACCAGCTATAATGCCTATATCAAATCCAACAAATCTTGCAGAGGCAGTTCCAAAGGACTTGATAGAATGGACTGAAGGAAGAGGACTTGTAGTTACAGGCAGTCCCTTTGAACCTGTAGAATATAAGGGTACTACTTATAAAATAGGTCAGGCAAATAATGCTCTATTATTCCCAGGTCTTGGTTTTGGTGCTATGATAGCAAAACCTAAATATATAAGTGAAAGATTGCTTGAGGCATCATCAAAAGCTGTAGCTGAATTTGTGGATTTAAGTGAAAAGGGTGCTCCACTTCTACCAGAAGTTGAAAAACTCCATCAGGTTTCACAGGCTGTAGCTGTAAAAGTCATAGAAGCAGCTTTAGAAGAAGAAATTAATACTGTTGAAATTAAAGATGTAAAAAAAGCTGTCAGTGATGCAACTTGGTATCCGGAATATAAGGATGTATTGCCGGAGGATTAATATTTTCAGGTTTAATGATAAAATTTTAATAATTTAAGAAAAGACGAAACTTTTCTATATTTGTTCTTTGAACTTTATACTTTGATTCTTGTTTCGTCTTTTCTCACCACTATGGCTTAGAGGCAATAAATCTATATTGCTTTGTATTAACTAAACATATGACTTTATATTATAATCATCAGGAAGATGACTGGTATCATTTAAACACAATATAAGAGGATTCATATTATCATCAAAGTATAATCTGGTTATAGAAGTATTACCTAGACGAATTTTGTGATACATACTCATATTCCAGTTAAAGATACCTATCAAAGCTGCCTTTATGATACCTCCATGAGCAACTACTGCAATATTTTTATTCTTGTTTTCTTTAACGATTTCTAAAATGGCATCTGTGGCTCTTATACTGGCTTTCTTTAGGCTGCCATCTCCGCCGCAAAGAGGACCTGTAGTATCATCTATCAGCCAGAGCTTAAATAGTTCAGGGTAATTATTTTTTATATCTTTTACAGTTAAACCTTCCCATTCACCAAAATCTATTTCACGTAATTGTGGATAGATTATGGGGTGAAGATTCATATCCTCTGATATGATTTTTGCAGTTTTTAAAGCTCTCTTTAATGGACTACAATATATATAGTCAAAATTTTTTTTAAATCTGTTCTTTAAAAATTCTGCTTGTAATATACCCTCTTTTGACAAATCTATATCTTTACTTCCTTGAAATTTTCCTAAGGCATTCCATTCAGTTTCTCCGTGTCTTATTAGCATTATTGAAGTGCTCATTCAAAACCTCCATGTATTATTTGTTTTTATTAATTATCATAAGCATAAATCATATAATTAAATTGTCAAGCTTTAGAATTTTATATTTTAAGTTTAACATATAAAGTGAAGTTATAAAAATATATACATAATATAATACTGATAATGCTAAGTAAAATAAATTTAAATAAAATTCTATTAATAATTTTTGTAAAATCCATTGACAGTTATGTGAAAAATATATATCATATGAAATAAAGAAATTTAATAATTTTAATTTTTAATCTTATCAAGAGAGGTGGAGGGACTGGCCCTATGAAACCCGACAACCGGCATTTAATGGAAAATGTGGCGGTGTTAATTCCAGCAGAGGTTTTCTGAAAGATAAGAGAAGAAGTGAGTATGCGTTATTTACTGCTTTTCTTAGGAGAGGCAGTTTTTATTTTTGATTTTACACTTGGAAAATCTATATAAGATGTTTAGTCTATTTATAATATTAAATTTACGTTATTTACAGGTTAGGGGGCTTGCTATTTATGAAGTGCAGTATTAAAGATTTACTTGATAAAAAAATTGTGATACTTGATGGAGCAATGGGTACTTGTATTCAAAGCTTTAGACTGGAAGAAGAAGATTATAGAGGAAACCTTCAGTGTAATATAAATCAGAAGGGAAACAATGATATATTAAACATTACAAAACCAGAGATAATAAAAGAAATACATAGGCAATATTTTGAAGCTGGTGCGGATGTAGTTGAAACAAATACTTTTAATGGAACCAGCATCTCTCAAAGTGATTATGGTATGGAAGATAAAATATATGAGATAAATTTTAATGGAGCAAGGCTTGCAAGAGAAGTAGCTGATGATTTTAACAGCAAAGATCCTGAAAAACCTCGTTTTGTAGCTGGCTCTGTAGGACCTACAAATAGAACGGCTTCCCTTTCACCAGATGTAGAAAATCCAGGCTTTAGAAATGTAACTTTTGATGAACTTTCAAAGGCTTATGGAGATCAGATAGAAGGACTTATAGATGGTGGTGTGGATTTTATAATTATAGAAACTATATTTGATGCTCTAAATGCAAGAACTGCCATATTTGCTGCAAAAAATGCATTTGAAAAAAAGGGAATAAAACTTCCTATAATGATTTCAGGAACTATTGCAGATAAAAGCGGAAGAATTTTATCTGGGCAGACTCTTGAAGCTTTTGCAGAGACTATGAGAGATGAGGATGTACTCATTATAGGACTCAATTGTTCTTTTGGAGCAAAGGATCTTATTCCCTTTATAAGGCAGTTGTCAAAAACTCAAAATAAATATATAAGTTTTTATCCTAATGCAGGTCTGCCTAATTCCATGGGAGAATATGATGAACATCCTGACGATACTGCAGCATTTGTAAAAGAAATTGCAAGGGAAGGGCACATTAATATTGTAGGTGGCTGCTGTGGAACTACACCTGACCATATTAAAGCCATAAGTAAAGCCGTCAGCGATGTACAGCCGAGAAGAATTCCAGAACTTGAAATGGAAACTGTCTTTTGCGGTCTTGAAGCTCTAAAGATAAATAAATCAAATAATTTTGTAAATGTGGGAGAGAGAACAAATGTAGCCGGTTCTGCAAAATTTGCAAGACTTATAAGGGAAAAGAAATACGAAGAAGCACTAACGGTAGCTAAAAACCAAGTGGAAAATGGAGCACAGATTATAGATGTAAATTTTGATGATGCTCTTTTAGACGCTAAAACGGAAATGGACACATTTTTAAAACTTGTTGCCAGTGAACCGGAAATCTCAAGAGTACCAATAATGATAGATTCTTCAAAGTTTGAAGTGCTTGAAGCTGGACTTAAGGCAATTCAAGGTAAAGCTATAGTAAATTCCATAAGTCTAAAGGTAGGAGAAGAAGAATTTATAAGGCAGGCTCAATTGATTAAAAAATATGGAGCGGGAGCTGTAGTTATGGCCTTTGATGAAAAAGGTCAGGCAGATACTTATGAGAGAAGAATTTCCATATGTAAAAGAGCCTATGACATACTAGTAAATAAAGTAGGATTTTTACCTTGCAATGTTATCTTTGATCCTAATATTTTGGCCATTGCTACGGGAATAGAAGAACATAATAATTATGCAGTAGATTATATAAATACTACAAAGTGGATAAAGGAAAATCTTCCTTATGCAAAGGTGAGCGGAGGGGTAAGTAATTTATCCTTCTCTTTCAGGGGAAACAATGTTATAAGAGAAGCAATGCATTCAGTATTCCTGTATCATGCTATAAAAGCGGGTATGGATATGGGAATTGTAAACCCTGGAATGATTCAAATATATGATGAAATTGATAAGGATCTTCTTGAAAAAGTAGAAGCAGTAGTATTGAATAAAACACCAAATGCAGCAGAGGAACTGGTAGAATTTGCAGAAAATTATAAGGCTGCAGAGGGAAAAGAAAATGACAATAAACATTCCTGGAGAGATAAAGATTGCAAAGAAAGATTAACTCATGCTCTTGTAAAGGGGATAGTTGAGTATATTGATGAAGATGTAGAAGAATGCAGAGTTCAGCACCATAGAGCATTGGAAGTAATAGAAGGACCTTTAATGGATGGAATGAAAACTGTAGGTAAATTATTTGGAGAGGGAAAGATGTTTCTTCCTCAGGTAGTTAAAAGTGCTAGGGTTATGAAAAAAGCAGTGAGTTTTTTACTACCTTATATTGAAGAGGAAAAGAAAGAGGGAGGCAGCACCAGTGCGGGAAAAGTTGTCTTTGCTACGGTTAAAGGTGATGTACATGATATAGGTAAAAATATAGTATCAGTAGTTCTCTCCTGTAACAATTTTGAAGTGGTTGACCTTGGAGTAATGGTACCTGCAGAAACTATTTTGGAAACTGCAAAAAAGGAAAAGGCAGATATAATAGCACTTAGTGGGCTTATAACTCCATCCTTAGAAGAGATGGCAAATGTTGCTGAAGAAATGGAGCAGCAGGGCTTTAAAATACCTTTAATGGTAGGTGGAGCAACTACCTCTAAAACTCATACAGCATTAAAAATTGAAACACAGTATTCTAATGGAGTAGTTCATACTACAGATGCCTCAAAAGCAGTGGAAGCGGCAAAAAAATTAGTTGATCCAGAGAAGAGAGAAGCATATATAAAGGAAGTACAACAAGAATATAAAAATATAAGAGAAAATTATTCTAAAATAGATAGAAAGCTTGTAACTATAGAAGAAGCAAGAGAAAAGTCATTAAAACTTGACTGGAATAAGGATATTGTGGAAACTCCAAACTTTACTGGAATTAAAAAATTTCTCAACTTTCCAATAAAGGAGCTTAGAAAGTATATAGATTGGACATTTTTCTTCATTGCCTGGGATATGGGAATGATATATCCTAAAATTATGGAAGATCCTAAATATGGTGAAGAGGCAAAGAAACTTTACAAGGATGCTAATGATATGCTGGACATTTTAGAAAGAGAAAATATACTCACTGCTAATGCTGTTTTTGGAATTTTTCCTGCGAACTCCGTAGGAGATAATATTGAATTATATAGTGGTGATAAAGCTGAAACCTTTAATATGCTAAGACAGCAGGAGGTTTCAAAGAAAAATGTATATAGATGTCTTTCTGATTATGTAGCCCCTAAGGAAAGTGGAATAAAGGACTATATAGGTGGATTTATTGCTACGGCTGGTATAGGTGCAGCTGAATATGCAAACAGACTGAAAGAAAAAGGCGATGAATATGGAGCTGCCATGGTAAAAATTCTTGCAGACAGATTAGCAGAAGCTTTTTCTGAATATCTTCACATGGAAGTAAGAAAGAACTATTGGGGATATTCTCCTCATGAAAATATAGAAATTTCAAAGGTGCTGAAGGGCGATTACATGGGAATAAGACCAGCCTTTGGTTATCCATCCTTAAGAGATCATGCAGAAAAGACAAAGCTCTTTGATATTTTAGACCCAGAAAGGGAATTGGGAATAAATTTAACTGACAGCTATATGATGAATCCTGTAGCCAGTACCTGTGGACTTTATTTTGGAAATAAAGAGGCAAAATATTTTGATATAAACAAGATAGGCAAGGATCAGGTAGATGATTATGCAAAGAGAAATAATAAAGAATATAGAGAAATAGAAAGAGTATTAAATACAATATTGATTTATAAGTAAATGAGAATAAGCTTTAAAATAACCTTCAAAAGCAGGCTTGCTATGTGATTTAGGATATCCTTCATTTCATTAAGAAAAGCTAACCTTGGCTTAATTTGAAATTCTATGACTTTTAAACTCACTTCGTTTAAACAGTAAAAGTCACTTAACGAATTTCAAAGTCGCCAAGGTAAGTTTTTCTAATAATTTATTCGAGGATATCTCTACAATTCACATAGCAAGCCTATGAAGGTTATTTTAAGCTTTATTATTATGAATGTAAAGATAGCAATATTTAGGCGTACTATATAGGAACGGATAAAAAGGAGGGATTATTTCCCTCCTTACTATTTTACAGATTTTAGATATGTAATATCTACACAGTTTAAACCTGTTACAACTTCTAATTTTTTTAAGTTATTTTTTATTTCAGTTAAGTCCTGTTCAATTTCTAAATGACGATTAGCATTCTTAGGTTCTAAGTCGGACACGATAGCTTTTAGTTCTTTTATATCTGACTTAACTTCGTTCATGTCAGTTTGAAATTTTTGCTGATTTTCTTCAAGTTTTTGTTGATTTACTTCAAGCCTTTGCTGATTTCCTTCAAGTCTTTGCTGACCTGATTTTAAGTCGGATATATCCTCTTTAATGTTACTGATTTCACTTTTAATGCCGCCAAGTTCATTTTTAATTCCACTGATTTCAGTAACTAATGTTTGTAACAACTGCTCATATTTATCCAATTTACGAATCACCTCCGATATTCTAATTATATATTATTAATAAGCAATTTTGAAGCATTATTTTTCACCTGATTAACTTGGAGTAAGTCTCCCCCTTTTTCAAGTGGGGGCTCAACGCCAAGTAAACCATGTATTTGCAGTTCTAAAATTCAGATGGTGTAAAAGAATCCCCACCTGAATTAAGAACTTGCTTCAATTTTACTTTGGTAAATTATAGAAAGCATTATTGCTAAATAGTAATAGGTAACCAATAAATAACTAGCGTCATATACTAACTCATAGGTAGTAATATGAAGGGTGGAAGCTGGTTATGGGCTTATGGTTTGTAGTAATATTACTTATAGCAATAGTTAGTAATACGGATAGTTTAGCTGTTGGGATTTCCTATGGTACAAGAAATATACTTATACCCTTTTTATCAAATATACTTATAGCATTGATAGGAGGTATTGGAACTCTTATGTCAATGTATATAGGTAAGGGAATATCAGCTATTTTAAACCCTAAAATTGCTGGATATATGGGATCGGCAATTATAATAATAGTAGGAGTTTGGATCTGTATAGGGGAAATAAAAAACAATATGAAGAAGTCTTCAGCAGAAGAAAAGGAAAAAACCTCAGGGACAGGTCTCAGCAGTTACTCTTTTTTCGGCAGGATTCCAAAGGTTTTAGAAAATCCATTTTTAGCTGACTGGGATTTTTCTGGTTATATTAGTGTTAAAGAGAGTTTGGTGCTGGGAATTGCCCTGGCAGTAAATAATATGGCAAATGGTATTGGAGCCGGCATGGCAGGGATCAATCCTGTAATCACTTCAATAGTTGCATTTCTTGTAAGTCTATTTGCAATTTGGATAGGTATAAAGCTGGGACACGAATATGTACACCGCTGGCTTGGAAAATTGGCTGCACCTGCAGCAGGCATTATACTTATACTTATCGGAATTTATGAAATATTTTTTTAAGGAATTTTTTAATAAGTCTAGGCTTAATTTATGAATTTTATTTAAATTGGGCTTAGATTTTGTCAATAAAATAGAGTTCCATAATAAATAAAAATTGTTAATATGTAATTGTTTTGATTATATATTGGCAAAAAGTGTATTTTAAATATAATAAAAGCTATGATAGTATATAAATATAGAAAAATTGTTAAATAGATATTTTTATTGTTAAAAATATTAAATTAGTATTACTACAGGCAGGTGATATATCTAGTGAAAAATATTCTAGTGGCAGAAGATGATATTAAACAATGTGAAAATTTAAAGAAAATGCTATACATGATAGATGCTGAATTTAATATACATGAAGCTCAGGATAAAGATCAGGCATTAAAAATTTCAAATAATGTACATATAGATTTATTTTTTATAGACATTTCTTTAAAAAATTCTTCAGGATTAGAGCTTGCTCTTGACCTTAGAAAAATATCTAGATATGAATTCAGTTGGATGGTTTTTTTAACTACTCATGTAGAATATTTAACTCAGGCTTTTAAACAGGCACATTGTTATGATTATATTGTTAAGCCCTATGATAAAGATGAGATTATAAGTATGATTAAAAAATTTAGTGCTCATGCTAAAAATAATTCTGTTCAGGAAAAGGAAAGAAAGTCTGTATTTCTTGACTTAAAAAGCGGAGTCAGCATGAAATTTTATATTGATGAAATAATCTTTATTGAAAGCAGTATGAGGACATGCATAGTAAATACTATAAGGGACAGTTACACCTTAAAGAAAGTATCCTTAAAAAATATATTGAAGCTTATAAACTGTAATTATATAATTCAAAGTTATAAATCTTTTTTAGTAAATATTAATTATATAAAGTTTATTGAAAAGATAGATTCCAGATTAAGTGAGCTTTACTTTGAAAAATCCAGTAAAAAAGCTCTTTTGGGATATAAATTTAAAAATAGTGTTTTGGAAAAATTAAAAGGAAAATAAATTATATTAACCAAGGGGGATAGAATGATTGAATTTATTAAAACTTTTAGCAATATTTTTATTGAATTGATTACAATTATATTTTTGTGGTCTAAACTTTTCTTAAAAGAAGAAAGTAACCTGTCAAAAAATCTATCTGTAATTTTTATAAGTTCAATAGCAGTAACCTTTATTGATTTGATGGATATTAATACTGTTTTTGGATTTTTGATTACCATATTTGCAATTAAATTTTTGTACTGTAAAAAATTAATTAAAACAATTCTTGAATTTGTAATATTAGGTGCAGTTCTTATTATACTGCAATTAATAGGTATATTTTTTCTACAGCAATATATTAATGAAATGTATTCAGAAAGATTTATGAGTGATATTACAATCAATATACTTATTTTAATTATAGCTATATTGGGTTACTATTTAATATTCAATAAAAGAAAAAAAAGTATACAAATTATAGATTCTAAAGTTATATACTATTTTTCCATAAATATTGGAATGTGTTTAATAATATCCAAGATAATATGGGAATATAATAAAAATATTATTTTATATAATGTGATGATTTACATAGTATGTTTAGTAATAATCTTTTTAGTACAGATATATTTGTTTATATATATATCAAAAATTATAGAAGAAAAAAGGGTGTTAGAAGTACAAAAGGAATATAGTTCCATTATAGAGGCTACCATTGATGAAGTTAAGAGAAAACAGCATGATTTTAAAAATTATATAAATACCATAAATGGAATGATTGAAGTAACGGATGAAAAACTGTTAAAAAGTCAATTAAAAGAATATATTAAATCATCAATTTCTGCAAATAAAAATATAGAAGATATATTATACATAAATAATACAATAATAAAAGCTATAGTATATAATAAGAAATGTGAAGCAGAAAGACTTAAAATAAAGTTTTTATACAATGTAAAAGATAAGTATTTAGAAAATAAGTTGCGAGATTATGAAATATCAGATATACTTGGCAATCTTTTAAATAATGCCTTTGAAGCGGTACAGATTCAAGAGGAATATAAAAATAATATTAAAACAGTTATTTTGAACATATTAATTGAAAATAATAAAAGTATAATAGAAGTTAAAAATAATGGAATACCCATAAAAGAAGAACAGATTAATAGTATATTTAAAAGTGGGTTTTCTACTAAGGAAGGTAAAAATAGAGGATATGGACTGTACAATGTGAAAAAAATAGTGAAAGGAAAAGGTGGTGACATTCAAATGTTTTTTGATGAAGATTACACTGTCTTTAAAATTATCATTTAAATCATCAATGAATCTTACTTAGTTGGAGTTCGAACTCCAACTAAGTTTAGATAAATTATCTAGGAACGTGTCGCTGTAACAGGATAAATTCTATTTAGTGAAAGTAAAAGACTTCCACTAGATTTAAAATAAGAATATCGTATATACCTAGGCTGAAAGGAAATAATGTAGAAAATTAATCATTATATAAACTTTTAGGCGGGGTAGGTTCCCCTAGAAGGAATAAAGAACTAGACACAGTTATAAAGCTGGCTACAGCAATTAAACAAAAGCCTGCCTTATTTAAGATGGATTTATGTAGTTTTTTATTAATCATTTATTTTCACCTCCCAGTAGAAAAATTTGAAGAACTTCTAATAAAATTGTAGAGAATCCACAATTTAAATAGCTTGGATTATCAACTTTAAATAACAAAATACATATCCAAGTCAACACAGAAAAAACTGATATCAATTTTAAATTATACCTTCTTTTTTCTGTTTTAACAGGCCTTTTAAAATTCGGAAAAGGTGCATATAAAATGATTATCAGTATACTCAATATTGAAATTCCATAATAAACTAATGCATTAACATTAGAAAATGAAGAAACTATCAAAGATGTAATTATAAAAAAGAATGCTGAAGATAATAAACACCTCAGAGTAGTTTTACAATGGTAACCACCTATGAAAATCCTAGTGGAAATTAAAACAATCATAGAAAATAAGAAATAATGTAACCTTCCTAAAATAGAAAATACTAAAATTAAGATGATTATCTTAAATAGTTCGCCTAAAATAACCTGTAATACATAATTTATTTTATCTAAATCATCAGAATTGCTTATATCACTATTGTACTTTATATATTCAGTTATCTTGAATGCACATTTATTTATCATTTTATCACCTTTTATGTATCATTTGACTTCTAAGATACTAAAAATTTAAACAAATGTATATGAGCAAGGCATGAAACGTCATTTTTTGAACATAAACAGTTATTTTTAAAAAATATACTGCAGTTTATGTTTAGAAATTAACGTTTTGTGTATAATAGGTTTAAATTTGGTGATTTTTATGTGAAAATAAATTTGTAGATAAGCAGTACATAAAAATATTTTTCTATAAAGTTACACTGTTTTATTAAATCAGATCCTTTTACTGTATATTTTATGCTAGTTAATAAACAATACAGATTAGGTATAAAATTATTATGATGGAGGGGTAAACATGAAAAAATTAATTATGTCAGGTATTGTTTCTCTTATAATATTAGCAATAAGTGTACCAGCTTTTGCTGATACAGCTCTATTTGATTTTACACTTAATCCAGGACAATCTGGTTATTCTAGCTTTGTGCATAAGGCAGATAGTGAACAACGAGCTTATGTAAGTATTACGAGCAGCAATTTTATAAACAGTGATAAAACATGGTTTCGTGTAAGAGATTCTGCTGATAATATAAAAACTGAAACTAAGTGGGCTAATGCAAATATAAGTTTTACATTGAATTATATATCAACAGGATATGCTGGTGATTATTATAGACTTAAAGGTCAACAAGATTCAGCTAGTCCTTACTATGTGCATGTAGCTGGTCGTTGGACACCATAATAACAATAAAATAAGTGGTCAAGCTTACTAGCAGCTTGATCATTTATTTTTTATGATAAAAATCTTAAACCTATTTAAGATTTTATTAATTTTTTAATTATGTAAGAATGAATAAATCATAAAAAATTATTATATTCTTATGAATTTTAATTTATTTATAAGAAAACATTGATGATAACGATAGTACCTTTTTTATTGTTATATTAACGGTTGTAGTAATGTACAAAAAATATATAAATTTCTATATAATAAATAATTTTTACAATTTCACAACATTTCCATGAAAACTTTATAAAAGTAAATTGATACCATAATACAAGTGATTATAAATTACTTATAAATTTCATTTACAAAGCGGGAGGTTCATTAAGCTAATGTTAAAATTAAACAAGGCCTTATTAAGTTTAACAACAATTTTTTTTATTCTCACGTTTTCAGCATGTACCACTGAGGAAATTATAAAAACGGATAAAAGTACAAAAAATAATAGTACAGAGGTAAGTGGTAAAGAATTAAGTGCAGATCAGTCGGGAAAATATAAGGCATCACTAGGAAATAATATAGTGGTAGATGCTGTGGTAGACAAGCCAAATATAAATAATGCATCTATATTACAAGTTGAAGATGCTGTATTTGACGAAAAAAAGCTATGTGATATATTTTTAGGTTCTAGTGTAGTAAAAAAAGAAAAATCTCCATATAGTACACAATATTCTATTGGGGGAAGAATACTTGATATTCCTTTTAAAGCTCCATTTAAAGTTAATACACCTTTATCAAAACATATTGATACCATTGTTAACACATTACAAAGTGGTAATCTTAATAAATTTAAATCTCAAGAACTTCCATTTATGACAAAGGAAAAAGCAATTGAAGAGGCACGTAAAGTTTTGATGGAGCTAAGTATTATTCCTTATGGTTCGCCTACTGTTTATGCATTAGACAATAAAACTATTAAGCAAGAGCAGGAGCGACTTCTTAGGGAGGATAAAGCTTTTAAGGATTTTGTAGATATGGGAAAGATAAGACTGAAAGATAACTGGAGCAACGAAGATGACAGCTATTATATATTTTTTCGTAACTCTATTAGAAGTATTCCTTGTGATCCATTTGGTTATGCAGTTACAAATACTGATATTCAGGCAGAAGGTAGTGAGGTAAGTATACTTATTTCTAAAAATGGTATACAATCTTTTTTTATAAATGGTACAGTATATCGTGAGAAATCCGTAAAAAAAAGTAATTTACCTTTAATTACAATATCTCAGGCACTTATCAGTATTGAAAAAAAATATTCTGACGTGATATTATCAGATAAAATAGTAGTGTCTGGTATATCTTTAGTGTATTCACCTGTAGTAACTAATTCAAAAGGGGAAAATCGAAATATAGAATTAATACCTACATGGCTTTTTAATATTAATCAGAGAGAAAGTAAAGGGAAAGAAGAGACACAAATTTATACTAATGTTCGTATCAATGCAGTAGATGGAAAGGAAATTCGTTAGGAGGATTTTTATGAATCGTATTATTCACACTATATTCATGGATATACGGAGAGCTTTTATATCCTATGGTTTTTGGGCATCTGTAATTGCCGTATGTATTTTTTACTATGCAGCTTCATGGAATGAAATGAAAATTGCGTCAGACGGTCTTTATCTTTTCAAATATGCTTCTGAAGCAAGTGGTATAGGTGCTTTGGTAATAATATTATGTGTATTACCATACACTAATAGTTTTTGTACTGATTGGAATAGTCAATATATAAAATTTATAGCAGTACGCAGTGGTATAAAAAATTATGGTGTCTCAAAGGTTATTAGCTGTGCATTATCCTCTGGCTGTGCTATAGCCATAGGAATGATATTGTTTTTTATATCCCTGATGCCATGGATAAAACTTGTTTCAACCTCTGCAGCAAATTTTGAATCTTTTGCTACTCAAACTTTAGGTGGTATTTACCTTTCGCAGGGGCATTATATTATGTATTTTGCAGTATATGTATATCTTGCTTTCCTTACAGGTGCATTTTGGTCTGTTGTAGGACTTTGCGCATCCGCTTATCTTCCCAATAAATATGTTGCATTGTGCACACCTTTTATTGCATCCTCTTTGATCAATATAGTCACCTACAAATTTCCTGTATGGTTAAGATTAAATAGAATAGCTGAAGGAAGCTTTATAATAAAGGGAACTTTTTTTAGTTTGGTATATGCTACAGTGTTGTATAGTATACTTATAATTTGTATTGGTTTATTATTTGTGAATAGTGGAAAAAGGAGGTTATCTAATGGCTAATTTACAAAAAACTTTTTTTATATCCATTAATAACATTAGAAAATGGGCATCAAATCCTCGAATTTATATTTTAGCTGCATTACTTTTTTTGATGCTATGGAACTATGTCAATCCTATATTAAGTTTTTCTAAAATTGTAAATTATAGAGTTGCACCTTGGTTATTTCCATATATATCAAACTGGTATTTTACACAGATGCTAATGATGCTGGGTATAGTCTTCCTCTTCTGTGATGCACCCTTTATGGATGAATGTCAGACCTATCTTATGGTAAGAAGTGGACGTATACCTTGGGGTGCAGGTCAGGTTCTATATATAATGTTGGGTACAGCTATTTATTTTTTATTTATTGTGATTATAAGTATATTAATATTATCTCCAAGCTTATTTTTAAGTAATGGTTGGGGAAAAGTGCTTGGCACTTTAGCTCAAACAAATGCAGGTCAAAAATATGGAATACTTTTACCAATAAGTTATAATATACAATTGCAATATACTCCCATAGAAGCTCTTTTACTAAGCTTTCTACTACAATGGTGTGCAGGTACTATGGTTGGACTTGTGATGTTTATAATAAATATTTATTTAAAGCGTTCAATTGGTGCCATAGTTGGTTCTTCTATTGTGCTATTTGATTTCGTAGTTGCAAATAGCTTGCCTTATTACTACTATCATTTTTCACCATCCTCCATGGCGCGGTTAACAATACTTGACCCAACGGGAATGTCACCAAGGCCTACAAACCTTTATGCTTACATATTCTTTATCATTGGTATAATAGTGCTAAGCGTCATTTCAGTTATATCAGTACGTAAGCGGCAGATAGAAGTGCTTCCGCCAGTTTAAAATTTTGAAAGAACATAAAAATAAAGGAGGAATCGTGCATGAATAATTTGGCAGTATGTGTTAATGATGTTTGCAAAGCATTTAAAGAAAATCAGGTTTTAAAAAATGTTTCTATAAATTTTGAGAAAAACAAGATACATGGTTTAATTGGACGAAATGGTTCTGGTAAAACAATGCTTTTAAAATGTATATGTGGTTTTGTACCTATAACTTCTGGCGAAATAATTGTAAATGACAAAAGGATTGGAAAGGATACAGATGTTCCTAAAGATGTAGGGATAATTATAGAAACTCCAGGGTTTTTACCAAATTATAATGGTTATAAAAATCTGAAATTTCTTGCTTCTATTAATAATATTATTGATAAAAAAGATATTAAATCAGTTATAAAGCGAGTTGGACTTGATCCTGAAAGTAAAAAGTGGGTAGGGAAATACTCTCTCGGGATGCGTCAAAGATTAGGTATGGCTCAGGCTATAATGGAGAATCCATCTATTTTACTATTGGATGAACCATTAAACGGCATTGATAAACATGGGGTAAAGGATATGCGTGAATTATTGATTAAACTACGGGATGAAGGGAAAACCATTATACTTGCCAGCCACAGTGCAGAAGACATTGAAATGCTTTGCGATACTGTAAGTGAAATGGATTCAGGGGTACTCACTGTCCTTAGATAAGAAATATGCAACAAAATTTCTATATATTTTTGAATCATAGGTAACGGGAAATAGTGAAAGATGTTCATAGTAGTATACTTTGGTAATCAATATACAATTTAGAAGAGCAGTTTATAAGAGAAAGGGATGCTTTTTCAACATCCCTTTTTAAGTTACCCAAAAAGCTAGGATGTATTTATTTTGTAAAATTTAAATAAAAAGTCTGTCTGACGTAACAGTAAATGCTATAATATTGTACATATCTATGAAAAAAGCAGGTGATTCAATGAACAATATTCTAGTAGTGGAAGATGAAATACCTATTTCAAATGTAATATGCAAATATTTAAAAGTAGCCGGATATGATACAGAAACAGCTTATAATGGACAAGAGGCTTTACATAAAATTGAAACAGATAAATTCGATTTAGTATTATTGGATGTTATGATTCCTTATCTAAATGGTTTTGATTTGATAAAAATTCTTAAACCTAAGAATATTTCTGTAATCTTTTTAACAGCTAAGGATGAACTGACAGATAAGCTTCAGGGTTTTAGATTAGGTGCAGATGATTATATTACAAAACCTTTTGAATATCAGGAATTATTGGCACGTATAAGAGCTGTACTAAACAGAAATAACAAACTTACAAATAAAATTGTTTATGGTGATGTAGAAATTAATTTAGATAGTCATGAAGTTATAAAGAATGGTAAACAGATAGAATTGCTGCCTAAGGAATATGAATTGTTGATTTTATTCATAAAGAACAGGCATATTGCTTTGACAAGAGAAGTTCTCATGCAAAAGGTATGGGGTTATGATTTTATGGGAGAAACAAGAACTATAGATGCTCATGTGCAGCGCATAAGAAAAAAATTAGGATGGAAAAATGAAATTAAAACAATTTTTAAAACAGGCTATAGATTGGAGTAAAATATGAGATTTTGGCAAAAAATTTTTCTTAGCGGATATATTGTGCTATTCTTATCTTTCAATGTGATTGGCATACTATGGCTTAGCAGAGATTATAGTGATATGGTAAAAAGAGAAAATTCCGTTGCACTTTTAGCTCATCAATCCTTTCAGCAGTCTCTATATACCAGTCTTGTTTATTGGAAAAATCAACTGGCAGACTCACCAGATATATATAAGGTTTACCAATCAGATATTATATTAAAGCTTACCCATACAGGAGATAATTCAAGGCAGGTTATAGTAACAAATTCCAATAATGAAATTATTTTTTCAAATACCAGTGATACAATAAAAAATAACATAGAAAATACTATGAATAAGCTTGATAAAGATATTTCTTATGGTATGTATAAGTTAGATAAGGACAGAGTGATTATTGCTGGGAATAGCTTTAAAGTTGGAGATGATTCCTTTAATCTTTATACCATAAATAATATTACTGAAGAATATAACTATCAAAATAAAAAAATAAATGATTTTATAGAGTTTGGCTCTATAATTTGTATTCTTGCTGCAGGTATATTAGGTATTATTTCATATTTACTTACTAAACCTCTTAGAAAACTTGAAACTATTACTAAGCACATATCAGAAGGGGATTATTCCAGAAGAGTACCTTTGGTTGGAAATGATGAAATTTATCACTTGACTGAGCAAATAAACCTTATGGCAGAAACAATAGATAATAGAGAGAAGAAACTTAAAAGTATAGCTGAACAGAGACAGAGATTTGTGGAAAACTTTACTCATGAATTAAAAACGCCACTTACATCTATTATAGCCTATGCCGATCTTATGCGTACAGTAAAGCAGGAACCCTATGAAATGGATGAAGGACTTAATTATATATCCAGTGAAGGGAAAAGACTTTCTTCTATGGCCCATAAGCTTATGACTATGTTTCACCTAAAAAGTGGGGACCTTGAACTTAAAACTACACCATTGGATATTATATTTGAACAGGTGCATGACATTCTTAAATTACGTTTAAAGGAAAAGAATATTGAACTTAAAATTCATTGTGATGATATTTCTCTCAATATAGAAAGAGATCTTTTTAAAACTCTACTGATAAATCTACTGGATAATTCTATAAAGGCAAGCACATATGGAGATGAAATCTATCTTGCGGGTAAAGAACAGGATGATAAAATTATTATTGAAATTATAGATAAAGGTTTTGGAATACCCGAAAAGGAATTGTCATACATAATGGAACCATTTTATATGGTGGATAAATCTAGAACTCGTAAACACAATGGTGCAGGTCTTGGCTTAACTCTTTGTAATGAAATTGTTGTATTACATCATGCTGTTATGAATATTAAAAGTGAGGAAAATAAAGGTACTTGTGTATCAATTATTTTTAAAAAGGGGAAAAGCGGTGGTGAAACAGAATTATAAAAAGAAAATAATTTACTGTAATAATACATTATTTATAACAATAGCACTGTTTCTTGTGGTTATACTGACAGTTATATTCAGCAGGAGAATAATACCTTATCTGTTGATGAGTGTTAACAATAAGAATATAGGTGTAATCCATAAGATAAGCGGCTTTGAAATTCAAGCTTTATTAGAAGATACTAAAGTGAAAAGTATTATATTAGTAAAAAATGATAAAGATGCAGAAAACATGGCAAAAAAATATGAAAAACTACTTTTTGGCAGCAATTTTCAGGATTATAAGGTAAATATACTTCAAAGAAATAAGGATTTTTGGAGATTAGAATTAAGAGCAAAAAATCCATCTGAAAAAACTTACTATACTGGTGGTGAATATTTTATATCTCCAAGTGGTGAACTTTTAGGTTTTCAAATGTTAGATTTTAATACAAAATCCAGTGCAGCTTTAAATAACGAATCAGTTAGAGAAGAGGCTTCTAAGGCAGCAAAGGAGATACTTCAAAGCTTAGGTTATGAGGATGATTATACATTGCAGTTGAGAGAACATGATATAGTGATAACCAGATTATCAGTTAGATATCAGCCAATGTATTTATCTTTTGGAATGTATGAAAATAAACTTTATCTATTGAATATGAAAGGTAATTGGACAGACTAACATAAAATTAGTCTATACTCAGTGGAAATAACATATGACAGCCCTTAATAATTTATCAATATCTCTTAAGTAGAACATGAAATGATATCACAAATATATTGCAGTTTATGCTTGAAAATTAACAGTTTGTACATAATAGGTTTAAATTTAGTGAACTTTATGTAAGAATAAATGTGTAAGGTACGTATCTATACAAAATATTTTGAAATCCAAAAATTTGATTGTACAGTTATTTTGTCATATTAAATTAGCAAAATATTAATTTATGGAGGAAATTTTATATGAAAAAATCAAAAAAAATAATTGCTGTTTTAGCTCTTTTAGCAATACTTGTTCCATATACAAATGCCAAAGCTACTACTGATATGGTAACTAGTGCAGGACATAGCTTTAATAATGATTGGGAAGCTTCTGTAACTAGTTCTAGGTATAAATATATATATGGATATAACACATCTTGGATAAATGAAGATTATGTACATGCAATTCATTATGACTACCAGCATGATGCAGCAGTTTCAAATGGAGGTGGTGGATCTGGTAGAGATAGTGCAGGTCCTAATAGCTGGGCGAAAATCGAGATTACACATAAAAGTTCAGCAGTAAATTATGGAATAATATATTAGTAGTAATATATCACTATGTTTATTGATAAGTATTAAATTTTTAAAATTTTACCATTAGTATTCACGTATATGATATTAATGGTAAAATAATATATTATTATAATCATTATCCATAATGATAATTAAAGATCCGGAGGGTTTTTTTTTGAAAAAAATTAAGTTTATTATCAGTTTTTTCATTATTTTTATAGGTTTTTTAATTATAGGGGAAAGCCATGTTTTTTATTTAGATAATTTTTATACTCAATACAATAATACTACATTATATTTACAAGGGAATACAACCAGTGAAGAAATGATTGCTGATATAGTTGATTCATCAAATAAAAATAGAGTTCAGGTATTTACATTCATAAGGTCTCATCCATCTATTTCTCTTACTGAATACGATATTTATTGTACCCCAGGAGCTGAAAAACATATAAACGAAATTTCAAATATATTTGGAAGAAAATACAGAAGTCTTTTTTTAGGGAATGCTAATTTTAAATTTAATAATATTCAGAGTATACCTAATATTAAAAGTCAACATGATTATTATGTTATTGGCAGTAAGGAACAAGTTAATAAATTTAAGATGGATTTAATTGATAAATATGCAGGCAATCATCCTAAACAAGGCTATGCTGATAAGGAATCAAGAAATAATACAATGGCTATATGGCTACTTATCATTAGTATTATTTTATTATTGTCTTACTATGATGCTATCAAGCAAAAAAAAGAAAATGTTGTTAGGATCTCTATGGGAGAAAGAATAAGTAAGATTATCTTAGAAAATGTTCTCTTAGATTCTCTAGTATTCATAATAACTTTTGTAATAATACTATCTATTTTATCAAGATATACTTACATATTGTTTCATTTTAAAATTTCAATTATAGCATTTATTATTTTATTAGGTATCAACAGTTTATTGTATTTAAATTTATATTTTTATGATGTAAAAGAAGTTTTTTCTAACAGCAGAAGTTCTAAAAATTTGTTAGCACTTAATTATGTTTTAAAATTAGTGACAACTATTATTACCATTTTTATAATATCTAGTAATATAGCCTTAATTTCTCAATCTTATAGTTTTTATAAACAAAAATCTTTTTTTGATGCCCACTCAGATTATTACTATATTGAGTTTGTGTATAAGCAAATTGAAAACAGTAATGGCATTATTGATAATAGGGTTTTTGATAAATCTGCAAGTGCAGATGCAGAATTTTATAGAGAATTCTTTGAAGAGTTTCACGTAACTTCAGTAAAAAATATCTCGGATTTTTTAGGTATAAAAGGTATTTCAGCTAATAGAAATGCTCGTGCTTATTTATCAAGTAAGATAGATGAAATTAACAATGTTAATTTAGATAAAGATTTTTATTTTATATTACCTGATAAAACAAAAAATAAATCTGACATTATTAATCTACTAAAAAATGATATACGAGCTAAAGAGGGTACTGAATTTGTTTACAATTATGGTGTGATTTATTACCATAATAATATAGATATTGTTGGAATAGACGAGGATTATATATATGGAAGTGATTTAGTTAAAAACCCTGTTATTCTTTATAATAACATGTCAGGTAAGCAAGTTAGAAGTCAGAGTAGTGATAAGGATTCAATAAAAGGAGATTATTTAGCAGACGTTATGTATAAACTATCATCAGAAGATGCATTTGATAAATTTAACAAATTTATAGTAGACCATAATTTAGAAGAGCAGTTTATTGAAAAAAATAATTCGTTGGAAAAATATGAGAATATGTGGATTATAGCTAAAAAGGCTTTGTATATTAATTTAGTATTTAGTATTTTAGTTTTACTATTGGAATTTATTATTATTAACTCAATTATAAAACTAGAGTATGAAGTGAATGCCATTGAGCTTTCTATTAAGAAAGTCTTAGGATATAGTATTTTAGAAAAAAATAGGAAAATTATTATGTTGACAATTATAACTACAATATCAAGTATAATAATGGCTGTTATTGTTGCTATAATACTGAAAACTGAAGAAGTATACTATTTAGCTTTTGGAGGAATAGGAATCTTAGTATTAGAACTATCTGTTATTACATTTTATATACATAAAATTGAAAATTCTAAAATTCAAAACATACTGAAAGGAGGAAATTTATGATTGAAATAAAAAATTTAAATAAAAAATTTGATGAAAAAATAGTATTTTCAGATTTTAATTTAACAATAGAAAATGGGGATTTTATTATATTTTCTGGACCAAGTGGTTGTGGAAAAACAACTTTATTAAATATGATTGGTGCAATTGAAAAAATTGATAATGGAAAAATAATAGTTGACGGTATAGATATTAAAAATAAAAAGAATCATCTAAATTATTACAGAACAAAAATAGGTTTTTTATTTCAAAACTTTGCATTAGTTGATAATAAGACTGTTAAAGAAAACTTAAAATTAATTCGTAAGGATTGCAAAACAAATTTATCAATTGAAGATGCTTTGAGTATTATAGGTTTAGAAGACAAATTAAATAAAAAGATATATACATTATCAGGAGGAGAGCAGCAAAGAGTAGCTTTGGCTAGATTGATGCTAAAAAAGTGTGATGTTATATTGGCTGATGAGCCTACAGGTTCTCTTGATAAAAAGAATGCAGAAGCTGTACTTGATATTTTAAAACAGTTAAATAAACAGGGTAAAACCATTATACTTGTTACCCATGATGAGAATATAAAAAAACAAGGAAATAAAGTGGTGAATTTATGAAGAAGATTACTGGAAAAAGAATTTTTATATTTATCATATTAGTATTTGTAGCTCTAAATATTAGCTGGTTTCTAATAACAACCATCAAATATAATAAATTTGTAAAAGCTGTACCGAAAGATCGAGATGGTGTACATTCTCTATTAAAAGATGGTTACAATTATCATGTAAAAAAACCAGATTACTTACATTATACAGGGAATTTGGCAATATCAACTAGATCAGCTAGTAATAGAGGTGAGCTTTTAATTATATGGCCATTGATATCAGGTGGATATGAGTATGGTTTTAGTATACAAGAGGATAATGAAGCATATGAACTCTATGTGGATAAAAATATGAAACCAATAGACACAACTGATACATATGTTATACAAAAATTTGAAGAGCATAAAGCTGGTTTAGAACAACTATTTTCTAAGGCTGATGAGATGTGGCAGTTAAAATAATACTATGTTATGGAAAAGAATCAATTTATACAAGAGATTAAAAGTAAGATAAAAAATTAAAAAGCTACAAACTAATCAATGCAGTAATTAGTTTATAATTGATGCAGTGATTTTTTTGTAAGAGTTAACTGTAATTTAGAAAATTAATAATCTTATTATATTTCATTAGAGAAATGTATATGATATAGTATTATTAGGTAAATGTAAACCTAAGTAGGGATGAGATTAGTAATTAGCATAGTACTTTTACTAAATCTAATTATAAGCTTTGGATAACAATATGTATATACAACAAATTTGGTGGTGATTATATATGAATAATATTATAGATGAAGTCAAGCGTTTTATCATTAATATAAATAAAAAATACGCAATAAAATTTGCATATATTTTTGGATCACAGGCAACAGGAAAAGCTTCGAAAAATAGTGATGTAGATATAGCGGTATACTTTAAAAATAATTATACAAATTTGGAAGAGGCTTTTATAAGAGGAGAGATTATAGAAGAAGGAAAATCTTTTTTTAAGAAGAATATAGACATAGTTTCACTAAACAATGCCTCACTGCTATTAAAATATGAAATAATTCATGATGGAATAGTAATTAAGGATGATGATGAAAGAGGAGATTTTGAGTCCTTATCTCTAAGAGAGTACTTTGATTTTAAATATTATTCCGATATATACGATAATGTAATTATTGAAAAAATAAAAAAAGGGGAATATTTTAGAGGGTAAAATTTATGGTAAAAAGAGAAATTGTGATTTCAAGGATAGATAAATTGAATGAATATATGAGAATACTTAAATCTTTAACAAAATATGATAGGAAAACATATATTAATGATCCATTGATATATGGATCTGCAGAAAGATTTCTTCATTTAAGCATAGAATGTATTCTCGATATAGCAAATCATGTTATAGCAGATATGAGATATAGAAGACCAGAGAATAACAAAGATATATTTTTAGTGTTACATGAAAATAAAATAATTGATGAAAAGTTGAAAAATAATCTTTGTAATATGGCAGGATTTAGAAACATTTTAGTTCATGATTATTTAAAACTAGATAGAGCACTAGTATATGATATTATAAATAATAATTTAAATGATATAGAAGATTTTATAAAAATAGTAGTGGAATACATATAATAAAAGTTAATCTATTTTTCAGAAATTAAAACTTTTATATAAGAAGTAATTTTAAAAGATAATTAAAGTATAAATATTAGTACAGATATTATGATGCTATTCAAGGAGTGTTTTGGGAACACTCCTTTTTTGCATATCTAAAATTTCAATAAAGCTTTTCTTAAGAAATTTGTAAGAATCTTATTGAGTATATTGTAAATTTCATATTCTATAATCTAATTACAGGCTGAAAAGGAGGGATTAAAGATGTTATGATATAATATATTGCTAGAAGAAAAGGGGAAGCTGTATGAAAAAATATAATATACTAATAGTTGATGATGATCAGGAAATAAGAGATGCCATAAAAATTTATCTGAAAAGTGAAGATATAAATATATATCTGCAAAGGATGGTTTAGAGGCTTTAATGCTTCTAGAAGAAGAGGAAATTCATCTTATCATAATGGATATAATGATGCCAAAAATGGACGGTATAAAAGCCACTTTTAAAATTAGAGAAAATAAGAACATACCAATTATAATATTATCTGCAAAGTCTGAAGATACTGACAAAATATTAGGACTTAATATAGGGGCTGATGATTATATAACTAAGCCTTTTAATCCCATGGAATTAGTAGCTAGAGTACGTTCTCAGCTTAGAAGATATATTAATCTTGGTAATTATAAAAATAGTGAAGATAAAATAGTGGTAAGAGGTTTAGTACTAGATAAATCTTCAAAAGCTGTACAAGTTGAAGGAAAAGATGTGCGTGTTACACCTATTGAATACAAAATTTTAGAGCTACTCATGGAAAACAGAGGCAGGGTATTTTCCATTGAACAAATTTACGAAAGAGTTTGGCAGGAGCCTTCCTACAATGCTGAGAATACTGTGGCAGTACATATAAGAAGAATAAGAGAAAAAATAGAAATAAACACTAAGGACCCAAAATATTTAAAGGTGGTGTGGGGTATTGGGTACAAAATTGAGAAATAATAAGTATGTGTTAGGCGGCACATTAGTACTATTAATTTATTTGTTGTCATTTTCACTATTTTTAATATCAGATGTGTATAAAAACAGAAGTTTTTATAAAAGTGAACCCTATTTTAGCAGTGATAGATTTACTCATGAGTTAGATGTTTTTTCTAAAAATCTTATGAGTTTTTATTTTGATTACAAGGATTTTGATAATAAATCTGATAATGAAAAGGTCAGTGATAATGAGGTGAATTCTGCATTATCACTAAATGAAAGATATATAATGAACGCTCAGCAGGAAGCTACAAACAATTACTATAATCTTATAGTGGAAGCTATAAATAGAGGAAATTATGATGCTGCAAAAAATCTAAATGAAGAGATGACAAAGAAAAGAGAAGATATTAGAAATAAAAATTCAAAGACTTATGATGAAATACGGGATGAAATTATTAAATGGAAAACTAATGACTATGAAAATATAAAAATTAGTCTTATGAAAAATACTTATATTAAATATTATATTAGAAATTTTAAAGCTAATGAAGTATATACTAATATGAATCCTGCCTTGTCTGATGACGAAGTCGAAAATTATATTAAAGATAATGCCTTGTACTCAATGCACTTTCCAAATGATTTAGAAGAAACTAAAAATAATTTCTTTAATAATAGTTATCTTAATAGCTATATAATAATTCCAAAGGATATTGATAAGAATAGTTATATATATAAAGACTATGAATACTATAATTCAGTTAGAAGTAGAATTATGAATGAACAGGTTATGCTATTGGCGGTAATTTTAATAATTGCAGCACTATTTGTGTATCTTCTTTATAATAAGAAGTTTTTACAGAATACAAGTTTAGCGAAAAAAATATTTTCATTTACAAGAAGAATACCTTTAACCTTAAAAATAATTATTGTTTTAATTTTGTTTCTAGCAGTAGTTTTTTATATGGAAAATTTATATTTCTTTTATGTGCCTTTAGACATTGTCCATTTTTTAAGACTTACATTACTTTCAAGTTTTGTTTTAGTTTTATCAATTATATTGATTGATATAATTATGATAATAAAAAATAAGGATAATTTGAAACACGAAATAAAAGGTATAATAGTAAATCATATTTTGTTAACAATTAAATATTTGCTAGAATATAAGAAAAGTATACTTAAAATAGTTTCTATTTTAAGTATAGGTATAGTTATATGTATTTATATGTTTATACAACAAATTAGTAGCTTTTTTATAGCTATTGTTTGCATTATTTACATATTAATTATATTTATTTATGTTATGAGAACTTTTGTAAAATTTTGCAAAATAGCACATGGAACAGATAAAATAACAAGTGGTAATCTTAACTACGAAATTGACATTTCAGGTAAAAGTACCATGGCAAAGCTGGCAAATAATATAAATAATATGAAACTTGGTTTTAAAAAGGCTGTGGAAGATCAGGTTAAAAGTGAACGACTAAAATCAGAGCTTATAACTAATGTATCCCATGACTTAAAGACACCTCTAACCTCCATAATAAATTATGTGGATTTACTGAAGGTTGAGGATATAACAGAGCAGGAGAGAATAAATTATATAAGTATATTGGATAAGAAATCTCAAAGAATTAAGGTGCTCATAGAGGATCTATTTGAAGCCTCAAAGCTTTCCAGCGGTAATATTGAAATGAATATAGAAAGGATAGATATTACTTCTCTGTTAAAACAAGCCTTAGGAGAGCTAAATCATAAAATTGAAGAATCAAATCTGATATTTAAAATAAATATATCGAAAGAAAAAATGTATTCAAATTTAGATGGAAAGAGAACCTGGAGAGTATTTGATAATTTGATAAACAATGCATTAAAATATTCTCAACCCAATACAAGGGTATATATAAATTTAGAGGAACAAGAAGAGAACATAGTATTTACAATTAAAAATATATCCGCCTATGAGCTGGATTTTAATGCTGAGGAAATATTTGAAAGATTTAAAAGAGGTGATAGTTCAAGAAGTACTGAAGGATCAGGGCTTGGTCTTGCTATAGCTAAAAGTATAGTTGAACTGGAACAGGGGTCAATTGATATTAATATTGATGGTGATCTATTTAAAGTTATAGTTAAATTTAAAAAAATCAAGTCATAAGAATTATTTATGCAAAGATGGATATTATAAAGATTATTAAATAAAAGAAGGGGCTGTCGCATTAGCACAAAAAAATATGCTAACGCGGCAGCGTTTTTTGTGTGCTTCATAGAAAATTTAATAATATTTTAACACCCAATAAGCTCGATAATTAAAAAATGGTGCACTTTAATAAGCCTTTGATATTAAGGCTTTTTTTGATTTACAGAGTTTTTAAAATTTAAAAATTATGCACTCTTTTTAAGTGAAAAAAGATGTGTTCCAGTTCTATCTGACTGAATTTTATTATGTAGCTTATTTATATTATGTGCCATAGCTAACAGAATACTTTCCGCCAAAACATTCTTTTTACCTTTACTTAGATATCTACGAAATCCCATATCCTGTTTTATCTCTGCAAAAGAGCCTTCTGCCTGAATACTTCGATTCATTCTTAACTCGCAGCCTTCTTCACTTACAATTCTTTCAAGATTTTCTTTGCGAAGCATATTGAATAGCTTTAAAGTTTCAAGATTTTTAACTCTTTCTTCTAATGGCGTTTTACAGTTATGCCCTTTTACGCATTTGCTCTTATGCTCACAGTTACTGCAATCCTCAGAAGTGTATATTGTTTTTTCGCTTATATAACCAGTCTTACTTTTTCTTTTTACTATTTTATTTACTGTTAGCTTCTTATTATTTTTGCAAGTATAATAATCACCCAATTCGGTATAATCCATGTTTTCGATTCTGCTTATATCATTTTTATATTTTCTTGTTTTCGATATTTCATAACTTGTTGGCTTAATATATGATAACTATCCATTTTCTTTAATATAAACATAATTTTCTTCACTCTCATAGCCTGAGTCTGCAGTTATTTTTAAATATCTAAAATACAAGAAGTTTTCCATGCTTTTTAAAAATGGAATCAACGTTGTGGTGTCCGCAGGTTGATCACCTACAGTAAGCCACACTATATATTCAGAATCAACTCCATGCTGCACATTGTAAGCAGGTTTTAACTGACCATTTTTCATAGCATCTTCTTTCATCCTCATAAAAGTTGCATCTTTATCTGTCTTGGAATAGCTATTACGCTTACCGCAGGTATGGATTTTCTGTGTATATTCTTTAAGTTTATTAAGATATAACTCAAGCTTCTCGATAGAACGTTGAATTAGAGTTTTTCTTTTACCAGGTCCATGTACAAATTGTATATTTTCTTCATGCTTCAAGGCGTAAAGTTTCTTGCGTAGCTTCTTTATGTGCTTTACTTTTACTATATCTTCATATACAACTTTTATTCCATACAGTTCTTCACATTCAGACACAAACTCAGCTAATTTGCAAAGTAGTCTATCCAAATTTTTTGATACTGCTTTTTTCCAAACGAAAGTATATTTATTTGCACAAGCTTCTATTTTGGTACCATCAATAAATATAGTATCCCCTAGTACTTCTCCAATTTCATAAAGAAAATTTGTCATTTCAGCCATTATTATTTCTGAACACGGAGCAAAATGAATACTACGAAATCTTGCAAAGGTATAATGATCTGGTACTGGTGAACCCTCTAAAAGGTACATGAAATTTACATCTCTTTTGCAGGAGGTTTCCATTTGCCTAGAAGAATATATATGATTCATGTAAGAATAAAGTACAATCTTCAGCATCTGACGAGGCGTAGCCTGATTTTCCCTTAATCGGGAATAAGTCAAATATAAATCTGTTAAATCCATCTCCTCTACAAACTGACTTAGCAAACGCACCGAATCATTATCTGGAATCATGTATTCCGTATTTAGTGGAAGTTTTAATTGATAATTTTCATGATTTAAAGTATAATTTTTGTGTAAATTAATGTATTTTGTCATATGTTAATTTTACTATAAATCTTTCACTCTTCCGAGTGGGAGATTTATTTTTATGCAAAAAAGCTGTCGCACTAATTATTTAGTGCGACAGCCCCTTCTTTTGCGTTTATATTAATTTTATATAATTAAAACTATAACTTTTTCACATTCAAAGCTCTCATGGAATTAAATACGGCTATAAGGGCTACACCTACATCTCCAAATACAGCTTCCCACATATTTGCAAAGCCCAGGGCACCTAGAATTAGAATTACAGCCTTTATTCCCAGTGCAAAAATTATATTTTGCCAAACAATAAACTGAGTTTTTCTTGCTATTTTTATAGCAGTAACTATCTTTGAAGGTTCATCGGTCATAATTACTACATCAGAAGCTTCAATGGCAGCATCTGAACCAAGGCCGCCCATAGCAGCGCCAACGTCAGCTCTTGCTAGAACAGGGGCATCATTTACTCCGTCACCTACATATAATATTTTTTCTTTAGGTGATTTCATACTATAGAGTATTTCAAATTTATCTACTTTTTCATTTGGGAGCAATTCAGAGTAAACCTCGTCTATATTGAGTTTATTGCCTATGGCTGTTCCAACTTTGGCAGCATCACCAGTAAGCATGATTGTTTTCTTTATGCCAAGTGTTTTCAAATCCTTTATAGTATTTGCAGCATCAGTTTTTATTTCATCAGATATTACAATATATCCAGCATATAGATTATCTACTGCTATATGAATTATAGTTCCTATAGTATTTGAATCTTCATAGGCTATATTTTCTTTTTTCATTAATTTTAAGTTTCCCGCAAGAATGTTTTTACCATTTACAGTAGTTTTTATTCCATAGCCTGCCAGTTCACTGTAATTTGAAGTATCAGTATTTATATTAGTATTTTTGCAAGGATTTAATATACTCTTTGATATTTTCCCTGCAGAAGAAGAAGTTTTTAATTTTTTCAAGTTAATAGTATTTGGCATGATATTCTGGCACTTTGCTTTAACTTTGCAGGCAGCAATATGAGAATTAGGTACTGATTCAAGTTTTCCGTACTTATCTTCATAACATTTTAAAATAGATTTTGCTATAGGGTGATTGGAATAGTTTTCTGCCAGTGCAGCATATTTTAAGAGTTCATCCTCTGTAAAATTATTTGTGGCATTTATTTTTGTAACTTTAAATACACCCTTTGTTAAAGTTCCGGTTTTATCAAATACTACAGTTCTTACATTGTATAGAGCTTCTAGATAATTGCTGCCTTTAACCAGTATACCTTTCTTTGAAGCTCCCCCTATACCTCCAAAGAATCCTAGTGGTATGGAAATTACAAGGGCACAAGGACAGGATACTACAAGGAAAACTAAAGCTCTATATATCCACTGGGAGAAAGTATCATCAGGAATTATTAGAGGAGGTATAATAGCAAGTAATACAGCTGAAAGTGTAACTACAGGAGTATAGTATTTAGCAAATTTAGTTATAAAGTTTTCTGTTTGAGCTTTTTTACTGCTAGCGTTTTGAACAAGATCTAATATTTTAGATACTGCGGATTCAGTAAAAGGCTTTGTAACTTTAACAGTTAGAACTCCATTTTGATTTATAAAACCTCCCAGTATTGTACTGCCTGAGCTCACTTCTCTTGGAAGGGATTCACCTGTAAGATCAGAGGTATCCACCATGGAAGTGCCCTCTAATATAACTCCATCTAGGGGAACTTTTTCACCGGGTTTTATAAGAATAATGTCATCTATGGATACTTCTTCTGGGTGTACTTTTTTAAAGCTGTCATTAACTTTAACATTAGCAAATTCAGGTTTTATATCCATAAGTTTTGTTATAGATCTTCTGGACCTATCCACTGCCATATCCTGAAAAGTTTCACCAATTTCATAGAAAAGCATAACAGCTATACCTTCTGAGTATTGTTTAATTGCAAAGGCTCCAATACTTGCAATACTCATGAGAAAATTTTCATCAAAGACTTCTCCTCGAAGTATATTCTTTAAAGATTTCATTAATACATTTCCACCTATTAATAGATAAGCTGCAATTGAAACAATAAGTCTCAAGGTAGAAGCATCTGAAAGAAAAAAAGTAATTATATATAATATTACACCGGCAATAAGTGCTGCAATTTTAAATTTCTTGTTGGCACTAGCTTCTTCATGAATATTTGTGCTATCAATTTTAGCGCTGGTATCTATTATTTTAACATCTGGTTCTAGTTTTTTTATAATATCCTTAGTTTCATCTAATATTCTTATAATTTCATTTTCATCTTTTATTTCCAATGTTAATTTTTTAGATACGAAGTCCATATTGGCTGATTCTACACCAGAAATATTTTTTGATTTATTTTCTATCTTAGCTGCACAGTTGGGGCAGCATAGACCCTCCAGTATAAGTTCTTTCTTCTTTGCGTCCAAGGTAACCCCTCCATCCTTAAAGCAATTTAGATATTATTATATTTATCTAAATTATCTAAATTATCTTAAATATCTTTATAAAAGTGAGTATATTTAGAATTAAATTAATTCATATAGGGATGCATCCTTATCCTAAGTTAATATATGAATAAAGTTGATATATAGGATAATATATTACTTTTCTGTTATATGTGCTAATCCCTGGTTAAAAATTTCTACTACATGATTATCATCAAGAGAATAGTAAACTACTTTGCCGCTTCTTCTATACTTAACCAGCTTAGCCTGTCTTAATGTTTTTAACTGGTGTGATACTGAAGACTGTTTCATGCCCAGTAGTGCAGATATATCACATACACACATTTCTGAGATAGACAGAACGTGAAGAATTTTAATTCTTGTAGTATCACCAAATACTTTGTACAAATCGGATAAATCATAGAGCAGTTCTTCATCAATCATATTATTTTTAACTTTAGTAATTATATCTTCATGTATTACATTACAGTTGCAGCTTTCTATGTTTTCTATTTCTTTATTACTCAATAGATCACTTCCTTTATTACAATTTATGTATGTTCATATGCTCATATGTTCATATGTTTATATATTTAATATATGACTAATTTTAAATTTAGTCAATGATTTTTCAGAAAATTTATTATAATAAATTTTCTGTTATATTTCTTATTTGATTTAGAAATATATTAAAATAGTTAAAAAAGCTTTCTCACAATACAAGAGAGTGTATTGTGAGAAAGCATCTTTATAAAATAGTCTTTTAAATTATTATGTTTAAGATTTAACTAAACAATAAAAGTAATAACTCTTAAATTTAGATAATAAAAATCCTTATCTGTATGTACCAGAATACTTTAAGCTTACATTTACCGCATTATATAGAATTATAGATACTACAGTATTTATTATAGTAGCGGGTACAACTACGCTTAGAACAAGTGCTGTGAAGGTAGATGGTAATCCTGCTACAATAGAGGCAACTATGAGAAAAACAGTTCCGCTTACTGCGGTACATACAAATCCTATTATAGCAACCATAATCTGTTTTGGTACTCTGTTTTTCATTGCTCTAAACATAAGAAAAACCACCTGACAGGTAATGAGTTTATCAACTATATTACCTACTTGTCCCCCTGGGAAAGTACTTATAATTGCACAATAAATACCTGATACTAATCCAATTAAAATAGTTAGCTTATAATCATCAGCTAATATAATTGCTATAAACATCATTGCTAATAAAAAATTTGGTCTCATACCCATGACAAAGGGTGGTGTTATTTGATATAATACCATTCCTATGGCTAGCAGAAGAGCTATGGTGACTAATTTTCTGAGGTTGTTCTTTGAACTCATTTTAATCCACTCCCTATAAAATTTAATTAATTTTTAAATTTTACTTTATGTAAAAATAAATGTCAATAGAATTATTTATAAAAATATGCTAATATTATTTTGAGACAAAGGGTTTATTTATAAAAATTTATATATTATAATAGCTAAGTACGAATAAAATTATTTATTGCGAATTTATTGTTCGTAAATATCTATATAAGGAGAATTAAAATATGGATAACACTGTTAGAAGAATATTTGTAGAGAAACGAGGGGGATTTAATGTTGAAGCCCTTGAATTATTAAAGGATATTAAAGAAAATCTTAACATTAAACAATTATCCAGTATCAGAATTTTAAACAGATATGACATAAGTGGTATTTCAGATGAGGAATTTGAAAAGTCAAAAAAAATAATATTTTCTGAACCTGTAACAGATAATGTATTTAATGAAAAAATAGAGATTAAAGATAATGATATTGTCTTTGCTGTAGAATACCTGCCGGGTCAATATGATCAAAGAGCTGATTCCGCGGATCAATGCATTAGAATATTATCACAAAATGAAGATTCTAAAGTGGCAACGGCTAAGTTGTATATTTTAGAGGGAGATCTTAAGGAAGAAGATATAAAAAATATAAAGAATTATTGTATAAATCCTGTGGACTCTAGAGAAGCCCTTCTTGAAAAACCAGATACTTTGGAATCAGAAGCAGAAATACCAGAAAATGTAAAAATTCTGAAGGAGTTTTCAAGTCTGTCAGAAGAAGCATTAGAACAATTCAGAATAAGTGAAGGTCTTGCCATGAGCCTTGCAGATCTCAAATTTTGTCAGGAATATTTTAAAAACACAGAAAAGAGAAATCCAACTTACACAGAAATAAAAGTAATTGATACCTATTGGTCAGATCATTGCAGACATACTACTTTTGACACAAAGTTAAATAACGTAGAATTTGAAAAGGGTAAATTTAATAAAATTGTTAAGCAGACCTTTGAAGAATATGAAAATTCAAAAGTTAATTTAAAGAGAGAAGATAAGGCTACATGTCTTATGGATGTAGCTCTTATGGCCATGAGAGAGCTTAAGGCAGAGGGAAAACTTCAGGATTTGGATACTTCCGATGAAATCAATGCCTGCAGTATAGAAAAAGAAGTTGATATTGATGGAAAAAAAGAAAAATGGCTAATTATGTTTAAAAATGAAACTCATAATCATCCTACAGAAATAGAGCCTTTTGGTGGAGCAGCAACTTGTATAGGTGGCTGTATAAGAGACCCTCTTTCAGGAAGAGTTTATGTGTATCAGGCAATGAGAGTAACTGGAAGTGGAGATCCTAGAACAAAAATAGAGGATACTCTTCAAGGTAAACTCCCACAGAGAAAAATAACTGTAGGAGCCGCTCATGGGTATAGCTCTTACGGTAATCAGATAGGTCTTGCTACAGGGCAGGTAACAGAAGTATATCATGATAATTACGTAGCCAAGAGATTAGAAGTAGGAGCGGTTATTGGAGCAGCACCAAAGGAGAATGTAGTAAGAGAGAAACCACAATCTGGTGATATTATAGTACTTCTTGGCGGAAGAACAGGAAGAGATGGCTGTGGTGGTGCCACAGGTTCTTCTAAAGAACATGATGAAAAGTCTATACTTACTTGTGGTGCAGAGGTTCAAAAAGGAAATGCACCTACAGAGAGAAAAATACAGAGATTGTTTAGAAATACTGAAGCAAGTAAGCTCATAAAGAAATGTAATGATTTTGGTGCTGGTGGAGTTTCCGTGGCTATAGGAGAATTAAGTGATGGTTTAGATATAAATTTAAATTTAGTACCAAAAAAATATGAGGGATTAGATGGAACTGAACTTGCAATATCAGAATCTCAGGAACGTATGGCTGTAGTTGTAACGGAAAAGGATGCAGATAAGTTCATTAGTTTGGCACTTGAGGAAAATCTGGAAGCAGTTAAAGTGGCAGTAGTAACTGAGGACAGAAGATTAAAACTCAGATGGAGAAATAGTTATGTAGTTGATATAAGCAGAGATTTTCTAGATACAAATGGTGTAAGACAGGAAATAGATGTATATGTTAAAAAACCAAAGAAATCTTTAAATTATTTTGAAAAAGATGAAAAAATTAAAGATGTAAAGAAAAAGTGGTTCTCCACATTAAAGAATTTAAATGTGTGCAGTCAAAAGGGTCTTGTGGAGAGATTTGATAGTACTATAGGTGCAGGAAGCGTGTTCTTGCCTTTTGCCGGTAAATATCAGATGACTCCTACAGAGGCTATGATAGCCAAAGTACCAGTGTTAAAAGGAGAAACCAATACAGCAACAATTATGGCTCATGGTTATAATCCTAATTTATCAAGCTGGAGCCCTTTCCATGGAGCAGTTTATGCAGTAGTGGAGGCTGTGGCAAAGGTAGTATCTTGCGGCGGTAGATATGATACTATAAGACTTACTCTTCAAGAGTACTTTGAAAGACTTGGGAAAACACCAGAAAGATGGGGAAAACCTCTAGCAGCACTACTTGGAGCATATCATGCTCAGAAGATGTTTGGTATACCAGCTATAGGCGGAAAAGATAGTATGTCAGGTACTTTTAAGGACATGGACGTACCACCTACTTTAGTTGCCTTTGCAGTGGATGTAGTGAATGCCAATAAAGTGGTATCTCAGGAATTTAAAAATTCAGGGAATACTGTGGTATTAGTTAAAGCGGCAAGAGATGAAAATGAGTTACCAGATTTTGAAGTACTTAAAAAGAATTATAAGAGAATTCATAAAATTATTGAAAAAGGCAGGGTACTTTCTTCATATACAGTAAAACAGGGTGGAGTTGCTGAAGCTATAACGAAAATGTGTCTTGGAAATAAAATAGGTTTTACCTTCAATAAAAATGTTTCCGAAGAACTTTTATTTGAACATTGCTATGGATCTATAATTCTTGAAATAGATAAGGAAGAAAATATAAAGAAGGTTATGGATGGAGCAAACTATATAGTCCTTGGAAAAACTAATAGTAATGCTGATATCAATTATGATAAGATTGAATTCAGCATAGAGGAATTATTAGAACAGTGGACTAAACCTTTAGAGTCAGTATTCCCAACTAAAACTCAGGTAAGCAGCGAAAAGATAGAAAATGGTGTTTGGGATAAGAGAAGTACAAAAGCACCTGTTATAAAATATGCAAAACCAAGGGTATTTATACCTGTATTCCCTGGTACAAATTGTGAATATGATTCAGCAAGAGCCTTTGAAAAAGCAGGAGCAGAAACTAGTGTTAAAGTATTTAAAAATTTAACTCCAGAACTTATAAAAGAGTCAGTAGATTATATTGCAAAGGAAATTGATAAATCACAGATGATCATGCTTCCAGGAGGTTTTAGTGCTGGAGATGAGCCTGATGGTTCAGGTAAATTTATTGCTTCAGTTTTGAGAAATTCTAAAATTGCAGAGAGTATAATGAAACTTCTTAAGGAGAGAGACGGACTTATGCTTGGTATATGTAATGGCTTCCAGGCATTAATAAAGTTAGGACTTGTACCATTTGGAGAAATAAGGGATATAGATGAAGATTGTCCTACGCTTACTTATAACAATATAGGAAGACACGTATCCAGAATGGTAGATACAAAGATTGTTTCTACACTATCACCTTGGTTCAGTCAGGTTAACTGCAATGAAGTTTATACTATACCAGTATCTCATGGAGAAGGAAGATTTGTTGGAAAAGAAGAAGTAATTAAAAAGCTGTTTGAAAATGGTCAGGTAGCTACTCAGTATGTGAACTTTAAAGGTAATCCAACTTATGATATTGACTTTAATCCTAATGGATCTATGCAGGCTATCGAAGGTATAACAAGCCCTGATGGAAGAATACTTGGTAAAATGGGTCATAGTGAGAGAATAGGAAATAATATTGCAAAAAATATACCTGGAAATAAGGATCAAAAAATATTTGAATCTGGAGTAAAATATTTTAAATAAAAAAGATATAAATATGTAAAATATGTGCTTGATTTTTTATTAACAGATAAATATTATATAATTTATAATTTCAAGCGCATATTTTAATAAATATATAAATATATGAATCGAATATTATTAAAAAGTTATTTTGAGTAATATTTATAACGAATAAAGAGACTTAAAAATAATTTAATGTACGTCGTATACACGAATGTTATTGTCAATAGATTTATAAACACATTGACTTTTTATAACTCTAGTGATAATATTTATTTGCGGATAATTGTAAAATTAAATATGCATCCATATAATCCTGATAATAGGGTTCGGGAGTTTCTACAAAAAGCCTTAAACTTTTTGGCTATGGGTAAATTTATAAAGCAGGAGGGTTAAGAAATATTAGCTCTCTGTATTAAAGTGGCTCTTAAGTGAATTTACTCAAATTTCATTTTTGAGCATTTTTAATTTTATATTTAAAATTAAATAAGATTTTTGTTATATTTTGTTGGAAAACTGACAAATATTTATTAGTCTGTACGTAATTATCATTATTTATCAATAAATTCTGTAAAAAATAAACAATAAAATTTGTTTAATAGTATAGGAGGAAATTATAAATGAAAGTTGCAATAATATTTGGTAGTAAGTCAGATGTAGATAAAATGAAAGGTGCTGCCAAGGCTCTTAAGGAATTTGATATTGAATACAGAGTTCACATACTATCAGCTCATAGAGTTCCTGAAAAATTATCTCAGGTAATACAAGATCTAGAAGCTGAAGACTTTGATTGTATAATTGCAGGGGCAGGACTTGCAGCACATCTGCCAGGAGTAATTGCTTCACATACTACACTTCCAGTAATAGGAGTACCTATAAATGCAGCTCTTAATGGATTGGATTCACTTTTATCAATAGTTCAAATGCCAAAATCAATTCCAGTAGCTACTGTTGGAATAAATAACAGCTACAATGCAGGAATGTTAGCAGTTCAAATGTTATCATTAAAATATCCAGATTTAAAAGAAAAACTTATTCAATATAGAAAAGATATGAAAAGTAAATTTATAAGTGAAAATGAAGAAGGAGTGGAATTATAATGACAAAGAAAGAATTATTATATGAAGGTAAAGCAAAAAAGGTATATGCTACTGATAAAGAGGATGAAGTTATAGTTTATTATAAAGATGATGCTACAGCTTTCAATGGAGTTAAGAAGGGACAGATAGAAGATAAAGGAGAATTAAATAACAGCATAACTTCTATGTTATTTGAACTTGTAGAAAAACATGGTGTAAAAACTCACTTTATTGAAAAACTAAACGATAGAGAACAGCTTTGTAAAAAAGTAGATATAGTTCCACTAGAGGTAATAGTAAGAAATGTAGCAGCAGGAAGTATGGCTAAGAGACTTGGTGTGGAAGAAGGAAGTCCATTAAAGACTACTGTATTTGAGATTTGTTATAAAAATGATGATTATGATGATCCATTAATTAATGATACTCATGCAGTTGCACTAGGATTCTCAACTTTTGAAGAATTAAAGACTATTTATGCAATGACTGATAAAGTAAATGAAATACTTAAGGAATTTTTCTTAAAACAAAATATTAAGCTTATTGATTTCAAATTGGAGTTTGGTAAAACTGCTGACGGGGAAATACTATTAGCAGATGAGATATCTCCAGATACCTGCAGACTTTGGGATGCAACTACTAATGAAAAACTTGATAAAGACAGATTCAGAAGAGATATGGGAAATGTAAAGGAAGCTTACGTTGAAATATTAAACAGAATCGCAGGAAAATAAATTTTTTTAAGAGAGGGAGTTTACTGTGATAGATTTAGAACAAGATAAACTTAAAGAGGAATGTGGTGTTTTTGGTATTTTTTCAAAAGAGAATATAGATGTATCACATTTGACCTATTACGGACTCTATGCTCTTCAGCATAGAGGACAGGAAAGTGCTGGTATTGCAGTTTGTAATAATGGTAATATTGACGTGCATAAGGGTATGGGACTTGTAACGGATGTTTTTGATAATGATAGTCTTGATAAGATGATTGGAAATGCAGCTATCGGTCATGTAAGATATTCTACTACAGGTGGAAGCTGTGCTAGTAACGCCCAGCCTATAGTTAGTAATTTTGAAATGGGTTCGATCGCTCTTGCACACAATGGAAATCTTGTAAACACAGATATTATAAGAGAGTTATTGCAGTATGGTGGAACTTCATTTGAAACTTCAATAGATACGGAAGTTGTACTTAAATTAATTGCTAAAAATGCAGCAAAAGGCATAGAAAATGCTATAACAGATGCAATTCAAGCCATTAAAGGTTCTTTTGCCATTGTTATCTTAACAGAGGATAAGTTAATCGGAGTTAGAGATCCTAACGGTATACGACCTCTCTGTATAGGTAAATTTGATGATAATAGTTATGTAATGTGTTCTGAAACCTGTGCACTTGATGCAGTAGGTGCTGAATTCGTAAGAGATGTAAATCCAGGAGAGATTGTAATAATAGACAAAGAGGGAATAAAAAGCATAAATTTTGCAGAAAAAACCAAATGTGAAACTTGTGTTTTTGAATATATATATTTTGCAAGACCAGATAGTGTTATAGATGGAATTAGTGTCTATAATTCAAGGGAACTTGCAGGAGAAGAACTCTACAGAGAAGCTCCAGTAGAAGCTGATATAGTAATTGGTGTACCAGATTCAGGGCTTGCAGCAGCTGCAGGGTATGCCAAAGCTTCAGGTATACCTTATGGTATAGGTCTTATAAAGAACAGATATGTGGGGAGAACTTTTATATCACCTACGCAAGAGCTTAGAGAAAAGGCGGTTGCAGTAAAATTAAATCCTTTAAAAGTAAATATTGAAGGAAAAAGAGTAGTAATTATCGATGATTCCATTGTAAGAGGAACTACAAGTAAGAAACTAGTAGATATACTCAGAAAAGCAGGAGCAAAGGAGATACATTTTAGAGTATCCTCTCCTATTATAAAGTATCCTTGTTATTTTGGAATAAATATAGCCTCTAGGAAAGAACTTATAGGCGGACATAAGACGGTAGAGGAAATAAGAGAGTTTATAGGTGCAGATAGTCTTGGCTATTTAAGCATAGATGCTCTTTTAAAGACTTTAGGCAAGGAAAATAATTTTTGCCTTGGATGTTTAAATGCGGTGTATCCTGTATCTGCTCCTATGGAAGTAGAAAAGGAAAGATTTGAAGTATAAATTTGAAAGGTTGTGTACTAATGGTAACTTATAAGGACGCTGGTGTAAATATTGAAGAGGGCTATGAAACTGTAAGCAAAATAAAGAATTATGCTAAAAAAACTTACTCAAAAAATGTATTAAACAATTTAGGTAGCTTTGCAGGAATGTTTGCTCTAGGGAATTATAAAAATCCTGTACTTGTTTCTGGTACAGATGGTGTTGGAACAAAACTTGCCATAGCATTTAAGCTGAAAAAGTATGATACAGTTGGTATTGATTGTGTTGCAATGTGTGTCAATGATATTTTATGTCATGGTGCAAAACCGTTATTTTTCCTTGATTATATGGCTTGCGGTAAGCTTGAATCTGAAACCGCATCACAAATTGTAAAGGGTGTATCAGAAGGTTGTCTTCAGGCAGAAAGCGCTCTTATAGGTGGAGAAACAGCTGAAATGCCAGGATTCTATAAAGATGGAGATTATGATTTGGCTGGTTTTTCTGTAGGTATAGTTGAAAAAGATGAGATTATAGATGGAAGTAAAATTCAAGATAAAGATGTACTTATAGGAATTTCATCTTCTGGTGTTCACAGCAACGGGTTTTCCCTTGTAAGAAAATTAGTACCGGATATGGATATAGATTTTAATGGTAAAAAAGTTGGAGAAGTTCTTCTTGAACCAACAAAAATATATGTAAAACCTGTATTAAAACTTATGGAGAAGTTTGAAATAAGAGGTATGGCCCATATAACTGGCGGTGGTTTCCACGAAAATATTCCAAGAATGTTTAAAGGGGATTTTCAAGCTGTAATAAATAAAGACAGTTATGAACTTCCAGAAATATTTAAATATTTGATGTCTCTTGGAGTAAAAGAGGAAGATATGTATAATACTTTTAACATGGGTATTGGTTTTGTATTATGTGTAAAAGAAGAAGATAAAGATGCAGTAATAAATGAATTAAAGGAATTTGGAGAAAAAGCTTTTGAAATTGGCTATGTAAAAGCAGGAGGCAATGGTGTATGTATAAAATAGCAGTGCTTATTTCAGGCGGAGGCACAAATTTGCAATCTATAATTGACAAGGTTAAGGCAGGATATTTGGATTGTAAAATTGAAATAGTAATTAGCGATAATGAAAAAGCCTATGGAATAGAAAGAGCTAAAGAAAATGATATATATGCTGTGGCTTTATCAAAAAAGCAATATGGAGACAAATTATCTGATGAAATTTTGAAAATTTCACAGGAAAGAAATGTAGATTTAATTGTTACAGCAGGCTTTCTCTCTATAATAAAGGGTGATTTGCTTAAGAAGTTTAAAAATAGAATAATAAACATTCATCCTTCACTTATACCTTCTTTTTGCGGTAAAGGTATGTATGGTTTAAATGTGCATGAAGCGGCCATAGAATATGGTGTTAAGATTTCAGGCTGTACAGTACATTTTGTAGATGAGGGGACTGATACAGGACCAATTATCATACAAAAGTCAGTGCCAGTATTTGCAGAGGATACTGCTGAAGAGCTTCAGAAAAGGGTCCTTGAAAAAGAACATGAAGCATTACCAGAGGCAATTAAACTTATAGAAACAGGTAAAGTAAAAGTTCATGAGAGAAAAGTAATTATAGAAAATAATTAATTCTAAGTGCGGTGGGCTCTTTCCAAGAGCGGAAACTGGTAAAAATTATAACCGTCGGTGCGACGGGTTTAGCGTGGGCAAACTTACTACAATAGGAGTATTGACCACGAAAACCCCTACTTGAACAAAGTAAGTGGAGAGTAGTTCACAAGAATAAGGCATCTGAAAAGAACATAAATTAGTATACTAACTAGTTATTTCTTTCATGATGTCTTATATTATGGATAAAAGTTTCAGCATTGCTTAATAATAAACGTTAATAATTATTAGATCAAAATTATCAATAAATTTTGTTTAATGGAAAATTTTTGTTCTAACTAAGTTTAATTGAATTTTATATTATTAATTATTTTTGAGTTTAACTATAGATAATGGAGGTAATAAATATATGATAAAAAGAGCCTTAATCAGTGTATATAATAAAGACAAAGTACTTGATCTAGCTAAGTTCCTCATTGAAAAGGATGTAGAGATAATTTCAACAGGTGGTACATACAGATATTTAAAAGAAAATAACATAGCAGTAACAGAAGTAGAAGAAGTTACTGGATTTCCTGAAATGATGGATGGAAGAGTAAAAACTCTTCACCCTAACATCCATGGAGGCATACTTGCCATAAGAGATAATACTGAACATATGAAAGCTATTAAAGCTAAAGGAATTAAACCTATTGATATGGTAGTAGTTAATCTTTATCCTTTCTTTGATAAAGTTCAGGAAGATTTAACCTTTGAAGAAAAAATTGAATTTATAGATATTGGCGGCCCTACTATGATAAGAGCGGCTGCAAAGAATTTTCAGGATGTAGTTGTACTTACAGACGTTAATGACTATGAAGATGCTATAAATCAGATAGATAAAAATGGTGATGTAGATTTTGAAAGCAAAAAGAAATTTGCAGGTAAAGTATTTAACTTAATGGCTGCTTATGATGCAGCTGTAAGCAGATTTTTGCTTGGTGATGAAGTTTATCCGGAGTATCTTAATATGTCCTATAAAAAATCTATGGATTTAAGGTATGGTGAAAATCCTCATCAAAGTGCTGCTTATTATGTATCCACAGCTACAAAAGGAGCTATGAAGGACTTTCAGCAGTTAAACGGTAAAGAACTTTCCTATAATAATATAAAAGATATGGATATAGCTTGGAAGGTAGCTTGTGAATTTGAAGAACCAATGTGTTGTGCACTAAAACACAATTCTCCTTGTGGTGCAGCTATAGCTGACAATATTCATGATGCCTATGTTCGTGCTTTTGAATGTGATCCTACATCAATTTTCGGTGGTATAGTTGCCGTTAACAAAAAATTGGATGCAGCAACTGCAGAAGAACTTGTGAAGATTTTCCTTGAAATAGTAATAGCCCCTGATTTCGATGAAGTTGCACTGGAAATTTTAAAGACAAAGAAAAATTTAAGAGTTATAAAGGCAGAGCACAAGCCACAGGATCATAGAGAGTATGCTAAAGTAGATGGTGGAATTTTAGTACAGAGTTCTGATGATAAGCTTATAGATGAATTGAAATATGTAACAGAGAAGAAGCCTACAGAAGAAGAATTAAAGCAGCTCTTATTCGGAATGAAAGTGGTGAAATATGTTAAATCCAATGCCATACTAGTAGTTAAAGATGGAATGGCTAAAGGAATTGGCGGCGGACAGGTAAACAGAATATGGCCAACAATTGAAGCTCTTGATAGAGCAAAGGATGGTACCCTACTTGTATCGGATGCTTTCTTCCCATTTAACGATGTTGTAGAAGAAGCAGCTAAACACAATATAAAGGCAATAATACAGCCTGGTGGATCTATAAGAGATCAGGATTCCATTGATGCCTGCAATAAACATGGTATTGCAATGGTGCTTTCAGGAATAAGACATTTTAAACACTAATATAGAAGTGCAATAGTTGGAAAAGACGAAACAAAAATACAGTGGAGAGTTAAGAGTTGAAAGTTGAGAGTGAAGGAGATTTTTTCTCCGTTACACTACGAAAAAATAATTAAATAATTAATTCTAAAGCATTTTCGCAGTATAACGGAGAAAAAGCATCCCTAACTCTTAACTGGTTTTTAACTTTCCACTGTCCACTATCAACTTTCAACTGAAAAAAGTGTTTCGCACTTTTCTCCTAGTTTTGTATCATTTTTTATTAAAAGTAAGGAAGTGATAAATTGAAAATTTTACTTATTGGAAATGGTGGTAGAGAACATGCTATAGCATGGAAAATGGCACTTAGCCCCATTGTAGATAAAATATATTGTGCACCAGGAAATGGTGGTACTCATCTTGAAGACAAATGTGAAAATGTAAACTTAGATACTATAGATGAATTATTAAATTTTGCAAAAGTAGAAAAAATAGATTTAACTGTTGTAGGTCCAGAAGCAAAGCTGGTAGAGGGTATTGTAGATGTATTTAAAGAAAACGGATTAAAGATATTTGGACCATCAAAGGCAGCAGCGGAGCTTGAAGGAAGTAAAGCTTTTGCTAAAGCATTTATGAAAAAATATGGAGTTAAAACAGCTGCTTATGAAGTTTTTGAAAATGTAGAAGAAGCCCTTGACTATGCAAAAAAGTGTCCTTATCCAATAGTTATAAAAGCAGATGGCTTGGCAGCAGGTAAAGGTGTAGTTATATGTAACACTCAGCAGGAAGCTGAGAATACCTTAAAGGATTTTATGGTAAATGATGTATTCAAGGGATCTGGTAAAAAAGTAGTTATGGAAGAATTCCTTGATGGAGTAGAAGCTTCAATACTTTCTGTTACAGATGGAAATGTTATTGTACCTTTTATATCAGCTAAAGATCATAAACAGATTTTCGATGAAGATAAGGGACCTAATACAGGTGGAATGGGTGCTATAGTTCCTAATCCTTACTGCAGTGAAGATGTAATTAAAGAATTCAATGAGACTATGTTAAAGCCTACTCTTACTGGAATAAAGGAAGAGAAAATGGATTACTGCGGAGTTATATTCTTTGGTCTTATGATTACTAAAAAAGGTACATATTTACTGGAGTACAATGTAAGAATGGGAGATCCTGAAACTCAGGCAGTGCTTCCAATGCTGGAAACTGATCTAACTGAAATTATATTAGCTGCTATAGATGGAAAGCTTAATGATGTGGAAATCAAGTGGAAAAAAGGCGGCGCTTGCTGCGTAGTACTAGCTTCTAAAGGATATCCTGGAAGCTATGAAACTGACAAAACTATTGAGATTAAAGGGGAAGACAATAAAGTATTTATAGCAGGAGCTAAGTATCAAGAAGATTCTCTAAAGACTTCTGGAGGAAGAGTTATGTCCATTGTATCTACTGGTGATACAATAGAAGAAGCTATTAAAAATACCTATGAAGATATAAAAAATGTAAATTTTGATGGTATGTATTTTAGAAAAGATATAGGAACGCTATATAGATAAGGGGAATAATCCAAGAAATTATTTCCTAGATTATATTTATTAAATTATAAAGAATAATTTAATAAAAGGTTTAGATATATAATTAAGATCTATTAATAAAAACTAGTATCCAGTTAAATATTGGATACTAGTTTTTATTATCAAAAAATCTGTCTATTATTTTTTGTGACATACGCACATTTATGTTAGCTTCAGCTATAAGAGTTAATACCATAAGTATTAATTCATTTTTAGTGTTGTCACCATGATCTATATTTTTTAATTTATTCTTACTTTTCTCCAAAATAGAATAAAAATGTTCACTATAATTATTTTCATTTTCTCTTTTTAATTCTAAAAAGGTATCATATAAATTTTCCACAGAGATAAGTTCGCTACTTTCTTTCGACATATCTTCCAATAGGGGTTTAAAAACTTTTCCTATATCAGATAATGACAAACTTTGTTTTAAAGTGTATATTATAGATAGTAGAACTATTTGTTCTTTAGTATATTTTTTGCTTTTAACAGGTGGAAAGATTTTAGCTTTAGCGTAGTTGTTAATCATAGTTTTAGTCATTATTTTATCTTCACTATTTCTTTTTAAAGAAGAGAGCTTACTTTCAAACAGAGTAGTCACTTGATCCATATACAAATCAATATTGGGAATATCACTAAGAGTTAGCTCGCTAAATTCAGTAATTTCAGAGAGAATATCATCTAAGTTTTTATCTTCATTTGTGTCCAAATAAATCACCTCGTAGTTTATTATATAGTATTTATTACTATGAAGCTAGATATAAATATAAAGTTTTTTTATATGAAGGTGAGAATAATAAATTGAATGTATCTAATTTTATAATTAAATATTGTTTTAAAATTCAAATTCAGAATAGAAAGCATTTATAAATTAATCAATATGTAAGTTTAGTTTTAAACCATTTGAGTAAACCTTTTCTTAATATATAAGTATACAATATAGTATTGATAAATTCATATTAATAAAAGTATATTTATAATTGGATATCCATAATAAATGTGGAAATAATAAAAAATAAGTTTACAAGTATATATGAATATAAATTATAAGAATGCATAATATTATTTATAAAGAGTATTGCAATATAGATGTATTATTATTATAATAGTAATATATTGTTACATAGTATGTAAAACTACGTAATGAATATATGGATAAAGGAGTGGGTGTTGTGTTTAAAAAGTTTAGAGAGCCTGTTAGTGGACTGACACATTTGTTTGGAGTGGGTATTTCTATAATTGGATTAATCATTTTAATTAAATATGCTTTAAAATTAAGTGATGTTCAATATATAGGTGCCTTCGTAGTTTTTGGAGTAAGCTTAATATTGCTTTACAGTGCCAGTACAGTTTATCATTTGACTGCTGCTTCTCAAAAGGTAATTAAAGTACTTAGAAGGATAGATCATTCCATGATATATGTTTTAATTGCAGGCAGCTATACACCTATTTGTTTGATTGCATTAAAAGGAAAGCTTGGATTAACTATTTTGACTATCATATGGAGTTTAGCTGTATTTGGTATACTGGTTAAAAATTTTTGGTTTGATGCACCTAAATGGCTTTCAACTTTCTTTTACATATTTATGGGATGGCTTGTAATAGTGGCAATCTTTCCACTAGCAAGAGTATTTACAGGTATTGCTATAATGTGGTTGGTTATAGGCGGCATAGCCTATACTGTAGGAGGAATAATATATGGTCTGGATCGTCCAAAATTAAAAAACAAATATTTTGGTGCTCATGAGATATTTCATATATTTGTACTTGTAGGGAGCTTTTGCCATTATTGGCTTGTATTAAGGTATGTAACCATTATGTAATTTATTTATAAAATCCCTATATAATTAATTGTAAATTTTATATAAAAAAATTGTTATAAAGTTAAAATAACTTTTCATTGGTAAACAAAAAGTGTTATAATGTAAAAATAGGTGATGGAGTTCACCTTTAAGTGCTGAAATGCTGATGACTCCTACAGATTTTATCTGTGGGAGTTTTTTGCATTTAATAGGAGGAGTTTAATTTGAAAAAATATATGTATATTGGTGCCTTTGGATTTTTGGGAGCAATACTTAGATTTTATGTAAAAAATATAAAGTTTGAAAACTATAATGGGCAAATACCTGTAAACACACTAATTATTAATATAACTGGAAGTTTCTTTTTAGCATTTATATTTACCTTAATAATGGAGGGATATAATATAAAAGAAAAATTAAAATTAGGTATTACTACTGGACTTTTAGGAACCTATACTACTTTTTCTTCACTGTGCAAAGAGGAATTTAATTTAATATTAAAGAGAGAATATTACTCTGCTTTTATGTATATTTTTTTATCCTTATTTTTAAGTGTTTTAAGTATATGTGCTGCTACCATACTATCAAAATTTATATTAAAAAAGTTAAGTCAAAAGAAGTACAATCTAAAGATGTAAATAGTATTTATTGATAATATTTAAAGGTATTATGTTAAAATAAAATCATCAGGAGGATAAATATGGAATATATGCTGGTAGGGATAGGTGGCATTTTAGGAAGCTTATCCAGATATAAATTAGGCAAAATCATAATTTTAAAAACTAAGAGTACTTTCCCTATAGGGACTTTTATTATAAATATTACAGGTGCTTTTTTATTGGGACTACTTACTTCAATAAATTCCGATAATTCTATTTATAGTTTTATTGGAGATGGATTTCTAGGAGCTTATACTACCTTTTCTACTTTTATGTATGAAGGATTCTCACTTTTTAAGAATAATAGAAAATTAAATGCTGTATTTTATATAGGCATTTCTATTATAATAGGAATAGTAGGATATTCTATGGGATATGGTATAGGTAATTTATAAGAGTATGATGGACTAGATTGAAAAATTTTTATTATATAATTGGTGCTGTTTTTAAAGCGTTATATAATTGGAAATTTATATTGTTGGAATATACTTAAGAATTGATCGTTAGAGGGGGAGATAAAATGAAATTTATTACTTATGTAAAGGAAGATAGAGAAAGTATAGGAGTATTAAAAGATAACTATATCATAGATTTTAGCTACATATTTAAAAATATAGGGGAAGAAAATCCACCTGAAACTATGATGGAGTTTATAAAGTATTCAAATAAGAATAAATTAAATCAAATAGAAGAATTTTTAAATAGAGATAATTTAGAAGAATTTTCTGTAGATAGAGTTAAAGTATCTGCACCTATCCCTTATCCTGAAAGAAACGTTTTTTGCCTTGGAAAAAATTATGCAGAACATGCAAGAGAGGTAAAAATAACCAGGATAACTGGTACAGATATTCCAGAAAATCCTATATATTTTACTAAGATTGCATCCCCAGCTATAGGACAAGAGGATAGTATAAAATTTTCTACAAAGGTTACACAGCAAGTAGATTATGAATCTGAACTGGCAGTTATAATAGGAAAGGATGGATCAAATATAAAAGAAGAAAATGCAGAAGATTATATATTCGGTTATACCATAATTAATGATGTTTCTGCAAGAGATCTTCAGGGGAAACATACTCAGTGGTTTAAAGGTAAGAGCTTGGATACCTTTTGTCCTATGGGCCCTGTTATCGTTCATAAAAATGAAATACCCTTTCCAGTAGAATTAAATATAGGTTCTAAGGTTAATGGTGAATTAAGGCAGAATTCAAATACTAAAAAGCTTATATTTGATATACCCTACATTATAAGTGATCTATCAAAGGGAATAACCTTAAAAGCTGGAGATATAATAGCAACAGGTACGCCTAGTGGAGTGGGAATGGGATTTGATCCTGTAAAAGTACTGAAGGATGGCGATGTAGTAGAATGTTTCATTGAAAAAATAGGAAGTTTAAAGAATGAGATTAAAGAAATTTAACCTGACTAACTTGGCGTAAGTCTCCCCCTTCTTCGAGTGGGAGTTCAACGCCAAGTAAGCCATGCATTTGCAGTTCTAAAATTTAGATGGGGTAAAAGAATCTCCACCTGAATTAAGAACTTGCTTCAATTTATTTATATTTATGCATAGATTAATTCAATATAAAAAATTTTAAAATAAAGCTTTATTTAGTAAATTAAAGCAATCAAATATATAAAAGTGGAGCTGTCTCATAATTGTATACATGATATATGTATTATAAGACAGCTTTTGGTTATTTTGTTATTAAAAACAACAATTAGATAAGTAGGTTTTTAAAGGGTTCCTTTTATTTTAGGAAGTTTAATTGGTTCATAAGCAGGTATGTTAAAAGCTTTGATAATTTTTAAGGATTTTGAAAAATCTTTAAAAAAATGAATATCTTTATCCATAAATTCATACTTTAAACTATTATTGAAATAGTTACAGTAGGAGTAATAGTCTTTTCTCTCTCTAGAATATTTTTTATAGGATTCACCAGATTTTTTTATAATTTCTCTGCAAAGGTATAAGTTACAAGGGTGAGGTCTTAATTGAAAATCTATAGTACATCCTTTTTTGCCAACAAAAGGACAAACTCTAAAGAATAATTTAGAGTCAAAGTCTAATTGAGGATTATTGTTTTTACAATATACTTTATGTTTAATACTATTGTAAAAACCCTGTACTTCTATAAAGTATTGAGATATTTTTGAATTTGCATTTTTTATAAGTGAATAAATAAAATCTATTTTACCTATGTTTATTATATTTTTAATATCCATAAGGGTATACTTGGGAAAATACCAACAGCAGCCTCTATTTATACCTATATAAGAAGTAGATTCTATAAAATTTTTACAATTTCCACAGGTATCGCAATGAAAAACAGGTATATTATCTTTGAATTCACAGCTCAATGTAAACATAAATAGTCATCCCCATTCATAAAATTGTTTAGATATTAAATTACAAATTAAAAATAATAATTTATTTAATAAGGTATATGAAAATAAATAGGCTAGCATACTGACTAGCTATTTATTTGAATGTGCCTAAGCTCTGAGAGCTTCTAAAATCTCATTTCTTGGTAGATTACCTTTTATTAGATCTTCATCACTTTTTTTTAGAAGATCACTGTAAAATTCTTTAAGATTATTTTCTGTAAAATCTTTTTTTTGAGGATCTTTTATAAGATCATAAAGATAGTCCTCCGCTTTAGAGAATACACCCAGTGATTTATAAAAATAAAATAGCTTTTCTTGATCCTCTGAAGTAATTTCAAACTTTTCCATAGCATTGGCAATTTCTTGTGAAAGTTCTTTATAACCTTCTAATTCACATTCAAGTTCCAAGGAAAATATAGTATAAATTAAACTAAAAGCCTTTGAATATCTAAAATATGCTTCATTATAGTTTCCTTCTTCATAAAAGATATTTCCTTCTTCAAATAGAAATACTGCTGCAATGGCACATTGTATACCTTGAATTTTATCGCCTTTTTTCATAAGATTTAAGAGATCTTTTTCAGAAACAGAATTTACAAAGCTGGAACTGAAACCGAGAAATCTTTTGAAGGCTTTATCAATTAAGGTAAAAGCTTCTAATCTTAAATTTTTAACATTCTTTATTTGTTTTATTACAGAAAGAAATTCTTTGGATATTTTTGAATTATAGTCATCCTTTATCAAGTAAAACACCTCAATTTCTAAGTTTTTATTTATTGTATTATAGTCTATAATAAGTATTATAGTAAATATATCTAATTTATAAAATAGATATGAAGTGAAATTTTTACAATATATTTACATTTAATTATCTAGTTATTAATAGTTTTGTTATGTGATAATAAATGTGGTAATATATATTTTAGTTTATAACTTTAAAATTAATATATTAGGGAAATATACTCTTAGCAGTATTTTTAATATAAAACTTTAAAAGTCCTAGTGATAATGATGAGATGAAGATTTTAACAAAGAAAGTCCGAGAATGGAGAAGTGATTAGATGATGGAAAGATTGCTTATATTAGATGGCAATAGTCTTATGAATAGAGCTTTCTATGCAATACCTGCCTTAAATAATTCAGAAGGTTTAAATACTAATGCTATTTATGGATTTATAAATATGCTGTTTAAAATGAGGGAAGAACTTAAACCTAATTATATAGTTACAACTTTTGATAAAAAGGCACCTACTTTTAGGCATAAGGATTATAAAGATTATAAGGCTGGCAGAAAGAAAATGCCTCCAGAACTTTCAGAACAGTTTCCAGTAGTAAAGGAACTTTTAGAAAAGCTTGCTATAAACATATTTGAAATAGAAGGCTTTGAGGCAGACGATTTAATAGGAACTCTTGCTTCTTTCTCCAGAAATCAGGGGATAGAAGTTTATATAGTTACAGGGGATAAAGATGCTCTTCAACTGGCAGAGGATAATGTAAAGATAGTCATAAATAAAAAGGGAATGACAGAAAAAGAAATTTATGATAAAGATAGAATGCTTATGGATTATGGAGTTACTCCAAAACAGTTTATAGATGTGAAAGGTCTTATGGGAGATAGTTCGGATAATATTCCAGGAGTACCTGGTATTGGAGAAAAGACAGCACTTAAGCTTATAAAGGAATATGGCAGCATTGAAAATGTTCTTATGAATATAGATAATTTAAGTGGTAAAAAGATCAAAGAAAACCTTAAGGAGTATAGAGAGCAGGCGGTATTTAGTAAAAAGCTTGCTACTATAGTAACGGATGTTCCAATAGAGATAGATTTAGAAGACATAAAATCCAAGGAGAAATTCGATGTAGAAGCTGTAAGGAAAATGTTTGTGAAGCTTGAATTTAAAAGTCTCATGAATAAGATTCCAGTTTCCTCTAAGGAAGATGGGCAGGAATCTTTAGAGGATATAAAAGTAGAATATAAACTTATAGATACTATAGAAAAACTTAAAGAAGCAGCAAATTCAATAAAGGATATATTGTATATTTTATTTGAAAATGAAGATGAGCAAATTTATTCTAAGAGCAGTATAAAGAAAATATATTTAAATACAGGGGATAGAAATTATATAATTGATTATGCTGAAATTTTTAACAGTGATTCGGAAGAATTAATAGGTGTTTTGAAAAAAATTTTTGAAGATGAAAATATAGAAAAAGTCATTCATGATTCAAAAATACCTTATACTATATTGGCAAAAATAAATGTTTCACTAAAAGGATTGATTTTTGATACAAAGATAGCTGCTTATCTCATTGATCCAGCCCAAAGTGAATATGGACTTAATGGACTAATAAGAGATAATTTAAATATAGATATAAAAGATGAAGATGAACTTCTTAGAGTAAAAGAAATCCAATATTTAAAGCCTATCTACGAAGATTTAAGTGAAAAGATAAAGTTATTAAATATGGAGGAGTTATTTTACAATGTAGAAAAACCTTTAATAGAAGTGCTATCATCTATGGAAGCAAGAGGTTTTAAAATTGATAAATTAAAGCTCAATGAACTAGGAGAGAAATTTAGTGAAAAAATACAGGAGACTAAAGAGGAAATTTACAGTCTGTCTGGGGAAGAATTTAATATAAGTTCGCCAAAACAGCTAGGTAAAATTCTATTTGAAAAGCTTGATTTGCCTGTAATCAAGAAGACAAAGACAGGATATTCCACTAATGCAGAGGTACTTGAGAAATTAAGAGATAAGCATCCTATAATAGATAATATAACTTATTATAGGCAGCTTACAAAATTGTATTCCACTTATGTGGAGGGCCTTAAAACTGTTATTGATTCTGATGATAGAATACATTCAAGTTTCAATCAGACGGTTACCACTACAGGAAGACTTTCAAGTACGGAACCTAATCTCCAAAATATACCTATAAAGCACGAAATGGGAAGAGAGATAAGAAAGGTATTTATACCTGATGATTCTGAATGTGTAATCTTATCTGGAGATTATTCACAGATAGAATTAAGAGTTCTTGCCCATATTGCCAATGATGAAAATTTAATAAATGCCTTTAAACATCACAGTGATATACATACAAAGACTGCTTCAGAAGTATTTAATGTGCCAATTGATCAGGTTACACCTCTTATGAGAAGTAATGCAAAGGCAGTTAATTTTGGTATAGTTTATGGTATAGGGGATTTCAGTCTTGCACAGGATCTTAAAATACCAAAAAGTAAGGCAAAGGAATATATAGATACTTATTTTGAAAGATATCCTAATGTAAAAAAATACCTTGAGGATATTGTAATTAAGGCAAAGGAAGATTTATATGTTACCACTATATTAAATAGGAGAAGATATATACCTGAAATAAAGGCCAGAAATAAAATGGTAGCATCTTTTGGAGAAAGACTGGCCATGAATACTCCAATACAGGGAAGTGCAGCAGATATAATTAAGTTAGCTATGGTAAAGGTATATAACAAACTTAAAGAAGAAAATTTAAAGAGTACTATTATACTTCAGGTTCATGATGAACTGATTTTAAATGTATATAAGGATGAGATTGAGGTTGTGAAAAAATTAGTTAAAGAAGAAATGGAGAATGCAATTGAACTAAAGGTTCCATTAGAAGTTGATATAAATATAGGGGAAACTTGGTATGAAGCAAAATAAATAAAGAATTGGGGAATGATTATGTTAAAGGTGGGACTCACAGGTGGAATTGGAAGTGGAAAGAGTACTGTAGCTAGGATGTTTAAAGAGAGATCTATTCCTGTTATAGATGCAGATGTTATTTCAAGAGAAGTTTTAAATATTTATCCTGAATTACTATCAGAAATAAAACAGGAATTTGGAATAGAATTTTTTGATGGAGATGGAAAACTTTTAAGAAGAAAGCTTGGAGATTATGTATTTGCCTCCTATGCTAGAAGAAAAAAATTAGAGGAAATAATAATGCCCTATATTAAAAAGGACATATTCAAGCATATTAAACTATATGAGGATTTAAAGGAAAATATTTGTGTCCTTGATGCTCCAATACTAATTGAAACGGGAATAAATAATGATATGGATTTGAATATTCTAGCTTGGGTTGATAGAGAAACACAAATAAAAAGAGTTATGGAAAGAGATAAAATGAACCTTCAGCAGGTAATCAACAGAATAAATGCTCAGATGCCCTTGGAAGAAAAGAAAAAATATGTAGATGTTATAATAGATACCAGTGTAAGTATAGACTATACTGAAAGTCAAGTTGAAAAACTATTGACATCTATAAATATATTGTAGGAGGAACAATGAAAGGAAAAAGTTTACTATTCATTTTTGTTATAGTGGTTATAGTAATAGTTGCAGCATTAAATGTAAAAACAATAGGAAAACATTATTATCCTATGAAATATTCTAAATATATATATGAATATTCAAGTAAATATAATTTGAGTCCCTACTATGTAGCTGCTATTGCAAAAACAGAAAGTAATTTTAATCCAGAAGCTAAATCTAATAAAAATGCCTATGGAATAATGCAGATAACTGAAGAAACAGGGCAATGGGCCGCAGAAAAAATGGGACTTAAGGGCTTCAGTGCTGATAAGTTATATGATCCCGAATACAGTATAAGAATGGGATGCTGGTATCTGGATAATCTTAGACAGGAGTTTAACAACTGGGACTTGGTATCTGCTGCCTATAATGGTGGAAGAGGTAATGTTAGATCTTGGCTCAACAATAAAGATCACTCAAAGGATGGAAAAAATATTCACTATATACCTTTCCCTGAGACGGACAAGTATGTTAAGAAAATAAGGGTGAACTATAATATATATAGATGGCTTTATAGTAATAATTAGTTTGAAAATAAGTTTTTAAATTGATATTGTAAATAATTTAAAGCCGAGCTTTGATATTCTACATTTCAATATCAAAGCTCACTTTAGTTTAAATATATAATATGATTTGTTTTTTAGTAACAACTATGTTTTTAGATATGCAAAAAACTATTGACGAAATCAAATCTATATAATATAATCTATATCGTGATTATTTACAGTATATGAAAATACTTATTTAATAGAGATAGTTGTTTTTTAGTAAAAATTAAATATGCGAGAGTGCTGGAACTGGCAGACAGGCTACTTTGGGATGGCGTTATGTCAGTGCCAAAGTTGAAGTAAAGATAGTAAAAAATCCTCGTTAAAATAAAAATTTAAATATTATGCAGGTGTGCTGGAATTGGCAGACAGGCACGTTTGGGATGGCGTTATGTCAGTGCCAAAGTTGAAGTTAAAATTGTGAAAAACCCTCGTTAAAATAAAAAATTGAATATTATGCAGGTGTGCTGGAATTGGCAGACAGGCACGTTTGAGGGGCGTGTGTCGAAGACGTACGGGTTCAAGTCCCGTCACCTGCACCAGATGGAACTACTCATTAAGATGGGTAGTTTTTTGTTAGCTTTAATTCGAAAAGTAATACAGCAAACCATTAAAGATAATTCTTTAAAAAAATTTCACAAGTCAATAAAGTGATATCAATATTTATGAGAATTACTTGCTGAATATATAAGATTAAAGAGAGATAAGCAAAATTTTGTGCAAAATCTTAAAATAATATATTATAATGTATATATTAAGTCAGTGTAGGATGTGGTGAAAGTGAAAAATAAAAAACACATGTATCTTTTAATAAATTTGCTTCCTGTACTTATTACATTTTATTTAATTAAGTTTAAGAACACATTTGCAAAAGAAAACTGGTATATTATAGTTATGTGTTATTCATTGCTGGTTTTTGTGAATGTAATGTGGTATATGCAACCCTCAATAACTTATGAAAATAGAATGAAAATTAGGAGAACATATTATTGCATAAGTACTTTTGTATTATTATTTTTATTGGGGACAGTAGATAATAATATTATAAATATTATAGGGCAAAATAAGTTAGGTATTTCAAATAATCTAGTTTTTACATTATACACTTTTATTGCTATAATATTAGTAGATATATTTATAATTTCATGCAAAGGGCTAGATGAAATTACATTTGGAGCTACTAAGGTAAAATTTCATACAATAGAAAAAAGCATTGAGACCCAAATAAACATTACGGAAACATTGATTGATAAGATAAAGTCAGAATATAAGGCTGTGCAGAATATTGATTTATACATAAGTGATGTAGAAAATGACTTGAGAATGGCTGCAAGTAATACAAGTCATGATGTTGATATTTTAAAGCATTTAGAAAATTATTTGGAAAAATATTTTTGTACACAAGAAAAAGACAAAATTCATATTGAAATATTGGCTTTAGAAGAAGTGCAAAGTTGTTTAAGTTTATCAAATAGTATAAAGAAATATTATTCACGATATGAAAGTATTGTAATAGAAACAAGATTATTTGATGAAAATAATAAACATTACTTATGTATTCCTTATCAGTGTACCTTAGTACCTGATGTTGAATCTATTATTATTTTAAAATCTGATTCTAATTTAATTTTAGCAGAAGAATGTATTATATATAATTTAACTAAAATTTTTGAAAACAAGTTATTGTCTATTATCGATGAAATAAATTGCACACAGGAACAATAAAGTTGTGAGAGGAGGGTACGAATATGAAAAATATTTCTAGAGCCGTAAACTGGAATAAGCTTAAAGATGCTAAAAAAAATGTTAAAAGTAATAGAAGTATTAATTATGCATCATATGCATCATCACGACATATAAATGATAGAATATCAGATGCAAAATCACGTTCAGAAATTGCCATTACTCTACTAAAGGAAGCAACTAAAGAGAGAAGATAGTAAAGATAAGTATATTCTTAATAGATGACATCATATCATTATAGTAAAGTAATTTATTGGGGATATGAATGCGATGCCTAGAAAAGTTAACTGGACAAAAATTCAGGAGGCAAGAAATTTAATTAGAAAAAATAAAACTTTTGTTATTAAAAATATAAGTACAAGTTTTTTCAACGAGGATAGGGTAGCGATTGCTAAAAGAGAAATGATGATAACTATAGAATTATTAAAATGTTATTTTCAATAATGTTAACCTCATTGAAATTATGCTTCCTATGACATGGCATGTGGAATGCGTGGTTCTGCTATATAATAAGGAGTATTACGATAGGAAAGTTAAGGCTGAAGTGGTAACGGAAGTTTAGGATAGAATTAAATAGAGGTTTATGTATTATATAAAGGGCGTTCATATTATGTAAATGAGTGCTCTTTATTATTGCCCAAAATAATAAAATTACTGAAAATATATCCCAAAAACATACAACTATGTTATTATAATATTATATTTTGGGTATAGGGGGGAATGAAAAATTGTATTTTATTGATACTCCTTGTTATATAGAAGGAAATAAAAAGTTAAGGAAGCCACAAATTGAAGCATACTTAAAAATTTTATCTCATTTTAAAAGTAATCCAAAAGAAGCTTCATTGGTTGTCTTACCAACAGGAACAGGTAAAAGCGGATTAATATCAATAGCACCTTATGGCATATGTGAGGGCAGAGTATTAATAATAACTCCTGGAACTGTAACAAAAAAAAGTATAGCAAAAACTATGGAAGCTTTAGAAGATAATTTTTGGATAAACATGGATGTTATATTTAATATAGATGACCTTCCGGTGTTAGTACCATATAAAAATGAATTGTTTGATTCTGAATTATTTTCAGCTGACATTGTTTATACTAATGTTCAGAAACTAAATCCTAATTTTCAGAATTCTTTGTTAAATAGAGTGAAACCTGATTTTTTTGATATGATAATTGTAGATGAAGCACATCATGCACCAGCTAATACATGGCAAGCAGCGTTAAATTATTTTAAGGATGCAAAGGTATTACATGTAACAGGGACACCTTACAGAGGAGATGGGCTAAAGGTTCCTGGTAAGTTAATACATGAAACAAAACTGTCAGAAGTCATGGAAGCTAGGTATGTAAAATGGCTAAGGAACAAAACATTGAGTTCTTCAGAAATATATTTTATCGATGAGAAAGGTAAAAAACTTAGTATAGAAGAAGCAAAAAATTTACATGATGAAGAATGGGTTCAGCGTTCAGTTGCTATGTCAGATGAATGCTCTTTAGAAGTTGTACGTAGTAGTATAGAAGAGTTAAATGAATTGAAGAAGCATTCACCTAATGTTCCTCATAAAATAATGGCTTCAGCTTGCAGTATAAGACATGCTGAAAGGTTATATGAATTATATAAATCTGAAGGAATAGAAGTAATTTTGATACATAGCAAAATGCCCAAGAATGTGCAAGAAGAAAAGTTTAAGGATATTGAATTAAACAAGTGTAATGTGGTGATTAATGTTGGAATGATGGGAGAGGGCTATGATCATCAGTATTTAACAATAGCAGCTTTATTTAGACCATATAAAAGTTTGAATATGTTTGCACAAATTATAGGTAGAGTTTTAAGAGCAATTCCAGATGAATATATTACTGCATATGAAATTGATAATAATGCGCTAGTAATATATCATAAAGAATTAGGAATGGATAAATTGTGGGATTATTTTAGAAAAGAGACGGAAGTAGTAGATCATTATAAAAAAATTAGAGAAATTGATTTTAAAGATGATGAATATGAAAAACGGGAAGTCTTATATGGAAAAACAATAGTTGAGGGTGAAATTTTAGAATTTAAGGACTCGTACAGTGAAAGTATAGATTTTAATGCTGAATATGAAAAAGCAAAGTTAGTAATAAATGATGAAGTAAATAAAAGAAAAAAGGAATTAGAAGCATTAGGTTGGGATAAAGAAGATATTGAGGATGCTATAAATAATTTAATTAAAAAAAAGACAAGAAAAAAATCAGATGAGTTAAATAAAATATATAATGAAAAAAGACCTTTAGAGAGAAGAAAAATGATAAAAAAAATACTCAAAGAAAAAATTGAGTTAGTAGCTATTGAACTTCTTAATAAATATGGCATCACTGAAAAGGGAACAGAATTATATTTAAAATTTAAGAGAAGTTTACCTTCATATACAAAATCCAATACTAAAAATGATGGTGTACTTGTAATATATATAAACACAAAATTAAAAGTTAAATTTTCTGGACGAGATGAAATGGAAATAGATGATTTAATAAAGGCAGAAGAATATTTAGATGTTATAAAACTTGAATTGAGGAGGATATTAAATGGAATACAATTACATAAAAATAAATGATAGATTAGAGGAATTGATTAATTTAAGGATGAATAAGGGGGTACAGCCCAATGAACTTATGGAGAATATTACAAATGAAGAGTATTCAAAGGTAAGTGCTAAAAAATTTTTTGGAGGAATTCAATGTAATGTAGAGTTTTCTGATTACGGAATTTTCGACAATATAAAATCAAAATATGAGTATGTTTATATTTATGACAATGATATGTTTTTAAAAGAAATTAGAATGATTAAGAATAAAATAGAAACAAATATTTGGAATAAAGTGAGTGAAGAAAAGAAACTATTAGATGACATTATGTTGCAATTAAGGAATATTCCTAATAGTAGCAAATATATAAATAAATTTATTGAAACTTTACCAAATGATTTATTACAATTAATTTCTGATAACTATTCTTTTATTAATATTGTATAATAATGATATGGCACTTGTAAAATACAGGTACTTTTCTTTTGTAATAAAAAAGAAAAATTTATTGAAAATTCTTGATTTTCATTATAAAATATGGAAAGTGTGAATATAATTGTAATATATATTTTTACGAATAAGACTTTGGGGGGATATAATGAAAATAATTTCTGTTTTCAATAATAAAGGGGGCGTTGGAAAAACAACGTTGTCTTATCATATGGCATATGCACTTACTGAAATTGGATATAAAGTTCTGATGATAGATCTTGATCCTCAATGTAATTTAACTATACACGGGATTGATATAGAACAACTACATGATATATGGAAAAAAGAAGATGAATTTATTGAAACAGGATTTGATGCTGCAAAAAAAGAACTATCATCAAATGAATTCTTAGAAATGAATAAAGAACCGAGAACTATTCATTACCTATTAAAGCCAACAGAAGAAGGAACAGGTGATTTGGAAACTTTGCCACCACCATTTGTAATTACAGATAAATTAAATATAATTCCTGGTAGATTAACATTACACATGTATGAAAATAAAATATCATCTAGATGGACTGAGGCATATGTAGGAGATCCATTAGCCATAAGGACTATAACTAAGATTAGAAGCTTAGCTTGCGATTATGCTAGAATATATGGCTTCGACTTTGTAGTAGTAGATACATCACCTAGTTTAGGCGTATTAAATAAAGTTATTATTTCTACAGTTGATGGTTTTTTAATTCCAGCGTTACCAGATATGTTTTCAATGTATGGAATAAAAAATATAGGTAGCTCTTTGGCAAACTGGAAAAAAGATTTCGATGCCATATATAATTTGATTTCAAGTCAGAAAAGAAAACAATTTCCTAGAGAGTTTGTAAAATTTCTTGGATTTACAATTTACAATGCAAAAAAATATAATGGAAATAATAATAATCCTTGGGATTTAGCACAATCACATTATAATTATGCAAAACAAATACCATTAACAATAAAAAAATACATAAGTAAGGAAATTAGAAAACATTTAACAGAAGATATGATAAATACCCCAGTAGGATTAAAAAATGTAATGCATTCTCATAATACACTACCAGGAATGGCACAGAAATATAAGAATCCAATATGGAAGATACCAAGTTTAGGCAACTTAGGAATAGAGGATTCAGCTACAATAAGAGGAAATAGAAAGATTTATGAGAATACAAAACAAGCATATATTAATTTTGTAAAAGACTTATTAGAAAGAATAAAAACTCTAGAATAATTTAATATTTCAACACTATAGAGCAGCTGTTAACTCAGGTGCTTTTATCATGTCTAAATTTAATTTTTATTTACATTAATTATGGCTTTGGATGTTTCAACAATAAGTTTAAAATCTAATTCACTGCAATTCTCAGTTACTTTAGCTAATTCATCTTTTAAGTATTCTTTTGATTTATATATAGAATCTAAAAGTATTAAATCAGGTGTAATCTCAAGTGCATTGCATATTTTTACAAGAGTTGGAAGACTCAATTTTGTTGTCCCACATTCTATGTGACTCATATGTTCTTTTGACACATCAATCATTTCTGCAAGTTTTTCTTGAGAGATATTTAATTTTAATCTTTCTTCTTTTATCCTAATTCCAATCTTCTTATAATCTAATCCCATAACAAAATCCATCCTTTTATATAAGTTTAGCAACTTCAATAATTTTTAAGAATGAACTATATAAGCATAATGCTTATAATAGGTTGATTAATGATAAAAAAAGTAATAAAATTGGAGTTGAACTATGTAGACATATTGCTTATAAGAGGCGGTGAATTTATTGGAACATCATAATGATTTAACATTTTTTACAAATGAACCAGATAGAAATTTATATGATAGATTTTCAAAAATATTAAAATCAAACACAAAATTTTTTGATGTGCTTGTAGGTTATTTCAGAACCAGTGGCTTTTATTTGATGTACCCTGCTATGGAATACATAGAGAATATAAGAATATTGGTTGGTTTAAATGTTGACGGAAAAACTGTTCAAATAATTCAAAAGTCAAAAGGAGAACAATTATCTTTTGAAATGTCTCATAAAGAAGTAAAAGATGAATTTAAAGATAATATACAGGATGAAATGGAAAATTCAGAAGATAGTTTTAAGGTTGAGCAAGGAATTAAAATTTTTATTAAGTGGTTACAGTCTGGAAAACTTAAACTTAGGATATATCCTGAAAGTCCAATCCATGCAAAAGTTTATATCATGAGAAAAGACATGGATAAATGCCAAGATACTTATGGTTCTGTAATTACAGGTTCAAGCAATTTTTCGCAGGCAGGTCTTGTTAACAATCTTGAATTTAATGTGGAACTTAAAGATAGCAGAGATGTTGATTTTGCTTTAGAAAAATTTGAGGATTTATGGAGCAGAAGTATAGATATTACTAATGAATATATAGAAACAATTAACAAGCATACATGGATTAGAGATGATATAACACCCTATGAATTATTTTTAAAGACCCTTTATGAATATTTTAAAGAGGAAATCAATGAAGATAAAAATGACACATGGATTGATAAACTTCCTGATAATTTCATGAGGTTACAATACCAAACTGATGCAGTAGTTCAGGCTAAAAAGACATTGGAATCCTATGATGGAGTATTTATTTCTGATGTTGTAGGACTTGGGAAAACTTATATTTGTGCAATGCTTATGCAGAGATTAAAAGGGAAAATGCTTGTTATATGTCCACCAGTCTTAAAGGATTATTGGGAAAGGACATTATACCAATTTGAAGTTGGTACTGCCACAGTTGAATCTCTTGGAAAACTTGATGATATTTTAAATGATAATGAAATTATGAGTAAAACAAAATATGTTTTTATAGATGAAGCACATAGATTTAGAAATGGTAAGACAGAGAGTTTTGAAAAAATACATAGGATTTGCTACAACAAAAAAGTCGTATTAGTTACAGCAACCCCGCAGAATAATTTTTCTACAGATATAGCGAATCAAATATATCTATTCCAGCCTAAAAATAACAGCGCAATAATACCTAATAATAAAAACCTTGAAGGATTTTTCAACAAATTAGATGGACAACTTAAAAAGTTAGAAAGAGGTACAAAGGAGTATTCAGATACATTAAGATCAAATTCAGAAATAATAAGAGATGAGGTTCTTAGAAATGTAATGATAAGAAGAACCCGTAAGGAAATCATGGAGTTTTATAAAGATGACCTTGAAAGGCAAGGACTTAAATTTCCGGAACTTAATACTCCTGAAAAAATAGTTTATATATATAAAAATGAAATTGAAAAGGTATTTAATTATACAGTTTCAGTTATTAAAAGCATGAATTATTCAAGATATCAACCTCTTACATATCTTAAGAAGATAAATAAGGACATAGCTTCTCAAATGGTTTCTCAAAGAAATATGGGTGGATTTATGAAGTCTATACTCATTAAGAGATTAGAGAGTAGTTTTGAGGCATTTAAGAAAACATTAAATAGATTTATAAAATCCTATGAACAGTTTATTAATATGTGCCAAAAAGGTGATGTTTACATAAGTAAAAAAGTTGATGTTTACGACCTTTTAGATAATGGTGATGATGAAAAACTAATGGAACTCGTGGATGCAGATAGAGTTCAACATTATAAAATAAATGAATTTCGAGAAGATTTTATTTCAGCCTTAAAGCAAGATTTGTTATTTCTAAAATTACTGCAGGAACAGTGGGAAGACATAATAGATGATCCTAAAAAAGACCAATTTTTATTTGAATTACAAAATAATAAAAATTTTAAAGATAACAAGATGATAATATTCACTGAATCTAAGGAAACAGCAGAATATATAGGATTATATTTAGAAGAAAAATATCCTGAAAAAGTACTTGTATTTAGTGGACAAGGTTCAAGACGTGAAAGAGATAAAATTGAAGCTAATTTTAATCCAGATTATCATGGGAATAAAAAAGATAATATTAGATACCTTGTTACAACAGATGTGCTTGCTGAAGGCATTAACCTTCACCGTTCTAATATTATCGTAAATTATGATTTGCCTTGGAATCCAACCAAGGTAATGCAGAGGGTAGGTCGCATAAATCGTGTTGGAACAGAGCATGACAGAATTTATGTTTTTAATTTCTTCCCCGCTGCACAGGCAAATGCAGAGCTTTCTATGGAAGAAAACATTATCTCAAAGATACAAGCTTTTCATGATACTTTAGGCGAGGACTTTAAATATTTATCAGAGGATGAAGAGGTTACATCCCATAAATTATATCAAAAGTTAAATAGCAATGACATTTTCGATGAAGGAGATAGTTATGGCGAATCTGAACTTGAATATTTAAGTCTGATAAGAAAAGTAAGGGACACTGGTGAAAAGCTTTTTGAAAAAATAAAAAGGTTACCTCAAAAATCAAAGAGTAGTAGGGAAATTCAAGGTATAAAAAAAGAAGCCACTTTATCATTTTTAAGAAAAGGAAGCTTAAAAAAGTTTTATATAACAGATGGTATTTCTATAAAAGAAGCAACTTTTATAGAAGCAATGAAATACTTAAAGTGCACTGAATATGAAAAGAAGTTAAACGTTCCTAAAGAATACTTTGAACATTTAAAGATTAATAAAGAAAAATTTGAAGATTTATTTAATGAAGAAATATTTGTAAACACTGATAAATCATCGAGAACTGGTAATGATGCAAAGATTATTAAAATACTTAAGGGAATTTTAAAAGCTTGTAAGGCTTTCACAGACGAGCAAGAAAAGAAAATAAAATGTCTGCAAGAGTTATGGGAAGATGGGAATATTCCTTCAAGCATTAGTAAAGAAGTTGTGAGAGTAATAAAAGATATGAATGACCCGATAAAGATTTACTACGAAATAGAAAGGCTCGTTCCAGATAAATATTTTGAAAAACGAGAGAACAAGCAGAAGAAAAATATTGAGGGAAAGATAAAAGTCATTCTTTCAGAGTATTTACAAAGGGGTGAGAAGTAGAAATGGTTACAGCAAAACTTCAACTATTACAAGAAACTTTTGAGAGTAAATTTGATATAGATAAATTTAAGACTTTTACAAGGGAATTCTTTAATGAACCAGAAATGCTTTCAGGGAGAAGACATACAGGAATATGGAGAGAGTATGAAAATAGTATTATATCTTATAGTGATATAGCTAAATTCAAGGATGCAGTAGGAAATAACATCATAGTTTTTGCAGTAGAGTTAAGAAGTGAAAAGGGTGTAGAGAGAGCAAGGAGCCTTCAAAGAAACTTCATTTCAAAAATACTTGATAAGCAAGGTTGCGAAGCTGCCATAGTAGCATTTTATTCAGAACATGATGTTAACTGGAGGCTTTCATTTGTAAGGCTTGATTATACATTTACAGATAAAGGACTTGAATTGGATTTGACACCTGCAAAGAGATATTCTTATCTTGTAGGTGAGAATGAAACAAGCCATACTGCGCAGAAACAATTGTATCCTATATTTGAGAATGATAAGGATAATCCTAAACTTGATGAAATAGAAGCTGCATTCAGTATTGAAAAGATTACTAAAGACTTCTTTGAACAATACAAAAATAAATATTATGACTTAAAAGAATATCTTGAAAAAGATGAGGCATTTATTAATGAAACATTAGCATTAGGATTTGAAATTGATAAATTTTCAGAGCAATTTGCTAAAAAACTTATGGGACAACTTGCCTTTTTATATTTTCTTCAGAAGAAAGGATGGCTTGGTGTTAGAATAATGCCAGCGATACATACAATTTCAATTGATTCATTTAAGGTGATTTATGATAAACAGGACGGTATCAATAAAAACGTATTAGAAAAGGTGTTTAAAAATACCAAAGATGGAAATATGAAGTTGTCATCTGAGGAATTATTTATGATCGATGAACATGAAGCAGAACTTCTATCAGATTGTTTTATTGGGACAGAATATGATATGCCATGGGGAAGTGGAAATAGGAGATTTATTAGGGAAATTTTTGATTTTTGTAAAGAAAATACGAATAATAATTTCTTTGATGATTATCTAGAGCCATTTTTCTATGATGCCTTAAATAAAAAAAGAAAAAATCAATATTTTAAAAGATTTAATTGTAAAATTCCATTTTTAAATGGAGGGTTATTTGAACCGTTAGAAGGTTATCATTGGAAAGATGTAAATTTTCAAATTCCAAATGAACTTTTCTCAAATAAAAAGGAAAAAGGTAGAGAAGCTGACGGTATTTTAGATATATTCGATCGTTTTAACTTTACAATGAATGAAGACGAGCCTCTTGAAAAAGAAGTAGCTGTTGACCCAGAAATGTTAGGTAAGATATTTGAAAATTTATTAGATGTAAGCGATAGAAAATCAAAGGGAGCATTTTATACACCGAGGGAAATTGTTCATTACATGTGTCAAGAAAGCTTAATCAATTATCTTGTAAATGAAGTAAATGTAGCATATGAGGACATGAAAGAATTTATTTTATATGGTGAACTGATTAGGGATGCTGATAGTAGAAAAAATGTGGGATATAGTAAAGATTTCACAATTAAGCAATCAATTTTTGATAATATTGTAAACATAGATGATGCATTAAAAAATGTTAAGGTAGCTGACCCAGCTGTTGGCTCGGGAGCATTTCCGTTAGGTATGTTAAATGAAATTATTAGAGCTCGAAATAATATTACGGAATATATTATAAGAAAAGATAAAGAAGGAGCATTCGGAAAAGAGTATGGAGAAGAATTTATAAGAAAATGGCGTTCTCCATATAAAATGAAATGGGATACAATTAAAAATAATATATTTGCAGTAGATATTGAACCAAGTGCAGTAGATATTGCAAAGCTTAGATTATGGCTTTCGGTAGTGGTAGATCAAGAAATTGATGATGAGAATTTAGAACCTCATCCACTCCCAAACTTAGATATGAACATTCATATTGGAAATAGTTTGATTGATGAATATGAAGGAATAAAGCTATTTGATGAGTCTATACTTGCTCAAAAGGATAATAAGAAAGGTAAAAAAGCAAGTGGAATGTCAGAGCAATTAAGACTTTTCTTTGATTCAGATGAGATTTTAAAAGAAATGTTTGATAAACAAAGCCAGTATTTTGACGAAGCCAATGAAAAGAACAAAAAGGATTTAAAGGAAAGAATTGATGAGTTAAGAGATCAGCTGATAGTTTATAAGTTGAGAGAAAGTGGAAATAAAGAGGCATTAGAAAAATATAATGCTATTAAACATGAGAAATCAAAACCATATTTTATTTGGGAACTTGAGTTTGCAAAAGTATTTCAGGATAAAGGTGGCTTTGATATTGTAATTGGCAATCCTCCATATGTTTTTACTAGAGATACTGATTTATCAGAAATGAAAAATTATATAACTAACAATTTATTAAAAGGGCTTAAAGGTAATCAAGAAGGGAAAGCAAAACAGTCAGGAAAAATCAACTTATTTGCAATATTTATTTTAAGAACTGTAAATTTGTTAAAAAAGAAAGGACACTTGGGCTTTATAATCCCAAATACCTTATTAAGGGCAACGGTGTATGATGTTATTAGAAAATTCATATTAGATAATACAGCAATCCTTAATATTGTGGATTTAGGAGAAGGCGTTTTTGAAAATGTTACTGCTTCATCAATAATAATTATTTTAGAAAATAATTATTCTGATGACAATGAAGTCAAAATTACAGACTCTGTAATAAGTGAAAACTTAAATATTATAAAACAACAAAGCTTTAATAATAATACAAGCTATACTTTTAATATTCATACAAATAGTAGTAAGGATGATATTTTTGAGAAAATACGTAAAAATACAAAAGTATTAGGAGATATAGTAGATATTTCATGTGGAATAGCTACACAAGGAGGGAAAAGTAAATTTATAACTGATTGTAAAATATCAGAAAAGTACAAGCCATTACTGGAAGGAAAAGATATTAAAGAATATAGACCAGAGTTTAAATACAAATATATAATTTATGATAAGAATCTATTGCACAGAGCAAGAAAGGAAGAAAGCTTCTTAGCAAATGAAAAACTTATTACACAAAGAATCGGTGGCGGCAATAAAGTATTAGTTGTTGCTTATGATAATAAACAATATTATACATTTAATTCTACTAATATAATGATTTTAAAAGAACATAGTAATTTTAACCTTAAATATGTTTTAGCAATATTAAATTCAAAGTTAATGAATTGGTACTATGTGCAAAACTATACAAATGGTTCTAAATTAACGGTAAATATATCAAAAACTTTTCTTAGTACGTTACCAATAAAATATACTAATTCAGATTTTGAAGATAAAATAGTAGCACTTACTGACAGAATTATTGTTGGTTTCGAAAAAAATTTAAATTTTCAAGGCACTGTTGAATTCGAAGATTATAAAAACCAAATTGATAAATTTGTGTTTGAACTATATGAAATGACACCGCAAGAAATAAAAATCATTTTAAATAATAATGGCTAAGGAGGAGTAAAATATGGCAGATATAAAATTTGAAATCAAACAAACTATAGGTACTCTTTCAGAATCACCAAAAGGCTGGAAGAAGGAACTAAATCTAATAAGCTGGAATGACAAAGAACCAAAATATGATTTAAGAGACTGGGATTCAGAACATAAGAAAATGGGTAAAGGGGTAACTCTTAATGCCGAGGAATTGAAGAAGCTTAGAGATTTACTTAATTGTATAGAACTATAATAATTCTAGAGCACTAGGTACAGCAGTATCTGGTGTTTTATTTTGCAACAAATTGAAGGAATTTTTTGTGAAATATAGAATTATATATAATTATGTAAAAAATATAGAGATGCATAAATATTACATAGTTTAATTAGCCAATAGTAGATAATATAGAAAATTAGAGAGGGAGATGTAACAGTAACTGTGAGTAATTATTGTAATAAAAATTTGGATAATGAGTTAGATGATGTTGTAAAGTTCAAATTTTATGTTTACGGTGTAGAAGAATCTAAAATTAATGAATTTGAGGAAATGGAAAAAAAATATTATGAAAATATGGAGAATAACTTTGAACCTGATGAGTTTTATTTTTTTGAAGAGTACTGGAGGGAGTGGTGGGAATATAATTCAAATATTTTTTGGGGCTATATGGAGAAAACACATGGTATTTTTAAAGCTAGTAAAAGTGGATTAAAAGGATTTATAGAATTTGAAATAAATAAAATTGTAAAGGAAAGAAAAAATTATGAAGTGATATATGAATATGATGTTGTTAATAATACTGGAATAATAATTAATATTATCATACAAAGAATGATTGATGAAGAAGGTCAAATAGATAAGGAAGATAAATATGATAATGATTTAGAGAATATTAAAATAGATATTAAAAACTTTTGGATTAACAGATTAGAAGAAAGGAAAAAGCAGATAGGAAAAGATATTGTAAGATATAAATGCATTTGGATTGAAGATACACAATCGCTTGATTTATCAAATAAAGCATATAGTAAAATAAATATAATAGAAAATTCATTAAGAACCTTTATTAATAAGATAATGTTAAATAGATGTGGGCTAAATTGGCAAGGAATATTTTTAAAATCAAAGGTTGAAAAGAACTATTCTAATCGAACTGGAGGATATAAGGCAGCGGTTAAAAATTTTAGCGACATCGATGATTTTCTGCTGTCAATTGATGCAATGGATTTAGTAAATCTTATGGATTATGAAGAAGAATTTATAATGCTAAAAGACGTTGATAATAAAGTAAATGAATTGAATGAAAAAATAAAAAATACTAACAGCAACATACATTGGTGGAATGCTAAAAAAGTTGAAATGCTATTTGACGAAATAGTTAATAAAAATAAAATAAAGAGCAAATCCGTTTGGGAGAATTATTTTTCAGATTTATTTGATATTAAAGATAAATATGGAGCAGAAAAGTCTAGTGAATTATTAAAATCTAATTTTAGAGAACAATGGAGAGAATTCTGTATGTACAGAAATCACATTGCACATAATAAATTTATTGATAGCATTTTTTTTAACGATTTGCAGAAGTTAATTAATGAATTGAAATACGAAATAGATGAAGCAGAAAAAGAATTTTCTTTAGTGATAGAAAACGAAAAAAATTCTTCTAGTTGGAATTATGATTTAGTGTTTGTTAGTAAAAAAGACAGAGAAAAAATTATACATCAACAATTAATAGAGCTAACCTGTAATATAGTAAATGAATTTAAATGCAGAGGTATAGATATAAATATAGGAAAAGGATTTAGATATTACGTAAATGAGAGTAAAGAGTTTGAAGATGAGGTTAAAATTTTTATAAATAAAACTAGAAATAGTGTAAAAGCAGTTAAAATTTTTGAAGTTCAAACTGATAATAAGATAACTTTGCAGTTAACTAGAAAAAAAGGAGAATTATGTTCATATATTGTTGAATTTTTAGTTAATGAAAACTTTATTAAAAGAACAGAAATAGGTCATGATGGACATGGATTTTGCTGTGAAGGATATGGTGAAATAACAGGAGATGATAATAACTCAGAATATTACAGAGCAGTTATAGGACAATCATGGGATTATTGGGCAGATTTTAAAAATAATATAATAGGATATTTGCATGAATTATTGAATAAAATTTGTAGATAATATAAAAGTTATGATTTTAATGTAGAGTTGTTAGCGAATATTACTATTAGAATGTTATTTATAAGTAGAGTAAAATCACTAGGTATAATTTAAATGTATCTGGTGTTTTATTTTTTGTAAAACAGAAGGAAATTTAAGTATCTTGTGGAATATAATAATAATTAAATCCGAAATATAGATTAATATGGGGGACAGGGGGATTATATGATTTCAAAACGTCAATATCACATATGGCAGTATAATCTTGATGATATTTATGAAAATGATGGCAAGCTTATGGTTAACTTTTCTGAGGAAGAAGCTGTAAATACTAGTGAAACATTAATGTTATATATTTTAAATGAGAAAATAAAGAAATGTAAATATGATTATAAAAAAGAATATAAAAAGGATGAAAATGGTAATGAGATAAGAGTAAAGAAAAATATTGCACCTATAATTACAGTTGAAACGGGTAGAAGTAGAAATGAAGAGCAAACTGCAAAGCTTAAAAAACTTTTAGAAAATGGATTTTATATTAATACTGACCCACTAGGGCATTTTGTATTTTTAGATAATGTGCTTTCAGGGTCACAGAATAAAGAGTGCAGACAGATTTTTGTTTATGAAGATTATTATGAAAAGCTTAAAGAGTATATTTCTCTTGGTGCTGAGCCTAATAAATGTACTGTATCAAAGAACCTAACAAGAAATGCCTTGACTACAACAGATGTTTATTTAGTTCCTGTTCACATAAAAGAAGTTGGAATATGTATTATCCCAGACTGTGAAGTGCCTGTATATGAAGATGTAAATATTATAAAATCCTATACTCGCACGGAAGAGGAAGAAAAAAAGTATGAAGAGCTAATGGCATGGATTGAGGCTGATAAAGAGTATTATAAAATGATAAAAGAAGCAAGTGAAGCAGTTAATTCTGTTGATTGTAAGGTAGAGAAGAAATCTAAAGAAAACAGACAAAAGGGAACATATAAGACTGTTAATCAATGGAAAGATACTGATCGTAAAGTAAAAGCAGAGGAACTTGGAAATCCTAAAGCAAGAATATATGTGGATACTAAATCAAAATACTATCCTTTATATATTGAAGAGCAGACTGACGAAATAGGAAAAGAAGAAATAAAGGAGATTCCAATTACCGAGTGGTCAACTGGACTGCAACTTTTTACTGATGAGAATCATAAGTGCATTGAAAATGTTTTTGACGGCATGGGTATTATTTCAAAGGAACTAGGTGTTACGTGTCAAATTATTTAATCCTTAAAAAGTCAAATTATTTCAGCCTAAAATTAGTAATAATGTGGTAAAAAATCAGTTTAAATAATCTTACTAATGGCAAATTAAGTCTCAAAAATCAAATTAAATAACCCTTTCTCCACAATATCCACAATGTATAAAATTCTAAAATTGGTCAATAAATATAGGCATAGAAAAACACTGCTCAGAATAAGCAGTGTAAAAAATTTTAAATTGTAAGATCAATTTCACTCTGAGATTTATAAACTGTATCTGAATTAATAGAAGTAAGTCTTTCATTAGCACCAGAGATAAGGCACATTCTCGTTAGAGAATTTAGTGGTCTTATAGCTCCATTAGTGCTTGAATAAATGAGTTCAAAAGCATCATCAGTAAAAATTGGTTCTGAACAGCCTGCGGCTTTTAGCATAGAAGTTATGTAGGGCTTACATTCATCATGCGTTAGCCCTTTTAAGCAATAATTCATTATGATTCGTTGACGTAGTGCTTCATGGACCTGCCTGCTGAGTTGAAGTAAAAAATTAGGTTGACCTGAAAGAATTAACATAGCATAATTCTTTGAGTCCATATGAAAATTAAATATTATTCTTAAATCATCAAGAATGGAATTGCTTAAAAATTGACATTCATCAATTATAATAACTGGAATTACATTTTTACTGTGGCTATAAGTGTATATAGACTCTTGTATTTGCTTAAACATAGTTACTTTTTTCTGAGCATGAATTATTCCAAGACCATCGCATAATGCTCTATAGAAGTCCATAACAGTTAAAGTGGAAATAGGAATGTATACGCACTTATATAAATTTGGATTTAGTGAATCTACAAAATTGCGGAGCAAGAAAGACTTACCAACTCCAGGCTCTCCAGTAATAACGCCAATCCCTAAAACAGATTTTAAAAATTCTAATCTATTCATTGCTTTAGAGAAATCCTCAGATTTAAAACTGTATTTTAAGTCAAGATTTTTATCAAAAGGATCAAAAGTTAAGCCATAAAAAGCTTTATACATAATATCAACCTCCGGTTAGTTAGCTTCAAAGGCAGAAAAATCAACAGAATTAGTATTGTTAGTTCTTCTGATTTTTGAATTATCAATTTTTTTAACAGGGAAAATAGTATCTTCAAGTTTACCATCCTGTGAAAAAATATAAGCTTTATCAATAGATGATGGATCATAGCGTATATTTATTTTGTCACCAACATATTTTAGTGGTACTTCAAATATTTTTGTACCTATAGATACTGTGGAGTCATTTTTTACAGTACGGAGTACTTTATATAAAAATAAATAGTCTAGTTCAGTTTTAGAATCAATAAATCTTATATTTTCAACATTAGACATGTACTTATCAATTGGTTTTTTGTTTATTGAGGAATGTATAGTGTTGTTATAACTGTTAACATAACCCGACAGGGATTCATTTAAAAGGTCTATAGATTTAAAATCATTCCAATTAATTGAATTCATCCATTGTTTTTGCATAGTTTGGAACCATCTTTCAATTTTGCCCTTAGATTGAGGGGAATATGGTCTTGCAAAACTTAAAATACTACCAAGAGCTGCACAAATCAAATGAAATTGCTCACTTTTATATATCTTTCCATTATCAACGAAAACTTTTTTAGGAATTCCCTTTGATGCTACCGCATCTTTAAATACAGACATAAGAGATAAAAGATCATCTTTAAAAAATGCTTTGCATCCTACAATGACTCTACTGGAATCATCTAAAAAAGCTATAATATAAGTCTTGAATTTTTTATCTTCTATAGTAAGGTAAGGACCTACAGATACGTCAGATTGCCAGCATTCATTGGAAAACTCAAATTCAAAGGCTCTTCTATCATCAGGTACAAGCTTTTTAGAACCTATCTTAGCCTTATTTATAAATCTAGTTACTGTTGACAGGGAAATACTAGTTTCACTTTCAAAACCTTTAGCTATAACTTCATGATATATGTACTTGGCAGTTTTTTTAGGTGAATTTAATTTACTGTTTATAATAAATTCTTTGGTTTCATTTGAAATTTTTCTGGAAGTACCTTTATCAGCTCTTGATTTTGGATATAAGCCATCAATACCATATTTCCTATATTGAACTAGCCATCCTTTGATTGTTGCAGGAGAATACTCTTTTTTCTTGCCGTTAGGCAGTGTATAAGACTTTGCTGCAATTTCTGCTAAATAATCTTTTACAGAAGTCTGAGTAAATGTATTGGTTATAATGGGTGCAATCAGAGAATAACGAAATAATGCTATCTTTTGATTAAATTCTTTTAATATCATTGATTATCAACCTCCTATTTTTATTAATAATTATGACTTAAAATCGATATTTAAACCGTTAAAGGTTGTGTGGAATTATACAAAAATTTTAGATAGAACAAGAGAAATGAGGACAAGATTGATATAAAAAGACATTAAAAAAGTGTGAAGTATTTAATTTGATAAAAAAGATAGATCTAATTTGTACCTATTAAATTATCATTTACAAAAGAAATACTTAGGCATGTGTAAAAAATAATCCAAGTTAAAATCGTGCCTTAAACGGCAAAAGATAATAATTTTTTTTATGATATCAATAGGTAATTTGCTATTTATGTTAGAATTATAGAATTTATACTGTGCAAAAAATAAACGAATACTCGATAATGAGCTTACTAGCCTATTTTTCCAAAATGATAGATCTGTTGTATTAAGAGATGAGTAGTTAATATTAAGAGATTTTATAAGAGTTAATATTTTACTAAAGGAATAACCTAGTTTTAGCATCATAATAATAGAAGTTAGAATAACTTCATAAGCATATTGCCTATAAGGAATAATAAAACTGGGTATAAGAGAATAGGTTTTACCACAGGATTGACATTTACAACGCAGGATGACTATCTTGTATGCACCTTTAAGGGTAATTAAGTTTCTATAATAAAATCCATGTCTGTACAGCTTACCTTCAAATCCACATGCTTCGCATCCATATTTACTTGGAAATTGATTAAACTTACAAAGTTTATTGTATTTTTTTATTCCGTAAGGCATTTTTACTATATTTATCATTATTATTTCTTCTCATAATTAAAAAATTTTCTCCTTACTAATTATCGTCAGATTAAATAATCTTATTCTTTTTGAGTCAGATTATTTAATCTGACCTATAAATTAAGTCTATAATAATTTGACTTTTTTGAATGTTTTTTAGCTTAAGTAAAATGCCTAATAACAACTAGGAGATTACTTTGAAGAAGTTCTTCACGTTAATTATCTTGTTACAGGATATCAACTTAGGCTTCCAGCAGTTAAAGGCTTTTTCCCAGTGGTAGATTTTCATTCGTATTTTAAGGAACATAATATTGAATACATAACTGATATGTGGGGACAAAGCCATGAAGTTAGTGGTATCAATATAATTACTACAGAATCAACTTTTAAGGGGAAATTAAATGTAACAGGTCTTAAAGAAGATGGTTCTGAAAAGAAAGAATGGTTATTTGGCAGCATAAAAGAGTATATAGATTTGCTTGATAAATACGGCTATGATGTTATAGGTATTTCAAACTTTGCAAAGCCTGTGGAAGAAGAATTTAGAAGAGCAACTTATCAGCTGTGGCTGGCACTTAATATAAACAGATTGGACTTAGTTGCTCTTTCTAATACTCAGGGTGATGTTATTCATAAGGTTCTAAGTATTTACCGTAAAGATGAAATAGACTGGCAGGATATTAAGTATATTGAAACTTTCCTAAATCTTATCCAAAAGGAGAATGCTGACACTAATCTGGCAAAAGAATGTGCAGATGCTATTAAAGCTATCCATATAAATAAAAAGATGGTCTTTGATAGAAAGGTAATCCAGACTATTAAAGATGTTATAAATAAAAAGCTTAATGATATGTGTATGGGAAGATTCTATGTAAAAGGAAAATACCTCTATGTTACACAGGATATTCTTGCCTTTTTAAAATATGCAGGAACTGAAAATAGAGCAAAGTGGGAGTATTCAGGTTTCCTTGGAAAGAAACAGTTTTATTGTGGTGGTAAAATAACAGGTAGAAATTTACTAGCAAGGAATCCAATCATGAGTTACTCAGAAATTGCAAAGGTTAATTTTGTAGACTATGAGGGGGAAGATTCAGAGTTTATTAAGCACATGGATAATATAATTCAAATGCCACTTGGTACAGAGTCTAATAGACTTGGGGGCAATGATAAAGATGGCGATGAATTATTTGTACTATCTACAGATTATAATTTAAAAGAAATAAAGATTGAGTATTTACAGAATTATAACTTTGTTGTTAAAAATGAGACCAGTGAGAATTTTAATAAAAACTTACTTGATTTAATAAATCAGAAACTACAAGAACACTTAAATAAGCAATTTTCTAATAAAGATGTGGTGACTATTGAAGATTTTGTTGTTCCATCTTTGGTTCAAGTTAATGATGAGGATAAAGCTACTGCTCCTAGTAAGGAGTGGAATAAAGAAAATGTAATACAGTTTATTATTGAATCTGAGGACAAAACTGGTGTAATAACTGATATTAATACTGCTGTTGAAAATATTGCAAATGAAGAAAGGAATCTACCAAAGTATGCTCTGCCTATTGCTATAATGAAAGATTTGCAGGGAAAGATGATTGATGCAAGTAAGAGTGGTTTGTTTGACCAAGTAGTTGTGCCAGAGGTTATCAAGCTTAAATTTAGAGAAAAGCCTCAATTTATGTATTTTAAGGATGGGAATAAATTTAATAAGGATTATTCAACTGAGTCTGCTATGGATTTCTTTTCAGAAAGGATGCAGAAGTTTAAAGAGTATGTTAACAAAGTTATGAGAGAGGATACCAATAGAAAAATAAGGACTCAAAAGTTTGAAAATATTTACAATTATTTAATGAATCCAGAACTTGATGGTAATAAAGTGCAGAAGGTCATAGAAGAATTAGGTAGTATATATTCAAAGTTTATAAATGAGAATAAGACACTTGCTATATTGAAATCTAAAATAAATGCTTATTCTAGTGATGACAAATATAAAAGAGAACGTGAAATTGTTGATCAGAAATATAAGGCTTTGTATGAGAAAACAAAGAAGGCAGCAGAAGATGTTTGTAACTGTCCATCTCTTCTTGCCACTGCTGCTGTTCGTATGACATATATAAACTCAAAATATAATAATCAAAATGATAACTACTCCTTCTGCTGGATTGTTGCTTCTGAAGGAATTCTCCAAAATATTAAAATGCATGAGGATAAAGAAAAAATATATGTAGTTAAAGCTGATAAAGGAGAAGATGATGTTTTTGAATGGCTTGGAGAATATTATAAAACTGAAGTTTTTGATGGGGAGTATCCATTAGATTTTAATGAAGAAAAAGATATGAGTATTCCTGATAAATATTTGATAAAAGAAAATGAGGAGCTTCAGGATATTTGTGATTTAAAAATCACTATTATGGGAGTTGAAAAAGGCAAGGCAGAAGAAGTTGCTCAAAAGATGCTTGGTAATCCATATAAATTATTTGTTACTGAAAATAACTGGCTTGGAATTGATGGCAATATGAGCATAAAGGAAAGAGAAACTCTTACTTCAGGAATTGATTTAAGAAAATATATTGATCATCATATTACTATAAAAGAAATTGTTACAGCAAAGAATTCTCAAACTATAATTAAAGCAATTGCTGATGTTAAAGGATAGAACGCCAGCGAAGCTGGCTTAGAGTGGACAATGCAGAGTTAATGTATTGCTCCACACTAAAATATAGGAGGTCATAATCAATATGAATAATGAAACAATTGTAATATTACAGGAGAGAATGGCAGGTTATTTGATGTTTCGAAGATTTCATAAAATTGGTGAAAAGAGAGATTTAAAGAATTCACAGAGAAACATTTATATATTTAAAGATTCGCCTGAAATTAGAAATGCTATGGAAGAATATAAGACACATAAAGAACTTATGAGCTAGATGTAAGGTGGGGGAACGGTATATATGGGGGAGTTGAAAAAACAAGAGAAATCTATATTTGATGAAATAGTCTACAATAAAAGAGTTGAAGAAAAAAATGGTGAAACAATACAGTATCAGTATTTTTTTAGTCATGTAATAAAATCTAATACTGTAAATGAATTAATTGAAAGCACAGATGAGAAAACAATTGAAATTGCAAATTCTGTGAAAGAAAATTCAAAGAAGGTATTTGAAGATAATAATGCATATGTATCAGAACAACAAGTGAATTTCTACAATGATTGCACCAAGCTCATTTATAGTGCTTTAAAAGTAGAAAATCCAATTTTAATTCCTGTTAGATGCGGTTTTGGTAAGAGTACTTTTTTAAAAACTCTTATAGGTACAATTATAGGAAAAACTAAGTATGGCTTTGTTTCAAGTGAAATCAAAAATAACTATTTGCCAATGATAATAACTACAGATAGAGTAAATGATTTAAAAGATCTTAGTAATTACATTACTAAAAAATATGGATATTACAATGATTACACTTATTATGATGAGAAAGTTAATGATGTGGTTACTACTAAGCAGCCATACATATATGTTTTAAAGGGTTGGAATAAAAGTATACAATGTAAAAATTACAAAAAGGTTAAGACTTATAAAGAAAGTATCATAAGGTGTACACAAGAAAAGTGTGAATTTTTTGATAATTGTGAAATGGGAAGGCAGAAAAGAGAACAACTGTATTCACCGATACTTGCAATGACAAATGCCAGATTAAGCTATCTAACAAACACAGTTGATGCAGATAAAGGAATAAATAGATTTACAAGTTTTGTTGACAAAGATAAAAAAGAAATAACAAGAAAAAGGTTACTGATAGATGAAAAACCTCAATTACTTAACAATAGTGTTGTTAGTGTTGATGAAATTGGTAAAATGAAAAAACTTGTTAATAATTATGATTCTTCAGATGATGAAAAATATAATAACTACAAATTGGAAATGTTAAAAGAACTAAATAATATTGAAAAAAGAGTACTTGAAATACAGGAAGAATTCAAAGATTATAGGAATGCTTTTGTAGTATTAGACGAAGAAATATTTAGTGCAGAATTTAAAGAAAATTGGTTTAATTTCTTTAATCTAAAATATAATCAATATATAAGTGCATTTGAGAATATGTTTAGGAATGGTGCTCTTTGGTGTAAAGGCAAAAAAATGTTTTTCTATACTACAAGCAGAAATAGTTTTAATGTTGGAGATTTAAAAACATTTATATTTGATGGAACTGCAGAAATGAGTCTTGAATATGAAACAGGAGAAAATGATTTTGTATATTTGAATATTGACGATTATAAAAAATACGATTATGTTACTTTCCATATAATTCAAGAGAATTTTAGCAGGAATTCTATTAAAAAGAGACCTAAAAAGTTAAAAGCTGTTTGTGATTGGATTAAAGAAAGTATTAATGACAAAACATATGTTATAAGCTATAGAGAATGTGATGATATACCTGTAAATGAGATACTAACAGAAAACTTGAAAAATATTCCTAATATAGTAATGTGTAAGGATAGCAATAAATTACCTTATTTCGGGAACACAAAAGGAAAGAATGATTGGAGTAGCTGTATCAACATGGTTCAAATTGGATGGAATAGATACAACTCAGATATTTATATTGCTGAATATTTAGCATCCAGTCATATTATAAAAAAGCAGATTAGGGAAAGGTATGAAAAAACAAAATACAAAATACCTGAACTATTATTTGGACTAGATGAACGAGGGAAATTTAAATTTCATGATCTTGAGCAGTATAGGTTAATGAAAATGATTGTTGACTTTGAACAGGAAGCTTTTAGAACTAGAATAAGGGAATTTAGTAGTAATAAAGAAGTGCATATATATTTATTTGCCGTTAGTGATGCTATGAGAAGTATGATATGGCAGAGATTTAGTAAGTGTAAATTTATTGAGCATAGAGAGATTAAACAATTTGATGAATTTAAAAAACTTGACAGAAAAGGAAATGAGGATATTGAAAGATTAATTAATTGGATGGACAAAGAGTGGAATAAAAAGAAGATTGAAAGTAAGAATGTAAAGGAACTACTTAAGGTAAATAATGATAGTTGGACTTATGTTTTTAATAAAGATAAAGGTTTTCAAAAGATGTTAAAAGACAGAAGAGTAAAACAGAAAAAAGAAGGAAGAAAATATTACTTAATTAAATATTAAAAACTAAAAGTTAAGACCTTTATAGCATCTAATCGTTGATATATAAAGGCTTAGAAAGATTTAAATAGTAATTTCTTTATATAATAATTAAATAAGGATTTTACGAGTGAAAGTCGTATAAAGCTTTATATGACAAGGATTGATGGTATAAAAGGTGCAAATGATATAGGGATATGAGATGTGTTGTTTGATGATTTGAATGTAAATAGAATTAAAAAATAACATTCAGCTCTGAGGGGGTATGGGGGTGGTAGAGCTAAAAAAACTTTTATGTAGCAAAGCGAAATAAAAGTTTGGTAGCACCCCCATGTGAGTGAAATTAGTCTAATTGTTTATTGGTGTTGAAATAATATAAATAATCAATAGAAAAGAATTAAATATAGATTATAATAATTTTCAATGCATATAAGGTTCCTCAACGCCAGCGAAGCGTGGCATTGAGTGGAAAAAGAAAAAAGTATTGGGATTAATAGAACTGTCTATTCAAATAAGAGTAGGCAGTTTTTTTATTATTAAAATTAAGGAGGATCAGCAAAATGTACAATAATTTAAAATTAACTATTTCAGAAGAAAGAAAAAATAATATAAAGAATAAACTGTTATGCTCAATTGTTTTTAAACATAAAAATTTAACTAAGTTAGAAACAAAAAGTTTACAACAATTAAATCCAGAATATATTACAGCTTATTATACTTTATACAATAAGATAAACACTGAAGCAGAAGCCCGAAATAACATAGCATGGATTAAAAGAATATATTATTTTTTTAAGGATGAACTTAAATGGTGGAGAGAATTAAAGCATGAATGGACAGAAACATATAACAAAAATCTTATTGAAATCAGAAAAAAGCTGGGATTAAATGGTGAAGAAATACTAAATATAGACCAAATATCAGAAGAAGAATATGATAATTTAATGTATCTTCAGGAACGTATTGATATGTGTGATAACAATGTAGGATACATTAAAGATTTATTTATTACTTTGAATAATAAGCTTATGGAATGCTGTAAATATATAGAAAATATATCCTTTAATGATTTCTGTTCATTGATTGGAATTAACAAAGTTACAGCACTAAAAAATCTTAAAGATCATTTTGATTATACTAAGGGTGATTATTTTTCTTATTACTATAGTTTGCTATGGTGGGGAATAGAAGATGCTAGAGAGGAGGAAGGGTGGAAAAGTAATAGAAATGGAATGCCTTATTTTTACCTTTGCACTGAAGCTTTCTTATTTGAATTAGATAGAAATAAAGAAGCCAAGAAAAAGGTTGATGATTATTTGATTTATGACATGGGATTAGGAAGCAGTATGTATACATTAAATACTAATCAAAATGGTGAGCAAACTATAGAAAAATATTATCCACCATTAAAAGCTATTAAGTAGGGAGTGTCTTAGGATGCTCCTATTATTTTTGAAAGGGGAAATCAAATGGAGTTTAAAAAGTTAAAAATTAACCAGTTAAAACATGCAGAATATAATCCTCGAAAGGATTTAAAGCCTGGGGATTTAGAATTTGAAAAAATAAAGAATAGTATTACAGAGTTTGGTTACTGTGAACCAATAATTGTAAACAGTGATTTTACCATTGTAGGAGGACATCAAAGAGCTAAAGTATTAAAAGAACTTGGTTATGAAGAAATTGATTGTGTAGTAATTGATATTGATAAAACTAAGGAAAAAGCATTAAATGTTGCTTTGAATAAGATTAGCGGTGAATGGGACTTTGAAGCTTTGGCAAAGTTACTGGATGATTTAAAAGTTGAAGATTATAATGTGGAGCTTACAGGTTTTGATATGAGTGAAGCTGAAAAGTTATGGGATGAATACATAAAGGAAGAAACACAGCAAGAGGAAGAAGAAATTCCTGAAGTGTCAGAAGGACCTGTAATTAAAACAGGAGATATTATATTGCTTGGTAAACATAGATTGATTTGTGGAGATGCAACTAAATCTGAAGATATAGAAAAATTGATGAATGGAAAAAAGGCTAAGCTTACAGTTGTAGATCCTCCATATGGAATAGCTTATGTGGGGAAAACAGAAGATGCTTTAACTATACAAAATGATAATCTTGATGATGAAGAATTTTATAATTTCTTACTTGAAGCATTTAAGAGAATTTATGAAGCATCAGATGATGGAGCAAGTATGTACATATTTCATGCAGATGCAAAAGGATTAATTTTTAGAAAAGCATTTGTTGATTCAGGATTTAAACATTCTCAATGCTGTATATGGGTGAAGAATACTTTTGTTATGGGAAGGCAGCCATACCAGTGGCAACATGAACCAGCTTTATTTGGCTGGAAACCTACAGGAGCACATTATTGGAATGGGGATAGAAAGCAGAGTACAATATGGAATTTTGATAAACCAAGAACTAATGATGTACATCCTACCATGAAGCCAGTTCCTCTTATTGAGTATATTATTAAAAATTCAAGTAAATATGGTGATATTATTGTAGACACTTTTCTTGGCAGTGGTACTACTTTAATTGCATCAGATAAGGCAGATAGAATTTGTTATGGAAGTGAGCTTGATCCCAAGTATTGCCAAGTTATTATTGAAAGATGGATTAATTATAAGGATGAAGCAAATGGTGATGATGTAATTATAGAAAGGGATGGACAGCAATATAAATATTCAGAATTGAAGGAGGAAGTGGTATGAGTAAAGCACAAGCTATTATTGCAATATTATATTTAATTTATATATTTATTGATTTAGAGTATATTTATGAAGCAAAGTCACTGGTAAAATTTCATAAAAACTATGAGCAAGGTATTATAATTTTTATAGTTGGACTTATAGGGATGTTTATGAATTGTATTTTTATTCAGTTTACTATTCCATTTGTTATTGGATTTTTTGCTAATCTTATTTATTGGTTTATAGCAGATATGTTAGTAATTAAAGCACAAGCAACTAATAATTAAATAGGTAATTTATTTCAAACATTAAGTTGACTTTACTGTGTTATAGAGTGATTAATGTACACAACAAAAACATAGGAGGTCAGTAACCATGAAGAATCAAGCTTTTGGAATTGAAATTGAACTTACAGGAATTACAAGGAAAAAGGCAGCAAAAACATTAGAACAATATTTTAATACAACAGCCATTTATGAAGGGGGAGGATATTGTACCTATAAGGTCAAGGATTCACAGGGAAGAGAATGGAAAATTATGAGGGACTCAAGCATTGAACCTGAAAAGAAATATATCAACGGTGAAATAAGGAGACCAACAAGTTCAGCTGATGAATATAAGGTTGAACTTGTAAGTCCTATATGTAAATATGAAGATATTGAAACTATACAGGAAATTATACGAAAGCTTAGAACAGCAGGAGCTTCTTCAAATAATAGTTGTGGTATACATATCCATATTGATGGAAGTAACCATAATGAAAAGACTTTGAGAAATATTACAAATATAATGGCAAGTAAAGAGGATTTGATATATAAAGCCTTACAGGTTGGAGGGGTAAGAGAATACAGGTATTGCAAAAAGGTTTCGGAAGAATTCTTAAAGGATATAAACAAAAAGAAACCTGAAAATTTACAAGACCTTAAAAAAATATGGTACGAACCTTATGGAGGAGATGGGAGCAGTCAGCATTATCACTCAAGCAGGTATCATGGATTAAACCTTCACAGCTTTTTTTCAAAAGGCACAATAGAATTTAGACTTTTCAATGGAACTACCCATGCAGGAAAAATTAAAGCCTACATACAATTTTGTCTAGCAGTAAGCCAACAAGCAATAAATCAAAAAAGTGCATCAGCAAAGAAAACTGTAACCGATAATGAAAAATATACATTTAGAACTTGGCTACTAAGGCTTGGATTAATAGGAGATGAATTTAAAACAGCAAGAGAACATTTACTTGCAAACCTAGAGGGAGATATAGCATGGAGACATGCAGCTTGAAGAAATAGGTAAAGAGGGTGAAAATAATACCCCACCCTCTAATCCTAAAATGTGAGAGGAGAAATTTTCAATGAATAAACTTTATATAGCTTATGGAAGCAATATGAATCTTGAACAAATGGCATATAGATGCCCAACAGCAAAGGTAAAAGGAGCAGGTAGTATAATTGGTTGGAATCTAGTTTTTAGGGGAAACAAAGGCAATGCTTATGCAACAATCGAGCCTGTTGAAAATAAAGAAGTTCCGGTGGTTATATGGGAGATAGAACCTTCTGATGAAAAGGCACTAGATAGATATGAAGGTTATCCTCGGCTTTATAGAAAGGAAAATATAAAAGCTATTCTCGATGGTGAAGAAGTAGAAGCTATGGTTTATATTATGAATGGTAAGGCTATTGAAAAACCAAGTCAAAGGTATTATGAAATTATAAAACAGGGATATATTGATAATGGAATTGATGTTGGGATTTTAGATGGATTTTTGAAAGGTTAAATGATTGATTTATGAATTAGTATGAATGTGTTTTTGTTGAGAGAACTCTGTAAAAAGGGTTCTTTTTATATTGTAGTTATCCTTTTATTGGTATAAAATTATCAGTAGAAGGGGATGGTTTTATGGGTATAGAAAGTATATTAAAGAAAGAATTAAAGCTAGAAGATAATTTTGATTATCATGTGTTGTATAATGATGATAGAGGATCTATACATAAAGATGAATATAAATCATTAATTTATTGGTGTATTAAAGAAAAAGTAATTGAAGTTAAAAAGTATATTATACAAGAAAAGATTTCTCAAGATATATTTTATGATATAGCCGACAAAAAAGGCAGAGAACAATATCAATTAAAAGAAATGTTAAAAGAGTACCACCAAGAAAACTATTATAATATTGCACCATTTATATATTTATTAGAAATTGTAGAACCAAATTATAAAATAAATAGCAAAAGAAAAGAGTATGAAGATCCAGTTTTAGAATTTCCAGATAATATTTTAATAGGACACAGATTTAAAGGAACAAATGCATTTTCAAGATTATATTTTCAGGATGACAAAATTGCTATAAATTCATTTAATGATGAAATTGAAAATTTAGTTGATACTTTAGAAATAGATGATATTATGGTTTATGTGTTAGTTGTTGAAAATGCTGTAAGAAGTGAACAAAATATTGTTCTTTATAAATTAACTAAAAATGATATGTTTAATAAGTTGAAAGATGAGGCTGAACATAAATTTCTTGAAGAAATAAATAAGTATATAAATAAATTATAATTTATAAAAGTATCAGGTTAGTACTGATGCTTTTTTAATTGGAGGTGAGGTGATGAAAAATAATAGAAAGGCTTTAACCAAGTATGAAACCAATGTTAAACCTAAACTTGATGAAATAAAACAATGGGTTACAGATGGACTTACAGATGAAGAAATTGCTGAAAATCTTAATATACATGTATGGACTCTTGGAGATTATAAAAAGAAACATTCAGAATTATCCAAAATTATAGCAAGACCCAGTAAATGGGAAACGCATATATTACCTAATCTTAAGGACATACAGAAGTGGTGTGAGGAAGGAGTGACAAATGATATTATTTGCCAACGATTGGATGTACAAGAAAGCACATGGTATGAATATCAAAATAAGCATCCAATTCTAAAGGAGTTAGTCCAAGCATCAAAATCTGTCATGGATACAAAAGTCGAAAATGCTCTTCTTAAAACAGCCCTTGGTTATGAATATGAAGAAATAAAAACAGTTATTGAAGAAGATAAAAATGGAAAGAAAAGAACAAGGATTGAGAAAACTAAAAAATATATGCCTCCTAATCCAACTGCTCAAGCCTTTTGGTTAAAGAACAGAAGACCTGAGTTGTGGAGTGATAGAAGAGAAATAATACTTGATACAAAGGCTCAGGAAGAGGAAAGAAAAAAGCTTTTCTTAGATATGATAAATGAAAATGAAGTCCCTGCCGATTATGAAGTTTCAGAGGAAACCACCGATGTAGGTGGAGAAGATAGCGAAGCATAAAAATATTATGTATCCAGTTTTTTTATAGATAAACCTTAAAACCATTGCTATGAATGGCTTAACACCGTCAGCATATCTTGCAAACTGACTGCATAATGATTGTTATGTCTTTACTTATTGTCTTGAATGTGGACACCACTAGAGTTATCATGTGACAAATGATATTGAAGGTGGTGTTTTTATTTTGGATTATATTAAAGGCTTTGAGGATTGGCTTAAAGAAAGAGATAAAAGTAACAATACAATAAGCTGTTATTTAAGAGACATAAAGGAGTTTGAGGGGTGGCTTTCTATTTACAGCAGTGATGGGTTGCGGGAAGTGCCACAGATATTTTTGATACATTTTAAGAAATTTCAAAAAGGCACTGAAGCTTCAATAACTACAATAAATAGAAAGTTGGCTTCAGTAAATTCCTTCTATAAATATATGTATCAAAAAGGTTTTATAAATGAAGAATTAAAAGTTGAACAATACAAAGATAAAGATGCTAAGCAGTATAAGGGATTAGATGAGAGACAGTTATGGAAGATTAGAGCAGAAATACATAAAGCAAAAAATCTGTTTCATATTTGTATATTTGAGATTCTTATAAATACAGGGATTAGAGTTTCAGAACTTATAAATATAAAGCTTTCTGATATACAAATCAGCGATAGGAAAGGTTCTCTTACTGTAATAGGGAAAGGAGAAGCTAAAAGAACAGTTCCTTTAAATAAGGCTGGAAGGAAAGCAATAACTGATTATTTAGCAGTAAGAAGGAATGATGAAAGTAGATATTTGTTAATAGGGCAGAGAGGTAAATTAAAAAGAAATGCTGTAAATTTAATATTAGAGAAGTATGGAAATAGAGCAGGAGTAAAGGTAACGCCACATATGGCTAGGCATACACTTGGGTATAATTTAATAAAACAAGGGAATCCAATTACTACAATTCAGCAGATTCTTGGACATGAAAATGTCCAGACTACTAATCGATATACTTTAACTACAGAGAGGGATATAAGTGCAGCTCTAGAGAGATTGGAATAATATTATATACAAATCTCTCTATTAATACATTAAAAATTATTAATCATGTAATTTGCTAATTTATCGTATTCCTTTTCAGTTTTTTTCATTAAGGAAACTTGATTTTGAGACCAAGTTCCTCTACCTATATCACGGGTTGGTTTAGCAGATTTTAAATATTTTATAGGTGTATTTTGAACAATACTATCGGGAGCCATAACATTTAAATCTTCAATTTCTCCAATTGGTTCAGATGGTACAAAAGATGGAACACAAGCATATGCAGATATTTTCTTCAAGTTAGGAATTAATTTTTCTTGAATTGCACTTGAAATCTGATCGTATTGGGCTTTGTCAGCACCAATTGGCTTATTATTTCTAGTATCAAATCCATTAAATATCCAACCAGCGAATTTAGGATGACCTTTTGTAGGAATAATAGTATCGTATCTGTTAGAGGCTAAATACCTATCTTTACCTTGTTCCCAATCAGTAATAAAAGCAGGAAGTACTTCGCCAATTAAGCCAACACAGTATGCAGAAAATAAATCAGGGGTGCATGGAACCATAAAATAATCAGAACAGTATAGTGCTGCTCTAACCAAAGTGTTAAATGATGGTGGTAAATCAATAAGAACAAAATCATATTCCAAATTATTATTTTTTTCAATTTCTTCTACAAGTTTGTGTATAAGCATAAAACGATATAATCCAGAACCACTTATAACATCAGTACCAACATTTAAAATATCAGCAAAATTGTTGAGCCAAAAGTCACCAGGTACAATATGTAATGTTTTCTTTCTTCTTTGGTTACTTTTTGGTTTTAGAGTGCAAGTAGAACCTATTATATTTTGTTGTATATATGGTTGAGCAAAGGAACGGATAGTTTGTCCATATGGATATTTTTCAGAAGTATTTAAACAAGCAGCAAATTCACTACCTCCAAGTGTAGCAATTGAAAGATTACATTGAGGATCAAAATCTATGAGTAATACCTTTTTACCTAATTCACTTAGAGAAATACCTAAATTCCAAATAATTGTAGTTTTTCCGACACCACCTTTGTTGTTGAAGATAGAGACAGTTGTTTTCTTCATTTTTTCATCCCCTAACTGTTAAGATAAAAGTTATAATACATCTATATGAATTATTTTACAATATATACAATAGTAAGTCTATCAACATTTAGAAATTTAGAAAAATACAAGGAGTGATGTCGTTATAAATAAAGAATTTCAACAACAAAATAAATTATTACATCAATACATACAAAAATACTTCTCACCACAAAAAATAAAACAGCTTATAGAAACATTCTCATTTTCAGAACTCCGTAAGCTATTAGGTGAGATGGATATAGAATTCTTTGCTCTCTGTTATTTTCCGAAATACTTTGATAGGCAGTTTGGAAAATTCCACAGGGAGCTTTTTAATGAATTGAAATATATGTTAAACAATAAAGGGTTAATTGAAGCTTTTGGATTACCAAGGGAACATGGTAAAAGCACGATTAACTCTTTTTTATTTCCGTTGTATTCTACACTTTATAATAAATCTCAGTTTACATTGATTATTTCAGCCACAGAGCAAATTGCTGTTCCTTTCCTTGATATGATTAAATCAGAGTTTGAAGAGAATCAAATGCTTATTGAGGATTTTGGTATTAGAAAGGGCAACAGATGGAATAACAATGAGATTTGGATTAAGACTAAAGGTGGAATTGATTCTTGTATTATGATTAGAGGAATTGATGGATCTTTAAGAGGAATACATTATAAGCAGCATAGACCTACATTGGTTCTGTTAGATGATCTTTTAAAAGATGATACTGCTAAAAGTGAAGCTAAAAGAGAACAGGTTAAAAGTACATTTACAGATGTAGTGCTTCCTATAGGAACTCGTGATACTAATATTCTTGTAGTTGGTACAATTCTTCATGAAGAGGATTTAATGTCTGAAATGCTTAAAGGTAAAATTCCAGGAGTAAGAAGTATTAAAAAGGCAGCAGTAATAAGCTTTGCTGAAAGAGATGATTTATGGGCAGAGTGGGAAACAAAATATAATAATTTACAGGATGAAGATAGAATTAAAACAGCTCTATCTTTTTTTTATGCCAATAAAGAGGAAATGTTAAAGGGTACAGAAATCCTATGGGATGAATACTTAGATTATTATTATTTAATGTGTAAAAAACAAGCTATGGGAGAGAATTCTTTTCATAAGGAACTTCAAAATAATCCAAGAAGCACAGATGATTATATATTTCAAAATATTAGTTATTGGGATAGACTACCTAACTTTGAAGAAATGGAGGTTGTTGTATATATTGACCCTGCTATTAAAAATGGAAAGAGAAATGACTATTCAGCTATAACAGTCATAGGGAAGCATAAAAAAACTAATCAAAAATATGTTATTGATGGAAGTATAAATAAACTTCTTCCCGATGATTTATTTACATTAGCAGTAGAAAAATTAAAATTATTTCCTGTAGATAGGATAGGCTTTGAAACCATACAGGCACAATCCTATATGAAGCAGAAATTTGAGGAAGAACTATGGAAGAATAAAATTTATATACCAGTTGAAAGTGTAAATAGCAAAGGTAAAAAACATGAAAGAATAATAAGTCTTGAACCAGAAATCAAAAAAGGACATATTTTATTCAATGCAGATAATAGGGCTTACAATAACCAAGTTAAGGATTATAACAAATTTGCTAAACATGATGATGCTCCGGATAGTTTATATGGAGCAGTTCAGTTATTGCAGGGAATGAAGAAGTTGAAGTTCTTTGATAGAAGGTTATTATTTTAATTGAAAGCATCAATCATTATGTTATAATATACATATATATGTGGTATTAAGAATGAAACATAAGGTGATAATATGGATGTACATATAAATTTAAAAATTAAGTCAAATCAAAACTATGAAATTGCTAATTTAGCTCAACAAAGAAAATACTATGATGTTGCTGTGAGTAGATACTATTATTCACTATTTCAACTTATTGATTATATTATGTATAGTAGTAATAAAAACTTTATAATTCCAAGCTATGAAGCACCTCATGCATATACGATTAAAAAATTCAATATATTTATTCATAAAAACAAAAGATGTAAAAATATATTAACGGACGAGAATATTGCCGATTTGATGGTATTGCAAGATTTAAAAAGATGGAGGCAGGATGCGGATTATAAAAATAGATTTATAAAAGAAGAAGATTTTATAAATGAATTTATGAAAAAGTATGAACCGTGTTATAAAACTATAAATGAAAAAATAATGTGTCAGGAGTGAAATGTATGAATAATTATATTTTAGATAAAATTTGTGAATTTATTTCTTTGGTAAAATCTGAATTAAAAGTTAAGATAGAGATAGGATATGAATATAATGAAAAAGAAGATATGTTTAATTTATGGCACGACTATGTAAAGTTCGATGATCACAATTTTAAGAAGGTTATAGGAAAAGGCATAAGATTATGTTTTTTTGAAAATGATATTTTTAATATTTCAATATCATACAGAAATGATAAAGCAATGGAAGTAAAAAAGATATATAATACTTTACAACATGTAGAAACTCAATCTTATAATTTAAAATTGAGTTTTGAAAATGCTATTGATAATCAAAACTATAATATTAAGATTGACTCTGAATTAGAAAATATTAATAAAAATTTTAAAATAAATTTGCCACAGCAAGAATGTATAATGAGTAAAAAAATAAATACAAATGTGGAAATATTGGAGGTGCCAGCTGCATGATGGATAAAGATAAACAGCCAGGAATTAGTTTTGATGGTATTTTATTATCTAAAGAAAGCTTTTATAGAGTGCCTTCTATGCCAGATAAGTTAAAAATAGATCTTAATTTTAGTATGGTTTTAAATAGTCTAAATAGTTCATTTTCAAATGAATTGAAAACTAATTTAATATGTTTATCAAATGAAAATGAAGAAGTTTTAAAATTTGAATTTACTTTTGTCGGGATTTTTTCAGTTGTGGATGGAGAAGAAAATATGGATATAAAGAATTTTATGGAGCATAATTCTCCAGCAATTATGTTTCCATATATAAGAGAACATATTACAAGTGTTACGCAAAAATCTGGAATTAATCCTATACTATTACCACCAATAAATATAATAGCATTAACTAAAAATGTAGAAAATAATATTTAAAAATGGAAAAGACTGATTTAAGTCTTTTTTTTATGTGAATTTTTAAGAAGGAAGTGTTAATTTGGAATTAAACGAACAACTAATAAAAGACTGTTTACAGGAATTAAGAACAAATCAGCAGTCAAAAAAAGTATATAAAGACTACTACGAAGGTAACCATTCTATTTTAAAAAACTACAGAATGCAAGATTCAAGAAGCAATATGAAGCTAGTTTTTACATATCCTAAGAAATTTGTAGATAATGAAGTAGGATATATTTTAGGAGAGCCAGTTAATTATGTTTCTAAAAGTGATAATGATGAAGCTATTAATTATATTGACCTAAATTTAAGTCATTGGGATAAACATCATAATCAAGAATTAAGAAAGCAGAGTGAAATATTTGGTGAGAGCTATGAGCTTCAATATATAAACTCTGATGGAGAATTTAGTGCAATGGTTTTAAATCCAACTAATTGCTATGTACTAACGGATGGAACTGTTGATGATAATGTTATACTGGCACTATATAATTTTAAGAAAAAATTCGATATAAGTGAGTACCTTGATGTGTATTTTCAAAATTATATTTATCATTATAGATTGGAAGGTAGTGAGATAATAAGTTTAGGAGAAGATATACACATATTTGATAGAGTACCTATTGTTACTTGTCAAGCAAATGCAGAAAAACATTGTGGCTTTAAAGATATTATTTCTTTGGTGGATGCCTATAATGCCTTAAATTCTGACTTGGTGAATGAGATTGCTGATTTTAGAAATAGCTATATTTGTATTGAAGGGGCAACTATTGAGGAAGAGGATTTAGCTAAAATGAAATCTATGGGGATAATTCAAGTGCCATCAAATGCAAAGGTATATTTTCTTACAAAGCAAATTAATGATTCTTTTGTTCAAAATGAACTAAATAATATTGAAAAGAAAATCTACGATTTAAGCGACCAAGTAAATTTTAATGAGAACTGGGCTAGTAATACATCATCATTAGCATTAAAAAATAAATTAATTAATCTTGAAAATAGATGCTCATTAAAAGAAAGTATAATGGAGAAGGTTCTAAAGCAAAGGCTAAGGAACTTTTTTTTATTTATGCAAAAGAAAACAGGTAAGTATTTTGATTACAGGGATATATCTATAAAGTTTACTCGAAACCTCCCTGTTGATTTGGCTACTACTGCTCAAATAATTACACAATTAAAAGGTGTTATTTCTCAAGAGACAGCTCTTTCACTTCTTAATTTTGTAGAAAATCCAAAGCTGGAACTTGAAAAGTACAGGAATGAGCAAGATTATAATATGATTGATTTGGAAAAGGTGAATGACAATGGAGGACAATGATTTAAGTAAAGGTATTAAAGATATAAGAGTTGAGATGGAACAGAAAGTAGTAGCGCCAATAAATACAATTCTCAAAGAATATAAGAAAAGCCTTGAAAATATAAAAAATGAAATAGCTCAGTTATATTTAAAATATTCAGTAGATGGAGTTTTAAAAGTCAGTGAAAAGCAAAGAGCTAATGTGTTACTGTATATAGAAAAGAAACTTATTGAAGAAATGAGGAAGCTTGGAGATGTAGATGAAAAAGAAACTACAGGATTACTCAAAGAAGTTTTTGGTGAAAGCTATTATAAAACAGCCTATGAGATAGATAGAGGAATGGATATTAATTTAAAATTCCCACTGCTTACCACTGAATTTATTGAGAGTGCAATTAAAATGCCAATAAAAGGAGAAATGTTCTCAGATAGGATTTGGTCAAATAAGAAGAAGCTATTAAATAGAGTGAGAGATGATGTCAAAAGTGCAGTTATTGAAGGAATACCAATTGATAAATTAGCAGCTCAAATAAAAAAAGATTATGGAGTAAGTGCATATGAATCAAGAAGACTTATTTACAATGAAGTGGCAAGATGTGTAGGGTCAGCACAGGATGAAATATATACAAAAACTGATGCAGTTGTAGAAGTAATGTTCGATGCTACGTTAGATAATAAAACATCTAAAATATGTATAGGTTTAGATGGGAAAAGATTTTCTAAAGATGAACATCCTATAATTCCAGAAGATACTCATATAAATTGTCGTTCGTGTATAATTCCAGTAGTTGAAGGTTGGAATCCAACAGTTAAAAGAGAAAATATAAAAGGAAAGGATGGAGAAAAACCTATTATTGATTATACTGATTATGAATCATGGGTTGAAAGCAGGGGGATTGATAAATGATATGAAAAATATTAATAAATTTAAAAGGTTGATAATAAAAGATTGTGCAAATCATTTTATTGAACAAGGCTCTATTAATCATTATTGTTGTATGATTGATGGAGTCTGTCTATTTTTTGAAAATAAAGAAAATGAAAGATGTGGATATTTTGAGGAAGGAGTGCTGCCTTTAGATGGTGTTTTAGAAAGAGGATATTATACAGAAATTGATGTTAAACCTATTAAAGAACAAGGCGATAAACCTAAACCAAGAATTAAATGTAAAAATTGTGGTAAGAATATTCAAGCAAATTCTAATAGGTAGCGGTATTGTGATATATGTAAGAAAATTATTAAAAGAAAACAGGCAAGGGTATCAATGAAGAAAAAAAGAGATAAGGGGTAGATGTTAACCGTTAGATATACCTCAAAGATAGTAATACCAATGGGTGTAAAATTGAAGAGTTAGGTTTTAATATAAATACACGGTAAGCCCATTTTTTATGGTTTTATTGGTTAACATTGGTTTATTATGATATAATTGTTGCAGGCTAAATTATTTTAATGATTTGAAATTGTAAGAAAATGGCCAATGAAAATTATTTATATAATACGCAGGTAAATAGTAATTTGAATCAGTGGAGGGACAATATGGTATCATCAAAAAAAGATCTTTTGAAGAAAATCATTGGGGTTTTGGGAGACTCAGGGCGTGAGGCATTTAATTCTATTATTAACAATGAAGTTGAGGAGGCCGTGGCTTATGAAAGAGAAAATGGAATTATAAATGCAGCTGCTGCGCTCAAAGACGCAAAGGTTAATGAGGAAGATATTCTCACTTTTTTGCAAAAACATTGGAATATATGTAGAGATGAGGCTGAAGATTACTTAAGAGTCAAGTATCCATACAGAGAACTGGAGTCTTATTTAACCAAGCGAGGGTTGAGCTCTGAGGCTGTTGAAAACTTTATGAAGTCAAATTTGGTTAGAATCAAACTGCGACATAATCAAATACTATGGAAGTTATCCCCTGAAAAGTTGATGAAAGCAATAGAGGAAAATAAATAAGCATATAGTCTAAACAGTTCTACAAATTCCAATTTATCGGATACTTTCTTAAGTTAACACTAACTAAAAAAATAGGGGGATAATGAAAATGAAAATAAAAAAACTGGCGATACTTAGCCTTTGCGTGGCTCTGCTCATAACAATATTTAGTGGGTGTAGCTCCACGCCTACAAGCACTGGAAATGACAGTAATACCACTAAAAAGCAAATACCTGACTTGACGGGTGAATGGAAACAAGAAAATAGCAAATCTGCTGATTCTTATCAAGCTGCAACAATAAGTGGTGATACGATTACAATTTACTGGGTAAGTGATAAAGGCGACACAAAATCACTTTATTGGGCTGGTTCTTTTGACGCTCCAACAACTGCTGACGAACCTTATTCATGGACTTCGAAAAATGACCATAGTAAAACTAAAAGTGCTTTGCTAGCTTCGAGTGATGATACTAAAACTATCACATACCAAAACGGTGTATTAAGCTATGAAGCTTCTGCTATGGGCACGACTACAACGGTTAAACTCAAAAAGCAATAATAATGACAACAAAAGAGCGGAGGGCTTTCGTGCATAACCCACCAAATAAGCATAATGCTATAGTTAAATTCCAATTTGTCTGACTGAATAAAATGAGAATAATTTATGGCTGGGTTAATGCAAATTTTTCATATATTATAAAACCAACACAAATAAATATTAACAAAACTAGGCATCCGAAAGGGTGTTTTTTTTATATTACCGAGGGATTGAAGTCTTTAACTAATAAGGGGAAGATTCAATAACTCAAACAAAAAATAATAAAATCAAGGAGGAATTTTTATGGAAGAAAACAAAGAACAACAAAATACTGAGGGCACAGAAAATCTGGACACTCAAGGGGATAAGGATATTAATATTGAAGGAATATTAAACCATCCTGAATTCAAAAAGTATATGGAGTCTTATGCTGATAAAAGAGTTTCAGACGCAGTAAAGACTACTGAGAAAAAGCTTAAAACAAAATTTGAGGAGGAAAAGAAAAAATCAGAAATGACTCAAGAGGAGCTTTTACAGCAGAAAGAAAATGAATTAAGAGACAGAGAACTTAAGTTAGAAAAAATCCAGTATTTCAAGGATAAACAATATGACCTTGATTTACTGGATTTTGTTTTTGGTGAGGATATTGAAGCTATTAAGGAAAATTCAGATATGCTGGTAGCTAACATTAATAAGGTTATTGAACAGAAAGTAAATGAAAGACTTAAGGGTGGCTATGTTCCACCAAAGAATGATGACAGTAAAAGTAGCAATACAGACAGCATTGGATTAAGACTTGCAAAACAAATTGATGAAAGTCAGAAAAGGGCTGTAGAAAGCCAAAACCAATATTTTAAATAAAAGAGGAGGAATTTTTATGAGTAAATTTATTGAAACAACTTACACAAACAAGAAGGAAATTTTAAAATTTCCAGATCACTACATTGCTATTGCAGTAACGGTGGATGATACAGCAATTACTGCAAATGCTGATGGTAAAAAGATTGTTCCAGCAGGAACTATAGTTGGGGGCAGTACTAAGCCAGTACTTACAAATACTGATGAGCCTGCTTCTAAGAAGAACGTTCAGGGTACTGATGCAGATAAAGCAGAAGGTGTTCTTTTAGATGATGTGGATGTTACTTTTGGAAAAGCTTCTGGAGCAATGATTATTCATGGCTTTATTGCAATAGATAAACTACCAGAAGCTCCAGCTGCCAGTGCAGTTACAGCTTTAAAACAAATTACATTTATAAAATAAGAAAGGGATAGGTGATATTTAATGGCAAACATATTTGATTTAGTAAACTCAAAGGAAATAGGTACATATTATACAAACAATCCATCTAATTCAGTTCCATACTTAGGAGCTACATTGTTTCCAAGTAAGAAGCAGTTAGGACTTGATTTATCATGGATTAAAGGAGCAAATGAATTACCTGTAGCTTTGATGCCTTCAGCTTTTGATACAAAGGCAACGCTAAGAGACAGAGTAGGTTTTTCAAAGATTGAGACTGAAATGCCATTCTTTAGGGAAGCCATGAGAATTGGAGAAAAAGATAGACAGGAAATAAACAAGGCAGCAGGGGCATCAAATTCACAGTACATAATGCCAATAATTCAGAAAATATATGATGATGTTAACGGTCTTGTTCAAGGAGCAGAGGTCAATAATGAGAGAATGAGAATGCAGTTATTGAGTACTGGAAAAATTCTTATTACAGCTAACAGAGTAAATTTAGATTATGACTATAAATTTAAGGCAGCTCATAAGGAAACTCTGCTTACAACAGCTAGATGGAGTGATAGTGAAAACTCAACTCCTGTAGAGGATATTATGAGATGGCAGAAGGTTATTGAAGATGATACAGGAGAAAAGCCAACAAGAGCTATTTGTTCACTTAAAACTTGGAATTATTTAATGGTGAATAAATCTATAAAATTAGATTTAAATCCAATAGGTGGACAAAATGTTATTGTGACAGATGCTATGCTTAAACAATATTTTCAGACTAAGCTTGGACTTTCTATTGCTGTATACAATAAAAAGTATGCACTTCAAGATGGAAGTACTAATCAGTTCTTTCCTGATGATATTTTTACATTAATACCAGAAGGAAATCTTGGGAATACATACTATGGCACTACTCCAGAAGAATCAGATTTAATGAGTGGAAACACAGATGCACAGGTTCAAATTGTAAATACAGGAGTTGCTGTTACTACAATAAAGATACCTCATCCAGTAAATGTTGAAACTATTGTAAGTGAAATAGCTATGCCTTCATTTGAGAGGATTGACAGCATTTTTATAGCAACAGTACATGCATAAATATTGAAATAAAATATTTTAAGGGCTGATGTAAAAGTCAGTCCTATTTTAATTTAAAAAAGATTATAAAGAAAGGGTGAAATTTATGGCAGCTAATAATGAAGAAGGCAAACAAGAAAATAAAACTACCAAGTCAAAAAATATGGATACAGTGGAGTTTATCATAAATGTTAAATATGGAGATAAAGTTTTAAAAATAGGTGAAACGCTAGAAGTATCTCCTATACAGGCTAATATTCTTGCTAAGCAGGGTATTGCTAAGAAATTGTAGGTGATAGTTATGCTGGAAGAAATAAAAACACTGCTTGGTATTTCAGATAACGCTAAAGATGAACTAATAAATCTTTATATTAGAAAAGCTGAGACCATGATTAAGAATTATCTAAATAAAGATATTAGTGATTTTTCAATTTATCAGGATGCAGTAAATGAATATGCTGTACTTTGTTTTAATAAAAAGGGAAATGAAGGACTAAAGCAATATGCTCAGGGTTCAAAGAGCGGAACATACACTAATGATTTGCCTGATTCTGTGAAAGCACTGCTGCCTATGCCCAGGATTAAAATGAAGGGGTGATTGGATGATTAAAAATTATTTGGTAAGTGTATATAACAAAGAAGAAGGATATAAGGATGAGTATGGAGCCTTTGCAGAAGGAGATTTAAAATTTATAAAATCTAAGTTTGTTGATATTCAGCCCTATTCTACAGAATTATTGCTGAAAGACTATGGCTATAACATTGAAGTTTCAAGCAGAATCTTTGATGAAATTGATGACGATATTAAAATAGGAACTATTCTTCAATATAAAGATGAACAGTATGAGGTAAGAAAAATTATAAATTGGGATGACTACAGGGAGGTGATGTGTTATGGGATATAAGAGTTATAAGGATAAAGTGTTAAAAGCTTTAGATGAAGCAAAAAAGGATGCCTGTGAAACTATAGGAGCTTTTGTTGTAGCAGAAGCAAAGCTTAGAACTCCTGTGCTTACTGGTAATTTAAAGAGATCAGAAACCTTTGAGGTAATGAGTGATAACAAGGGAGTAATTGTTGGAAGTACTCCAAATGCACCTTACGATATCTGGGTTGAAAAGGGGACTGAATCTCAGAAAGCTAAGCCTCACTGGGAGCCAGCAGTTATGGAGAATATTTCAAAAATAGAACAGCTTACAGGATATAAAATTAAAGAAAAGATGAGTGGTGATTAATTTGCTGGATATTTATAAAATCATTAATTCTAAAGTAGGAGAAGTATGTTCAAACTCCTTTGCAGATCATTACCCTGAAGAAAAGAAAAAAATATATCCCTATGTTGAATTTAAGTTTCCGAGTACTCAATCAAATGGCTTTAGTGAAGTAAACAATCTTGATATTGATATATGGAATAACAAAGCAAATGATATTTTTGAAATTGAAACTATTACTGAAAACATAGACAAGCAGTTAAATAAATTACAGGTAAATAATGAAACAATGCAGCTTTGTATTTTTAGAAACAATCCATATAAATTAAGGATTAATGATCCGGATATTCATATTCAAAGAAGACAATTAAGATATATCTTAAAAGTTTACTATAAATAAGAAAGGAAAGTGATAACATGGCAGTTAACAGTACAAATACAGTTGGATACACGTCTACAACACCTGACCATTTATTAATTGATAGCGGTGCATTATATAAAAACTATGGCATTGACACAAAAGAAGAGTTAATAGGTGCAACTTCTGGTGGTAACGAATTTGATATTACAGTTAAAACTAGGCAAGTAAAATGCGATGGGATAAAGGGAAATGCTAAAGGATTAGAATTTATTACTGATGTAGAAGTTACTCTTAAGACAAATATGCTGGAAGTAAGAAGTGATATATTAGTTATAGCTTTAATGGCACAAGTGGATAGCGTAGCAAATCCTGATTACGATATTATAACAGGTAAAACTTACATAGCAGACACAGATTATTTGGATAACATAGCATTAGTAGGGAAGCTTTCAGGAAGTCAAAAACCAGTAGTTATAATTCTTAAAAATGCTTTATCTACAGATGGAATAAAGTTCAAAACAGAAGATGACAAGGACAATGTACTTCCAGTAACTTTTACAGGGCATATTGATCCCACTACACCAGATATTCTTCCTTATGAAATACATTTCCCAAAATTAAGTTAAGAACTATATAATTTCATTACTAAAAAGTTATTTAAAAACTATAAATACTTATACATATTTTAAGCACTCTTTAAACAGGGTGCTTTTTCTTTTTATAAAAAATAATTGAAAGGGGTAATTACATATATGAGAAAATTGAAAACCAGTGATTTATTTTCATTAAGCAGAATCTTTAAAAAGATGGATATAAAGGATGAGATTAAGACTTTGACAAGAGATATAACAGGCTTAAGTGAAGAGGAAAAAATAAAAATTAGTCAGGAACTTCAAGTAAATTTATCTATTCTCTTTATTGAAAATATAGGAAATGCAGAAAAGGAAGTATATAAACTATTTGCTAGTTTAACGGATAAAACTGCTGAAGAAATAGAGAATATGGACTTAGATAAATTCTTTAAATTAATACAGGAACTATTTAATCAAGAGGGCTTTGAAAATTTTTTATCCAGAGCACTCAAATAGAAGATGAATTTGAGTGCATGGACTTACTTTTAACTAGATACAAAAACATTGACTATGTTATGGATATGGATTTAGAAGAGGGGATAGAAATAATAAATACAGCTTATAAAAAGAAGGCAGAAGAAATGCTGTGGCAGAGGTGGCTGGTGGATTACTCTAATATGGACAAGGAACATTTTATTCCTTTTACAGATTATAAAAATAAAGTATTCAAAGATGTAAATATAACTGAAAATAACAACAAAGTTAGTAAAGAGTCTATTGAAGAAACTGCTAAAAAAGCTATTGAAGAAGCTGAAAGAATAAAGAAAGCAGATCAGAAAGGAGGTAGTACATAATGCAGATATTTAGTCTGTTTGGTGAGATACTTTTAAAAGATAACGGAGTAGAAAATGAACTAAACAAGATAGATAAAAAAGCTAGAGATACTGGAAATAATTTTGACAGTACATTTAGCAAAATAAGAAATGGAATATTAAAGATTGGAGCTGTACTTGGTGTTGGTTTTGGCTTTAAATCAATGATAGAAGAAGGTTATAAGTTGGCAGAAAGTGCAAGTAATTTATCAGAAGCTCAAAATGTAGTTGAGCAAACCTATAAGAGCAGTGCAAAATCAATTGAAGCATGGACAGCTACCACAGCAAAATCTGCTGGAATATCTCAAACAGCATCAATGCAGTGGGTTGGTTTTATGGGAGCAATGCTTAAGAGTTCAGGAGTAACTGAGCAAAAAGCTGGAGACATGTCTAAATCCTTAGTTCAGCTTACAGGGGATATGAGTTCTTTTTATAATGTGGGTACATCTGATATGTGGGAAAAAATAAGATCAGGCATATCTGGAGAAACAGAACCTTTAAAAGCATTAGGTATTAATATGAGTGTAGCTAATCTAGAAGCCTATGCACTTAGTGAAGGAATTAAGAAACCCTATGCTCAAATGAGCCAGTCAGAACAGACAATTCTCCGTTATAACTACTTGATGTCAGTAACTAAGGATGCTCAAGGGGATTTTGGAAGAACTTTGAGTACAAGCTTTGCAAACCAAGTAAGAGTTGCACAATTAAATTTGACAAATTTAGGACAAAGTATTGGTACAGTGCTCCTGCCTTATTTTAATAACGCAGTAACAGCTTTCAATACCCATATTCCTCAAATGCAGGCTCTTGTAAGTAATGCTGCTAAAAATATAGGTGATACAATGCAAACATTACTGCCTAAAATAGGAGAAATAATAACGGTTGTAATAAAACTTGCACAGGATTTAATACCTAGCTTTGGTAAATCTACAGGAGATGCAAAATCAAAAACTTTAGACTTTGTAAAAGGCGGTTTGGATTTAGTTATAGCTAGTTTGAAATTTTTAGATGAACATATAACAGCAGTTAGAATAGCCTTAGGTATATTAGGTGGTGTTTGGGTAATTCATCAAGGAATACTATTAATACTAAATGTACAACTGGCAGTTCAAAATGCACTTAAAGCGGCACATGCAATTGCCAGTGGTATAGAAACAGCACAAATTATAGCTTTGTATATAGCAGAAGGTATTCATAATGGAATAATGATAGCTGGAACAGCAGCGCAAATAGCATTAAATGCAGCTACCTCAGCCTTTGGAGTAATATTAGCAGTTGTAACTAGTCCTATATTTTTAGTTATTGCAGCACTAGCAGCATTAGGTGTAGGAATATATTTGGTAGTTAAACACTGGGATGTTGTAAGTGCAAAAACTAAAGAAGTATGGAACACAATAAAAAGTGCAGTACATGAAGCAGTAGAAAATATACGTGAAAAAATACAAAGTGCAGGAAATGCTATAAAGGCAGCTTGGAATTCTATTTGGAATTTTAAAATACCCCATATTGATTTACCACATTTTAATGTAACGGGCAAATTAAGTTTAAATCCTCCCAGTGTACCATCTTTAGGTGTTAAATGGTATGCACAGGGAGGTATTTTTGACAGTCCAAGTGTTATTGGTGTTGGTGAAGCTGGAAAAGAAGCAGTAGTACCTATTAATAAACTTGATGAATTGATAGCAAGTTCTATTGAAAAAGTTAAAGATAAAAATATGGGAAAAGGTTTAACACTTAATATTGAACATTTTTATAATAATACTGATAAAGATATTGAGCAGTTAGCTTATGAATTAGAGTTTTACAGACAGAAGGTTGCTATGGGGAAAGGAGGAATATAATGCTCAGTTTTAATTTTAATAGTAAAGATAGTTTTAATGATTATGGTATTTATGTTCTTCAAAATCCATCTATTTTGTCTCCCAAGAGGAGAGTGACCACCAGCAATATACCAGGAAGAAATTCATCATTAAGATATGATGAAAACACCTATGAGGATATTACTATTTCTGTCAGCTGTGGTGTAAAAGATGACAGCATTGCAGATAAGATTGATGACATAAAGGGCTGGCTTATAGGAGCAGGAGAAAGTGAACTTATCTTTGATTTTCAGCCTAATAAAAAATACATAGCCCAAGTAGTGAACTCCATTGACTTTGCTCAGTCCATTGAGATTTTTAGTGAGTTTCCAATAATATTTAACTGCAGACCTTTTAAATACGCAGTAGACAATTCTATTATAACCATGACTTCTTCAGGAATAATAAATAACATAGGAACAATATATTCGGAACCTAAAATAAAAGTTTTTGGCAGTGGAGATATAAATTTAAATATAGGTTCACAGGTTATAAATCTAATAGGAATAAATAACTACATAATAATAGATTCGGTTTTGCAGGACTGCTATGATGACAATGGCAGTAACTTAAATAATAAAATGAATGGAGAATTTCCTATATTTAATGCAGGGGATAACAATATATCTTGGACAGGCAGTGTTACTAAATTAGAAATTACACCTAACTGGCGGTGGTTATAATGATATGTATTTATAATAAAAAGACTACTAAAGGAAACTTCAATAATAACGGTTTAGCAGTACTAAATGAATGCATTAAATGTGAAGTAACAGAAGAATTAAATGGAGACTATTCACTATATATTGAGTATCCAATCTTTTCAAAGAAAGTTGAATACTTTGATAAATACAACATTATAAAAATTGATAATGGACAGCTATTTAGAATTTATAGATACAAGAAAGATGATAGAACAAAACTTATTATGGTATGGGCTAAGCATATTTTTTATGACTTATCTTACTACTTTATAGAGGATTCAAGAGCTGAAAATTGCAGTATAAAAACAGCTATGACTAAAGCCATGATAAGTGATTTACTTAATATTTATACCGTTGATAGTGATATAGTTTTGGCAAACACTCTATATATGGTTCAGTGTAATGTTGTAGAAGCTATGTTCAAGATTATTGAGAGATGGGCAGTAGGTGAATTAAAAAGAGATAACTATGATATAAAAATAATGCAAGCAATAGGAAAGGATAATGGAGTCTTAGTTAAATATGGTAAGAACATTGAAGGTATAGATATTATATATGATTCTACAGATATAGTTACAAAGCTTTATCCAATAGGTAATAATGGCTTAACTTTATCTGAAAAATACATAAGTATTGTAAATTGGGGCAGTGAAGAATATCCTCCATTTCCTATAGTTAGAAAAGTTAAATTTGATGCAGATGATGAACCTACAGTAAGAACTCTGGCACAGGAAGCTGCTGAAACTATAGGACTTGAAAGAACTACCATAGAAGTAGACTTTTTAGAATTATCAAAAACAAAGGAGTATAAAAACTATGAACAGCTTGAATATGTAAATGTAGGAGATATAGTAACTTTATATTACAGTGAGTGGGATATAAATGTTAAATTGCCTGTTGTGAAAATAGTAAGTGATGAGATAACTGGCTTAAACACAAAGGTAACTTTAGGACAGCCTAAAAAAGCCATACAGGACTTAAATGCAATAGTTAAAACTGCTACGGATGAATTGGGAAATAAAGTTGCTCAGGCATTAAGTTCCATGATGTACTATTCTAATACAAATTCCCTAGCAGCTTCTACAACTTCAATTCAAGCAATTTATTTGGGCGTTACTGCAGTTAGTAATACAAATCTTACATGCTTAATTTCAATATATGGAACAGCAAGTGTAGTTAATACTTTGACAATAAATATTCAACTAGATAATAAGACTATAGCTTTTGTGCCAAAACAAAAATTACAGCAGGGTGATAATGTTATAGGAATACCTTTAGGGATACCACAAGTACAAGCTGGTGCTCATTATTTGAGTATAAATTTGTCTGTAGATACTGGAACTTTCACTATTCCAGCCTTTAACTGTCAATGTATGCTTGACGGTAGAAATTTACAAGGAGGATTAAGTGCAGAGCGTCCACATGCAGAAGCTAGTGAGTTCCTACATTATATATACATTAATTCTACAGATAGAGTTCACTCAGGTGAAAATACAAATGTGATAATTGCTCAGCCAATTACTATTCAAAAGGGAGAGATGATACCACGCTCAATTTATAATTCAAACAAAAATATAATGGAAACAGTAAACATTATTTTAAATTAATAGAGGAGGTTTGATTATGGCTGTAAGAGAAAGTTTAGCCTACAGTAAAGATTTAATTACTGGAAAATTAAAAGAAATAACTAAATATAAACCAGAAGGATATCCCATGAGAGGAGTATTCTCAGTGGAATTATTTGATGCATCAACAGGAAAGAAAACTTATGAAGCAAAAAGTGAAAACAGAATAACTCCAGTATATGCCAATGCGGCATACTTAGATGCTTTTTGTGGAAGAATTTTAAACAATTCTGTTGATAATGTGATTACCAATGCTAATGGAAATACTGATAATCCCTGCAGATGTATGCTGCTCACTGATGGAAATGTTCCAGAAGATTTATATGATTACTGGACGTTCGGAAATATTATTGGATATGCCGATTTATGGACTACCTACTCAGGAAGTGATAACTTAAGAGGAACAATAAATCAAAGTGAAACAACTTTTATTGATAATCTTCAGGTGAATAGCAAACTGATTCAAAGTAAAACAAGACATTTTGTTGTGGATTTCCCCACAAATGCAGCTAATGGAACCTTTAGCAGTATTTATCTTATGGGTGGTGCTAAGACATCTTTTTCAGCATATTATCCAGGTTATTATAATTTATATACTAAAATATATTTAACTCTTGGAGGAGGAACTGCAAATGCGATATGTATTGATGATAATAATATATACAATTATGCTACTACAACCTCTGGGTCTACCACTTTGTACGTAATTGATAAAAGAACTTATATGCAAAAGGACAATATTGTACTTCCCTTTCCAGTCTATGCGATGGAGTATGATAAAATCAATGAGACATTTTGGGTTGCTTTAAGCAGTGGAGCATTTAAAAAATATGATAAGAATTTTAATTTGTTAAATTCTTACTCAAAAACTTCCCCTTATACGTTATCAGGTATTTCAGATATATGTGTAACTGATGCATATATTCTGATATCCTATAGAGGTGCATCTCAAAATGGAACTTCCAATAGGGCAGCTATAACAGTATATAATAAATCTGATGGAATTTATAATAAAACTATAGATGTTGCTTCTTTTACATACAGTTATATTAGTTTATCAAGACTTAAGGCAAAGGGGAAAATATTTGTTAAAGTAGGTGATTCCAGTGGAACTGTGGTAGTTTTAAATGAAAGCGATTTAAGTGTTATGTCATCAAATGCTGGTAATATAGGCTCCTTTACAAACTCTGCTACATTTGAAAATTATAATTATTATTTGAGATGGGATGATGACACTCAGCTCTTTATAAGAATTAATACAACAACTGGAATTTTATATGTTTCGTATTTAGTTCCTGCTTTTGCACATACACTTCTAGCGTCACCGGTAACTAAAACCTCTACAAATACAATGAAAATACAATATGATTTAACAGTGGATTATGTATATCCACTGGATATGCCTGCACATTAAATAAAACATTACATATGAATCTGAGTAACAAGCTTACTTGGATTCTTTTTTTATGTCATTTAAGACGACACATTACATAAATTTCGGGGGAAATAAATATTTTGAGAATTAATTGAAGGGGGTATGGGGTTTGGAACAAGTAGAAATTATAAAAGATAATCATCCAAGAATAAATAAAGTTGTACATAAATATGCTGGAACTTCTAAATGGGAGGAGATTCTAGAAAAGATAATAATTAATCACTTAAAATCAGATAAATTGCTTGATTAAGCAAAAATAGAATTATATCATGTGATGAACCAAGAAGGAACGCCATTTAGACGTTCCTTCATTTAAAAGCGGGAGGGATAAAATGAAGGCTTATGGATATGTAAGAATTTCAAGAGATGAAGATAATAAAAAAGAAAGTATAGAAACTCAGAGAAAAGTTGTAGAAGACTTTGCCAAAGAACAGGGTTTCATTTTAAATGATACATTTCAGGATAATAATGTAAGTGGATATACATTTGAAAGACCATCACTATTGCAATTAAAGGAATTAATAGAAGATAATAAAGTAGATATATTAGTAGCAAAAGACCTTTCAAGAATAGGCAGACATAATGCAAAGACACTTCTATTTCTAGATTATCTAGATGAACATAATGTAAGGCTTATGCTTAAAAATGATAATTATGATAGCGATAGTGATGATGATTCAATAATTGGAATTAAAACCTGGTACAATGAAATGTATTTAAAAGATTTGAGTAAAAAGATAAAAACTAATATAAAGCAAAAACAAAAGGAAGGGCTTGTTATAGTACCTAATTATGGATACATGAAAGATCCTAATAATCCTAAAAAAATAATAGTTGATGAGGATGTAGTTGATACAATAAAATTAATATTTAGACTCTACATAGAAGGAATGGGCTGTACAAAAATAGCCCATTATTTAAATGAAAAACATGTAGAAACTCCATCAATTCATAAAATGAAAAAGTTTGGCTTTGGCTGGAAGCCTGATTGGACTCAAAAGGAATTATGGTATGCTACAAGTATTAAAAGGATACTTCACAATGATGCTTACATAGGAGTATTAAGGTGTGGAGTTACCAAGCTTTCTAAGATGAAAGGCAAAAAGGTTAGAATTCCAAAAGAGGAACAGATAGTTCACGAAAATTACTTTGAGCCAATAATAAGTAAAGATGATTTTGAATTGGTTAAGATGTTAGCTGAAAGTAGATGCAATAATAATATAAGAGCTAAAAATGAAAAAATACATAGATATGCAGGTATATTAAAATGTGGTGATTGCAATAAGGGATTTGTAGCAAGAAAAAATAAGACCCAAAATTATGAACATAAAATTACATACGTATGTGCTACTTTTCACAGATATGGCTCAGAATTATGCAATGGACACAGGCTATTTGAAAGTGATATTGATGAACTGGTACTTGATGAAATTAAAAGTTTATTACATAATGCAAAGATAAATCTTGATAATATAGATAAAAATATAGAAGAAAAAAGAAATCATAGAAAAGACTATGATAAAGCCATTGAAGTATTAAAAATTAAAATTGTTGAACAAAAAGAAGAAATTAAGAATTATGCTAAGCAGCTTGCCAAAGGATTAATTGGTGAAGAAATATTTGAAGAATTGACCAGTGAAGCAAAAGTGGAACTGGATAAATTAGAAAAGCTCTTAGTCGAGGCAGAAAATTCAAGAGATAATCATGCAAATGACAAGGAAAAGATAATAAAGTGCATTGAGGTTTTGCAGAAGATATTAGATAAAAATGAACTCACCAATGCGGATGTTACAATGCTCATTGAAAAGATAGTGGTAACTGAAACAGATGAAGTAGGCAAATATAATATGTCCAAGCTCGATATTGAGATTAACTGGAATACACAGTTTGTTCTATAGGCATGAAATAAGTAATTATGATATAATAAGTTAAATTATAACAATAAATTCATATATTATGGGGTGATCTTATGGATTTTAAGTATGTTTCAGGAGATGAGAGAGAAGCTTTATATAATGAAGTTTGGGCAGAACCAATGACAATTGTAGCAAAACGATATAATATGTCTCATAAGAGTATTACAAAAAAACTTCTTGAAAAATGTTTATTGAATAGTTTAATAACGAAGATAGTTTATTAAAAATGAAATATATGCTATAATTTAGGAAATTATGTATTTTGAGAGGTTTATATGGACAATATAGATAAGAGTCTTGATATAAAAAAACTTGAAAAAAAATATAAGAAGTCTTATATCGTATTTTTATTAAAAAAAACTTGGGGAATAGGTAAGATTAAAAAAAACTTATCCACTTTAAATAGAGATAATGAATATAAAAAAGAAATATTTCCTACACCATTTCCTAAAACAATCGATGATCTTAACAGTGATAGCTATTTAACTGAAAACTTAAGTTTAGATATTCAATTAAATTGGGCTAGCAATATTATATATATTTTTAGAAAAGAAATTAATGTATTTTTGAAATTGAAAAAACAATTTGAATACAATTTAATAATTGGAAATTTAAAAAAGTCTTTAAATATATTAGATAAAATATATGAGAAATTTGGATTATCATATTGGTATATAGAAAATAAATTGCTAGTACTTCAATATGTGTATGGATATGAAGAACAGCGTGATTTTTACAATGAGATGATTAGTCCAATTGATAGGAACTTTATATCAAATATAATAATAGAACAGGTTGACAAGAAAATATATAAGAGCTTCTCGTACAATCAAATTAAAAAGTTTTTTGAAAAAGAAATTAAACCTGCTAAAGATGCTTCTAAATATAAAGAAATAGTTGAATACATTATTTTTAAGATAAATCCATTTTATAGTGAAGAAGAATTTAGTTGGGGAGAGATTCTAGCTTTTGAAAGTAAGTCTTCAATTATAGATTATTATTTAACTACTTTAAGAATTTTAAAGTTTACAGTTACTAAGAATAATTATAGTAAAATTAATGTTTCAGGAATTATTAATGTAATTAAATTGCTTACAAATAGTATTGATGATGAAAATTTGAAAAGCTTATATTCTATCTCTAATTTTAAACATAATTATTATAAAGAATCATATTCAAATTCAAAGATGATTCTTCAGCTTATTGATAGTTATACAATTGGAGATTACAAGAAGTGTATTAAATTATGTAATGTACTTTTAGAAAATGAAATATTAAGTGCAGAAGTACTAGAGTTGTACCCTAAGTGTATAATAAAGTTAAATATGGAATTGCCCAAGCTATTTGAAGGTAGTTTTTTAGATAACTATTTAAAAGCAAGAATAAGTTTAGAACTAAAAGATAGTAGTATAGAAGATAGCATAAATATTCTTAAAAAACTTTCATTATCGGTATCATACACAATTTTGGGTGAATATGTTCACTCATATATACAACGAGAATATAATAATTCAAAAGAACTTAAAATGTCATCATTTAATTTAATTGGTTACTTAAATTATAATTATATTAATCCTTTGCTCATTGAGTTTATTAACGAAGATGAACATAAAAAATATATTAATGAATTATATCTTTCTTACCCTAATTCTATAACAATAAAAATGTACAAGACTATATATGAAAATAATATAGAAGAATTAAAAAAAATTCAATTACCTAAGGATAGATATTTAAAATATTATTCAAAAATTTTGATAAATCAAGGGAAGTATAAGGATGCTATAATAATACTAAAGAAACTAGAAATAGTTTGTAGTTCAATAGACCTTAATGAAATTACTAAATGGTTATTAGAGTGTTATTTAGATTTAAATATGATTGAAGTTAGTTTGGAAATAATCGTTTTATATTCACTTAAAAATAATAGTTTATATTATAATTTTTCTTTTACAAGAATTTTAAATAAAATTGATTTAAATATAAAGGAGCATTTAAATCTTGCAATTTTTTATGATTTATATATAAAAAATATAGAAGATGTTGAGGAAATAAATAATGACTTACAAGAAAAACTTTTTGATGCATATGAAGATTATTTAGATAGTCAGAATTGTAATAAGCCATCTGAGTTACTTAAAGAGTCTTTGAATGAAAAGTCAATTTATTTTTTAAATAATATTTGTTCAATTTCTTTGATATCAAAAAGTACAGTTTTTGAAGATATGGCAGAGGTAGAAGATGAGAGAATAAATCTATGTAACTTTCTTATAAAAAATGATTTAAATAATTATGATAAGTACCTTACAGAAATAAGTTACTTATCAGAAAAAAGATTATTAAGGAAGAGTTTAATTGAAGTTGAAAATAATAAAATAGCAGTAGATGTTGTAAAAATAAAAAATGCAGTTGAAAAAACAATGAAAGATAATTACTATAGATATATTTCTAATTGTAACAAAAGTGTAACAAATATTGAATATGTTGTTGAAAAAATTACCAAGGATGTATATGATCGTGAAATAATAGGACATATTCCTAAGGATGATAATATTAGATTGATATTTTCTCTAATATTATCTTTAAGAGACCATTTTATATCTAATACAAACTATGGATTGGATGGAAACTTAAGTCTTGAGATAAGACATGGTAAGATTATTTCTCAATTAAGAAGACCTTTTGAACAGTACCATTTAATTACTGCAAAAGATAAAAATACTCAAAAATATACTATAAATAAATATTGGTTAAAAAAATATTCTGATTTTACTGAAAAAGATAAAATAATAATATCGGAAAAATTGAATGCTTTTTCTGAAAAAATTGATAGCTATTTTTATCGAGTAAAAGATATATGGATACAGATTAGTACAGAAAGTAATGAAAATGGTGGAGTTTTTAATTTTTCATTTTCAATTGATACACTAGAAGCTATGTTACAAAAAATAAACAAAAATACAGAGTTTGATGAATTCTTAGATTATGTATTTGAAGTTCTTTGGAGAAAAACCGACAATAATCTTGTTGCTATGAGAAAGAAAATTACTGTCGATTTGAATGATTTTATTAATAATGAATGTATTAATTTATTAAAGGAATTAAATAATGTTTCACCTGAAAGTAAATATAAATGTTCAGAATTAAAAAACTCAATAAATTCAGCTAAAACGGCTTCTCAATATAATTTGGAAACTATTGCAAATTGGTTTAATATTTCAGATGTCATGGAAGGAAAGCCATTTTTTATTGGACATGCCTTAAATGTAGCATTGGAAATGCTTAAAAGTATGCATCCTAATATTCAAATACTATGTGATGAAAATATAGATGAAGAAATAATATTGCCTAGAAGAACTCTGAAAAATTATGTTAATATATTCTTTATTTTACTTGAAAATACTATTTCTCATAGAGACGTAAATCAGAATGAAATTTATACAAAAATCAATGTTTTTTTGCAGAATAAGAATGTGATAGGAATAAGTTTTATAAATAAATCTAAGTGTTATAACAGAAGTACGATAGATTGTAATAATTTGACTGAAATTAATGAAAGCCTAAAGAAAACAGTATCTACTGAAATTATAAAGAAGGAAGGTGGTACTGGATTTTTAAAAATTAGGAAGATTATTACTATTGATTTAAATAGTACAGTTGAAAAAATATATCTGTTTTATAATATTGATTCTATGTTTGAAGCAGATATAAGGTTTATCACGGGGGATATTGTTTATGAAGATATTGATCGTAGAAGATGATAAATTAAAAATAGAACAACTTGCAAATATTATTACAAATACTTTTCATATTGAATATTTAGAAAAAAAATATTCATTTCAAAGTGGTATGAAAGAAATAAAACAAAACAAATATGATTTAATTATATTAGATATGAGTATGCCAACTTTCGATATTTCACCAAAAAATAATTGTGGACCTATAATGTCTTTTGCTGGGAAAGAAATAATGAGACAGATGAAAAGAAAGAATATTGAAGCTCCTGTTATTGTTGTTACTCAATATGATACTCTAGGAGAAAAAGCCATAAAGTTATCTCAATTAAACAACGAATTAGAATTAAAATTTGGTGATTTTTATTTAGGAGTTGTTTATTATGACATTACACTTGAAAATTGGAAAGAGGATATAGTTAGAGTTATAAAAAAAGTTTTAAAATAGGGAGCTGTGATCTATGAAAATATTAGTTGTAGATGATAACTTAGATAAAATAAAACATATTTTATCTGTAATTAATGATATTTCAGGATATAAAATAGATAGAACAGATTATGCATTAGAATCTATAGATGCCAAAAGAAAACTAGAAGAAATTTATTATGATATTGTAATACTTGATATTATGTTGCCTGAAAGAATAAATGGTAAGGTAGTAGAAGATGGTGGAGTTAAATTATTGGAAGAAATCAAAAGAAAACCCAAGTATAATTATCCAGGAAATGTAATAGGTATAACATCAAGTGAATCAGTTATTGAAAAATACAAAAATAGCTTTTTTTCATGTATAAAATATGAAGCAGACACATGGAATTGGAAAGAAGAATTGGATAGTTATATTAAACTTGCTTTGGATACAACATTATCTAAACAAAGGAATAGCATAGTTGATTATAACTATGATGTTGCAATAGTTTGTGCACTCAGGCATACTGAACTTGAAGCAATTAAAAAAGTATTTGGTTTAGAAAAATTAGTTGAGCATAAAAATGATTGTGAAAGCTATTTTGAAGGATCTATAGGTAAAGGTAAAAATATTAAAAAAATTGTAGCAACTTCTTGTGTGCAGATGGGATTAACTTCAGCTGCTGTATCTACAATGAAGATAATAGAAAGGTACAGACCTAGATATGTTTTTATGACGGGTATTGCAGCTGGAATAAAAGGAAAAGTTAATTTTGGAGATATTCTAATTGCTGATCCCATATGGAATTATAGTAATGGAAAATATATTACACGAGATAACGATGTCTTTTTTTGTGCTGACCCAATTCAGCTGAGAATGGATGTTGAATTAAGTAGACTTATAGTGGAACTATCATATAATAAAGAGATATTGAAACAGATAAAAAAAGAATATGATGGTGAAGCTCCAAGGAATAATTTAGATTGTAAAATCGGTTCATTTGCTTCAGGAGAAGCTGTACTAGCGAATTCTAAAAAAATTGAATCTGTGAAAGATCAGTCTAGAAATTTAATTGGAATTGATATGGAAGCATATTCGGTTTATTTTGCTGGACAGTATTGTACAAAGCCAAAACCAAAAGTTGCAAGTATTAAATCGGTATGCGACTTTGGAGATGAGACTAAGGGAGATAACTATCATGATTATGCAGCGTATACAAGTGCAAAATTTTTATATATTTTGATAAATCAATATTTATAATGTAATTACACGTATTCATTCTATGTAATAGTAACTCTGGTATAAAAAGTAAATTTAAAATTATAAAACTATAGATAATTTGTTGGAAATCTCAAATGGTTGAAAATAAGTTTGATTTATTTGAATGATAAAGAAACATAATATGAATATTTAACTTTAATTTTAAGGATAAAAAATTATAAGTTTATTAAAAAACAATCATGTTTTTCAGAAATTAAATATTTTATAAAATAAAAAGTACCATAATATAACGCCACCTTGAGGGGCGTGTGTCGAAGACGTACGGGTTCAAGTCCCGTCACCTGCACCAAAGTAAATATATTCTGGGGTATTTGTGAAGCTCTTATTTTGAACCTACAGTTCAAGCAAGGGAGTTCAATATTTAGATGAGGATATGTACATTCTAGTGAGCCCTTTTATGGCATGAATGAGTTAGAGGCATCTGTGAGAGCACCCACCTATCGAGAGATAGGTGTCAAAATTAGAGTAACGGTATTTTGGAATTACATTTGAAAGTAAGGAGAGGTTGATTAAAATCTCTCTTTTTTTATATATTAGGAATTTAAAAATTTTTTGTATAAAAATATTGCCCGGCAGGGCTTGAAAAATCTAATGTTAGAAGTTTGAGGAAAATATTACAAGTAATATTTTGGAATAGGATTTTTGATATAATTATTAGCAAATTTAGTGATTGGTGATGATTATGCAAGGTGTTATAAAACAAATATTTGTGGATAATTGGGAAAAATTCAGTGAGATATATAAAGGGAAAATTAGAGCTAACATAAGTAGAGAAGTTGATAAGATGATTAATTGTAAATCCTTAGATAATGGATTTATTGAGTTTAAGTGTGAAAATTGTGGTCATATAAAAAGAGTTGGATTTAGCTGTAAAAGTAGATTTTGTACCTCATGTGGTAAGAAAAAATCTGAAGAATGGTCTGATGAAATGGTGGCAAGACTTATTAACTCAAAGCATAGACATATGGTATTTACAATTCCACAGGAACTTAGAATATATTTTGCTAGGGATAGAAAACTATTATCATTATTACCTAAATGTTCAGCAAAAGCAATTATGAGCTGGTTTAGAGATTTAAATAAAAAAGAATGTTTTACACCAGGAATAATCTCAGTAATTCATACTTTTGGAAGAGACTTAAAATGGAATCCACATGTTCACTTAATTGTCACCGAAGGTGGTGCTGGAGAAATTACAATTTGGAGGAATACAAAACATATAAATTATACAGCACTAAGGAAAAGATGGCAAAAAATATTGTTAGACGAAATAGGAATTAATCTTAAAAGTGGAAAAAAAGAATTTAAAAAATTAAAAAATAAGCTATATAAAAGGTTAGAGAATGGATTTTATGTATATGGAAAAGGTGAAATAAAAACAGCAAAGCAAGCAGGAAAGTATGTTGGAAGATATACAGCAAGACCAGCTATCGCTGAATCAAGAATAATAAAGTATGATGGTAAAAAAGTAACTTTTCGTTATGAAAGACATGAAGATGGTGAAGAAGTTGTAGAGGAAATAGATGTTATTGATTTTATAGGTAGAGTAATAAGACACATACCAGAAAAGAATTTTAAGATGATAAGATATTATGGAATATATGCTAAAAACACAAGACATAAAAATAAATTTTTTAAGTTGGTAAATGAAAAAGTTGCTGAGTTCAAAAGAAAAATTAATAATTGGCAAACAAGAATACTTCTTACATTTGGAGTGAATCCATTAAAATGTGAAAAGTGTGGAACACAGATGAAATTTCATGATATATACTATAAAAATGTAAGTGTAAGAGAAAAATTTAAAGAGAAAATAATAGGTGAAAACAAAATAAAAATTGAAGAGATAATGTACAATTATGGTGTGATTAAGGGAATAATTCGTGATAAAATAGAGCCATTATATGTATAAAGGAAGGTAGTTATTATGGCTAAAAAGAATAAAAAAATAAAAGATAAACAAAGGGCAAAATATAAAGCTAAATTGAAAGAAAATTTAATTGAAGAAGACGGAGTCTTATATATATGTACAGAATGTGGAGTGGAAGAATATATACCAAGGGATGTAGTTGAGATGTTTGATGAAATAGATGATGAAAATGTAATTGAACCTCCTACATTTAGTTGCGAGAAATGCGGAGCTATAATGAAACCAAGAAAATATGACGGAGTTCATGGTATAACTTATGAGTATTAAAATGCGGAGCATCAATATGCTTCGCAAAGGTTTTAGCTTTATAAAAATATTATGAAATAGATATGCTAAGAAATGGGTCTAATTAAAGGGCTTCGCCCAAAAGAAGTTGAGCGAAGCGAAATAACGCGGCTGTGGCCGCTTTTTTATTTAACTGTATAATTAATTTGACACGGCTATTTTAAAATTGGGAGTTGAGTATATGAGAGTGCTAGATTCTTCTGATAATATGGATAGTTTTATAAAAGAAAATAAAATTTCAATGATATATTTCTCTTCAAATGCTTGTAACGTGTGTGTTGGACTTTTACCTAAAATAGGAGAGCTTATGGAAAAATATAGAAAAATTGCTTATGTTAAAGTGGACATTGATAAATTGCAGTCAGTTGTAGGTAAGTATTCAATTTTTACTTTACCAGCTATCATTTTATTTATAGATGGTAAGGAGATAATTAGAGAAGCTAGATTCATAAGTATTGTTGAATTAGAAAAAAAGATACAAAGATTTTATGATCTTGTATAATAAGAAGTTGATATTAATGCTTGATTACAAGTTTATGAATATCATTTAGGCATACAGTTTATGAAAGCGATATTCTATTGAGGATATCAAATTTAGTAAATGATAAAGATATTTTATTAAGGTGGAATTCATTTTGTAGAAAAACAATAAAGTTTCATTTAGACTTTAAAGTAGTCATTTTAGAGATATTAAAGTTTATAGAAATACCTTTTAAGGCAATATTAGAAGAAGATGAAACATTTTATATATGGTATCATGAACAAAAAACAATATGTAAAAATTAAGGAGTAAATAATGAATTATAATAAGCTTTATAATAAATACATGAAGCTGTTAGAAGAAAATCAAATGCTCAGGGCATAAAATGAAAACTACAGAAAGCATTAAGAAACGGTATGTTTTTGCATAAGTTTTAAATTAATTGCTCTGCAAAAAATGGATATTGCTAAACTGGGCAAATAGCAGCAGATGTTTCTTGAACGGCGAATTGTGATATAATATACACACTGAAGTTTGTGAAAAGGTGGTGTTTTCGTGACAAAGGCTAGTAAAATTCTATTGTTGTTATATGGACTCTTGTTAATTTGGATATTACTTTTCAAGTTTTCGATTTCACCTAGTGCTGTAATTAGTCGAGCAGTTGATGGTGCAAGTTTTCGACATATTAATTTGATACCTTTATTGGAATCTGGTGGTAGAAAAGAAGTTTTACTTAATTTTATTGTCTTTATTCCGTTGGGGGTTTTTGCTCAAATAGTAGGCAAGAAAAATCCAGTAGTTAAAAATGCAATTTACATTTTGTTATTTAGTCTAGTTATTGAAATGAGTCAGTATATTTTGGCAGTCGGTGCTACCGATATAACAGACCTTCTTACGAATACACTTGGTGGTGTCGTGGGAATACTGATTTATTTAGGATTAAGTAAAAGTGTTAATGAAAAAATGCTGGATAAGATACTGACCGTTGCAGGATTAGTATTATTAGGTTTGGCAATGTTATTTGTTTTCTATTTGGTATTTTTCATGGGAGTTCGGATTAAATATTTTAACTAAAAATTGATACTTGATAACGTTTCTTTATTGGGATTACGGCACTCTTCTTGGGAAAGTGGGGAGCTGTTTCACGTTTCAATTTTTAAGAGATATTAAATCGCAAATCTATACGAAGACGTATGGGTTCAAGTCCTGTCACCTGCACCAAGATAAAACTACTCATGAAATATGGATAGCTTTTGTTATAAATATGATATAATAATAGTAAATTAAAGATTGTAAAGAAATAATGATTTATATATAAAATAATTCTAATGCATAATAAAATATATCAAGTATATATAATTATATTATATTTTTATACACTTGATAGAGATGGATAGATTACGTTACATAAACTAGACAACTAAATTACCTTATACAAGGAAGTGACATTATGCCAAAAGATAGATTAAATAAAGTTAGTTGTAGTTCCTATAGATGTGAAATTGAAGTTACTTTAGAAATTTTAAGTGGTAAATGGAAAGCTCTTATTATTTGGAATCTTAGCATACATAAAGTTATAAGATATAATGAATTCAAAAGATTAATTCCAGGAATAACTCAAAAAATGTTAAGTCAACAATTAAAAGATTTAGAACAAAATGGACTAGTTAATAGAACTGTTTATTATGAAGTACCACCTATGGTTGAATATTCACTTACTAAAATGGCAGAAGATTTAATTCCTATTTTGGAAGCAATGGATAAATGGGGAAAGTATTTTGTAGATAATTATAAACACTCAAATTTCACCTCTTAAAATCTATTTGCTTCTATAAATAATTAAAGTTATAGCTAGTTATTAACCAGCTATAACTTTTGCATAAACTTAGAAATTAACTTCTGTTCCATAATAAGTAGCTTCAAATAATTTCTTCATCTCTTCTACAGATATTTCTCTTGGATTTGTACCTGTACAAGGATCAGCTACCGCACTCTTAGAAATCTCATCTAATTTAGATTTAAAATCTTTTTCTGACAAACCAAATTCTTTTAAAGTCGCAGGCATGTTCATAGCAACTCTAAAATCTTTAACTAATTGAATTAATGATTGAACTAATTCATCTGATGTTTTTCCCTTTAACCCTAATCTCTTAGCTATATCAGCATAAGCAGCTCCAGCTTTTTTTGCATTAAACTGTATAGCATACGATAAGTATATTGCATTTGCACAACCATGAGGAATATTGAATATTTTTCCTGTCTTATGAGACATTGAATGAACTATTCCAAGTATTGCATTAGAGAATGACATACCAGCTAAGCATTGAGATATATGCATATCTTTTCTAGCTTTCTCTTCTTCCTTAAAGGATTTAACTAAATTATCAACAGTCATTTCTATTGATTTCATAGCCAATGCATCAGTTATTGGATTTCTAACTGTTGAAACATAAGCTTCAAAAGCATGAGTTAAAGCATCCATTCCTGTATTAGCAACTAATGTTTTTGTCATACTTTGAACTAAATTAGTATCAACTATAGCAACATCTGGAGTTATATTATAGTCAGCTATTGGATATTTAATTCCTGTTTCATGGTCAGTTATTACTGAGAATGAAGTAACCTCTGTACCTGTACCACTTGTAGTTGGTATAGCTATAAATTTAGCTTTTTGTCTTAACTCCCGTAAGTTAAATGGCTTAGCAGCCTCTTCAAATGTGAACTCTGGATATTCATAAAATATCCACATTGCTTTAGCAGCATCGATTGGTGAACCGCCGCCAATACCGATTATTAAATCTGGATTGAAATTTTCCATAACTTCAACACCTCTTCTAACCGTTGCAACTGAAGGGTCATTTTCAACACCTGAAAATACTGTTGTCTCAATATTAGTTTCTTTTAATAATTCTTGTATTTTGGGAACAGTTCCGTCCTTTATTAATCTTTCAGAACCAATAACAAGCATTGCCTTAGTTCCCTTTACTGATTTTAAATGCTCTATAGCATTATCTCCAAAATAAATATCTCTTGGTATAGTAAATCTTTGCATTTACATTTCCCCCTTAAATTAATCTTTCTTTGTGTCCTTGATACGAGTATTAGTATAAATCTATTAATTTCAAAAAAAAAGAAGCCACTTTTCGGTAGGACGGTTTCAAAAAGGTAGGAAATATGGTGGTTTTAATAAAATAAATCTTTTCTTCTATGTAGTTGGGTTTACTGCATATTCTTTTTGAATATGCAGCAGTGAGGAAATATGAACTAAATAAATATAAAGGATGGATTTGTACTGCCTTTTTTATTTATTGAATTTTGTAATCTTGCTGAATTTACTATTATAAAACTAAAATGTATAATATTTTTATAAATAATAAAAATGGAGTGATTTGTGTGAGCGCTTTATACTATTTTTATAAATTTTCATAGATGGGAAAAGAAATCTTTAAATTATTGGGAACTTTAAAACAAACAAACTATTATTTAATAGTTATAGATTTAAGACATGCTTTGGAATAAAATGCTAACCATTACAGTTTAATGATTATTTATGATATAATTTAAAAAAGTAAACCAAATTATAAGTTAATTTAATGAGAAATTGTAAGTAAAGACGAAGTAGCTATAAAGTTAGTTAATGTGATTTTAAATATTGGAGGCTGATCTTATGGAAAATCAAGGATTAGAGGTCATTGGTAAACGAAGAAGTATTCGTAAATATAAAAAAGAGCAGATTTCAGAAGAAAAACTTTCTCTAATTATTGAAGCTGGGCGTTTTGCCCCAAGTGGTGGAAATAATCAAACAAATCATTTTATTGTAATACAGAATGGAGAAACTCTTCAAGAACTAAAATCTATGGTAGAAAAAGAATTTGCCAAAATGGAGATTAAAGAAGATACCTATAAGAGTCTAAAAAATTCAATTTTAGCATCGAAAAAAGGTGGTTACGATTTTACATACAATGCTCCTACATTAATTGTGGCTGCAAATCAAAAAGGATATGGTAACGCTATGGCAGACTGTTCAGTTGCTTTGGAAAATATGATGCTGGCAGCAGTTTCTCTGGATATAGGGTCTTGTTGGATAAATCAGCTTTACTGGTTAGAGGATAATAAGTCTATTCATGCATACATGATGAAATTGGGTCTAACTGAAAATGAAAGGATTTGTGGAGGACTTGCACTAGGATATTCTCAAATATCAGATATGGTACCCCTTAAGAGAATAGGAAATACTGTTACTTATATTAAGTAATAATATAAATCGATTAGTATTAACTAAAAATATAGACCAGCTAGTAAAAGTCAATAAAAATTAAAAAAATAATTTATGAGTAAAAATTTGCATAGCAAATAATCCATTGAAAAAGCACGAACAATGGAATTAATTGTAAGATGATTAGTCTTTAAGTTTTTAGCCGTTAGGCTGCTGTAGTAGAACCATTATTAAGATACATTTTAATATGTATTTTAGGATCACGTATTTCATACTCTTTTTGGTTCCTTAGGACGGAGAATATGTAATTAACAAGTTTATGCATTATTGCCACTAAAGCAACCTTTTTGCTTTTACCATTTAGGTTTTCTTTATAGTAGGTAAGTAAAACTTTGTTTATAGGTTCACCGCTTCTACTGGTTCGTATGGATGCTAATGCCACAGCATATAAGGCTCTTCTGCCTATTCTGGTACCACGTTTAGACATAGTATTTTTATTACTGTTAAACTTACCAGATTGATTGACAGATGGGTCAATACCAAAGTAAGCAACTAAATGTTTAGCTTTTACAAAACCTTTAATATTGCCTATTTCACTCATTATTGTGATGGCAGTTAATTCACCAATACCTGGTATTGAGTAAATCAATTGAACATTTTTCTTAAATTGCTCTGAAATCCTATTGCTTTTCATCAATGAATGAATTTCATTTAATAAATTGTTAAGCTGATTTTCTAAAGTTTCTATTACAGAAATTGTGTTCATGATTTTTACAAACAGGCTAGGCGATTTAAGACCAATGTAAATAGCTTCTTCAGCAGCATCAATTAGCTTTTTATAGATTTTTTCACTATATGTTAGTCCTTTTCTTGAATGACTGCGAATAAGATCTATTAACTCATTTTTATCAGCATTTAAGATAGCTTTAGGACTTGAATATTCTTTTAAAATTGCTATTGATGTTTTGCAAGTAATGTTTGAAAAAACAGAGCTATAGCTAGGAAAAATAATTTTTAAGTCGGTAGAAAGCTTTTTCTTAAAAGTAGATTTACTATCAGTAAACTTATAGTAATCTCTACAGAGAGCTTTTAAGGTATAAATTTCAATATCAAATGCAGAAGTATATTTAACATTTTGAAATTTGCCTATTTTAGCAATGGTTAATGCATCTTTTTTATCATTTTTCACTTTTCTTATGTCTCCATTCTTGTTACAATTAGTAATGAGTGGATTTAAGATACATGTTTCAAATGTATCCCTAAGAAAGTGGAAAAGAGTAAGATGGTATACACCAGTAGATTCCATGAAAATTGCCGTTTTCATGTTAAACTCTTCTTCCGCTTTTTTTATTTGATCTACTAGGTAATCAAAACCATTTCTATTGTGCTTAATTTTAAAAGGCTTTCTATAAACTTCACCGTCAGGTGCTAGTATAGCAACTACTGAAAAGTCTGCTGATACATCGATTCCAACTATTGGTCTATAAAAAAATTTACTCATAAAATAATATCTCCTTTGCTTTGTGAGATAGAATAGATATTCCATTTCTATCAGTAATTCTATAACCTTGTTTGTGACACGGGTAATTCCCAAAGGGAAACCCAACCAGCTAAACATAGAACTCTCACTGATGGAATGATACGCTAATTTTCGGGTATCAATGACTCGTTAGAGTTACTTCCCAGGAGGAATACATCTATCTTCTATTCAGGAGATATTATACATCAATATTTACTAGTATGGATTCCCACTTGGGAAAAATAGAAAACTAAGTTAGATGAGATTAGTACACCCTATCGGGTAGAAAATCTTCGAATAAATTAAAAGAAATGAGTTGTAATGTTCGTTAGAATTCAAGATAGTTTTCTATTGAATGTTATGACTACATTATACAAGAGGGGAATTATTAAAGGAAAAAATGAACAAAAAAAGAACGACAATTTGAATTATGACAACGAAAGAAGAAGGAAAAACACAATGGGCATTAATTATTTATAATGTATTAGAAAATAAGATTGACAATTATATTACTATAAGATACACTTATAATATCATTAAATGGCAATATTTGTAATGAAATTTGTCGAAAATAGGTTTTTCATTTCATGAGAGCGTCATATTATCTTGAAAAAAGATTTCTAAATTATTTACTTCAGATTAATCAAGTATTAACACTTATGATGAAATATCATATAAAATTTTAACATCAGATCATCATTTTGAAGTTTCACAACTGATAAATTAAAATATAATAAAAAATTAGGAGGTTCTTTATGAAAAGTGTGAAAAAAATTATTTTCTTAGTAATTGTTTTATGTTTTACTATGATGGGCACAGTTATCGTAAGTGCAGCACAATATAATGTATCAGGTAATAATACGTTTGATACAGCTTATTCTGCTGGAACATGGAATGTGGCAAATAGCTACATGAGGTCATTTAACCCGCAAGAAACAAGTTCATTTATTTCGTTTAGTGCTACTGCTGGTGACCATATCGGCATTAGAATGACAGATGTAGGCTTAACACCTACAACTGACTTAAATAATTTTACATTAACAGTTTATAAGGCTGATAGGACACCAGCATTGCCACCAGGCATTCCACTGACTGACCCCAGTCTGCCTACTCTTAGATTCAAATATATAAGATTCGATGTTCCTACTACAGGTACATACTATATTTCTATGGTAAGGAATTCCAATCTTGATCAAAGCACTGTTGGTACAATCAGCTTTGAAAATAGAATTAAAAGTGGAAACGGTACATTTACTATGTCTCCGTCATCTATATCAAATCCGGGCAATGTAAATCTGCTGCCAGGTGGCGTTGAATCAAGCGTAGCCAGTGTTGATTTAACCCAAAACGCTTCTATTCCTAAGGACGCAGCCGTTACAAAAGTCACAACCTCTTCCACGCAAACGCCAAGTCAAGGCAATGTACATCATGAAGTGAAGTTGAGTTCACAGAGTGCTTGGTATATAGCTACCGTTTCCAGCGCTACAAGCGGTTCCTATAACATATCAGCCGCCAATAACTTAGCTGCAAAATCGGTATGGCAATTTAGATACAATGCTATGGCCATGGGATCATCTACAATGTCAAACATTAAGTTGAACTTAAGCTATACCTATGATTATACACTAGCCTATCAACCGTAAATTACAATTTGTGCCGCCGGTGTTAGCGGTGAGAGGAGGGGCAGTATGTCCAATATAAGTATTAGTAATGCCATTAGTTACAACACTACAACCATCACCAGCAAACCAGTTTCTTCTGGCAATGCTACTAGTAATGCTACGACACAGGATTCCGTTGGAGATTCAGCCGCAATTAACAGTTCCAACCCAAGGCCTGTAACTGAAACTGACAAAATTAGAGAAATTTTAGAACCTGTTTATCGTTCTGAAGTAGCTTATGACCGAAGTGTATGTAAATCTGATAGTGATTTACAAGAATATATCTGGAAAAAATATCAGATAACACCTTTACCTGATCTGAGGGTGATAAATGGAGCTGATTGTTCACAAAGATTAGCGATGGCTGAAACTGAATATTATATGGCGAAGTATGGAACCTTACAACTAAAAGGCGGGACATCATTCGTATCATGCATGGACTCGCATTTGAATGGTAAATACAACATAAATGCTGATGTTATGGAGGCATCACAAAAACTCTACGACCGTCAACAGGTAAACAGCCAAATGAATAGTATGTTTCTTAAAAATGGCATTCAAATTCCGCAGAATCTACGATTAACCTTTACGATAGACCCCAATAACTATAAAATGAAAGTGTCAGGAACGACAGATAGTACTTTGATTGCTCAATTGGAAAGTATTTTGCAGAGCGGAGAAAATGCAGGAGAATTGTTCAAACACATTATCAAATCTGCCGGGTTTCCATCAAAATATAATCAAGTACAATTTACTGACGCACAAAACTCCAAGTACCAGTTTGCTTTGCAAATCAAGCGATATACAGGCTACAGCATGAGAGATTTGCCGCTTATAGACGGAGCTTTCCGTACACCAGATGGTGACGATATTTTCAATGTACTCAAAAGTGCCGTTGAAAATGATTCATATTACAAAGGAGATTCAGTTAGCAGAAATGCTTTCCTTAAATGGACAGGAAATGAACTGAAAACTCTTTCCGTAAATGGATATGATTCTGTACCAGATATGTTTCTCAGTATAGATTGGCAAAATGGGTCTTTGTATGATGTTGGACAAACAAAGCAGTATGGAGACGGTGAAACAAAGTGGATACAAAACCTTATACAAGATACAGGAAGTGGTTGGTTTTATAATAAGACAGTTTAAAAATATTCAAAAATTTTTGAGATTAGTCAATACTTTTAAAAGTTATGCATTTATATTTAACAGAGATTTCAGAGATCGTAATTACTTTTGTGGAAAATAAACAAGGATAAAATTAAACAAGGCAAGTGATTTTGCAAAAAAAGTCAATTACATATGTGCAATTGACTTTTTTTCGCTTTGCATGGTAAAATTTGAGTATGTATTATTTATTTAATGATGTTCACGATTTCTTAATTTTCAAAGAGCTTTTTGCTGCTTAGTATTATCATGAATGCTAATAACAGTTGAGAGGAGTGATAAAATGAAGAATATAATTGAAGTTCGGAATTTTGTAAAAAAATATGGTGATTTTACAGCTGTAAATAATGTTTCATTTGAGGTAGAGGAAGGCAGCATTTTTGCTTTTTTAGGTCCAAACGGAGCGGGTAAAAGTACTACAATTAATACACTATGCACTATATTTGACAAGACTGATGGTACACTGCTGATTGATGGAAAAGACGTTTCTCGTGATAGGGATGCAGTTAGAAGTATTATAGGAGTTGTTTTTCAAGAATCAACACTGGATAATAAAATGACTGTTTTTGAAAATCTAAATATGCATTGTTATTTTTATGGAATTCCTAAAAGTGAAATGCTTGAACGTATTGAATTTGTTTTGGATATAGTGGACTTAAAGGATTGGAAAAAATCAATGGTGAGCAGTCTGTCAGGTGGTATGAAACGTCGTGTGGAAATAGCAAGATCTCTCCTACACTATCCTAAAGTATTATTTTTAGATGAGCCAACTACAGGGCTTGATCCTCAAACAAGGGCACATATATGGGATTATATTGTGAAGCTGCAAAAGGAAAAAAACATAACAATTTTTCTAACAACCCATTATATGGATGAGGCTGAGATCTGCAGCAAAGTTGCCATTATGGATGATGGTAAAATTGTTGCCATGGATACACCATATCATTTGAAGCAGCAATATACAAAAGATAAGGCATATATTACAACCAGTGACGAGCAAGGGTTAGAAGCACTGCTTAATAAAGAGGAATTTATTTACAAGAAAAAAGATGGCTATTACTCTATTGAAGTCGAAAAATTGCCAGAATTTATGGAAGTATTGAGTATTCAGAAATCCATGATTAAAGATTTGGAAATTAAAAAAGGAACATTGAATGATGTGTTTTTAGAAATTACAGGAAAAGATATAAGGGAGTGAGAAATTATGCAGGTTATAGCAGCTTTATGGTTCAGAAATCTTAAAATTTTTGCACGGAATCGTGTTCAGCTTGTTTTCACAATTATCATGCCGTTTTTCTTTTTATATGTGTTTAGTGCAATATTTAAAAATGACAATATTTCCAATCCGGTAAATTATATGCTTGCAGGTATTGTTATAACAACTGTCTTTCAAACTGCCATTACTATAGCTACCAGTACAATTGAAGATATTGTTTCGGGTTTTATGAAGGAAGTGCTGGTAAGCCCGGTTAAACGAATGCAGATTGCTGCGGGTCAGCTCTTGTCTGCAGCCACAATAGCAACTTTACAGGGAATTATAATTTTATTTATTGGCTATTTTATAGGTCTTAAATTTACATCTTTTATTACACCTTTTGCAGTAATTGTTGTAATGGCTGCTGTGGGACTTGTGTTTTCTGGTTTGGGGTTATTTTTAGCTGCACTGGTAAAGAATTCTCAAACCTTTCAAATTGTAATAACGGCTATTACAATGCCATTGACATTTCTTTGTGGCGCATATATTCCACTTTCGTTGTTACCAAAAATATTGCAATATTTTGCTTACCTCAATCCAATGACATATACAACAGCATTTTTTAGAACTATTATATTGGAAAAGACTTCTTTAACAACGGAGCAATTGATTGAGGAACAACTTGCTTTTAAAATTGGAAATTTTGTAATTACTCCTACTATCAGCATGTTGATTGTAATAATTTTTGGACTTGTATTTTTATTACTGGCAACATTAGTTTTCTCAAAAGTAGATTTTTCAAGAATTAATCGTTCTAAAAGTAAAGAAGCTGATATATGGAGTTAGTGATAATAGTGTAAAATAATTGACGTGTGTAGTAATCTAAATAGGTGTACTGCACACGTCAATTGTTACTTGTAAAATATTTTTTATATACATTTTATAAATATAATAACACATAATGAATAATTAGAAAATTATATACTTATATATTATTAAAGTTAAATAAGGTATTTTTGTTAAAAAATTATCTAATGACCATATTTATATATGGTATAATATAGATAATATTTAGATTGTATTACTAATAAATATTTTTAATAGCTTTTACCAATAAAATTAATTAATAAAATTTAAAAACATGTAAATAAAATTAATTAATTAAAATTATAGAGGTATTTAAATTGTTAAATTTTTTGCAATGTAAATTTTGATAATTACCCGTAAGTATAACCCAATATTAATTTATAATGTTATTTTAATATTACTTCTTGTATTGAATTTTATTGTATCTATAAAAGAATAAATTAATATAAGAATAAAATAAGGGGAGTGTATATAATGAAAGCTAAGATAACTAAAATCAAAGGAATTTATCAAAAGGGAAAATCTTTCAGCAATATAGGAACTTACTTTATGGCATATAAGGGTAAAAAATATTATAGTGGAGATGTAATAACCATATATGACAGGCATAATATTTCTTATAATACTATAATTGTTGAAGAAAATAGTAAGTGTTATATCTATGGATTTTCATATGCAAGTATTAATGGTAACATAGATAAAAGTGAAATATCTGATATAGTTCTATATAAAAGCTATAAGGATTTAAAAGATGGAGAAATTATTTTTGATTTTAAAATATGTATTACAGAAAAGAATAATATTACGGAAAAAGATAATTCAGATATAAGAAATGCAGATCAGAGAGAAATTAATGTTAATCTAAGTGCAGAAGTCAAATTAAGATTAGTAGAAATGGATTTATATCCTTTGTTAGATAGGATAAAAGACACTAATTTAAATGAGGAACAAAAAATGGCTATAGATGAAAAATTACATGAATTGGGAAAGCAATATATAATTTTATATGATATAGTAAAAGAACATAAATATATAGAAAAAAATAGTTTGAACTAATTAATTCTATTTTTTAAAGCAATGCACTAAAATTTATTATATTTTATGGATATATCTAAAATACTTATAATGACTCCCTGTTTTTAGTTTGTAAAAATAGGGGGTCATTATAAGTATTTTTAAGAAAATCAGATAAATAGTAATTGGTTATTAAAAAACAATAGAGAATTGAAAAAATAAGTATTATAATATAATTAATAATTTGGTACAATATGTATATTTGATAAAGACACTAAATATTATGTGAAATTTCATTAAGAAGGTGATTTAAAAAACAGTATTAAGAAAGTATTTACAATGATAGATTTATTTTATGAAATTTTAATTATGAAATTTATCAGGATGATTATAATAAAATATTAAGATAGGATGAGTGTTTTGTGTCAATAAAGGGAAAGTTTTATTCAAGCTTAAAAACTGATAGAAAAAAATTTTTAAAATATTCAGCTGTAAAGATATGTTTTATATATTTGATCCTTGGTTTTAATTGGATTTATTTTTCGGATAGAATTGCAAATAAGTTATCTAATAAAAAAAGTATTGTATTGATTATAAATACATATAAAGGATGGATTTATGTTTTGGTAACATCAATTATTTTATATTTATTAATCAATATTTTTTTAAACAAGGTTTGTTTAACTGAGAAGAAACTTGATGATAGTTATAAAAAATTAGAGCAGGTAAATGAAGAACTTCAAGCATATGTACAGCAATTGGCAGCTTCTGAAGAAGAGTTAAAAATACATTATGATAAAACTATGAAGATCAATGAAAGGTTAAGTAGAAGTGAAGAAAAGAATAAAAGTATTATTAAGGCTATACCAGATTTGATATTTATATTAGATAATAGAGGATTTTTTATTGATTGTAATACAAATGATGAAAACAGATTATTAGTTCCTAAAGAGAATTTTATTGGAAAAAATCTTTGGGATGTTTTGCCTGAAGAAGTAGCTGATATTGCCTGGAAAAAGATGAAAATGTTATTTAAAAATGGAGAACTACAAAATTTTAAATATAAATGGAATTATAACAATAAGGGTATAGATGAATATTATGAAGTTAGAATGGTGAAAAATAGCGAAAAAGAAGTGCTTTGCATGGTAAGAGATATTACTGAAGAAAAATACATGGAATTAAAATTAGAATATTTAAGTTATCATGATCAATTAACAGGTTTGTATAATCGCAGATTTTTTAATTTAGAATTAGAAAGATTGGATACAGAGGCAAATCTTCCTTTAACTATTGTTATGGCAGATGTAAATGGATTAAAGCTCATAAATGATTCTTTTGGTCATGTTATGGGAGATGAATTACTTAAAAAGGTTTCAGGATCTATCATAGAGGGATCTAGAAAAAATGATATTATAGCCAGACTTGGAGGAGATGAATTTATAATTCTTTTGCCTAGAACAGATATTATTAAAGCAGAACAGATTATTAAAAATATTAAAAATATAGCTTCTAAGCAAAAAATAAAATCAATTAACATATCTATTTCTTTTGGTTATGAAGTTAAAAAGAAGAAAGGGCAAAATATAAAAGAAATTTTAAAGAAAGCTGAAGGTTATATGTATAAGAAAAAACTCTTTGAAAGTCCAAGCGTAAGAGAAAAAACTATAAAGGCTATAATTAGTACTCTTCATGAAAAAAATAAAAGGGAAGAGCAGCATTCTTTTAGAACGGCAGAGTTGTGTAGAAAAATGGGGAAGGCACTTTCCTTACCTGAAAGTGAAATTGAGGATCTTAAAACTGCTGGATTACTTCATGATATAGGTAAAATTGCTATAGAAGAAAATATACTCAACAAAAAGGAAAGATTAACATCTAATGAAAGGGAAGAGATGAAGAGACATCCAGAGATAGGTTATAGAATATTAAGTACAGTAAATGATATGCTTGAAATATCACAATATGTATTAGCCCACCATGAAAGATGGGATGGATGTGGATATCCCAAAGGACTGAGAAGAGAAAAAATACCACTCCAATCAAGAATTATAAGTATAGCGGATGCTTATGATGCAATGATTAGCAAAAGAAGCTATTCTGATGTTATGCCAGAAGAAATTGCTGTACAAAAATTGAGAGAGGATGCTGGGACTCAATTTGATCCGGCATTAGTAAATATATTTATTCAAGAAGTACTAAAGAAATAATTATAAAATACTACAAAAAACTGTATTACAATGCATATATGTACAGGCATTGTAATACAGCTTTTGATTATTTTACTATTAAAAATAGTTATTAAAATCTGATTTTTCATAGCTAAATAGTAATAGCTCTAAGTTTGACAGTTATTTATTTACCAGGATTTATAAACATTTGAACCCAATAAGGAGTACCATTTGTATCTTTAACCATTCCAACTCCTATTTCTGTGAAATTGGAATTTAATATATTTGCTTTATGACCTGGAGAATTCATCCATCCATTCATTACATCTGAAGGAGTCTTTTGACCATATGCAATATTCTCACCAGCAGCACTATAGTTTATACCAAATTTTTTCATCATATCAAAAGGTGAACCATAGGTAGGCGAAGTATGGCTAAAATAATTCTTATCTATCATATCCTGAGCTTTAGCTGTAGCAACTTTAGATAACTCAGCATTAGCTTTAAGTGGAGCTAGTCCATTTTTACTTCTTTCTACATTCACTAATTTAATTACTTCAGTTGCCTCCGCGCTTATAGCAGAATTAGAAGCTTGTCCGCTATTTTGATTTGTTGTATTAGCATTATTTGTTGCAGGTTTAGTAACCGGTGCAGTTGAATTAGTATTATTTGCTGCAGGCTTAGCAACCGGTGTGGTTGGTTTAGTGTTATTTGCTGCAGGTTTAGCAGCAGGTGTAGCTGGTTTAGTGTTATTCGTAACCGGCTTTGTAGTTGTTGTATTTGTTTTAGTAATAACTGCCCAATTTTTTAGTTGAGGATATTTATCTAAAATATTTTTTATCCAAGCTTCTTCTGTTGCGGAGTTAGTACAAGTAACTTCAGCTGCCTTAGCAGTATTTGGTGCAATTGTTAATATAGTTCCTGTTATAGCTAATGCTGCGATTATTGATTTAACTCTTCTATTCATAAAGAAAAACCCCCTAAAAGTTTTAGATTATTACGAATTTATATTAAATGTGTAATATAAATTTATAATCTAATTTTTGTTTTGTTTTCAAAACTTATGTTAGAGTATAAATAATAAATATGAATATTGTGATTCTATTCTGTAAACAGAATAAAAACATTTGAAAAAATATTCAGAAAATTATAGTAAGTGAGGATTATATTTGTATATAATCCTAGGATTATATTAAAAATATAGTGTTTGTTACATAATTAAGGAGTAATCATAAAATAGATTTTTATAATAATGATTTAAATAAAATCCTAATTAAAAATAACTTATACATTAAAAAATGTTTAAAACTATATAAAAAATATAAATAATGGTATATAATATTATAAGATGCGAACATATATTCTTATTAAATGAGGTGAATAATATGGATAACACTATAGAAAAATTAAGAGAGAAATTGCATTTAATGTTAAATTCTGATGAATATAATTATGAAGAAATATTAAAAGTAAGCCAGCAATTGGACAAACTAATTGTAGATTATTATAATTTACAATTAGCTCACTAGAAAAAATTTTTATGTATATTTTTAAGAATATTATATAACCATTAGTTAAATAATAAAATTTATTTTTACTATCTATAAAATCTTAAGTAGTGATAAAAATATATAGATAAGGTTATAGACTAAATGATAAGCTTTTCTATTAAGCAAAATCTCTATAATAAATTTTTTAATATTGAAAATTTTCAGTATATTCTGTATTATTAAATTGTAAGTAGGATTTACACATTATTTATAGAAAAATTAATAATACTAGAGTTTGGAGGGATGTATTATGAAGTTAAAATTTCAAGAATTATTTAGAGCTTTATATAAAAAAATTTTTTTCAGTATTAAACGATTTCCTATAACTTTGATAATTATATTGATTACTTCAATTATTCTTATTTACTATAATCACAGCTATAAATTTGTTTCAAGTGAAAACAGAGAATTAATTAAGCGATTTGCTATGATTTCATCTTTGGGAATTCCAATTTCTTTATGCGTAAAAATGTTTTTTGAAAGAAAATCAAAAATAAATATATTGATAAAGGTAGTTATTTATATAGCTTCATTTACTCCTTTAATATATTTTTATTATCTATTTAAACAGGGGGATATGATATCCATCACAAGTTATATAGCTTTTACTATTGCTTTTTATATAATCTTTACCATTGTACCATATTTTTATAGAAGAGATAATTATGAAATGTATATAGTAAAGCTTTTTACTAATTTTTTTATTACTTACCTTTATTCATTAATACTTTATGGTGGATTATCAGCTATTATTTTTACAACAGATAAACTCTTCAATATAAATATAAATGGTAATATATATATAGATATATTAATATTAGTTATATGTATTTTTGCTCCAGTTTATTTTCTTTCTAGTATACCAAAATATAATGAAACAGTTACTTCCTATAGTTATCCAAAAGTTTTAAGTGTACTAATTATATACATTATAATTCCGATTATAATTATTTATTCTATTATAATGTATGCATTCTTTGTAAAGATAATTATTACTGGAGAATGGCCAAATAACTTAATATCTCATTTAGTATTATGGTATTCATTAATTGATGTTTGGATAATACTTTTTATTTATCCATTACAAAAAATTAATAAATTCACTAAAAATTTTACTCTTTGGTTTCCTAGAATAATTATTCCTATAATGATTATGATGTTTATAGCTATTGCTATAAGAATTAATTCCTATGGAATAACGGAATCTAGATATTTTGTTGTATTAGCTGGAATATGGGTATTTATAAATATGGTTTATATAGGGTTTTATAAAAACTCAAAAAGACTATTTATAACCTTATCATTAGCTATATTTTCTCTTATATCTGTCTTAGGTCCTTTTAGTTCTTATAAATTATCAATATATAGTCAAAATAATAGGTTTAAAAAAATTCTTGAAAAAAATCATATGATTACTGAGTATAATACTGTAAAGCCTGCATCATCAATATCTAAAAATGATATTCTAGATTTAACATCTATTATTTACTATTTTAATAATAATCACAAATTAACAGATTTAAATTATATACCTGAAAAATTTGGTATAGATAATATTGAAGACGTGTTTGGATTTAAACCAGATTATTATGTACCTGGTAATGATATAAATAATATTAGCTATACTTTAAATGGTAATGAAATAGTATTTCCAATAGGTGAATATGAGTACTTTATTGAGTATAATAATTATATAGTGAAAGATAATTCTATTAAAATAAAGGATAGGGATATAACTATAACCTATAATAGGAACGATTCAGAATTAAAAATAATTAAAAAAAGTGAACAGGTGTATAAAATATATATTAATGATATTGTCCATAGGATAAATGAAAAAAATAGAGGAAAAGATATTTCATCAATAGATGATATGACTTTTATGGATGAAAATAATAAAATTAAAATAAAACTAATTTTTAAAAATATTTATGGAACTATTAATGATGATAAAATTCAATCTTTAGAAACTAATTTTTATACTTTTATAAGCATAAAATAAATATATAAGTATGCTTGTCTCTGTATATTTGAGGTAAGCATATTTATTATTTTTAAATTAAATTAAAAGTTAATTATAAATTTATTTCATAAATATGTATTGACAAAAAAATTCATGTAGAATATAATTACTTTAGTAATTAAACATATTAAATTTATATGTTTAATATGTTTATGTAAATTTATTAAACTGACTAGAAAACTAGAGGTTTAAATTTAATTGTTATATTTGTTGTGATAAATACACTAATTACTAAATTTTATTATGTTAATTTTTTATGATTAATATAATGTTTGGAAATGTTTAAATGTGTATTTATTTAGAGACAACTTATATTGAATTGAATTTAAGCCTTTTGTATTAATAAAATTACATTTATAGATATCCAACTTGAAGTATATACTTTTTGAAATATACTTGTACACTGGATAGATACAATATAGCTAAACGGTTTAATAAATAGTTTATGAATTTAGTAAAATTTTATATAAAGTTATGGAATTGGAGATGAAAGAATGCCGAAGGAAAAGAGAATAAATTTGGATTTTGTAGATGTTGAAAATCGTGAGAAACGTTTAGGCACAATTACCGCTTGGGATGGTTCTGCATCAGATTTGGTAAAAGAATCAAATTATCAGATTAGAGCACTTAAAAAAGGTAAAGGTTGTGCTGGCGAAAAGGGCAAAGGATGCAAGCTTTGTGAATTAAAAATGCCTTTTAATCAGCAGACTATGTGTAGTCAGTCTATAGTGGGATGCCAGGTTGGAAATATACCTGATGCAATTTTAATAGAGCACTCATCTATAGGATGCTCTGCAATTCATCCTAGATTTAATTTAGGCTATAAAGTGGGATTAATACGCAGAGGAAAAAAGGTTGAAAATATACAAATATTAAGTACAAATCTTTTGGAAAAAGATATGGTATTTGGTGCCACACAAAAATTAAAGCAATCTATACAGGATGCTTGGGTTCGATTTAATCCCAAAGCAATTTTTATTTCAGCAGCCTGTGCTACGGCAATTATTGGTGAAGATATAGCCAGTGTAGCTAAAGAAGCTGAAAATGAACTTGGAATTCCAGTTATTCCTCTATCCTGTGAAGGCTTTAGATCAAAACATTGGAGCACAGGATTTGATATCTCTCAACATGGGATTTTAAGACAAATAGTCAATAAACATCCTAAGAAGCAAGAAGATCTAATAAATATTATAGCTTTATGGGGTACTGATTATTTTAGTGAAATGCTTAACCCAATAGGACTAAGAGTAAACTACGTGATAGACATGGCCACTGTTGACGAATTAGCCCAATGTTCAGAAGCAGCAGCTACAGCTACTTTTTGTTTTACATTAGGATCTTATATGGCAGCCGCATTAGAACAAGAATATGGTGTTCCTGAAATTAAAGCACCACAGCCTTATGGTTTTAAGGGAACAGATACTTGGCTTAGAGAAATAGGAAAAATTGTCCATAGAGAAGATCAGGTAGAAGAATTTATTAAAAGTGAACATGAAAGGGTTAAACCTAAAATAGAAGAGTTGAAGAAAAAGCTTAAAGGTGTAAAAGGATTTGTTGCAACAGGTTCAGCCTATGCTCATGGAATAATTGCAGTTTTAAAAGAGCTTGGACTTGAGGTAGATGGTTCTATAGTATTTCATCATGATCCTGTTTATGATGGAGGAAATGAAGATCAAGACAGCTTGAAATTTTTGGTGGAGAATTATGGTGACGTAGAGCATTTTACAGTAAGTAAGACACAACAATTTCAGTTTTATGGAATACTGAGGAGAGTTAACCCTGATTTTATAATTATCAGACACAATGGATTGGCTCCATTGGCGGCTAAGGTTGGTATTCCAGCATTCCCATTAGGAGATGAACATCTTCCTTTCGGATATGAGGGAATAATCAGAATGGGAGAAGCGTTATTAGAGGTACTTGCTCATAAAAAATTTGGCGAAAATTTAAAGAGACATGTTAAGCTGCCTTATACAAAATGGTGGCTAGATCAAGAAGATCCATTTGTTCTTGCTAAACATCCTGAAATTTTAGATGAAGAATAATAAATAATAAATTTTGTTGTAAAAAAGGAGATATTTATGTTAGGCAAATTAAATTCTAATGAACAGACTAATTCAATAGTTCATCCACGTTATGCCTGCGCTATAGGTGCGGCATATACTGTAGCAGCAATTCATAAGGGGATTCCTTTAGTACACTGTGGTCCTGGTTGCGTTGATAAACAATATTTCATGCTTTCTTATAATAATGGTTATCAAGGAGGGGGATACAGCGGGGCATCTGTTATACCAAGTGTAAATGCTGGAGAAAATGAAGTTGTATTTGGTGGAGCTAAAAAGCTGGATGACCTTATAAAATCATCTTTTAAAATAATGGATGGAGACTTATTTGTTGTATTGAGTGGATGTATCGGAGAACTAGTTGGGGATGATGTAGGTTCTATTGTTAAAAAATATCAGAAAAAAGGTTATCCTATTGTATTTGCAGAAACTGGCGGATTTAAGGGAAATAATTTAATTGGTCATGAAATAGTTACTGAAGCTATAATAGATCAGTTTGTAGGGGACTATGAAGGAGAAAAGGAAAAAGGATTGATAAATCTTTGGACTGAAGTACCTTATTTTAATACTTATTGGCGTGGAGATTTTATTGAAATTAAGAGAATACTTGAGGGAGCTGGCTTTAAAGTTAATGTTTTATTTGGTTCAGAAAGTAAGGGCGTAGAGGAATGGAAGAACATTCCTAAAGCTCAGTTTAATCTGGTACTTTCCCCTTGGGTAGGAGTTAAAACAGCTAAGCATTTAGAAGAAAAATACAATCAGCCTTATTTGCATATCCCTATTATTCCAATTGGCGCAGAGGAGACAACAAAATTCATACGTCAGGTTGTTGATTTCGCAGGAATAAATAAAGAAACAGCTGAAGAGTTTATTAAAAAGGAAGAAGATAGATATTATTATTTCCTTGATCATTTTTCTGATTTCTTTTCTGAATTTTGGTTCGGATTGCCATCTAAATATGCAGTTGTAGGTGACAGTGCATATAATATAGCCTTAAATAAATTTTTGGTAAATCAGCTTGGATTAATTCCAGTAAAGCAAATTATAACAGATAATCCACCGGAAAAGTACAGACAAGCTATTCAGGAGGAATATAAAAATTTGGCGAAGGATGTGTCTACTGAGGTCGAATTTATTGAGGATGGATATATTATCGAGAAAAAATTAAGAGAATCAGATTTTGGAAGCAGTACACCAATAATATTTGCTTCAGCTTGGGAAAGAGATGTAGTAAAAGAATTAAAGGGGTTAATAGTTGAAGCTAGTTGCCCAGCTACTTTTGAAGTAGTAGTTAATAAAAGCTACATTGGATATACTGGTGCATTAACTCTGTTAGAAAAAATATACACAACTTCAATAAGTAATGGATTATAGATATATAATAGACTAGAATACTGATTAGTTGTTTATTTGAATGTGTCTTAGAGGCTGCCGCATTAGCATAATTTTTTATGCTAGTGCAACAGCCTTATTTTTTATATGCAATTTATTTTTTATCTTGTTCAGCACATCTACCTAAGGTAAATAAAAAATTATAGAGATTTGCATGCCTAAGTTCATCAGTTATAATTTCCGTAAGCATATTTATATGAACTCTATTCTGCATAGCAAAAAGAATTCTTCTGTATCTTTGAACAGCCGCTAATTCTCCCTGTAATGCTCTTTTAATTCCACTACAGTATGATAGGGGTTTTTCAAAGCTTACATTTTCATCAGGTGTTAATACTTGACCGGTTAATTCTGTATAAATTTTTCTAAACATTCCATTATGCTTTATTTCATCGTTTCTAATACTTGTAATTATACTCTTGGCTTCCTGAGTAGGGGCAGTATTTATTAGATAATCATAAAAGAGTTCATCTTCTCTTTCACCAGATACTGCTTCCTTAATAAGGTTTATTGCACCAGGAAGATTTCCAGGATAAGTATAAGGATCAGTTTGCATAGTATTGTCATTTCGGTACATATGAGAATAAACTGGATTAAAAGTAAAAGGATAGTAATGGTACATTAATTTAACCCCCAATTTAATTAACTACAATATATTTTATTAAATAATATTGAAAAATGTTAATATATCTTGGATAAATAAATTTTTCAGTATGAATTTAAATTGTATAATAAGCAATTCAGTGATAAAATTATACAGTGGAATTTGTATTTAATGAAGATAAAATAGATTAAAGGTGGTACTATATGAGAAACTTAAAAATGACAATTCAGTATGACGGAAGTAGATATAAGGGCTGGCAGAAACAAAAATATGGTGAATCAACTATACAATATAAAATAGAAAATATACTATCTAAAATGACTGGAGAAAACATACAGGTAATAGGTTGCGGAAGAACTGATGCAGGGGTTCATGCTGAAAATTATATAGCAAATTTTCATACAGAGTGTGAATTGACTATAAATACCATGCTTGACTACTTGTATGAATTTTTGCCAGAAGACATAGTAGTAAAAGAGATGGAAGATGTTCATGAAAGGTTTCATGCAAGATACAATGCAAAATCCAAAACTTATGTGTATAGAATAGACAATAATAAATTTAGAGATGTATTTACTAGAAAGTATATTTATCATACTGATGAGCAGCTTAATTTAAAGGAAATGAAAAAAGCAGCAGAGATTTTAATTGGAACTCATGATTTTAAGAGCTTTACTAATTTAAAATCTAATAATAAATCTACCATTAGAACTTTGAATTACATAAATATATTAGAAAAAGATAATATTATAGAAATGGAATTAAATGCAAATGGATTTTTGCTTAATATGGTAAGAATTATTGTTGGAACTCTCTTAGAGGCAGGTAAGGGTAAACTTAGTACCGTAGATATACAAAAAATACTAAGAGAAAAGAAAAGAGAAGAATATGGACCTATAGCCTATTCAAAGGGTTTGTATCTAAAAAATGTTCAATATTAATATTGAACATTTTTTAAAATTAATTGATTGATAAAAATTATATGTAAATTAAATATTTAACATTATTGCATAGATTTTTAGAAATTATAAAATAAGAGAAAAAGTTTTATACCATAAAAAGCTAAAAGGAAACTGAATTTACGTAATATATTGAGATAATATTATATTGTTTGAAAAATAACTATTATTGAAGTTATTTGAATATAATGATATTATAGGAATGTAAAGTAAGATTATGGAAATGAATTTATAGTTTTAATATTAATTTGCAATATAATTATATTTCTTGTGAAAACGATTACTAAACAAATTGTATTACTTTCTGATTAGAAAATGATAAGAGGTGTGGAATATATTTTACTGTAATCCAAATATTTGTAGATAAGTGATCTGCCTATAATTCGACAAATACAAAAGCGACGTAGTCGCTTTTTGTATGAGAATAAAAAGTTACAGAATAAATATATTTAATAATGTTTCAGTATATAAATGGGGGGAAAAATTATGAATGCTTATTTATTATTTTTTATTGCGCTTATTCCAATTATATGGCTGCTGATTTCTCTAGTAGTACTGAAAATGCCAGGTCACAAGACATGTCCTGCTACACTGTTTATAACTATAATTTTAGCTATATTTGTCTGGAAAATGCCTTTAGTAGAATCAATAACTGCTTCTTTAGAAGGAGTAGCAATGGCAATATGGCCTATAATGCTTGTAATAATTGCTGCTGTATTTACTTATAACCTATCTGTGTATACTAAAAGTATGGATGTCATTAAAAAGATGATGACAGGTATTACTACAGATAAAAGAATTTTGGTTCTCATTCTTGCCTGGGGATTTGGCGGTTTTCTTGAAGCTATTGCAGGGTTTGGAACGGCAGTAGCCATACCGGCTAGTATAATGGCAGCTCTTGGCTTTAATCCAGTATTTGCAGCAATTATATGTTTGATTGCAAATACAACACCTACAGCTTTTGGGGCTATAGGACTTCCCGTTTCTACACTTGCTAAGATAACCAATATAGATGTGAATATGTTAAGTTATGCCGTTGGGATACAATTGGCACTATTAATTATTATAGTTCCAATAATATTAGTTATGCTGACGGGTAAAAGTGTTAAAGCTATAAAAGGAGTATTTTTTATATCTTTGGCTTCAGGACTTTCTTTTGCAATCCCCGAGATTATAGCTGCTAAATACCTGGGAGCAGAATTACCTGCAATACTAGGTTCTGTTATTTGTTTGATAGTTACTGTAGGGATAACTAAAGTATTTTATAAGACTTCCTCATTGAAAAAAGTTGATAGAGTATCTCTTAAAGAGGGATTTCTGGCATGGATACCATTTATTTTGATTTTTATATTTATTATATTTACCAGCCCTTTATTTAAGCCAATAAGTATTACATTATCAAATATTCAGACATCGGTTCAAATTTATACAGGTAAGGGTGCCAAAGCCTATTCATTTTTATGGATTTTAAATCCAGGAACATTGATTATAATAGCTACTTTTATTGGAGGATTGATTCAAGGAGCTAGTGTTAAAGAAATAGTAAAGGTTTTTATAAATACAATTAAACAGATGAGTAAATCTACAATTACAATAATATCAATACTGGCATTAGCAAAAGTTATGGGGTATTCTGGAATGGTAAAATCCATAGCTGTTGTATTAGTGTCAGGAACAGGAAAGTTTTATCCAGTAATAGCTCCGTTAATTGGTGCTCTTGGAACCTTTGTAACCGGAAGTGATACCTCTGCTAATGTTTTATTTGGCGGTCTTCAAGTTGAAATGGCAAAATCTTTAGGATTAAATCCTTATTGGCTTGCAGCAGCTAATACTGGAGGGGCAACGGCTGGAAAGATGATATCACCTCAAAGTATAGCTGTAGCAACAGCTGCTACGGGTATAGCAGGAAAAGAGGGAAAGATATTAAATTCAACACTAAAATTTTGTGTAGTTTATGTAATAGTACTAGGAATATTTGCTTATTTTATGGGGCCGGTATTTGGATTCTAAATCTATTATCTATAAGTGTTAAAAGGATTTTTTAATTTTAATTAGATGTAATAGTTATTATATAGTATAATTAGTATAAAGTTGTTTATATAGATTGGTATAAAATGTATTTGGAGGTAATCTACTTAAATGATATGGATAATTGCACCAGCTAAAAGCATGAATGAACATAAGCATATAGCTGCTACTGTATACACTAAGCCTATATTTATTGGAGAAGCTGAAACTCTAATTGGGGAGCTTAAAAAATATGACCCTGTACAACTTTCAAGTTTAATGAAGATAAGTGATAAATTATCGGAATTAAATATTGTAAGGTATCATAGATGGAAAAGTATCCATGATAAAGTTAATTCGAAAAGAGCCATAGCTTATTATGACGGTGAAGTTTATAAACAAATAAATGCAGAAGAACTGGATTCTAGGGCACTGAATTTTATGCAAAGGCATTTAAGAATTATATCTGGATTATATGGAATTTTAAGACCTTTTGATATAATAAAGCCTTATAGGTTAGAAATGGGCATTAAGTTGAAAAATTCTAGAGGAAATGATTTATATGATTTTTGGAGAGAAAAAATTACAGATTATTTTAATGAGGAGATAAAGGAACAAAAGGATGATATTTTAATAAATTTGTCTTCTAAAGAATATTCACAGGTTATAGATGTGAATAAATTTAAAGGAAGTATTATAAATATAATTTTTAAGGAATACAGAAATGGTAAATATAAAATTATTCCTTTTAATGCTAAGAGGGCAAGGGGGCTTATGGTTAGGTATATGTCAGAAAATTATATTGAAGATCCTGAAAAGTTAAAAGATTTTGATTATGGATATAGCTATAATCAAGAGTTGTCTACAAATTCAAATTGGATATTTTTAAAAGATATATTTTAATATAAAACAAAAGTTTTGATTAGAAAATATATTGAGTGGAAGAAGAGGTGAAGGAGCCTGTATTTATAAAACAGGTACGAAAGATGAATACTGAAAGACAAAAGAACTTTATAATAAAGCTGGCATATATTTTAGTTATAGCGGCATTGATATTTGTTATTTTAAAATATGTAATTCCACTATTTATGCCCTTTATTATTGGATTTTTTATTGCTTTAATTTTAAAACCTATTATAAATTTTATCAGTAAAAAAATTAAAATAAAAAGAGTTAAAATTTCGGCAGTGGTATTAATAGTTTTTTATTTGTTATTTTTTTTGATTATTAGTATGTTTGGGGTGAAAATATATACTTATACAAAAGAAATGTTTTATAATTTACCTCAATTTTATGTTAATACTATAGAACCTGTATTAAATGATGTTGTAATATGGCTAAGGAAAACCGCACCTCAAATGGATATTTGGATAGCTAATAGTTTTGAAAGCATAAATGATTCTATACTTTCCTTTGTAAAATCTATGTCTTCAACGGTTATGAAGGCTATTATGAGTGTTGCAGGAGGAATACCATCATTTTTTATAAGATTTTTATTTACTATCGTAGCATCTTTCTTTTTTACAATTGATTATAGCAAGATAACTAAATTTATATTAATGCAGTTTTCAGAAAAGAATCAGAATATAATATTAAATGTTAAAAAAAATGGTGTGGATACAATTTTCAAGTTCATAAGAGCCTATGCCATTTTGATTATGATTACATTTATAGAATTATCTATAGGATTAACTATATTAAAAATACCTAACTCAATTTTATTTGCAGCACTAATTGCTATAATAGATATATTGCCAATTTTGGGTACTGGAGGAGTTCTGCTGCCCTGGGCAGCTATATGTATTATTACTGGAAATGTAGGTTTAGCTATAGGATTAGTTGTTTTATATTTGGTGGTGCTTGTAATAAGGCAGACTTTAGAACCAAAGGTAGTGGGTAATCAGATAGGACTTCATCCACTTGTTACATTGATGTGTATGTTTGTTGGTGCACAATTATTTGGATTCATCGGATTATTTCTTCTACCTATTCTAGTAACCATATTAAAAAATATGAATGATGAGGGAGTAATCCATCTTTTCAAGTATTAAAGAATTAGTGAAAATCATCTATAAGTTCATTTATAGATGATTTTTTATTTTATCTAATTAAGGTCGTTCCAATACTATTGTTGATTGGTATAAAATTAAAATTTTGTATTTCTACTTTTATTAAATTAGAAGTTAATACACTTAATTTATTTGTACAAAAATTAAAAAAGCTATTGAAAAATATTGAAATTATGATAAAATTAATATTAGATAATAACTAATATTAATTAAAAATTATTTTAGAGGTGATTGTTATGAATAATAATAATAATAAAGATTTAGATAAAGATATAAAAGTAGATAAAAACCTTTTGGAAGATAAAAATATTTTCATTCCTGAAGAAGATGAAATAGTTATGAATTGTGAAGGTGAACCTTGTAACTTTTCATATTTTCAAGAATAGTATAAAAATTTAAATTTAAAACATTATATAAAATTATTTTACTGCAAGGGGGAAATAACATAAATGGCTCATATTGTTTTTTATACTAAACCAGGCTGTAGAGGAGGGATAATGCAAAAGCAATTACTTATCTCTTCAGGTCATGAGATAGAAGAAAGATCTATTTTAGATGAAAAGTGGACACCAGATACACTCTATCCGTATTTAAAGGGATTAAATGTTAAAGAGTGGTATAATAAAAATGCTGTAGCTGTTAAAAATGGTACTGTAATTCCAGGAAGTTTACCTGAGGATAAAGCTCTTGAACTGCTTTGCAGTGATCCACTACTGATTAAGAGACCTCTCATGATAGTAGGTGATAAATTAGTAGCAGGATTTAATGTTGAATATTTAAAGGAATTGATAGGATTGTATAATATTCCAGAAGAAGATTTGACTAAGTGTCAGGGAAAAACTGAAGCTAGTATTTGTGAAAAAAATTCATAGAATGAGTTGTAATGAAAAAGAATAGAAAATTTATTAAAATTGTGGGATAGAGAAATTTATAATGTATATTATAAATTTCTCTATCTTTGATTAAAAGAAGATTAGAATAAGCCTATATAATTACTACCAGTAACACTTTCATCTTCTACAAAACAGGATATTTTTTAAAGAAAATAAGTATTATTAATGATAATTTTATAACAAAAAAGTCCTTTAAATTAATATTTAGAATCAATTTATTTTATTTTTATGTGATATGAATATTTTATAATACTTGATGTTAACAAAAAATTAATATTAATTATTATTCATCTGAGTTACATATAGATATCTGAGTCTTTAATTAAAAATTTTTGATTATAAATATATCTTAAACTTTGTATTTTAAAATTATAAATTTGGATATATATAGTGAAATTAGTTTCAAACTAAAACTAAAAAATTTGTAAGCCTTAATAATACTATATTTGTATCTATTAATTTTAAGCTTGGATGTAGTTTCACTATATATAATTCCTATAAAAATATATTTATATTTTTTATTAACTTAAAAAACTGCGTCACAATGCGGAATATTGTAACGCAGTAGTATTTTATCTATTCAAAAGATTAATATAAACCTATCTTGTCATCTGAAATATTTATAAATATATTTTTGGTCTGAGTATAGGCATCCAAAATTGATTTATAAGTTTCTCTGCCTATTCCAGATTTTTTATATCCACCAAAAGGAGCACCAGCAGGTAATTGATTGTAAGTGTTAACCCACATTCTACCTGTTTCTACGGCTTTAGCTACTCTTAAGGCTCTATTTATATTTGTAGTCCATACTGCACCACCAAGACCATATTCAGATTCATTTGCAAGCCTTATAACTTCAGCCTCATCTTTAAACTTTATAACTGTAGCTACAGGACCAAATATTTCCTCCTGGGCTATTCTCATGGTATTTGTAGCATCTGCAAGAATTGTTGGTTTAATAAATTCTCCAGATGAAAGCTCACCTTCATTAACCTTATAGCCGCCAGTTATAAGAGAAGCACCTTCTTTTTTGCCAATATCCACGTAATTTAATATCTTCTCTAATTGACCATGATTTACTTGAGCACCCATTTGAGTTTCATTATCCCAAGGAAGACCTACTTTTACTTTTTCAAAGGCTTCTTTTAAAGAGGCGAGGAATTTATCATAAATGCCTTCTTGAACAAATAATCTTGAGCCGGCACAGCAAACTTGACCTTGATTGAAAAGTATTCCAAGTTGAGCACCTTCAATAGCTTTTTCAAAAGGAGCATCATCAAAAAATATATTTGCAGATTTACCACCTAATTCTAAAGTAGCAGGTATAAGTTTATTGGCAGCTTCCTTTGCAACTTCATAACCTATTTCTGTAGAACCAGTAAAAGCAAGTTTACTGAAGCCTTTGTGTTTAAGCATATAATCTCCAGATTTAGAACCTTTTCCTGTAATTAGATTCAATACTCCTGCAGGAAGTACATCACCTATAGTTTTTACAAGTTCCAAAAGGCTTAGAGAAGTAGATGATGATGGGTGAATAACTATGGTATCTCCTGCTGCAAGGGCTGGTGCTATTTTCCAAGCTGCCATGAGCAGTGGGAAATTCCAGGGAATTACCTGACCAACTACACCAATAGGTTCTTTTAAAACTATGCTCAATGTGCTATTATCTATATCTTGGGCAGTTCCTTCTTCTGTTCTTATAGCAGCTGCAAAATATCTAAAATGATCTGCACTGGCTGGTACATCTATATTTAGAGTTTCTCTTAAAGGTTTTCCGTTATCAAGGGTTTCTACTAGAGCTAAGTGTTCTAAATTTTCTTCAATTAAATCAGCGATTTTTAAAAGAATTTTACTTCTTTCCTCACGACTTACTTTTTTCCATTCGTGAAAAGCTTTCCAAGCTGAATCTACGGCTTTATCCACATCGTCATTGCTAGCGTCTGTAAATTCAGAGAGAAATTTACCATTCGATGGATTATAGGCCTTAATAGTACTTTTTTCAGTGCTGTCAATCCATTTGCCCCCAATATATAGCTTATAATTTTTATCTACAGTATTTTCAATATTTTTATTTGTTAATGACATAATAAAACCACCCCAATCAAGTTTTAATAGTTTATAAGTTTATAATATCACTATTATTTTTATTGTCAAATAACAGAAAATATGTTAAAAAATTATCAATTTTTGGACTTTATATATCAAAAAAGCTTAGCAAAGTTTTTGCTAAGCTTTTTTTCTTCGAGTGAATAAATAGATAAAGAAAACAAATATAAATAAAGCTAAAAGGATGACAACTACTTTTGAATAAACGTCTAAAAATCCTAAAATTTGCTGCCATTTGTCACCTAAAATAGCTCCGGCACCTATAAGTACAATATTCCATATAAGAGATCCGGCAGTTGTAAGCAATAGAAAAGAAGAAAATTTCATTTTAGAAATACCGGCAGGTATAGAAATAAGACTTCTAAGTAAAGGTACCATTCTACATAAGAAAACAGTTTTATTTTCATATTTTTCAAACCATAAATAAGCTCTGTCAACATCTTTTCCCTTAATTCTCAGTACACGGCCATAGCGTTCAACTAATTCATTAAATTTAAGAGCTCCAAGCAGCTGGCCTATTTTGTATAGGACGATTGCTCCTACTACAGAGCCTGCAGTAGCAGATAATATAACTCCTTCTAAAGTTATATTAGATTTTGTGGTCATAAAACCACTGAAAGTTAAAATTATTTCTGATGGAATTGGTGGAAAAAAATTTTCTACAGCAATTAATAAAAATACTCCTAGATATCCTATTTCTTCGATAATTGCAATAATATATTGTTCCATTAATTTAATCTCCTTATAAAAGCTAAATTTTTAAATTACACATTATAGATAACAAACTTTATATATAAGTTTAAAAAAATTTTATATTTTAAAACAGTATTGTATATCTATAATAAAATATTAGGCATTATTAGTATAAATAAAAATGTGAAGTAATGCAAAAATATTTTGAAAAATTCATATTTTTTTAATTTTTCGATTAGTATTCCAGTATCTTTCATTAGTATGTTTTATGTGATATTATTAAATTTATACATATGTGAAAATGATTACACGGTTTCTAGGAGGATTTTATGAATAATATCAATAATCAATTTATAATATCTATGTTTATTATAATACTTGGATATGTCTGTAAGAGGTTTAATATAGTCAAAGAAAAAGACGGGGAAGGGCTGGCAAGAATAGTTATCAACATTACATTACCCTGTTTAATTATAAGTACCTTTAGTACCTTAAAGGTTGAATATTCACTTATTAAACTTACATTAATAAGTGTTGCCTATGGAATTCTTATGACAGTAGTTGGTATGTACTTATTTAGGAAAAAAAGGAAGAAGACAAAAGGTATTCTTCTTATGCTTCTTCCAACTTTTAATATAGGTCTTTTTGCTTACCCACTTGTTCAAGCTATTTGGGGGCATGAAGGTGTAAAATATTTTGCCATGTTTGATGTGGGAAATTCTTTTATAATATTTGTATTATGTCATATTATTGCCAGTTATTATTCCAAAGAAAGTGAAACACTTGATATTAAATCAGCAATTTTTAAGGCATTTAAATCTATACCTTTGATTACATATATTATAGTAGTAGTTATAAATATATTGGGCATTAGCATTCCAAAGATGATAATTGATTTTTCGGGTATTATATCAAAAGCAAATATGCCTATGTCCTTAATACTTTTAGGTATATATTTGAGCTTTAAGTTCGATTTTAAAAATTTTAAGGATATTATTTCTATATTAGCCTTAAGATATATAATAGGCTTCAGTGTAGGACTATTATTCTTTATATTTTCACCCTTTGATAAAATGACAAAATATACACTTTTTGTTGGATTTATTCTTCCCATAGCTTCTACTATTATACCTTTTTCCATAGAATTTAACTATGATGCTAAACTTGTAGGTGTACTATCGAATATGACCATATTAATAAGTTTTATATTGGTTTGGATTTTAGTAGGTATAACAACTTAATATATTATAACTCTTAATTATCAATAAATCCTATTTTACAAAAGATTAATGGTGTTAAAAGCATTAGGTTAGATTTATTTTTTTGGAGTGTATTCAGCAGAAACATTTTTTATTAAAGTATCATTATTCTTTGAATCTTTATTTATATAATTAGCTTTTGCAGTAGAATCATTCTCAGAATTTCCAACCTCTATCTCGCCGCTATAAAGAACTCGACTGCCCCAGTAAATGTTCCCTTCTATTTTGTAAACATATTTACCTGGTTTTACAGCAGAACCTTTTGTATCTTTACAATCCCAGATAAGAGTGATGTTCCCTGGACTTTGTGTTGCGCTACTAACAGTATCTATTTCGCTTTTTGATGCATTTTCCCATTTTGATTTTTTAATCCATTCTGTAAGAGCTTCTGATCTTTGCTTATAACCACCACTAGCAGTGTAATTGCTGGCATATATAGAGCGAATATAATTGCCATTAGAATCTTCTATCCATACAGCTACTTGATTACTAGCTAGTTTACGTATATAGCTAAGATTGTATTTGATTTTTACAGAACCGGGTGACTGTTCATTTGAACTGCTAATTTGTGAGCCGCTCTCATTTGGATTTGAAGTATTGTTTGTAATGGCAGTATTATTAGAAATATTATCAGGTTTTTTTACACTACATCCACTTAAAAATACTAACATACCCATGGATAGAGCTAAAGTTTTAATTTCTGGGCTTTTCATTTTAATACCTCCCGTTAAAGCTATAAAATTATATATTTTATGGTAAACTTATTGGTTAAATAAGTCAAATTATAAAAAATTAACTTGCGATTTTTAAATATATACATATTAAGATTAACTGTACAATAAAGATGATTACATGCACTTTTGTTGTATTTTATATTGTGGTTTTCATATTTTGCTGATAAAATAACCATATGTAAAATGTCTAAATATAACTAATTATAATATTTAGTTACTATTTAAATTGGTTATATTAGATTTTGTTCTTTTATGTTAACAAAATGAAAAACAAAGGATGTGTACTTATGAAAAACAAATTTAAATCTATCATCTTTATCATTTTAATTTTCTCTCTAGTAGGATGTGGAAATAACAACAATGCTAATAATGCTAATGCTCAAAAAGCAGAAGAAAAAAAGCCTGATACAAAAATAATTACTGATGTTACAGGCAAAAAAGTAGAAATACCTACAAATATTAAAAGAATAGCAGATTCGTGGCAGGCCCATAATGAGGTTATTACTATGCTTGGTGCCGGAGACAAAATTGTTGCTACTGTGCTTACTGAAAAGTCCAGACCGTGGTTATACAAAGTAAATTCACAGATGCATAATGCTGTAACTGTATTTAACAGTGACGGAAGTGCTAATACAGAAGAACTTATAAAAACGAAACCAGATATTGTATTTATGCCTTTAAATGCAAAAAATGCAGATCGGGTATCACAACTTGGTGTACCTACAGTTCAATTAAATTTTACTGATTTCGATGGACTTAAAAAAACTTTTAAACTTACAGGAGAAATTCTTGGAAGTGATGCTGAAAAAAGAGCAGATGAATACATATCATATTTAGATGGTAAGCTCAATATGATAACAGATGTAACTTCTAAAATACCGGAAAGTGAAAAGCCTAAGGTGCTTCACGTAACATCATTATCTCCACTTACAGTTGATGGAAGTGATACAATAATTGATGCATGGATAAAGGTGGCTGGTGGAATAAATGCAGCTTCTGACGTAAAAGGTAATAATAAACAGATATCTATGGAACAGATGCTAAAATGGAATCCAGATGTAATTATATTAAGTAGTAATACTTTAATGAAACAAAGTGGTAAACAAATTAAAGATATTTTATTACAGGATCAAAGCTGGAAACAAGTAAATGCAGTTAAATCTGAAAAAGTATATTTTAACCCAGATGGAGCTTTTTATTGGGATAGATATAGTGCAGAAGAAGCATTACAAATACAATGGGCTGCTAAAACATTGCATCCAGATAAATTTTCTCAAATGGATATACTCAAAGAAACTAGATCTTTCTATAAAAGTTTCCTAAATTATGATCTTTCAGAAAAAGAAGCTAATAAAATTATCAATAATGAAGCACCTGATAAATAAATATATAGTGAAAGGATTAAATATGGATATACAGCATATAATAAATGATTACTGGTCAGAGAGATCAAATGAGTTCAGTAAGTGCAGACTAAAGGATTTACAAGGGTTTCAACGAAAGATTTGGACAGCGATTATTAGAGAAAAGATACCCTCTGGCAGGGGACTTCATGCTTTGGATGTAGGAACTGGTGGAGGATTTTATGCTGTACTTTTATGTGATATGGGTTTTGAGGTTACAGCTATAGATTATTCAGATAAAATGATTGATAATGCCAGAGAAAATTCTAAAAATCTAGGATATAAAAATATAAAATTTATTAAAATGGATGCTCAAAATTTAGAATTTAAAGATGAAAGTTTTGACTTTATAATATCAAGAAATGTAACATGGACCTTACCAGATCCTGAAAAAGCTTATAAAGAGTGGTGCCGTGTTCTTAAATCTAAAGGTAAAATTATGAATTTTGATGCTAATTATGGACAAACTTTTAAATTAGCTGATGAAAAAGGTGAAACTTATAGAGAAATGCAAAAATGGGTACCTAGTTCCTACAACCGCACTTTACAAAGTGAAGATCTCATTCGTAGAAGGAATGATTTTGCAAAACAATTATATATATCTAATTATGTAAGACCTCAATGGGATGTAGATATACTTATTAAAAATGGCATTAGAAAAATAGATATAGATACAGATATAAGCAGTAGAGTATATGTTGATATACAATATGCACAGGGAAAAAATGAGGGAGAAATTCAGAAAAAAAGAGATTTTGGATCAGACTCGGAAATGTTTATGGTATATGCTGTTAAAAAATAGGAGAATTATTTGCAAAATATTAAAATATAATTGTTTCAATTTAATGGTATCTGCTTAAGTAGATACCACTTTTTATAAAAAGTAGTATAATAATAAATAAGTATAAAAAATCAGCATGACAGAGAATGGTTACCAAAATTTTTAAAAGAGCTGTAAAAAGGAAGGTGGAAATATGTATGATGTTGCAATTATAGGTGCTGGTGTTGTAGGAGCAGCTATAGCAAGGGAACTCTCAAAATATCAAATATCTATTGCAATTATTGAAAAGAATAGTGATGTGTCTGAAGGTACTACAGGTGCAAATTGTTGTAATATTTATGAACCTTTTCGTCAGCCTAAGGGAAGTTTAAATCAAAAATTACTAATAAGAGGAAATGAAATCTATGATGAAATGTGCAGAGATTTAGATGTGCCTTTTAAGAGAATGGGATCCATTACAGTAGGTTTTGATGAAGAGGATAGAGAGAAAATAGAAAATATGTATAATAAGGCAGTTGAAAACAATGCTTCCGGTGTACGTATAGTAAACAGAGAAGAAATAGCTAAATTAGAACCCAATATAGATGAAAAATTTAAATTTGGATTTTATTCTCCAAATTGCGGGTGTGTATGGCCCTTTCAATTAGTAGTGGCCTTAGTTGAAAATGCTATGGATAATGGCGCTGAATTGTTTTTAAATAGTGAAGTTAAAAATGTAGAAAGAATTGCTAGAGGTTTTAAAATAATTACAAAGGATAAGTTTATATATACAAAGTATGTAATAAACTGTGCTGGACTCCATGCAGATGAAATAAACAATTCTTTAGCAGAATATTCTAAATACACTATTGTACCTAAAAGGGCACAATTTATTGTATTCAATGAAAATATAGGAACTATGTTTAAACATCTCGTAAACAGATGCCCTAAAGAAGGTGATAGAGGATTAAATATTTTACCTACTGTTGGGGGAAATATTGTTATGGGACCTGTATTTGAGACTGCACCAGATAAAGAAGCACTTGGAACTTCAGAAGATAAAATTGAAATTTTAAAGAAAAAGATGTCCAGGCTAAGTGATAAGATACCTTTTGACAAAGTTATAAGATGCTTTGCTGGATTAAATGGTAAAGAAGAAAGCGGAAAAGTTATTTTAGGTGAATCTGAGGAAGTTAAAGGTTTTATAAATGCAGCCAGTGTAGATCAGGGAATAACTTGTGCACCAGCTATTGCAGAAATGATATCAGATATAGTTAAAGATATATTTGAAAGGGATTATGAACCTATAAAAGAAAATCCAGATTTTAATCCTAAAAGGAGAAGGATTTATAGATTTAAAGAACTTAGTGATAATGAAAAAGAAGAACTATTAAAAAGAGATCCCAAATATGGACGAGTTATATGCCGCTGTGAAATGATTACAGAGGGTGAAATAGTTGATGCTATCCATAGAAACTGTGGGGCTACAACAGTTAAAGGAATAAAAAATCGTACAAAGGCTCTTATGGGAGAGTGCCAGGGAGGATTTTGTGAACCTAGAATTTTAGAAATCCTAGCAAGGGAGCTTGGAAAAGAAATGAATGATATCCAATATGACAATAGAGGATCTTATATTTTGTCAGATAATATATGATCCTTTAATCTATAATAATATTATCTAAAAGTCAATAAAAGATTACGTGGAAAGTGGGTGAGATATTTATGATTAATTATGATATTGTAATTATAGGTGGTGGTCCAGCAGGTTTGGCAGCTGCTATAGAAGCTAAAAAAAATGGTGCAAAGGATGTACTTATTATAGAAAGAGAAATGGAATTAGGCGGTGTTTTAAGGCAATGTGTACATAGTGGCTTCGGAATTCATATATTTAAAGAAGAACTTACAGGCCCAGAATATGCAGAAATATTTATTGATAAAGTAAAGAAATTGGAAATTGAATATAAGTTGGATACCATGGTACTAAGTATTGACAGAGAAAAGCATATAACTGCCAGCAGTGAAAATGAAGGATTTATAAAAATAAAAGCTAAAGCAATAATTTTAGCTACGGGCTGTATGGAAAGAGTTAGAGATTCTATAGGAATATTTGGAAAACGCCCTGCAGGAGTATTTACAGCTGGAACCGCCCAAAGGTTTATAAATATAGATGGATACTTAGTAGGTAAAAAGATAGTTATTTTAGGAGCTGGAGATATAGGCCTTATAATGGCACGGAGAATGGAAATGGAGGGTGCAGAGGTGATTGCTGTAGTTGAAAAAGCTAATTCACCGGGAGGATCCTATAGAAATGTAGTTCAGTGTTTACAGGATTTTGATATTCCGCTTTTGTTAAATCATACAATAACAGAAATACAGGGAAAAGAAAGAGTGGAAGCTGTTATTGTATGCCAAGTTGATAAAGGAGGGAATCCACTGCCTGAAACAAGTAAAAAGTATGAATGTGATACAGTGCTCCTTTCAGCAGGTTTAATACCAGAAGCAGAACTTGCAAGAAATGCTTCTATTGAAATAAAAAGTACAGGTGGAATAAAGATAGATAATTTAAAACAGACAAGTAAAGATGGAATTTTTGCCTGTGGAAATGTAGTAAAGGTACATGACCTTGTGGATAATGTAACTAAAGAAGCAGAAGAAGCAGGCAGGAATGCTGCTTTATATATAAAAAATTAAGTTAGGGGAGGTTACGGTCTTGGTTGATAATTTAATATGTACGGTTTGTCCTGTGGCCTGCAATATGACTATTGAAGGGCAGAGAAAGGATAATTATATAGTTAGTGGTAATAAGTGCGATAAAGGTAAAAGCTATGCAATCCAAGAAATTAAAAATCCTGTAAGAATATTTACTAGTACCATTAATATAACTGGAGGAAGTATAAAAAGACTTCCTATTAGAAGTAAAGAACCTGTTCCTAAAAATATTATAAGAGAAATTATTACACCTATCAGAGAAATTAAGGTAAAAGCACCTATAAAAAAAGGTGACGTAATTATTAAAAATATTTTAGGATCGGGAATAGATATTGTAGCTTCTAGAAGTGTTGATTAGGAATTATCAACTTTCAACTAAAAAAGGGAAACATGACACCTGTTGGATGAAATGTTTCACTTTTTTAAATTATTGTGGATAATTTAACGTTTCATTACTAATCTTTAAAAGCACTTCATTAAGATATTTATTTGCAACGTATTTAGCCATAGGAAGATTCATATCGAGATAATTTCCACAGTCTCTAGCTGCAGCTCCAGGAATTTCTCCTTCATAATTTGCTACAAATTTAAATAAATCAATTAATAAATTCACTATATCTTTTGACTCATAATCCCCAGCTAATATCAGATAAAAACCTGTTCTGCAACCCATAGGTCCAAAATAGATAGTTTTTGATGAGATGTCTTTATCATTTCTCAAATAAGTTGCTGCTAAATGTTCTATTGCATGAATTTCAGCAGTATTTAATACTGGTTCCAGATTAGGCGTTGTAAATCTAAGATCAAAGGTAGTAATAATATTATCACCAACAGCATCCTTTCGTGAAACATATACTCCTGGTTTCAATTTCAAATGATTTACTGTAAAACTTGCTATTTTTTCCATAGCATATTTCCCCTCCATTTTTTACTTTTAATTTATTCAGTTACATAATAATAAATTATAGTTTTTTAGTATAAAAATATTATAACACTATAGCAGAAAAATAATATAGATGCAATTTAATACATATCCACTCACGTAAAGGTATTCTGTATATTTCAGACTATATTATTGAAACTTACTTATCTATAAGCTTGTAGTTATTATATAAATTTTATTATATATGAATAAACTTATAAATACAATATGTATAGTTGGTAAAAGCAAATTATTCCATGAAATATTTATAAAATAGAATTTAAAATGATTATTATGTTAATTTATTATATATATAGTAATAAATTTTAATTAGATTAATAATATTTTATTAAATATAATATTGTATCCAATAGGATTATTATATAGGGAGGAATAATCATGAAAAAAAATTATTATAATAACTTTTTTGCTAGACATTATCAGAACAGATATCCATACAGAAAGCCTTATGAAAATTTTGCTGAAATTCCAGTATTTCCAATAATGAATTATCAGGAAAGCTTTTTCCCGGTAATGCATGAAAATACTTTATCAGATAATGAACTTGAATTTAGAAATTATAATGAACTTGATATAAATTATAATATGGATATATATGGTGCTATGGATTGTGAGGAGAGTTTTTTTCAGAATAGGAAAGATTTTCATTTTCCCCAAATTGGGCCTTCTATTACGGCCATGCCTACTATAATTGATTTTGAAGAAGAAGATTAATAAATACAAGATAATTTTTATAATTTATTATAGGATTTTGTGAAATAAAATTTTAATTCACATCAAAAACTCCGTTTATATTAAGAAGATTTTTACAGGGTGAAAGGAAATTATGATTTTATGTAGAATTTATTAATAGAGAGAAGAGGTGGAGGTATGTTTGATGTAAATATAAAGTATGGAGATGTGAGCATTTCAAGTATAGAAAAAGAAGATGTTAAACATATACGGATGTGGTATAATAGCCAAAAATCTTTTCTATACAACAGTAATGATTATCTGGAAACTAATGAGTTCTATGAAAGATTTATAGAATATTATATGAGTGAATGTGAAATTTTCTTGAAGATAAAAAAGATGAATAATATTATAGGTATTTTCAAAGGTAGGATTGAATTTAAAAATAAAAATATGGTATGGGTATCCTGTTTTGATATGGAGACAGTTTTTTTAGATAACAATGAAGGAAACATTGTATTAGATAATATATTAAAATTCTTTTTACATAATTTTGGTATAGAAGATTTCTTAATAGGTGTTTCGGTGAGAGATAAAAAAATACTAAATGTATTAAAAAACAGTGGATTTCAAATGGTTAGAATAAGTAATGATTTTTTTATGAATGAAAGCAATAGTGGAAATGCAGTAATATTAAAAAAGAAAATATATGGTTAGAAAAGGATAGGTTTTAATAAAAAATATCAGAGTTCTGTGAAGTGTACATTGTATTTATTAAATAATAGCGTATTATATCTCAAATTCTAGTATAAATTTCACTATATTAAAATATATTTATAGTAGTGAAATTTAAGGAGGATGAGAAAATGAGATATACCAGATATGATATAAAGAGAAAAGAGAAAACCAATAGAATATATTTTGTAATTGTATTTATAATATTAGTATGTGCAATATTAATAGGAACTTTTGTATCAAATATATTTTTAAAAAATAATAGCAGTATTACAGGAACTTCAGAAAGTGGAACTGTTTTCAATCAAAACACTTCAAAGGATGAGGCAAATTTTGTATTTTTGCAATGTGGTATATTTACTAGTAAAGAAAATGCTCAAGATTTAATTAACAAGCTTAATAAAATAGGTAATCCTTTTGAAGTAGAAGATGATGGGAAGATAAGAGTTATATTTGGAATTTACTTCAATCAAAAGGATTACGATGCTTCTGTAAAACTTTTAAAGGATAATAAATTTGAAGCACATGATATAAGTTATAGTCTTAATAAAAATGACATTTGTGATTTGCAGATAATAAGTATTTTAAATGCAAATTTACAGATTATAAATAAAGCCTATGATAAGGATGTTAAAGAAGTTCAGACAGCTGCTTTAAAAGATTGGACTAAAAAGCTTGATAAAGTGGAAGGAAATTATAAAAATAAAAAGGTTTTAGATGAAATGAAAGAGTATATTTATAAGCTTCCAGAAAAATTTTCAAAAAGCAATGCTGATGGCAATAAAGTATATCTATATTCTCAATTAAAAAAGTTGTCTAAATAGTCTGCTAAAAGCAGACTTTTTAATTGAAAACAAACTAAAAAATTTTTATTAATAACTCACAGAAATACTTGTTTAAAGCTACATTAAATGATAAACTATATTAGACATACAGGGTTTAATTTAACAAGGAATTTGCCAATATATTTGGTGAAAATTTAAAAAAATTACATTTCTTATATATTGATAAAATAGGTAAAATTGCGACAAATGATGCATGAACACTGAGTTTTACGACTATGTGTATGATATAGCAATGTAAATCTATTTTATATAATATTAGGATTTTGTTAATAATGTTAAGAGGTATAAGTCTTAGTATGGTGATTATCACATTGTAAGTATAGTATTAAAGATAGTATTATGCAGAAATCATTGGGAAGTGAAAGCATGAACTTAATTTTAGCTTCGTCCTCTGAAAGAAGAATAGAACTTTTAAAGAGAATTACTGAAAAATTTAAAGTTATTCCAAGTAATTTTGATGAAAAGAAGATTGAATTTAAAAGTAATGTTCCTGAATATGTTATGACGCTGGCAGAGGGAAAGGCAAGAGATGTTGAAGGTAAAATAACTGAAAGAAAAAATACTTTCATTATAGGATGCGACACCGTTGTTGCATTTGAAAACATTATTTTGGGAAAACCTAAAGATGAAAATGATGCATTCAGAATATTAAAGATGTTAAGTGGCAATATTCATAATGTATACACAGGTATCTCAATACTGGATTTGAGTTCTGGTAGAAATAAAATAGATTATATGTGTACAGAAGTGAAATTTTCCAATTTAACAGATGAAATGATCAATAAATATGTATATTCTGGAGAATGTTTAGATAAAGCAGGTGCCTATGGTATACAGGGTAATGCTGCAATTTTTGTAGAATCTATAAATGGGTGTTTTTACAATGTAGTTGGATTACCGCTTAATAAATTAAATAAGATGTTTGGGGAGATGGGAATAAATCTGTAAAGGAAGGTGCAGTATGGCTGGTTCTTTTAAAATTATGGATTTGCCCGAAAATGAAAGACCGAGGGAAAGGCTTTTTAGATATGGCGCTGAAGTTCTATCTAATAGTGAACTTTTAGCTATAATATTAAGAAGCGGAACAGCTAAAGAAAATATATTGAGTTTGTCAAATAAGCTATTAAAACTTAATGGCGGACTTAATGGACTATTAAACTTAAATGTTGAACAGCTTTTGCAAATTGATGGTATAGGTATGGCTAAGGCAGTACAATTAGTTGCATTAGGTGAGCTTACAAAGAGATTTGGTACATATAAATCAGGAGACACTTACAGCATTTCAAAGCCTAAAGATGCTGCGGTTTTGGTGATGCAGGAAATGAAAAGTTTGAACAAAGAAGTGCTTAAGGTTATTTTGTTGAATACAAAGAATGTAGTTATAAGAATAATAGATGTATCTGTTGGAAGTTTAAATTCTTCTATAGTGCATCCAAGAGAAGTTTTCCATAGTGCTATTTTATCTCATAGTGCATCAATTATAATATGCCATAATCATCCATCAGGTGATCCAACACCTAGTACTGAAGATATTAATATCACTCATAGATTAAAAGAATGTGGTAAGATAATTGGGATTGATCTCCTGGATCATATTATTATAGGAGATGAAATTTATGTGAGTTTAAAAGAAAAAGGAATTTTGTAAGGTTGAAAGGAGAAAAATTTAAATGGGATTTTTTGGTATATCTAGAGACATGGGTATAGATTTAGGAACAGCAAACACCTTGGTTTATGTAAAGGGAAAGGGGATTGTTTTAAGGGAACCCTCCGTTGTAGCTATAAATACAAATACAAAGACTGTACTTGCTGTTGGTAATGAGGCAAAGCAGATGATAGGAAGAACGCCAGGAAATATAGTAGCTATAAGACCTTTAAAGGATGGAGTTATAGCTGATTTTGATGTTACAGAGAGCATGCTTAGAAAGTTTATTGCAAAGGTTACCTCAAAAGGAGCTTTTGCAAGTCCTAGAATAATAGTTTGTTTTCCATCAGGAGTTACAGAAGTGGAGAAAAGAGCCATTGATGAAGCTACTAAGAGAGCTGGAGCTAGAGATGTACAGCTTATGGAGGAACCAATGGCAGCAGCTATTGGAGCAGGACTTCCTGTAGAGGAACCTAAGGGAAGCATGGTAGTAGACATAGGCGGTGGTACAACAGAAGTTGCAGTGGTATCTCTTGGGGGTATAGTTACTAGTAAATCACTAAGAGTTGCTGGAGATGAATTAGATGAGTCAATTATAAACTACATTAAAAAAGTTTATAATTTAATGATAGGTGAAAGAACGGCAGAAAATATTAAAATGCAGCTTGGATCAGCTTATAAGGTTTCAGATGTGGAAGAAACCATGGAAATAAAAGGTAGAGATTTGGTTACTGGTCTTCCTAAAAATATTGAAATAACTGAATCAGAAGTTAGAGAAGCTTTAAAGGAACCAGTAGCTTCTATAGTAGACTCTATTAAACTCACTCTTGAAAAAACTCCGCCAGAGCTGGCAGCAGATATTATGGATATAGGTATAATGCTTACAGGAGGAGGAGCTCTTCTTAGAGGTCTAGATTGTTTAATAAATAATGAAACCCACATGCCTGTACATATAGCAGAAGCACCATTAGATTGTGTAGCATTAGGAGCTGGTAAAGCTCTTGAACATTTTGATAAAATAAGTAAAAATAGAGGCTAAACATGAAATTTGTAAAAAATAGACTGGCAGTAACAATTATTGTTCTGTCAGTTAGCTTTTTGGTGCTAATAGGCTATAGTGTAAAAAGACAAAATCCTTCTTTGATGGAAAATGGCGTGGGTGTTACTTTTAATTCAGTACAGGGTATTATTTATAGAGGTATTAGTGGTGTAAAAAATTGGACTGGTTTTATAACTCATTTTTCTGAAGTAAAACAGGAAAATGAAGATTTAAAGAAGAAGAATATACAGATGCAGCAAAAGGTTGCAGCTTATGATTCTTTAGAAGCAGAAAACAAGAGATTGAGAAACATGTCGGATTTTAAAGATCAGCATTCTCAATATAATTATGTTGCTTGTAATATTATAGCAAAAGGTGCTAATAGTTTACTAGATACATATATTATAGACAAGGGTAAAAATGATGGAGTTAAAAATGGATTGGTTGTGATTACTCCAGAGGGACTGGTAGGTAAAGTTATATTTACAGGAAATAGCTGGAGTCAAGTTGGTGGACTAAATAATCCAAATGTTCAGGTGGCAGCTAAGATTCAAAACACAGGAGACACTAATGGTTTTGTAAAAGGATATATAAACAGCTATAATGAAAAATTAGCTATGATAGATAGTCTGCTTATGGATACAGATATAAAAAATGGATATGAAATAGTTACTTCTGGTGTTGGCAATATGTATCCAAAGGATATTCCTATAGGGAAAGTTACCAGTGTGGCAGACGATAAGACTAAAATTAGCAAATATGCCATAATTAAGCCTTATGTGGACTTTAATAAATTAGAAGAGGTATTTATTGTTGAACCTAAAAATACCGACGAAATAAAGTACTAGGGTGATATAGATGAAAAAATTTTTAACTTTGATAATAATAATTTTTATACTTATGGTGATGGATAATTCAGTTATGCCTTTTGCTGCGGTATATGGTTACTATCCCAGCCTGCTTTTTATATTTGCTTTAAGTTATTCAATTATAAATGACAGATTCTCTGCACTTGGAATGGGTATTATAACCGGAGTACTGCAGGATGTATTTTTCCCAAATGTATTTGGTATCAACATTTTGTTAAATATGCTTTTATGTGTACTAGCAGGTGAAATAGGAAGAAATTTATTCAGGGAAAAGAGATTAATGCCTGTTGTTTCCGTATCTGGATTGATTCTATTTAAGGGGATATTAATTTTTATAATATTAGATGTGATGCATATTCAAATTAGTCTATACAGTTCTTTGATTATTGCGGTATATAGTCTTATCATAACAATATTTGCCTATAAATTTGTATTTAACTTATGTAAAAAAGATTATATGATACGTAAATGGAAATTTTAAGGGTGGTGATTTTATGATAAAGAATAAAAAGAGAAAAAAGATATTTAATAGATATTCTGTTTTAATCATAGTTATGCTGATGGCTTTTTCTGCTATTGGAGTAAGACTTTTTAATTTACAGGTGGTTCAGGGTACATATTATAGTGAAAAAGCCAATACCAAATCTCATAAGCTTATACCAGAGGAAGGACCAAGGGGAGCCATTACAGATAAGAATGGAATAAAACTTGCTACTAACAAGCAAAGTTACGAGGTTACTTTTATGGATACGGAAGATAGTGAAAAACAGTTCTTCCAGACCATGGCAAAGGTCTTTGGTATTTTAGATGAAAATAACGAAAAACAGGATGACAGTTTTGCACTTAAGGTGAATCCCTATAGATTTGAGTTTAATACCAGTGATGCCAAAAGCATTCAGACTTTACAACTTAGATTTTTAAAGGATAGGTCACTTGAGGATTCAATTTTAAAAAAGCAATTCGACAGTAAAAAAGAAGCAGATTTAACGGATGCAGAAAAAAGTAAATTAAATGCGGAACTGCTCAAGTTAACTCCAGAAGAGGTGTTCAACACACTTATTGATGATAAGCACTATGGTGTTAAATCAGGAGTTTCAAAAATTAAAAGTAATTATACTGTAGAAGATCTAAGAAGATACCTTTTGGTAAAAGATGCTATAAAAATGAATAGTTTTTCTGGATATAAACCAGTACCTATTTCCAGTAATGTAAAGAAAGATACATATCTGGTGTTTTTACAGAGAATATCAGAGCTCCCTGGTGTAAATGCAGATATTCAACCTATGAGGTATTATCCCTATGGCACTCTTGCTTCCTCTGTTCTGGGTTATATAAATAAAATAAGTTCTACAGATCAGCAGAAGTATTCTGAAAAGGGTTATGATGTAAGCAGTGATTATGTAGGTGCTTCAGGCATTGAAGCTGTTTATGAAGACAGGTTAAGGGGAGCTAATGGAGGAGATATAGTTCAAATTGACAAACAGGGAAGAATAACAAGTAACTTGGCCAGCAGAGAATCCTATCCAGGACAGAATGTGCAGCTTACCATTGATGCTAATGTACAGTATGCTGCAGAGCAGGCACTGCAAAATAGAATGAATTATTTACAGCAAACAGGAACTGTTTGGAATCAAAGCACAAGAAATGCTACAAGAGGAGCAGCTGTAGTTATTGATGTGCATACGGGAGGAATTTTAGCTCTTGCCAGTACGCCAAGCTTTAACCCCAATGACTTTGCAAACCCCAGTGGGTTAACTGAGGAACAGGTGGAAAAGTATTTTAGTCCTGATTTCCAAAAAATGGCAAAGGATAGAGGTATGTCTCAAGATTTAATTAACTTTATGTTTCCAGTAGACAGCAGTATTAAGGGAAATACCACAAAAAGAGTAGATAAATATGATTTTTTCCCAAAGTATCTGTATAATTATGCTACTATGTCATTGTTGCCACCGGGATCAACTTTTAAGCCATTAACAGCCATTGCGGGGTTGCAATCAGGTGTCATAAATTCTACATCAACAGTTAATGACCAAGCTTTTTTTACGGGAGATGATGGAAAGCCTATACTATTTCCTTCAGAAAAAGCAAATGGTATTGTAAATGTCGTTAGTGCACTTGGATATTCAAGTAATCCATTCTTTATGAATGTAGGTAAATTGCTTAAAGACCAGTATGGTAATGATGCTTTAGCAAAATATGCATGGCAATTTGGACTAGGGGCAGATCCTAATGGAGGAAATGCCAGTACAGGCATTGAAATACCAGAAAACTTTGGTCAGGTATATAATGTTATATCCAAAAGAAATGTAAACTCAGTACAATTTCTTCTAAATATTATCGATTATTTAAACAAAGGATCAAATGATAAAGGTATTGACAATTTTCAGACAATAGATTTATATGACAGAGTGGATGACAGTAAAAAAGTTTTAGAAATTAAGGGCAAAATAAAAGATTCAATAAAAACAGCTATTAAAAGTGGAAAGATAGACAGTGATAAAAATTATATAAACTTATATACACCATTGTTTAAGGAATTAATAGATACTGATCCTAAGTATAAAGGGAAAAATTACAGTGATAAAGATATAAATAAGATAGTTACAATTACTTATAGTGAAATAAAAAATGCTATTAATGACTCAAATTTAGGATATAATATTTATAATGCATCTATAGGTCAAGGTATAAATGCCTTTACTCCTCTTCAGATGGCAAGCTATGTATCTACTATTGCCAATGGAGGAACTAGATATAAGGTTCATCTATTAGATAAAATAACAGATGCTGATGGTAATGTGTTAACTGAGACCAAACCAGAAGCATTAGATAAAATTAATATCAGTGTTGAAAATAGAAATTTAGTTATGAAAGGTATGGAAAATGTTACTGGTACAGGAGGGGCAGCAGGTACAGCGGCGGATGCATTAGGATCTTTTAACAACTATATACCTAGTGCAGGTAAGACTGGTACAGCTCAGGTTAATTCAGATATACAAAATAAAATTGGCAGATCTGACTATGCTTGGTTTGTAGGTTATGCACCTGCTGATAACCCTCAAATAGCCGTAGCAGTAGTTATTTTTGATGGTGCTTTGGGTAGCCAATCTGCATATGTAGCTAGAGGAATTTATGAAGGATATTTTAAAGATGAACTTATTAAAAAGAATTATAACAACTTTAGTATAGAAACTGATTTAAATAAAAAGACAGCTGATAAATAAAAGTAACTTCAGAAGTGAAAGTATGTAATATAGGCTTCAATTAATATAAACATCATAAAACTTAGTTCTAAATTATATGAGTTTCATGATGTTTTTTGTTTCATTAATAGCTTTTTTATTTTTATTGAATAGATTTTAGCATACATTTTTATTCAGTTTAAATAATTTTTCTTAATTAACGTGAGTTTGAAAAAATCAATTTATTAGTGGATAAATATAGTGATGAAAAAATGTAAAAAAGGATACCTAATAACTTTTGTTGGTATAATATAACAATTAAGCTAAAACAATGTACTCATATTTGACATGTGTTTTTCAAGTGGTCATTTATAGTTTCTATAATAAATCTTTTTCTAAGAAGAAAGAATCTTATCTTATATGAGCATTAGTTTATTTTTCATATTTTTCTTTATCTTTTTTATGAGCTGTATACCCTTAGAATAAAGGATATCTGATATCTTCTTGAGTAAATAACCTTTATCACCAAATAGTTTTCCAAACAGCTCTTTTGCTAGTGATTCTATGACTTTAGGATCTCTATCATCTACATTTCTTGGTATTAGATAGAAAGAGAGAATTTCGCCTTTATCATTGATAACCAGATGAAGTTTAAAGCCATAAAACCAGCCTGTTGAACTTTTACCACGCTCTGCTATTCCTTTAAAAGCCTTGTGAGAATGTATTCTTCTGTTATGGCAAACATCAAGGATTGTGGAGTCAATAAAGGAAATTCTTGTGCACTTGCTAGTTCTAAACTTTGTCATGTATAACAGGTTCGTAGAACTAATGCAGGAAGCATTAATTCTACGAACCTGTTATAGCTTACAAGCTTTGTAAAATAAGGCTTTAGAACAGTAGAAACGTGTTCTTTATAATAATTTTGAATGTTCTGTAGCATGATAGATGAAAATATACAGTTATTGTCATAATCTTACTTAAGCAAAGAATTTTACTTGATGTAAATATTAACATACAAAGCTGTATAATTCATCGGATAAGAAATTCCATAAAGTACATTCCATCTAAAGACAGTAAAGAATTTATGAAAGATTTCAAAAATGTATATAAAGCTGTTAATGAATCTACAGCGGCTGACGTCTTACAAACACTAGAAGAAACCTGGAGAGATAAGTATTCTATAGTAATAGATTCATGGAATAATAATTGGGAAAATCTATCTACTTATTTTAATTTTCCTCCGGAAATAAGAAAGATAATATATACCACTAATGCTATCGAAGGATTCAATAGGCAACTAAGAAAATTTACAAAGATAAGGACTACATTTCCTATAGATGATTCCTTAAGAAAAGCCCTTTACCTTTCTACAGAACAGATTATGCTTAAATGGACCTCACCATCACCAAATTGGCATATACTTTGGCTCAATTAACTTTAATGTATAGAGATAGACTTGAACAATATATATATAAAATATGAATTAAAGCTTGCACTATTTTAATTATACATGAATAATAATGGTATTTTTGCAAATAATAATAACAAATAAAAGCTATATAAACCCAGTCTTAGTATTATCATATAAATTTAAAATTACTACAGAGATAATTTCCCATAGTAATTTCCAGTTTTGATTTATCATGTTTATTATATTTTACACAGACTTATGGGCTTTCTCATAGCTTTAGAAAACTTTAGTTTTTGAATAGATTTTAGTCTAAATCTTTAGATGGCTTTAGCCTTAACTGCGACTTTTAGTCGCTTAAACAACCCCTGTTTTAGTACAGGGTGGTTGAGTTAATTTTCTTTTAGTTCCAGTACTATGTTCCATTTCTAAACCAACTAAACCTTTTGATTTATAATTTTTTATATATCTGCCTACGGCATGAATCTCTAAACCTTCCATCTTAGCTATTCTTTTATTAGTAAATCCTTCATAATGTCTTAATAATACTGAATATCTTTTACACATCTCTATATTTTTTATTGTTTTTAGAGCCTTTTTAAGTTCACTAACTCTTTCTTCACATTGGATATCATTTTTTTATAACTAAAGTTTTCATATAAAAATCCCCTCTATAATATCTTTTTTATTTATTTTGGATTTTTATAGGTCCTTATATTAATGGTATTTTTTATATGTGAATTTTTATTATTACAACTTATATATAACAAAATATTAATATATAGTAATATTTTATTATGCTTTTAATTTTAGAATTTAATTATTTTGATTTTTAAGATATTATCTTTAGAGTTGAATTTTTGTGCAAAAAGAATAAAGCACTACAAATTATGATATATTGTTTGTAGTGCTTCCTTTTGATTCCAAAAACAAAAAGGTGCTGTAGCACCTTAAAAATTAATTTCTAATTTGATATAGTTGGTTTATATTTAATTATACCAACCATTTTTATCTCTTAAAACATCATATGTATTAGGACCAACTAATCCATCAGCAACTAATCCATTATCATGTTGAAATCTTTTTACTTGTGTTAAGGTATTAGATCCAAATACTCCATCAACATATCCACAATTATAACCAAGGTTATTTAAACCTTCTTGTATACATCTAACAGGAAATCCAGTATCTCCATAACTAACATATCCTTTTGTTTCCCAAACATACCAAAATCCAACTTCACCCCATGCTGTTGCTATTTTTACAGTTCCAGGTATAGTAGGTGTAGATTTATTAGTATCCTTATTGGTAGTACTTGTAGTAAGTGGTTTGTTATTTATAGTTGAAGCCTTATGAGAATTAGTGCTTGTACTAGTAGTGGCAAAAACTGGTGTTGATGATATTATTAAGGTAGTCAAAAGTCCTAAAGTTAATACTTTAATTTTTTTGCTTTTCATTGTTAAATTCCTCCTTAAAAGTTATATTATAATTAGTATATACTATATAATTAGAAAATTTTGTTGAATATAGTCGTATACAACAAAAAATATTAATTATATGATATTATTATATTATATTACATTTTAAAGGAGAGATTATATTGAAAAGAATTAAAAGGTTTATTTTTATTTTATTATTTTTTGCTATATCGGTATTAAATATTAATGCTTATGGACAAGAAGTCCCTAATAGTAGTATTAACTTAATCATTACTTATAAAAATAATGGCATTGACAAAAATATCGAAAGTTTTATAAGTAATTCTAGTGGACAAGTTATTTCTGAGATGCCTGAATTAGGAGCTATAGAAGTAAGATGTAATCCTAACCTGATACCTAAACTTAAGAATTATTCAAATGTAGAATCAATATCACCAGATCTTATAATCAAATTACAGAAAACAAAAATAGTACCATTTACTGAAGTAAATAAAGTTAGTACAAATAATGCTGATTTATTCAACAAATATCAATGGGATATTAAAAAAGTAACAAATAACGGTAAAAGCTTTAATTTGCAAAGTGGAAATCATAATGTAGTTGTAGGGATTATTGATACTGGTGTTGATGAAAATCATCCAGATTTAAAGTCGAATTTTTTAGGAGGTAAGAATTTTATTCCTAAAAATTTTGAGAATGATCCAACTGAAACTGCTGATCCTAATGATATAGAAGATAGAAATGGACATGGTACCCATGTTGCAGGTACAATTGCAGGTAACGGTAGAATTATTGGAGTAGCACCTAATATCGGTTTTAAATCATATAGAGTTTTTAATGCATTAGGAGATACTAGTGCATCAATAATTGCTTCGGCAATAATTCAAGCAACAAAGGATAAAGTAAAAGTTATTAATTTAAGTATTGAAGGATATAATTTCAAAGGAAAATGTTTTTGGACAGACCCATCTACAGATACAGTTTATGATCTTGGAAATGATATGAAGGATTATTCATTATATAAAAAGGCTATTAAATATGCTGTAAATAATGGGGTTACAGTGGTAGCTTCAGCAGGAAATGATTCTTTAGACTGTTCTAATGGCAAAAATATAACAGATTATCTTAACGAAGAATATGGCAGCCAAGGATTTAAATATGTTGGTGTAGGTATCGAAGTACCAGGAGATATTAAAGGTGTAATAAATGTTTCTGCTACAGATGAAAACAACACTCTTGCATCCTATTCTAATTATGGATTAGGTGTTGTAGATATAGCTGCACCTGGTGGTGATATGAATTTCGTGAATGATTCAATAGATTTTTCATCTATGTGTCTTAGTACATATCTTAATAATTCATATATGTATATGGCTGGGACCTCAATGGCTGCACCTAAAATATCTGCTACTGCTGCTCTTATTATAAGTGAATATGGTAATGTTAGACCTGAAGTAGTAACTAAAAAAATTTATAAATCTGCTGAGTCATTAAATATAAAAGATTCTAATAAATATTTTGGACATGGTTTAGTTAATGCATATAATGCATTAACTAATTATTAGTATATACGAGAAGATGATTAAAATGAATAGAAATAAATATTTTAAGGAAGTAGATGAATTAATTAAGAAAAATGAAGATCTGATAAAGGAAGATTTTGAATTACTTTATTTATCAGTATCTGGAGTTAAAATGGATGTGAATATTAGTTATTTAGCAGATAAAATAATAAGAAGTTTAAATAATAATGTTGATTTAAATGTATTAAATTTTTGGGAATTTTTACAGACAGAAATTGGTAGGGCAATAGTAAAAGCAAAATTTAAATTGGATAATGATATATATTTTGTAGATGATGTTAAAGAAATAACTGGATTTTCAAGAGAATTTATATTAGAAGAGATAAAATCTAAAAATATAAAGTATGAAAAGCGAAATTCAGAGATTTTTTTTACAGGAGATAACATTAGAGAATATCTTTCTATAAAAAATATAGATAAGTTTGATAAAGAAATTGAAGAAAGATATGAAGAACAACGAAAAAAATTGATTAATGGTATCTTCAAAAGATAAAATTAATAAGAAATGAGTAAGAGTAAAGTAAAATAAAAGTACTTTACTCTTATTTTTTTGTTTAAAATATTAATAATTTATCTTTTTTATAAGTTTGCTTTATATTTTTAATATAACTACACATTTATTTTTATATAAAAATTAAATATAAATTATTACATTTTTGTAAATACAGGTTACATATATCGTAAAATCCCCCTTTTTATAAGTTGATAGGAAAAAAAGGGGGATGTATCTTGGATAAATTAAGATGTTTGGTAGGAAAAGCCAAAAATAATAATGAAGAATGTATGTTATTTATTATTAGAAAATTTAAGCCATTACTAAAAAAATATAGTAATAAATTAAATTACGATGGGTCAGATAGTGATTTAGTAATAGCTTTAATAGAAATTATTAATTGTATTCCTATATATAAAAATTCAAAATTTAATGAGGACAAGTATATAGTTGGATATATTAATAATTCTATTAAGCATAAGTATATTCAACTATCTAAAAGAAATGAAAATATAATAAAAAAGGAAACCGAATTGGATTTAAATATTATATCAAATTATGAAGCAATTCAAGATTGGAATTTAATAGATACTAGTATATTTATAAACAATTTAGTAGACAAGCTATCATCCTATCATAAATATATTATAAAAAAAATTTATATATATAACATTTCAGAAGCTGATTTGGCTAAAGAATTAAATATTTCTAGACAATCTGTAAATAGAGCTAAAAATAGAGCGTTAAATAATTTGAGGAAAATTGCTACTGAATAGTGTGGTGAGCAAATAAAAATGGAGAATGATGTACTAAAATTAGCAGCATCTCAAGGTATATGGGCTTTACTAGCTATAGTATTAATATTTTATATTTTAAAGGCTCAGGAAAAAAGGGACCTAAAACAACAAGACAGAGAAAAAAATTATCAAAAAATAATATTAAAGTTAACAAAAGAATTTGAGGTAATAGGACATATACAAAAGGATATCAATGAAATTAGGGAATATATAGATAATAAAAGTTAAGGAAAGTGAGATTATGTTAAAAGATAGAATTAATGAAATATTACCAGTGGTTATGAGTACTGTTATTTCTATATTAGGAATAATCATTACTACTTTAGGCGCTTATACTGTTAATTTTATTAAGTTGAAAAGAGATTCAGTTATTAATGAAATTAGTATAAATAAATATAATCAGGATAAAAAATTAGCTTTAGATATATGGAACATAGTAGAAGAGCATTTTAGAGTTAATGAAATAGTCACAAATGCTCTTAATAGTAAAATTAAAATGTTTAATTATGAAATAAAAAAGAAATGTCCTTATCTAACACAGCAGGAAATAGATTTTTTAAGACAAGCTGTAGCAGGTCAAATAAACAGTATCAAGAATGAAATAAATGATTAAGTATACAGAAAGGAGTATAACCTTATGAAAGGAATAGATATATATTCGGGTCAAGGAAATATTGATTTTAATAAAGTAAAAAATGATGGGATAGAAATAGTATATATTAAAGCTACAGAAGGTTTAACTTATACGGATGATACTTTTAAAAATTTTTATAATGACGCAAAATCAGTGGATCTTAAAGTGGGTTTTTATCATTTTTTAAGAAATAATAATCCTGTAGAAGAAGCTAAACATTTTATTAATGTAACAAATGGATTAGAGGTTGATTGCAGATATGCTATAGATGTAGAAGTTGTGCTGGGACAAACTTCTGATAAAATTTTAAATAATGTAACACAATTTGCTAATTATTTAAAAAGCAATGGAAAAGATATAGTTGTATATACGTATACAAGTTTTTTGAAAGAATATCTTAAGAGTATTAACAATAGCTTTCAATTATGGATAGCTGAATATGGAGTAAAATCTCCTAATATTAATGTACCTTACATAGGTTTTCAATATAGTGATAGTGGAAGTGTATGCGGAATAAATGGAGAAGTAGATTTAGATGAATTTAGTGAATCTATTTTATTAAGAAATGCGGGAAGTAATTTAACTTTAAATAATTGCAATATTCAATCAATAGATGGATTTGTCAATGAATATAATTTTCATAAGGTTAAGAGTCTACAGGAACTTATAAATGGATTAGGGTTAAAGGATGATTCAGGTAACAGCTTGATTGTAGATGGCATCTTTGGAGAATTAACGGAACAGGCTTCAAGAAAACTCCCTATAGCACAAGTAACAGGTTACCATAATGATGCCTATACAGATTGGATTGAAATACAATTTAATCAGAAACCAGATCATTTTTTTGGAAAGGTTATGGATAATATTATAAGGGAATTTCAAAGATTAAAAGGATTAATTGTAGATGGTAAAGTTGGAATTAAAACATTAAAAGAAATATTAAAGCAGCCATAATTATAAATTAATTCTAATACAGGGTTACAAATCATTTCTTAAAGTCTTTTTTATATATGAATACAAAATAATTTAAGAAATGAGGTTGTAAAAATGGATTTAATGGTTTCACAAGTTCAGCAGTGGTTGAACACTACTTATGGTAATAATGAAAATTATACGACAATACCTGAAGATGGAGTAACAGGCGGAGGAACAGTAGCAGCATTAATAACAGCTCTTCAAATTGAATTAAATATTTCACCAGCAGATGGAGTTTTTGGTCCAGCTACACAAGCTGTATGTCCAACTTTATCTAGTGGAAGTACTGCTCAAAATCAGGTTTATATTCTACAAGGTGCTCTATATTGTAAGGGCTATAACCCAAATGGACTTGATGGAGGATATGGTAATGGTGTTATAACTGCTGTAAAAAAATTTCAGGCAGATGCTGGTTTAACAACTCAAGATGGAATAACAACGCCTATGATATTTAAAGCACTATTGAATACTGATGCTTTTGTATTATTATCTAGTGGAGATTCTAATATAAGAATTATACAGCAGCATCTTAATAGGGATTACAATAATGTATTTGGACTAATACCTTGTGATGGTATATATTCAAAATCAACTAATGTAGCCTTAATAAAAGCTTTGCAGCATGAAGAAGGAATTGCTACAGATGGTATTTGGGGACCCACTACACAAAATTTATGTCCAACAATTCCTGGTCAATATGCTAATACAAAATTCATATTATTACTCCAATATGCTTTATATTGCAATGGTTATAATCCAAATGGTTTTGATGGACTATATGGTAATGGAGTTAAGAATGCGGTAACAAGTTTTCAGGTATTTGCAGGATTATATGCTGACGGATATGCAGGAAAACAGACATGGGCTTCCCTTTTAGTTAGTTATGGTGATCCGAATAGACAAGGAACTGCATGTGACTGTTCTACTACTATAACAGATGAAAAAGCAGCAACGCTTAAAGCTAATGGATATAATATTGTTGGAAGATATCTTACTGGAAGATATGCAATGACATTTGAGGAGATATCAGTTATATCTCAGAATAATCTTAAAGTTGTTCCTATATTTGAAGTTGGAGGATATCAGTTAAGTTATTTTACTTCTTTACAGGGAATGGTAGATGGAAACTCTGCAATGGTGGCAGCTACTACTTTGGGTTTTCCTGACAATACCATAATATATTTTGCAGTAGATTTTGATGCTTTGGATGAAGACGTAACAAATAATATCCTTCTATATTTTCAGGCAATCAACAACAGATTTACTGAATTAAATTCAAGTTATAAAATAGGTATATATGCTCCTAGAAATGTATGCAGCAGAGTTGCAGGAGCAGGATATTCATGCAGTAGCTTTGTATGCGATATGTCTTCAGGATTTAGTGGAAACTTAGGATATCCATTACCACATGACTGGGCATTTGATCAAATATCTACTATTTCATGTGGAAGTGGATATGGATATATAGAAATTGATAATAATATTTGCTCTGGTAAAGATACTGGTGTAAGTGTTCCAATTAATGGTGGCAAATGGGTACCAAACAGCACCTTTGCTAAAGTAGTATCATTTGCTGGATTTTTATATGATCCGAATCAAGATATTATATATTCTAAGATAGATCCACTTCAAGAAAATTTTGGGTATTGTAAATTTTATGATGATAGTGCTGCTACAACATTAATGAGTACAATAATTGATTGTGAGCCAATTTATTTTACGTATGACACTAAAGATTGGTTAATTGAATTATGGAAAGGTCAGTATTGTCTTGAAACAGGAGCAGAAATAGGTATTTATAATAGAGACTCAGGAATAACTGACCCGAGAGATGCTGTATTAGGTAAATTTTTTGATTGTGCAAGACATGACCTTTTAAATATGTCATTTGTATTAAAAAAAGATGGTGTAGAGATATTTAGAAGGGGACCAGAAAATCACTGGTGGCTAACAGGTTTTAAATGGGGTGAATTTACTGCTAATCCAAGTAATGATTTGACAATGGATGTAACTATTACATTAGAAAATTTAGTAATGAGAAAGGCATTTTTGAAAGGATTAAATGATTTGGGATATATTGAATCTAATATAGATATAAATAGTCCATCTAATCCAACTGGTCCAGTAATATGGAATGAAGAAAATACAGTAAGTTTTACTTTTGATGTTCCTAAATCACAGCAACCACAGTCAAAAATAGATAATTTTAATTCTATTCAATCACAAAATCAATCCCGTGTTGCAGACTATAATTTAATAAAGAATGAACTAAATTTAACTAGTAACGATCCTAATTTAATACAAGAAAGTACAATTGAAGAATTATCAACTGAAGCTCAAGAGGCATATAACAGAATTACAGATTGGTTTAATTCTATTATACCTAATTTAGAGAATATTACAAATTCTTAATTGTGATAAATTATAATTATATTATTAAATTCCATAGTAAGAAAAACTATTACATAGCTAACTGTTTTGTTAGCTGTGTAATATCTTTCATTTTGACTTTGTGAATATGAACAATGCTTTTTTAAATATTTTATTATCCTCTTTAAAAATAGCATCTCTTTTAAGTTATTTATACGTTTTTTCTTTGTTAAATAATTCTATTATTATATTCTTGTGTATAGTTTCTAACTATTCTTACCAATTTTACGTTTTTGTTAAGTTATAACTTTGTATTATCATCAAATATGTAAATCTATTGATATATTTTATTTGGTGGCATATTGATTTAAAATACTTATAATCTTGTTATAGTACTCTTTATTAGCGTCAATATTATTTACATTTTGTTCTTTTACTAATATAAGAAGCTTTTCTAAACTGGTTGTTTTAGTGTTTACTAGTGCCCCATGTTCCAATAAACTCTTTATAATTGTATAGGTTCCATAGTTAGATTTTTTAGCACATGCATATTCTAAAACTGTTTTACCTTTATTGTCAGTAGCATTAACATCTGCACCATTTTTAATTAGGAGGTCTAAAACTGTATAGTTTTCATAATTAACTGCTGTAATGAGAGGAGTGTATCCATCTGAAGATGCTTTATGGTTTACATTAGCCTTGTTTTCTATAAGCAATTTCACAATATTATAATTTTGTTTCTCAGGTACAGCATACATGAGAGGTGTATATCCTTTTTCTTTTCCATCACTATATCCTTTAAATTCAATGTCCACTGTAGCCTTATGTTCTATAAGAAGCTTTGCGATATCATATTTGTCTACTCCCGTACACGCATGTGTTAATGCTGTATAATTATTCCCAGTATTTTGGTCTGGATTAGTTCCACTATCTAAAAGCTGTTCTACTCTTGATAAATCTCCTCTATCGGCAGCTGCTTCTAGTGTTAACTCATATTGTGTTTGGCGATGGTTGTCGTATACAAGCATACCACCAAAAGCTGTGGGAATAACAAACATTATTGAACCAGCTAGTAGTATGATAATTAATAGTATACGAATTATTAAATTTGCTTTTTTACCTTTCTTTTTCTTGTATGCTTTGCATCCTATAAGTCCTATTATTGATGGCACTGTTAGGATGAAACTGGCAAAAAACATAATAATCATAATAAGAACAAAACCTGTGGCTGCCATTTAAATTACCTCCAATTTTGGTTAACTAAAATTAATGTTAAGTATTTATTTTTGATTATATATAGATTTCTAACTTCCCACCAACATTTAAATAAGCTTATTGTTCAGTTCATAGGGAAGATTTTTTAGTTTTTTGTATTTTTGAAATAAGGTAATAGATATTACATTATTATTTTTAATTATTACATAAAGATATATTAAAATAATATCATATATTTAAGTATAATTTCTATATTCAAGAAAATTTTCTAAAAACATAATGTATACTAAATTATGATAAGAATTTTAAGGTAGAAATTAACTTAGTAACAAAAGTTAATTTTTATAATAAAAACATGATTTTAAAATAAATATTTCCTGTAATTATTTTAAAAAATCAATTATAAAAGAAGGATTTTTAATAAATTATGTTGAAATGTATAAAAGAAGCTTAAAAACCTTTGGAGGTTTAATATTTATGGGTGAAGAAAAGATTGTACTAAAAGGAAATAAAGATGGACTAAATGTGCTAATTGATATGAATGCCTTTAAAGATTTCGGTGAAATGCTGGAAAAATTAGAACAAAAGCTTTTGAGAGGTAAAAGATTTTATAAGGGTTGTACATTAAAAATCACTACGCAGCTTAAATTTATAAGTGAAAGAGAGCTTAGAAAATTAAAGGATATTCTTTTTGAAGAATTTCTTATAAAAGATTGTATATTTCAGGACATTGAAGAAAATGAAAGTAGAATTTTTACAGGGATTTATGAAGGAAGAACTAAATTTTTAAGAAAAACTGTAAGAAGTGGTCAGGTAATAAGTTATTCTGGAAATATTGTTATAATAGGAGATGTAAATCCAGGTTCTGAAATTTTTGCGGCTGGCAATATCATTGTCCTTGGAACTCTTAAGGGGGATGTACATGCTGGTGTAAACGGTAATGAGCAGTCAATTATAGCTGCTTTTAGACTGGAACCTAAGGTTTTGCAAATAGCTAATATAATGACAAGAGCTCCAGAAAATGATGAGAAGCCTGATTACCCGGAGGTAGCAAAAATAAAAGGAAAAACTATAATTGTAGAACCTTATTCACCTAATAAATTCATATAATGGAGGTAAATTAAATGGGAGAAGCTATTGTAATAACATCTGGAAAAGGTGGAGTTGGTAAAACTACTACTACGGCAAATATTGGTACGGCACTTGCAGCTATGGGTAAAAAAGTAGTTATGGTGGATGGAGATACAGGACTTAGAAACTTGGATGTGTTAATGGGCCTTGAAAATAGAATTGTCTTTACACTTCTTGATGTAGTTGAGGAAAATTGCAGGTTAAAGCAGGCACTCATAAGAGATAAGAGATATGAAAATTTGTTCCTGCTGCCTACAGCTCAGACTAGGGATAAAAATGATGTAAACGCGGAACAGATGCTCAATTTAATTAATGAACTTAAAAGTGAATATGATTATATATTGATTGACTGCCCTGCAGGTATTGAACAGGGATTTGAAAATGCTGTAATAGGTGCTGATAGGGCCATTGTTGTGGTAAATCCAGAAGTCACATCAGTGAGAGATGCTGATAGGGTAATTGGAAAACTGGATGCTAGAGGACTGGACGATCATAAGCTTATAATTAACAGGATAGATGCAGATATGGTAAAGCAAGGGGACATGCTTGGCATTAATGATATAATAGACAATCTTGCAATAAAGCTCATTGGGGTTGTACCTAATGATAGGGATATAACAATTTCAACTAATAGAGGAGAGCCCATAGTATTAAATAACAATTCAAAAGCAGGACATGCATTTTCTGATATTGCAAGGAGAATAATCGGGGAAGAAGTTCCTTTTATTCCCTTAGAGGATCAGGAAACATCAAAAGGTTTTGTAGCTGCTATAAAAAAAATATTTAAATTTAGATAGTTAGGAGATAAGGTATGGATTTATTCAGATTATTTTCAAACAGACCTTCTTCAAAGGATGTGGCCAAAGAAAGATTAAAATTGATTTTAATTCATGATAGAGCTGATTTATCTCCAGAACTTCTTGAACTTATAAAGGGTGAGATAATGAATGTAATAGCAAGATATGTGGAGATTGATAATTCTGATGTGGAAGTAAAACTTACAAAAGTCAAAGAACAAGACGGAAATTCTCCTGCACTTGTAGCAAATATACCTATAAGAAAAATGAAAGCTAAAAAATAAAATTATTAAAAAAACTGTTCTAAGATAATTAGGGCAGTTTTTTTGTCATAAAAATTTATTAAATAAATATATATGATATTGTATGAATTATATATGGGGAGGAAATAATGGGTAGCTTCAATAGTCAGTATGGAAATTACTACAATACTTTATCAAAGAAAAACTATGGTCAGAATAGATTATCATACAATGGACAATCTAGTTTTCAACAACCTTTTTTTACTAAAAAGAAACTTTTAAGGACTTTTGAAATACAGCTTATTGGTACTTTAGTTCTCTTTCTCGTTGCATTTACCTGTAAAATTTATGTTAATCCACAGACAAAGGCAGTATATACTTATTCTAAAAGCATTGTAAATCAAAATTTTGATTATAAATCTGCAATGATATATTTAAAGGAAATCAATGTAAATAGTTTAATAGCTTCGGTTAAAAGTGGTAACATAACAGATATTCAGAGTAAAGTGATTAATTGGATTGATATTCTTAAGACAAAATTTACAGGAGGTAAAACTACAAGGGAAAATATAAGTCATAATTTTATATTACCTGTAAGCGGTAAGTTGATACAAAGCTATGGCAGTATAAAAGACAATAATAAAAATTTGGTAAAATTTCGTAAGGGTATAAATATATATTCCACCTTGAATTCAGATGTAAAAGCTTCCTATGATGGATTTATAAAAGAAATTGGAGAAGATAAATCTCTTGGAAAATATTTAGTTATAGATCATGGAAGTGGTATTGAGACAAAATATGCTCATATGGATTCACTTAAAGTTAAAAAGGGTGATAAAGTTATTAAGGGACAAATTATTGGAAGAGCTGGTAGTACAGAAGACAGAAAGAATTCATCACTATATTTTGAATTGACATATATGGGTGAAGAACTTAATCCCCAAGAATACTTAAACATTTAATATTTTAGGGACTTTGAAAATGAATAGTCAGTATTTTAGTATTGACTATTTATTTTTGTATTTGTAAGCAATGAACTTGGAGTGATCCTTTGATTAAAATAAATAAATTTTTTATACCGTATATAATACTACTTATTTTTATAGGCTTTAATGGAAATCTAATTACAGCTTTTATAATGGTTATTTTTCATGAATTTACCCATTATTTTGTAGCTAGATATTTTGGATTTAAAAGCGGTAATGTTGAAATTTTGCCTTTTGGTGCTGTACTAACGGTTAATGATTTTGAAGAAGCATCTTTTAAAGAGGATCTAATAATTTCACTGTCAGGACCAATATTCAATTTAGTACTGGCAGTAATTTTTTATATAGTGTACTTATATTTTCATAATACAATTATAAATTCTCTATTTTTAACTAATGCTGCTCTTGGCGTATTTAATCTAGTGCCGGCATTGCCTTTAGATGGTGGTAGAATATTTAGAAATTTAATGGCTAGAAAGATAAGATACAGACTTGCAAATTTTATTATTATTATAGTTAGCATATGTATTGGAAGTGCATTTATGTTATATTATATATATTGCTTTTTTAAAGGTCAGATGAACTTGTCCTTTGGGATTATAGCACTTTATATAATAATATATTCTTTTAGGGAAAAGGAAAGGATAGCATATATAATTATGAGTGATATTATAAAGAAAAAGTTTAAATTTATTAAAAGAGGATATATAGAAAATAAAAGTTTTTCTATATACAGTAAAAATGATTTGTTGAAGGCCCTTAGTCTTGTAGAGAAAAATAAATATAATATATTTACAGTTCTTGATGATGAGCTTAGGGTTATAGATATAATTTATGAAGAGGAAATTTTGGAGGCCTTGAAAAGTTATGGTAACATAACTCTTGAAGAACTTGTAGATATACGAGAAAAAAATGAATTGTAAATTATACACTTTTGATAATACATTTTATATGTTAGAATATCAATGAATTGTAATGCAGCAGCTAAGGAGGAAATGTAATTGAAAAAAATAACTGATGATATTTTACATAGAGTTGAGAAACCTGCCAGATATACTGGTGGAGAATTCAATTCCTGTGTTAAAGATAAAAATAAGGTAGATATAAGATTTGCCTTTTGTTTTCCAGATGTATATGAAGTTGGTATGTCTCATCTAGGTATGAAAATACTTTATCATGTTTTAAATAAAAGGGAAGATACCTATTGCGAGAGAAGTTTTGCTCCTTGGCCGGATATGGAAAAGTTAATGAGGAAAGATAATATACCATTGTATACTCTTGAAACAAAGGATTCTTTAAGAGAATTTGATTTTATTGGATTTACACTCCAATATGAAATGAGTTATACAAATATTTTAAATATGCTGGATATGGCTGGTATAGAAGTAAGAGCCTCAAAGAGAAAGGAAGAAGACCCTATAGTAATATGCGGAGGTCCCTGTGCTTATAATCCTGAACCACTATATGACATAGCTGATATATTTTCTATTGGAGAGGGAGAAGAACATCTAAATGAATTACTGGATTTATATAAAAAATATAAAGGTAAGAGTAAAAGGGAATTTTTAAGAGAAGCTGCTAAGATAGAAGGAACTTATGTGCCAAGTCTCTATGAAGCTTATTATAATGAGGATGGAACCCTAGAGGAATTGAGACCCAAATATAAAGATCTGCCTAATAAGATAAAAAAGAGAATAATTAGTAATTTAAATGAAGTAGAATATCCAGATAAACTTATTGTTCCTTACAATGAAATTGTACATGATAGAATTATGCTTGAAACTTTTAGAGGATGTACTAGAGGATGTAGATTTTGCCAGGCAGGAATGATCTATAGACCTGTAAGGGAGAAAAAATCAGAAAAATTATTGGATATATCAGAAAAATTAATTGAAAATACAGGGTATGATGAAATTTCTCTAACCTCCTTAAGTATTTGTGATTATTCTGACATACAGAGTTTAATTAATTCTATGATAGAAAAGTACAGAAATGAAAAGGTTGGAATATCACTTCCATCTCTTAGAATAGATTCTTTTTCAGTAGATTTGATAAAAGAGATTCAAAAGGTAAGAAAAACAGGACTTACTTTTGCTCCAGAAGCGGGATCTCAGAGAATGAGAGATGTAATAAATAAAGGAGTAACAGAAGAGGATCTAATTAATTCTGTGGGAAGTGCTTTTAAAGCTGGATGGTCCACTATTAAACTTTATTTTATGATAGGTCTTCCTTTTGAGACTATAGAGGATGTTAAGGGAATAGCCTATTTATCTAAAAAAGTTGTAGAAGAGTATTATAAAGTTCCAAAGGGAGAGAGAAAAAAGGGATTAAAGGTTACCGCAAGCACCTCTATATTTGTACCTAAACCCTTCACTCCTTTTCAATGGGCACCAATGGATAAGATGGACTCTGTAAGAGAAAAAATAGGTGAATTACAAAAGGTTATGGAGAGAAGAGTAACTTATAATTGGCACGAAACTCCTGTAAGCTATTTAGAGGCAGTCTTTGCCAGAGGAGACAGGAGAATGTGTGATGTGCTTGTAAGAGCTTTTGAAAAAGGAGCAAAGTTTGATGGCTGGGATCAATACTTTGATTATGAACTTTGGATGGAAGCACTAAAAGAGTGTAATGTAGATGGAGATTTTTATGCCTATAGGGAAAGAGAGTATGATGAAGTTTTACCGTGGGATTTTATAGATATAGGTGTAGATAAAGAATTTCTAATTAAAGAAAATGAAAAGGCAAAAATAGCATCAGTTACTCCTGATTGCAGAGGCGGATGTAAGAATTGTGGAATAAATGTAAACTTTAAAGAAGGGAAGTGTTTTGAAGGTGCGATATCTAATTAAATTCACTAAGGGATCAGACATAAAATTTGTTTCTCATCTGGATATTATGAGAACTATTCAAAGAACTTTTAAAAGAGCATCGCTTCCTGTAGATTATTCAAGGGGATTTAATCCACATATGAAGTTGTCCATTGCGCAGCCTTTGTCTGTAGGTATGTATTCATTAGGAGATTATATGGATATAGAATTTAAGGAAAAGGTGGAAGAAAGGGAAATAGAAAAAAACTTTAATGAAAGTTCCACAGAAAATATAAAATTATTAAAAGTAGTAGGTATCAGAGAACCCTATGATAAAAATGGTAAAAAAGTTCCTCAGGCTATGGCAGCTATAGATGGAGCAAGTTATATAATAAAAATAAAATATTTAAATACAGATAATCTTAGTTCTGAGCTTGATAATATGCTTAAATCTAAAGAATGGAATATTGTGAAAAAGACTAAAAGTGGTGAAAAAGAGGTTAATATTAAGCCTATGGTTAAAGATTTAAAATTGACTATAGAAGATAATTACCTAATTATGAATGCACAAATTTCCTGTGGCAGCAGAGAGAATTTATCTGCAGATTTATTGGCACAATATATAAAGAAAAATACTAAAGCTGTAGATGAAGAGGCTTTTACGGAAATGGTTAGAACTGAAATGTATGGAATTAAAAATAAGAAATTAGTGCCACTATGGCAGTATTTTCAGCAATAAATATTATTAGAGGTGCTGAAGTTGAAAAATATATTCGTTGAAAGGCAAGATAGCTTACTGAGAATTGCTATAACGGAAAAAGATAAACTTATAGGATGTCGTATGGAGGAAGAAGGTACAGAGGTATATCCAGGTCAAATTTATAAGGGCATAGTTAAAAATATTGTACCTGCTATAAAATGTGCTTTTATAGATATTGGTCGTGGCAAAAATGGCTATATGTATATGGATTCCAAATTTAATAATGTAGATATAAAAAAAGGTCAGGAAATTTTAGTTGAAATCATTAAAGAAAGTATGGGATCTAAAGGTCCTAAACTCACTAATAAAATAACTGTGCCTGGAAGGTATGCTGTAATCGAAACTTTAAATAATGAAATTTCTATTTCAAAAAAAATAGTAGATAGTGAAGTCCAGAATTACCTGAGAAAAAATATACAAAAACCTGATAATACAGGCGTGATGCTTAGGACTAATGCGGAAAAAGTACCTATAGATGAAATAAATGATGAAATTAAAAGATTGTATGAAATTTATCAGGATATTGTGAGAAGGTCAAAGTTATCTAATAAACCTGAGATCATATATAATGATGATGGTGCTTTGGGCAAAGTTTTAAGGGATCTGTTAGATGAATATACAGAAAAAGTAATTGTAAATAGTGAAAAAGATTTTCATTTTATAGAAAATTATATAAAAAATAAAAAAGATATAAAAATAAAATTGGAAAGACATAATTCTTCCATTCCAATTATGGAATACTACAGTATTGAAAAGAAAATATTAGAGCTCAGAAATAATACTGTAGAACTTCACTGTGGTGGTTCCATAGTAATTGATAAGACAGAAGCTATGTATGTTATTGATGTAAATTCAGGTAAGAATGTCAGGCAGAGAAATATTAAAAATACTGCAGAAATTACAAATATAGAAGCAGCAAGGGAGATTCCTCTGCAAATTAGACTTAGAAATTTGAGTGGCATAATAGTTATAGATTTCATAGATTTAGAGGATGATGAGGTGAAAAATAAGATTTTAAATATCTTAGAAAATGGCTTTAAAGAGGATAAAAATAAAACCATAGTCTATCCTTTTACAGAGTTAAATATTGTGCAAATAGCCAGAAGAAGAAGGGGAAAGTCCATATTGGACTACATTGAACAAAGATGCGGCAATTGTAACGGCAATGGAAAAGTATTAAAATTATCCTATTTATCTAATTTAATAAGGAACAATATACTCAGATTAGATAGTGAAAGTGAAAATTTCAATAAACATATTTATATTGAAGTAAATGATGAATATAGAAATATTATATTAAATCATACAGATAAGTTCATAAAGTCTATAGCAGGTGAAGATAAAAATATTTATGTAAAGTTTATAAAGTCTTTTGATACATATAAAGTTTTTCCTTTAATTTATCAAAGTCAAATAGAAGAAAAAAATATATATAGAATATATGGATAAATTTATTTACAAATATTATTATCTGTGTTAAAATGGCATTTGTAGACCGCGCACACAAGGTTTTGTATAAACAGTTTACTGTACCTGAGTTGGCGAGACTGGTTTGAGGAGGTGTTTTAATGTACGCAGTATTAGTTACTGGAGGAAAACAATATAAAGTTTCAGAGGGAGACGTAATATTCGTTGAAAAACTTGAAGCTGAAGTTGATTCTAATGTAGAATTGACAAGTGTTCTTGCGGTTGGAAAAGAAGATGGATTAGTTATAGGTAAGCCTGTAGTTGAAGGCGCTAAGGTTGTTGCTAAAGTAGCAGAACAGGGAAAGGCTAAGAAGGTTATAGTTTTCAAATATAAGCGTAAAAAGGACTATAGAAGAAAACAAGGCCACAGACAGCCTTACACTAAGCTTTTAATCGAAAAAATTGAAGCATAGTCATGATTGATATTATTTTTATGAAAAAACATAATTGTCTTGTTTCTTTTAACATAAAGGGGCATGCAGGTTTTGCTGAAGAAGGATACGATATTGTTTGTAGTGCCGTATCTGCTTTAGCTTATACCTTTGCTAACGGTATTACAGAAGTTATTGGAATAGATGCCGATATAAATATCTGTGATGGTTTTTTAAACTTGAATTTAGAAAATCAAAACTGTGACAATATAGAAAAATGTCAAGTATTGCTGAAAACAATGTTATATGGAATTCAGAATATGAAAATTAATTATGGTGACTATATAAGAGTAGATATAGAGGAGGTGCAGTAGAATGTTAGTTATGAATCTACAGCTATTTGCTCATAAAAAAGGAGTAGGTAGTTCAAAAAACGGTAGAGATAGTGAGTCTAAAAGACTTGGAGTTAAAAGTGCTGATGGAGAATTTGTACTTGCTGGAAATATATTGGTTAGACAGAGAGGAACAAAGATTCACCCTGGAACTAATGTAGGTAAAGGATCTGATGATACTCTTTTTGCTAAAGTTGACGGAGTAGTTAAATATGAAAGAGTTGGCAGAGACAAGAAAAAAGCAAGTGTTTATCCTGTAGTTGTAGAAGAAAGCATAGCTGAATAATTTAAAGCACCCTTATAGGGGTGCTTTTTTACTCCATAAAAGGAAGGTGAAAATGATGTTTATTGATACAGCTAAAATATTTATAAAATCTGGTAATGGAGGTAATGGCTCCGTTTCTTTTAGAAGAGAAAAATATGTACCACTAGGTGGTCCAGATGGAGGCGACGGTGGTAATGGTGGAGATGTAATCTTTATAGCAGACCAGAATATGACCACTCTTTTAGATTTTACCTATAAGAGAAAATATGTGGCAGAAGTTGGAGTACCTGGTTCAGGATCAAAATGCTATGGTAAAGATGGAAAGGATCTTTATATAAAAGTTCCTATGGGTACAATAATTAAAGATGTGGAAACTGGTAAAATTATTGGAGATTTAGCTCATGCAGGAGATAAAGTTATTGCTGCTAGAGGTGGTAAGGGAGGAAAGGGAAATGCAAAATTCTGTACTCCTACAAGACAGGCACCAAACTTTGCAGAGCCTGGTATGCCAGGAGAGGAAAGATGGATAACTCTAGAACTTAAACTTTTAGCCGATGTAGGGCTTATAGGATTCCCAAACGTAGGTAAATCTACTTTGCTTTCTATGGTGTCAAAGGCAAAGCCTAAAATTGCAAATTATCACTTTACAACTATAAAGCCTAATCTTGGTGTAGTTAGTTTACCTGGAATTCAAGGATTTGTCATGGCAGACATTCCAGGTATTATTGAAGGAGCTGCAGAAGGTGTGGGGCTCGGATTGCAATTTTTAAGACATATTGAAAGAACCAGACTCCTTATTCATGTAGTCGATATCTCTGGCAGTGAAGGAAGAGATCCTATAGAAGATTTCATTAAAATTAATGAAGAGTTAAAAAAGTATAGTGTGAAGCTTTGGGATAGACCTCAGATAATAGCTGCAAATAAAAGTGATATAGCTTATGATGATGAAAATTTCAATAATTTTAAAAAGAGATTAGAAGAAATGGGATATAAAAATATTTTTAAAATTTCAGCAGCTACAAGGCAAGGGGTAGATGAATTGCTAAAAGAAACTGCAAAACAGCTCTCTAATATACCTGTTACTGAACTTGAAATTAGTGAAGAAGAAAGATTTGTCCCAGAGGAAAAGAGATTTACTTATGAGATTCATAAGGAAGAAGATGCTTATGTAATAGAGGGATCTTTTGTGGATAGACTGTTTAACAGTGTAAATATTAATGATCCTGAATCGCTTATGTATTTTCACAAGGTTCTCAGAAACAAAGGCATTATTGATGAATTAATCAGCATGGGAATAAAAGATGGTGAATTAGTAAGATTAAATGACTTTGAATTTGAGTTTTTATTGTAGGAGGAATTTTAAAATGATAACAAGCAAACAGAGAAGTTATTTGAGAGGTCTGGCAAATAAAATTCAGCCTATTTTTCAAATAGGTAAAAATGATATAGAAGAAACTTTTATAAAACAAATAAATGATGCACTTACTGCTAGGGAACTCATAAAGATAACGGTCTTGGAAACCAGTGACTATACTGCTAGAGAGGCTAGTGATTTACTTTGCAAAAAATTAAAGTGTGAAGGTGTTCAGGCAATTGGAAGAAAATTTGTATTATATAGAAGATCTAAAGATAATGCTAAAATAGAATTGCCTGTTTAGTCATACTGAATAAATAACATAAGTGCATATATATTTTTGCATTATATATAATAGAATTCTGAAATTGAGAGTTTGTAATTATACTTTAATTTTTGGAATTCTATTTTTATTATTAATTATATGAGAAGAAAATGTAATATTACAATAAATTACATATATCTATATTATAAATATGATATAATGTATTTGTTATATTTAACAATTGAAGAATTAAACATTATTTTAATGATATATTAAAGAGGTATTAAAATGAAAAAAGGCATTTTAGGAGGGACTTTTGATCCTCTTCACAATGGACATTTAAATATTGCTTATGAAGCAGCAGAAAGATTGAATTTAGATAAAATAGTTTTTATACCCACAGGTAATCCTCCTCATAAAAAAGATAAGCTAGTAACAGATGCATCTATAAGGTATAAAATGGTTGAAAATGCAATAAAAGATGAAGCTATTTTTGAGATAGATGATTATGAAATCAATAAAAAAGATCTAAGTTTTACTTATATTACTTTAGAATACCTTAGTAAAAAGGAACCAAATACTGAGTGGTATTTTATAAGCGGAGCTGATTGTCTTGTTGAAATGGAAAGTTGGAAAAATATTAAGAGAATATTAGAACTTTGTCATTTTGTAGTATTTAGCAGGGCTGGGTATAAAAAGGTGGAGCTGGAATATCAAAAAGAAAAAATTCAGAAAAAATATAACGCAGATATTATACTTTTAAATTTACCATTAATGGATATATCTGCATCTTACATAAGAGAAAAAATTAGATGCAGTAATAATATATCATATTTAGTACCCAATTCAGTTTTGAAGGATATTAATAGACTAAAACTTTATCAGGGAGAGAAGTATTATGTGGAATGAATTTGAAATGGAAGAGTATCTAAAAAAGAATTTAACAAAGGGAAGATTAAAACATAGCTTGGGTGTAAGGGATACTGCAGAAATATTGGCAAAAAAATATGGGGCAGATGTCCATAAAGCCAGAATTGCTGGTTTAATACATGATTGTGCCAAACAAATGGATGAGAATAAGATATTGGATATTTGTTCTGAAAATGGATACAAATTAGATTATATAGCCTGTAAAAATCCTTCTATTATGCATGGAGCAGCTGCATCTGTAATTGCTAAAAAACTAATGGGAGTGGAGGATGAGGATATATTAAATTCAATTGAATACCATACAACAGGTAGAAAAAACATGAGCTTGTTAGAAAAAGTAATTTATTTAGCAGATTATATAGAACCTTCGAGAGATTTTCAAGGAGTTGATATTCTCAGAGAAACAGTAAATAAAGATTTAAATGAGGGATTGCTGCTTTCGTTTAATAATACTATAGAATTGGTAATTTCAAGAGGAAATTTAATTCATCTGAATACTGTTGAAGCTAGAAACTATATTATATGTAATGAAAAGTAGGTGTATTTAATGGGGGAAAAAAGGGAAAGAAAAAAATCAAATAAAGTGATGAAAACAGTTATAATTATAGCTTTGGCTTTAATTATATGTGTTGGAGTCGGAGTTACATGTTTCACTGTTTTCTATTTATCAAGTATTAATAGTAAGTCCAGTGCTATTAATATTAATTATTTAGAACCACAGAAGGGGCAGCCTGTAAATATATTAGTAGCAGGAGTAGATATAGCTTCTAATAATTCCTTGGAGTTAGGAAAGAAAAATAATATAAAAAAGGCAAATGCCATAGTACTTCTTCACTATGAACCTAAGGATGAAAAGTTAAAAATTATCTCAATTCCAAGAGATACTATGATTAAACTAAATGAAAAAAGGCAGAAAATAAATATATCTAATTCTGTAAATGGTCCTAAGTATTTGACTAATAATGTAGAAGAGTTGATGAATACAAAGATTAATTATTATGTTCAATTGGACTATAATGCTTTTAGAAGTGTAATTGATTCTCTTGGTGGAGTTGATGTAAATATAGATAAGAACATGAATTATGATGATAATGTGCAAAATTTACATATAAATTTTGATAAGGGTCTTACTCGTTTAAATGGTGAAAAAGCAGAAGAATACTTTAGATGGGTTAAAAATAGCAGTGATAAAGATTCAGAAGGTAATGATTTACTTAGGATAAAGAATCAGCAGATGCTCATGGAGTCAGTTATAAATAAGTTTGGAAAATTTTCTACTATTTTTAGATATCCTGCTATAATATCTTCGATCTCTAAACATTTAGAAACAAATATGACTCCTAATCAAATTTTAAAGTATGCACGAATTTTCAGTAATTTAAAAAATGAAAATATAAGTCTTACTACAGCAAAAGGATTAAAAGTTTCTATTGAAGATGAAAATTATTTTTTATTGGATACAGCAGGTAATGCTGCTAATCTTTCTACATCTAAAACGGTAAGTAAATCTGAGGATATAAATAATTCAATATTAAAAATAAGTATACTAAATGGAACGGATAAAGCTGGACTTGCAAAAAATTATCAGACAAAGTTTAAGGATTATGGATTTAACAATATAATTACTGGTAATGCACCAAAAAAACCAGTAGAAAATACTAAAGTTGTTTTTTATGGTACTGATGAAAACCAGTTGATACAGATAAATAATAGTATAAATAAGGGTTTAAAAGCTGATAGTTATGAAATTGTACCGCAAAAGACTTCAAAATATGATGTATTAATTATTTTAGGAAATGATTTAGGCATATGAAAATAAATAGAAAGTAAAGATGCTACAGATATTTTGAATGTGCCTTAAATAAGTAGTATAGAAGAGGATATAAAATGAATAGTAAACTCACATATTATATAGAAAATGATGATGCAGATATTAAAATAAGGGAATATCTAAAGCATAAATTAAATTTATCTACAAGGTTTATAAAAAAGGCAGCTATAGAAAAGAGAATAACCGTAAATGATTGTGCAGTAAAAATGAATTATGTACTTAGACTTAAAGACAGAGTTGAAATAGATACTTTTAGAAAAGAAGAGCAGGATATAACTCCTGAAAAGATGGATATTGATGTAATATATGAGGATCAGGATTTGATAGTTGTAAATAAACCAGCTGGAATTGTGGTTCATCCTACTAGAAGTTATCCAGAAGGAACTCTTGCCAATGGGCTTTTATATTACTTTAAAGAAAGAGGAGAAAAATGTATAGTCAGGCTTGTAAGCAGACTTGATATGGATACTTCTGGATTGATATTAATAGCTAAAAATCAATTTTCCCATATGTCATTGGCTAGGGATATGAAATTAGATACTTTTAAAAAGGGATATTTAGCTGTAGTACAAGGTAATTTAAAGGAGAAATATGGAACTATTGATCTGCCAATATATAAACAAGAGAATAATATAAGAAGAGTAATAGATGACAGAGGACAAAGAAGTATTACTCATTACGAAGTAGTGGAGAGTTTTGCACAAGGCGAACTTGTAAAGCTACAATTGGAAACAGGCAGAACTCATCAGATAAGAGTGCATTTAAACAGTATAGGACATCCAATTTTAGGAGATACCTTATATGGCGGTGAAGACAATAATATTATAGCAAGGCAGGCCTTGCATGCGTATAAACTTACATTTCCTCATCCAAGGACTGATAAAATAATAGAGCTTTCAACAGATTTACCTGAAGACATAAAGAATTTAATAGAAATTCTTAGATAAATAGAGTCACTTATTCTAGAAGGAGTTCTTTTCTCTATCTGAAATTTAGAAATGCACTTTACAAATTGCTATAGTAATAAAAAATACTGTCTCATAATGCTTATACACATTATGAGACAGTATTTATTTTAATCTTTTGTATTTTATATATCTTTTTCTTCGAAGCACAGATTTTCTTTTAATTCTATAGAGATTCAACAAAAATAAAACTATCAATAAACCTATTATATAAATAATTTTATTATTTTTAATATTTTTTGAAATGGAGTTAATGGATGCAGTTTTAGGGTTATAATCTGAACTGCTCACAAGTTTTAGAGTTCCAATTTTTTCTGAATTTAATTTCATATTTAAATTTGAAACTACATCGCCTTTATGAAAATATTTATTCTCCAAGGAGGTTTCATCAAATTTAAATGTAGGCACTTTACTGGAAGTTGTATCATTCACATAATAAAAATCCTCTGAGGCTAAAAGTGAGATTCTATTTCCATCCCTTTCTTTGAAATAGGTTACTACGTCACCCTTTGAATACATTTTTTTTAATTGAAAATTTTGAAATCCATAATCAAAAAGAGCTCTTGTATCCTGAAAAAAAGTTTTATCTTTGCTATGTAAAATTGTTACTATAAGTCTATGATTATCTCTTGTGGCACAGGCCACGTAAGAATGAAGTGATTGTATAGTATAACCTGTTTTACCACCCTCTGTTCCCTCATAATAATATGAAGGAAAATTCTTATAGAGCAGTTTATTTTCATTATTAAGAGTTCTATCACGTTTTGTTAAATTGGGATCCGTTTTATTTGTAGGAGCCATAGTATAGCTGATTGTACTGGCAATTTCACCGAACTCTGGATGAGATGCAAGTTCTCTTAAAATTATAGCCAAATCTCTAGCTGAAACCTTATGATTTGGATTATACAATCCATTTGGATTTTGAAAACTGGCGGAAGTACAGCCAAGTTCTTTTGCCCTTTTATTCATAAGATTAGCAAATTCAGGAACAGAACCACTTATGTGATCTGCTAGTGCCACGGCAGCATCATTAGCAGAACGTAAAAGAAGGGCATATAATAAATCTTTTACGGTGATTTTTTCTCCATTTGCTATATTTATTCTGTTTCCATCCAATAGTTCCAAATCTTTACTGGTAAAATCATTGCTTACAGTAACTACATCATCCAGTTTGCAATTTTCTAAAGCAAGTAAAGCTGTCATTATTTTTGTAGTAGAAGCAGGGGGGAAGGCCTCATCTATATTCTTTCCATATAATATTTCACCAGTTGTGGCATCCATTAGAACCACACCATCTCCATTTATATTAGGCGGTGCTGGTGTGTCAGCATTAACAGTGTAAGTTGTGTTAGCAATTAATAATAAAAGCGTAACAGCAATTGTTATTATCTTTTTCATGCTTACCTCCCGAATTTATTTTTCTTGTAACAGTATAGCAAAAAAAATATGTTATGGCAAAATAATTGAAAAATGACTAATTTTTTTAGAGGTTGTTAATAATCTTAATAATCTATTCAGGAGGTAATTTTAGTGAATAAGAAGAAATTTTTAGGGTCTATTATAATATTATCTATATTTTTAATATTCCTATTTGTTGGATACAGATTACAAAATGAAAAGGCAAATTCAAAAAATGATAATATATCTATATATAAAGAAGAAAATATGGAAAACAATTATAATGAAGCGAATAATGAAATACAAAATACGAAAGATAGTGATGGAAAAAAGGAAATAAAAGCACAAATTTATGGAGAAATTAAAAATCCAGGAGTGTACTCCTTAAAAAGTGGTGACAGAATCAAAGATTTAATAGATCTAGCTGGCGGTTTTACAGAAAACTCAGAACCCTATAGTATTAATGGAGCAAAAAAAGTAGTGGATGGAGATAATATAGAAATTAAATCAAAGCAAGATAAATTAAAGGGAATAAATATAAATAAATCGGAAAGCAATTCATCTTTAAATAATTCAGGTGATTCAGGCTCTAATAATGAAAATGAAAAATTAGACATAAATTCTGCTTCAGAAGAGGATATAGTAAATAAAAAAATACCTGGAATAGCAAAGGGATTATCTAAAAAGATTGTTGAATACAGAGAAAAGAACAATGGAAGAATAAATTCCCAAAAGGATTTAGAAAAAGCCATAGGGCCAAAAAGGGCAGAAAAAATTATGGAATATATAGAAATAAATTAACAGTTCTTTAAATTAAAAGCAAATCATAAAATATTAAAGACGAAATTATTAAAGTTAGTTGAGCTGAGAGTTAGTAAATTGGAGGCTTTATTATGGATATAAAAAATGTAGTATCCAAATATAATTTTAGTATTCTAATATTGAGATTTTTTGCTATGATAATTGATATATTAATTTTTGCAGTAATTTTTTTATATTTGGAATTGGCATTTGAAGGAGAACTTAATATTAAGATGATTATAAGAATTTTCTCCGTTATACTTATATACTATTCACTTTTAGAAGGATTAACTGGCTATACTTGGGGAAAGCTTATAATGGGTGTAAAAGTTTTAAATAAGGATTTATCTGTGCCTGGGTTTTTAAAGGGAATAATACGTACATTTATAAAAATTTTAGAATTTAGTCCTTTTTTACTTTTTGGATTAGTGTCTGTAATATTTATTTTTATTTCGAAAGATAAGCGGAGACTTGGAGATGTATTTACTAATACTTATGTAGTAAGAATGAAGGACTTACAATTGTTATATTATAATAAAGAAAAAATAGATTCTGAAGAACTGAATTACACAGAAGTTATTTGCCATAATGTATTATTAAATAGTTGGATAAAGTTTATCAATTTAACAAAAGAGTTAAATATAAAAAAAATTATTGTAAAGCAGATAATTCCTATTATTATAAGTATAACTTTTATTTTAATTACTTATAAGTGTAGTGATTACATAAATATAAGCAGCAATAAAGTTTTAACTGGTTGTAAAGATAAATATGAAATAACATTACCAGAGGGGTGGGATGAGAATAGAAAACTCAATAGTGACGCAATTTTTCAGTTATCTAATGAAAAAAATAAAAACTATATTATCGTTATATCTGAAAACAAGGAAGATATTATAAAGGAACTTACTTTAGAACAATATTCTAATATTATTAAAAGCAATATACATAAGAGTATAGATAACGCTAGAATAGAAAATTCAAAAAATACAAAAATAAATAATCATAAAGGAATTCAATTTGAAATTACAGGATATATGAATAAGATAAAAATAAGATATCTATATATAATTCTTGAAACTAAAGATAATTTTCAACAGATAATAGCTTGGACATTGGATTCAAATTATAATTATGACAAAGAAAAAATGTTAAATATTATAAAAACTTTTAAAGAGGATGAAAATAAATTTAATGATAATGAAAGTATATAGAAAGTTTATATAATGTATCTAAACTTAATGGGAATGAAATCCCATTAAGTAAGAGCATTAATGTATAGATATACAACTTGAAATATATTTAGATTTTTCTACAATAACCTAGTCAAGTTATTGATTATTATCAATGTTTAATTAAGAATTTAGATATCTATACTATTTTAATAAAAGTATTCGTCATATAATCTATTGGTACAACCATAATCAATTAGTACAGGCTTTTTATCTAATATTCCCCAAGAGGAAATTGTTTTTACATCTGGATAGAGCAGGTCATAATGTTTTGCAATTTTTTTTAGAGTTTGAAAAAATTCACTATCTGGCCTAATGTTAGTGAATTCAAAAATGTTTCCATGTCTTACTCCAAGCATTTCCGTAAAAGGTAAAGCTTTTCTCATAACTACCATGTTTTCCTTATACCATACTATAGGACAAAAATATTTTTTATATTTTTCATCAATATTATTAAAAATGTAATTTTCAGTTCTAGATTGATATTTTCCAGTTCTATTTTTAGATATTTTGATTACAAAGTTTTCATCAAATTGGTAGACCATTCTGCTTGCACCTTGACCTAAAAAAGTATATTTATCCCTTAAATTGTGACGCAAACGATGGCGATCAACTGAATATAGACTTTCAAATATATCTACTGGAACATTTGAAGTATCCATAAAATCACCCCTATTGGTACTGCAGTATAATAATAAAATATCCTTCCTTATTAATATATAAAATCTTTTATGAAAGTGACTATGATTTCAAAATTTATAGTTAAAAATTTTCATATTTAATAAAATATAATATTTTAGTATAATAAAAATATATTAGTAATTAATGGAGGTAAATTTTTTATGACAGATTGGTGTAATCTATCATGGACTGATGTAGTGAATTTATTTCAAAGTGATAGTAATAAAGGCTTAGATGATAACAAAGTTTTAAAAAATAGAGAGGATTTTGGTTCCAATGAAATAAAGTTAAAGAAAAATAGATTATTTATAGATTTATCTAAAAAATTATTTAAACCGTGGATAATTTATTTGGTAATTGCTATTATTGTGCAATTTGTTATAGGTAGTTTTATTTCAGCAGTAATTTTATTGATTATACTTTCAACAAATATTTTTATAATTATTTTTAGAAAATATAGAAACCAGAAAATTTTTATATTGTTGCATAAGCTAAATTTTGGATATTGTAATGTAATAAGAAATGGTAACTTAATTCGTATAAAAAATACAGAAGTAGTAGTTGGGGATATAATTACTTATGAAAAAGGAAGTATTATACCAGCAGATGTAAGAATAACTAATTGTGATGAACTAATGGTAAGAGAAGAGTCAATTACAGGTGATCAAAATATAGTAGAAAAGTATTCTGCTAAAATTAATAAAAATGACTTAAATCAATCTGAGATGAAGAATATACTATTTAAATCTTCTACAGTTCATAGAGGAAGTGGGGAAGGCATAGTAGTAGCAGTAGGGCTAAATACAGAAATAGGCAAATATGTTAATCCTCTTATTAATATTTGCCAGAATAATAGTAGTTTTTATGAAAATACATACAATATACAAAATATTTTATCTATAATGGGATTTATAGGTTTAATAATAATATTTATTATTAGCAGATTCAGAGGCGATAATTATAATAATTACATAGGGATTTCGGCTGCTATTTTTAGTACATTAGTTCCTATTTACTCAATACTGATAGTAATTTTTATGTATTTTATTATTAGAAAAAAGAAAAAAAAAGAAAAAATATTTCTAAATAATATTGAAAAAATTGAAAGTATAGCTAATACAGATGTAATTTGTATGGATAAAATAGGAATAGTTACAAAAAAATTAATGATTTTAAAAAAGATTTATGATGTAAGTGAAATTCATAATTTAGAGAGAAATTTTATTATAAATGATAATACAAAAAGAATATTGGAAATAGGGATTCTATGTAATGATGTAAAAGATGAATGTAACTACAATGAAAAAGACGAACTTATGGAGAAAGCTTTTGTAGTGTTTGGAAATAAATATAATATAAAAAAGAGTATATTGGATGAAATTCACAAAAGATTACTAAAACTTCCCTATGAAGAAGAAAGCGGAATAAAAACTACAATAAACAAAGTTGATAAAAAATATAGAGCCTATATAAAAGGAGATTTAAAAGAAATTATAAAAAAATGCACTCATATTATGAGAAATGGTATTGAAAAGGAAATAACAAAAGAGGATATTGAGAATATAAAAAATTCTAATATAAGTTTATTAAGTGAAGGTCTTTATGTATTGGCTCTTGGTTATAGAAATTTTAATTATAAACCAAGCAGAAATGAGAATATAGAGAGTAATATGGTTTTTGCCGGATTAGCTGCTTTTGATAATCCAGTAATGAATCAATTTGAAAATAATCCTATTGAAAGATGTAGACCAATGACAATAAAACCTATAATTTTTACAGAGGAAAATAAGCTTAGTGCTGAGGCTTTTGGTAAAAAAATAGGAATATTAAATGCATCAGATATGGTTGTTTCTGATGTAGAAATTGATTATATGAATAAAACAGATATAGAAAGAGCTGTAGAAAAAGTTAGTATTTTTTCAAGAATAAAAGCTTACAATAAATTAAAGTTAATGAATGAATATATACAGCTAAATCATAAGCTTATGTTAATTGGCAATACCATTATAGATTTACCTTCGTTTATGACAGCTAATATACATATTTCCTTTGGAAATAAATGTAGTAATATAATAAAAGAAATTAGTGATATTTATTTTGAAAATATGGATTTTAATAAATTATTAGACTTGATAAAATCCAGCAAAAATTATATATACATTATAAGAAAAATTATTAGATGTCTATGTATATTTAGTCTTAGTGAATTTCTCATTTTTATTTTAAGTGTAATTTTTAATTCTGGTATACCTTTTAATTTAAAAAATATATTTTGGAATAATATATTTAATGGATTTTTACTATCTATAGCAATTTTTTTCTCATGTAATAATGGAAATAGAGATTATTATGAAATTGAAGATAGCGAAGATGATGTAATAAATGATGTTTCCTTTACATATGTTAGAAAAAATCTATTGTTAAATTCCATTTTATTAGGTGGTATAACCTTCTTAGGATTCTATGTTTCTAAAATCATGAAAAGTAATGCTTATGAAACAGTGGCTTTATCTATATTGTATTTTTTACAGATAATATTTATAATAAAAAGAAATTTGTTTAAAAATCTATATTTTAATGGAATAATATTAATTTATATTATAATTAATTGTGGTATATTATATACAAATTTTGCTAAAGATTTATTTGATTTAAAATTTATAAATAATAAAGATATAAATATTATTGTAGGAAGTTTAGTTTTATATGTATTAATTATATTAATCAAAAATATTTCAAAAAAAAATACAGAAATAATATGATTATATTTATTTAATAATTAATATGGATAGATTATATATATACAAATAGAGATTTGTTATTTTACATATATTATATTATATATTTTGTTTAAGGCCTTAGGTTATTGGATAAGATAATAACACGGAGGTGGATATTATGATGGAAGATATTTTTGAAACTGTTAGTGAAGACAGTAATACTATATATTTAGATATGCCTAAAAAAGACTTCTTATTTAAGTACGATAATTTAAATAGGGATTCAGCACAAAATTTGGTGGATAATTATTTTAAGGAAAAAGGCAGAGATGGTATACCTGAAGTTAAGGAAATAAGTATTGATGATTCTCGTGGAATAATGAAAATAACTGTAGCGGTTAATTATGATAGGAATTTTAAACTTGAGGAATATAAAATTCCAGATTCATTAAATGAGGCAAGAAAATGATGGATAAGCCTCTTGTATATTTTTGTATTTCCATGATAATGGGATGTATTTGTGCTTTGATTCTACAAATAAACTTATTTTTAGATGTAGCTATTGCTGCATCTTTTTTTATCATTATAGTGTTAAGCTGTGAAAAAAAGTATAGTTTTATCGTAATAGGATTTTTTATAATAGGATTCATAAATTTTAATTTATATTTTAAATTGGATTTAACCAATAAATCTAGTTATACCTTTAGAATTATTACAAAAAATAAATTTTATGCTACGGGAAATTATAAAGGTAGGAATATAAGTATTAGTGGAAATATTTTTGATGTTCAACAAGGAGAAAAAATAACTGTCACTGGAGAATTTGAAAAAAATATAGATTATGAGAATGGAAGTCTAGGTGATTTTAAAGTTAAATATGTTAAAGACAAACAGAGAGATACCATTTCCTATTTGTATTCCTTTAGAAAAAATATATATAATAAATTCTATTGGAAATTTGGAGAAAGAAATACTGCAAAAATAATGTCTGTAGCTTTTGGTGATACTTCTTATTTGTCTATGGAGGATAAATATGATTTTAAAAAACTTGGAATAGTACACGTTATAAGTGTATCAGGTCTTCATATGGCAATAATATTTAAAGTGCTGGAAAGCTTTTTAAATTTACAGATATCTATATTTATTTCCATTATATATACCATATTTACAGGATCTCAGGCAGCTACTTTGAGATCACTTATAATGATAATTGTATTAAAGCTATCTAAAAAACTTACTAAAAATTATGATGCTTTTTCGTCATTGAGTATAGCTGCTATGATTCTGCTTATGATTAAACCTTATTATGTTATAAATATTGGATTTGGGCTTTCATTTTTATCAACATTGGGAATAATTTTATTTTATAAAAAGTTATCTAAAGTACTATATAGACTACCCCTTAGATTAAATGAAAGTATAAGTTTGACTTTAAGTGCACAGTCTCTTTCTATGCCTTATGTTCTATTCAGTATTAAAAATTTTGCTTTAGGATTTCTTTTAGGGGATTTATTTATTATTCCACTATATTCTATTATTGTAATTCTATCAAATATAGCTTTAGTTGTAAGTTTTATAAAGCCTATTTTCAACCTAGTATGTGCATTTATCAATATTATAATGATGTCAATTAATGGAGGCACTGTATCACTGATGAAAGTATCTCCACCAATTGTATATATATCAACTATAAATACAATATTTATTTTATTTTTATATCCCTGTTATATACTTATGAAAAAAGGCTATGAAAAATTAAAATTTGCTCCTATAATATTACTTTTAGCTATAATAATTTATCAATATAACTTCTTTCCAAAGATAGATCATGTTGCTTTAAAAAATGGCAGCGGTTTTATAGTACGATATAGAGGTGAAGATATCTTAATAGCTAATTATGAAATAAAAGATGAAGATGAAAAGAGTAGATTGCAGGGAATGCTAAGCGTAGATACTTTTATGAGCAATTATAGTGAAGATTATAAAATTGCAATAGCTAAGTATTTAATTTATATACCTAAATGTCAAGGAAAGGAGAATAATATAATAAAAGTTATTAAAAAGGATAATAGGATTTCACTAATTGATTTTAAAGGGGATACTGTAAAGTATAAAACCATGAAGATGAATAAAAATTATGATATAATGAAAGTCAATATAAATAAAAAAAATAGAAGTATTGATTTACCTAAGAACAATATTAATTTTCAAATATTTGCAGATAGAGTTATAGTTTATACGGATTAAAAATTTTTTGAATTTTGTCTAGATGCAAATATGTAATATTGGAGGATGAAATGATTAATTTTTTAGATTTAGACAGTAGAATAAAAAAGACAATAGATAATTTTTATATATTTTGTGGTCATAATGAACAGATGATAAAAGATAGTATTAAAAAAATTGTTAAGCTTTCAGTAAATAATGATTTTTTAGATTTAAATTATTTTGAATTTGATGGAGTGGCTGTAACTTATGAAGAAATAATTAATTCCTGTGAAACGTTGCCTTTTATGAGTGATAATAAAGTTATAGTTGTCTATAGGGCAGATTTTCTTTCTGACAGAACTAAGCATATAAATAAAAATGGAGATACCATATTAAAAAAATTAAAAAAGTATAGTGAGGATTTCCCAAAACAAAGTATATTAATTATGTATTATGTTTTTGATAATGATAGGGAAAAAATCAGTAGTAAAGTAAAACGGTTAGATAAAAATGCTTGTGTAGTAGAATTTACTAAATTAAAAGGTGTTATGCTTCAAAATAAAGTAAAGGAAATATTTAATGAGAAAGGGAAAAATATTGACAGAACTAATTTAAGTTTTTTCTGCAGTGAAGTTGAAAATAATATGGATATAATTAAAAATGAGGTAGATAAGCTTTGTTGTTATACGGAAGGAAGAAATATTGAAAAACAAGATATTTTAGATCTTCTTCCACAAAAAAGTGATAATGATATTTTTAATCTTGTGGATTTTTTATCTCAAAGAAGACCGGAAAGAGCTATAGAAGTTTTATCAGAGCTTATTTATAAGGGAGAAAAAGCTACAAATATTTTATCGATGATAGAAAGACAATTTAGAATTATGATGAATTTAAAAATTGGTATGGAGAATAAAAGGGGAAAGGAGGAGCTAGCTAAAGAATATAGGCTTCATCCCTTTATATGCGAAAAGATGATGAGACAATGTCAAAAATACACGTTGGAACAAATAATAAAATCAGAAGAAATATGTATTGAAACTGAAAGGGAACTAAAAAGTCAAGGAAGTAATGAAAGGGTTAAATTAGAATTGCTTATAATAAAAAGTGCTATGGTTTAGTATATTAATTAGATATAATAAGCAAATCATTATAATAATTTTACAAAAAATAAATAGGCCGGTGCTTATACACCGGTTTATTTATTATGCAGTTAAAGCATTTAATTTTAGTGCTAATCTTGATTTAGATCTAGCCGCTTTATTTTTATGAATAACTCCTTTTGAAACAGCCATATCTAAAGATTTAACTACCTTTACATAATTAGCTTTAGCTTCTTCAGCTTTGTTTTCTGTAACTGCTAGTTCAAATTTCTTTATAACAGTTTTTAGAGCAGATTTTATCATCTTATTTTTAAGAGTCTTAGTTTGAGTAACTTTAATTCTTTTTTTTGCAGATTTTATGTTAGCCATTAATTTTCACCCCCTTATATTTTTATAACACTCGCTTTTGGGGAATATTATACGAGCTTTCTCCATATTTAACAAAAAATATTATAACATTAAAAAAAATATTCTTCAAGCATTAATCAGAAGTTATTTATAACTTTGTAAGTTAAATTAACAAAAAAGAATAGTTAAAATTTGTATGGGAAAGATAGATTTATAAATATTTAATGGGAGTGATTATTTTGAGTATAAGAACAGACCTTGCAGTAGAGGCAAAAGAAGTATATGAAAAGGAAAATAGCAGAAAGATTCAAGGGGTTGAAGTTTCAAACAGTAATAAAGGTAAAATAAAAATAACCAATGTAAAAGTAGTTACGGAAGAGGGAGCAAAAGCTATGGGTAAACCTAAAGGAACTTATATAACTATAGATATGCCTAGACTCATTCACTATGATATTGATGCTATGGATGATGTAAGCGAAGTTCTAGGGGAAGAACTTTCAAAACTTGTAAATTTGGAAGATAGTATGACGGCACTGGTAGTAGGACTTGGTAATTGGAACATAACTCCTGATGCTTTAGGACCTAAAGTTGTTTCAAAAATAATGATAACAAGGCACTTAAAGGAACTTGTACCGGATAGTATCGATGAGAGAATAAGGCCTGTATGTGCTTTGGCACCAGGAGTGCTTGGGATTACAGGTATGGAAACTAGTGAAATAATAAAAGGAGTAGTAGATAAAATTAAACCTAATTTAATAATATGTATTGATGCTTTGGCATCAAGAAAAATGGAAAGGGTAAACTCAACGATACAAATTGGTACTACTGGTATTTCACCGGGATCTGGTGTTGGAAATAGAAGAATGGAAATAAGTGAGAGAACACTGGGGATACCGGTCATAGCGGTAGGCGTTCCAACAGTGGTAGATGCAGCTACTATGGCAAACGATACTATTGATATGGTAATTGATCAGATGATTAATAGTGCAAAACAGGGAGGAGATTTTTATAATATGCTTAAAACTATGGATAAAAATGATAAGCAAAGTATGATAAAAGAAATATTAGATCCTTATGTAGGAAATCTTATGGTTACACCTAAAGAAGTAGATATGGTTATAGATTCTATATCGAAAATAATAGCAAATGGAATAAATATTTCTCTTCAACCTGCTCTTGGTAGAGAAGATATAGATAGATTTTTACAATAAATAAAAGTTATAAATACATATTATTTCTCATATAGTTTAATTAAGGCATATTGAAGCAAGATCTTAATTCAGGTGGGGATTCTTTTACCCCATCTGAATTTTAGAACTGCAAATGCATGGCTTACTTGGCGTTGAACTCCCACTTGAAGAAAAGCAGAGAGTCCAAATTTTAATTTGGTACGAATCGCTTTCACAGAGTGCGTGGGAGACTTACGCCAAGTTAGTCAGGTGAAAGAAATAATTGGATGTTGTTTTTATTTCTTTTGCTTTTTTATAAGCGGGAGGTAATGTGGATGATTAATAAAGGGATAAACCATGAGAAGAATAGTTTTACATTAATTTTAGGTCTTACTATAATGATATTTTCTATTTATATGTTCTTTAGTTTTTTTAATTTACAAAAAACTCAGCAAAGATTAACTGGCAGTAAAGGAAATATGTTCTATGTGCAGATGGTTAATTATGTTATGCCTATAGTTAAAGTTACAAATTTTGATGAAGAAGATATGGCAGAAAGTACATTTTCGCTAAAAAGTGGACTTTTAAATTATATAGGAATTAACTTAAGAAGTCCTGACGAAATTTTAAAAAAGGAAATATCTTATTTTAAAGAAGATAATAATTATGTAGCTTATAATGTTGATAATAGAATAAGTGATTTTAATTTGAAAGATAGTGATATAACTAAAACCAGTACAGACAACAATGTGAATAAAGATAATAATGAACCTAAGCAGATCTTTCAAATTTATAATCCTCAACTAAAGAAGAATTTAGATAATTCAAAGCCGGAAATACTTATATATCATTCTCATACCACTGAAAGTTATGGACAATATGGACCAGATAATCTTGATCCTACGAAAAATGTATGTGCCGTTGGAGATGAACTTGCTAAAGAGCTCTCTAATAACTATGGTATTTCTGTAATACATGACACCACTATACACAATGTTTTAGCTTATAATAAAAGTTATCAGAGATCAGGAGAAACTCTAGATAAATATTTAAAAAAATATGGGGATTTCAAAATGATAATTGATATACATAGAGATTCGGATCCCAATAAAGCTAATGTTACTGCCAATATAAATGGAGAAAATGTGGCTAAAATAATGTTTGTAATGGCTAGAAAAAATCCTCATTTTGATAAGAATATGTTGATTGTAAATTCTATGCTCAATACAGCAAAAAAGAATTTTCCAGGATTGACTATAGGAAATGGAATATATTACTATGATTATGGAATGAATTTTTTTAATCAAGCAAAAAGTAATAATGCATTTTTATTGGAAATTGGATCCACTCCAAATTCCCTTGATGAATCTAAGGCCTCATCAAAGTATATAGCAAGAATGATTGCAGAATATTTAAATGGAAAAAAATGAATAAAAACCATAAAAGAGTACATCCTTTAAATATCAGGAGGTACTCTTTTTATGAAAAGAAAAATATATTATATTTTTATTTTATTAATAATATTGGAAATAGTTATTGGACTGGGCATAAATAATATTGCTTTAAATAGAAATATATATTCTAATGAAATACATATGAAAGCCTCAGAAGTATCTTATAGAAATAAGATAAATAAATATAACTTAGATGATATGGAAAAAAAATTAGATTTACTTGAAGATAAAATGGATAATCCTGAGAAATATGAATCAGATGACACAGATATAGTTTTTAAGGTATATGTACCAAGATTTAGAATACTTTTTAGTATGAATCCTTTAGATTTAAGATTTGAAACTAAAAATTATAAAGTATATTTAAATAACAGCATAATGCGCAGCATAGAAAATGAAATAACTTATATGTCAAATATATTTGCAAAATTATTGAATAATATTATGGATAACTTAGGTAATAGTGATAAAAAATTCAATAATGTTAAATCTCAAATAACTTCATTTAAAGAAGGAATTTACCCAAGGACTGATTACTTTAATACTTCTAATTTTTTTAAGAGCATAGAAAGAATAATAGCCTCCTTGAAAAATGATTTCTAAGTATTTGAAATAAAACACTAGAATTTTATTTACAGTAATTAAAATTAAGATAAAAACCTTCGTTATTGACATAATCTCAAGTATTTGTGTTATAATTTAAGCTGATTTTATATATATAGTTATGGAAAAATACTTTTAAATAAATGGGGGTAATTGATTAATGCAAAGCAAAAGAGAACAAAATATAAGAAATTTTTGCATAGTTGCTCATATAGATCACGGAAAATCTACACTTGCAGATAGATTATTGGAAAAGACAGGAACCCTTACTCAAAGAGAGATGGAACAGCAAGTGCTTGATAATATGGAGCTTGAGAGAGAAAGAGGTATAACTATAAAATCTCAGGCAGCAAGACTTGTGTATAGAAGAGAAAATGGAGAGGAATATATATTGAATTTAATTGATACTCCAGGACATGTAGATTTTAATTATGAAGTATCTAGAAGCCTTGCTGCCTGTGAAGGAGCTATATTAGTTGTAGATGCCACTCAAGGGATACAGGCTCAAACTCTTGCTAATTGCTATTTAGCTGTAGATCATGGTCTTGAAGTGGTACCAGTTATAAACAAAATAGATTTACCCAGTGCAAGACCAGATGAGATAAAACAGGAAATAGAAGATGTAATTGGAATAGAGGCATCAGATGCACCTCTTATTTCAGCTAAAACAGGGTTGAATGTGGAAGATGTTTTAGAAGCTGTAATAGATAAGATACCAGCTCCCGACGGAGATGAAGATGCACCATTAAAAGCTCTTATATTTGATTCCTATTATGACAGTTATAAAGGTGTGGTAAGCTATATTAGAGTTAAAGACGGTATTGTAAAAGCTGGAACCAAAATAAAACTTATGGCTACAGGGAAGCAGTATGAAGTTACAGAGGTGGGGGTTTTTGTACCTAATTTTTATCCTATAAAAGAACTTAGGGCAGGAGATGTTGGATATGTAACAGCTTCAATTAAGAATGTAAGAGATGCAAGAGTAGGAGACACAATGACTGAGATTGGAAAGGGTGCCGTAGAGCCATTACCTGGTTATAGACCAGCTATACCTATGGTATATAGTGGTATTTATCCTGTGGATGGAGCTAAATATGGTGAACTTAAAGAAGCATTGGAAAAACTTCAAGTAAATGATGCGGCTTTAAATTTTGAACCAGAAACTTCTATAGCCTTGGGATTTGGTTTTAGATGCGGTTTTCTTGGACTCCTCCATATGGAAATAATTCAAGAAAGAATAGAAAGAGAATTTAATCTTGATATTATAACTACGGCTCCATCAGTAATATATAAAGTTACAAAGACAGATGATACTATTTTAGAGATAACAAATCCAACAAATTTACCAGAGACTTCTGAGATAAAATTTATGGAAGAGCCTATAGTTAAGGCTTCCATAATTACTCCATCTGATTATGTTGGAGCTATTATGGAACTTTGCCAGGATAGAAGAGGAACTTTTATAGATATGCAGTATATAGAAACTACAAGAGTTATGCTAAACTATAAAATGCCTTTAAATGAAATTATATACGATTTTTTTGATGTATTAAAATCAAAGAGTAGAGGATATGCATCTTTTGATTATGAACTTGATGGATACACTCAAACTAAATTGGTAAAATTGGATATAATGCTAAATGGAGATGTGGTAGATGCTCTTTCAATGATTGTACCAGAAGAGAGAGCTTACAATAGGGGAAGAAGTATAGCTGAAAAGTTAAAGGAAATAATACCAAGGCAGATGTTTGAAATACCTATACAAGCAGCAGTAGGAGCAAAGATTATTGCAAGGGAGACAGTAAAGGCACTTAGAAAGGACGTACTTGCTAAATGTTATGGTGGAGATATAAGCAGAAAGAAAAAGCTTCTTGAAAAACAAAAAGAAGGTAAAAAGAGAATGAGACAGGTGGGAAGTGTGGAAGTTCCTCAAGAAGCATTTATGTCTATACTAAAAGTAGACTGATATTATTAAAAGAAAATGAGAGTATCAATGAATCTTACTTAGTTGGAGTTTGTACTCCAATTAAGTTTAGATGAATTATATAAAATTAGCTATTAAGTTAAGTTGATATTAATTAAAAAATGAAATTACAATGGAGTAGATAATATGGAAAAAACCGCCTTATACATTCATATACCTTTCTGTAAACAAAAATGTTTATATTGTGATTTTCCTTCTTTCGCCAATAATGAAAATTTAATGGAACAGTATATTATAGCATTGAATATAGAAATAAAAAAAGTTGCAGATAAAAAAATATCAACAATTTTTATAGGTGGGGGAACTCCCACCTATTTAAATTTACAATGTTTAAAAAATTTAAAAGAAATTTTAAAAAATTTAAATTTATCTAAACAAGTAGAATTTACAATAGAAGGGAATCCTGGAACATTTACAAAAGAGAAACTTAAAGTTTTAAAAGATATGGGAGTAAATAGACTCAGTATAGGTCTTCAGTCAGTACAGGACAGTTTACTAAAAACTTTAGGAAGAATACATAATTATAATGATTTCTTAAATAGTTATAATATGTCTAGAAGTATGGGTTTTAATAATATAAATATAGATTTGATGTTTGGTCTTCCTGGACAGAATGTTGAAATGTGGAAACATTCTTTAGAAGTTATAGTTGATTTAAATCCGGAACATTTATCTTGCTATAGTCTTATATTAGAAAAGGGCACTCCTTTTTTTAATAAATATGATGAAATGGATTTACCAGATGAGGATGTTGTAAGTGAAATGTATTCTATTACAAAAGAGTTTTTAAGTAAAAATGGATATTTTCAATACGAAATTTCTAATTTTTCAAAGAAGGGTTTAGAATGTAAACATAATCTTACCTATTGGAATTTACAAAATTATATTGGAATAGGTTCGGGAGCACATTCATATTATGATGGAATAAGGTATAGAAATGAATCTAATGTAAAAAAATATATACAATTGATTAAAGAAGATAATACTGCAGTAGTAGAAAATTATACTAATACATTAGAAGATGAAATGGAGGAATTCATATTCCTTGGACTTAGAAAAATTAAAGGGATTTCTATAGAAGAATTTAAAAATAGATTTAGAAAGGATATATTTTCTATTTACAGCGATGTTATAGAAAAGTATCAATCTCTGCATATGCTAATTGTTGAAGAAGATAGAATGTATTTTTCACCAAGAGGAATGGAAATATCAAATTATATACTGAGTGATTTTATTAATATATAATTTGATGAATATAATTTATACGAACATGTATACTATTATTTAGATATAAATATGATATGGCAATATATCTAGTAATTTTAAGAATTAAGGAGTTAAATTTTATAAATGCTTAAATTTAATCTCAATTAATTATAATAAAAAACTTGACAAAAAAATTATCCAGTGATATTTTAAAAACATAGTGATTAGCACTCAACACGGACGAGTGCTAATAAAGAGGTGATAATTATGGATGGGATTGATGGTAGAAAACTAAAGATACTCAGTGCAATAATAAATGATTATATAAATACAGCAGAGCCAGTAGGTTCAAGAACTATAGCCAAGAAATATGACTTAGGTATAAGTTCTGCTACTATAAGAAATGAAATGGCAGATCTTGAGGATATGGGATATATAGAACAGCTTCATAGTTCCTCAGGGAGAAAACCGTCAGATAAAGGTTATAGATTTTATGTTGATCAAATTATGCAGGTTTCAAAATTATCACCACAAGAAGAGTATATGATAAAGAGTCAGCTTATTGATTTTGCATTATTTGAAGTTGATAGACTCATACGTCAAGCCACTGTTTTACTATCAGAGCTTACAAAATTAATAAGTGTTGTCAAAACTCCATCTGTGGAAGAAAGCAGAATAAAGTCAATACAACTTATAGGTATAGATAATTTCAGTATTGTATCAGTTATTGTAACTGACAGTGGTCTTATAAAGAACAATATTATAAAAGTTAAAAATCCACTGGATAATAAAGTACTAAATAAGATAAATAATTTATTAAATTTAAGACTTAGAGATTTAAGTATAAATATGATAAATCTTGAAGTTATAAATAATCTTAAAAGGGATCTTTATGGTTATGAAGATATATTTGATGCAATTATTCCACATCTATATGACAGCTTAAATAGTAAAAGTAATAATTCAGAAGTGTATTTTGAAGGAATTACAAATATATTGGATTATCCTGAATTTAAGGATATAGAAAGAGCTAGAGAGATTTTATCTTTTGTAGATGATGTCAGTAATATAAAAAATATTTTAGATAATAAATCTAAAATATCTATACGTATTGGTCATGAAAATTATATTCCAGGTGTAAGAGATTGCAGTATTATATCTGCAGTTTACAGCTTAGGGGAAAGACAACTTGGCTCAATAGGTGTAATAGGCCCAACCAGAATTCCTTATTCAAAGGTTGTTTCTATATTAACAAAGGTAACAAAAGAATTGAACAAAAACATTAATAAGATTTATTTTGATGATGATTAGAGGTGAAGTGAATGTCTGATATTAATAATATTGACAAAGAGACTAATGAAAACTTGAAGAATGAAGAGGTAAATGAAACTTTGAAAGATAAGCAGAATGCTGATTCATCTGAAATCCTTGAAGATGAGCAAAAACTTGAAGATGAAGAATTTGAAGAGTTACAAGAAGATGCCTCATCTAAAGATAAGGAGCTTGAAGAAATGAAGATATTGAACAGTAAGCTTAAGGATGAAAATGAAAAGTTAAAAAATGAATTGGACACAGTTAAAGAAAGACTTCTAAGAACTGTAGCTGAATATGAAAACTACAGAAACAGGACAGCTAAGGAAAAAGAGGGAATATATTCAGATGCTTGTGCTGATGTACTAAAAGATATATTACCAGCTCTTGATAATATGGAAAGGGCTTCTTCTATTGATGGTAGTGTGGAAGATTTAAAAAAGGGAATTGAAATGACAGTGAGACAGTTTAAGGATTCTCTTACAAAGCTTGGAGTAGAAGAAATAGATTCCAGCGGGGAATTTGACCCAAATGTACACAATGCAGTTATGCATATAGAAGATGAAAGCCTTGGAGAAAACAGTATAGCTGAAGTACTTCAAAAAGGATATAAAAAGGCAGATAAAGTTATAAGATACAGTATGGTTAAAGTCGCAAATTAAGATAGTTTAAAATAAATAGCACATAAGTCATTTATTTTAAATATGTCTATAAATAGAAATATTACTTAATTTAAAATAGAATAAATTTTTAAATGAAAACTAGGAGGTTTTACATTATGTCAAAGGTAATAGGTATTGACTTAGGAACAACAAACTCATGTGTTGCAGTTATGGAGGGAGGAGATCCTGTTGTTATAGCAAATGCAGAAGGGGCAAGAACTACTCCATCTGTAGTATCATTTCAAAAAGATGGTGAAAGACTAGTTGGTCAGGTTGCAAAAAGACAGGCAATTACAAATCCTGATAAGACAATAATATCCATAAAGAGACACATGGGTACTGGTTATAAGGTTAATATAGATGGAAAAGAACATACACCACAGGAAATTTCAGCTTTCATACTTCAAAAGTTAAAAGCAGATGCTGAAGCTTATTTAGGTGAAACAGTTACTCAGGCAGTTATAACTGTACCAGCATATTTTAATGACAGTCAAAGACAGGCAACAAAAGATGCTGGAAAAATAGCTGGCCTCGAAGTATTGAGAATAATAAATGAGCCTACAGCAGCTTCTCTTGCATATGGTCTTGATAAAATGGATACAAATCAAAAGATATTTGTTTATGACCTTGGCGGTGGTACTTTTGATGTATCTATACTAGAATTAGGAGATGGAGTTTTTGAAGTAAAAGCTACTAATGGTAATACACGTCTTGGTGGAGATGACTTTGATAATAAAGTTATGGATTATATAGCTGATACTTTTAAAGCTGAGAATGGTATAGATTTAAGAAATGATAAAATGGCACTTCAAAGATTAAAAGAAGCTGCTGAAAAAGCTAAGATAGAATTATCATCTTCTACTCAAACTAATATAAATTTACCATTTATAACTGCAGATGCTACTGGTCCTAAGCATATAGATCTTAATCTTACAAGAGCAAAATTCAATGAATTAACTAGTCAACTAGTTGCAGATACAATAGAACCAATGAAAAAAGCACTTGCTGATGCAGGACTTAGCATAGGTGATATTGATAAAATATTACTTGTAGGTGGATCTACAAGAATTCCAGCAGTACAGGAAGCTGTTAAAGAATTTACAGGCAAAGATCCTTCAAAGGGCGTTAATCCAGATGAATGTGTTGCAGTAGGTGCAGCTATTCAAGCAGGTGTTTTAACTGGAGATGTTAAAGATGTATTACTTCTTGATGTAACACCATTAACACTTGGAATTGAGACTTTTGGAAATGTTGCTACTCCATTAATAGAGAGAAACACTACTATACCTACAAGAAAGAGTCAGGTATTCTCAACAGCAGCAGATGGTCAGACTTCCGTTGAAATACACGTAGTTCAAGGTGAAAGGCCAATGGCTAATGATAATAAGACTCTTGGCAGATTTACATTGTCAGGAATTGCTCCAGCACCAAGAGGAGTTCCTCAAATAGAAGTTACATTTGATATAGATGCAAATGGTATAGTAAATGTTTCTGCAAAGGATAAGGGAACTGGAAAAGAAGCTAATATAACAATAACTGCATCAACAAACCTTAGTGATGATGAAATAGATAAGGCTGTTAAGGAAGCAGAAAAATATGCTGAAGAAGATAAGAAGAGAAAAGAATCTATAGAAGTAAAGAACAATGCAGATCAAATTGTTTATCAGACAGAAAAGACATTAAAGGATCTTGGAGATAAGGTTTCTGCTGAAGATAAATCCAGCATTGAAGCAAAACTTGAAGAAGTAAAAAAAGTTAAAGACGGTGAAGATATAGAAGCTATAAAGAAAGCTACACAGGAATTAACTGATGCCTTCTATGCTGTTTCTTCAAAAATATATTCAGCAGCTCAAGGAGCAGAAGGAGCACAGGGAACAGCTGGTGCGGCAGGTGCAGGAACTGAAAATAATGAAGAAAAGAAAGATGACAATGTAGTAGATGCTGATTATAAAGTAGATGAAGATAAATAATTATAGAAAAAATATAATCTACACAGTATAATATATATAAGGGAAGGGGCTTACCATTCCCTTATATTTGAGTTATAAAGACTAAAAATGTTGTTGTATGTAGCATTGTTTTCTTAAATATTATATAATGCTGAATGTACGTTTAAGATAAATAAGCAATTTGTTGTTATATAGGTGGTGAATTGAATGGCAAAAAAGGATTTTTATGAGGTACTTGGTTTACAGAAGGGTGCCAGTGAGGATGAGATCAAAAAGGCTTTTAGAAAGCTTGCAATAAAATATCATCCTGATAAAAATAAAGGAAACAAGGAAGCCGAAGAAAAATTTAAAGAGATAAATGAAGCTTATCAGGTTTTATCAGATCCTCAAAAAAGAGCACAATATGATCAATTTGGAACAGCTGATTTCAATGGAGCAGGTGCTGGTGGATATGGAGGTTTTGATGGAGGAGGTTTTGACTTCTCAGATTTAGGAGATATATTTGGGTCATTCTTTGGTGGTGGATTTTCACAAGGGGGAGGACGAAGGCCTAATGCTCCTCAGAGGGGAAATGATATGGAATACTCCATAAATTTAACCTTTGAAGAAGCGGTTTTTGGGGTAGATAAGGAAATATCTATTACTAGAAGTGAAACTTGTGATACCTGTCATGGATCTGGTGCGAAACCTGGAACTTCTCCAAAAACCTGTGATAAATGTCACGGCTCTGGACGCATAAGAGTTCAAAGGAATACACCTCTTGGAAGTTTTGTTAGTGAAACAACCTGTGATAAATGCGGAGGTAAAGGAACTATAATTTCAGATCCTTGTCATACCTGTCATGGATCTGGTGTTCAGAGAAAAAAGAGAAAAATAACGGTAAAGATACCAGCAGGAGTAGATACTGGAAATGTAATACCATTAAGAGGCCATGGAGAACACGGAAAAAATGGAGGTCCTGCTGGAGACTTATATATAAATATAAGAGTAATGCCTCATAAGACCTTTAAAAGACAAAATTTTGATATATTTATAGATAGTCATATATCTTTTGTGGAAGCTACATTGGGAATTGAACTTAAGGTGCCAACTATAGACGGAGATGTAAAATATGCGGTTCCAGCAGGTACTCAGCCGGGAACAAGATTTAGACTTAAAGGTAAAGGCGTACCTAGAGTTAATGGAAGCGGAAGAGGAGATCAATATGTAAGAGTCATAGTAGATATACCAAAGGGGTTAAATGAAAAACAGAAAGAGGCTCTTGAGATGTTTGAAGAAGCTAGTGGTGGAAAATCTGAAACTAGTGGTAAAAAGTCTTCATTTTACGATAAATTAAAGCATGGATTTAAATAAATTTTATTTTTTATAGGTTGAATTTAAAAATCGCACATATTTTGTGCGTTTTTTTTGATATAATAATAATAGGAATAAGTTTTAATAAATAGTTAGGAGGGATATTTATGATGATGAATCTTGAAAATAAGGATATTGATAGATTGAGAAATCTTATCAGTAATAGAATTGCCGAACTAAGATATGATATAAATGATGAAATGCAGTATGGTGAGGATGAAATAAGAAAAGTCATAAGAGAATATAAAGCACTCCTAAAAAAAATTAATGAACAAACAGTGAAAACAGGTGTGATGAAATAAAAAAGATTGATATTATTATGCATTTCGGGTAAATATTTTAGAGATCTTAAGATTCTAAATTGCAAGAAAATTCATTTAATTTTCTTGTATACCGAAATGCTTTTTATTTTTTATCAATATGAGTCTATATTCTCATATTGATAAAAATGAAGAAAAAGTTTATTATAATAATATTGAAAATCATAGATTTTAAATATCTTATTGTTACTCTATTGATATTTTCTCTTATATGATTTACTATAGATTTTATGTGAAAATTATATTATTTTAATATATTTATTGTAATAAGAAAGGCTTAAAATATACAAATTATAGATGGAGGAGTTAAATTTTGGAAAAAGATTGGTTAGAAGTAAGTATAATCACCAGTAGCGAAGCTGTAGAAGCTGTTAATGGAATACTATACAATACAGATGTTAAAGGAGTTTCTATCGAAGATCCTAATGACATAGAATTTAAAAAGAAGCATCCAGGGGATTGGGATTATTTTGATGAAACATTGTTGACAGTGAAAGATGGAACTACCATAAAGGCGTATTATAAGGAAGGCAAAAATTTTAATGAATACATAGAGTATATAAAAAAATCTATAAATAATCTAAGTGAATTTGGTATAGATAAAGGAGCGGGAATTGTAACTGTAAATACAGTAAATGAAGCTGATTGGGAAAATAATTGGAAGAAGTATTATAAACCAACAAAGGTTGGAGCTAGAGTTGTAGTAAAACCCATTTGGGAGAATTACATAAAAAAAGATCATCAACTTGTTGTGGAATTAGATCCAGGAATGGCTTTTGGAACAGGTACTCACGAAACCACAAGAATGTGTGTTCAGGCATTGGAAAGATATGTGGAAGATGATTATACTGTATTTGATATAGGAACTGGTTCTGGAATACTTGCCATTACTGCTGCAAAGTTAAATACTAAAAAGGTTACTGGTGTAGATTTGGATCCTGTGGCTGTGGATTCAGCAAGAGAAAATATAAAATATAATGATTTAAGTAATATTGAGATTTTACATGGTGATCTTATGGAAGTAGTTCAAGGCAAAGCTAATATAGTGATAGCCAATATAATAGCTGAAGTAATAATGCTATTGACTCCAGATGTACCTAAATTTTTGGAAAAGGGAGGATATTTTATTTCCTCTGGTATAATAAAAGATAGAGCTGAAGAAGTTATTTCCACCCTTAAGAAAAATAGATTTGATATACTTGAAGTAAATAACCAAGGTGAATGGATATGTATAGTGGCTCAGCTTTAATAACAGCAGGGAGAGTGTAGAATTTTATGCATAAGTTTTTTGTGCCTGAAAATAATATGGATGGAAAGATTGCAACTATTACAGGAGATGATGTTAAGCATATTTACAAAGTATTAAGACTCAAAGCCGGAGACAAGATAAATATAAATAATTATAAAGGAAAAGAATTTGTTGCAGAAATAAGGTCTATAGATAAGGCTGCTGTTATTTGTAATATAATAGAAGAAGTTAATGCTGACAACGAAAGTAGCATAAAGATTCATTTATATCAAGCCCTTCCAAAGGCTTCAAAAATGGAACTTATAATTCAAAAAGCTACAGAACTTGGAGTTATTTCAATAATACCTGTTATAACGAAAAGAGTTGTTGTAAAAAATGAATTCGGTGAATCAAAAAAAATAGATAGATGGAATAAAATAGCTTTGGAAGCTTGTAAACAGAGTAAGAGAACTCTTATACCTAAAGTTAAAAATACTATTGATTTTAATGAATTCTTAGAGGAAGTGAAAGAATTTGACTTAATAGTTGTTCCCTATGAGAACGAAAAAAATCATGGTATTAAAAATATGATTTCAAACATAAGAGACAGATATATAACCAACGTAGCTATAATGGTTGGTCCGGAAGGCGGTTTCGAAGATGAAGAGATAAAGCGTTTAGAAGAAGTTGGTGCATATATAGTAACTTTAGGACCAAGGATATTGAGGACGGAAACGGCAGGGTTTGTATGCTCCTCTTTAATTATGTATGAGTTAGGAGATATTGGAGGGGAAATTCAATGAAGGTTGCCTTTATAACATTGGGATGTAGAGTAAATCAGTATGAAACTGAGGCTATGGCAGAAAAATTTATAAAAGAAGGTTTTAAAGTAGTAAACCATAATGATGCAGCAGATGTATATGTTATAAATACATGTACAGTCACCAATATGGGAGATAGAAAGTCAAGGCAGATGATAAGCAAAGTTAAAAAATTAAATACAGAAGCTGTAATTGCTGTAGTAGGTTGTTATTCACAGATTGCTTCTGAGGAAATATCACAAATAGATGGAGTAGATGTTATTTTAGGTACCAAGAACAAAGGTCAAATTGTGTATTTTGTTAATAGAGCAATAAATGAAAAAAATCAAATTATAGCCGTAAATGATATTTTTACTGATAAGAATTTTGAAGAGCTTAATATAGAGGAATATCAAGATAGAACTAGAGCTTTTCTTAAAATACAGGATGGATGTAATAGATTTTGTTCTTATTGTTTAATTCCCTATGCTAGAGGTGGTGTATGCAGCAAAGATCCAGAAAAAGTACTGGAGGAGGTTAACAAATTAGCTGATCATGGATTTAAAGAGATTATCTTATCAGGAATACATACAGCCTCTTATGGGATAGATATAGAAGGAGATTGGAATCTTGTAAGATTACTGGAAGAGATAGAGAATATACAAGGGATTGATAGAGTGAGAATTGGTTCTATTGATCCTACCTTTTTCACAGAAGGAGTTATTGAAAAGATAGCTGCTTTAAAAAAGTTATGCCCTCATTTTCATCTTTCTCTTCAAAGTGGTTGTGATGAAACTCTACGCAGAATGAATAGAAAATATACCTCAGAGGAATATAAAAATATAGTAGTAGAACTTAGAGAAAATATTGAAGATGTATCTATAACTACAGATGTAATTGTAGGTTTCCCAGGAGAAGATGAAAGTGAATTTGATAGTACTTATAAATTTTTAAGTGAAATAAAATTATCAAAAATGCACATATTCAAATATAGTCCAAGGGAAGGAACTAAAGCTGCTAAAATGAAAGAGCAGGTAGATGGGGCTATAAAGGAATTGAGGAGTAAAACATTAATTGAATTGAATGATAAGCTTGAAAAAGAATTTATTAATAGATTTATTGGTAGAAAAATGAAGGTTCTCTATGAAGATAATTTTAAAGGTATTAATAATTTATATGAAGGCTATACTCCAAATTACATAAAAGTAATTTCTAAATGTGATAATAATATATGCTCAGAGGTTCTAGAAACAAAATTACTTAAAATGAAGGATGAGCATTTAATAGGAGAGATTTTATAGAATATATAAATTAAAATATTTATAGCTTAAGTTAAGAAAAAAGAAAAAATTTTCAAGTTTTCTAAAGGGAAATGGAATATTTTGTTGAATAAATAAATAGAGGGAGGTGATAAAATGGAAGATTGTATATTTTGCAAGATATTAAAGGGAGAGATACCTTGTGATAAGGTATATGAAGATGATAGAGTTCTAAGCTTTAAAGATATAAATCCTGAAGCACCTGTACATGTCTTAATTATACCTAAAAAGCATATAAGTAGTATAAATGAATTAAAAGAAGATGATGAAAAGCTTATAGGATATATTTATACTGTGGCTGGAAAAATTGCTAAACAATTAGGCATATCAGAAAAAGGATATAGAATAGTATCAAATTGTGGAGAAGATGGTGGACAGACGGTAGGTCATATACATTTTCATTTTCTCGCAGGAAGAAAGTTAAACTGGCCTCCAGGTTAAAAAACAAACTTTATTAACAAATTTTATATAAATTATTTTAATATACTTGAAATTGTTGACATTAATAATTATAATGTTGTATAATAAAAAATGTGCTATTTAGCCCATATAGAAGCTAGTTTAAATTTAAAATTTGAATTGTGCTAGCGGAGGGAGGGATACAGATGTCAGAAATTAAGGTTGGAGAAAATGAAACATTAGAAAGTGCTCTAAGAAGATTTAAAAGAAAATGTGCTAGAGCTGGAGTTCTCTCAGAAGTAAGAAAGAGAGAACATTATGAAAAACCTAGCGTGAAGAGAAAGAAAAAATCAGAAGCTGCTAGGAAAAGAAAGTTTAAATAGGGTTTTGAAAGAAGGTAGACAGATGTCCCTTAAGGAAAAGCTACAGCAGGATTGGAAAGATGCCTTAAAAGGTAAGGATAAATTTAAAGCTAATGTAATTAGTATGGCCAAGGCTGCTATCTTACAAATTGAAAAGACTAAAGTAGTTAAGTTAAATGACGAAGAAATTATTGAAGTTTTAGCAAAGGAAGTTAAGTCAAGACGTGACGCTTTGCTTGAATTTAAAAAAGGCAAACGACAAGATTTAGTTGATACAGCTAATGCTGAAATTGAAATTCTTATGAGTTACCTTCCTCAGCAGTTAACAGAAGACGAAATAAAAGATATAATAAAAAGTGCAGCTAGTGAAGTTGGTGCTAATAGCATAAAAGATATGGGAAAAGTTATGGCTGCTATTGTTCCTAAAACTAAGGGACGTGCTGATAATAGTAAGGTGAGCAGCCTAGTAAAAGAATATTTAAATAAATAATGTAATATGTTAAGTCCGGTTTTACCGGGCTTTTTATTTTTTTGAGTAATTAAATCTATTTTTCCTTCATAAATTTATATAAGAGCATTTTGTGGATTAAAGGATGGGAGTATGCAGAATAGAATTTCAAAGGTTAAAAAGGATTTGGCGGAAAAATTAGATATACCTGCAGATGTGATTTTAAATATACCGAAGATAACTATAGTTGGCAACGATGAAATAACCATTGAGAATCATCAGGGGATTTTGCAGTTCAGCGATAATTTTATAAGAATAAAATCCAGTCTTGGCAATATAGGTATAGAAGGAAGTAATTTTGAGATTTTATTTATTTCAGGTACTACTATAGTGCTAAGTGGTGTCTTTAAGTCTATGGAATATGAGGGGAAGTAGAATGGGAAATAAATTTAATTTTAGAGAGTATAAAAACGGAACTATAACAGTACAGCTTCAATCTAAACAGATAGAGAGAATTATAAATATATTATGGTCTCATGGAATAGTTATAAGTAATATAAAGAGAAATAGTATAAATGTAATAACTTTTGATACAAGTTTTAATAATTACTACAAGGTGAAAGATTTAGCTTCTAGGACAAATAGTAAGATAAAAATACTAAATAGAAGAGGAATGATATTTTTAAAAATAAAAGTAAAAAGGCGAATATCTATGGTTATAGGAGTGTTTTTGTTCATAGGAATCATATCCTACCTGTCAAATTATATATGGGGGATTGATATAACTACTGAAAAGAATATTGCACCTTATGAAATAAGGGAAGAACTCAAAAATATTGGTATAACTCCTGGAATAAATAAAAAAAAGATAAATGTATATGATATAGAGGAGAAATTAAAAACTAATAATGACAATATAATGTGGGTAAGAGTAAGAATTCAAGGGTCTAAACTTAAAGTAACTACAACAGAAAGACAAGCGCCCCCGGAAGTTGTAAGAGATGATAGTCCCTGTGATCTCATGGCAAAAAAAGATGGACAGATAGTAAGAATATATACAAAGGCTGGAACGTCAGTAGTAAAGCCAGGAGACATAGTGAAAAAAGGGCAGATTATAGTTAAAGGCGAGCAAGGGAATGAAGGCAGTGAATATGAGGTACATGCTAGTGGCAGTGTTATAGCAAAAATTTATTATGAAGAAACAAGAACTGTATCTTTATTGAGAAAGGAAAAAAATAGGACAGGTAATCAGTTTGCAAACTATTATATATCTATATTGGGTAAAAAATTTTATTTGAAAAATAGTTTAAATAAATTTGCTAAGTATGATAAAATAGAAGAGAATAATAATTTCATAAAAAAGGAAATGTATTATGAAACTCAGGAAAAAAATATAAAAGAAGACCCTAAGGTTCTCGTAAATAAAACAGCAGATTCTATATATAAAAATATATTAATGAATTTTGATAAATCTGTTGATGTTATTGATAAATCGGTGGAAAGCAGCATAGAAGGAAATACTTGCAGAGTAAGAGTACTGGTAACTACAGAAGAGAATATAGCAGAAGATGCAAAATAGTTTGAAAAATTTAAAATCACAAGATAGGATATTTTAGATAAACAAAAGGGTGAATTATTATGAAAGTAATAGATTTGATAGAAAAGAAAAGTATTTCAAAGATATATATATATATAATTACATTTATTATAATCTACTTAATTATGCTTAGTTCTGTTGTAACTCAAAAATATGATCTTAAAGAAGGGGATATAGCAAAGGTAGATATAAAAGCTTCAAGAGAAGTAGAAGATAGATTAGCAACAGATGCTAGAAGAAAACAAGCAGCAAATTCAGTAGGTCAGCAATATAATAAAAGGACAGAAGTAGGTGTAAATTCAGAATCAGATTTAAATAACAATTTTGATAAAATAAATAATATAAGAAATTCCAATGTGGATGTAAATCAAAAATCTTTTAATATAAGAAATTCTATAGTCTATAATCTATCTGATCAGGATGTTAATACATTAATTACTATGAATAAAGATGAATTCGACAGTCTCAGAGCGTTAATAATAAAAAGTATTAAAGGTATATATTCTAATGATATAAGGGAAGGAAATAGTGATGATATTAAAAAGGCTCAAGATTATGTAAATTTACAATTTACTAATTCTAAATTCACCAAGAATATAAATGATTTAGGAATTGAAATATCTAATTTTTATATAAAGCCGAATCTTTTTTTAGATGAAGATAAAACCAATGAAATAAGAGATAGTGCAGAAAAAAAAGTTTCACCAGTAATAATAAAAAAAGATCAAATTATTGTAAAAGAAGGAGAACCAGTAACTAAAGAACAATTACAAATATTGCAGGATTTAGGCCTTTTAAACAGTAATAATAATTTTAATTGGTTTATGTATATTAACCTTGCAGTATTAATTTTAGTTGTATTATTTATAGAAATATTTTATTTATATAAATTTCATGAAGATTTATATAAGGATAACAGCAAATTAATATTAATATTTTTGCTTAATATAATCTCATTAATTTTAGCTAGATCTATATACATAATTTCTCCATTTTTAATTCCTTTAGCTTGTATGCCGATGCTTTTGATACTTTTAATAAATGATAAAGTATCTTTATTTATAAGTATATTGAACTGTATACTTATTAGTGGAGTTGTAGAATTTAATGCACAGATAACGCTTATTTCTGTAACCAGTGCACTACTTCCTGTAATTGTACTGAAGAAAATGCAGATGAGAAATGATATATTGTATTCATCAATTTATGTAGCTGTAATAAATTCATTAATTACTTTTTCGGTGGGATTTTTAATTAGTAATAATGTTGTAGAGGTATTAAAGATAACAGGATTTTCATTTTTGGGTGCCTGCATTTCAGCTATATTGACAGTTGGGTTTCTACCATTTTTGGAAAGCACTTTTGATATCGTAACTACTGTTAAGCTTTTAGAACTGTCCAATCCAAATCAACCTTTATTGAAAAGATTGTTAATGGAAGCACCAGGGACCTATCATCATAGTATTCTAGTAGCAAATATTGCAGAAGTAGCAGCGGAAAACATTGGAGGTAATCCAGTATTAACTAGAGTATGTGCTTATTATCATGATATCGGAAAGATAATAAGGCCTTATTTTTTCAAAGAAAATCAAATTGGAAATGATAATCCTCATGATAAAATATCACCTAATTTAAGTGCTTTAGTTATAATATCCCATGTAAAAGATGGATTGGAGTTAGCTAAGGAATATAAATTACCAAAAGCAATACAGGATACTATAGTAGAGCACCATGGCACTACTTTAGTAAAATATTTTTATATAACTATGAAAAATCTAAGTGAAAAGCCAGAGGATATAAGTGAAGAGAGCTTTAAGTATCCTGGACCTATTCCAACTACTAAAGAGAATGCAGTAATAATGCTGGCAGATAGTGTAGAAGCTTCTGTAAGGTCAATTTCTAATCCTACAAGGGGTAAGATTGAAGAAATGGTTAACAATATAATAAAATCCAGACTAAATGAAGGTCAGCTTGATAATTGTGATTTAACTTTAAAGGATATAGATATTATAAGAAAATCTTTTTTAAAGACTTTAGATGGAATTTATCATCAAAGAATTGAATACCCTATAGATAAATCTCAAATACGCAAATGAAGAGGCAGAGGGAGATAGTTTATGATTTTTATTGATAACAGACAAGATAAAATAAAATTTTCTTCAGAAGATGAAAAGATAATGAGAGACATAATAGACTATGCGCTTAGAGAAGAAGGTGTTACTGTAGATTATGAAGTTTCAGTTATATTAATTGACAACGATGAAATTAAAAGAATAAATGGTGAAATGAGAGATATTCATAGGGTGACAGATGTATTATCTTTTCCAATGCTTGAATACCCTGAAGGAAGAGTATATAGTCAGGTTTTTGGAGAAAATAAATTTGATGAAATTTTTTTAGATAATGGAAAGCTTATTCTGGGAGATATAGCTTTATCGCTAGAAAGAGCAAAAAAGCAGAGCATAGAATTTAATCATTCTTTTATAAGAGAATGTATATATTTAACTGTTCACTCAGTACTCCATCTTATGGGATATGATCATATTTTAGACGAAGATAAATTGGTTATGAGAAGAAGAGAAGAGGAGATATTAAACAAGTTCAACATAAATAGATAATCATAAAAGGGTGGCTGATTATGAAAGTAAGAAAAGTAGTTGATAGTTTTAATTATGCTATCGATGGAATACTATATGCTGTCAGAACTCAAAGAAATATGAGAATAGAGATGATAGGTGCATTACTTGTACTTACTGCATGTTTCTTTACAGATTTAAGCAAAATAGAACTGCTCATTATAACCATAACTATCACTATGGTTATAAGTGCTGAAATGGTAAATACAGCAGTGGAATGTACAGTGGATATGTCGGCAAATTATTATCATCCACTGGCTAAAATAGCAAAGAATGTAGCAGCAGGGGCAGTATTAGTTACAGCTATAAATTCTGTGCTAGTAGGATATATTATATTTGGAGAAAAATTAAAACCTATATCCTTTAATTTAATAGCAAAGATAAAAAATTCTAATCCTTATATGATATTCTTTATATTAGTAATTGTATCTATTAGTACGTTGATAATTAAAGCTATATTTGGGGAGGGTACTCCTTTAAGAGGAGGTATGCCTAGTGGTCATAGTGCTATTGCCTTTGCAATTGCTACTTCTATTACATTAATGTCTCAACAGCCTACAGTGATTATATTAAGTTATTTTTTAGCTTTTATAGTGGCTCAAAGCAGAGTGGATTCAGAAGTACATTCAATTCTTGAGGTACTGGTAGGAGGAATATTTGGTACTTTGTTAACTATATTATTATTTAGATTATTTGAATAAAATTTTTAATAGGAGAATTATATGAATTATAAAAAATTAATTTTGAAAGCTATGGAGGCTAGGGAAAAAGCTTATGCACCTTATTCAAAATTTAAGGTAGGAGCTGCTGTAATAATGGATGATGATAAATTATACTCAGGTTGTAATATAGAAAATGCTTCTTATGGGGCAACAAATTGTGCTGAAAGAACTGCCATATTTAAAGCTGTATCTGAGGAAAGTAAAATTATTAAGGCTATTGCAATTGTGGGAGACACTGTGAATTATACATATCCCTGTGGCATTTGCAGACAAGTAATTGAAGAGTTTTCTGATGGTAATACAAATATAATTTTAGCTAAAAATGAAAATGATTATATTATAAAGAGTTTTAGTCAACTTTTTCCAGGAGCTTTTTCAAAAAAAGATTTAATTTGAACACTTTAAATAAAATTTTATTAAACAAAAGGAGAAAATATGTATAAATCAGGTTTTGTTACGATTATAGGTAGACCTAATGTTGGAAAATCTACTTTATTAAATTATATAATGGGGGAAAAGTTATCAATAGTATCTAGTAAACCTCAAACTACTAGAAACAATATTCAGACAATACTTACAGGAAAAGATTCTCAGCTTATATTTGTAGATACACCAGGAATACATAAACCTAAACACATGCTTGGAGAATATATGGTAAAAGTTGCTACAGATTCATTTAAAGATGTTGATTTAATAGTTTTTGTTACTACCCCTGATGTTACCATGGGTAAAGGAGATGAATTTATTTTAGAGCAGCTTAAGGAAGTTAAAATTCCTGTTTTTCTTGTAGTAAATAAAATAGATGAGACTACTAAAGAAAGAGTCGCAGAAACCTTAAAGAATTACTCTGAAAAATTTAATTTTAAAGAAATCATACCTATATCTGCAGCAAAAGGTAAAAATGTAGATAAACTTTTAGAAATTATGGTAGAAGCTATGCCAGAAGGTCCCCAATATTATCCGGAAGATATGTTGACAGATGTGCAAGAGAGATTTGTAGTAAGTGAAATTATAAGAGAAAAAGCATTGAGACTTCTATCAGAAGAAGTACCACATGGTATAGCAGTAGAGATAATGTCAATGAAGCAAAAGCCTAATGGTAGATATAATATAGAAGCTACTTTATTCTGTGAAAAAAACTCTCATAAGGGCATTATAATAGGTAAAGAAGGCAACATGCTAAAGAAAATAACTAAATATTCTAGAGAAGATATAGCAAAATTTTTAAATATAAGAGTTGATTTAAAAATTTGGATTAAAGTTAAAAAAGAATGGAGAGATAATCCATTTTTACTAAATGAACTGGGATATAAAAAATCAAAAAAATAATTAATTCTTATAAAAGAGGATACAATATAAATAATGGGGTGATTTTCTGTCTATATTTAATAGCAGAGGCGTAGTTATAAAATCTATGGATATAAAAGAAAATGACAAAATGTTGTGGATATTTACAGAAAAATTTGGTAAAATAACAGTAATGGCAAGAGGGACAAAAAAAAGCAGAAGTAGATTAATGCCCATTTCGTTGATTTTTTGTTTTGCAAATTATATTTTATTTAAAGGGAAAAGTATGTTTAGTATTAATGAAGGTGAAATAATAGATTCTTTTCAAGAATTTTTATCTGACTTAGATATACTTACCTATACTTCATACCTTTGTGAGTTAATTGATTTATCAATGACTGAGGGAGAAAGTAATAGAGAATTGTTCAGGGAATTTGTCACTGCATTTTATCTTATAAAAAATAAAGTAGGAGACATTGAAACCTTAATTAGAACTTTTGAAATTAAGCTTTTAACTTTAACTGGGTATGGTTTGAATTTAGATTCTTGTGTAAAATGTCGAAAAAAGTTGTCAGTTTCTAATTATCTTAGTTACCAATATTATGGTGGCATTTGTAATGAGTGTACAAAGGATAATGGTAAAATTATAAGTTATACTGCTTTTAAAGTATTGAGTTATTTATCTAGATTACCCTTGGATAAGGTTTATAGAGTTAATCTTAACAGCAAAATTAAAGATGAAATCTATAAAGTTTTAAGTGATTTGATTTTACAAAGTTACGGTAGAAAACCAAAAAGTTTAGAAATACTGTATAGTCTAAAGAGGAGTGATTAATATGGCAGAAATAACATTAGAGAAAATTGATATTATAAGAGATAGAACTGGAGTATCCTATACTGAAGCGAAGGAAGCATTAGAGGCTACAGAGGGAAATGTAGTAGATGCACTAATATATATAGAAAGAAACTCAAAAACTACAAAGGAACAAATTTATACCTCAAAAGAGGAATTTACTGAATGGATAAAGGAAACCATAAGAAAAGGAAATGTAACAAGAATTAGAGTAAAAAAAGATGAAAAAGTTCTTGTAGATATACCTGTAAATGCAGGTGTAGCAGCAGGAATTGCAATAGCTGCAGCACTTCCAACTTTACTTGCTGTAATATTTTTAACTGCTGTAGTTACCAGAGTAACTGTAGAAATTACAAAGGAAGATGGAAGTGTAGAGGTAGTTAATAAAATTATAGAAAATGCTGTTTCAAATGTTAAAGATAAAGCAGCAGAAGTTAAAGATAAATTTTCTAAAGAAGATAAACATAGTGATGGTAACTCTTATCAATATACTGTAAAGTTTGAAGATGTAGATAAGAATAAGACAGATGATATAAATAAAGAAGATAAATAGAGCTTTTAATGCTTATAAAAATTACCTTGTTAATTTAATAAGGTAATTTTTTATTATAACATTTAATTAGACGTAATTAAATGTTATAATAAAATTGTAGGAATTAGAAAGGGGTGTTACTCATTAGATTATCACCAAGACAAAAGGAAATAATAAAAATAGTTAAGGAAAAACAACCTATAACTAGTGAACAACTGGCGGGAAAATTAAGTGTTACAAGAGCTGCTTTAAGACCTGACCTTGCAATTCTTACTATGACTGGTATATTGGAGGCAAGGCCTAAAGTGGGATATATATATTCTCAAAAACCATCCAATAGCATAGTATATGATTATATAAGAAATATAAAGGCAAAAGATATAATGTCTAAACCTGTAGTCATGGAGGAAGAAACTAAAGTTTATGATGCAATTATATACTTATTTTTAAATGATGTGGGGACATTATTTATTGAAAATAAAGGTTATCTTGTAGGAGCTGTATCAAGAAAGGATTTTTTGAAAATTGCCATGGGAGGTACTGATATGAATCAAGTACCTGTTGGTGTAATTATGACAAGAATGCCTAATATAATTTGTGTAGAAGCCGAAGATTCAGCATATATAGTAGCTAAAAAGATAATAGAACATGAAGTTGATAGTTTACCGGTGGTAGAGAAAATTATGGAAGGAAACAAAGAGCTTTATAAGATTATTGGTAAAATATCTAAAACAAATATTACAAGACTATTTGTGAAGCTTGGTGACGATGTTTAAGAGTTTAATTAAATTTATTATATAAATAAAATGTTTTTTAAAAGGGGGATGTGACTATGGAGAATAAAAAGTATGTATATCTTTTTAGTGAGGGAAACGCTAAAATGCGAAACTTATTAGGAGGAAAAGGTGCAAACTTGGCAGAAATGACTAGACTGGGGATACCAGTTCCTCAAGGTTTCACTGTTAGTACAGATGCTTGTTTGAAATATTATAAAAATGGGGAAAAAATATCAGAAGATATTATAGAACAGATAAATAATTCCATAGAAGATTTGGAAAAGATAACTGGAAAACATTTTGGCATCTCAGACAATCCATTACTTCTTTCTGTAAGGTCTGGTGCCAGGGTGTCTATGCCTGGAATGATGGATACTATTCTAAATCTGGGATTGAATGATGTTACCGTAGAAAAAATAGCTGCCTTAACCAAAAATCCTAGATTTGCATATGATTCCTATAGAAGATTTATACAAATGTTTTCTGATGTAGTTATGGGAATAGAAAAGAGGAAATTTGAAGATTTAATTGACAAAGCTAAAGGAGAAAAAGAAGTAAAGTATGATATTGAACTGGATGAAAACGATTTAAAAAAATTGGCTTTAGGATTCAAAAAACTTTATGAAAGGGAAATAGGTAAACCGTTTCCCGATAATCCAAAAGAACAGCTTATAGAGTCTATAACAGCTGTATTTAGATCTTGGAATAATCCTAGGGCTATAGTATATAGGAGATTGAATGACATACCAGGAGAATGGGGTACCGCTGTAAACGTTCAAGCTATGGTTTTTGGTAATATGGGCAGCAATTCAGGTACAGGAGTGGCCTTTACGCGAAATCCAGCTACAGGAGAAAATAAAATATTTGGAGAATATCTTATAAATGCTCAAGGAGAAGATGTAGTTGCAGGAATAAGAACCCCAGAACCTATTGCAAAACTTAAGGAAGATTTACCAGAATGTTATGAGGAGTTTATAAATACTGCTCATAGATTAGAAAATCATTATAGAGATATGCAGGATATGGAGTTTACAATCGAGCAGGGTAAACTATATTTTTTACAGACAAGAAATGGTAAAAGGACTGCCCAGTCTGCTTTAAAAATAGCAGTAGATATGGTTAATGAGAGAGCTATTACTAAAGAACAGGCCATTTTAAAAGTAGAACCAAGACAACTGGAGACACTTTTACATCCCGCTTTTGATGCAGAGGATATTAAGAAAGCAAAGGTTATAGCTAAAGGACTTCCAGCATCGCCGGGAGCTGCCTGTGGTAAAGTTTATTTCACTGCAGAGGAAGCAAAAAAACATCATGAAAAAGGAGAAAAAGTAATACTTGTAAGATTAGAAACTTCACCAGAAGACATTGAAGGAATGGTTGCAGCAGAAGGAATACTTACAATAAGAGGTGGTATGACTTCTCATGCAGCAGTAGTTGCTAGAGGGATGGGAACTTGTTGTGTAGCAGGGTGTGGTAGCATAAGTATAGATGAGGAGAAAAAGGTTTTTAAAGTTCAAGGGAAAGAATATATTGAAGGTGATTATATATCTCTTGACGGGAGTACGGGAAATGTATATGGAGGAGCTGTTAAAACTACTTTACCAGCTGTAAGTGGCAATTTTGAAATATTTATGAAATGGGCGGATGGAATTAAAAAATTACAAGTTAGAACTAATGCTGATACTCCTAAAGATGCTAAAGAAGCAATAAAATTTGGTGCTAAGGGTATAGGACTTTGTAGAACTGAGCATATGTTTTTTGAAGTAGATAGAATTCCAGCTGTGAGAGAAATGATAGTAGCATCTACTGTAGAGCAAAGAAAAAGAGCATTAGATAAGTTATTGCCAATGCAAAGGGAAGATTTTATAGGGATATATGAAGCTATGGAAGGAAATCCTGTAACCGTAAGATTTTTGGATCCGCCACTACATGAATTTCTTCCTTCAGAGGAGATGGATATAGAGAATTTATCAAAGGAAATGAATATAGATTTACAGGATCTTAAAGCAACTATTACATCGCTTCATGAGTTTAACCCTATGATGGGTCACAGGGGGTGTCGACTTTCAGTGTCCTATCCTGAAATAGCAGAAATGCAAACAAGAGCTGTTATAGAAGCCGCACTTTATGTTAATAAGACAAAAAAACTTAATATAATTCCTGAAATAATGATACCTCTTGTAGGAGAAATAAAAGAATTGAAATTTGTTAAGGACATTGTAGTTAAAACTGCAGAGGAAATAATTAATAAATCAGGTGAAGAGCTTAAATATCAGGTGGGAACTATGATAGAGATACCAAGAGCAGCACTTACAGCTGATGAAATTGCCAAGGAAGCAGAGTTTTTTTCCTTTGGTACAAATGATTTAACTCAAATGACTTTTGGATTTTCAAGAGATGATGCAGGTAAATTTTTAAGTTATTATTACGATAACAAAATATATGAATTTGATCCTTTTGAAAAATTAGATCAGATCGGTGTAGGAAAACTTATAAAAATGGCAGTGGAACTTGGTAAAAAGACTAGACCGGATATACATCTTGGTATATGTGGAGAACATGGGGGAGATCCATCTTCTGTGGAGTTCTGTCATAATGTAGGGCTAGACTATGTTTCTTGTTCACCTTTTAGAGTACCTTTAGCAAGACTTGCTGCAGCACAGGCACAAGTTAAAAATCCAAGATAGAAAAATATTTATGATTAGTATTATTATATATTTAAAAATCAGATACAATTATTAAAAGTAAAAAGGTGTTTTACAAATGATTTTTTTAGTTTGTGAAACACCTTTTAAAAATTTTTTATATAAATTTTAGGATATTATAATAAGTAATTTTCCTCAATAAAATTTTTGAACCCATATATCATTTCTAACTGTTTTTCGGTGTGCTTAACAGTTTTCGACAATAATGTTATAAAAGAAGATTTGTTGCATTTTTCTATGTTATTATAATAGTCCCTTGAAAGTTTCCAATACTTTTGAGGAAAACTTATATAAGATAGAATATATCTATAGTCATCTACAGTTAAGGGTATAATTTTTTCATATTCATGTATACAATCTATTAGAAGATTTAAATCCCAATTTGTATTTTCACGTTTTAAAAATCTTCTAAGAAAATATGAAATGTCATGAGCACAATAATCCAGTTTGCATTTATCAAAATCAATTATCCAAACATTTTGTTTATTGTCGAAGATTATATTTTTATTTACGAAGTCTAGATGACAAAGGGATTTTCTCATATTGCTAGTATTTATATGTGAGGCTACATCATTAGATATTTTAGCTAGATTAATACATATGTCAAAATGACTAATGAATATATTAGAAAAAATATCCTGATATTCAAAGGCTAAATTTGAGTAATTAAGTAATTGATGAAAGTGCTTATTCATAGATGAATATATGTTCTCGTACCCAAGCCTTAAGTTACTTCCCTCTATGGGGAAAAAGTTTTCTGTATACTTATGGACCTTGGCCAAAGTTTTAGCTGACTTGATTATATGAGAAGTATTGTCATAATTACATTTTTCACCTTCTATCCAGGGAGTTAATATAAAAATCATATCATTATAAATTACAAATCTTCCACCTGATTTTGTAGAAAGTATTTTTGGAACATTTAAATTAAATCGGTAGAGCCATTCAATACTAGAATATACAAATAGAAGTTCTTCTACGGTATAGTAGACTTTTTTTAAACAGTAAGATTTGGAGTTATATTCTACTTTATACACAGCTCTTTGCTTATCGGTATCTTTAAATTTAATCTGGTTAATATAAGCATTTTCCAAATTATATTCACTTAGTATAAACTTTTTTAATTTATCTTCAGATAATAAAATATATTTTACAGCCGATTGAGGCATAACTAACACTCCTTACATGAAGCATATTTAAAGAATTATACATTATAATAATATTAATAAAATTTTTATAATATACGTTTAAATAAAAGGTTATTAATAAAATAATAATTCATGAATATATTATTAAAAAATTATAAAAATAAAAAAGGAATTTTAGCAATTATTATAGAATAAAATAAACAGGATAGGTGATTAAAATGCATATAAGAGAGATAATTGAGGAAAAAGAAAAAAAATTAATGAATGCTCATGGTACTATCTCTCTAAATACAATAGGGAGACAAAGGGCAGAAGAATTAGACGAAATAAGAACTTGCTTCATGGTTGACAGGGATAGAATAATTCATAGTAAATCCTTCAGAAGATTAAAACACAAAACTCAGGTCTTTATAAAAACATTTGGTGACCATTATAGAACAAGACTTACTCATACTGTAGAAGTATCGCAGATTGCAAGAACTATAGGCAGAGGCATAGGATTAAATGAAGATCTCATAGAAGCTATTTCATTAGGACATGATATAGGGCATGTAGCTTTTGCTCATAATGGGGAAGAGGTTCTAAATGAACTGCTTCCAAAAGGATTTAGTCACAATGTAAACAGTATAAGAGTTCTTACTAAACTTGAAAATCAGGGTAAAGGCTTAAATTTAACTAAAGAGGTTTTAGATGGAGTACTTAATCATAGCGGATTATCTGATAAAGTGAATAAAGCCTTTACTTTAGAAGGTCAAGTAGTTAGATATAGTGACAAAATTGCCTATGTAAATCATGATATAGATGATTCTATAAGAGCAGGAGTTCTGAGGGAAGAAGAACTGCCAAAAGAATATATTGAAGTCTTAGGAGTTAATTGCAGTAATAGAATAAATACTTTAGTAAAAGATTGTATATATAATACTCTTAAAAATATTGAAAAAAATAAGATAGAAGTAAGCCTTAGTGGGGATATAGAAAGAGCTCTTTTAGGACTTAGAAGTTTTATGTTTAAAAATGTATACAGCGGCAGTAAACTTAAAATTGAAAGAGATAAAGCTAAGTTTATATTGGAACAGGTATTTCTTTATTTTTTAAAGAATCAGAAGGAACTTCCAAAATTTTATAGAAATATAGTAGAGGAAGAAGGACTCTATCAGGGAGTTGCTGATTATATATCAGGGATGAGTGATGATTATTGTCTATTGACTTTTAATGAAAAATATGTACCCAAATTAGTAGTTTATTAATATAATTAGAATAATTTATCATTTATTTTGGGTAGAATAATAAAATAAATATTCTATTAAATAAATTTTTGAAAATAAAAAGGAATTTTGATATTTTTGTCGAAATACATAGATGTTTGATATTAGATATCTAGGAAATGAGGAGGTAAACTATTCTCAAAGATACTTTAAAATAATTAGTTAGGTGGTAGTTGCCCAGTGATACCTGAAGATGTTATAGAAAAAATTAAATATGAAAATGATATTGTAGATGTAATATCTGATACGGTTAAACTTAAAAAAAGTGGTAGAAATTATATGGGACTTTGCCCTTTTCATAATGAAAAGTCTCCTTCATTTAGTGTGTCCGAAGATAAGCAGATATATAAATGTTTTGGATGCGGTGAAGCAGGTAATGTAATTACATTTGTCATGAAGACAAAAAGTTTATCATTTATAGATGCAGTAAAGCTACTTGCAGAAAGAATTCATTTGGATTTAGATTATTTAGAAAAGGGTAACAATAAAAAAAAAGATACAAATGATAAACTTTTAAAATTGAATGTAGACGCTGCAAGATTCTTTTTTTCCAATCTAAACTCAAATAAAAAAGCAAAAAATTATTTTATAAATAGAGGTATATTAGAGAGTACCATAAGGAGTTTTGGATTAGGATATGCATTAGATGATTGGCATGGTATAATGAATTTTCTAAAGAGAAAAGGCTATTCTGATTTAGATCTATTAAATGCTGGATTAATAATAAAAAATGAAAAGGGAAATAAGTATGATAGATTTAGAAATAGAGTTATGTTCCCGGTATTTGATTATAAAGGTAAGGTTATTGGCTTTGGAGGAAGGGTTTTAGATGATTCAAAACCAAAATATTTAAATTCGCCAGAAACTGCCTTGTTTAAAAAAGGAATAAACCTATATGGACTGAACTTTGTATTAAAAAATGATAATAAAAGAACGATTATAATTGTTGAGGGATATATGGATTGTATAACTCTACATCAATATGGAATTAATAACACTGTGGCATCACTTGGAACTGCGCTTACAGTAAATCAAGCAAAACTTTTGAAAAGATATGCTGATAATATAATAATATCCTATGATGCAGATACTGCTGGTCAAAAGGCTACCTTAAGAGGATTGAAAATATTAAGGGATGTGGGACTTAATGTAAAAGTATTAATAGTTCCTAAAGGAAAAGATCCTGACGAATTTATAAGAAACAATGGGAAAGAAGCTTTTGAAGAACTTATAAAGAATTCAATGAATCTAATAGATTACAGAATTAAGAAAGCAGGAGAAAATGTTAATTTTAGAAACAATAGGGAAATACCTGCCTATATAAAGAAAATAGCTGATATTTTAATTGATCTTGATCCAATTGAAAAGGATGTTTATATTAAAAGAGTTTCAGAAGAAACAGGTATAAAAGAACAAGCAATTTATGACCTTTTAAGTGAAGAAAGACATAAAAGCACTAATTATTTACAAAACATGAATAATATAGGCGATTACGGACAAAAATTATATTTAGAGCCTGCTTATATTAAAGCGGAAAGACTTCTATTAAAACTTATGAATTCAAATGAAGAAGCTTATAATTATATTGTAAAAAAGCTGGATCCCGACAATTTAAACTTAGAAAGTCATAAAAAGATTTTTAATTTGATAGCTGAAAATAAGTTATTAGATCTAGAGAGTAGAAATAAAATTATAGAAATAAAATGCGATGATGCAAAGAGCTCATCTGAATGGATAAATATCTGTGAAGAGAAATTTGCTAATAATGACTGTAATATAGAAGAACTTATTGATGATTATATATTTAATATAAAAAAATTTAAATTAGAGGAGTCAAAAAAAGAAATAATGAAGAAAATAAAATATTATGAGACAAATGGAATGATTGAAAAATCCTTGAAAATGGTAAAAGAACTAAATCATATTCAGGAAGAAATAAATAGTTTACTATAAAAACGAAAGGAGGATAATTATATGAAGGAAAATAAGCAAGTTCAAGTTAAAACTAGAGGTACAAATAAAGAGACGGATTTAAAAACTCAAAGTGAGAAAATGCAATTTGTAAAAAAACTTGTGGATAAGGGCAGGAAAAAAGGAAATTTAACTTATAAAGAGATAATGGATGAATTAGAGAATATAGATTTGAGTCCAGAACAAATTGAAAAAGTATATGAAGTTCTAGAGACAATGGGTATTGATATTATTGGAGATATTCAGGATATAGAAGTTGAAGAAGAGGAATTAGATTTATCTGTACCTGAAGGAATAGCTATAGATGATCCTGTTAGAATGTATCTTAAAGAGATTGGTAAAGTACCATTATTGGCTCCAGATGAAGAAATTAATCTTGCTCAGAGAATAGAAGATGGAGATCAGGTGGCAAAGAAAAAACTGGCAGAAGCAAATTTGAGACTTGTGGTAAGTATAGCAAAGAGATATGTGGGCAGGGGAATGCAATTTTTGGATTTAATACAGGAAGGAAATCTTGGACTTATAAAGGCTGTAGAAAAATTTGACTATAGAAAGGGGTATAAATTCAGTACTTATGCCACTTGGTGGATTAGGCAGGCCATTACAAGAGCTATAGCGGATCAGGCCAGAACCATAAGAATACCAGTGCACATGGTAGAAACTATTAATAAGTTAATAAGAGTTTCAAGACAATTACTTCAAGAGCTGGGTAGAGAACCTCAGGCAGAAGAAATTGCTAAGATTATGGAAATGCCTGTGGATAAAGTAAGAGAGATAATGAAAATAGCTCAGGAACCAGTTTCACTTGAAACCCCTATAGGTGAAGAAGAAGATAGCCATCTTGGCGATTTTATTCCAGATGATGAGGCACCGGCACCAGCAGAAGCAGCAGCTTTTACAATGCTTAAAGAACAGCTTATAAATGTACTTGATACATTAACTCCTCGTGAAGAAAAAGTACTTAGATTGAGATTTGGATTGGATGACGGAAGAGCTAGAACTCTTGAAGAAGTTGGAAAAGAATTCAATGTTACAAGAGAGAGGATACGACAAATAGAAGCAAAGGCTCTTAGAAAGTTAAGACATCCAAGCAGAAGTAAAAAGTTGAAAGATTATTTGGATTAATAATCTGCATAAAACTGCAATCAATTATAATTGGTTGCAGTTTTATATAATAATATTTTTAGAGAAGGTGGTAATGTGGAATACTTTAAGCCCTTAGACAGACAAAAAGGCATTCAATTTATAGTTTTTATAACTTTATTATGTGATATCCTTATTATCCTTGGTTCTATATATTTAGATGATTATGTATTAAATATTTTTTTAAGAGCTTTTCTAATTGTTTTTAATATATATCAGATTTATCATATAGCTGTATTTGCTACTCTTAATTATGCCATGGATAAAGATAATTTTTACATAATTACTTTTGGTGGAATAAAAAAAGTTATTCTTCCCTTTAGCGATATGGAAAGGTATATTAAATCAGGTGGAGATATTAATGCTATAAGATTAAGTGGTTATGGTAAGAAGAATTTTGTCATAGGAAAATGTTTTTTTAAAAAAATAGGATTAGTAAATATGTACGTAACTTCAAGTAAAAATATATTTTATTTAAAAAATAACTATGGTGTATATGGAATTTCCCCAAGTAATTTTGAAAGAGTCGAAGAGAATTTAATATCAAAGGATATATTTATAGGAGATTGGTATGCTAAAGTAAATAAATCCGTAAATTTATATAAAGATAAACATTTTATTGTACCTCTCATTATATCTGTACTTATAATTGTATTTTTTACAATGAGACCAGCTATACTTTACTATAAAGGGTTACTTCCTTCATCTATGCCTTTAAGTTTTAATATAAAATTTCAACCTACTATAATTGGTACAAGCAGAGACTTTTTATTTAAACAAATGAGTTATGGTGCCTTCAATACAGCTATACTACTATGTATGTATTTTGCTGCTCATTTTAGTGCAAAGCACCATAAAAAATCATCTTATAAATATTTATATATTTCTCTTGTCATAGCATTAATATTCTTTTTAATTCAAGAAAAAATATTATCAAAGGTCATCTGATTACAAGCTATTTTAATTAATTTACATAGGAGAGCAAATATGGATATAAGTAATAGGTTGAAAACTATAGCAAATATGGTTGATAAATGTGAGTGTATGGCAGATATAGGAACAGATCATGGATATTTACCAATATATTTGATAGATGAGAAAATTTGTAAAACTGCTATTGCTTCAGATATAAATAAAGGTCCTGTAGAAAAGGCGAAAAAAAATATCAAATTTTTTCATAAATCTAATAGCATACAATGCAGATTGGGACCAGGTCTTACAACTATTATTCCTGGAGAAGCAGATTGTGCTGTTATAGCTGGAATGGGTGGAAATCTAATAAGGGATATATTAGAAGAAAGTATTGAAGTTTTTAAAAAATTAAATTATGTAATATTGCAACCCGTTCAAAATCCAGAGGTACTTAGGGAATATATATTAAAGAATGGACATAATATACTAGATGAAGAACTTTGTAAAGATGAGAATAAGTACTATGAAATAATAAAAGTTTCTTACCATAAGGGTAAAAATAATAAAAATATAGATGCAATATATTGTGAAATAAGTGAAAAATTACTACAAAAAAAACATTATCTTTTAAAAGATTATATCTTTTTTAAAATAGAAAAATATGATAAAATATTAAGTAGTATAATTGATAATAGCAGACTTGCTATGAATAGAAAGAATGAAATAAAAACAAAGATTGTAAAGCTTAAGGAGTTGTTAAAATGTCTTTAAGAGTTAAAGATATCTGTTCCATTATGAACAGTATTGCACCTAAAGAATTAAGTGAAAGTTATGATAATGTGGGACTTATGATTGGAAATCCAGAAGATAATGTAAGTTCTGTTTTAGTTGCATTAGATTGTACTTTAGCTGTAATTGAAGAGGCTAAGAAAAAAGACTGTAATTTTATATTTACACATCATCCTTTGCTTTTTAGAAAACCAAGTTCAATAACTACAGAAACTCTCCTTGGGAAAAAAATTATGAATTTGATTAAAGATGATATAAATTTATATTCAAGTCATACTAACCTGGATTCTGTAGAGGGTGGACTTAATGATACTTTAGTAGATATTTTAGGATTTTCTAATTCAACAGTTATAGAATCATCACTGGTTGAAGGATTTAATGATGGAAATTCTGGAATTGGTAGAATTGTGATTTTGAAAGAGAAAATTCAGCTTTGTGAATTGTGTAATTTAGTAAAGCAAAAGCTAAATCTTACTCATTTAACATATGTTGGAGAAGATGAAAATTTTATAGAAAAGATAGCATTGATTAATGGAAGTGGAACTGACTATATGGATATAAGTAGAAAGTTAGGGGTAGATTGTATAATTACAGGAGATGTGACCTATCATTATGCTAGTGATTATAGAGAAATGGGTATATCCGTTATTGACGCAGGTCACTTTGGAACAGAATGGACTGCATTAAAAAAAATAGCATCAATTCTTAAAAATGAAATTGATAGATTGGGACATGATAATTCTGTATTATTATCAGAAGTTGTAATAGATCCATACAAAATGAAGTAGAAATAGTAATAAGCTATTTCTACTTCATTTTGTTTATATAAATAGAAATAATATGTAATTTATTATTTTTAGTGGATATTAAAATAACCTTACTTATTTAGAATCAGGGAGGAATGATTACCATGAGTAATTCAAAATTATTGCTTGAGCTTCAAAGATGTTATGAACAAATCGAAGAGAGTAAAAAAGTTTTAAATGATGGATCCCATCTATATTTATTAAAAAAGATGAAGAAGGAATTTGAAAAAATTAAGATAAAATATAATGAAAAACGTAAAGCTCTTGGAGATTTGAAAGTTGAATATACATCTATAGGTAAGGACCTTAGAGAATTAAAAAACAAAATTGATAAAAATGAAAATGATTTGTATAATAACTCCAATAATGATATGAAATCTATAAATGCATTGCAAAATAATATTGAAATAAATAAGGAGAAATTAAGAAATTTAGAAGATAGAGCTATAGAATTCCTGGAAGTAGAAGAAAAATTGAAACTTGATGTAGAATCACTTAAAATGGATTTAATAAATACAAAAAATAACTTCTATAGCTATAAACAAGTAACTAATGAAAAAATGCATGAGGCAAAAAATAAAATAGAGGATTCAACAAATAGAATAGAAGAATTAAAAAAGATAATTCCAGAAAAGGAATTGAATATTTTTTATAAAATGTTAGAGAAGAGAAAAGTTGTAGTAGTGAAATTGAATAATCAAGTTTGTGACGGCTGCAAGATGAAGGTTTCGTCAGTTACCTTAGATAATATAGCTAAAGGACAAAATATAGTTTATTGTGATAATTGCGGAAGGATTTTAGTATACCAAGATGAAAAAAAGCTTAAAGAAGCTAAATGAAATTCAAAAAAAAGTTGACTTTATAATAATAATATGATATTCTAGTATTCGCGAGTAAGCCAGACAATCGCTGCTGCTTTTGCAGGAGAGGAAAGTCCGAGCTCCATAGGGCAGGGTGCCAGGTAACTCCTGGTGGAGGCAACTCTAAGGAAAGTGCAACAGAGATATACCGCTAAAGGTAGCTTTTAGCTATACTAGTAAGGGTGGAAAGGCGAGGTAAGAGCTCACCAGCACATTGGCAACTATGTGGCTATGTAAACCCCATCTGGAGCAAGATCGAATAGGAAGACTTAATGGAATTGCCCGTTCCGTCTTCGGGTGTATCGCTTGAGCCTATATGGTGACAATAGGCCTAGATAGATGATTGTCTAACACAGAACTCGGCTTACAGGGTTGCTCGTCCACTTTAAACACTAGGTTTCGTGCCTAGTGTTCTTGTTTTACCATATTAATAATTATGCATATTTTAATATTTTTTGCTTAGCTATTGTGAAAACATATAGTTTTAAAATGAAATTAAAAATAATTTAGATTGATACATAAGTTATCTTAAATAAATGAAGAAGCTATATCTTAATGTACGGTTATGCATTAAGATATAGCTTCTTTTACTAATAAAATTAAACTTTATATTTTTTCCATGGAATTTGGTGGTAAGAAACATCTGTAAGCAATTCCACTATGTCTTTTCGTCCATAGTACTTAGGATCATTAATTGAGTCTTTAATGAATAAAATTATAGGAATGAATGGAAAATATAACTGATATTTTCTTTGAGTATAATTTATGGACAAATCATCTTTAACAGCAAAACTGTCAACTGAAACTATGGCAAAAGTAATGCCTTTTTCTTTTACTACTGCAGCATCAAATGTCAAATATATCACCACCTAATCTTTCTATAATAAATAATTTTTTAGTTTTACTATAAGATTAAAATAGAAATTAATTCAATTGATATAAAAAGTTATATATTTAAAAGTATGTTTAATAGTTGTCATTATCTAATTATATGTTTATATTTTATCAGGTTTTCAAGGGGATTTTCTATAAAATAATATAAAAATATGAAATAATAAAAAATGATTGTTTAATTAAAAAAATAAAAGACCCAAATATAATTAAATTCAGGTCTTTTAAAGAGTGATTTTTCATGAAAACTACATTTAAATTATTACCATATAGATGTTAACTATTCATTTTTGTCAAAAAAATTATGAACTCATATAATCGCCGCCATTTACATGTAGTACTTGACCAGTTACATAGCTGGAATCCTCAGAAGCTAAATATTTATAATATAAAGGTTAAAACTATTCCTCATAGGTATATATTTTCTATAACAATATATGGGATAAAAAAATACTTGTTAAGATTATACAAGTTGAATCTATCTAGCTTGTTATTTTGTTTTTAATGACTTATAATTTTTATATAATATTTATAAAACATATAGGAAAGGTTGGGGTATTTGTGCCTAGGGAAGATAAAATTAAATTTATTACAAAATGTGTTCATGTAGGTAATGAAATAGATAAAGAAACAGGAGCTATAAGAAGACCAATTACTATGGCCAATAGCTATAGATTGCCAGAAGATGCATCAACTCTCAATTGGAGTGATCCAAATAATTTAGTTTATACAAGAAATACTTCTGCTAATCAAACTTATCTTCAGCAAAGATTGGCGGCCTTAGAAGGTGGAGAGGATTGTGTTGTACTGGCAAGTGGTGTGGCTGCACTGTCCTCTGTATTTTTTACATTTTTAAATAAAAATTCTCATGTTATTTGTTCTAACGTATCATATATAGCAGTTTATAGATTATTAAATGAATATCTACCTGAAAAATATGGTATAGAAGCAACTCTTGTGGATAGTGCCAATATAGATGAAATAAAAAAAGCAATAAGGCCAAATACGAAACTTATACACATAGAAACACCGGGAAATCCTACTACAAGGATAAGTGATATTGAGGAAATATCAAAAATTGCTAAAGAGATAGGGGCTTTACTTTCTGTAGATAGTACTTTTGCATCACCTTTTTTACAGCATCCACTTGAATTGGGGGCAGACCTTGTAGTTCACAGTTTAACAAAGTACATAAATGGACATGGTGATGCTATGGGAGGAGCTGTAATTGGTAATAGAGAACTTATAGATAAGATTAAACGTGAAGCTATGGTAAATGTAGGAGGAGCCATAAGCCCTTTTAATGCTTGGCTAATAATGCGTGGTGTTGTTACTTTACCTTTACGTATGAAACAGCATAGTGATAGTGCTCTTAAAATAGCAGAATTTTTAGAATTTCATCCATCAGTAAAATTTGTTGCCTATCCAGGATTAAAAAGTCATCCGCAGCATGAAATTGCAAAAAAACAGATGACTATGTTTTCAGGAGTTATTTCCTTTGGACTTAAAGCGGATGTAGAAACACATAATAAATTTGTAAATTCTTTAAAGATTGTTATCTCAGCAGTGTCTATTGGACATGATGAAAGTCTTATTGTATATACTGGACCTACAGATGAAAGAAATCATTTTTATCCTGAGGAGTTTAAAGATGGACATCTTAGATTCAGTGTAGGACTTGAAGATCCGGAAGATATTATAAATGACTTGAAACAAGCTTTTGACAGTTGTGGATTATCTTAAGAGTAATAATATTTAAGAAAAAATTTATAGGGTATTTTAAACAGAAATAAGTAAGATAATTAATGGTAATCTAATTATCTTACTTATTTTTTATATTAAAATCTTGGCAAATTAATAATATCTATGAATTTAATCAACTTTATAATACAATAATATTGAATGGATTAAAAAATAGTTTGGGGTGGAAAATATGACTGCTGAACTTCTTTTGAAGGATATTATAAAAATTAAAGAATTTCAGAAAATTCAAGATGATATTGCCAATTCAATGGGTATTTCAATTATTACTACGGATTATAGAGGGAAACCAATAACTAATCATAGCAGATGCACTGATTTTTGTAAAACTCTCCGTAAAGGTAATAATACAAGAATTTTATGCCAAGAATGTGATTCTAAAGGAGGATTAGAATCAGTAAAAAGAGGAATACCATATATATATAAATGTTATATGAATATTATAGATTTTGCAGTTCCGATTATATTTAAAGGCCAATATTTAGGTGCATTGATGGCTGGGCAGGTGTTAACTGAAAAAAGCAAGCTTTTAGAATTAAAAAACATTATTAGTGTAGATACAAAAGTAGAAGTAAAAGAAGAACTTATAGAACAATATAAGAAACTTTCAACTATACCTTATGATAAGATTAAATCTATAGCACAAATGTTATTTCGTATAAGTAACTATATAGTAGATCAAGGAGCATTAAAAATAGTACAGCAGGAACTAAATAAAAAAAACATAGAATTTATGGAGGCTGAAGGAATTAAAACAGCACTTGAAAAAGAACTAAAAGATGCTCAACTTAAAGCATTACAATCCCAAATTAATCCTCATTTTTTATTTAATATATTGAATAGTATTTCAGCATTAGCACTAATTGAAGGAGCCCCTAAAACTCAAGAAGTTGTCTGTGATTTATCGGAGATTCTCAGATATACACTAAGAAAGACAAATCAAGTATCTCAGCTGGGAGATGAAATTAGTTATGTGAAGTCATATTTAAATTTACAAAAAATAAGATTTGATTCAAGATTGAATTTTAATATTACTATAGAAGAAAACTGTAAAAACATAAAAGTTCCATTTATGATTATACAACCCTTTGTTGAAAATTCTATTATTCATGGAATAGAGACAAAGGAAAGTGGTGGATTAATAGAAATTAATATTTATGAAGAAGGTAACTCTACAGTTATAGCTATTAAAGATGATGGAATAGGGATTGATAAAAATAAATTAGAATCAATAAATAATATTAATGGTAGGTATATACAAAACACGGCATCTAATGGAATTGGTATTAATAATGTATTACAGAGAATAGATTATTTCTATGGAGATAAATATTATTTTAACATAAATAGTAAAAAAAATAAGGGAACAAAAGTAAAAATAGTATTATTTAAATAATTTTTTAAAGACTAATGCTATAAAAAGTAGGCAAGATAATTAGAATTATTTTAATTATATTGCCTACTTTTTAATATACAAACCTTTTCAATAGCTATATTTTATGTAAAATTATGTTGTTAATAGCAAATTATATTTAGTGCAAAAAAATACAAATGGTAAAGTTAAGTATAAATAATAAGCAAAAAAGTATAAAAATAAGACAAAATTATTTGATAATATTTTAACAATATAGGCTATGATTATATTAAAGACAGATAAGAACAACAGAGATTTGATAAAGGAGGATTATATATGAAGTCAAAACGATTTCAAGTATTATCAGAGCGTCCTGTAAATAAGGATGGATTTATAGGAGAGTGGCCTGAAGAGGGTTTAATTGCAATGAGTAGTCCCAATGATCCAAAGCCTAGTATTAAAATTAAAGAGGGAAAAGTTATAGAATTGGATGGTAAAAATCGAGAAGATTTTGATATGATTGATAGATTTATTGCTAATTATGGAATAAATTTAAATAGAGCAGAAGATGTTATTAAAATGGATTCAGTAAAATTGGCAAAAATGCTTGTGGACATTAATGTAGACAGAAAGACAATTGTAGAACTTACAACAGCTATGACTCCAGCTAAGATTGTGGAAGTTGTAGGTAATATGAATGTTGTAGAAATGATGATGGCACTTCAAAAAATGAGAGCAAGAAAAACTCCATCTAATCAATGCCATGTAACAAATCTTAAAGACAATCCAGTACAGATAGCAGCAGATGCAGCTGAAGCTGCCATAAGAGGATTTGATGAACAGGAAACTACGGTGGGAATTGTTAGATATGCACCTTTTAATGCTTTAGCTTTATTGGTGGGAGCACAAGTAGGCAGAGGTGGCGTTTTAACTCAATGTGCCATAGAGGAAGCTACTGAATTGGAACTTGGAATGAGAGGATTGACAAGTTATGCTGAGACTGTTTCTGTATATGGCACGGAAAATGTTTTTACAGATGGAGATGATACTCCTTGGTCTAAGGCATTTTTAGCATCAGCCTACGCATCTAGAGGATTAAAGATGAGATTTACATCGGGATCAGGATCAGAAGCTTTAATGGGATATGCAGAGGGAAAATCAATGCTTTATCTTGAAGCTAGATGTATTTATATAACTAAAGCCGCAGGAGTACAAGGCTTACAAAATGGTTCAGTAAGCTGTATTGGAATGACTGGTGCTCTTCCTTCTGGAATAAGAGCAGTACTTGGAGAAAATCTTATAACTACTATGCTGGATATAGAAGTAGCATCTGCAAATGATCAAACCTTCTCTCATTCAGATATAAGAAGAACTGCGAGAATGCTTATGCAGATGTTACCTGGAACAGATTTTATATTTTCAGGATATAGTTCAGTTCCAAATTATGATAATATGTTTGCTGGTTCTAACTTTGATGCTGAAGATTTTGATGATTATAATGTGATTCAAAGAGATCTTATGGTTGATGGCGGATTAAGACCGGTTTCAGAAGAAGAGGTAATTACTATAAGAAATAAGGCTGCTAGAGCAATACAAGCTGTATTTGAAGGATTAAAACTTCCAGCTATTACGGATGAAGAAGTAGAAGCAGTAACTTATTCTCATGGTAGTAAAGATGTGCCAGAAAGAAATGTAGTGGAAGATCTTAAAGCTGCAGAGGAAATGATAAATAGAGGAATCACTGGAATAGATGTGGTGAAAGCACTGAGTAAGCATGGTTTTGATGATATAGCTGAGAATATTCTTAATATGCTTAAACAAAGAATATCAGGGGATTATCTTCAAACATCCGCAATAATAGATAAGAATTTTAATGTAGTTAGTGCAGTGAATGATTGTAATGATTATATGGGACCAGGAACAGGCTACAGGTTGAGTAAAGAGAGATGGGATGAAATTAAAAATATTCCTAATGCCATGAAACCAGAAGATATAAAGTAAAAAAGTATTAACTTGGAAGGGAGTTATAAAATGGAATTAAAAGAAAAAGATATTGCATTGTCGGGAAATCAGAGTAATGAAGTAGTGATTGGAATTGCACCTGCTTTTGGGAAATATCAACATCAGAGCATTGTAGGAGTACCTCATGACAAAATATTGAGAGAGTTAATTGCAGGAATTGAAGAAGAAGGTTTAAAATCACGTGTGGTCAGAATAATAAGAACATCTGATGTTTCTTTTATAGCACATGATGCAGCTGTACTTAGTGGTTCTGGAATAGGTATTGGTATTCAATCTAAAGGTACTACTGTAATTCATCAAAAGGATTTATTACCCCTTAATAATTTGGAACTTTTTCCACAAGCACCATTATTGGATTTGGATATTTTTAGATTAATTGGTAAAAATGCAGCAAAATATGCAAAAGGAGAATCTCCAAATCCAGTACCTACACGAAATGATCAAATGGTAAGACCAAAGTTTCAGGCTAAGGCAGCTTTATTGCACATAAAGGAAACAAAGCATGTTGTACAAAATGCAAAACCAATAGAATTAGAAATAATTAGCTGAAAGGAGAATCTTTAATGAGTGATATAACAAATAACATAAAAGTAGACTATGAAAATGATTATCCATTAGCTGCTAAAAGATCTGAATGGATTAAAACTCCTACAGGTAAAAATTTGAAGGATATAACTTTAGAAGCTGTTATAGATGAAAATGTTAAGGCAGAAGATGTTAGAATATCTAGAGATACACTTGAATTGCAAGCCCAAGTTGCTGAAGGATCAGGTAGATGCGCTATTGCAAGAAATTTTAGAAGAGCTGCTGAACTAATATCTATATCAGATGAAAGAATACTTGAAATATATAATGCATTAAGACCATATCGTTCAACTAAAAATGAATTACTTGCAATAGCAGATGAGCTGGAGGAAAAATATGATGCAAAAGTAAATGCTGATTTTATTAGGGAAGCTGCTGAAGTATACAGTAAGAGAAATAAAGTTAGAATAGAGGACTAGTTGGCAGGTGGAAATTATGAAATTCGTTGCTGGTATTGATATAGGAAATGCTACAACAGAAGTAGCAATAGCAAAGATTGAAGATGGTAATAAAATAGAGTTTGTTTCAAGTGGCATTGTAAAGACTACAGGAATTAAAGGAACGAAACAGAATATTAAAGGGGTTATAGATTCATTAAATCAGGCTTTGGAAAAATGTTCTACAGATATAGAAAATTTGGGTTTAATTAGAATTAATGAAGCAGCTCCAGTAATTGGAGACGTAGCTATGGAAACTATAACAGAGACAATTATAACAGAATCAACAATGATTGGACATAATCCTTCTACTCCAGGGGGAATAGGAACGGGTGTTGGAATTACTGTTGACATTGAAGAACTTGAAAGTATAAAGAACAATAATACTGTTATCGTAATAATTCTTAAAAAAGTGGATTTTGAATATGCAGCAAAAACTATAAATAAATATTTAAAAAAAGGTGTAAATATAGTTGGAGCTATTGTTCAAAGAGATGATGGTGTGTTGATTAATAATAGATTAGATAAAGTTATTCCTATAGTTGACGAAGTTACCTTACTAGAAAAAGTTCCTTTAAATATGAAGGCAGCAGTTGAAGTAGCACCACAAGGTGGTGTAGTTGAGGTATTATCTAATCCCTATGGTATTGCTACAGTATTTAATTTAAATGCAGAAGAGACGAAACTTGTAGTTCCAATATCAAGAGCATTAATAGGAAATAGATCAGCAGTGGTTATAAAAACACCAAAAGGTGATGTGCAGGAAAGAAGAATACCTGCAGGAAAGATTAACATAACTGGAATCAGAAGAACCAGCGTAGTTGATGTAGAAGATGGTGCTTCAAAGATAATGGAAGTAGTAAAATCTACAGTATCAATAGAAGATATAAAAGGTGAATCAGGCACTAATGTTGGTGGTATGTTTGAACGAGTAAGACAAGTTATGTCAAAGCTAACTAATCAAGATTTTCAAAGTATAAAAATACAGGATATTCTTGCAGTAGATACTTTTGTTCCACAGAAGATAGTAGGGGGCTTAGCTAGAGAATTTTCCTTAGAAAATGCTGTAGGAATTGCTGCCATGGTTAAAGCTGATAAACTTCAAATGCAGATAATAGCTGACGAATTAAAAAATAAGTTATCAGTAGAGGTTGAAATAGGTGGAGTAGAAGCAGAAATGGCAATACTAGGAGCACTTACTACACCTGGAAGCAATAAACCATTAGCTATACTGGATATGGGTGCTGGATCTACAGATGCTTCTATAATAAATAAAAATGGTGAAATAAGTTCTGTACATTTAGCTGGAGCAGGGAATATGGTAACTATGCTTATAAATTCTGAATTAGGATTAAATTCATTTGATTTAGCAGAGGATATAAAAAGATATCCATTAGCCAAAGTAGAAAGTCTATTTCATATAAGACATGAGGATGGAACTGTTGAATTCTTTGAGGAGCATTTTGATCCTTCTATATTTGCAAGAACTGTAATATTAAAAGAAGGTAATTTAATACCGATAAATATAGAAGCTTCTATAGAAAAGATTAAAATGATTAGAAAAATGGCTAAGGAAAAGGTGTTTGTTACAAATTGTATTAGAGCTTTAAGTATTGTTTCACCAACAGGCAGTATAAGAGATATAGAATTTGTCGTATTAGTTGGAGGATCTTCTTTAGATTTTCAAGTACCACAACTGATTACAGATGCTTTATCAAAATATGGTGTAGTTGCAGGCAGGGGGAATATAAGAGGTTTAGAAGGACCGAGAAATGCAGTGGCTACAGGATTAATACTAGATATTAATAAGGATAGGTAAGAAAAATGAAAGAAAAGTTTAATATTAATAAGCCTACCATAAATGTATACTTTAATCCTAATATTAAAGATAAAAATATATTAAATAACATACTTTTAGGCATGGAAGAGGAAAGTATACCTTATAAAATAGAAGAAAACAGTGAAAAAGATTCTGTTAAACTGGGATATATTGCAGCAAAGAATTCCAAGTTAGAAGTTGGTATAGGTATTGGAACAGATAATATAATAGTCATTCATTATTCAAAATTAACTTTAAATAATCCATTATTTAAAGTTAAAATAACAGATACCAAAAAGAATATTAGATTCATTGGGGCCAATGCTGCTAGATTAGTAAAGAAAAATCCCTTTAAAAACATGGATTTCATGTATTAGGTGGTGAAGAAGTATGAGTATATATACTAGAAGTGGTGATAAGGGAGAAACTGGTTTATTTGGAGGAAGCAGAATTAATAAAGATGATTTAAGAGTAGAATGCTATGGATGTTTAGATGAAGCAAATTCCTTTATAGGTCTTGCTTATTCCCTTATTAAAAGTAAAGATATAAAGATTATCTTAAGAAATATTCAGAATAAAATTTTTATAGCAGGGGCAGAGCTTGCCAGTGATGAAAAGGGAAAAGCCTATCTAAAAGATACAATATCACAAGGGGATATTGAAGAATTGGAAAAGATTATAGATAGATATACAGAAATTGTGGGACCTCAAAAAAGTTTTGTTATTCCAGGTGATACAATTTCATCAGCATCATTACATGTATCAAGAACTGTGGTTAGAAGATCAGAAAGATTAATGGTGGCCTTAAAAAGCAAATTAAAAGTTAGAAAAGAGTTGTATAAATATATAAATAGATTATCAGATGTTTTGTTTATACTTGCAAGAGTAGAAGCAGAAACAAATAGAAGTTAGAAAGGAAGTATATCATGGCAATAAAAATAAATGATTTTAAGCAGATAAGCTTAGAAACAGTTAAAGAAATGTGTAAGGCTGCAGAAGAAAAAGCTAAAAGTATAAGTATTTCAATAGTTTTTTCAGCGGTGGATGCTGGCGGAAATTTGATGCTTCTAACCAGAATGGAAAATGCATTTATAAGCAGTATAGATATAGCTGCCAATAAAGCTTTTACTGCATTAGCTTTAAAACAAGGAACTCATGAAGTAACTCCAGTAATACAACCAGGAGCAAGTCTTTATGGTTTACAATTGACAAATAATTGTAGAATTTCAACCTTTGGAGGAGGATTACCTATAATAGTTGATGATCAAGTAGTAGGTGCCATTGGAGTAAGTGGGGGAACTGTAGAAGAAGATATGTCTATTGCTAAATATGCATTAGATTCAATAAATGATGTTTAATTGTAATCATCATATTAAATAAATATAATTTTAATTTCTAGGAGGAATTATAAAATGAGAATGTATGATTTTTTAGCACCAAATGTAAACTTTATGGGAGCAGGTGCAATAAAATTAGTGGGAGAAAGATGTAAAATATTAGGCGGAAAGAAAGCTTTAATAGTTACAGATAAATTCTTGAGAAATATGGAAGATGGAGCTGTAGCTCAAACGGTTAAATATATTAAAGAAGCAGGAATAGATGTTGCTTTTTATGATGATGTAGAGCCTAATCCTAAGGATACTAATGTTAGAGATGGATTAAAAGTATATAGAAAAGAAAACTGTGATTTAATAGTTACTGTAGGAGGAGGAAGTTCTCATGACTGTGGAAAGGGAATAGGTATTGCAGCTACACACGAGGGAGATCTTTATGACTATGCTGGTATAGAAACCCTTACTAATCCATTGCCTCCGATAGTAGCTGTAAATACAACAGCTGGAACAGGCAGCGAGGTTACTCGTCATTGTGTTATCACAAACACAAAAACAAAGATTAAATTTGTTATTGTAAGCTGGAGAAATCTGCCGTTAGTATCCATTAATGATCCAATACTTATGATTAAAAAGCCTGCAGGATTAACAGCAGCTACAGGAATGGATGCCTTAACTCATGCCATAGAGTCCTATGTTTCTAAAGATGCAAACCCAGTAACAGATGCCTTAGCTATACAAGCAATAAAATTAATAGCTAACAATCTGCGTCAGGCAGTAGCCCTTGGAGAAAATCTGGAAGCTAGAGAAAATATGGCCTACGCATCACTTCTGGCAGGAATGGCATTTAATAATGCAAATTTAGGATATGTACATGCTATGGCACATCAATTAGGAGGCCTGTATGATATGGCACATGGTGTTGCCAATGCCATGTTATTACCACATGTAGAACGCTATAATCTTATATCAAATCCTAAGAAATTTGCAGATATAGCAGAATTCATGGGAGAGAATATTGAAGGACTTTCAGTAATGGAAGCAGCAGAAAAAGCTATAGATGCTATGTTTAGACTTTCAAAGGATGTTGGAATACCAGCAAGTCTTAAAGAAATGGGAGTTAATGAAGAAGATTTTGAATATATGGCAAAAATGGCATTGAAAGATGGAAATGCATTCAGTAATCCAAGAAAAGGTAATGAAAAAGATATAGTTAAAATATTTAGAGAAGCATTTTAATTGTAATCTTTCATATAATAAGTATTCCTTAGAAATATAAATATATCCTCGATAAGTTTATCAAGGATATATTTATTAAACATTTATAAAAAGCATGAAGGGAAGAAGTACATAGAACAATTTATAAGTGAAATTTTAGAGGATTACATTTCAATACTGCAGTAGCACCTATTTGTGGAGATGCTGTAGGGGTATTATTGTATAAAGTTATATTTTAATACCATAATGTGTTGTATGGATTTTTATTTAATCTTATGTTATGATTTAAAATATAGTAGGAAATATTATGTTTAAATAACTATATAGGAGATTCCTGATGTATAAAATATTATTAGTTGATGACGAAAATTTAGAAAGAGAAGCCTTGAAAATTATGTTAAAAAACATTAAAGATGAAATAGAAGTTGTAGGCGAAGCTGAAAACGGCAGAGAAGCTATAGAGCTTGATGAAAAATTAGATCCAGATATAATTTTTATGGATATAAAGATTCCTGGTATAGATGGCATGAAGGCTTCTGAGATAATTAAAAATAAAAATCAAAATAAAGTGATTATAATGCTTACAGCCTATGATGACTTTAATTTAATTCATAAAGCTTTAACTTTAAATGTAAACGATTATATATTGAAACCTTTAAAATATAATCAATTACTGGAAATTTTAAATACTCAGATTATTAATTTAAAATTCAACAAGAATAAAATAAAGGAAATGGAATTTCAATTAATAGATAAGATTGTATATTATGAAAAAAAGCAAGCAATAGATTTAATGAATAACATTATAAATAGTTATATTCATATTAGTAATAATGATGCTGTCTTATTTAAGGAAAGATTACAACTTCTCATGGAAAGAATAATAAAGGCAGCATGTACTTTCAATTTTAAAGATAATGATTCAATATCAGAAGAATATTCTAATAAGCTAAAATATTCTTCTGATATTGAATCTGCTTCTAAAACTATAGAAAAATTTTTAATATTAATATTAGAGAAAACTATAGAAGAAGATTCTATAAAAATAAACAATAAAAGTGAAAAAGGTAAAGTTTATATCAATAAGACTTTAGAACCAGCTATAAAATATATACAAGAAAATTATAGAGAAGAGATAGGTTTAGAAAAAATGGCCTGTATTACTAATTTAAGTGTATATTATTTTAGCAGATTATTTAAGAGGGAAATGGGAGTCAATTTTATCAACTATGTAAACAACTTCAAAATGCAAAAAGCAAAGAAGATGCTAAAAGATACAGATTTACCAATAGTAGATATAGCTGCAGATCTTGGATATTATGAATGTGGATATTTTACTAAGGTCTTTAAAAAAATTATTGGAATAACTCCCAGTAAATATAGAAACTATGATAAAGAGGATTATTAAATATTTCTGCTTATCTTATAACAAATGAAGTGGTTTAAATTACACGATAATGAAAAAATACTATATAATTAAATATATTAAAATGACATATATTTCAAATCTTCATGCAAATCTATATAATAAATTAATTATTAAAATTGATATTAAAATAAGATATTTAACTTAGTATAGATATGATATAGTACAGATTATTTAAGATAGAAGAGAATTTTAATTTATTCAATGGGAATTCACATTATAAAACAAGTAATAAAAACTATATTGACTTTTGCAATATTAAATGATAAAATCTTTCACGTATAATAAACATCCGTATAATCTTGACAATATGGGTCAAGAGTTTCTACCAAGGTACCTTAAATCTTTGACTATGGATGAACCTAATTTAATATTTTAGGCCTTTATATTTTTTATTAAGACTTAAAGTATAATCCGTTATTAAAGAATAACGGAATTTTGTTTTATTCTATATTTTTTAAGGGAGGAATATATTTTGACAAAAGACGGAAGTACAAAAGAAAAATCATTTTTGGAATCATATTTTAAGTTATCAGAGAATAACACAAATCCAAAGACAGAGATTGTAGCAGGTATTACAACATTTATAACTATGGCTTACATTATATTTGTAAATCCAAGTATATTGAAGCTTACTGGAATGGAACCTAATGCAGTTTTTGTTGCCACTTGTCTGGCTGCGGCAGTGGGAACACTTATAATGGCATTATATGCCAATTTGCCTTTTGCACAGGCTCCAGGTATGGGACTTAATGCTTTCTTTACTTTTACAGTATGTTTAACATTGCATTATACCTGGCAGCAGGCATTGGCGGCAGTTTTTATTTCAGGGGTATTGTTTATAATAATTACATTGACATCTATAAGAGAAAAAATAGTAGATGCACTGCCACAAACTTTGAAATTTGCCATATCTGGCGGTATAGGCCTTTTTATTGCACTTATTGGACTTAAGAGTGGCGGCATTATAGTTTCAAACCAAGCTACATTAGTTGGATTTGGTAAATTAATTGAACCAAGTGCAACATTGACTTTAATAGGAATTCTTATTACGGCAATACTTATGGCTAAGAAAGTTAAAGGGTCAATATTAATAGGTATATTAGCTACGACAGTTATAGGAATACCTCTTAAAATAACACATCCTGTATCCTTTGATAAACTTATAGGATTACCACCTAGTATATCACCTACATTTCTTAAAATGGATTTTGGAGGACTTCTTGGCATAGGTAAAGCTGGAGTTGTAGGAGCAATAGTCAGTGTGATAATGGTAGTTATAACTATATGCTTAGTAGATCTATTTGATACTTTGGGAACTCTAGTTGGAACTGCACAAAAGGCTAATATGGTAGATGAAAATGGAAGAGTTAAGAATATGTCAAAAGCATTACTTTGTGATGCGGTAGCTACAACTGCAGGTTCTTTACTTGGCACTAGTACTGTAGTAACTTATGTTGAATCTACTTCTGGTGTAGCAGAAGGAGGAAGAACAGGGCTTACTTCACTTGTAACGGGAATACTATTTTTATTTGCTTTATTCTTTTCTGGACTTGTGGGTATGGTTCCAGCCCAGGCAACTGCTCCAGCACTTGTTATTGTAGGAGTTTTAATGATGGGATCAGTTACAAAAATCAATTTTGACGACTTTACTGAAGCATTACCAGCATTTTTCACTATAGCAATTATGCCTTTTAGCTATAGTATTGCCAATGGAATAGCAGCAGGAATAATATCTTATCCAATATTGAAATTAGTTACTGGAAGGGGTAAAAAAGTACATCCATTAGTATACATATTGGCAGTAATATTTATTATAAGATTTTTAATACTTCCAGAATAATTATATACTAATAAAATAGTAAGTAGAGTTATTTATTTTCATATGTCTTAAGTAAAAAAGAAGAGGTCTTACAATCTGTATTTATTATTGTAATACCTCTTCCTTTTACTATTAAAAATTTTTAATAGTAAAAGGGTGTCACATAATGAAAATTAATAAGTGTACATTATATAATAACATTTTAATCTTCGAATTCAATTAAATCTGTATTTGCAGAACCAGGAGGGACTATAGGTAAAACTTTTTCTTCTTTTAATATTTCACAATCTATTATAACTGGTTCATTTAAAGCAAGAGCAGCTTTTAATACTTCTTCTATTTCATTATTAGAAGATATTTTGAAAGATTTTATTCCATAAGCTGCTGCGAGTTTACAAAAATCTGGTGTAGAATCAAATACAGTTTGAGAAAAATTACGATTATAGAACATATCCTGCCATTGATATACCATACCAAGTACGTGATTGTTTAGAACAAGCTGAATTACTGGAAGTTTATACTTTGCCAGAGTTGCCAGTTCATTACAATTCATTCTAAAGCTTCCATCACCAGCGATATTTATTACCTTTTTGCCCTTATTCCCTATACAGGCTCCAATAGCCGCACCTAAACCAAAACCCATGGTTCCAAGACCACCAGAGGTAATAAAACTTCTAGGATGCAGAAATTTAAAAAATTGTGCTGTCCACATCTGATTTTGACCAACTTCAGTAGTGATTATGCAGTTTCCCTCTGTAAATTTATATAATTTATCCAGTACAATCTGTGGATTTACACTGGTATTCTCTTTATACATTAGAGGATGAGAAGTCTTCCAAGCATTAATTTGTCCTAACCATTCAGCCTCATATTTATTATCTAAAGATTTTATTAGTTTAGAGAGAACAGCTTTAACGTCACCTCTTATAGAAACATCTTCAGGTAAATTTTTGCTGAACTCAGAGGCATCAATATCTATGTGAATTATTTTTGCGTTTGGTACAAAAGAGCTGACTTTTCCGGTAACTCTATCGCTGAAACGTGAACCTATGGCAATGAGCAAATCACAATTGGAAAAGGCATAATTAGAAGTATAAGTACCGTGCATACCTATCATACCAAGAAATAATTCATCATCACTTGGAAATCCGCCAAGTCCCATAAGTGAACAAGATACTGGACAATTTATTTTTTTCGCAAAATCATATAATTCCTTTGCCCCATTAGAACTTATTACTCCACCTCCAGCATAAATAACGGGTTTCTTTGAACTATTTATAAGATCAATTGCCGCAGATAAATTACCAGGTTCAGGCAGAGAATCTTTTTTTGATTCAACTAAAGGATTATAGTCGATTATAGTATTTTGTATATCTTTTGGAATATCTATAAGTACAGGACCTGGACGGCCAGCTGAAGCAACTTTAAAAGCTCTTCTTATAGTATCTGAAAGACTTTCTGGATCTTTTACAATATAGTTTTCTTTAGTTATGGCTTTAGTTATACTAGTAATATCAACTTCCTGAAAGGAAGATTTGCCAAGATAAGATTTAGCAACTTGACCAGTAACAACTACTAAGGGTATGGAATCCCCATAGGCAGTAGCAATACCTGTAACTGTATTGGTGGCACCAGGTCCAGAGGTTGCTATTACAACACCAACCTTTCCTGTTGACCTTGCATAACCATCAGCAGCATGAGTTGCACCCTGTTCATGAGCAGTCAATATATGTTTAATATCTTTTTCATAATACAGAGCATCATATATAGGCAGCACTGCCCCACCAGGATAACCAAAAATTACGTCAACTCCTTGTTCTTTTAGGCATTCTAATAGTACTTTCGCACCAGATAATTTCAATTTAAATCCCCCTTAAATATTTTAGATGTTAATGATTAAAATATAATAAATAATTAAAAAATTTTAAGTTTCAATAATCAAACAATTAAAAAAATACAAAAAAATAGACACAATGCCCTGGGGCGAGTGTCTGTTCGCGGTACCACCCAAAAATTTTCTTGTAAGATAACGATCAATAGACCGGCACAGCTTACTAACTTCAGCCTGCAGCTCTAGGGTGATTTTCAACATAATAGGTATCCACAGGTTTTCAGCTTCTCCTGCTCTCTTTTGAATAATACTATGCATACTCTTCCCTGTCATGGCATTTAATTTTAAATAAAAATAAAAAACAGTACTCCGCCCTGGGGCGAGGAGACTGTTTCGCGGTACCACCCAATTTATTTCTTGATTTATATAACGGTTTTAACCGGCGCAACCTACTTAATTCAGTCTACAACTCCAGGGTGAGATTCGGCATACAATTATCCACAGGTTTTCAGCTACCCCCGCTCTCTTTTGGACATCTCTTATACTTACTGTTCCCTTTCAAGGTTTTTTAAATTTCGTATTTATTTATGTATTAATATACTATCTGAATAAAAATAAGTCAATGATATTTTTTAAAATTTGTATTTGTTTAATTTTTTATGCTTTTTATTAAAAATGTGATAGAATAGCTGGCTAATATTAATACTTTAAAAAATATGTATACACAGGTTGACAATTTAAATTTTTGGTGTTACGATTTTTGGAAAGTGATGAATGTACTATGTAAAATAATTAAAGAGTTTAATTTACATAAAATTGAACAGAATATTAATGCATCAGTTTATTTGTGCATTGTTTTTTTATTGTGTTTTAAGTATATAAAATTTGTTAAAAGTTAAGTTTTTTAAAGAATAATAAATTAAAGCTTTTTAATTATAGAGTAATTGTAGTAAAATAGTATATGCTTATAAAAATTTAAAAAATTTTTAAAATAAATCTAGGGGGCATTTATAATGGCAAAAGTTTATTATGAACACGACTGTAATTTAGGATTTTTAAAAGGTAAAAAGGTTGCTGTAATTGGTTATGGTAGCCAAGGTCACGCACATGCACTTAACTTACATGAAAGTGGTGTTGATGTTATAGTTGGACTTTATAAGGGAAGTAAGTCTTGGGCAAAGGCTGAAGCAGCTGGTTTAAAGGTTGAAACTTCTGAAGAAGCAGCAAAAGAAGCAGATATAATAATGATTCTTATAAACGATGAAAAGCAAGCTAAACTTTATAAAGATTCAATTGAACCAAATCTAACTGAAGGAAAGGCATTAGTATTTGCACACGGATTTTCCATTCACTTTGGTCAGATAGTACCACCTAAAAATGTCGATGTATTCTTAATAGCTCCAAAGGGACCTGGTCATACAGTAAGAAGTCAATTCTTAGAAGGAAGAGGAGTTCCATGTCTTATAGCAATTCATCAGGATGCAACTGGAAAAGCTAAAGATATAGCACTTGCATATGCACTTGGAATTGGTGGTGCAAGAGCCGGTGTTATAGAAACTTCATTCAAAGAAGAAACTGAAACAGATCTTTTCGGTGAACAGGCAGTATTGTGCGGTGGAGTTTCAGCACTTATAAGAGCAGGTTTTGAAACATTGGTTGAAGCTGGATATCAACCTGAAATGGCATACTTTGAATGTTGTCATGAAATGAAACTAATTGTAGACTTAATAAATGAAGGTGGACTTAACCTAATGAGATATTCTATCAGTGATACTGCAGAATATGGTGATTATGTTAGTGGTGAAAGAGTAATAACAGATGAAACTAAAAAAGCTATGAAGGGCATATTAAAAGACATTCAACAGGGTGTATTTGCTAAGAACTGGCTTTTAGAAAATCAAACTAATAGACCATATTTCAATGCTAGAAAGGCACTAGATAGAGATCAACAATTAGAAACAGTTGGTGCTGAGTTAAGAAAAATGATGTCTTGGAGCGATAAGGAAAAATTGGTAAAATAGTTCCTGACAGAACATATGTTGACATTTTCTAAAGCTTACAAATAGGAGATGCTTTACTTAAGTAAGAACTGAAAATATATAAATATGCTATTTTTAGAGAACCAAGTTTATAAATAAACTTGGTTCTCTATTCTATAATTAAAGTTGGAATATACTGAATATTGAATTTATTACAAATATATAATAATATATTCTTTAGGATGGTTTGTTTAATAACCTGCAGTTATAATAGATATAATTAATATGTATTTTAATTATATAATAAAAGAGGTTATAATAAAATGTAGCTTAATTATAGTATGTATTAAAATAGATTATTATAAGATTTAGTCTTAAATCCAAGGAGGAAAATCATATATGAAAAAAGGCATGACAATGACTCAAAAAATAATAGCAGCACATGCTGGACTAGATTATGTTGAAGCGGGACAACTTGTAAATGCTAATTTAGATTTAGTTTTAGGCAATGATATTACCAGCCCTGTAGCCATAAAAGAATTTAGAAAATTAGGAATTGACAAGGTTTTTGATAAAAATAAAATAGCTCTAGTACCAGACCATTTTACACCAAATAAAGACATAAAGTCTGCTGAACATTGTAAATTAGTAAGAGAATTTGCCTATGAAATGGAAATAGTTAATTATTTTGAAGTAGGGGAAATGGGAATAGAACATGCACTTCTTCCTGAAAAAGGACTTACTATACCAGGAGATATAGTAATAGGTGCTGATTCACATACTTGTACTTATGGAGCACTAGGTGCTTTTTCAACAGGAGTAGGTAGTACAGATATGGCTGTTGGAATGGCAACTGGTAAAGCATGGTTTAAGGTACCAGAAGCAATTAAGTTTGTATTAAAAGGTAAATTTAATAAATGGGTAAGTGGTAAAGATCTTATTCTTCATATTATTGGAATGATAGGTGTAGATGGAGCACTTTACAAATCTATGGAATTTGTTGGTGAAGGGGTAAAAGAGATATCTATGGATGGTAGATTTACCATAGCTAATATGGCCATTGAAGCAGGAGCTAAAAATGGAATATTTCCTGTGGATGAAAAAGCTCTAGAGTACGTTAAAGACAGAACTGATAGAGAATGGAAAGTATTTGAAGCGGATGAAAATGCTGAGTATTCAAAGGTTATTGAAATAGATTTAAGTGAAGTAAAACCAACAGTTTCTTTCCCTCATTTGCCTGATAATACAAGAACTATAGATAATGTAGGTGAGGTAAAAATAGATCAAGCAGTTATAGGTTCCTGTACTAATGGACGTATAGAAGATTTAAGAGTTACAGCAGAAATTTTAAAGGGTAAAAAAGTTAAAAAAGGTGTAAGACTTATAATACTACCAGGTACCCAAAGCATATATCTTCAGGCAATAGAAGAAGGACTTGCTAAAGTATTTATAGAAGCAGGAGCAGTGCTAAGTACACCAACTTGTGGACCATGCCTTGGAGGATATATGGGAATACTTGCTAAGGGAGAAAGAGCTATATCCACAACAAATAGAAATTTCGTTGGTAGAATGGGACATCCAGAAAGCGAAGTATACTTAGCTAGTCCAGCAATAGCAGCAGCATCTGCAATAGCGGGAAAAATTGTTTCACCAGAGGAGGTATTATAATGAAAGCAGAAGGTAAAGTTCTAAGATATGGAGATAATGTGGATACGGATGTTATAATTCCAGCAAGATATTTAAATTCATCAGATCCAAAAGACCTTGCAAAACACTGTATGGAAGATTTAGACGTAAATTTTCTTGAAAAATTAAACCCAGGAGATATAGTAGTTGCAGATAAGAATTTTGGATGTGGATCTTCAAGGGAGCATGCTCCTATAGCATTAAAAGCAGCAGGAGTATCCTGTGTTATTGCTAAAAGCTTTGCAAGAATATTCTATAGAAATTCCATAAATATAGGATTCCCAATACTTGAATGTGAAGAGGCTGTAAATGATGCAAAAAATAATCATGAACTTGAAGTTGATTTTACTACAGGTATAATAAAAAATATAACTTTGGGAAAAGAATATAAAGCACAGGCTTATCCTCAGTTTATGATAGATATTATGAAAAATGAAGGACTTATAAACTGTGTTAAAAATGGAAGCTTTAAATAGTTTTATGAGGTAATATATAGTCAACGGATAAAAATTTTGTTACATTTTAGATACGTATATAAATATGGATTATAAGGAGCTTGAATATAGATGAAAGAATTTAAAATTGCAGTTATACCTGGAGACGGTATAGGTCCGGATATTGTAAGAGAAGCTGTAAAGATAATGACTAAAGTTGGAGAAAAATATGATACAAAATTCAATTTTGTAGAAGTTAAAGCTGGGGGAGATGCCATAGATGCTTATGGTGAACCACTTCCTAAGGAAACAATAGATGTGTGCAAAAGCAGTGCGGCTGTACTTTTAGGAGCAGTGGGAGGACCTAAGTGGGATAATCTTGAAGGCTCTAAAAGACCAGAGAGAGCCCTTCTAGGACTTCGTGGTGCCCTTGGCTTATATGCAAATCTAAGACCAGCAAAAGTTTATAATGTATTAAAATCTGCATCTCCTTTAAAAAATGAAATAATAGATGAGGGCGTTGATCTATTAGTAGTAAGAGAACTTATAGGTGGTATATATTTTGGAGATAGAGGAACTAAAGAGGTAAACGGAGTAGAAACAGCTTTTGACACAGAAAAATATAATGTAGATGAAGTTAAAAGAATAGCTCATTCTGCTTTTAAAGCTGCAATGAAGAGAAGAAAGAAAGTTACTTCAGTGGATAAAGCCAATGTACTGGATGCATCAAGATTATGGAGAAAAACTGTAAACGAAGTATCTAAAGAATATCCTGAAGTAGAATTAAGTCATCTATACGTTGATAATACTGCTATGCAGCTGGTTAGAAAGCCATCTCAATTTGATGTAATATTAACAAACAATATATTTGGTGATATATTATCAGATGAGGCTTCTATGATAACAGGTTCTATAGGAATGCTTGCATCTTCAAGTATAAGAGAGGACAGCTTTGGAATGTATGAACCTATCCATGGTTCAGCTCCTGATATAGCTGGACTGGATATAGCTAACCCCCTTGCACAGATACTTTCAGCTGCTATGCTTATGGAGTATTCTCTTGATATGTCAGAAGCAGCAAGAGATGTAGAAGCAGCAGTAGAAAAAGTATTAAATGAAGGATATAGAACTGCAGATATATATATTGAAGGGACTAAAAAAGTTGGAACATCAGAAATGGGAAATTTAGTTCTTGAACGACTATAGAGGAGGGATTTTATATGAGATCGGATTCAGCTAGAAAGGGTTTAGAAAAAGCCCCACATAGATCACTTTTTAAAGCCTTAGGTTTTATAGATGAAGAAATGGAAAGACCACTTATTGGTATTGCAAGTTCCTATAGTGAAATAATACCAGGTCATATGAATTTAGATAAAGTTGTACAAGCGGTAAAAGATGGAGTAAGAATGGCTGGAGGAGTTCCAGTAACTTTTGGAACTATAGGTGTTTGTGATGGTATATCCATGAATCATAAGGGTATGAGTTATTCATTACCTTCAAGACAGTTAATTGCAGATAGCGTAGAAATAGTTGCAAGTGCCCATGCCTTTGATGGTATAGTACTTGTACCTAATTGTGATAAGGTTGTTCCAGGAATGATGATGGCGGCAGCGAGACTTGATATTCCTGCAATAGTTATAAGTGGTGGGCCAATGCTTGCAGGTAATACTTGTGGTAAAGCTACAGACTTAAGCGGAGTATTTGAAGCAGTAGGAGCTGTAAAAGCAGGAAATATGACTGAAGAGGAACTTTCAGAACTTGAAAATACAGCTTGTCCTACATGTGGCTCCTGTTCAGGTATGTATACAGCTAATTCTATGAATTGTCTTTCAGAAGTTCTTGGACTTGCCCTTCCTTATAATGGAACAATACCAGCAGTATACTCTGAAAGATTAAGATTGGCTAAGACTTCTGGAATGAAAATAGTAGACCTTGTAAAAAAAGGTTTAACACCATCAAAAATACTTACTGAAGAAGCTTTTATGAATGCTATAACAGCAGATATGGCTCTTGGATGTTCTACAAACTCTCTACTTCATTTACCAGCTATAGCTAATGAAGTTGGAATAACTATCGATTTCGATAGAGTAAATGAAATAAGTGAGAGAACACCAGATTTTTGTAAGTTAAGTCCTGCTGGGCATCATCATATTGAAGATTTCCATTTTGCAGGAGGAATACCTGCATTAATTAATTCATTAATCGACAGAGAATTAATTAATGAAAATTGCTTGACAGTTACAGGTAAAACTGTCTATGAAAATGTGAAAAATGCAAAAGTAAGAAATAATGATGTAATAAGATATGATCATCCTTATAGCGCTACTGGCGGTCTTGTAGTATTAAAGGGAACTCTAGCTCCCGATGGTGCTGTAGTTAAAAAAGCAGCAGTGGCAGAGGAAATGCTTCAGCATAAAGGACCAGCCAGGGTATATGATAGTGAAGAAGAGGTTTCAAAGGCTATACTTGGCGGAGAAATTAATCATGGAGATGTAGTAGTTATAAGATTTGAAGGACCAAAGGGTGGTCCCGGTATGAGGGAAATGCTTTCGCCTACATCTTTACTTGCAGGTATGGGTATGGATAAAACCGTAGCACTTATAACAGATGGAAGATTTTCTGGAGCTACAAGAGGGGCATCTATTGGACATGTATCACCAGAAGCTGCTCTTGGTGGACCTATTGCCTATGTTCAGGAAGGCGACATCATAGAAATTGATATGGTTAAGAAAACTTTAAATCTTCTAGTAGATGAAGAAGAGCTTAAAAAGAGAACTCCTAAAACTAAGGAAAAGGAAGTTAAGGGATATCTAAAGAGATATGCTAAAGGAGTTTCATCAGCAGATAAGGGTGCCATATTTGAAAGATAGTTCATATTAAATTGAAGCAAGATCTTAATTCAGGTGGGGATTCTTTTACCCCATCTGAATTTTAGAACTGCGAATGCATGGCTTACTTGGCGTCTAACTCCCACTTGAAGAAAAGCAGAGAACCAAAATCTTCTTTTCGATTTTGTGTGAGGGCTGTACAGAGTGCAAGTAGAGAGCCCAAATTTTAATTTGGTGTGAGGACTGTACAGAGTGCGTGGGAGACTTACGCCAAGTTAGTCAGGTGAAAAGAAGCTGAGCTGCAATAGATTGATTTATTGCAGCTCAGCTTTTTATTTTAATTAAATAGGGAAACTAACATTTTTACAGCTACTGCAAAGGACATGGTAATAAATATAGGTTTTATTATCTTTGAGCCTTTAAGGAGAGCAAGCTTTGTACCTAATCTTGCTCCAAAAATCATACATATAGCAACTGGAATTCCCAAAATATAATTTACTTGTCCATTTAATGCAAATAATATGAGAGAAGCTAGATTGCTTACTAAATTTAAAAATTTAGCATTTCCTCCCGCATTAATATAATCAAATCCAAAGATACTTATGAAGCCAAAAATTAGAAAAGAGCCAGTGCCAGGTCCCAAAAATCCATCATAAAAACCTATGGAAAAAGCTAATAAAATTCCAAGAGTAATATTTTTTCCGGTTAATCCTTTAAAATTATTTGAAAGTCCTCTTGACTTTGATAAAAGGCTAAAAATTCCTACAAGTAAAATTGCTATAAGCACAATAGTATGCATAAAAGTTTCATTTATATTTAGTACAGTTAAAACTCCAAGGGCAGCTCCAACAAGAGTAAAAGGAGCCAAATATTTTACTAATTGAAAATTTATTTTGCTATTTTTGTTGTATTGAAAAGAACTCATTAAAGTACCAGAAGTAGAACAAAATTTATTGGTACCTAGAGCTAACCTCGCAGGTAGTCCGGCTAGTAAAAATGCAGGAAGGCTTATTAATCCGCCGCCGCCAGCAATAGAGTCTACAGCTGCCGCAATAAATCCAAATACGCATAATAGTATTAAGACACTTGGATTTATTTGATGAAATGTGGGATTTTGAAATAAGTTAGCAGCTAAATTGTTATGGATTTGTAAAAATTGTGTCATTGAATATTCTCATCGTCCTTTCTTTAAATTGGCTTGTATTATTTTACAATAATTTCGAAAGATAGCATTATATTGTTCAATAAAAAATTACTTTCAGTAAAAAGACTATACTAAAATTCATGAAAAATCAATAAAGTTAATATTTATGAAAATTGTATAATATAATTTCATTTTTAATTTGATAATTTTTTTATGGTAATATTAAGATAAAAATTATAAATATATATTAAATTTAAATATATATAATTAAATTTAAATAATTATTATTAATGTAAAATAATTTAAAAGCTGTGTCACAAGCATTGCGACACAGCTTCAAACTAATAAATAAAATCAAACTTTATTTATTAGACTTATTTTCACTGTCTTCCTGAAGAAATTTTTTCAAGAGATTGTGATTTAAAATATCGTCTGAATACTGAAGTTCCGTAAGTGTAGTCTCCTTTTTAGCTTCTAAGGCTGGAGTAGAAGGAATAACTTTTTTGGTTTTAACATCATAATAGGTATTGGTCCAGGATACATAAAAGGCATTTCCATCAGTGAAGGAACCACTTCTAAAATTCACATCTCCAGTACTGCTATTTAACATATCTTTTCCAAGCATATATTTATTGGAAAGATTATAAAGGTTAGCTATAGTAGGGAATAAGTCTATTTGGCCTGTATATAGACTGTTTATACCTTTGTGTTCATCTTTAGGAAAATGTATGAGCATTGGAACCTTCTGAAGCTCAAACCAATCTAAGTCTGTAGGATTTTTAATGCCTTCAAAATCATATAGCAAAGGCATACTGTTTTTAGGAATAGCATAATGATCTCCGTATAACACTACTATAGAATTATCCATCATTCCAGAAGATTCAAGTTTGTCCAAAAACATTCCAAGCTGCTCATCAGTATAGTGTATTCCCTTAAGATAATCACCTAATAAAGTGTTTTCATATTTTCCTGAATTAAATTTATTAGTAGTACCTTTGTCATAGCCATTTACATCATCATAAGGATAATGACTGCTTAAAGTTATAGTAAAGGCAAAGAAAGGTTGAGAAAAGCTTTTTATCTTATCAAAACTCTGATTTAAAAAGGATTTATCACTTAAACCCAGGCCTACATTTTCATTAATGTTATAGGCTCTTTGTCCATAAAAATCATCAAATTTTTCAGATTTATACATTACATTTCTGTTCCAGAAACCTTCTCTATATCCATGCAATGCAGCGGTATAATAGTCTTTTTCCTTGAATTCTTTAGCCATGGAATTTAAAGTGTCACCAGAATACATGTAATAAGCAGCACCAGAAGCAGCTGGATATAGTGAATTGTTTGATAAAAATTCTGCATCAGAAGTATTACCTGCTGCTACTTGATAGAAATAATTATTAAAATATAGACTCTTATTTATCCACCTGTTTAGATTAGGGGTAATTTCTTGACCATCAAGTTTTTTATTTATGACAAATTCCTGCAGAGCTTCTACTTGAATTACTATTAAATTTTTACCATTACCAGCACCTTTTAAATTTGCAGTTGTAGTTGTATTGGAATTCTTATTTTCTAGATAAGTCTTTATTTCATTTTGCCTTTCTTCAGGCAATTTCTGCATATTAGATACAGCTGTTGAAGTTACATTATAAGTATCCAGTATGTGAAAATTTATAGGACCTAATACTTGAGCAAGATAAAGTCTGTTGAACATTGTAGAAATAAGTCTTGGCTGTTCCTTATCTAGATCGTGTATTTTTTTTGCATCTACAGCTACAAATATGGCAAATACTATTAAAAAGATTGCAAATCTCTTAATAAATTTCAGTTGTATTCTTGGAACTTTCTTATAAAATCTTAAAAATGGAATTAATATAAATATATCTAAAAGATATAAGAAATCTGTTGGCTTTATAAGCTCTTTTACACTGGCACCAACCCCACCTAATAAAAATCCATTTCTCACTACACCAAGAGACATTAAATCCTTAAAATATCTGTAGTAAACAGTATCTACAATTATAAGTACACTTAACACTATATTAAATATATATAGGAGTCTTGTCCTAGTGTTATTTTTAAACAATAAAGCTATACTGGCAAAAACCCCCACAGCGGATATGGTAGCGGCACCAATATAAAAATAATTAAAATATACAGGAGAGATAAATTTATTAAAGTTAAAGGATTTTATAGACAGTATGACTATAAAATAAATTATATCTAGGTTTTTAATAAAAAATTGCTTGATTTTTTCTGACTTAGTCAATTTTGTAGTATTGTTATCTATGTACATTTATGCAAAAACCTCCTACGAGAATAATTATATAAAAAATATTATCTATAAATATATAACACAATTCTATGTATACAGTAAAAATAAAATGTGAACTATTTTATAAGTAATTGTTTGATATATTTATATAATTCAAGTGTACAAAGTTGTAGACCAACTTACATTATATCATTATGCTATTTATTATGTTAAATTTTCATAATATATCTTTTATTCTGATATATTTTTTACAATAGGATAAATATATAATATATAATTCTATCATAAGATAATCAAAATTAACTGTATTAATTATAAATGTTACAGTATATTCAATAAATATATATTTACATATAAGTCACACTATTGCATAATAATGATGTTATAATAATAAGTAAATATATTTTTTTACTATTAACTTTATTGGTTTTAGTCTTAGATGTTTTATCTAAAAATTAAGCTATAGATTCTAGTATAAAAAATTAAAGGTATTATAGTCTTGTAATAAAATTATTAATTGGAGGATGCAGAATGAGTGTAAAAAATGAAAATAATGAAATAAAAAAGGAAGAAAATGCAAAAATAACTTCTGTGGATACAAGTTCACAGGAAAATTTAAAAACAGATGTACCAAAAACAAAGGATGCAGTAGACAGTAAAAAGGAAGATAAAGTTAAAGATAAGATAGGAAAGATAAGTGTTAAGGATTCCTTTATAAGTATTATAATAGATCAGGCAATTTCTGTTGGAATATCTGCTGTAGTTTTGTTTATAATAGATGGTATTATTCATCTCTTTGGATGGAAAATAGCAAATAGAGAAGGTATGTTTATTATTTTATTTGTAATTGTAAATATAATATATAATACAATACTGCATAAATCAAAAGCGTCAAATACCTTTGGAGAGAAACTAGCTCATTTAAAATTAACAAAATAAAAGCTTGATAGAAAGAGAGTTTTTTGTTTCAGGTGGAGTTTTTTCTCCATGTGGTAGTAATAGAATAAATTGTAATTATTAAACAACAGTAAAAATAGCCTAGGAGAGATTGGTTTGAGAAGACACAAGGAATATGAATTTGAAGTAGTAGATATAGAATTCCCAGGTATGGGTATTGCCTATAGTGAAGATAGAAAAATATACATAAAAGGCGCAGTTCCAGGACAAAAAATACTGGGAAATGTAAAAAAACTTAAGAAAGAATATGGTGAGGCAAAGCTTATAAAATCTCTTAACAGTATAGAAGGAGAAGTTACTCCAAAGTGTCCTCACTTTGGAGTCTGTGGAGGTTGTACTCATCAATTTATTGATTATGAAGAGCAAATTAGATTAAAAGAAATACAGCTGTTAAAACTCTTTAAAGAGGCAGACATAGAAGGTTTTGAATATGAAGGCATAGAAAAAAGCCCTAAAGAATTTGAGTACAGAAATAAAATGGAGTTCAGCTTTGGAGATGTGGAAAAGGGCGGAGAGCTTACTTTAGGTATGCATATAAGAAATAAAGCCTTTGGAATTGTAAATGTCCATGAATGTACTCTTGTTTCCAAAGATTTTAGAGTGATCTTAGACACAGTTGTAAACTACTTTAGAGATAAAAATACAACTTATTATAGAATAATGAAAAGAGAAGGATATCTTAGAAATCTGGTAATCAGAGAGACAGAACATACAGGAGAAATTCTAGTTAATTTAGTAACCACTTCTCAAGATGAGTTTAATATAGAAGAATTTACTAAATTATTGCTGGATCTTGATTTAGAAGACAAAATAGTCGGAATTCTTCACACTACCAATGATTCCTTTTCAGATGTAGTAGCGGCGGATAGAATTGATATACTCTATGGAAGAGATTATATAGTTGAAAAAGTACTTGGACTTAAGTTTAAAATATCACCACTGTCTTTTTTTCAAACTAATACTCTTGGAGCTGAAAAACTCTATAGTATAGTTATGGACTTTATAGGCGAAGCAGCTTCAAAACTTATCTTTGATTTATACTGTGGTACAGGTACCATTGGTCAAATTGCAGCGGCTAAAAATGCTAAAAAAGTCATAGGTATTGAACTTATAGAAGAAGCAGTAAAAGCTGCGAACGAAAATGCAAAGCTGAATGATCTGGATAACTGCAATTTCATCGCAGGAGATGTAGCAAAAGTAATTCAGGATCTTCAGGATAAACCAGATGTAATAATCCTTGATCCACCAAGACCGGGAGTGCATCCAAAGGCATTGGATTATGTAATAAAATTTGATGCCAAGGAGATAGTATATGTTTCCTGCAATCCTAAGACTCTTATGGTAGATCTTAGGAAGCTTATAGACAGAGGGTATAAGGTGGAGAGAGTAAAAGGGATGGATATGTTTCCTATGACAGGGCATTTGGAATGTGTGGTGAGGCTAGAAAGGAAACACATGTAGCTAAAATATATTAACACTAATGGTTTGCAGTCCTTCAGTACAAGTATTTACACTGGAGGGCTTTCGCGTGCTGAGACATATAAATATAGCAAAGTTATTTCAGTAATATATACATATTAGAGACGAGGAGGATACATATGAAAATTTCAAAGAAAGATGCTTTGGCATGGTTTGAATTTTTTTCAATATTGCCAGAGGATGAGGAAGTTATGATAAAACAGCAAGAAATAATTTATGCTGCCTTTGCACAAATTGAGGCAGCTATTGATCATAGAAATGATATGTTAATGTCAGAAATTAAGGGCTTGAAAACTTTGGAAAATAGAACTTTTTTTGTAGGAAACGAAAATAAATTCTCTGAGGGATGCCGTTCTTGTCTGACGGGAACCGGGTTGAGTGCAATTAGGAAAACAAACAAATGTAACGTAGAGTGCAAGTTCTGTTATAATTATGGAGAATTGGATAATATTCCTCCAGTTGGCGAAGGTATGTGGGAGATAGGAGAAACAAAATTTTATGAGAAGGATATTGATTTACTTCTTTCGGTGCAACAGAAACCTACGGGTATTTCCTATGTTTATTTAGAGCCATTTATGGAAATTGAAAAATACTATTCTATTATAAAGAAATTTAGTGATGCTGAAATTTATCAACATTTATATACAAATGGCACTTTAGCTACAGAAGAAACATTAAGAGCATTAGGTGAAGCTGGACTTGACGAAATACGTTTCAATCTAGGTGCTTCCAACTGCTCAGATAAAGTTATTGAGAATATTGGAATAGCTAAAAAATATATTAAAAGCGTAGGAATTGAAACTCCAATGACTCCTGAGTTTTTCGAAGAATTTTTTAAGAAAAAGCAAGCAATATTGGACACAAAACTTGATTTTATCAATTGTGCAGAATTACATTTAAATGAGAATAATATAGATAATTATTATGGAGAAAATATGTATATTTCAAGACATGGCTATATTTCTCCAGCTTGGAGCAGAGAATTAACTTTAAAATTCATGAAAATAGCCTATGAAGAAAGCTGGGATTTAGCAGTTCATGATTGCTCAAACCATACAAAATTTGCTAGAGATTTGAATTTGAGCAGCAAAGAGGGTAAGTGGTTTGGATCAAGTAATTATGGTTGTGAATTTTCAAGAATACCATACGAAGTATTTTTACCAATATTGCGTGATGACAATTTTAAATTTTTAAGTGAAGAAGAATTGCCTGATGGCTATAAAGCAGGAGAGATGATTTTTTAGAGAGTCTTGTCATTTTGTTTTTCCTTTATTTTCAACAAATAATAATTTGCCGCTAAGACCTTACTAGGTTCAAGCGGCATTATTGTTTTGCATTTCTTTCAAATAAAAAAACGATCCACTATGTAAGAATTTAATACTGTAGATTATGTGGCTATTCTTAATTCGTTATCTAAATGAATGGTACGTGCACAGATACAGGCCTTTTCTCATGAATTATATTTACAGAAGAATGAATAACTTAATTTAAATGATGGTGATATCAGTCTTTGTTCTTTATCCTTGCTTCCTTTTAATGAATGAGCTAATTAAAAAACTATATGACATATCTGGAAAAGAGTGCAAGAAAATTACAAATATGATGATTGCAGAAGTTATTAAAGAAGTTTTTGAAGGCATTGCACTAGGTGCCGTTATGATATCAAAGGGTTTTAAGTAAATATTGAGTATGTTTTATGCTTCTTCAAATTATGGTATGAGTTTTTTTACCCAAGCAAGTCCTGCACACTACATTATTTTTCTATACAGTGGTATAATAATCTATATTAAATTACAAAAGGAAAGAAATATTATGGAAGAATCAAAGCTTATTAAAATTATAAAGAAAAACCCGTATGCTATAGCACATATAGATAATCCTACAGATGAGATGAAGCTATTGGCAGTTAAGGGAAATGGACTTGCATTAAAAAATATAGATAATCCAAGCAAAGAGGTACAGGAAGCTGCTTTAGAGAGTAACGGGAGAGCTATTGAGTTTATAGATAATCCTTCAGAACATATGAAGATAAAAGCAATAAATTCTGGATGGACTAATTTGGAGTTTATTAAGAATCCAACGGATAAATTAATTGAATTGGCTATAAATCAAGCCGGATGGGCTATTAAATATATTGATAATCCAAGTGAGGAATTGCAGTTGTTGGCTGTAAGAAAAAATTACGAGTCATTAAAGTTTATTAAAGAACCCTCTGAGCGTGTACAAGAAGAGGCTGTAAAAATAAGCTACGATGCATTGAGATATATAAATTCACCTTCTCATAATGCCCAGTTTATGGCTGTAAAGAATAATTACAAGGCTATTAATCTTATAAACAATTTAGATAAGAATAAAATATTGGAATTTTTAAAGGTAAATTTTTTGGTGATTAAATATTTCATTAAAGAAATAACTAAAGAGGAATTAGAACAACTGTTAAAGGAGCAATTATCAAAGGAAGATGTTGATGAAAAATATGTGAGAGATTTTTTAAATTATAATAATACAGATAAGAATAATCACATTATACCAGAGAATAAGGTAATGTTTATTTATAAATATGGAAGTAAAAAGGCTAAAAAAGTAACTGTAGATGAAAAGCTGAAGATAGTATAGGGGTGATTATAATGAATTTTACAGATACATTAAAAAGTGTTGACTTAGTACTAGCTACTGGAGAAGTTCCATTAATAGTTGGTGAAAGCGGGATAGGAAAAACAGCTTTAGCAAAAGAAATTGTTGAAAAAAATAACTTTAGTTTAGTTGTAATTGATGGTAATCTCCTTAAAGAAGGTGAAATAGGCGGTCTTCCAACTATAGAAGCTTATGACAAAGTTAATAATAAAGGAGAAAAGGAACTAAAGAAAACCACAGTATATGCAGTGCATAATAAGCTGAGGGAAATTGATGAAGAAATATCCAAAGGCAAAACAGTTCTTTTATTCATAGATGAGATAAATCGTTGTGAACATACAGTACAACAGGAGCTTATGAATTTAATATTAAATAGAGAAATTAATGGATATAAGCTGCATAGGAGTGTAAAAATATTAGCAGCCATGAATCCTTCAAGTAAATATGGCTATGATTACCAGGTTGTGGATATGGATACAGCGCAGGAAAATAGATTTGTGTGGCTATATATGGAGCCTGACTATATTCAGTGGTTAGATTGGGCAGCAAATGCAGGAATAGAAGAAAAGGTTATAGAATTTATCGGAACCTTTCCGGAATATTTATATAAAATAAATGAAGATGATATAATGGCAACTCCAAGAAGTTATGAGAGAATTTCTAGTGCTTACAAAATTTATAAAGAGAAAAAAGATACAATACCTAGAGCAGTTTTTCTAAATGTTATAAAAGGAAATGTAGGTAAATTAATTGCTGAAGAGTTTGTAAGCTTTATTGAATCAGATTATAATCCTCTAATATCCTATGCAGATGCTTTTTTAGCAGATTCTCTCAGTGGGGCTATTATAGAAAGAGTGAAAAATGAAAGTCATACAAGACTTTATCTGTCTGCAAAGAATATTTTGAAAATCTTGGAAGCTAGTATAAGCAATAATAATTATGATTCGGATTATTACATTAACAGACTTAATGAACTTTTAAAAATATATCCTGCAGATTTAAGGGTAGGAATTATGAAGGATATTAGGAACAGTTATAGTGAAATATATAAACATGCCATTGAAAATGAAGCTTTTGTAGAATCCTATTTTAAATCCTATAATTTAATAAGGTGATAGTATATGGAAAATAATTTTGAAGATCATGTAAAGGAACTTTATGAAAGAGCAAATAAAATTGCAGATGTTTCTTTTAAAACAAATTATAAGAATAGTAAAGCTGATAAAGATGTACTAGAAGATTTTGAAAAAGAATTTTTCAGCCTTGTAGATAAAGTTAATTTAAGTCTTATGGAGGACAAAGATAATTTTTATGGATATTTTTTGTTTCAGATGTCACGAAAGATAAGATTTGATATAAACAGTCCTACTGCCGTGAATTTTAAAGGAGCTAAATATATTATATATTTTAATCCCATAATTTTTTTAAATCTTAATATAAAACAAATGGAAACCACTATTAAACACGAAATACTCCACATATTATCTATGCATCTAATAAGGGCAAAAGAATTTAAAAGAGACTATAGTACACTGGTTGTTAATATGGCAATGGATATAGTAGTAAATACCTATTTAGATAATCTGCCTCCATATGCCACTACTTTAGATTGGGTGAATGTAAAATATTCTTTAAAACTCTTACCATATAAACCTTTTGAATATTATGCAGAAAAGCTTAGAGCTGTCATAGATTTGGTAGAAGAAGGAAAAGATGTTCCTAAGGATAATGATAATAAAGATAAAAAAATAGAAACTGAATATAGTCCTGAAAACACCCATGATATTTGGGAGGATTCAAGTGAGATAGATGAAAAAACACTTAAAGAATTTACTGAGAAGTTTATCAATAGCTCTCAAAAGGGTACAATTCCTGACTATTTAGACAGTGTGATATTATCATTTAAAAACAGTAAAGGTGAGCTGCCTTGGAACTTATATCTTAAAAGGTTAATGGGAACTGTTATTAGCAATAAAAAGAAAACTATAACCAGAAGAAGCAGGAGACAGCCTTATAGGCTGGATTTAAGAGGTCAGCTTAGGAGTTATAAGGCAAAGATTGCTGTTGCTATTGACATAAGCGGAAGTATTAGTGATGAAGAATTTAATCAGGCTATTAAAGAGATAATTAGTATAGTAAAAAACTATAATCATGAAATTACCGTTATAGAATGTGACAGTGAAATCAGAAGGGTGTATAAAATCAAATCAGTAAAGGATATAAGAAACAGAATGAACATAAGGGGAGCCACCAGATTTAATCCTGTTTTTGAATATGCTAATAATAATGACATTAATTTGCTGGTGTATTTTACCGACGGTAAAGGTGAAGATAAACTACAGGAGGTACCTAGAGGATATAAAACTTTATGGGTTATTTCTGGAAGAGGGGACAAGCTTTCTTTGAAGAAACCTTATGGAGTAGTAAAAAAACTTAACAATGTTGAAGTAAAAGATGATATGTCCAATATTAATGAATGTATAAGAAGCGGATATTCCATGATGAACCAGGAGCCTGAGCAGATTTAAATAATTTTTTTTATGGCCTCAATTGTAAATTGAAATTCAATCCTTCCGATTTCAGATTGAGTTATAATTCTTAAATAAAATATATATACTAGGAGTTTACATCTTGGCTTACAAAAAGATTGGTGATGAGCCAGTCTTTTTTGTTGCGTTATTTTTATCAGAGATTTATCCTTCCTCAATTGTAAATCGAATTGCAACCCTTCAACTCTATTTGAGTTATAAAATTTTTGATTAAATATATATGCTCAGGAGGTTGCATCCTGGCTTACAAAAAGATTGGTGATGAGCCAGTCTTTTTTGTTGCATTATTTTTATCAGAGATTTATCCTTAAAACGTTGGTGGCAGAATGGAGGATATATGTCTAAATTTTTCCTCAATTGTAAATCGAATTGCAACCCTTCAACTCTATTTGAGTTATAAAATTTTTGATTAAATATATATGCTCAGGAGGTTGCATCCTGGCTTACAAAAAGATTGGTGATGAGCCAGTCTTTTTTGTTGCATTATTTTTATCAGAGATTTATCCTTAAAACGTTGGTGGCAGAATGGAGGATATATGTCTAAATTTTTTACTTATGAAGAAAGACTTGAGTTACAGAAACATCTGAAAGAAAGTCTTTCATTTAAAGAAATCAGTCGCAGATTAGATAAGAATCCAACTACGATTTCCAGAGAAGTACGTAAAAACAGCTCTGAAGTTGCTACAGGTTATCCTGGTTTCCCTTATAATACTTGCAAGAACCGTTTTAACTGTAGAAAGAAGAATATCTGTGGCAATGACTGCTCTAGAAAATCGGCGGCCTACTGTAAGCTGTGTGCTCAGTGCAATGCAAGATGCGATGATTTCATAGAAGAAATATGTACTGCCAGATTTCGTGTCCCATATGTGTGTAATGGCTGTGAAAGCCTTGGCAAATGCACATTACTCAAAAATATTTATGATGCAGAACATGCCCATATCAAAGCTTCAGAAGTAATATCGGAAGCAAGAAGCGGTTTATGTGTTTCTGAAGATGAAATAGCAAGACTAAACGCTATTATTTCTCCACTGGTTAAAAACGGTCAATCTGTTCATCAAATATACGTTACGCATGAAGATGAACTTATGTGTAGTGAGAAAACTATTTACAACTATATAGACGCCTGCCTGTTTGATGTACGCAACATTGATCTTCCTCGCAAAGTTAAATTCCGCGAACGTTATAAAAAGCCGGAATTCAAGGTAGATAAAGGTTGTCGTATTGGACGTAATTACGAAGACTTCAATGTTTTTCTGAATAAGAATCCAGATATATCGGTGGTACAGATGGATTCTGTGATTGGAACCAAAGGTGGAAAATGTATTCTTACTATTCACTTTGTGGAAAGCAGCTTAATGCTGGCATTCCTGCGTGATGCAAATACCTCCCAATCCGTGATTGATATATTCAACATGCTTGAAAAAGATCTTGGTGAGGAACTTTTTCGAAAACTGTTTCCTATTATCCTAACAGATAACGGCAGCGAGTTTTCCAACCCAAAAGCAATCGAGTATCGTCCTGGACCACGGTTTGGTTTAAGAACCCATGTGTTTTACTGTGATGCGGGAAGTCCGTTTCAAAAAGGAGCGATTGAGGTAAACCATGAACTGATACGTAGGGTTCTTCCTAAAGGAACTAGTTTTAATAGCCTGACGCAAGAAGATATCAGTCTGATGATGAACCATATCAACTCATACAAAAGAAAAAAGCTGAACAACCGTAGCCCATACGAAACGTTCAGCTTTTATCACGGAGAAGAAGTTTTAACAAAACTTAGATGTGCACCAGTTGCAGCCAGTGACATCATGTTAAAGCCAGTTCTTCTCAAAAAATAAAACGATAAAACTGCGCCGCCAGCAATTCATACAGAAGCTAAACAGGGGTGGATTCTCCGATTACAAAAAAATCGAGAGGGAATCGACCTCCCTTTGGCTTGCAGTTTTCTATTATGATACAGCAGAAAAGTAGGAAAATCAAACTGCATTTTGGTTAAAAAAACTGCATTTCATTTACAAAACTGGCTTTTCGAGTGCAAAAACTGCATTTCATTTACAAATATTTAGTTGTTGATTACAAACATTGCATCTGGTTTTACAAAGTTGCGTCTTCTTTTACTATTGAGTCTATTGAGTTTTTGTTTAAATTTACAAAGTGATAACAATAAATAAGTAATTAAATTCAATAATAATATATTGTTAAACGATAAAATACGTGCTAAAATTAAATTAACAATATATAAGTGAGGTGCTTTTTATGAAACAATGTTCAACAATTTTCTTAAGGATATCTGTAATTCTTATTGGAATTCCAGTTCTTGCTCTATGTATATTTTGGTTGCCTTCAGCTGCAGATTATTTACACTATCCCATTTTAATAGGTGTGTATGCAACCGCCATAACGTTTTTCTTTGCTGTATATCAAGCTTTAAAACTTTTAAGCTATATTGACAAGAACAAAGCTTTCTCGGAATTATCTGTAAAGGCTTTAAAGTATATCAAATACTGTGCAATAACAATAAGTATTATATATGCAGTACTCCTGCCATTGGTATTTCCTATAGCGGATGCAGACGACGCCCCAGGTCTCATGGGATTCCCAGTGATTTTTATTTTTGCTTCTTCTGTAGTTGGAGTCTTTGCTGCTGTTCTTCAAAGGCTTTTACAAGATGCTATTGATATAAAATCAGAAAATGATTTAACGGTGTGAGGTGAATAACATGGCAATTATAATCAATATTGATGTGATGCTGGCTAAAAGGAAAATGAGTGTAACAGAACTTACACAGAAGGTTGGAATAACCATGGCAAACCTCTCTATACTAAAGAATGGAAGAGCAAAAGCTATTAGATTTTCAACTTTAGAGGCAATATGCAAAGCTTTGGAATGCCAACCAGGTGATATTTTAGAATATAGAAATGATACATAAATGGGAAGTTGAATACTACAAGTAGATTAGTAAAATGTTGAGTAAAGTTTATTTCAGGAGGTAATATATGAAGATTAAATTAATTCAACCTGCAATGCTGCCAAGGCCTATGGATACAAAGTTAAAAACAAGAATGTCTCCTTCATTAGCTTTATTGACAATAGCAAATCTTACGCCGAAAGAGTATGAAGTTATTATTGAAAATGAAAATGTTGAAAAGATAGATTTTGATGAGCATGTAGATTTGGTAGCAATAACTGTCACTGTGGATGTTATGAATAGAGCGTTGGAAATATCAAAGGAATTCAAAAATCGTGGAATAACAGTAATTGCAGGAGGTATACATATTACAGCAGATCCAGAGGGTGTTCTTAATAGCTTTGACGCAATATGTGTGGGAATGGCTGAGAGAGTTTGGGCAAAAATCCTTAAGGATAAAGAAAATAATTCACTTAAGAATATATATTATGATATGGAAAATCTTGCTGGGAAAGAAATAGTATCACCTAACTATTACATTATTGATAATAAAAAGTATTTATATACTAATATAATTAGTACAAGCAGGGGGTGCCCCTTTGAATGTGATTTCTGCTATAATAGTTGCAAAAATGTACTTAAAACTTATATTAATAGACCCATAGATGATGTAATTAAAGATATAAATGCATTAAAAACAAGGCATATAATGTTTATTGATGATAATTTTATTGGAAATTCCAAATGGACAAAAAAAGTATTAAAGGAAATAAAACCTCTTAAACTAAAGTGGAACGCAGCAGTTACTTCTAATATAGTGTACATGCCTGAATTATTAGATGAAATGAAGGAGTCTGGTTGCCAAAGTCTATTTATAGGTTTTGAAAGTATAAATAGTAAGTCAATAGATAGTGTCCACAAGGTGCAAAATAGTGTAAAGAGATATGAGAAACTTGTAGATGAAATTCATAAAAGGGGAATAATGATAAATGCAAGCTTTGTTTTTGGATTAGATGAAGATGATGTCTCTGTATTTAAAAATACATTAGAATGGATAGTTAAAAATAAGATAGAAACGGTAACCTCACATATCCTTACCTCATATCCTGGTACAAAGTTATACTCATCATTAATAGAGGAAAATAGAATTGTAGATTTTAATTTGTCAAATTATAATACTGCGCATGTGGTATATAAACCCAAGAATATGACAGCAGAAGAATTATATAATGGATATCTATGGATATATAAAGAAGTGTACACGTTTAAAAATATAATGAAAAGACTACCAAAATCTAAAAAGCAATGGATTCCATTTCTAACATTTAATTTCCTTTATAGAAAGTTTGGAAAGCTGACAGAATTATTGTGCAATATAGTCTCTTTTAAAAATATAGGAAGATTTTTTAGATGGTTAGCTTATTGTATAAAGTAGGCGATGGAATTTTAATCTTTCCATTTGCAAAGGTAACTGTGACTTGGGGAAAATAGTAAATGTCTTAAAGGAATAACTTTATTTTGAAAATGAATTTCTAATACTAATACCATTGCCATAAAATCAATTGCTGGTAGGTACGGAGAAACGTATTCTATAAAAGAAAACTTAATATCTAATGATTTAACCCATAAACAAATTGTTATTGCATATGCTAATAATTAATATGGATTCATTTAATAAGACAGCAAAAAGGGGAGAAATAAGAACACCAAATTTATCTGTTATTATATCAGCATAGAGATTTATAAAAAATTAAAGCGTTAAATATAAATAGCTTCTGAGGATATTGTCCTAGAAGTTTTTTTATTTAGAGAATTAGATATGGCTCTCAATAAATGCAGAATATGCGTGTAGATTAAAAAAAGAAGATATACTTTCTGATTCTTATGAAATTATAAATATATATAAGAAAAAAGATATCTAAAGTCATATATATATTTATAAAATAAATTTTTAGGAAAAATAAAAATCAAATAAGAGGTGTTGTATATGAATATTAATTTAAAAATTACATTAGAATCACCAAAGCTTATGGAAGCTTTATTAGCTTTAGCAGAAGAAATATCAAAGTTACAATCAGAGATTATTTTGAGGACAAAAGAAGGACAAGTTTCTAAAAAAGAAAAGAGTATGTAAGCATTCAAAAAAATTTAATTATGATGTGTTTTAACTATAGTAAACATATTGACAAAGTATATTTTGCGGAGTATCATAAAAAAATAAAGTATTAAAAGTAGCTATTATAAAGTTAGACAAGGGGGCTGGCAACTATGGCATTTGAAAATAATAAACCATCAATTGTGAATTCATCAGTTGATGGAATGCGTGATATTAGTGCGAGAAGGGCAGCTACAATAAGTAATATGTTAGAGACGGCTAAAAAGCATGGGCTTGATGATATATTTGCACGTGAAGCAATTGCAAAGTATGGTGCAGATAATGGAAAAGACTTATATAATAATATGAAGGATTCATCAGATTTTAAAGAGTTTGCATCAATTTTTGGAACAGATCATAATAAAGATATATTTGAAATGGAAGTAGTAGAAAAAAACGATGAAGTATTAGCCATAGATTTTCACTATTGTCCTTATGTAACAGAATGGTTAAAGCAGGGGAAAACACCAGAAGAAATTGCAAAATTATGTGAGATTACCATGGAGGGTGATCATGCATTTGCTAAACAATTTAATAATTTGGAGTTTAAATTAGAAGGAACAATTGCAGATGGATTGCCTGTATGTAAATTACGATTTAACAAAATTAATTGATAGTAAACCTTTGAGTATATGTATCATATTCAAAGGTTTTGTTGTATATAAATAAGATAATAAATATAAAAAAACATAATAAGAATGTGAGGCAGTAAAATGGGAAAAAAAGATAATATTCATTGTTCAATTGAGCATCATGCGGTATTATTTGCGATTTTTGCTAAATATACTATAGAGCAGTTTAAGGAAAAAGGGGAGGAAATAATTTATAATTGTGTTGAAAATTATGGACGTGAACGGGGAAAAAGAATGGCAGAAAGAACAATTGCAAATGGAGATTCTTTAGATTTTATAAATAGTCAAGCTTATGGGGAATGGGCTGCAGAAAAAGGACAAATGGAATTTGGAATTGTTAATCTGGAGCCAGAGTATATTACTAATGTTACAAGATGCGAATGGTGTGAGAACTGGAAAAAATATAATCTTTTAGATCATGGAAAATATTACTGTGTTAATATAGATTCAGCGGTCTTTAATGGTTACAATGAGAATTTTCATATGAAGGCAACAAGCGATCTAAGTTTTGGAGCAGATTGCTGTGAATTTCATTGGGGAAATGCTATGACGGAAGAGGATATTAAAAAACTTACTAAAAAGAAAGAAGAATTAGGTAGCAGCTTTACTAGAAATTTTGATTTTCATACAGCACATCTTCTATATTCCATAAGTAAAACTTTAAAAAATGAGCTTGGTGAAGAAGGACAGCTAATTACTGATAAAGTATTAGATAAATATACAGAATTATTTGGAAAAGACTACTTATCTGTACTATATGGGCAATATGATGATAAATGGAACAGGCCCTGAGAGGTATTATATAAAAAAATTATCTATAATAAATTAAAACATAAAGATAGGAGGCATAATTTTATGTTAGATAAGAAAATTACTTTTATTGGCGGAGGAAATATGGCAGAGGGTATTATTGGAGGACTTGTATCCAATGAAGTTTTCAAACCTAAAAATATTACAGTTTTTGATATATTAGATGAAAGAAGAAAATATCTTGAAGCTACATATGGAATAAGTAGTGCTAACACCGCTGTATCTGTTGTTAAGGATGCCGATGTTGTTGTAATTGCAGTACTTCCACAAGATATTGTGCAGGCTTCACAGCATATAAAGAATGAATTATCTGAGGAAACTATTATTATATCCATATGTGCGGCAGTTAGAATTGAAAAATTAGAAAATATATTTGGAAGTCAGCATAAGATAGTTCGTGTTATGCCCAATACTATGATTGAAGCAAAACATGGTTATAGTGCTGTAAGTTTAAATGAAAAAACTAAAGATGGTGATAAGGAAATTATAGTAACACTTTTAAGCGGATTAGGAAAGGTTATGTTTATTGACGAAAAACTTATTAATGCATTTACGGCATATAGTTGTGCTGGGCCTGCTTATATTATGTATTTTATCGCAGCATTGATAGATTCAGGAGTAGAATCTGGATTTTCACGTAAAGATTCAACATCAATTGCATTGGAAAATTTGATTGCTTCTGCAGTAACTCTTCAAAAAATAGGGAAGCATCCATATGAAATTACAGATAGAATGAATTCACCAGCAGGTATTGGGATTAATGCATCTCATGTATTAAATGAATCAGGTTTTCATGGAATTGTTATGTCTGCTGTAAAAAAAGCTTTAGAGAGAACCAATGAATTGGAAAATAAAGTTTTTTGACTTTGCTCAGTGGAAATATAAGTGTAAAAAGTGAACTAGGTAAAGGCAGTATATTTAAAATAGTATTGCCTGCAAGACTTACAGAAATAAATTTCAATATAAATAATTATTTTAACAAATAGATGATAGATATGGAATTTTCTGATATATATCCTTGAGTGGTCATTAAAAGTTAACAGGAGCATTAAGGTCGTATATGATTATTTAACATTTATATTTAATATTACGGTGGAAGAGTTATTTAATTTTGAGGAATAAGATACAAAAATTAGTATGAAAGGGAATTGAATTATTATATAAATATGGTACAATTAAATTGGATTATTAGTTAATAACGTATATTAAAAAGCTAAATTTAGGAGGGGTACACAAATGAAAACAGATTTATTAGAAAAGGGAGCAATAGTACAAAGAGATAAAGAAACTTATGCAGTTGCACCACATTTAACTGCTGGAATTGTAACTCCAGATAATTTAAGAACTATTGCCGATATAGCTGAAAAATATAATGCGGCAGCTATTAAAGTTACTGGAGCTCAAAGAATTGCAATAGTTGGATTAAAAGAGGAAGATTTAGATAACGTCTGGAAAGATTTGGACATGAATCCCGGTGCAGCAATAGGTTTATGCGTAAGAAGTGTAAAAGTATGCCCAGGAACTACTTTTTGTAAAAGGGGCCTTCAGGATTCAGTAGCAGTTGGATCAAAATTAGATAGTTTATATCATGGTAAAAAATTACCTAATAAATTTAAAATGGGTGTAAGTGGTTGTCCTAATAGTTGTGCAGATAGTGCCTTTAAAGATATAGGATTAATAGGAAGTGGAAAAGGCTGGATGTTTTATGTTGGTGGAAAAGGTGGAGCCAGACCAAGAATAGCAGATAAAATAGCAGCCTGTATATCAGAAGAGAAGATATATGATTTAGTAGAAAAAGTTATTCAAGTATATGAAGAAAATGCAACTGTTAGAGAAAGATTAGGAAGCTATATAGATAGAGTAGGATTAGATGAGTTCAAAAAACAAATAGATCTTGATAGTTATTTATAAAAAAATAGTGCTGTAACAGGCACTTTTTTTATATTAGTTTTTAGAGGGAATAAATGTTAAAGCTACCAGTGGCAAAATACAGCAGTATAAATTGTACTAAATTAAAAATTATACACATTTTTTATAAATTAACTTTAAAATTTAAGGACCTTTTAATAGGGTCCTTTTTATTATTACATGAATAAATGTTGTTTAGTTTAAGGTTATATTTTTAATAAAAAAATTGTACATAATATATCAAATATTTCCGAATTTTGCTAATATTTTTTAGTGAAAGGAGGGATATTATGAAAACAATGGAAGAAGTAATTGAGAAAATAGAAGAATTAAGACAGCTAATGTATTCTCTAATGAATGAAAATTCTTCATTAACTGACCCAAAGTTAGTAGCATTAAGTCAAAAAATAGACAAGCTGCTAAATGATTATGATGAGTTAATAAATAAAGATATTTAACTTATTATATCAAAATGAAAAATGAGGGCACCTTCAAGGGGGTGTCCTCTACAGTTTTATAAAATTTTTTATTTTAGAATTATAGATGTTGATTATTATTAAAAATTAGAAAGGCATATATCATTTCTTTTTGTCAGATTTATAAGCATATATTCCTATAAGGGTAAATGCAATAGAAAATCCAATAAATAATATTATACCATTAAAAAGATTTATATGACCACTACGGTTTACTAAATCAAGAAATTTGCTGAACACTATGTTCATCTCCCATTACTTATATTTTTTATTGAGTAAACTTAGTGTTTCCAATTATTGATAATATAAACATAATTAATACATAAGAAATTTTACTATTTAACATATTTTTCTAAAGGATTTTATAGTATTTTGTAGAATTGAACTTTAGAAAGGTGGTGATTAGCGTGAGATTAAATAATGACTGTATAAGAGACATACTTTTATATGTAGAAAAAAATACAACTTATGAATATCCCTTTATAGCTGCAGAAGATTTAATATCGCATTTAAAAGATTATGATGAAGACACAGTAAATTACCATATTACCAAAGTCCATCAAGGAGGACTTATTGATGTAATAAACTATAGGAATAAAGTTCCTTTAGATGTGTCCTTTTTATCTTGGAAAGGTCATGAATACATAGATGCAATTCGAGATGACAAGGTATGGGAAAAACTAAAGAATTCAACTAAAGATATAGCTTCTGTATCATTGGCGATTTTAGTTAGATTAGCAGAAGATGTAATTAAGTCTCTTTTGATTGAGGAAGAACAATAGAAAGTTTTAGTATGTTTTTAAAATGTTTTTGCTATATGACAATAAGAAGTTATTTCATAATGCATATTATCTATGTACTATGAAATACTTCTTTATAGTTAAGTAAGGTGCTATTTTTAGGTTCAATAGTTATTTTATTAATATATTTGCTTTAGTGATTTTACTAGACATTTTATATATTAGAAATTATTATAATTAATTCCTCCAGATGTGCCACATAGCATTATTTGTACCTCTTGCAAATACATCAGTTCTGTTTGGACCCCAGGAAACAGCAGCAGGAGCAGAGGTTATAGTGCCGTCAAGATTTCTCCAATTGCTCCATCTAGAACCATTCCAGGACATAGTGATTAACTGATTGTTTCTATTCCTTGTAAATACTTCAAGTCTATTGGATGATCTTGAAGAAACTGCAGGGGCAGAGGTTATATTACCGCCAAGGTTCTGCCAATTGCTCCATCTAGAACCATTCCACCATAAATGTAATAGACGATTGCCTTGACCTCTTGCAAACACATCAATTCTGTTTGGTTCCCAAGAAACAGCAGCAGGAGCAGAAGTCAGATTTCCACCGAGACTTTCCCAGTCACTCCATCTAGAACCATTCCACCATTTGTGCCAGAGAGCGTTATCAGTTCCACGTACGAAGGTATCTAATCTATTAGGTGCCCAAGAAGAAACTGCAGGAGAAGAGGTCAATACGCCACCAAGACTTTCCCAGTTACTCCACCTAGAACCATTCCACCAAATATGCCACATAGCATTATCTGTACCACGAGCGAATACATCAATTCTGTTTGATCCCCAGGAAACAGCAGCTGGAGCAGAGGTTAATACGCCACCAAGGCTTTCCCAGTCACTCCATCTAGAACCATTCCACCATTTGTGCCAGAGAGCATTATCAGTTCCACGTACAAATGTATCCAATCTATTAGGTGCCCAGGAAGAAACCGCAGGAGCAGAACTCAATATTCCGCCTAAATCCTCCCACTGACTCCATCTGTCAAGCATAGAGGGCGGGATGAATCTTTCACCAATAGTGAAGCTTATTACACCTTTAAAGGTATTATCAACTATATCTTCAGGTACTCCAGCAGATAAAACTGAAAAAACAGCAGGATAGTTTTCTTTTTTAAAATCATCATATATTCTATTTGTTAATGTTTCTATATCTCCTCTATATTTTGTCTTATTGTCTAGGGCATAGGGTATAGCTTCTCTGAAAAAATTATTAACCATCTCGGTACTTATTCTGAATCGTTTAAAATTGGAAAAGAGACCAGGTTCGTTATTGTAAATTAATTCCAATATTACATTTGTCTCTATATCTGAAGATCTAGTGTTATCAGAATAGTTTTCTTCTATAAATTCATCAAAATCTTCAGTTCCATTAAAATCATTATTATAATTAAATCTATAAAAATCTTCTATTGCTGCGTTAAAAAATGGATAAGTATTTTCGGGTGAGTAATGTGGATAATCAAAAAAGTCATTATTATACATTGGAAACCTCCTTGTATTTTTGTTGCGGTTTCAAAATATTATCAGTTATATTTTATGATTTAAATTAAATTGTGTTACAAAAAATTATATAGAAATCGTTGGTACTTAAAAATTTTTGTTATTTGTATTAAATCCTATAACATAATTAAGGTTTGATTCATAAGATATATAAAGCTTGTATTTTAAAGGAGCCATTTATGTATAATTATTTTAGAGAAACTGCAGTACACCCTAGAATTGTAGCTTATGCAAGAGGAGATGTGAATGGAGATATAATACCAGATGGAGTGTATTTAACAGGAGTAAAGACTCCAGATAGTCCTTTTGTTCAAAATATTACTCTTGTAATACAGGATGGAAGAACTGGTAGATTTGCAAATATACAACTTAAACAAAATTCAGGATATAATCCAACATTGTTTTTAGGAGATTTTACGGGTAATTCTATAAATGATATATTAATAGGTATTAATTCGGGTGGTAGTGGTGCAATAATGTATTACTACATTTATTCATTTATCAATAATAGGCCACAATTATTATTTGACTTTGATGTATACAATGAAGAATATCAATATACTGTTACTTACAAGGATAACTATAGGGTAGAAGTTGTCAGTGAGAGTAATAATAAAAAATATATTATAGATATATCTACTAGGGGGGCCGATTATTTAAATGAGATATATGATGCAAATGGTAAACTAAAAAGTCCTATTAGTGGATTTGTAAATCCGCTTAGTGGTTTGTATCCAGTTGATTTTGATGCAAATGGAGTATATGAGTTATTGGCATACCAAAGAATAGCAGGCAGGTATAATGCAGATGGTTTGGGCTATGTCTTAAATACTTTAAAATGGGAGAACAATAGATTTGCTTTAGATAATCAAAATGTAGCTATCTGGGGATCGTGAAAAAACATAAGTAAATTTGAAATTACAGCAGAAGTATATAATAAAACTTTTAATAAATAGAAGTTGTAGCAATAAATAATTAAATAAAAATTTAAAGCTTAGATCTGTATCTTACAGGTCTAATTATTTTATAAAAAATAAGTTAAAAAATGAATCTTTTAGAATATAAATAATAAATTTTTTGTAATATAAAAATTTATTATGTTATAATTTTAGTACTGATGTCTTAAGGAGCGTAGAATCTTATGAGAAAATCTAAAAAGATATATAGAATGATTCGTATTATTACGGTAGGAATAGCTATTTTAGCTCAAATATTCTTGCTGGCTTTTCTTGCAATTAATTTAAGACAAAAATCAGTCTATCTGTATTTTTTGATTGAGATTTTTGGATTGATTGGAGTACTGATTCTAGTAAATAAAAAAAGCAACTCTACTTATGTTATTGCATGGATTTCTATTATTATTTTATTACCTGTATTTGGATATTTGTTATATATTTTATGGGGAAGAACTGGCACACAGGCATTGCGAAGCAAAAGAATTAGAAGAATTTTATCAAATAAAAGGATATGGCTCAACAGGGATTCTGAGATTCAATTGATGCTACAGGAATATTATCCAATCAGAAAAAAATTTTCACAATATTTAGATCATGAGGGATTTCCTCTATATAAGCATGCTGAAAGTAAGTATTATAAATTAGGAGAACTTCAGTTTAAAGATATGCTTATAGATATGAAAAATGCCAAGAAATTTATTTTTCTTGAGTATTTTATTGTTTCTGATGGAAAGCTGTGGAATGACATATATGAAATTCTCAAGGAGAAAGCAGCACAAGGAGTAGAGATTAGGCTGCTTTATGATGATCTTGGAAGTATTATGACAGTACCCGATAATATAGTTAAAGAATTGAAAAGTAAAAATATAAAGGTTATTCCTTTTAATCAAGTGCATAAAAATATTTACAGACTTTATATAAACTATAGAAATCATCAGAAAATAGCAGTTATAGATGGCAATATTGGATATACTGGAGGAACTAATATTGCTGATGAATATGCTAATTTATATAACAAGTATGGACATTGGAAGGATACTGCTATCAGAATAGAAGGAGATGCAGTTTGGAGTCTTACTGTAACATTTCTTCAAATGTGGGAAACTGAAAGTAAAATAAAAGAAAATTATCTAAAATATGAACCTACTGTAAAAATAGTTGGAGATGGATTTTATCAACCTTTTACTGATGGACCTGTTAACAATCCTCATAACCCAGCAGAAGTTATGTATAGACAAATAATTTACAATGCTAAGAAATATGTATATATAACTACTCCCTATTTAGTGATTGATGAATCTATGATGGATGCATTATGTTTGGCAGCTATGGGTGGTATAGATGTTAGAATTGTTACTCCTAGAATATGGGACAAATGGTATGTTCATATGGTCACTCGTTCAAATTATGGTAGACTTATAAAAGCTGGAGTGAAAATTTATGAATATACGCCGGGATATATTCATTCAAAAACTATAATCAGTGATGACGATAATGGAATAACAGGAAGTATAAATATGGATTATCGAAGTTTTAATCTTCATTTTGAAAATGGTATTTGGATATGTGGAGCTCCTATAATAGAGGATATGAAAAATGATATAATTGAAACTTTTAAAGTAAGTGCAGAAATAAGTTTTAATGAATGGAAATGTAGACCCTGGTATATTAAAGTTATTCAGGCCTTTTTAAGATTATTTGCACCACTTCTTTAAAATTTTATTAATAACTTTTCTATACATATAAAACTCGCCTGATTATTATACCTTCAGTTGATTCAACCTTTTAATTAGATCAGAAGACAGAGCTTTTCAGCAATAATAAGAAAAAGTACTTTGCAAGGGAATCTATTTTTAAATCCATTTTGCAAAGTACAGTTGTAACTGTATAGATTAATTTTTTTCTTCGATAAGTGTATTAACTACAAATCTGTTTTGAATAGCTTTTATTATAATGTCTGTAATTAGCCCAAGAAAAGCTATTACAAGTGCTGTTGCAAATATCCTCTTTATATCATAGGTTTGCTGATAGCTTAAAAGCAGCCATCCAAGTCCTGAACTGGCTCCCATCATTTCTGCTGCTATAAGCATAAAAAATGAATAACCTGCACTAATTCTAAGCCCCACAAAGATTGAGGGTAAGATTGCTGGTATAACAACTTTATGAAATAATTTCCATCTGCCAAGTCCAAAGGATCTGGCTTCTTTTAATATTAAGGCATCCATATTTCTGATGCCGTAAACTGTGTTAAACATTATGGGCCATATGCATGTCCACGCAATAACACTTACTTTAGTACTTTCTCCAATACCTAGAATTAAAATAAAAACGTGAAACAATAGAAATGGATTAATTTGAGAAAAAATCTCTATAACAGGCTCTGCTATTAGGTCCAATTTGGAAAACCAGCCTCCAAGTAAAAATCCTAACGGTATACCGATTATAATTGAAATAGCAAGTCCAAGTAAAGCCCTCTGTACACTTATAGCAACACTTAGCATGAGGTTTTGAGAAAGAAGCATGGTCCATAGAGTTATCAGTATACTGGAAAAAGATGGAACAAATTGAGGGTCTAGTATTTCTAATTTACTGCTGATTTCCCATATTGAAAGGAATATGAATATAATCAAAAATTTATAAAAAGTATCATTTTTTTTCTTTGACATCAGTTGGATTCTCCCTTCTTAAAGAATATTATTTATCCATGTTCATATGGCTAGATTTATTACTATCATTCATATTCATATGGTTTGAACTATCATCTTGCATGTTTTTAGAGGAACCATCAACTTTGTTATGATTATCCATATTCATATGATCAGAATTAGTTTTATTATCAGTGTTTGTGGTATTTGTATTATTGGAATCTTTCTTATTATTCATATCCATATGATCCATATGACCAGGAGCATTACTATTACTATATTTACTGCTAAATTCTACAGTATTGGCATAATTAACTTCATAGCTTCCAATACCTATAATTAAAATTATTAATATAGTCAATGCTGAAATTTGAAATTTACCAAATTTAGTACTTGACTTGTTTACTTTAGAAAAGCTAAAACCGTGCTCTGCTTCCTTCCAAAAAAACAACTTGTTTTGAACATATATTAAAGATCTATTTAATATAACTCCAAAAAACACAATAAATAAACCAGCTGAATACATGCGAGGAATCTGATTATTCATGGAAGCATTATGAAAAAGCCATCCTAATCCTGCACTTGCACCTATCATTTCTGCTGCAATCAACATAAAAAAGGACATCTCCGCTCCAACTCTAAGGCCAGCAAAAATTGAAGGCTCAGCTGATGGTAAAAGTACTTTCCTGAACAACTGCCAGTTAGATACATTCATGGAAACAGCAGTTTTTATTATAAGCTTATCTGCACTTCTAGCACCTAATATAGTATTATATAAAACCGGCCATATACATACCCAGGCAACTACTGCAAGTTTTGCAGTTTCACCCATTCCAAAAAAAAGTATGAATATAGGCATTAATGAAAAAGGATTTACTTGCCCAAATATTCTAAAAAGTGGATCCATCCAATCAGCAATATCGCTGAACCAACCACCGAGTAAGAACCCCAGAGGTATTGCAATAATAGAAGCTATAATAAGTCCCAATAAGACTCTCCATAAACTTACCATAATATTTGTAAATAAGGCATTGTTAAACCATAAGATATAAATTTGTCCTAGGATTTTTGAAAAGGGTGGGATAAATTGAGGATTTAAAACACCAACTCGAGAAAAAAATTCCCACAGAATTAAAAATAATGCAACTCCACTATATCTCCATATATAATAACTATAATTTATCTTTGTTTCACTCATAATAATCTCCTTATTGTTTTTACAAATTATTTGTTCTACATATTCTAAGAAAGCAATTCACAACAAATTAAAGACCTTTATAGAGAAACTTTCAGGGAAGCTTTTTCATTTGTCTTATTGTTAGGCTTATTATTGTGAAGAAGGTTCCATATCTTAGAAAATTCTTTAGAGTTTATTACATCAGAAGTATTTCGAGGTCTTCGTAAACTTATTTTAATAATTTCTTCAATCTTGCCGGGGTTAGAAGACATTACTACTACTCTATCTGCTAGAAATATTGCTTCTTCAATACTATGCGTTATAAATACAATAGTTTTATTTGTCTTTTCCCAAATAATTAATAATTCTTCCTGCAGTGATTCTCTGGTTTGAGCATCTACAGCTGCAAAGGGTTCATCCATAAGTAAAACTTCCGGATCATAGGCGAGGGCCCTGGCAATTGCCACTCTTTGTTTCATACCGCCTGATAATTCATGAGGATATCTATTCTTAAACTTATCCAATCCTACTAAATTAATAAATTTAGCACTTATTTCTTTTCTTTTAGCTTTTGAAATTCCTTTTATTTCAAGTCCAAATTCAATGTTTTGTGTTACATTTAGCCATGGAAATAATGCATATCCCTGAAGAATAATTCCTCTATCAAGGTCTGGACCTGTTATTAATTTGCCGTCAATATATATTTCACCAGAAGTAGGTTTAGATAATCCAGCTAAAATATCTAAGAAAGTAGATTTACCGCAACCACTAGGCCCAACTATAGTTATAAATTCACCTTTTTTTATCTGTAAATTGAAATTTTCCAATGCTAAAAATTCTTCATCTGTTTTTCCTTCATCTGATATTACAGTATAGGATTTTTTTATATTTTTAATGGTAACTTTGTAATCATTATCTTCTCTTTCTTCATGTACGTTTTCAATTATTTCGCTCATTTAAAATTCCTCCTAAAATATTGTTTATTTTTAATATAACAAAAGACTAGACATCTAAAAAATAGATATCTAGTCTCCAGCCTTCTGGTCAACTGTATCACTTAAAAATCAATAAATCAAGTAATCATATTTGATTACTATGTTAACACTTTTTAATACCATTGTCAATATGATTTACTTTTTATTAATAGATTCTACATAAGTTCTACATTATTCATGTAATACATAAATTTTATTTCTTATTTTTGCATTTTCATTGTTGAAATTTAATTAATTATTACACATATTCTTTAAAAAAAACAATAATAACAATAAAAATTTAAAGTAAAATTTAAGGGAATAGTAAATTTATATAGTTCTCTTGACAAAGAAGAATAAAGCTTTTAATATATAAGCAAACATATTGGAATACTTAATAATTGGCTTTGCATAGCTTTACTAAAATTTTAATCAATAAATTAAGGAGGTTAAAAATGTTAAAAAGAATTAGAAATTACAATTGGAAATTACATAAAATAAAAATAATAAGAATTATTTTACAAATTATATTTTTGATATTATTTCCAGGACTATTTTCATTAATATTTAGTGAAATAAAAAATGTATATTTGGAAATTATTAAAGGTAATTTTAATTTTATACAGATGTATCCTAATTTAATTGAAATTATAACCATTGCAATTATGACTATATTTTTAGGAAGATTTTTTTGTGGATTTATTTGTGCTTTTGGAACATTAAATGATTTAATTTATCTATCAATAAAAAAGGTATTTAAGATTAATTTTAAATTAGATAGACAAGCAGATTCTATTTTGAAATACGCAAAATATGTGATTTTAATGCTTATAATAATTTTTTCATGGACGATGAAAAGTAAAATTTTTAAGATTAGTAATCCTTGGGAGGCTTTTGCTGGAATAATTGAATTTTGGAGTATTAACAGTAGTTTAATTTTAGGGTTTATAGTTTTAGTATTTATATTAATTGGATCTGCATTAATTGAGAGATTTTTTTGCAGATATCTATGTCCCTTAGGTGCTTTATTTGTATTAAGCTCTAAAATAGCACCTTTTAAAATTAGTAAATTAAAAGAAAGATGTGGCAGTTGTAGAATTTGTACAGATAATTGTTCTATGGGATTATCATTATATAAGTTTAATAGTATTCATAATGGTGAGTGTATAAATTGTTTGAAATGTGTAGAAATATGTCCTAGAAAAAATATAAAAACAGATATATTTAATAAAAATATTAATGCAACAGTAGTGAGTTTAGTTGCTATAGTTAGTTTTGGAGTGATATATTTTGCTAATGGTATGGCCGGTGCAGCTGTAAATAAAAATTATATAGCTATGGAAGCAACGGTGAATACAGTTCAAAGCAAAAAGTCATTAAATAAAGTTAAGTATAAAGATGGTATTTATACGGGAAATTCTTCTATTTATGTTAAACCTAATGTACAAGTTTCGGTAACCATTAAAGATGGAAAAATTGTAGATATTAAAGCAAAACAAACGGAGGGCACACAAGGATACTATGAAAAAGTCATAAATATAATACCAAATGAAATAATAAAAGCCCAATCAACAGAAGTGGACGTAGTATCTGGAGCTAGTGCAAGTTCTGAGGGGATTATTGTAAGTACACAAGAAGCATTAGAAAAAGCCAAAATTAAATGATAATTAATATGTGGAATTTATTGATAAAATCACAAGATAATATTACAATGGCTTAAAATACAACTAAACATATTTGAAAACTTGATATATATTTTGAAAATATTATATTGATGTTATGGAGGGATAAATATGAGTACAAAAGAATCTATTATCAAGATATTAAGTGAAACTGAGCATTCATTGAAAACTAATGAAATTGTTAATTTAGTTAATATTGAAAAGAAAGAAGTAGAAAAAGCCATTAAAGAGTTAAAGGCGGAAGGCAAGATAGTATCACCTAAGAGATGTTATTATTCAATAAGTAAATAAAAGAAATATAAAGTAAATCTATACAAAAGAGAGCTATTACAGCGAAAAATATAAAATAAGAAGTTCTAAAATTTAACGAACTTCTTATTTTATATTATAAAGTCAATTATTAATAAGTTATATTTAAAGAAATAAATGCTGCTGCATAATAGCAATTTCTTAAAATTTATCATTTAACTGTGATATAATATATAATAAATTAGATTTTAATGTAATTTTATACTTTAATAAATAGCCATATAAGAAAGGAATTGATCCTTATGATTATTACATATGAAGTAAAAGATAACCTCTATGTTAATGTAACAAATAAATGTTCAAATGCCTGTGATTTTTGTGTGAGAAATCTTAAAGATGCTTTCCAGAATGATTTATGGCTTGAAAAGGAGCCAAGTTCAGAGGAAGTAATAAAGGATATATTTTCAAGAAACCTTAGCAAATATAAACAATTGGTGTTTTGTGGATTTGGAGAGCCACTTGAAAATATTGATGTAGTAATTGAAGTCTGTAAAAAGGTTAAAGAAAAAGCTAATATACCTATAAGGATAAATACTAATGGTCAGGCAAATAAAATTCATAACTATGATGTTACACCTAGATTTCAATATATTGTAGATAGTGTATCTATAAGTTTAAATGCCAGAAATGCTAAAGAATATGATCACATATGCCATAGTATATTTGGGGAAGAAGCTTTTAATTATATTTTAGATTTTACTAAGAAATGTAGAAAAATTGTTAAAGATGTACAACTCTCTGTAGTGGATTGTTTACCTCCAGAACACATTGAAGAGTGTAAAAAGATTGCAGACAGCTTAGGAGTAAATTTTAAAATAAGAAAAGAAATTAAATAAATATTAAAAAAGCGAAATCAAAAAAATTTATCATCATAATATATAGTAAACGTTTTATTTACTTTTTCAATATTAAACTAAAAATAAATTTATTTTCTAAAGATTAAAATTTGTTGTATAAAATACAAATAAAAGCTAAATATAGAAATATTACTATTTAATAAACTATATTGTAGTTAGTTTACTATTCAATTATTATATAATTAATTTTATATTAAAAATTTTTAATAATGGAGGTATAAATATGGCTTTTAAAAGAGTAAAGGTTAGATTAAAAGAAAATGTAACTAAAAGAGATTTTTGGAGGGCTACTTATAATACAGATTCAAATTTAGGTATAAGGCTTGTTCAAAATTTTGATAACATGAAAAAAAACTATTTAGATGGTAAACTCTCACAAAGAGGATCTTTGGAAGTTACTATACCAATATCCTATTATAATAGAGAACGAGAAACAATAGATGATGATTTTATTGAATATGGATATATCAAGGAAATGAAAAATATATGGGAAATTGTAGAATAGATTATAAAAATTCTGATCTATAATTCAATAAAAAACCTGTTTAATTATATTTTTTAATTAAACAGGTTTTTTATTGATAATAATATAAATTTATATGTAATTCAAAAAGTAGCAGGGCAAATTTTCAATGAAATAATGGGGTAGGCATAAAATATTAAGATATACAAATACAATTTAAAGGCAATTGACCTTAAGTATAAAATGAAGTATTATTTAAATAAATGAACATGATAATGATTATTAAGTAATACTATTGTAATTAGGAGGCAGTATTTATATGAGTGATATGGCAAAAAGATTAAATCAATGTAGAAAGCCTGCAGG